>NZ_VCNK01000001.1 GCF_006265095.1 Phaeobacter sp. B1627
CACTTTAAAGGGGGAGGCTCAACGCTTCCGTTGTTTCTCCGGGGTCGTGGGCCTTGCCGGACCTGGTCTGTTTGAAGGTTGGCACATGAAGAAAGCTGCCAAGCGCATCGTAGTGCTTGCGCAGCGTTTCCATGTTTAGGACCTTCTCAGTACCGAGCATTGTCATTCTGGCCGATGGCTGGCCCGGGGTCTCTCCAACGCCGTATGATTAAGGTACTGTCTTTATCGGCTGTAGCGTCGATCTCAAGAAGCACCGCCATGACCTTGAGCGGCTGCCAGGTCTCGTATTCCTCTGGAGGGAATTCGTCCTTGTAGGCCCGCGCCCTGTCATAGGTCAGGGATTCCATCGCCATGCGCAGTTCTAGCGCGGCATATTTCAGCCGCGTGTCGTCGTCTTCCAGAGCCTCGCGGGCACGATTGAGTGCCTGATGCGCTTCATGTCTGTAGTTCACTTTGCCTCTACCGCCGGTTTCCTGCCGCGAAAAAGTCATCCAACATCTTGAGCAGAAGCCTAGATCTTCGCTTGGCCATGCGCAAACAGGCAGTTAGCCATCTCGGTGCCGGCTAAGAAACCAACTCGTGAGAACTCGCAGCAATTGTTGCAGAGCTACCCGAATTGTCACATGCTGCGGTACTCGCCATTGTAACAAATTGGCCCTGGGCTGTCTTTCACCGCGCGGATTCGATGCGAGTTCTGGAGCATTTGGCCAAATTTATTGGCGCCATCGCTCTAACTTCGTCTGGTCTTAAGAGGGGCTGACCCTCAGTCAAACACCTTTTCCGGCTGCTCTACCCACGGCATCTCCGCCACGCCGCAGAGGTCGAAGATCGACAGCACTGTGGGTTCGCGTCGCAGCACCAGCCGCTCCAGAACTGAGGGCGCGAGCCATGCCAGCCGGATCACGCGGCTGACATAGCGGTCGGAGATGCCTTCCTCTCTGGCGCGATCGGCAATGGTGGTGACGTCGCCGCGCTCCAGCCTGCGCCGCCAGTCCCACGCACGGCCGATGGCGCGCAACAGCCGAGCGTCCTGGCCGCGATCCATGGCCACCTCGATCTCCTTGGGCGGCAGGATGCGCGGGCGCCCGCCGCGATTGCGCATTGTGAGCGGTATGTGGACACGGAGGCTTCCGGCTCTGCCATCACGCCACCTCCGACTTGCCCGGGGCCATGAGTGCGGCAATTGCACCCAGACCTTCATGACGCAGGTCGACCGCCAGCCCGGCCTCGCTGGCCGTGACCCGCGCCACCAGCAGCCTGACCACGCGTGCCTGTTTCGCCGGGATCAGCGCGTTCCACATGTCGTCGAACTACCTCCGTCGCCAGCGCATCCAGTGTCTGCCGCGTGTCGCGGCAAATGCCGCCAAGGGCCAGTTCCTGGATGCCCCGCAGCGTCCGACTGACGAAATGGGCGCTGAGGCAGGCTTCCATCCCGACGATGCATCGCGGCAACTTCTCGAATGTCGCGATCAGCGCCAACCGCTTGATCTGTTTGCGCAACACCAATCGTCCATCCCGGTCGGACCCGACGAGGTGGAACATATCCCTGCCGATGTCGATCCCGATGGACATCAGCTGATCGAAGGTTTTCTTCTCTATGCTATTTCTCCAACTTGCAGACGTAGTTACAGCCTAACCTGCTAGTTGAAGCAGCCGGTACATCCCATTATTTGTGGTTAAAATGTCTGACAGCCAGTGGCGGCGATTTCACCGGGCTTGACCGGGTAGTGCGGTTGTGGGTTAAGGACCACGCGCTGAATTCCGGTGATGCGTCGCATGCAACCATCCACCCAGGCCTCATCTATGCCACGCCCACCCACATATATGTCGATCCAGTCGTGACCCTGGTGTCCGCTGTGACAGGGTCCGTTCTGCGGGCTGGGGCCGTCGCCGCAGAGATCCTCGACGATGGCGTATTTCTGCAGGTTCTCGATGTAGAAACGCGTTCCTGCGGGATAGTCCATAATACTCGTTCTGCCTTGGCGCCTGTGGCCCACCGCAAGCGTGACGGGGTCGGCATAGGTTCCTGTGCCGCCTGCAGAGCGATGGATGACCGGGCGCGCGATCTGAGCCGAGCCGCGCGGCGTATTGTCCCAGAAACTGTATCCGGTCAAATACACGTTCATCCTTTGCTCCGAATTTTCGCGGGCGATGTCGCGGGAGGCGTAGGGTATCCTGTCGCCGAGGCGCAGGTTGGTGCCTGCCCGGGTCAGGGTATCGTAGCCGACCCGTGGCGCATCACTGCAGGCAGAGAGAGTTACGGCGGTCGCAAAACATGCGAGGGACTTAAACAGGGTACTCATTACTTCACCATCCTTACGAACTGAGTAGCGGGCTCCGGAATGGGATTGTTTCCAGTTCCGAAACGGACTCAGAGAATGAAGGGGGATGAATTGTGATTGGATTAATCTCTCAAAGCGCCTCAGCAAAAATTGCAAAAATTCATCAACGCGCATGCGGTGCCGGTCTAGCTCCGACGTCGGAGGCTGCTTTAAACCTTGACGTAACGTTAACGCACCGGTCAGAATGCGCCTTGTATTGGCACCAGCGAAATTGTCAGCGCCATCAGGTGGCCGGGGGATGTTATGGGAGAGTTTTCGGTCGAAGGCACCGAACTTAAGAAGCTTGTCAAAGTCGCCAAGAAACGCCCGCTCGCCTTTGCGGTTGCGCCCGGGACAGACGGGGACAGCTTTTTCTTTGCCCTGCACAAGAGGCTCGCGCCGGAGATTGTCGCGCGAGGTGTCAAAAAAGAAAGTGGAATCAACAAAATAGCCTATGGTCTGTGCTCTGTTGAGAGCAAGGAAATGGTGTTGACCTGCCAGCGTGAATTGCCCGCTTTGGCGAAGCGTTTGAAGAAATGGCTGAAAAAGCAGAAGGCCCCTTACAACGTTAAAATTCTGGACGAAAACGGCAATGTCATTGACACCGACATTGAGGATCTTCCGGACGATGCCCTCTATGATGAAGAGCCCGACGTCGAGGACGGGGAGGGCACGGGAGATGACGGACCCGATCCGGCGGCCCAGGAGTTGCACAAGCGCATCCTTTCTCTTGTGCCGGACATCCGCGCATTGAACGGCCCCGCCCGGACCAAGCTTCAGGCTGCGGCAAAGGCTGCATTGGACAAGAACGAGACGGGCGAGACGGAGGCCGCCGCAAAGCTTGTGGCGGCAATCGAGGCCGACCTCAGGAAACGCCGGGCTGTTGCGTCGCCGGAAACGGGCAAACAGGACGGGCAGACAGCCAATGCGCTGGTGGAACGGCTGAAAGATCTGCGCCCGCGTTGCCAATCCACCCCGCCTCCTGCCAATGAAAGGCTCATGAAAGCCTGGGGGCTGGCTGCGGAAAAGCTCCGTGGAAAGGACTTCGCCGGGGTCGAGGCGGCGCTCAAGGCAATCGAGGCGGCGCTTGCCGAAAACCCGGTCACCGATCCGCTGCAGCAACAGTGGGAAACGCTGTGGGGGCGGCTGTCACCAGTCTTGCTGAAGGCGCTCAATGCCGACCTGCCCGATGCCCAGCGGATGCGTGCGGCCATGCATATGGCCGACGAAGCGGCGTCTGTCGGTGACTATAAAAAGGCTATCGCGATTGCCAACCGCCTCGAAGAGGCCCTGAAGACCTCTCTGCAGAAGCACAAGGAACAAGCCAGTGCCTCCGACAGTGCGCTGGTGGATTTCACAAAGACCAGATTGCTCTGGAGCCGGGCCAGGTCCCTGCTGAAGGCTGAAATTGATAGGCTCGGCAAGGAGATCGTATCGGCCTGCGACGGAGAAGACTTTGAGGGTATCGAAAACGCGGTCGGGGACCTGCAGGGGTACTTGGACCCCATCGACGAAAAACTCGAGGATGCGCTGGACGATCTGATACAGGAGGCGGACCCGGTGAAGCGCGGTCCCCTGCGTCGGAAATGTCATGCTGTCATCGGTGACTATGTGGCCGAACTGAATTCCGGCATCTTCACGATTATTGATGATGGGAACGGGTTTGTTTCCGGGCTCAAGGTGCGCAAAGTCGCGGTTGCGGCGCTGGATGCGGTTGCCAAAGAGCTCGATAGGGAAAAGGAGCCGGTAGCCTGATCCGGGCTGACCGGCTCGCAAGACGTCGTTGAAGACTTTTTATTGAGGCCGCCCAACCGGTCTGATTTTTCATCGCCACACAGCCTGAGGCAGCCCGCGACACCGGCTGCTGGGAATGGAGCGCAAAATGCCTGATGACAACGCCCCGATTACGGTCAGCGATCTGGACACCAAAATGCTGGCCTTTCTGTCGAAATGGCTGGGAAAGAATGCGATTGTGTCCGGAGGCCTCGCAAAGCGGCTGCGTCGCAAAATGCTCAGCAAAACCAAGGTTCGCGATTTTCAGGACAACGTCAAAAGACAATACGTCGAATATGTGAACGCCAAGCAGAAAACCGATGGGCTATTTCGGGAACTTATGACCGAATATTCCGGATATTGGGACCAGATGGAGGATCTCAAGATCCGGATGCAGCAGACCGATGCTGAGCTCCAAGACATAGCGAGAAAGGTGCATAATGCACCGGGGGACAGCCCGGCCTTCGAGGCCGGCACGGCACAGCTGCGGGCCATTCAGTATCGGATCGCCACAATAGGCTTGCGCGCGGGCATCACCGCCGAGGCAATCGACAGACGCCGGGAGAATTTGAGTGAGGAAGAGCAGCGCAGGGCTTCTGCAGCCCTGTTGCTGGACCGGATCAAAGAGGCAGGTCAACAGCTTGCGGAGATGAAGGCGTTCACGGATGAGAGCGTTCTGACCCCTGCGCTGGTTAACCGTTCGATCGCGGGGGACGACGAGGCTGAAGACACCCGTGCGGGGGCGGTCGGAGCCTTGGATGGGGTGCATGCTGCTCTTGCGGAGGCGCTTGAGGCGCTGCGGGCCGAGGCAATCGCGGAGGACACGACCAGCGACCGGCTGACCGAACTCGGTGCGGAGCTGACCTCTGCGGTGAGGACGGCAAGCAGCGACCGGGCGGCGCCGATCCGGGACCTGTTGTCCGTTGTCGAGGAAATGCGCGAAGCCGTGCTGGACCGGTTGACCGAATTGGCGGGCAGCGATCCGGTTGCCGGTCGCGAGGTGGCCCGGCAGGTCAAGATGGACGAGACCGTCGATAGGCTGCAGACCGGAATTGATGCGCTGTCGGCGAAAATCACCTCCCTGACCGGAAAGCTGGAGGCGGCAGAGGGGTTCAAGGAAAAGCAGCGCCTTGCCGAAGAGCTGCGCGGGATTGAGACGCAAAAGGCCGCATTGCAGGAGCGGCAGGACCAACTGGTTGCCTACAAAGAGAAAACGGCAGACCGGGTCGGCCGGATCGAGGACATTGCGGCAGAGGCGGCGGCCGTCAATCTCCTGATGGCCGCGATCCGCGACGGCACCCCGACGCCGGAAGAGGCGTTTCAGGCCTATCTGGAATCCAAGCCCCCCGACGCGCGCACCGTCAAGGAGGCCGCGTCGTCGAACAGCGACAGCAGCACCTTCAGGGAGCAGGTTCTGGCACGGCTGGACATGGACCTGGCAACATACACCAAATCGTCAGAAACAGTGGTCCCCGAGGCACGCATGTTCCTGAGTGAACCCGAAATTACGCGCATCACTCAGGAACAGCTTGGCACGCTGACCATGATGATCAACAACGCGAAATCTTTGGCCTCTGCCGGGAAATACAACGAGGCGGAGATGATCCGGACGGATGCTCTGGCTCTGCATACGGACTTTGTCGCGTCACGCCATTTTGCGTTGCCCAAGCCTCAGGCAGAGGCACCTGACCCGTTTGAGGCCTTTGAGCGGACCCTGACCTCAGTCGCTGTGCTTCTTGATACGCTCTGGGGCAAAGGCGGGGATGCGGATGGGGCGCTCCGGGCCCGGCTGTCTGACATCAAGGACATGCGCGATGCGCAAAAGCTTCGGGCGGACCCCGATCTGAGCGTGGCAACACAGGCCCTCAGCGCGCTTGAGGGCGATATTGTGAATGCCACGGTTCCCGACCGCGATCCGGTGGTGCTGGAAAAGGACAATGCCGCGAAAGAGGCCGCAGTGGCGAAGGTCTCTGAAATCAAACGCGAGATGCTGGACATTTTTCAGACCAGAGAGATTACCGATCTGAGCCTTTTGGCGAACCTGCCTGAGGATCATGTGATTTCCATCACCGACTCGAACGGCGAGAAGAAATTCTATGAAATCAAGATGAAGGAATCCTCTGACAGCAACTTGATGATTGATCGTAGGGGCGAGGACTACAAGAACGTGCCGCGCGAGGATATGACGCGGTTGCGCCAGCAGATGCAGATGCTCGAACTGCTGTCTGACACCGACGCTCCGGGCTGTGCCAAGATGCTGGAGGACGCGACCGCCGCGGTACAAGAGCTGCTTGAACAGGTCCAGGACGGTGACGCCTACAAAGCGGCCTATGACGAAATCAAGCGGGTCGCCGAATATCTGGCCGACGTGAAAATACGGGTCCTTTTTGAGGACTGGCGCCCCGATGGCTATGGGGCTGACAAGGCCGCTTTTGACCGGTTGAAAGACGGTTGGGAGGGGTCGAAAAAGCCCGCAGACGTCGTGCGCGAAGCCCGCGCTCTCTACGACAGGTTCGACCAGATTCACAAACCCGCAGCAGAATCCCTGCGTGAAGATCATGCGACAGCCAAGAAAAAGCTGGATGAGATCGAAAAGGATCTATCGGCGGACAAGAAGGGGACAGAGGCCAATGTCGGCGCCAAAATTGCGCAACTGACCAAGATGAAGCCCGAGGATCTGTTTGCAGGGACCGCGATCAATCTGGAAACGAAAACAGACGAAGAAAAGGCGCAACTGCTTGCGGCGCCTGACATTATTCGCGGGGCGCTTTCCTATATGAGGGAGGCCGACAAGACGTTCGCGGGCGCCCAGGGCAAGATCCGTGCCACGCTTTTGGACCTGAGGGAGGCCCTGGAAACCCGGTCGCGCCCCTCGGTGGATGACGTGCAGCGCCGGGCTGACGCGCTGTCGGATGAGCTGAGGCGCTCTTTGGTGGAGCTGGATGCGCTGCTGGCCAACAAGGCGAGCAATCCGGAGGCGTTCTTGCTCGGGATGGCGGCCTTTTTGGGGGAGGCGCAGAAAGGCACAATGGAGGCCCGCAACGACTTCGAGTTCGCCGAAGAGCAAAAACGTCTGTGCAAGGAAGAGCGGAAAAAGGTGCAGGACTGGCTGGATCAGAACAGCCTGGAGACCCATGCCAATTATACCGAGTACACCTCCATCGCGGCTGCGCTGGGCGGGACCTATGACTCGATCGGACGGAACCTGGAGGCCTCCAAGGATTACAAACGCGCCGGGCAGGACTATATGGACGCGACCAAAAACTGGCGCGATCTCCATGATGACGTCACCAATGCGCAGGTGATCGCAGAGGCCGAGTGGTTTTTCGATTTCGATGCCTGGCAAACGAAAATGCGGGCATCCGTCGCCAAGGTCGCCGTGGCCGCCGGCAAGGTTCAGGAAATGCTGAACGGCAAGTTCTCCGATGATGAGCGCAAAGACGATGACGAGGCAAAGGCCGCGGTGGCCGCCGTGAACACGGTGCTGAACATGTGTCAGGGCGACAAGAATAGCGTGCTGGTTTTCGATCCCGCCGTGACGCAGCGCCTGGCGAACCTTCGCAATTCCGATCACGCCGACGGCCAGCTGCCCCTGAAAGAGAAAAAGGCGATCATGGCGCAGCTCCGCGAGGACACGCTGAAGCAGGTCAGGCGCATCCGGACCCGGCTCGAAAGCGATCCGGCATTGGAGATCTACAGGAACAACCCGCTCGATCGTGGGCAGACCTGGGTGCAGCTGACCGCCACCCTGCTGAATATGGAAACAGAAATTCTGAAGAACCTCGCGCCGTAACAGGCCGGGGCGTGCGATTTTGACCGGGGACCGAATATGCCACTGACAAGCGATGAATTTGACTGGGTTGGGTATGTATCCGGCAAGAAACTCGATGAGGCGGCCTATGCGCTGGCGCAGGAACGTGCAGCGGGTCGTGAGGAATTCCTCGGGGTGATGGATGACTATCTTGACGGGATCCGTGAAACGATTGCCGAAAGTCAGGATCTGGTGATTTCGAACGACAATCATCCGCTGGCCATCACCCGGGCCTGGCGTCAACTGGTTGGTACTCAGGACAAAAACGTCACCCAAATCCCCTGGCGCGCCAACGAGGGGGATCTGGAGAACGCGAAACTGGGCAAATGGGCGATGCTGGTGGATGTCGAAATCGACACCAAGGAGGACATCGGCGAAGATACGCATGCGATTGACCCGGTTGCGTTGGAAAAGATGCGGCAAGGCTATGAGCAGGCGATGGAGGCTCAACGCAAGATGGAGCTGCAGATCGGTCCGGACGGGATGCCGCTGTTTGATGATGATGATATCCGCCGGGAAGTCTGGACACCGCTGGTGCGTGCGGGCGTCATTCCGGACAATCTGGTCCCGGACAAATATTCCGAACATGCCATTGCCTTCAACGGGGCTGCGGAATTCTACGAAAAGAAGATCGAAGCCTTTTCCGCGACCACAACCACCGGGCGCGAGAATTTCAAGCTGGGGATGAAAATAGCCAAGGAAAGCGTGCAGCTTGCAGGGACGCTGACTGCGGAGGTGCTCTCGGCAAAAGATGCGATGGATGTCGCCGCCAAAAAGCAGGAGCTGATCGAACTCAAGGCAGAGAAATCGGCAGCGACCGACCCGGCTGAACAGGAACGTCTGGGGGACCTCATCGCCACGCGCAACAAGGAGATCGCTATCGCGGGCACGGATGAGATGATTGCAAAGGCCGCGACGACGGTGATCATCGGCGGGCTTTCTACAGTTGAGCTGATCGACGAACATCGCCATTCCAAAGCCGCGCCGCTGGACAAATGGACCAACACGATTTCTCAGGCCTTGTCGATTGCCGAAAGCATGACCGTCGCCACAGTGCAGTCCGCGATGACCGCCAGCCAGTCCAATCCTTCAGACGCGCAGTCCAAGGCAAAGGTCGCTTTCACGACGGGGGCCATCAGTACAGCCTTCAAAAGCGCAAAGGTTCTACCGCAGCTCGTTGTCATGGGGCAGAAATTCCATGACCGCAATTACGAGGGTGGTTTCGATGAAATCATGAAGGTCATCGCCGGTCTGGGCGATGCGGTTGCGGCCGGAATCGTGGCCTCTGCGAACAAGTCCTATGCGGACCTGAAGGAGTCTGATTTCAGCACTCAGGATGACTACAACAATGCAGTCAACGACCGCAAAGACTACATCGCCGCACAACAGCAATTCGCCGCGGCGCTGAAACTTGGCATAACGGCCGGAGTGAATGTCAAAGCTCTGGGCAGGGCGATCTTCGTTGACAAAAACGCAGGTCAGGCTGCGTTTCTGCTGACAAATGGCCTGGCCGCAGGTCTCAGTATCGGTTTCAGCGAAGAGATGTACGATGGGCTCCGGGACGATATGTCTGCTGAGGAAATCGAGCAACTGGACCATTTCAGACGCGCCTATGCGGAAATCCAGTCGGATCGAGTTCACGACAGTGGCTCCGCTTCGATGATGAGCAGTTTGAACAGCGCCCTGTCACAGTTGAACAATACGGCGGCCACCCTGAAGCCCGAGAGTGAAGCGGAAAGCCTGGGGCGCGACCTGGACGACGAAATCGCCCTCAGCCAGGAAGCCATCGCCCGCAAAGAGCTGGAGGCTGCCTTTTCGCCCGAAGGGATGGCGGCGATCCTTGCTGAGGCCGATGCGGAGCTGGTCGGGTTCGAGGAAATGTACTCCAATGCCTTTCCTGATCCGGACATCACCGGCAAGACCGAAGAAGAACTGGTGCGGGCGCAGGAATGTATCGACCGGGCGATGGCCAATACGTCCAAGCTTCGTCAGCAAGCGGAGTTCTGGAATACGCTGACGGCTGGTGCCTTGGGAGTTGCTGCCGCAATCGTGCCCGGCGCGGGCCTTGCGGTGATGCTGCAGAAGCTGGTGGTGGATCTGGTCAAGATGCAAAAGGCCGCAGATGTGCACAACGCCTGGGTGGACAGTATGCGAACCGCATTTGCCGCCCGCGCGGGCACTGCGCCGGCCATCGAACAGACCCTTGGGAACTGCTATGTGCACCTCAATCACGCGCGGATACAGGTGGCCTTTGATTCCGTCGCGCTGGGGGCCGAGGCTGCCAAGCTTTTGGACCCCACCGGGGTGTCTTCTATCGTTGCCAGCACCAACAAGATGGCCAATGCCGTGGTCGAATTTGGCTTCAAGATGCATACTGAGATCGCCATCAAAAACGGCTGGGCTGCCTATCTCAAGGCGCGGGATAATCCCGGCAATCGCAAAGCTGCCCGGGCTGCGATGCGTTTGAATTCGACCCTGGCGAAATGTTGTATCGCATATGGCGCGTCGATCATGGGCGATGCCTCGGCCCAGAACGCGCTGCGCATTTCGGGTCTGTCGGTTGAGGCTTTCAAGAATGACAAGGACATCTGCGTCAAACTGATCGCCTATCTCGAAAATGAACTGAAAGACGACCCCACCGTGCTTGGCGTTGAAAAGAAGATGGACAGCAACTGGCATCCCGGCAAGCCGTCTCTGACGCTCACCGGCTGGACCGCGTTCAAGGCGGCGGCGGCCAAATCCGCCGTCCCGAAGCTGGACGCAGAAAGCATGAGCACACCGGCGATTGACCGGTGCCTCGTCGAACTGGGCAAGCTTGAGGAATGGCAAAAACCGGAACTGTTTGAGAACGCGCGCCAAACCGACAGCACCATGGCTGCCGATCAAGAACCCGCGCCGAACGCGCTCAATCAGGAGCTGGCCGCGCTGGTGTCCAATCTGTCTGCCGCAGTCGATCTTCTCGAACGTCTTGCGGCTGCGGCGGGCGAGTATCGTCCAGTGGTCGCGGGCTCTGGGGCGACGGTACATGACGGGATGCAGGCCGTCAGCAAGACCGTTGCTGTGATGGCACGCGCCCAGGCCGCGGGCACCCGAAAGAATGCAGAGCTGATCAAGAAATTTCCGGACCAGATCGCCCTTTCCTGAGATCGCGGAGCCCGGCCCGCCCCGGGTCAGACCACGCGCCTGTCTGAGTCCGATCCTGTCTGACCCCGTCCTATCTAGACCCGGGCCTGTCTGAACCCGGGCCTGTCTGAACCAGGGCTGACGAATCGAGCCTACCGGCAGCAGGCCAGTCGGGGCGATAAATGAGGATTGGTGCACAATCCTCTCGTGATTAGGTGCATTGATACCGAAATTTGAATAAAATTTGCAGAGTTTTGGATTAAAAATTAAGAAGATTTTGACAAAGGGTTCGACAGGCGGGATTCTGCCACCTGACCCATAGGGGCTTCAGATCTGGTGTGTCCGTGAGGGGTGGGGACCTCGATTTCGGATCGCCGGAGAATTGACTGGAGCTTGCAGCGGGTTCGGGGGAACCGTGCCAGTTATAGTGCTGATTATATCTCCGACGAGGATCTACTCGTCTCATTTGATCGTGGTATCAATACTTTGCAGGGGAATTCCTCTGTGAGCAGATTTGCATTCCACTATGAAAACCTGACGTCTGGCCGGAATGCGCTAAAGGTCTTTGATGACCCGCGGCAACTGCGGGCGCGCAGGCTGCGGCGTGTCATTCTTGCGCTGGGCTTCGGTCTTTGCCTTTGGGCGGGGCTATTCCTCAACGGAGCCGTATCCTGGCAGACGGCCTACAGTGACCTGAGCCGCTATTGGGGGGGCGAAAACGGGGCTCAAAGGCGTCTGACCGCCACATCACAGCCGCTTGAGCACCTGAGGCTCGCCTCGCTTCAGCCGCAACTGGATACCCGGCCAAGCTGCGAACAGCCCAGACAACCCTATCTTACGGCGATGGCGGATCCGACCAACGATGTTGTCTTCGCGCATCTGCCGACCACCTTTGACTGGGCTCACCTCTCGTTGAAGGACAGTTGCAATACGATCGGAGTTCTGGTGCCGGAATGGTTCCGGATCACGTGGGACGGAACCGCCGCCGAAACCACGATGGAAAACCGCTATACCCGCATGGCGGCGGAGGAATTCCGCAGGTCGTCGCGTTTGGTGCCGGACCTGATGCCAACGGTAACCCTGGATCCCGGCCAGGACAAACCTGGCTTTTTCACCACTCTCAACTCCGAAGCGCCAAACATCGTAGCGGGTTTGGTTGACAAATTGCTGCCGCTCTATGCGCAGGGGGCCTGTTTCGACTTTATGGAGTTGAACTCCGGTGATCTGCGGATGCTGCGTCCGTTTCTGACCGCTCTGACGGCCGGGTTCGAGGCCCAAGGCCTGCAGAGCTGCATCGTTCTGAGCGCGACCGAAAGCCTGTGGCAAGACGCCGGCAGCATGGCGTTTTTTGACAAGGTCATCCTGAAGATGTTCAGCGAGCCTTGGGTCGGTACCGCTCCCGGTCCGTTGGCGCCCGATGCCTGGTTCGTTGAAACGGCCAGGCTCGCGGCTGAGGCCTTGGGACATGACAAGCTGGTGGCCGCACTCGGTAATTTTGCGGTGGAGTGGGTGTCGGGCCAGCCTCTTCCCACCGTCTTGCCCTATGCCGAGGCGATGGACAAGATCGCCAGAGCCGGCGCAACCGTTCGCTTCAGTCCCAAGACATCAGGCAGTTTCAGCGCGTTTCAGGATAGCGTCGGACTGTCTCACAAGATCTGGCTGCAGGATGCCGCGACGCTTCACAATCAAATTACGGCGCTGTCGGCCCTCGGCATTTCGCGCATCGGGTTGTGGTCCCTGGGACAAGAGGATCCCGGTGTCTGGACCGTGCTGCGTGGTCAGCAGATGACACAGGATGAAATGAGCGCGGATCTGGCCGTCGTCCAGCTCGACAATTTTGTTGGCTACCGGGGCGATGGCGCTTTTCTGCGTGTTGAAACACGCCAGTCCCCGGGCATCCGCCAGGTGCGGTTTGATCCTGAAACCGGTCGGGTTGCCTCGCAGGTTTATGATCTCATGCCGCGCCCCTATACGATGGAGCGCTACGGCAAACCGGCTGGGCGCAAGGTGGTTTTGAGTTTCGACGACGGCCCGCACCCGACCAACACGGCGCAGGTTCTCGACAGTCTGAAGGCTACTCAAACGCCTGCGGCTTTTTTCGTCACCGGCAAAAGCATCATGGATGCGCCTGACCTTTTGAAACGGGTCATCGACGAAGGACATGAGGTTGGGGCCCATACTTTCTCACACCCCCGCATGGATCAGATTTCCAAGACGCGCCTGGACCTGGAATTCAGTTTGCTGGACAAGATCGTTGCGGGGGCCGCCGGGCGCAAGACGGTGATCTACCGCGAGCCGTTTCAGCGCAGCGGCGGACCAATCAGCGCGGAGCGTGTCAGACCCCTTGAGGCGGCAATGGCACGCGGGTTCCAGATCGCCGGTATGGATATCGTCCCCAGAGACTGGGAGGGGTGGAGCAGCCGCGAGATCACCGATTTTGTGGTTCAGGAGGTGGAGCGCGGTGCGGGCAACGTGATCTTGCTGCACGACGGCGGCTTGAACCGGGAAGCCTCCGTGGCGGCGGTTCCATTGATCATCTCGGATCTGCGTGCGCGGGGCTATAGTTTCACCACCATGGCGGACCTGCTGGGAACCACCCGGGCGGATCTGATGCCGGTTGCCGAAGGCGGCCATCAGACCTTTGACCGGGTGTCCTTCTCGGCGGTCGCTGGCGCGAAAACCTTTGCGGTTAGCGTGTTCTGGGTCATCCTGGCCATCGGCGTGATCCGTTCGGTCGTCATTCTGGTGCTTTCGGTTCTCAACTGGAAGGGACGCCAGGCGGTCACTTTGGTCTCGCCACGGGTGGCGGTGATCATCCCGGCACATAACGAGGAAGAGGTGATCCGGACCTGTATCGAAAGCGTGCGCGCCAGCGACTACCGGAACTTCGAGATTATTGTCGTGGACGACGGATCTACCGATAATACCCTGAACGAAGTCTTCAAATTCAGTCACAAACAGGACGTGCGCCTGATCTCACAGCCCAATCAGGGAAAGTGGAGCGCATTGAACAGGGCCTTGCTGGGGGTGGAAGCCGATATCGTCGTTTGCATTGATGCCGACACGCAGATCAAAACCAACGCGATCACCCAGCTCGTGAAGCATTTCAATGACCCGAAAGTCGGCGGTGTGGCGGGCAAGATCATCGCCGGCAACAAGGTGAATTTGCTGACCCGCATGCAGGCCTTTGAATACGCGACCTCGCAGAATGTGGAGCGCATGGCGTTTGATCTGGTCAACGGTATTCTGGTTGTCCCCGGTGCGCTGGGCGCCTGGCGGGTTTCGGCGTTGCGCAAGGCCGGGCTCTATAGCGATGCCACCTTGACCGAAGACGCCGATCTCACCATTCAGGTCAACCGGGCGGGCTACCGGATCGTCTACGAACCGCGCGCGCGCGCCTACACAGAGGTGCCCGAGCAGGTCGGCCAGCTTCTGAAGCAGCGCCTGCGCTGGTCCTTCGGCATGTTCCAAAGCGCATGGAAGCACAAAAGCTCGATATTCGAGGGGCGCATGGTCGGGCTGTTCTCTATCCCCGACATGTTCATATTCGGGTATCTGTTCCCGCTTCTGGCGCCGATTGCGGATCTCTTCGTCGGCATCATGCTCTACAAACTCTTCATGGATGGCGGGGCGGGCGAAGCCGGCAGCAGTATCGGCAGCCAGCCGTCGCATTACCTGTGGGCCTATTTCACACTGCCTGCGCTGGAGTTCCTGATCGCCGCCTTTGCGCTTGCGCGGGATGAGGACGAAAGCCTCTGGTCGCTGCTGCTATATCCTGTGCAACGTGTGTTCTACCGGCCGCTGCTCTACTATTCGGTCATTCGCGCCGTCTTGCGCGCCATCACCGGACGACTGGCGAGCTGGGGCGCGCTGAAGCGGCAGGGGCGGGACTACAGCCTTGTAACGGCCCGGTCATGAAACGAAGGTGCTTTCTGAAGACCGTCGTGGCGGCGGGCGCGGCGAGTCTCACGCCGCTGGGTGCCGTCGCACGCGGGTTTCGCGGCGCGGTTTCGCCGCAAGGCTATCCTGTCATATCCCATGTGGACGGGCGGACCTCCTTTGCCCATCTGATCGCGGTGCTGGACGCATTCGGATCGCGCAGTATTCCCGTCACCTGTCTTGTGTCGCCCTATGATGACGAGGGGCAGGCGCTCGGCGCTGATAGCGCTCTTGCCCGGTTGCTGTCCGGTCTCTTGCTCGGGGGCAGCAGCATTGAAATCGCACCTTTTCTGCCGGATATCGCCGGCCGGTCGCAGTATTTTCAGGCACGCTCCGCCCATGAGGCCGTGCAGACCCTGTACAGGATGCTGGCTCCGGTGGCGGGGGCTCTGCCGGCCCCGCTGCGCATTCAGACGCTCGCCTGCAGCAGCATGCCACGGCCCGCATCACCCGAGGCGCTGCGCTCTGCCGGGATTTTCAACGTGCTGAGCTTGCCTGACAGCACCCGTGAGGTGCAGTCCGAAACATGGGACAACGGCGTCGCCCGGCTTTTTGGCGGCACCCTGTGTGATCTCAGGGTGCCGCCGCAAACCGCCGAGACCGAGGCAGCCACACAAACGGTCTATTATCTTTCCGCAGCGTCGTTCGGCAAACTTCCCCTGGCCCAAGCCGAAGCGGCCGCGGACCAGTTTGCGGAGGCGCTATCGCAGCAGGAGCTGGCAGGCGAACGGTCGCTTCTTGCGGTCTATGATCTGCAGCTGCGGGACTCCTACCAGTTCCAGCGGATCATTTGCCTGCATCTGGCCGAACCCCTGGCGCTCTCCGGTCCGGAGCGATTGGCCTACACACGATTGGTATCCACGCTGGACGGGCTCGCCATCCCCTATACCCGAGGACCCGATTTGGGATCGGCAGGGCAGGCGGCGCAGGCTGGGGTCTGGGTTTCGACTGACACGGAACATTTTTCCCGGCCCGGAAAGCCGGCCTGGCCGACAGCTGTTCCTGTTCAGATCCGGCCGGGCGGCGACGGGCGAGCGGCCGAGGTGCGCACGACGCGGCCATTGGTTGCCGGGATCGGGGTGCGGACCGGGCCGGACACGGCGGCGCCCGGGCTCGGGGGGGACGGGATTTTGACGGTGGCACAGCGCGATATCAACAGCGCTGTTTCGCCAGAAATGCTTGCCGCGGTTTTCGCCGGGCTGAAAGATCAGGTGATCGTTCTTGACGCCGGGGCCTTCTCGGATGAGCGGGCGCTACGGGATCTGGTTCAGGTTCTGAAGAGCCTGCCTGCGGATGGGGTAACGGCATTTCGAACCATCGGTGACTATGCCCGTCTGATTGCGCCGACCAGTCCGATTTGTCAGCGTCAAAGGCGTTTGGCGGCGGCCCGGCCAGCGATCGTGGCGCAGGACGCGGCTCTTTCCGAGATCATGCGGGACGAGCTGATGGAGGATGCGGCGGTCGCCTGGCGGTATTTTGAGGAATTCACCAATCCGAAAACGGGTCTGTGCCCGGCCACGGTGAATTTCGCGCCCGGCGGGCAGTTGCTTGAAGCGGTCACCATGTGGGATGTGGGAAGCCAGATCAATGCGCTGGTTGCCGCCTCTCAGATCGGGCTGATCGACGACAAGGGCCTGGAGACCGCGATTTCCAGGATATTGCCGAACATTGCCGGGCGCGTCTCCGATGGCAGGCGGTTGCCGCAAGGCTGGATCCGGACAGATCGGATCAGATGGGGCAACCGGGATTTTGATGGCAGCGACGCCGGTCGGCTGCTGTCTGCGCTGGACAACCTGCGCCGCAACAGTGACTTTGGCGACCGCCTGCAAGAGCTTGTGGCGTCCTACGACTTTGAGCAAATCATCATCGGGGGAGAGGTTTTTTCCGTCCTCGAAGGTGAGCTGAAGAGCACCTATATCTCTCATAGTGCGCATTACGCCGCCCGTGCGTTCCGGCGTTGGGGCTTTGAGGTGAACTCCCCCTATGAGGTTCTGGCCGGACGATCCGAGGCGGATGGACAGATGGCCCTGCTCGAATCCGCGTCGCGGATTGGGCCATTCGGGGCAGAGCCTTTGTTGCTGGAAGCGATGGAGCTTGGGATGTCACCGGAAAGCGCCTATCTCGCGGATGTGCTGTTCTCTGCGCAGCTGGAAGAATATGAGGAAACAGGGCGCCTTGTTTGTGTGTCTGAGGGGCCGATCAACAAAAGTCCCTGGTTCCTGTATCAGGGGCTGCAACTTGATGCGGCACCGCGGACCTGGGCCATAGACTCGGTCGATCTGGAACCGGAATATCGCACCCGCGCCTTTGTGGAGGAAAACCTGGTTGTCAGCAGCAAGGCTGCCTTCTTGTGGTCCGCCTATAAACCGCAGGAGTATTCGGAGCTGCTGCGCGACCATGTGCGCAGGATCGCCAAGACCCGCAACGGATATGCGTCCAGTATTTTCGTGAAATCCGGCATGCCCACCTCCTCCTATAGCGACCTCAATACAAACAGCGTTATCCTGCAGGCGATTGCCCACAGGTTGAATCCCACAGGTTGAATCCCTCGGGCTGAACACCGCAGCATAGGCTCATCGGGCGGTCCTTCCCCTCTTGGTATCAGTGGGCTGCGAGGCCCGAAAAAAGGGGCCGGGAAAATATGGGCGCATATCCGATGATCCGCAGCTTTCATGGGCGGCTATCAAATGACATATCAAGGCCTTGGTCGCTTTTCGCGAAATGCCCATGGCCATTTTGCGAGGCCTGTGGCAGGGTCCCACCGCCAGCGTCTGCACTCGCACCAGCCAGCAAGACTGATCTTATCCTCACTTTGAAATGACCTGGAGTCCTTTCCGATGTTTCGATCGCTTGCGTGCGGCGCTGCGCTGCTTGTTGCCCTGCCGGCTTTTGCCGCCGAGACCCTCTCTGTTGAGACCTATCGCGGAGCTGCGGACGTCTCCGCAGATCCCGAGAGAATTGCCGTTTTCGATATTGCGGCGGTGGATACGATTTCCGCACTGGGTGTTGAGGTCACCGGCGCGCCGGGAAACCTCTATGTGGACTACCTGGCGGATGTGGCCGACAAGGCCGAAGATCTCGGGACCTTGTTTGAACCCGATTTCGAGGCCGTTCATGCCCTGCAGCCGGATCTGATCATCGTCGGAGGCCGCAGCGCCAATCAGCTGGACCCGATGGCGGATCTTGCGCCGACAATCGACATGACGATCTGGGAAGATGTGGTTGGACAAGGGCTGCAGCGTCTGGAGGCCTATGGCAAGATCTTTGCGCGCGAAGACAAAGCGGCCGAGCTGCGCGCGTCATTTGATACCCAGCTGGCAAATACGCGGGAGGCCGTCGCCGAGAAAGGCACAGCTTTGATCGTATTGACCAATGGTCCGAAAATTTCGGCCTACGGCAAGGCGGGCCGTTTCGGCTGGGTGCACAGCGCTCTGGATCTGCCGGAGGCGGCGCTGAAGATCAGTGATTCCACGCATGGTGAAAGCATCTCGTTTGAATTCATCCAGACGGTGGACCCGGATTGGCTGATTGTGGTGGATCGTCTTGCGGCCGTGGGCCAGCCGGGCGAGGACGCCAGGACCACGCTGGACAATACGCTGGTGCATGAAACCCGCGCCTGGAAAAACGACCGGATCATCTATCTCAATGCCTCGGATATCTACATTTCCGGCGGCGGTATCCAGTCCATGATGCGCACGCTGTCTGACATCGAGGCCGGGTTCAAGGGGCACTGACTGGCCATGGCGCGTGCGGTTTCGGGGCTGATTGCCCTCGGTTTTTTGTTTCTGGGGTCGCTCTTTGTCGGAGCGACCCCGCTCGTTCCGGCGGATCTGTTGACGCAAGAGGCCTGGGAGCTGATCCGCGACAGCCGCTTGCCGCGCGCATTCGCGGTGGTCTTGACGGGCGCCTCGCTGGCAATAGCCGGTCAAATCATGCAGCTGATCGCGCGCAACCGCTTCGTGGAACCCATGACCGCAGGCACAGGCCAGAGCGCGATGCTGGGGCTGCTCTTGGTTTCGGTTTTTCTGCCCTCGGCTGTCATTGGAATAAAAATGGCCCTGGCGGCCCTGGCTGCGCTGCTTGGCAGCATTGGCTTTTTCATGATCATTCGCCGCCTGCCACCCGAAGAGACGCTGCTGGTGCCTTTGGTCGGCATCGTCTACGGCGGCGTGATTGGCTCCGCGGCCGTGTATTTCGGTTTTCAACTGGACATGCTGCAATATATCAGCATCTGGCTCACGGGGGAGTTCTCGGGCACCATGCGGGGCCGGTATGAGCTGTTGTGGATCGCCGGGGGCGTTGCGGGGCTGAGCTATATCGTGGCGGATCAGTTCTCCATTCTGGGTCTTGGCGAAACGGTGAGCCTCAATCTCGGCCTCAACTATCGCCAGGTGGTGCTGAGCGGCCTGGTGGTGATTTCGGTTGTGACCGGTCTGACCGTGGTGACGGTTGGCGCGATCCCCTTCGTGGGGCTGGTGGTTCCAAACCTGATCAGCCGGATCGCCGGCGACAACCTGCGGCGCAGCCTGCCGCTGACGGCGATGGCCGGAGCGGGGCTGGTGCTGGCGTCGGATATCTTTGCCCGGCTTGTTGTGCATCCGTTCGAAGTGCCGGTTGCGACGGTGATCGGGATTGTCGGAGCGGCGGTGTTCCTCTGGATGCTCTATGGCAGGGGGCCGCATGTATCATAAACGACTGGGCCTTCTGGCTTTGCTGCTGCTCGCTTGCGCGCTGGGCTATCTGTTCACCGACGTGAAGGGCAGCCTCGAGTTCGCGGTAATGTTTCGGGGCAAGAAGCTGGCCGCCTTGCTTTTGATCAGCGCCGCTCAGGCGGTGGCGGCGGTGATGTTTCAGACCATTTCCGGCAATCGCATCCTGACGCCATCGATCATGGGCTTTGATGCGCTCTACGTCTTGATCCTGACCGCTGCCGTCGTCTTTTTGGGCGCGCCGACCTACCTGCGTCTGGATGCCGGTCTGTTGATGCTGGCCAATGCCAGCTTGATGTGCGCGGCGGCGATCCTGCTGTTCGGGCTGCTCCTGCGCAAGGGGCGGGATGACCTGATGCGGATGCTGCTGACGGGGGTGGTGCTCGCCGTGATGCTGCGCTCGATCACCGGTCTGCTGCAACGGGTCATCGATCCGAGTGAATATGCGGTTGTACAGGCTGCGTCCTACGCCCGTTTTGCGCGGGCAGAGACGGACCTTCTGGGGGTCTCTGCGGCGCTGTGTCTGGCTGCGCTGGCGCTTGCCTGGCGGATGCGGCACCGGCTCGATGTGCTGGCGTTGGGACCGGTGGTTTCGACCTCGCTTGGCGAGCCACCACTCAAGGGGCAAAGATGGGCGCTGTTGTTGATTTCGGTGCTGGTTTCCGTGTCGACGGCACTGGTCGGGCCGGTTGCCTTCTTTGGGCTGCTGGTGTCTGCCCTGACATATCTGGTGCTGCCGACCTACAGGCACGCCGTCTTGCTGCCCGGCAGTGCCCTGATCGCCGGGGTGATCCTCGTGGGGGGGCAATGGGCCCTGGAACGTGTCTTTGCCTTCTCGACCCCGTTGAGCGTGGTGGTGGAGTTCCTGGGCGGCCTGGTGTTCCTGCTGTTGTTGCTGAAAGGACTGAAGCGTTGATCGAAGTTCACAATCTGACGTATCGCATCGCGGGCGCCGCGATCCTGACCGATATTTCGATGCGTGTGCCCCTCGGTGGCATTGTCGCGCTGATCGGTCCCAACGGGGCAGGCAAATCCACGCTATTGTCGCTGATGGCGCGGCTCTTGCCGCTGCAACAGGGGCGCATCACGGTGGACGAGCTGGTCGTGGGGCAGAGCGATGACAGGGAGCTGGCGCGTCGTCTGGCGATCCTGCCGCAGACGATGCAGGCAACCAGCCGCCTGTCGGTGCGGGATCTGGTGAGCTTTGGCCGCTACCCCTATCACCGGGGCCATCCCACCGCAGAGGATCGTGACCGCGTCGAAGACGGGCTGCGCCTCTTTGATCTGTCGGGCATGGCGGACCGGTCCCTTGATACGCTGTCGGGCGGACAACGGCAGCGCGCCTTTGTGGCCATGACATATGTCCAGGACACGGATTACCTGCTGTTGGATGAGCCTCTGAACAATCTGGACTTGGCCGCGTCTCGCGCGCTGATGGTCCGGCTCCGAGAGCTCGCCGATGAAAAGGGGCGAACGATCATCATCGTTCTGCATGACATCAATTTTGCGACCGCCTATGCGGATCGGGTGCTGGTGATGAAGAATGGACGCCTTTGTGCGGATGGGCCGCCCCGGGACGTGGTGACGCCGGAGCTGATAAATGGCGTGTTTGAGACGGATGCCCCGCTGCGGATCGTGGACGGTCGCCCGGTCGTTATGGTCTGAGGCACAGGGGTGCTAGGCCGAGGGCACAGGGATGCTAGGCCGAGGTTTCTTGCTGCGGGCGCAGCTGTGACGGTGCCACGCCGTAGGCTTTCTTGATCGCTGTGGCGAAATTCTCGGGCGTTGAATAGCCGGCGCGATAGGCCGCCTCGGCCACGCTGAGGCCCAGCCTCACGATGGCCTCGCGTCCGGCTTCGACCCGGCGCAGGCGCAGATAGGCCCCAAGACTGGTACCTTCGTGATCGGCAAACAACCGTTGCAGGGTTCTGAGACCGATCCCGCAGGCCTGGGCCACATCCTGCGAGGAAATACTGCGGTGCAGGTTCTGATTGATGAAGCTGCGGGCCCTTTGTATGCGGGCGGTGTCGTTCTGGGACAGTGCCCGCAGATCCTCCACCGCGTGGTTCAGCAGGTCGAGCCCCATCGTCATCCGGCACATGCGCGAGGTGCTCTCGACCAGATCGGAGACAAGGGCGGTCATCCCCGGCGCCGGATGCCAAAGCCGATAGTCCAGATCCGCATCCGCAGAAACCATGTCCGGCAATTGCCCGCCGTCCAGCATGTCGATCCATTCCGGTGACAGGGACACAACTGTCTTGATCAGCGGATGGCCAAGGTTGACCTCGTAGAAGACAGTCAACGCCACCTTGCTGTGAAACAGCATCGCATGAGGCTGTTGGCGCGCATCCAGTTCGAATTTGTGGTCGCCAAGACGAAATTGCTGAAATCCCGAGAGAAGACACAGGAGCGAGACCTTGGGCTCCGCCTTGCGCGGATCATTCCCGAGGACGCCGTCCACTCTCTTGTTCAGCACTCCGACGCGCAGATTTCCGGGAAACCGGTCGATTGCCATGTCGCCAATCCAATTTGGTTGTCAAGTTAAGGGGTGGCGCGAAATCAAAGGTATTTGTCCATCGGGCAAATGCTCTGATTATCGACGAGCTAGGTGATACCCTATAATACCTGCCTAAATGGCTCAAGTATTCAACGATTGAGCCACGGCGGAAATTTTCGACATTTCCAGCCGGATTTCAGGACAGAAGGGGACATCAATGACCAGACTTGGGAGCCGCGCGGCTTTTGCTGCGCTGATGATGACGGTTGCGCTGCCGCTGACCGCCTATGGGCAGGACGTAATTGAACTTCAGCCGATCAATGTCGCAGGCGAGGATCCGGAAGGTCCTGTCGAAGGGATTATTGCCACGACGAGCACCAGTGGCACCAAGACCGGCGTGCCGCTGACAAAGATCGACCAGATGGTGAACGTCGTTCCGGCGGATCAGATTGCAGCCCAGGGTGCTGAGACAGTTGCCGAGGCTCTGCGCTTTACGCCCGGTGTTGTCACCGAATATCGCGGCACCTCCAACCTGCATGACGAGATGTATGTGCGCGGTTTCGGCTATGTGCCCCGTTTTGTTGATGGGCTGGCGTTCGGCACCAATTCCTTTGGTCAGATTGATCCCTGGCTGCTGGAGCGGGTCGAAGTGCTGAAGGGCCCGGCCTCCGTGCTTTATGGGCAGGCCAATCCGGGCGGGATCGTCAATCTTGCGACCAAGCGTCCGACCGGAGAGTCCTTCCGCCGGGGCCGGGTTGCCGTGGGATCGGATGCCCGCGCTGAAATGTCCTTTGATATGGGGGGCACATTTGCCGACAATGATGCGTTGAGCTGGCGTATTGCCGGGACCGCATGGCAGGCGGATACCCCGGAAGACGGGCTGAAACAGCGCCGGTATGCCTTCATGCCGTCGTTGACCTGGGCACCGGATGACAGTCGCAGTCTGACCGTTTCCGTGCTGAGCCAGAGCGACCCTGACGCAGGGTTCCGCAACTTCCGCGAGAAACTCGGCACGGTCGATCCGACCGCTTTCGGCTATATCCCCAGAGACTTCCTGATTTCGGACCCAAGTTTCCAGAAATCTGAACGCTACACCAATGCACTGTCGGTTCAGTATCGACAGGATATCGGCGCCAACAGCAGCCTGCGAGCGAATTTCCGGGCCACCGACATCACCACCGACTACCGCACCCTGACCTGGGGATCCCTGGCGGCGGATGAGGAGACCATCTCCCGGACTGCCTCGGGCGGCACCGATGATCTGTTCCAGCTGGCGCTGGATGTCGGCGTGGAGACGACATTCACCACAGGGGCAGCGGATCACACATTGCTGGTCGGGCTGGACCTGCAACAGCACAAGCGCGACTACAATTGGGGGTTCAACTTCTCTGTACCCTCGCTCAACTGGCGTGATCCGGCCTACGGCCTCAACCCGGCAGACTATCCGCTGAGCGACCGCCAGAGCGATACAGACACCGTTGCGCGCCAGTCCGGCATCTATGTTTCGGACCGCATTGAAATGGGGGCGCTGCAGCTCTCTGCCGGTCTGCGTCTGGACAAGTTTGACACCGAGATCACCGACAACATCGGCAACATCGGCAACAGCGTGTCGAGCTTTGACGACACCGCGCTGACCGGCCATATCGGGGCGCTCTATACTTTTGACAATGGCGTCGCGCCCTATATCAGCTACGCCACCAGCTTCGAGCCGGTGACAGAATCGCCCTTGGCGGGCAACCCCGCCTTTGACCCGACCGAAGGCGAACAGATCGAGGCCGGTGTGAAGTGGCTGTCGCAGGACGGACGTTTCTTCGCTCAGGCTGCCATCTTTGACATCACCCAGACGGGCGTGCTGAACTACAATTCGACCCTTGGCGGATATGAGCAGACCGGTCAGATCGACAGCCAGGGCTTCGAGTTCGAAGGCCGGATGGAGCTTGCGCAGGGTCTCGATGTGATCGCATCCTATTCCTATCTGGATGCCACCGTGGCCGAGTCGATCCGTTCGGATGAGGTTGGCAAGACACCCTCGCGGCTTCCGGGACATCAGGCGTCCATCTGGGCGAACTATCGTATGGAAAATGGCATCGGTCTCGGCGCGGGCCTGCGCTATATCGGCGAAAGCCAGGGCGATGGCGCGAACAGCTTTACCGTCCCGGACGTCACCTTGTTTGACCTGGCGCTCAGCTATGATTTCGGCGCGCGCAATCCGTCGCTGGAAGGCATGAAGGCGCAAGTCAATATCCGCAACCTGACGGATGAGTACTATGCGGCCTCCTGCGCGTCTGTCTACGCCTGTTTCGTAGGCACCGGGCGCACGGTCACGGCATCTCTGGACTTTGCCTTCTGATGCCTCGGGTGAGACAGTTGGCACTGGCTGCGGCGGTGGGATCCATGATCCTGCCGCTTCAGGCCTTTGGACAGGATGTGTCGATCAGTGGAACGATTTCGGCCGACAGCATCCTCATTGATCTGAAGGCCCACGCCGGGGATTATTTCAGCGGCACCCTGACCGGGCAGGATCTGCACCTGTATCAAAATGAGCCGGAGCAGCCCCGCATGCGGTTGCTGGCGCAGGGAAGCGGCGGGGCTGAACGGGTTCATTTCATCGCCCAGACCGAGGAAAGCAGGCTGGAGCTCGTCGGGCCGGACGGTGCGGCCTTTGATCTTCGATTGATGCGACGGCCATTGAGCGCGGATCAAAGCGCGCCGACCTCTGCTCCCGAGAGCCCGGCCCTGCGCGCGGCGTCAACGCAGCTGGCAGCCGGGAAAAGCGAGGATGACATCTGGTCCCAACTCGCGGCCACCGGCACACCGCTGGTCGAGGGGGAAGGGGACAAGGCGATACTCACCTTTCTCTACCGCGGCGCGCAGCACAACGTGCGTCTTTTGGGGGGACCGTCATCGGATCATGACTGGCTGAGCCGCCTCGGGACCTCCGACATCTGGTTCAAGAGCTACCACGTCCCCTGGGACACGCGGCTGTCCTATCGTCTTGCCCCTGACGTACCGCAATTCGACGCCAATTGGCGCCAGAAGCGGATCGCGATTCTTGCAACCGCAGCCGCGGATCCCGCCAATCGCAGCCCCTGGCCGCCGGCGGCGCCGGATCGCTGGCATCAATGGTCAACCGTGAGCCTGCGGGACGCGCCGGATCAGCCCGGGTTCCCTGTGGGCCGGGGCGTGGTATCCAACCTCAGAACAGAAGATTTCACCTCGGACATCCTTGGCAACAGGCGGGCGGTGAGCCTCTATCGTTCGCCGGGGTATGATCCTGCCGATGAAGATGCGATCCTGCTTTTCATGTTCGACGGCCCACGCGCGATCTCGGAGCTGCAGATCCCGGGGATGCTCGATACGCTGACCGTGTCCGGCAAGCTGCCATCGGTGGCGGCCGTTTTCATTGACCCCATTGACGGGACGCATCGCGGCGCGGAGCTGCCGGGAAACCCGAAATTCAGCGCCTTCCTCGCCGATGAACTCCTGCCGTATGTCCTCGGGAAACTGGGCGCGGCGCATCAACGGGAGCGCACCGTGCTCGCCGGCGCAAGCTATGGTGGTATCGGGTCAACCAATGCAGCGCTCGATCGGCCAGAGAGCTTTGGAGCCGTGATCTCCCTGTCAGGGTCCTACTGGTGGTCGCCAGAGGGGCAGGAGGTCGCGGACAATGGTCTGTCCTATGTCGCCAATCGCCTGATCTCACGGGGAAATGCGACAGAAACTGCGGTAGAAAATACTGCGGGGCAGACGCCAGGACAGATGGCGGAACAGACGGTGGGACAAGCGGCGGGCTTGCGGAGCTTTATTGCCGCCGGGCACTTCGAGACCAGTCCCGATGGCCAATATGAAATCCGCGAAACGTCGCGGCAGGTCCACGGTATTCTCCGCGCTCTGGGAGAAGAGAGCCACTGGCGGGAATACAGCGCGGGTCACGATGGCTTTGTCTGGCGCGGAGCCTATGCGGATGGGTTGCTCGCGCTCTTTGGCCAATCAACGAAGTCGCGGGCAACGGACTGATCGGGATGTCGGCCGCTGCTGTCGGCCCTGCCAAGTCGGCAGGGCCGCATCCGTGATCAGGTCGATGTCGGTGTGCGGCCGGTTCGATGCTCAGGAAACCGCATCCTCTTCCATGATGTCCTGAAAGGATTTGAAGAACTTGGCGGCCAGCTTCTTGGCTGTGCTCTGGATCAGGCGGCTGCCGAGCTGCGCCAGTTTGCCGCTGATTGCGGCCTTTGCCTCGTACCGCAGTATCGTGGTGTCGCCCGCCGCTGTGAGGGTGACATCGGCGCCGCCTTTGGCGTTGCCTGCGGTTCCTCCGTTGCCCTGACCGGTCAGGGAAAACGCATCCGGTGCGCCGCTTTTGTCCAGTTGCACGTCACCGCTGAAGCGGGCTTTCACCGGGCCGACCTTCAATACGACCTTCGCCTCCAATTCGGTTTCGGAATGCTGCACCAGCTCTTCACAGCCGGGAATGCATTTTTGCAGGACATCAGGGTCGTTCAGCGCCGCATACACGCGGTCCTTTGGCGCATTGATGATGATTTCGTCAGCGAGTTCCATTGGGCGTCCTCTGTTAGCAACATGGAAATTTTATACGGGAAAGCTGATCAGCCTGCGCCGGAGTGAGGGCCATTTTCCGGCGCAACCTCGCGAGGGCTCTCCACAGCCGGGTCACGGCGCCCCCCCGTGCCCGGGGGCCGTTAGTGCCGCGTAGGCCGCTGGCGTATCGACATCGGCGAAAAAGCCGGGGGCCGTCATTTGCAGGGGCTGCACGTGCTCCGCCTGTGTGCGGGTGAACCGTTTGCAGCCAGGCCCCTTCGGGTCCGCCAAAAGACGGGCGCGAAGCGTGGCGGGCACGACGATGGGATTGCCGCGCTGGTCCTCCTTCATCGGGATCGAAATCTTGTCACCTCCTGCCGCGCGATGCGCCGAGATCAGATCGCGCAGGTCTGTGGGCGTCAGCAAGGGTTGATCCCCGAGGCCAATCAATATCGCTTCCGCCTCTGCGGCATTGGTCAAACCACATATGACAGAACTCTGTTGTCCCTGCGCATAGTCCGGGTTGAACAGGGGTCTGGCATGGGTGCCGGCAATCGCCTCTTCGATGGCACCGGCCTCGTGACCTGTCACGACAAGCACCTCGCCATCGGATGCGGCGCGGTAGCACAGGACCATATGCCGGATCATAGGGATGCCCGAGATGGGCAACAGCAGCTTGTTCCGCGCCCCCATGCGCAGCGATTGCCCCGCCGCCAGAAGGATCGTGGCGACACTAGCCCCCCTCATGTTGCTTCCCCTTGCCACGGCGCACGCAGACCAGCTCTGCCAGGATGGAGAGCGCGATTTCTTCGGGTGTGACCGCGCCGATATCCAGCCCCGCCGGCGCTTTGACCGCGTCGATTGCATCTTCTGGCAGGCCCTTGGACGCCAGTTTTTCGGCGAGAACGGCGAATTTGCGACGGCTGCCGACAAAGGCGATATGGACCGCCTGTGACGCCAGGGCCTGGGTCAGGGCATCCAGGTCGCCCTGGCCCTGTGTCGCGATCACGATGACCTGTTGTCGGGGCGCAGCCGCATCGGGGGGGGAGGCCAGAACCGAGCCGGTGGACCAATGAAACTGGGGTGCGAGACGGCTGAGGGCTTCGGCCACCGGCGAGGCGCCAAGCACGACAAGTTGCGGCGCCGGGATGCAGGGTTCGATAAATATGTCCACCGTACCGCGCGACGGGCAGCCATTGCGGGCAAAGCGTGTGCCGTCGATTTCCTCGCCTGGCGCGACACCTTTTTCCGCCAGCAAATCCTCTGGCGCAACGGATACCAGCTGCGGCGTGCCGGATTTCAGGGCCTCAAGGGCCGCGCGTTTTACGGCGCCGCGCGTGCAGCCGCCGCCGAGCCAGCCATGAAGAATGGTACCATCCGCGCTCAGCAGTGCTTTGCTGCCGGGTTTCGCTGCTGTGGGTCCGGCTGTGCGCACGATCGTTGCGAATGCAAAGGGTTCGGCCTTTGCCCGCAGTTCCTGTGCGGCTTGTGCAAGATCGCTGGACTGTAGCTCTGCCGGGGTCATAGGGAAGACAGCTCCTGCTCCAGATTGGCAAGGTCGGCAAGCGTATTTGCCGAGGCAAACAGGTCCAGATGCGGCAGCGCGGCCGCCATGCCCTCGGCCACCGGAGCGTAATCGCGCCAGCCCTTGAGAGGGTTGAGCCAGATGATCTTGCAGCCTCGTTTCTTCAGTCGAGCCAAGGCTTTATCGATCAACTCCGGTGGCGAGGTGTCATAGCCGTCCGACAGGATCAGGACGACGCTGCGCCCGTCGACAAAGCGCCGGGCATAGGTTTCGGCAAATAATCCAAGCGAGGGCCCGATCTTGGAGCCGCCCCCGAACCCGTCCGCCATCAGCGACATCCGCCCGATCCCGCGCATTGCGTCCTTGTCGCGCAGGGCCTCTGTGATCCGCAGGAGCCGGGTGTGAAAGAGATAGGCATCGGCCGAGGTATCAGCCCGCATCAGGCCTGCCAAAAAGGCGAGATAGACCTGTGAATAGACCGTCATCGATCCGGATACATCGCACAGGGCGACAATCTTGCGGCTGCGGTCCGGCCGACGTTTGCGCAGCATACGAACAGGCTCACCGCCGGTCGCAAGACTATGGCGAATGGTTTTGCGGAAATGCAGCCGGTCGCCTTTGCGCGCGGCAATCCGGCGCCGGGAACGCCGGTCCCGCAGGGCTGCCCCGAGGCGACGCGCAACGGCTTCGGCCTCGGCGATCTCCTCGGGACGTATGATTTCGCGCAGATCTTTGCGGGACAGGTTACGGACCTCGGTCGCGATCAGCTTGCCCGTGCCGTCGCTTTCGGCTTCCTCCTGACCGGCATCGGGCGCGGTGGCGGCGCCGGTGGAACGGGCGTCCTGACCCGATGCATCGCGCGACGAACGGAGATCGTCGGTCATGGCGGAGGAGGAGGGGCTTTTGATGACCTTCTGTTTCACCCGCCCGGCGTCCATCCAATAGCTGTCGAACAGGGTGTCGAAACGCTCTGCGTCCTCCTTGCAGCCGGTACAGACGGCCCGGAGGGCGCGGCGGGCCTGCGATGGCCGGACCGGGTTCACTTCGCACAAGGCCGCAAGGCAGAGTTCCGCTTCGCCAACCCCCAAACGCAGGCCGTTTTCGCGCAGATGCGCGATAAAGCCGGCGATCCGCGCGGTGGGGCCGGGGTCGCGCCCGGCAAAGCGCGAGACCCGGCTCATGCCGCGCGCCCCGCGATCCGGGCGGCCACTTCCGGTGTGATCCGGGCCTGATCGGTCTGGGTCTTCAGCAGGGTTGTCAGCGCCGACTGCAACATCGCCGGATCCGCTGTCAGATCCGCAATCCCGAGCCCCATCAGGGCGGCGGCGAAGTCGAGTGTTTCGGCAATGCCCGGCACCTTCTCCAGATCTTCTTCGCGCAGTTTTTGTACAAATCCGATGATCTGCGCGCCAAGCCGCGCCTCGATCCCGGGGCAGCGCGCCTTGAGGATCGCCAATTCGGTCTCGCGGTCAGGATAGTCCACGAAGGTATAAAGACACCGCCGACGCAGCGCATCGGACAGGTCGCGGGTGCCGTTCGAGGTGAGAATGACCACCGGACGGGTCGTCGCGGTGATCGTCCCCAGTTCGGGGATCGAGACCTGATAGTCCGACAGGATTTCCAGCAGGTAGGCCTCGAATTCCTCATCGGCCCGGTCGATCTCGTCAATGAGCAGAACAGGGGCTGTGTCCTGCGTGATGGCGGCCAGAAGCGGCCGTTCCAGCAGGAAATCCCGCGAGAAGATCCGCGCCTCGACCGCCTTGCCGGTTTCGCCGTCCTCCGCCGCGGCCCGGATGGTCAACAGCTGGCGTTGGTAGTTCCATTCGTAGATCGCCTGCGCGGCGTCCAGCCCTTCGTAGCATTGCAACCGGATCAGGCGCGTGTCACGGGCGGCCGCAAGGGTGCGGGCGACTTCGGTTTTCCCCACGCCAGCGGCCCCTTCAAGCAGCAGGGGGCGGCCAAGCGCCAAGGCAAGGTGAAGCGCAACGGCAAGGTCGTCCGAAGCAACATAGCCCTGACGCCCGAGCGCGGTTTGTAAATCTGTCCAGATCATCTGTGTGTTCGCAGCGGCGGGCAGCGGTCACCACCCGCCCTGCGTCCTTTTCTAGTCGTGCAGGCCAAGTTTGTTGGCTGTCTGCCAGATCCGCCAATGGTCATGCGGCATATTCGTGTGCCGGTTGCCAAAGGGACGGAAGGCGTCCTGCACCGCATTGGAGAAACATGGCACGCCGCCCACATGGGGGCTTTCACCGACGCCCTTGGCTCCGATGGGGTGATGCGGACTGGGAGTGACGGTAAAGTCGGTCTCGTAGTTCGGCACCTCCCATGCGGTTGGCAGGAAGAAGTCCATCAGGGTCCCGGTCTTGACATTCCCCATGTCATCATAGGCGATCTCCTGGCCCAGTGCGACGGCGAGCGCCTCGGTCAGGCCACCGTGAACCTGCCCCTCGATGATCATCGGGTTGATCCGCGTGCCGCAGTCATCCAACGCATAGAAACGGCGGATTTCCGGGACACCGGTGTCGACGTCGATGTCCATCACGCAGACATAGGCGCCAAAGGGATAGGTCATGTTCGGCGGATCATAGTAGCTGACCGCTTCAAGGCCCGGTTCGATCCCCGGAATGGCCTGATTATAGGCGGCAAAGGCGATGTCCTTCATCGTCTTGAACCGTTCAGGCGCTCCCTTCACCACAAATCGGTCCACATCGAATTCCACATCGTTGTCGTGAACCTCAAGCAGGTAGGCCGCGATCATCTGCGCCTTGGCGCGGATCTTGCGCCCGGCCATCGCGGTCGCAGCCCCGGCCACCGGGGTCGAGCGCGACCCGTAGGTGCCAAGCCCGTAGGGGGCGGTGTCGGTATCGCCTTCCTCAATGGTGATGCTGTCGGCGGGCAGGCCGATCTCGGAGGCGAGGATCTGTGCAAAGGTGGTCGCGTGGCCCTGGCCTTGCGAAATGGTGCCAAGCCGGGCGATCGCCGATCCGGTCGGGTGGATGCGGATCTCGCAGCTGTCAAACATGCCCAGCCCGAGGATGTCGCAGTTCTTGACCGGTCCGGCGCCGACGATCTCGGTGAAGAAGCTCAGACCGATGCCCATCAGCTTGCGGGTTTTTCCGGCCTTGAAGTCCTCGACGCGCTGGGCTTGTTCCGCCCTGAGCCCATCGTAGTCAACGGTTTTCAACGCCTTGTCCCAGGCGGTGTGATAGTCACCGCTGTCGTATTCCCAGCCTAAAGCGGCGGTGTAGGGGAATTGCTCCTTCTTGATGAAATTGATCCGGCGCAGCTCTGCCGCATCCATGTTCAGCTCGATCGCAAGGACTTCGATCATCCGTTCGATGAAATAGACCGCCTCGGTCACGCGGAAGGAACAGCGATAGCTGACACCGCCCGGCGCTTTGTTGGTGTAGACGCCATCGACCTCAAGATAGGCGGTGGGGATGTCATAGGACCCGGTGCAGATATTCATGAAACCGGCGGGGAATTTGGTCGGATCTGCACAGGCGTCAAAGCCGCCGTGATCCGCCGTCACATGGCAATGCAGGCCGGTGATCTTGCCCTCTTTGGTGGCCGAGATCCTTCCGGTCATGTGATAATCCCGCGCAAAGGCGGTGGTCATCAGATTATCCATCCGGTCTTCGATCCATTTGACCGGTTTGCCCGTCACGATAGAGGCCACGACAGAACAGACATAGCCCGGATAGGCGCCGACCTTGTTGCCGAACCCGCCGCCGATATCGGGTGAGATCACGCGGATGTTGTGCTCTTCTATGCCAGAGATCAGGGACACGACCGTGCGGATCGCGTGGGGGGCCTGAAAGGTGCCCCAAAGCGTCAGCTTGCCGTTGACCTTGTCCATCGAGGCGACACAGCCACAGGTTTCCAGCGGGCAGGGGTGGGTGCGATGATAGTACATCGTTTCCGTCGCAACGACGTCGGCCTCGGCGAGCACCTGTTCGGTGGGCTCCTTGTCCCCGGCCTCCCAGGTGAAGATATGGTTGTGATGCTTTCGCGGCCCATGGGCGCCATCGGGCAGACCGCCGTCCTCGGCCACCAGATCCTCACGCAGGACGACGTCGGATTTCAGCGATTCAAACGGATCGACGATGACCGGAAGCTCGTCATATTCGACCTCGACCAGTTCGATCCCGTCGGCGGCAGCGTAGCGGTCTTCGGCGACGACGAATGCGACCTCCTGCCCCTGAAACAGCACCTTGCCATCGGCCAGGACCATCTGCTTGTCACCGGCCAGCGTCGGCATCCAATGCAGCCCCAGGGGTTCCAGATCGGCCGCCGTCAGCACCGCCAGAACGCCCGGAACCTTCAGCGCCTCTTCGGTGTTGATGCTGACCACACGTGCATGGGCATAGGGCGAGCGGACAAAGTCGCCAAACAGCATTCCGTCCAGTTTGAGGTCATCGACATAGTTGCCTTTGCCCTGTGTGAAACGGGCGTCCTCTACCCGTTTGCGCGAGCATCCCATTCCCTTGAGGTTGGCGACGCGATCATCGCGGCTTTCGATTTCGTCCTTCATTCTGCAGCCTCCTTCGCGGCATTCATCTCGGCGGCGGCGGCTTTGATGGACTTCACAATATTCTGGTATCCGGTGCAGCGGCACAGGTTGCCGGCCATGCCGAAACGGATTTCCTCTTCGGTCGGGTCAGGGTTCTCCTCGAGAAGCTTGGTCGCGCGGGTGATCATCCCGGGGGTGCAATATCCGCACTGAAGCCCGTGGTGTTCCTTGAACGCGGTTTGCAGCGGATGAAGATCGTCCGGGCTCCCGATCCCCTCGATCGTGGTGATCTCGGCTCCATTGGCCTGTGCGACAAACATGGTGCAGGCCTTGACCGATTTGCCACCGATGGTGACGGTGCAGGCGCCGCAATGGGAGGTCTCGCAACCGATATGCGGACCGGTGATGTTCAGCCGTTCGCGCAGGGTGTAGATCAGCAGTTCGCGTGGTTCGGCCAGAAACTCTTCGTTTTTGCCGTTCACGGTCAGCTTGATATGCATTTTCGTCGACATGTTTTCCTCCCTCACGCGCGTGACCAAGCGCGCTCGATTGCGCGGCGCAGAATGACGCCGGCTACGTGGTTTTTGAAAGCCACGGGGCCGCGGTTATCCTCGGTCGGATCGATATCGCCCAGCATTGCGCTGACGGCTGCGCTCAGGGCGGTCCCGTCGATGGATGTCCCGACCAGCGCCATGCTCGCCGCCTCGGAAAAAACCGGCGTGTCGCTCAGATTGGTCATCGCGATCGATGCGGCGGCGCAAATCTCGCCTGTTTTGGTGATCTGAACGGCCGCAGCGGCGGTGGCATAATCGCCAATCTTGCGCTTTTGCTTTTCATAGGCGTAGCCGCCCTCAGGCAAGGGGATCGACACGGTTGTCAGCACCTCGTCGTCTTCTCGGGCCGTCATATAGGCGGCCTCATAGAACGCGCGGGCGGCGACATCGCGTTCCCCATCGGGCCCAACCAGGGTAAAGCTGGCATTCAGGCATTGCATCAATCCTGGCATATCGTTGCCGGGATCGCCATTGGCGACATTGCCGCCGACCGTGCCCATGTTGCGGACCTGGGGATCCGCAATCTGCAGCGCCGTTTCGCGCAGGATCGGCGCCACCGCCGCCAGTCCCTCGTGACGGATGATATCGGTCTGCGTGACCAGCGCACCAATTCGAATGCTGTCCGTGTCCACCGTGATATCCGACAAACCGGAGAGGCCTTGCAGGTCAATCAAATGGGGGACGTCTGCCATCCGCAGCTTCATCATGGGGATCAGGCTGTGCCCGCCGGCCATGACGCGGGCGTCGTCTCCGTGTTCCTCAAGAAGCGCAATGACGCCTGCCATATCGCTTGGTCTGTAATATTCAAATGCCGCTGGAATCATTGGCTCTCCTCCCTGAAAGCTGACTGTCTCGCTATCCAGAAGGGTGCAGTCGAAGGTCTGCGATGGCTTTAGAAAACTGGTGAAACACCGATAAATTGCACGAAATGCGCTCTAGCCCGCACGAGTTGCGCCGACGGGGAGGGTCAACGCATCCTGAATCGCCTGCAGCTTGGAGCGGCTGACCGGCGCCGGGGGCAGACCCGTTGCCTCAAAAATGCAGCGCCCCTTGTCTTTGGTCCGTTCAAACTGCGCCACCTTTGCCGGGTTGATCAGATAGCTGCGATGGGTCTGGAGAAATCCGGCAGGCAACAGGCGCTTGGTCGCTTCGGTAATGGGCCAGGCGCAAAACAGCCGGTCCCGTTCGGTATAGATCTGGGTGTAGTGGCCGTCCGCACGCACGATTGCGACGTCACTGAAGGGGACGAAGACCTTGGTGCCATCGCGTTCGCAGGGGATGTGGAACTCGCCTGTCGGCTGTGGGAGCGCGGCCTCACGTGGCGGGAGGGGCTCTGCGTCAGTTGTGGCCACGGGCACCAGATAGGTGATGCTGACCAAAAGGAACGCGCCAAAAATGACAAAACTCGACAGGATCACACCGAGAGCCAGAACCTCGTTGCTCATGCTCGGGCCGAAATCCATCACCGGCGCTTCGGATACAAAACGGGTTCCGGCCATCGCCAGAAAATGAACGGCGCAGACGGCGACCGCAAAGCACAATGTGCCGAGAAATATGTTTCGGTTGGTGCGCTGGCCGTAGGCGACTCCGAAGGCGAGGATACAAAGGCCGATCGCCACGCCCGACGACACAATTATGCCAAAGGGGGTGTAAATCGCGCGGCAGAGTTCAAGCCCGGCCATCCCGATATAGTGCATCACCAGGACGCCTGCACCGACGATGGTTCCGGCCAGTGCGATCCTCTGCGGGGTTCGTTTGGTGAAATGCAGAAGGATCAGGGCGGCGCCGACGATCAGGATCGCTGTCAGGGCTGAAATCAGCGTAATGGCTGCGTCGTAGAAAAACAGCACCGGCAGTTGAAGACCCAGCATTGCCACGAAATGCATGGACCAAATGCCGCCGCCCAATGCCACCGCTGCCAGGGCGACCGAGAACTTTCTTTGAGTCACGGTCTTTTGCGACAGGTTGCGGGTCAGGGACAGGCCTGTAAACCCTGCCGCCAGCGCAACAATGCACGACATCAGTACAAGCAAGGCGTTATGTGTGAACTGCAGGCTCTCCATCCCGGTAAAACTGCCGAAAAAGTGGGCGTTTGGCAATTCAGGATTTCGGGGGCACTGACGCTGCCGGCCGCGGGCGCTGTGCGGAGGCCCTATCGTTCACCGCGTCTGTAGGGGGTCATGAGGGCGGCCGGAACCTGAGCCCGGCGCGCGACCAGCACCAGGGCGACGATCGACAAAACGTATGGAGCCATCAGGAAAAGCTGATACGGCACGCCGTCGACCACAGTCTGCAACCGCAGTTGATAGGCGTCAAAGAAGGCAAAAAGCAGCGCGCCAACCAGTGCTTTGCCGGGCTTCCACGAGGCAAAGACCACCAATGCAATACAGATCCAGCCGCGCCCCTGTACCATCTCGGGGAAGAAGCTGTTGAAGGCTGCCGTGGTCAGAAAAGCGCCGCCCAGGGCCATCAATGCGGATCCGACAACGACGGCACCGATGCGGATGCGCATGGGGTTCAGGCCTTGTGCCTCCACCGCATGCGGGTTCTCACCGGTCATGCGGATGGCCGTGCCAAGGGGGGTGTGCGCCAGAATATAGGCCATCATCGCGACAGCCAGCAGCGCCAGATATGTCGGGAGGGTCTGCGAGAATAATATGGTCCCGATGACGGGCAGCTCCGACAGATACGGAATGTCAACGGGGCGAAAGGGTTCGATTGTGGGGGGCAGGCTGCCCACTTCGACCACCAGCCGGAAGATGTAGTAGGACGCAGCCGATGCAAAGAGGGTGATGCCCAGACCGGACACATGCTGTGACAGGCCGAGTGGCACAGTCAGGCCTGCGTGAAGCAGGCCGATCAACCCGCCTGCGAATGCGGCAACCAAGAGCCCCATCCAGAGGTCGCCGCCCAGATAGACGGTCAGCCAGCCGGTCATGGCCCCCATGGTCATGATCCCCTCGATGCCAAGGTTCAGGACGCCCGCGCGTTCGCACAGCAACGCCCCCAACACGCCGAAGATCAGCGGCGTTGCGATCCGCAGGACAGCGGCCCACAGATTTGTATTGAGCAAGAGATCTATCGCGTCGGTCATCTCCGCACCCGATGAGTTGTGAACAGAAGCGCAACCAGCATTGTCAGAAGGCAAAGCGCCACGATGACGTCCGCGATAAAGCTCGGCACACCGGTGGCGCGGCTCATGGCATCGGCGCCGACAAAGATGGTCGCAACGAATATCGCGGAGCCAACGACCCCGACAGGGTGCAGCGCGGCAAGCATCGCGACCACGATCCCGGCGTAGCCAAATCCGGGCGACATTGTGGTTGTGACACCTGCGGTGACGCCAAGAACTTCGACTGAGCCGGCCAGCCCCGCCAGCGCCCCGGAAAAGAGAGCAACCCGCATGAGCGTTCCGGGCAAGGAAATTCCCGCAAAACGAGCGGCAGAGCCGCTCAGTCCGGTGGCACGGGATTCCATCCCGAACACTGTGCGGGCAAAGACCAGCCAGACCGCGCCCGCAGCACCGAGCGCGACCAGAAAGCCACAGTGAAGACGGGTCCGGGGGATCAGATCGGGCAACCGATACGCGCCATCGACGGGAACCGATGAGGGCCAGCCGAAGGCCAGAGGATCGCGCAGTGGACCCTCGATCATCAAACCGACAAACAACAGGACGATGAAATTCAGCAGCAGCGTGGTGACAACTTCGTCCACCCCGAACCGCAGGCGCATGAAAGCAGGGCCGGCAAGCAAGGCCGCACCGGCGGCCATTCCAATCAGCATCAGAACGATCATCCCGAGCGGCCCCGGCAGAGAGAGCGAATGCCCCACCCAGGCCGTCATCAGGGCCCCCATGAAGAATTGCCCCTCCGCCCCGATATTCCAAAGTCGCGCGCGAAATGCGACGGCTGCGGCAAGCCCTGTAAAGATCAGGGGCGTGGCTCTGGTCAACATTTCGGACAGCGCCAGACGCGATCCGAACGCGCCGCGCACCAATTCCGTATAGGCGGTGAGGGGGCTCACGCCTGCTGCTGCGATCAGCCCCGCCGCGAGAAACAGCGCAACAAGGACCGCACTCACCGGCGCGAGGAAGGCGAGGTGCAGGGGAACGTGGGATCGCCGTTCAAGCCGCATGGTCGCCCCCCTCCCAAATCCCGGCCATCATCAGACCCAGCCTCTGTGCATTCGCCTCTGCAGAGGCAACGGGGAGCGACAATCGGCCTTTGACGATTGCCTGAATGTGATCGGACAGGGCCACAGCTTCATCCAGCTCTTCCGAGATCAGCAGGATTGCGGCGCCCTGACTGCGGGCCTCCAGCAATGTCTCGTGCACGGCCGCGATCGCACCTTCATCCAGGCCGCGGGTGGGCTGGTTTGCGAGAATGAACTTCGGGCCAATCGACAGACACCGCCCGAGGATCAGCTTTTGCATGTTGCCGCCGGACAATTGGCCGGTGCGCGTCTCGGGGGTTGCGCCGCGAATGTCGAACCGGGTGATCAGCTCGTCCGCATAGTCCCTGGCGGCCGCCCGCCGAACAAAGCCATGACGCGAGAACGCAGGGGTTCTGATCCGTTCGAGGATGGCGTTTTCCCAGATCGCCAGATCAGCCACGACGCCCTCGGTCAGCCGATCCTCCGGCACCCGTCCGGCTCGGGCGGCAATCAGTCCACGCGGGCCGAGCATGCGGATATCTGTGCCGGACAACATGACAGTCCCGGACGTCGGGGCCGCCAGTCCCGACAACAGTCGGCTCAGCGTGGCCTGTCCATTGCCCGAAACGCCGACGATGCCGAGGATTTCACCTTCGTTCACAGTGAAAGAGACATCCTGCAGCTGGGTTTCCCCATCATCCTCACGACTGAGGTTGCGTGCGATCAGAACCGGTGCTCCGATGGGATGATCCTGACGGACGGGCCGGGTCACTTTGCGCCCCACCATCAATTCCGCCAGCTCTCCGGGGCTGGTCTCTGCCGTTTTTCGTTCTGCAATCATTTGTCCGCTTCGCAAAACGGCGACCCGGTCAGAGGCCGCCATGACCTCCGGCAGTTTGTGGCTGATGAAGATCAGCGACAGCCCCTCTGTTGCCATCTCGCGAAGGGTCTCAAAAAGGCGCTGTGCCTCGGGGCGCGCGAGGACAGCCGTCGGCTCATCGAGGATCAGAACGCGGGCATCGCGATACAGCGCCTTGAGTATTTCGACCCGCTGGCGCTCCCCGACAGAGAGCCGGTTGACCTTTGCCTCCGGGTCCACCGGCAGGCCAAAACGATCTGCGATCTTGAGCAGTTTCTGGCGTGCGGCACCGCGCGCGGTGCGCGCGCGCCAGAGCGATTCCGATCCCAGCATGACGTTGTCCAGTACCGTCAGGTTCCCGGCCAGCGCGAAATGCTGGTGCACCATGCCGACCCCCGCCTCGATTGCGGCGCGGGGCCGACCGGAGGGGAGATCTTGGCCAAAAACGCGGACACGGCCCGCCTCTGCCGCGTAATGCCCGAAGAGAATATTCATCAAGGTGGTCTTGCCGGCCCCGTTTTCGCCAAGCAGGGCCAGAATTTCCCCCTGACCCAGTGTCAGCGTCACATCGTCGATGGCCGTGAAAGAGCCAAAGCGTTTGGTGATTTGATGCATTTCCAGGACGGGATGTGTCATGTCGGCAGGCCCGCGATCGGTCCGGGAAAGGCAAATGCGGGGGCGCGGGCCTCAATCTCGGCGGCGAGCCGGCACAGGTTGAAATCAGACCCAGCGGGACCCAGCAACTGCACGCCGAGCGGGAGGTGGTCCGCCAGCCCGAAGGGCAGGGCGATGGCACAAAAACCGGCCACATTGGCAAGGGCCGCATTGGGGGCAAAGCGCTCCATGCGTGCAAAATGCGCGTCGGGATCGCAGTCAGTCACCTCCTGCGCACCGACGGGTGGGGGAGAAGACGACAGGACCGGCATCAGCACCGCATCGGCACCTGCGAACAGGGCGCGATGTGCGCGTTCGGACAGGCTGGCCATTTGGCGTGAACTCGCAAACAACTGGGGGGCCGTGGTCGCGCGCCCCTCCGCCGCAACGCTGGCGGCCAGAGCAGGCAGCGCGTCATCGCAGATCTCCAGCGCGGCCATCCACTCCGCCAGGGAAACCGAGAGGATGCGGCGGGCTATGTCATGCGCCTCCTGACCCAATGTATCGGGGGCGGAGATCTCAATGATGTGACAGCCTGCATCCGACAGGGCGTCGGCGGCGGCCTCTACGGCGCTGAGTTGCGTTGCATCGCAGCGGTCAGGCAGCGCGAGGGCGATGCGTGCGGGGGCAGGCTGTGCTACGGGCGGCAGCGGCAGGTGGGCCCTCTCAAAAACGGACCGGACATCGCGAACGGATCGCGCAAGGACCAGTTCGGATGCCAGCCCCATCAGATGGTTGCCATAGTCAGGACCGCCTGGAATTGCCCCACGGGACGGTTTGAGACCGACCAGACCGCAGCAGGCGGCGGGCACCCTGATCGAGCCCGCGGCGTCTGTTGCATGCGCAATGGACACAAGGCCGCTGGCAACCGCGGCGGCCGCTCCGCCGGATGATCCCCCCGGAGTGAGGTCCGGGTTCCAGGGGTTGCGGGCCTCCGGGCGGTCCTCGGGGGCGCTGCTGAGGGCAAGGCCGAAGGGCGGCGTCGCGGTCACGCCAAAGGTCAGCAGCCCGGCCTTGGCGAAGGCCTGAAACAGGTGGCTGTCAATTGCGGGTCTCGCCGCTTTCGCCCGCAGCGCTGCCGACCCCGCCGCGACGGGGAGACGGGCTGCCACGGCTCCAAGATCTTTTGCCAGGAAGGGAACGCCGTGAAAGGGTCCTCTTTGTTCCGTTGGCGTTGCGTCCGCAGCCCGGGCGAGAGCGCGGGCCAGTCCTGTATCGCAGTAAACCACAGCCCCAAGGTCCGCCTGCGTTTCGCAAGCGGCCAGTGTTGCCTCCATTACTGCGCAGGCGCTGGTGCGCCCGTCAGCAATGGCCGCAGCGAGGGCTGTGGCATCGGTCATATCGGCCTGCGCCTATGCCGGTTCGTCGTTGTTGATCGGGACATTCCAGGCCCCGGAGCGGATTTCTGCCTGTTTGGCTTCCATGGCTGGAATTGCATCGGCGGGCACATCCTCGGCCACATAGATCAACTCGTTGCCTCCATGCGCCATGAATGAATATTCGGTATAGTCACGCCCGACAGGTTTCCCCGCCTGAATGTCGGCAACGATGGCGTCGATTGTCGGTCCATAGTTCCAAATCGCATTTGCAAATACGGTGCCGGGATATCGTGGGGTGTAGTCGATCAGGGATCCGATCGCCTTGATGCCGCGTTCCTGAGCCGCATCCGCGGTGCCGATCCGTTCCCCAAACAGGATGTCTGCCCCGGCATCAATCTGGGCCATTGCGGCCTCTTTCGCGCGGGCCGGGTCGAACCATGCGCCAATAAAGCCATTCACGAATGTGGCCTCCGCGTTCACGTCCTCCACGCCCGCGCGGAACGCATTGATCAGAAGGTTGACTTCGGGAATAGGGTAGCCGCCAACAGAGCCGAACACATTGGTTTTGGACATTTTTCCAGCGAGCATGCCGGACAGATAGGCTGCTTCGTGATTGCGGGTGCCAAACACACCGAAGTTGTCGCCCTGTGGGCCACCGGACGAGCCCATCAGGAAGGCGGTGTCCGCGTAGTCGGCTGCGACCTCACGGGCCTCCCGCTCGGTCGCATAGGATTCGCCCCAGATCAGCTGCGCGCCGCTCTCGGCATATTCACGCATGGCGCGCGGGTAATCCGTCGGGGCGACCCCTTCAGAGAATTCATATTCGATCAGCCCAGCCGCCGCAGCGTTCTGAAACGCCAGATGAACCCGGCTGTTCCAGGCGTTTTCGACCGGAGACATATGGACGCCCGCGACCCGGGTGACAGCTTGTGCGCCAAGGCGGCGGACATAGGCGGGAAGGGCGAGGGTGGCGGTAGCACCAACAAGCAGTTGGCGACGGGTTACGGATGGTTTCACGGGGCTTTCCTTTTTTGCGGGTCTACGGGTTTGCGGGTTTACAGGTGAAGTCAGGTGAGCGGATCCGATGCCACGGGTGCATAGGCGGCGGGATCCAGCATCTGTGGCCGGCCGGGCAGCGTCAGGGTGGCAAGGCGTGGCGCCGTGCGGGAGAGAATTTTACCCCGTTTGATCACGGCAAGCCTGGTGGCTTTCAGGCGGACGGCTTCGATGGGGTCGCGGGCCTGCAGAACAACCAGATTTGCAGGTCCCCCCGGCCGGAGTGTGGGATCGGGAAGGCCCATGGCCGCCGCGCCATTTTGCGTCACAGATGTGAACGTCCATTCCATCGCCTCGCGGGAGGTCATGGGAACCGCGTGGACGGCCATATGCGCAACCTCAAGCATATCGGCAGATCCCAGCGAGTACCACGGATCCATCGTGCAATCCTGGCCAAACGCCACATTGACCCCTGCCGCCCGCAGCTCGGGCACCCGGGTCAAACCACGCCGCCGGGGATAGGTGTCGGAGCGCCCCTGCAGGGTAATGTTGATGAGAGGGTTCGGGACAATGTGCATCCCGCTTTCTGCAATCAGAGGGATCAGCTTGGTCGCATAGTAGTTGTCATAGGAATGCATCGCCGTGACGTGACTGGCCACAACACGGGATCCGATGCCAAGTCTGGTCGCTTCTGCCGCGAGCGTTTCGACATGGCGGGACAAGGGATCGTCGCTTTCATCGCAATGCAGATCCAGCATCAGATCGCGATCTGCCGCGATCTCGCACAGACGCGTGACGGACCGGGCACCGTCGGCCATGGTCCGCTCGAAATGCGGGATGCCACCGACCACATCCACCCCCATGTCGAGCGCCCGCAAAAGGTTGTCCTCGGCATTGGGCGATCGGTACAGCCCGTCCTGGGGAAAGGCCACAAGCTGCAGGTCAATATAGGGCGCGACCTGTTTGCGGACCTCGATCAGCGCTTCGACGGCTGTCAGCCTGTCATCGCAGATATCGACATGGCTGCGAATTGCCAAAAGCCCCTGAGAGACCGCCAGATCACAGTAGCGCAGGGCCCGTTCCATCACGGCCTGCGGGGTCAGCAAGGGTTTGAGCTCACCCCAGAGCGCGATCCCTTCCAGAAGGGTTCCGGACTGGTTGAGGCGCGGGCTGCCGAGGCTCAGTGTGGCATCCATGTGAAAGTGCGGATCGACAAACGGAGGGCAAACGAGCCGTCCGCTCGCGTCGATCTCTTCACGGGCTTCGGCCTCGATATGCGCCGCGATTGAAACGATTTTGTCACCTTGGATCGCGATGTCCAAAGGCCCACGGCCATCCGGCAAATTTGCCTGTCTGACGAGAATGTCCAACATTTCTGATCTCCCAATAATTTTACCAAAGGGAAAATTTTTATCCGATGCTACACCAATGTGCGCGCGGCGGTGTTATTTTTCAAAATCGCGCCTCAGGGCGTTCGATTGGCTAATTTTTGGGCGTTGGGTCAGTCGCGTGCCCCTGCGGCAGGATGTGTTCAGGGGCATGGCCTGACGGCGGGCCGCGCGATGTCCCAGAAATGAGAAACCAGCAATGCGCTTTGGCGGAGGGGAACGCCGTCAGGCCCTATCCTGCGGTTTCTATCAAATATACGCCCGAGATTGATCTTTGGTCACAAAGCGTTAGGATCACAATGTATTGTCAGATGCCCACGGTCGATAACGTCTCGCAGGAAGCAAAGCTCATTATGGACAACACCACTTTTGCGCGTGAGGCGTCCGCTTTTTTCGGCGATGAGGATCCTTCTGTCGCCTACAACCGGGTCTGGTTCAATGTCATGCGGGCGCATCGAAAGTTCCTTCCCGATATATCCCGTGCCCTCAAGGCGGAGGGCGTCAGCGATCCGATCTGGTACGAAATTCTGCTGGAAGTGGCCCGCGCCGGTGCCGAAGGGCAGCCGATGGCTGAACTGGAAAAGAAGCTGTTTGTTGCGCAATACGCGCTCTCCCGCCATGTCGGCAGAATGCTGGACAAGGGGCTGATCAAGAGAACCTATATCAGTGACGGCCGCCGCAAGCAGGTTCTGTTCCTGACGGATCAGGGACTTGGTTTGCACAACAGGATCTGGCCCGGATATATGGCCGCGATCCAAAAGGAACTCTCCGGGCTGATGACCACGGATGAGGCCTATGCGCTGTCAAAGCTGATGATCAAACTTTTGTCCTGAGGCATCTGTCCTGAGGCATTTTCCTGACGCGTCGCCGCAACGCCAAAAGGCCCCGCTCGGGGCCTTTTGATTTTCGTTTTGATGTCGCCGGGCGTTCAGAAACGCGCGATCAGCTCCAGGCCGAACGACCGTCCCGGCTCCTTGAGGGCCACCACAGATGCGTAGTCGGCGCCGTAGGTTGCGCGATCGGAATAGTCCGCATCCAGCAGGTTCTGGACCGAGGCGCGAACCGTCACACCCGCGAGGGACGGAGGCGTGTATTCGGCAAACAGATTGACCACTTCATAGCCTTCCAACCCCTTGTCAGACGTGCCTTCAGTGTCGTCATAGTCCAGCGCCATATCGAGGTTCCCGCCCACGACGAGGTTATATGCGGGCAGCTCGTGCTGGACTTCCAATGCGATGACCTGACCCAGCGGCGCGCCGAGATCCTGCGCGCCGTAGCTGCCGGAGGCGTCGCCGTTCACGCTGATTTCGCTGTCAATATAGGTGAACCGCAGGAAACCAAGATCCCAACCATAGGTCGTGCCAAGGCTGTAGCCCTTGCTTTCAAAGTCGATATTGGCGCCGCCGCTGCGTGCGTCGCTGATCTCGGTCAGGAAAACTTCGCCGCCCAATGTCAGCCTGTCGTTGGTCCAGTCGATCCCGGCGACATAATTGTGCGCACGCGCGCTGCGCAGGCCATCGTAGGTCCAGCCCCGCCAGAATTCATAGTTGTCTTCCAGCTGGATGCCTCCGAACACGCTGGAATAGCCACCGCGCACGGACAAGCGATCCGAAATGCGGTAGGTGATGGATGCGTTGCCGCTGCCACCATCGACCGAGGACTCATAGTCGCCGAGCCCGTCGAAATCCTGCCAGTCGTAGCGCAGACCGCCCGACAGCAGCCATTTCTCGCTGGGTTCCATCCGAAGCTGGGCAAACACACCAAAGTTCTTCGCACCCTCTTCGCGATATACGTCGCCCGGCTCGGAATATTCGGAGGTTTTGTTGTAGTAGTCGATACCGGCGGTGATCGTCTTGCTGTCAGACAGGTGGAACGTGTTCTGGGCCTTGAAGGACAGCGTGCTGGAAATGCCCGTGCTCTGGTAGGGGTCGGGGACGCGAATGTCGCTTTCAGAGTATCCCAGAACCAGTTCAGGGTCCCACATGCCGAAGTCGTTCAGGTTCTCGTAGCGCAGGCTGAAATTGCTCCGGCTGGTCTCGTATATCCGGGTTTTCGGCGTGGTGCTGCCCACCAGATCCCCGATGTTGGCGCGGTAGGGGCGGGCACCGTCATCGACGATTTGCTGCCCGGACAACTCAACGCGATGACCTTCGAGCGATTCCCAGCCGAATTTCAGCAACTGGCTTTTCATATCCGCGCCGGTGCCAAGAACGGTGTTGCCTTCTCCGTCCTTGTAGTCGTCGCCGACTGCGCGTTTGAGATAGGCCAGAACTTCAAAGCCACTTTCGCTGCGTCCCGCAAGGGTGACAGAGCCGCTGGTGGTCTGGCCGTTGCTGCCATATCCCAAGCGGAAATTGCCGCCGAAGTTGTCGTCATCCTGCAGCACGTCTGCGGCATCGACCGTTTCCATGATCACGGCACCGGCAACGGCATTGGGGCCGGTGTCAGCCGCGGCCACGCCGGGATCGACGCGGGCGAATTTCAGCACGCCGGGATCAAAGGCATTTGCGGTCACGTGGTGAAAGGCGCGGTTGTTCTGCAACGCACCGTCAACGGCGATCGTCAGGTTCAGCATGTCGATGCCGTTCACAAAGATCTTCTGTGCGACCGGGATCGCACCGCCAACGGATACCGAAGCCAGACCGGCAAACAGATCTTTCAGATCGCCCAACCGGGCGCGTTCCAATTCCGCGTCCGCAACATAGACTGCAGTCGCGCGGTCGGCAGCATCACCGACCGGGTCATTCATGCGCACATGAATGGGATCAAGGGTTATCACATCAGAGGAGATGGTCTGCGCCGCGACCGGGGCGACAGGGAGCAATGCCGCAACCGCACCGCCGAGCAGACGGGCACGCAAAGAAGTGTTCATGGCTATCATTCGAGGTCCCAAGTTTTGTGGTTACTTCAGGCTGGCTCGAGGGAAAGGCTGGCTGTTGGCCAAACTATACAGTTTAAATATCTTGACATGCAAGTGCATGTCATGGCGCGTGCAGCAATTGTGAAACTTCTTGTCTGGGCTGGTACAGAAGACACAGTCGGCCCGGCTCTGTGCGATATATCGAAGGTCGTCCCAAAGAAGGCCAAGTGGTTTCTGGGGTCTATATATCTGGGAGCGTCGGCGGGGCGACCCTGCGATACATGGCTTCTGTATGTCTCGGGCTACGAGCCCAATGCTTTCAGCCCGGTGGGCATTCGCCCCTCTTTGCGACCGCTGTCATGGCGCTGCTTGTACTGCAGGCGCATGCCCTGGCGTTCCGGCAGGACGCAGAGCCGGCGGCAACTGGACCGGCGGCGCGCGTCGGCACGCTCCGACATCGCCTTGCGGATGTCGGCGCGGTCTTTCAAATCACGCCTCTTTGTGGGCGTTGTGAGCGTTGCGGGCGTATTGAGTTACAACTGATGAATGACAGGCGGTACATCACAGACTGTCTGGGCGATCTCGACCACGTGTCGATGATGGGTCAGGTAGATCGCTTGCCCACGTCCGCCGATGGCTTCCATGACACGGCATGCCGCGCTCGTGCGTGCCTCGTCAAAGGTTTCAAAGATGTCGTCGCAGAAAAACGGTAGCGTCGTGCCCTGGTCGACCAGCTGCGCGTGTGCCGCCGCGCGCAGAGCGAGGTAGAGCTGAAAGCGGGTGCCCTTTGACATCTCGTCGGCACGCTTGCTGACACCATTCCTGTCGAGGGCCAGCAGCACCTCGGCATCCTTGTCGATCTGGGTGCTGAGCGCCGGGTAGCTGCCTTGGGTGAGGCTGGCAAAACACTGTTCCGTTGCGGTCAACATCCCGCTGCGGTGGCTGTCGCGATAGCGGCGGATGGCGTCAGACGCGAGGTGATGACCCAGCGAAAGCTCAAGGTGCGCCATCGCGGCCTCTTCGATCTGCAGTTCCAGAGTTGCCTTCTGTTCCACAAGCGCGGCAACCGTGTCGTCTCCCTTCACCTCGGCGAGGGCATGTTCGGCAGTCGTCCGATCCCGAATGGCCTGGGTCAGTGCCTCCTCGGCATGAGCGAGGTCGGCGCCATAGCTCTGCAGGATGGCGTCCAGCGTGGTGAGCGAAGTTTCGGCCAGCTGGGCCCTTGCCGTACCGATATCTGCGGCCCCCAGTTCGGAGAGGACCTGCTGCGTTCGTTTTTCAAGCGAGGCGCGGTTTCGGATCACCTGTTGCGCCCTTGAGGCGAGCTTGCGCAGGGCGTCGATGTCGCTTGCGGTGTCGATATCGCTTTTGGTGTCGAGGTCAGAGAAGACTGCGGCGATCGCGGCGACTTCTTGCTCGATGGCATCCCGTATGTCCTTGTTTCGCGTGCGTTCGCGCTTCGCCCTGTCGATCTCCCGGTTGACCCTCTCCAGTGCCTCCCTGTCGGACCGGCCCTGCTCCGCCAGCGTCTTGAGGTCGGCGTATGTCTGGGCCGCAGCCCCTTGGGCGTCTATTTGGTGACTGCGGGCCAGGGATCCGACCTCCTCGGCGAATTGCGTCTGATCGTTCTGCATCGTGCTGACCCTGCGGGCTGCTGCGGCGCGGGCTTTTTCGTGCTCGCGCAGGGCGCGCAGGGGCTCCAACGAGGCCATCAGGCGCTCGGGCAGAACGGTCTCTCCGAGAAGGGCGCGGATCGACGCCTGCCAGGTCTTGTTTGCATCGTCCCTTGTCGCCAGCGCCTCCGCGTGACGCTCCTTGCGCCGGGCAAGATCGCGTTGCGCCTGCCGCAGGGCCTCTGTGGCTTTCGTTCGGGCGTCGGCGTGTTTGCGTTCGTCCTCGGCCAGGCGCCGGGCCGTATTCAGGCCATCGCTCAGATCCGAGGGGGGCAAGGGCAGGGCGGCTGCAAGCTCCGCCAGCAAGGCTTCGGCCCGTTGAACGGTGCCATGATTGGCTTCTTGCGTTGATTGCAGGTCCTGCGCGGCGTCGCGGGCGGCTTCATGACGCAGAACCCAGTCCTGCCATTCGGCAGGGGTGATGCAGGTTGGCAGGCCGAGCTGAGCCGCTGCCGCACTGACCGAGGCCTGGATCGCACTGCTTTCCTTGCGAAGGATGGCAAGGCGTTTTTCCGCGTGGTCGGCGCGGCTTCGGGCGCTGGCTTCGGCCTGTCCTATCTCTCGGAGCTGCGCCAGTTCGCGCGACTGCGCCAACCGCGTGTCGGCGGCGATGTCATGGTTTTGCAAGGCTGCGTGAAACCCGGCAGCCGTCTGCCTGTCGAGAGCGGTCAGATGCTCTGACCAGAGCGCGTCGCGCTCTGCCCGCAGCGCTTTTGCATCAGCGTCGGACACGAGCTTCGCGTCCCTCGCCAATGCCACGGCCTGGGCGCGGCATGCTTCCTGGTCCTCCAAGTGCTCGTCGCGCTTGTCCATGGTCGTGCGAAGGTCGCGCGCAAGCTCCTGATGCCTTTCGGCCCAGGAGGTCGCCTGCAGGCGGGACGTCGGGCAGATGGGCAGAGGATCGAAGCTGACCTCTCCAAAGGAGAGCGCCGCCAGAGCGCGGTCAGCCTTGGTCTTGGCTGTCGCGATTGCCTGCAGGGCCGCCGCATGGGCAGGGGCCAGCCGGTCCGCATCGAAGCGCAGCAGAATGTCCGTGAAGGTCGAGGCGCCTGCCTCGGTCGGCGTGCAGTCCTGAAGCGCGTCTTGCGCCCGGGCCACCCGCGTCTTGAGGTCGGCGACCTCTCGGGCCTCCGCTTCCTCCTGGGACAGGGCTGTACGCAGGCGGTCCCTGGCGTCCTCCAGCATGGCAATATCCGCGCTCGACCGAACCAGGGCGGGCAGATCCGCGTCGGGCGCCGTGATACCAAGCTCCTTTGCCGCCTGCAGCATGGAGGCCTCGGCGGCTTTCCGTTCGTCCTGGCGCCTGTCCAGATCCAGCTGTGCGGTGCGGTCCCGTGCGGCAAGGTCTTCAAGCGCGGCCAGCGCGACCGACAGCTCAAGAAGCTCAGGCGCCACCGCGAGGCCTGTGCGCTCCTGTTCGAGCGCCGCGATATCCGCGCTGAGGCGGGCCATGTTCTGCGTGGCCAGCCCGTGATTGCCACGCAACTCGATCAGGCGCTCGGGGTCGAAATCGAGGTGATCGGGGAGATGCGCATAGGGGGAGATCGCCGCTTCGAGTTCACGAATTTCGCCGAGCAGCGGCAGGGCGCGCCGCTGTGCCTCTGTGTCTGCCCTTTTCTCGTTCAGCCTGTCTCGTGCCGCGCGGGCATCGTGCTCGACCGACTGCGCTTTTTTCAGGTCGCGCTTCAGCGCCTTCCACGCGCTGGCCGTCACATCGCGCGCCTTGATCTCTTTTTCCACCTCGGCCAGCTGACGTTTCATCTCGGCTATGCGCGTCGTGCGCCCGCGTCTCTTCCAAAGCGCATCAGCGCGCGCGCGGACGCTGTCCAGCACGGTGCTGAGGTCTGCGACGCCGGCAGCGGCAGAGAAGAGCAGGCGGCCGATATCGCCTTCGGCGTTCGCGATTTCCTCACCGCCGCGTTCGATGGTTTCGTCATCGAGGCAGAGAAGGCGACGGTAATCCGTTTCTGAAAGACCGGCGAGATGTGCGGATAGGGCCGCCTCGGGCAGGGCGCTGCCGGTTTCGTCGATCAGCGAGCCACCGCGCGTCGGCAGCCGCGTGAAGGTGCGCAGGACACCGTCCATGTTCAGCGTAGCCGAGATCTGAAGGTTGTTGCGCGGATGCTTGAACGCGTAGCTCTCGCGCGTCGGAAAACCGTAGAACAACCGCAGGACAGCTTCCATCGTGGTGGTCTTGCCGGCTTCGTTGGGCCCATAGATGATGTGGAAGTCGTGGCCGTCGCCGGCTGTGCCAAAGTCGAACTCCCGGTTGGTGAAATGGCCGAAGCGATCAAGAGTGAGGCGTTGGATCCGCATCAGTTCCCGGCGCCTTTCATCTGTGCCAGGACAAGATCGGTACCAGCCTTCGTCAGCCGGTCGATCAGGGCATCTCGGTCGGCCTCGTCGGGAGATATTTTTTCGCGAAGTGCGGCAGGAAGATCCTGCAACAGGGCCTCGACCTCTTTGCGGGCGAAGGCCGCGAAACCTGGTTCCGTGGGGATCGCCGCCATTGTCTCGGCCAGCTCATCTGTGGCGCCACCTGCACTTTCGTCAGTTGCCGGAGGCAGAAGGTCAAACATCAGCTTGTCGATCCACAGGTCGCCTGCGGCCTCGGCGAGGGCATTCACCTGTTCGATCCAGACGTCGCGATCCCTCAGGATCTGCCAATGGCGAGCGGGGCGACCGGTCAGGGCTAGGCGGATCACGCCGACCGGCGCAGCGATCCGCTTGCGCAAGGCGTTCAGTTGGCGTTTCAGAAGTCCGCGCAGGGCTTCGTCATCTGCCGCCTCCGTCACATCCACCTCGATTTGGGCGAATTCAACGACCGAGGTGGGCACTTCGGTCACATCGATGCGGCCTTGATCGATCACAATCATGGTCGCAGACTTGGGGCCAGCTTCGCCGATATCGCGGCCTTGGGGGATTCCGGGCATGATGATCCAGGGCGCGTCTGAATGGATCTGACGCCTGTGGATATGCCCGAGTGCCCAGTAATCGAAGCCCATACCGACAAGATCCGGGACGCTGCAGGGGGCGTAGGTATCATGGCCGACGGAGCCCCCAAGCGAGCTGTGCAGCATGGCGATATTCACCGTGTCGGGCACCGGCGCCCTGAAGCGCGGTAGAAGACTGTCCGGCGCATGGCGGTCCGCAAAGCTGACACCATGAATCCAGACTTCATCGGTCAGTTGTTCTTTTCCGCCCCGTGCGTCGAAGACGTGAACGTTGGAGGGGAGGTCGAGCGTCCCGGTGATTGGGTTTTCCGCGTCATGATTGCCCTTGATGTAGAAGACCCTGATGCCCGCGTCTCCAAGGCGGTCCAACTCGGCCATCAGGAAAGCTGCCGTCCTGGCACTGCGCTCTTTGCCATCGAAGAGGTCGCCGGAGATCAGGAGGGCAGAGACCTTTTCGGAGATGGAGCGGTCGACAAGTTGACTGAACGCAGAGCGGGATGCCGCCGCGACCACATCGCGCAGACCGGAGTTACGGAGCGCGAGAGATCTGAGGGGGGAGTCCAAATGGATGTCAGCGGTATGGATAATTTTAATCAAATTTACCCCCAGGCTCCGGACGACTGAACCAATGTTTTGCGTTTGAAACAATAGACAAAGCTCTTTGCGGCATTCCGGCAGGTGTCAAGCATCCGAAGGCTCCCTGCCATCATAGCCTGACTTGTATTTGCAAACCACGCCCTGGTTGAACCCATAGCGCCTGCGCAGGTCCGCGGTCTTCTCGCCTGCGTCCTGGTCCTTGATCATCTGGATGATCTCTTCGTCATGATGTCTTCGCCGGTGACTTTCGTCTCCAATTGTCCGATCAGCAACCGTGCCAAACGGTGATTTGGCCTCAGCCGGGCTGGTCTGATTTTGTAGCAGGTCCCCAGTCGAGCGCCGAAAAATCCTCCCGAAATGCGAACCGTTCCAGATGAGAATCGATAACCTGCCGCGCCCGGCTCAGGGAGTCTTCGTCTTCTCCGATCACGTCGGCCTGCAGTGTCGTATCCGTTGCGGACAGATGGACCGGACCAAAAGGAAAGCAAATCCGGCCCTGGGTTTCGTCAAATGTGACGTCGACTTTATGCCCGAAATGTTTGCAAAGCTGTTGGAGATACTTGCTTGCGTTGGGCGTGGCGCGTTGGCCAAGTTGTTTGTACATACTGCGTCTTACTTTCAGTTCAGTCAGTGATCGCGAATGTGGAGCATGGAACAGGACAGGCTGCGACCCTGTCCGCAGGTGCGATCGTTCGCGTGATTGTTCGCGTGGTTGGGAGCTGCAGGCAAGCCCTAAGATGGTCAGCCTGCTCTGGCCAAGGCTGAGCAGGTCGCTGAGCAGGGATCCTGCGCCGAGGACACTTGGGAGCCAGACAGCTCTCGGGCGACCGGCTAAATGCCACCCGGATGCCATTCCCGCCCGGTATCCGGCACCCGGGTATCCGGCACGCGGGATGTGCGTGTCGGATGTGTGCGCGGGATTGCGGAAGGCGGTCCCGGGGCGGAGAGGGGGGGGAGACGGTGGCCTGGAGTGGAGCCGATGCGGGCCCTGAGACACCGCAAGTGGACGCATGTCGCCCCTGCCGTTAACGGTTACCAGGCATTGTAGGAGAGGTATTTCCCCGACATCTCCACCTTGACCCGGTCGCCCTTCTCATTCGGCACGCGGGTCACAGACATATCGAAATCTATTGCTGACATGATGCCGTCTCCGAATTTTTCATGGATCAGCGCCTTGAGCGTCGGGCCATAGACACCGACGATTTCGTAGAACCGGTAGATACAGGGATCGGTCGGTACGGTTTGTTCCCAGATCTTTGTCGGGCTCTCCGTCAATGCTGAGACGGTCTCTTGCGGCAGGCCGAGGCAGGCCACAATCGCCTCGGCTTTATCCCGGGGAAAGGCGTTCATGCCCATAGCCGCCGAATGGGTCCAGACGGGGGACATGTCGATTTTCTCCGCAATCCCCTCCCATGTCAGACCGGCCTGACGTTTTGCCGACAAGATCATTGCTGTTGCATCTTCTTTGGTCACGAAGTCCATTTTGTTTCCTTTGGTTGGGGTTACAGGGCCAAGACGATCATCAAGATCACAAAGAGCCCGGCCGAAAGCGCCTTCCAGAAGGCCACTGGATTGCGTTCCATCAGCGGGCCTGCCGTCTTTCGGGACCATTGCGCCGATGGTCTTTTGAGATCAGCAAGAAATTCGGACATGGCCGGATAACGATTGGCGGCGATCGGATGAACCGCGCGTCTCAGGGCGTCGTCCACCCAATCAGGGATGCCGTTGGTGTCGTCTCGTGCGGGACTGTATCGCAAAGCGTGCAGATCGCGATGGGCCCGCACCCGGGCCACATGGGGTCCATAGGGCAGCCGTCCAGTCAGCATCTCATAGGCGATCACACCAATGGAGTAGAGGTCAGAAGCCGGTCCTGCGCGATCACCTGCAAAATATTCCGGCGCGGCATATTGCAGGGTGCCAAGAATATCCTGCTCCGGCGGCGTCCGGGCCGTTTCCGCCACCCCGGCCACAAAGGTGGAGCCGAAATCGATGATCCGGACCGTACCGGAGGGGTCGATCATCACGTTCTCGGGCCGGATATCCTGATGCAGCATCTCGCGTCGGTGCATTGCCCGGACACCGGCAATCAGTTGGGCAATAATGTCGCGGACCTCCTGCAGGGACGCCCGAGGCCTGTCGCGCATCCATTGCCGCAGGGTTTGGCCTTCGACGAACTCGGACAATATGTAGAATTTCGTCCGCTCTGAGGGGGGAGGCACCGCGCGCAGAACATGGGTGTTGTCCAGCCGCCGCGCGATCCACTCCTCCATCAGGAAACGACGCCGATAGGCGGGGTCGGCCCGCAGGTCCAGCGAGGGGATCTTGAAGGCGACGCGGCTCCCGTCCGGGGCAAGGGCGAGGTAGATATGGCTGCGCGCATTGGCATGTATCGCGCGCTGGATCGTGTAGCCGTCAATTATATCTCCGGCTTTGGGGAAATCCGGACAGGGCAGGTCTTCGATCTCGCCCATCAGTGTTGCCGTATCAGGCGGCGCAAGCGCATCTATCCGCAAGATTTGCACCGTCAGGTTATCGGGACTTCCGGCCTCGAAGGCGGCCCGGACAAGCGCCTCGGCCGCGGCATCCAGATCCGCTGCGCTGTGCAATGCCTCGGCAACATCCGGCCCCGATATGGTCTCGTGGACGCCGTCGGTGGTCAGCACAAACACGTCCCCGACGGCCAGCGGCGCTCTGACGTAATCGATCTCGACACGCGCGCCTGCCCCCATGGCGCGGCTCAGGATATGGCCGCCCGAGCCGGTGCTGACGGTGTGATCCTGTGTCAGCTGCTCCAGGCTGCGGCCCGACAGGCGCCAGATGCGGCTGTCTCCGACGTGAAAGATATGGGCGTTGCCTCCCTTGAGGATCAGTGCTGACAATGTGGTGACCCAACCGTGGTCGATATCCTCGATATGGGCGGCGCGGTTCTTGCTATGGAGCCACCCATTCGTGGCTGCGATGACGCAGGATGCGGCCGGTTTGACCGTGGCGGCGTCCGATGTGCTGTAATAATCGGTCAGCAGGCCCTTCACGGCGATCTCGGCCGCGTCGCGTCCTTTGCTGCTGCTGCTGATCCCGTCCGCAATCGCGACCGTGATCCCTTTGAGCGCCAAGGTTTCTCCGGTCGGCACAATTGCGCCGTGGAAATCCTTGTTGTCGGGCTTGCGACCGGCGCTGGACCATTGGCCTAGGCTGATCGCAAGGGTTGGGGGGGGATTCAGATCTTTTGACATGAGGTCCTGAACCGCCCCGGTGCTCTGGGATGGGGCACCGGGGCCAGTTCGTTACTCTGCCGCGGTCGCTTCGGCGGTCGCGGCCGAAGCGGGCGTGTTGATCGCAGGTGATGTCTTGTAATGCGTTGAATAGATCGTCGCCCCAACAAAGGTCAGCCCGCCCACGAGGTTGCCGATGACAGTCGGGATTTCGTTCCACAGCAGATAGTCGCCGACTGTGAAGTCGCCGCCCAGCAGCAGGCCCGATGGGAACAGGAACATGTTCACGATGGAGTGCTCAAACCCGAGATAGAAGAAGATCAGGATTGGCATCCACATGGCGATGACCTTGCCCGAGACCGATGTTGACATCATCGCAGCCACGACGCCTGTCGACACCATCCAGTTGCACATCACTGCGCGGATAAACAAGGTCAGCATGCCGGAGGCGCCGGCCTCTTTGTAGCCTACGGTCCGGGCCTCGCCGATCAACCCGATCCTCTGGCCAACCGCATTGGGTTCATGCGAAAATCCGGTGGTAAAGATGATTGCCATAAAGATCGCGACGGTAAAGGCACCTGCAAAATTACCGCAGAACACAAGGCCCCAGTTGCGCAAGACACTCTTGACCGTGACACCTGGACGCTTGTCCAGCAGGGCGAGCGGGCACAGCGTGAAAACACCGGTCAGCAGGTCAAATCCCAGAAGATAGAGCGTACAAAACCCGACCGGAAACAACAATGCACCGACGAGGAAGTTGCCGGTATTCACCGCAATCGTGACCGCAAAGGCCGCCGCAAGCGCCAATATGGCGCCGGCCATGAATGCTCGGATGAGCGTATCCTTTGTGGACATGAAAACTTTGGCCTCACCTGCGTCAATCATTTTTGACGCAAATTCAGCGGGGGCTACGTATGACATTTCAAGCACCTTTCTGGGGGTTGGAATTCAAAACAACAGCTATAACTATGGCGCGACCTGTGGCGGTCGGGGCCATCGGTCACGGACCATTCAAGCGGTCGTGTTTTTTTAATTTGGTGAGTTGAGACAGCCACGTTGCTGGCAGTTCGATCGGGGCTCGTTTGTCTACGCCGTTGTAGACCCCGCAGTCATCTTGAGTTGAGCATTGGCATGACGCGCGGTCTTTCAAGAGATGTCTTCTGAAATTTTCAAATATCTGCCGCGTTTTCTTTGGCCGCGCAGAATGCAGGCAGTTCGCGGGGCAGCTTGTGCAAATTAGCCCAAAAAATAGCCCGTCGCCGAACGTGACGGAAACTGGTCGCGCCTTGAAAGCCGGAGCGCTTGACACTGGTGCGGGAATTTACATCCATGAACCTGCACAGTGAAACACCTGTGAGCATCAATCGTCGACAGGCAACGCGGCCGCGACGAACGTGTTTTGGCAACGATGTCGACACAATATCCCAGATTAATTTGAAGCTGTTCGCAGAGGCAGGGGTCTTCCTCATTGCTCATGCGCGTGAGCTAAAAGGATCGTCAACGCATGTCGCACCAAACATCAGGTTTTTCGCAAGAGCAACAAAACTACCTCGTCGAAGCGCTGGCCCAACTTGGGCTGGAGCGCCTGTTCGGGGGCAGCCCGCACACGGCAGAGCCCGAAGCTGCGCATGTCTACGGGACTCCGGTTGATGAGCTGTGCAAAGAAGAGCTGAAGAAACTCGAGCTGCATCCGCTGGACATGTGGTCCCGCCTTGAGGCGTGGACAGATGCAGGGGAGATGGCGACCGGGCTGGATCAATTCCTGCTGCGCCACCTCGGGTTTTTCAATGTGGAACCCAACAGCCCGGGCTATATGATCCGGATGCGTCTGCCGGGCTGTCTGCTGCGGGGAGATCAGATGATCGCGCTGGCAAATGTCGCAGACACCTATGCCGGTGGCTACGCGCATGTGACCACCCGTGGAAACCTGCAGCTGCGCGAAATCGCGCCGGGCGACGTTTTAAATGTCTTCTTTGCGCTCCGCGATGCCGGGCTGTCCTGCCATGGCACCGGCGCTGACAGTGCCCGCAATCTGACCGCATCGCCGACCGCCGGTTTCGACCGTCAGGAGCTGATCGACTTGCTGCCCTGCGCCGTGCGCCTTGCGCAGCGCATCAAGGCCACGCGGGAACTGCAGGCGATTCCTCGCAAGTTCAACATCTCTTTTGACAACGGTGGCATCTTGTCCTGCGTCAGCGATACGAATGACATTTCATTCCAGGCGGTGCAGGTGACAGGCGGCATCGAGCCGGGGGTATATTGCCGCATCCTGCTGGGGGGCATCACGGGCCACAAGGACTTTGCCCGCGACACCGGTGTGCTGTGCCAGCCGAAAGATGCAGTAAACGTTGGCCACGCCATGTTGCGTGTCTTTGTCGAACATGGGGACCGCACCAATCGCAAACGGGCGCGTTTGAAATATCTTCTGGACCGCGAGGGGTTTGACTGGTTCATCGCCCGCACCGAGGAGGCCCTGGCCGACATCGCGCCCGAGGTGCGGCTGATCCACCAATCCGCAGAGCATGACGCGCCACGTGGGCCGATAGACCGGACGGGCCATATCGGCATCCATCCCCAGGCGGGCGAGGGGCTCAACTATATCGGCATTGCACAGGAGGTCGGCCATCTGTCCAGCGCACAGATGCGGCGCATCGGCGAGGTGGCACAGCGCTATGGCAAGAATGACGTCCGGCTGACCGTTTGGCAAAACACGCTCATCCCCCATATCAGCGATGGGGATCTGCAACAGGCGACTGACAGTCTCGCAGAGGTGGGGCTCGGCCACAGCGCGACATCCTTTGCCGCAGGTGCCGTGGCCTGTACCGGCAAAGCGGGCTGTAAGCTGGCGCTTGCCTACACCAAGCAAGACGCGACCCGGATCGTGCGCCATCTGGAGGATAAATTCAGCCTCGACAGCCCGATCAACATCCACCTGACGGGCTGTCCCAACTCCTGTGCGCAGCATTACATCGGTGACATCGGGCTGATGGGCACCACGGCAGAAGACAACACCGAAGGCTATCACATTGTCCTCGGCGGTGGGAATGACAGCGACCGTGGTCTGGCGCGCCCGCTCTGCGGGCCGGTCGCTGCCCGCGACGTCTGTTCCGTGCTTGAGACGCTCGTGGCCAACTATCTGCACAAGCGCGATGGCAATGAAACCTTCCTCGCCTTTTCACGACGCCAACCGGATGAGGCCTTGCCCGCCCTCGTCCAGTGTTCTGCATAATTGGATCCCACTCATGACGAAGCAAGACCGGACCATCACGACTGCCCTTGCCGATGCAATCGGCCGGACAGAGGCCACACGCTCGACCGGGCTGATTGCCGAGGATGCCCCGTTTGACCGGGATCAACGCAACTGGCTCAACGGATTGTTGTCGGGCCTGCAGGCGATCGCAATGGCGGCGGAGAACACAAAAGACCCCGGCACCGATGCACCCGCCACGACCATGACAATCCTCTTCGGATCGCAATCCGGAACCTGTGAAAGCCTGTCCAAGGACCTGCGCAAATTCGCCAAAACCAAGGGCTTTGATGCCAAGGTTGCGGCGCTGGATGATTTCGATGTGGCCGAATTAGCGGGGCTCCAACATCTGACCATTATCGCCGCGACCTTTGGCGAGGGGGAACCTGCCGACAACGCCGTGCAGTTCCACGCGGCCCTGATGGCCGAGGATGCACCGGCATTGCCGGCATCGCTCAACTTCGCGGTCTGTGGTCTTGGCGATACCAGCTACGCCGGTTTCAACCAGGCCGCGCGGGAGCTGGACGCGCGGCTGGCCGCCCTCGGGGCGACCCGGGTGCATGATCTGGTGGCCTGTGATGTGGCCTATGAGGACGCCTATGCGGAGTGGAAGTCTGCCGTCTTCGCCAGCCCGGCGTTTGCGGAGGCTGCGGGCGCCAGCCAGGCCGCCGAACCCGAGGCGGCAGGGCCGCTGTTTGACAAAAACCGCCCCTTTGCCGGCACGTTGATGCATGTCGAGAAATTGAGCGGTGCGGGCTCTGCGAAAACCGTGAACCATATTGAAATCAGCCTCGCCGGCGGTGGCGCTGATATGGACTATCAGGTGGGCGATGCGCTGGGGCTTTGGCCGACGAATTGTCCGGTCGAAGTCTCGCATATCCTGCAGGCCATCGGTGCCAGCGGCGCCGAAACGGTGATGCTGAAAGACGTACCCACCTCGTTGCGGGCGGCGCTGCTGAACCGTCTCGACCTGACGACAGTGACCCCGGCGGCGCTGACGCTTTGGAAGGTCGAAAAACCGACAGAGGATGCACAGATCATTGATGTGATTGAATGCACGCCGCTGGCGCTGGGCCCACAAGAGCTTGTTGACGGATTGCGGCCTCTGCAGCCCCGGCTCTATTCCATTGCTTCCAGTCCCAAGGCGCACCCCGGCGAGGTGCATCTGACGGTGGGGGAGGTCCACTATGAGTTGCGGACCAGACGCAAGGGCGTGGCCTCGACCTATCTGGGACAGCGCTTGCAGCCCGGCGGGCAGGTCGGCGTCTATATCCAGAAATCCGCGCATTTCCATTTGCCTGCAGATCCCGCAACTCCGGTCATCATGATCGGTCCCGGCACCGGAATCGCTCCGTTCCGGGCCTTTCTCGAAGAGCGTGCAGCCTGCCGGGCCGAGGGGCCGAATTGGTTGTTTTTTGGCGATCAGCATCAGGAGAGCGACTTTTTATACCAGTCCGAGATCGTCGCATGGGAGGCCGCCGGCGTTTTGACCCGAACCTCGCTGGCATGGTCGCGGGACACGGCACAGAAGGTCTATGTGCAGGATCTGATCCGCCAGGACGGAGCCGAATTCTATGATTGGCTGACCAAAGGGGCTGCCATTTTTGTCTGTGGGGATGCCACCCGCATGGCGGCCGATGTGGACCGCACCATCTGTGAGGTGATCGCACAGTTCGGAGGCCTGAGCGAGGACGAGGCCAAAGCCTATCTGGCGGAGCTGGGCAAGGCAGGTCGCTATCAGCGCGATGTCTATTGAACCAGCTGGATGGTGTAGCAGACGCGCGAAATCCCGCAGGCGTAGGCCGATCCGCCGGTGAGATTTTGGCCCGTCCGCAATCGTGACCGCGGACGGGTCGGCCCTTTAGCCCATCCGTTCAGATGCGTAGGAGCCGGGCGAGGCCGGGAAAACGACCGTCTTGTTGCCGTTCAAAAACACCCGGCGGTGAATATGGGCATGAATGGCGCGCGCCAGAACCTGGCTTTCCACATCCCGCCCGAGCGAGACATAATCGTTGGGCGACTGGGCATGGGTGACCCGGACGATATCCTGTTCGATGATCGGCCCCTCGTCGAGATCGGCGGTGACGTAATGGGACGTCGCACCGATCAGTTTCACCCCCCGTTGAAAGGCTTGTTTATACGGGTTCGCGCCCTTGAAACTTGGCAGGAACGAATGGTGGATGTTGATGATCCGGCCCGACATCTTCTGGCACATCTCATCCGACAGGATTTGCATATAGCGCGCGAGCACGATCAGCTCGGCACCGGTGTCTTCTATGACGGACATGATCCGCGCCTCGGCATCCGGTTTGTTTTCCGGCGTCACCTTGATGCAATGGAAGGGGATATCGTGGTTCACGACCACTTTCTGGTATTCCATATGGTTTGAAATCACCGCGACGATGTCAATCGGCAGTGCGCCAATACGCCAGCGATAGAGCAGGTCGTTCAAGCAATGTCCGAACCGCGACACCATGATGACAACCTTCATTTTGACGGTCTCATCGTGGAATTCATAGTTCATGTCAAACGGATCAGCGGCCTGTGCGAAGCCTTCGCTCAGTCTGGCGAGGTCAACGCTGGCCGTGCTTTCGAAGCTGACCCGCATAAAGAAATTGCCGGTCTCCTTGTCGTCGAACTGGGCGCTGTCGGTGATGTTGCACTCGTTCTCGGCCAGGAATGTCGCGATGGCAGCAACGATTCCACGCGTGGATCGGCAAGTCACTGTGAGGGCGTAGGTGCTCATGGTTGGGGTCCTGTCGGAAAATATGCGGCAATATGTGCCCGTTTTGAAGGAGTTATGCAGACGGACCGTAGCCAATACTCAGCCTGCAGTCGCGCCCACCGGTTTACCTGACCCCACGGAGACTGCGCAGAGCCAGGTCTGGTTTCGGAGTGTTGAAGAGATCTGTTCAGTTTTGTGGGTGGGTCTCCCGACTGTCATCACCTGCATCTTTCCATGGCGAGAGCTCTTGGGCCACGGCGCCGCTTGTGGTCGATTTATACCCGTTGCCGTGCAATGTCATGCTCCCCTTCTTCTGGCGCGGGGGCATGCGCGATCCGCGCCCGTTCGGGCAGGAGCGGTGGACCGGGCAGGACCTGCGTCAGGACAGGCAATGCGTTCGGTCCTGAGAAACCTCTGAGACCCCCCTGTGACCCCCCCGTGAACCCCCTGTGAAAAACAATGCCCGGGTGCATCTCAGCCATTACCACAAGCCAATGATGTTTCTGACGGGGGAATGAAATCTGAGCAGCCAAGCATGTGACACGGTAACGTTTCCTGAATTTCTCCTTGCCTGACAGTGGCGTGTTTTGGGAGGGGCGGCGCAGGCCGATGCGTCTTGTTGTAGTCTGTTTGCGGCAAGATCTGGCCCTGGGATTTGGGGGCGTGCAGCCAAAGCAGGCGCGAGACGGATCGCCCGAAGCCGCCGCAGCGCGCGTGTGCGTGGTGCCGCTCGAAGCGCACCTGTCCGCGCTGCCGCTCGCAGCGCACCCTGCGCGGTGCCGCCCCAAGGGTGACACCGGCTCCGACAGGCGGCCAGCGCGTCGCGTCGTCCGCAGCCCTCGCCACGTCCGCTCGACTGGGATCAAATATCCAGTGTGGTTTCTTTTTCCCATTGGCTGAAATGGCTGACATAGCTGTTCCATTCCTCCATCTTCATCTTGATGAACGACCGCGAGAACTCTTCCCCGATGGCGGCCTTCAGGCCCTTGTCCTTGTCAAACTCACGCAAGGCATCCAGCATATTGAGCGGCAGTTTGGGTGCGCCGCGCACCTTGTGACCCTCCGCATACATATCGATGTCGTGACGTTTTCCGGGGTCGGCCTTTGACCTCAGCCCGGACAGGCCGGCTGCGATGATGACTGCCTGCAGCAGATAGGGGTTCGCCGCGCCGTCGGGCAGACGCAATTCGAACCTCCCGGGGCCGGGCACGCGGACCATATGGGTGCGGTTGTTGCCGGTCCAGGTGACCGTGTTCGGCGCCCAGGTCGCACCAGAGACGGTGCGTGGCGCATTGATGCGCTTGTAGCTGTTCACCGTCGGATTGGTGATCGCGGGCAGCGCGCTTGCGTGTTTCATGATCCCGCCGAGGAAGTTGCGCCCCTCCTCGGACAGGCCAAGCTCGGCCGTCTGGCTGCTGTCGTTGGGCGCCATCGCAAAGACATTGGTGCGGCCCTCCAGATCCCAGACCGATACATGGGCGTGACAGCCGTTGCCCGTCAGCCCCTCGACGGGCTTGGGCATGAATGTGGCGCGGTAGCCGTGCTTTTCAGCGACGGTCTTGACCATGAACTTGAAGAAACTGTGCTTGTCTGCAGTGGCCAGGGCATCATCAAAATCCCAGTTCATTTCCCACTGGCCGTTGGCATCCTCGTGGTCGTTCTGGTAGGGGTTCCAGCCCAGCTCAAGCATGTGGTCGCTGATCTCGCGGATCACATCCAGGCGACGCATGAACGCCTGCTGGTCGTAGCAGGGTTTGACGGCCGTATCGTAGGGGTCGCTGATCTGTTCGCCATCCGGGGTCAGCAAGAAGAACTCTGCCTCGATACCGGTTTTGACGCGCAGTCCTTCGCGGGCGGCATCCTCGGTCATGCGGCGCAGGACATTGCGCGGCGCCTGTGCGACGGGGGTGCCCTCCATGATGCAATCGGCAGGCACCCAGGCGATCTCGCGGTTCCAGGGCAAAATGATCACGGCGTCGGGGTCCGGCACTGCAAGCATATCGGGATGGGCCGGCGTCAGGTCGAGCCAGGTGGCAAAACCGGCAAAGCCCGCGCCGTCTTGCTGCATCTCGGCGATGGCGCGCGCGGGGACAAGTTTGGCACGTTGGCCGCCGAACAGGTCGGTGAAGCTGATCATGAAGTATTTGACGCCGTTGTCTGCGGCGAATTGGGCAAGATCTTTGGTCATTGGGTGGGTCCCTGTGGTGGAAAGAAAGGGGCGCGTGCCAGCTGGCCGCGCCCTCGTTTTTTGGGGTCAGTAGGAGGTGCCGGGTTTGCCCGGATACCAATCGGTCCCGGCGAGGGGGATTTTCGCCATTGCAGCAGCCTCCATCGTCAGCGCACAAAGGTCCTCCGGTTCGAGGTTGTGCAGATGGTTCTTGCCACAGGCCCGCGCGATCGTCTGCGCTTCCAGGGTCATGACGCGCAGATAGTTGTTCAATCGTCGCCCGCCTTCGACAGGGTCAAATCGTTTCATCAAATCAGGGTCTTGCGTAGTGATCCCGGCCGGATCCCTGCCTTCGTGCCAGTCGTCATAGGCGCCCGCGGTCGTGCCGAGGGCATTGTAGTCAGCTTCCCATCTGGGATCGTTGTCCCCAAGCGCAATCAGCGCCGCGGTCCCGATCGACACTGCGTCGGCGCCAAGCGCCATGGCCTTAGCCACATCGGCACCGCTGCGGATACCGCCCGACACCACCAGCTGAACCTCACGATGCAGGCCGAGGTCCTGCAGCGCCCGAACAGCTTCACCGATGCAGGCGAGGATCGGTTGGCCGACGTGTTCTATGAACACATCCTGCGTCGCCGCAGTGCCGCCCTGCATCCCGTCCAGAACAACCACGTCAGCGCCCGCCTTGACCGCAAGCGTGGTGTCAAAATAGGGACGGGCGCCGCCGACCTTGACATAGATCGGCACCTTCCAGCCGGTGATCTCACGCAATTCCAGGATCTTGATCTCAAGGTCATCCGGCCCGGTCCAATCCGGGTGGCGACAGGCGGAGCGCTGGTCGATGCCTTTGGGAAGGTTGCGCATTTCGGCAACCCTGTCGCTGATCTTCTGGCCCAGCAACATTCCGCCGCCGCCCGGCTTTGCACCTTGGCCAACGACGATTTCAATTGCATCGGCGCGGCGCAGATCGTCGGGGTTCATCCCGTAGCGCGATGGCAGATATTGATAGACCAGCTTGTTTGAATGACCACGTTCCTCCTTTGTCATGCCACCGTCGCCGGTGGTGGTTGACGTCCCCGCCAGCGTGGCGCCGCGTCCCAGGGCTTCTTTTGCCGGAGCAGAGAGGGAGCCGAATGACATTCCCGCGATGGTCACCGGAATATCCAACTGGATCGGGGTCTTTGCGAAGCGGGTGCCGAGCGTCACCGAGGTTTCGCATTTCTCGCGATACCCCTCGAGCGGGTAGCGGGACATGGAGGCCCCGAGAAACAGCAAGTCGTCGAAATGCGGAACCTTTCGTTTGGCGCCACCGCCGCGAATATCATAGATGCCGGTTGCCGCCGCCCGGCGGATTTCGGCGTTGACCGGGTTTGAAAAGGTTGCGGATTGGATCGGCGCCGTGCGAGGCGCGCCATTGCGGGTATCTGTCATGGCTGGTCCTCAGTATGCGTTATCGATTTTGAAGGTGTAGAGTTCGCGCGCAGACCCGTAGCGTCTGAACTCCTCGGGTCTGGCCGTCGCGCCCGCCCGGTCCAGAAGATCGGCAAGAAGCTCCAGATGTTCGGGCCTCATTTCCTTTTCGATGCAATCCGCCCCAAGTGATTTGACGGAGCCGCGCACGAACAGCCGGGCCTCGTAGAGACTGTCGCCCAGCGCCTCGCCGGCATCACCGCAGACCACGAGATTGCCGGATTGCGCCATGAAGGCCGACATATGTCCGATGTTGCCATGCACCACGATGTCGATCCCCTTCATGGAAATACCGCAACGCGACGAGGCATTGCCCTTGATGACAAGCAATCCGCCATGTCCGGTGGCGCCGGCGTATTGGCTGGCGTCGCCTTCAATGACCACGGTGCCGCTCATCATGTTTTCGGCGACCCCGGGACCGGCCGAGCCTTTGATGTGGATCGTCGCCTGCTTGTTCATGCCGCCGCAATAGTATCCGGTCGACCCTTTGACGGTGACCTCGATCGGTGCATCCAGGCCGCAGGCGATTGCGTGCGCGCCTTTGGGGTTCAGGATTTCCCAGGCGGTCTGATTGGTCGCTTCTGCCTGCGCGTGCAGGGTCGCATTCATCTCACGCAGGGCGACTTCCGCCATATCCAATGTCTGCATTTTAAGCGGCTTTCTCATGTGTGGGCTGGTCGGTGTGGCTCCAGAAGTAGACGGTCGCAGGCTCTGGCTCCCAGACGCGGGCCTCTTCGATGCCGGGCAGGTCAACCAGGGCGCGGTATTCGGATCCGAACGCGACGTATTGATCGGTTTCGGCCATGACAGCCGGTTTGCAGGCGATCGGGTCACGCACGACGCCAAAGCCGTCCTTGGTGCCCACCACGAAGGTGAAGAACCCGTCCAGATCATCGAGGCTGCGTTCCAGGGCTTCGCCGAGCGACGCGCCCTTTTGCATCTGCCAGGTCAGATAGGCGGCCCCGACCTCGGTATCGTTCTCTGTTTCGATGTGGATGCCTTCACGGCGCAATTTGCGGCGAAGGCTGTTGTGGTTCGACAGGGAGCCGTTGTGCACGAGGCATTGGTCGTCGCCCGTATTGAACGGATGCGCCCCCATCGTCGTGACGGCTGATTCCGTGGCCATCCGGGTGTGGCCGATGCCGTGGGTGCCTGACATCTGCCCAATTTCAAATCGATCCGCTACATCTTTGGGCAGTCCCACCTCCTTGTAGATCTCGAGCGCGGTGCCCCGGCTCATGATCCGCAGCGCAGGTCTGAGTTCCGCAATCGCGGCGCGCGCCTTTTCGATGAGACCATTGGGCATGGTCAAAACGGCATGCGTGCTGGCAATCGTCATCGACACCGGGGCATCGATGGCCTTGCTCACGGCAAGATCAAGCTGCTCAAAATCGGTCTCGGGGTCATCGGATTGTACAACTATTTTCGATTTATCCATTGAATCTGTTGAATAAATCGCAATCCCTGCGCTGTCTGGCCCCCGGTCGGTCATGGTGACGAGCATCTTCGTCAGCATCGAGCCCAGCTGGGGTTCAAGCGTTCTGTCTTTCAGGAATAACCCGACAATCCCACACATTTCCTTGTCCTCATTCATTGCCCTGCGCGTCGCAGCTGCGTCGATTCCGACGCTATCACCCTGCCTTCAGGTGATCAACTGTAGGGAAACAAATTTTCACAAGAGGCAATAATTCAGAGTGACAAAAAGCAGGACGTGCCAAAAAACAGGCCGAGTAAATGCCGTTGTGCCTTTGTGAGGTTGGCCCACAGGAACAGAGGGCGATCACAAGCAACATCCCGCGACGCGATTTCCTGCCGCGCCAAGGATGCCCCCGGAGCGGGCCGGCAATCTGCAAGCGAACAACCCCATGGACCTGCGCCCGGCACCGTTCCCGACCGCCGGTAGGTCCGCAAGCCCCAGCAATCCTGCGGGGCTCTTGCCCGACTTTGATCGGGGGCCTCACTGAAATTCTGAAAAGGGGGTCAGGTTTTTTGCGGGTAGCTGATGATCGAAAGATAGCGCGACGGCAATTTCACCAATTCCTCCGGGCCATGCGGCGCGTCGGCGTCAAAGAACAGCGTATCGCCGGGCTTGAGGGGATATACGTTGTCGCCGTGACGGTAATTGACTTCGCCTTCGAGCATATAGATCGTCTCAATCCCGCCATGCTGGAACGTGGGAAAGACGTCGGATTCTTCATTGAGCGTGATCATATAGGGTTCAACGATGACGCCGCTGGCGTTTGCGCCGATGTGGCCCAGAAGGTTGTATTGGTGATTGGCGCGCGTGCCTTCGCGTTTCAATTCAACCCCTTCGCCGGCCTTTGTGTGAACCGCGGAGCGGCCTTCCTCGAAACCGCGAAAGAAGGTGGTGATCGGGACCGACAGGGCATTGGCCAGAGTTTGCAGGGTGGTCAAGGAGGGCGAGGTATTGCCATTTTCGATCTTGGACAGCATTCCGATTGACAGACCTGTCGCCTCCGAAAGCTCCGCCACGGTGATGTTTTGCTTGCGACGATGGGCCCGCACCTCGCGTCCGATCGCAACCTCCAGAACTTTTTCGCGCAGCTCACGGACGCTGTGTGGATCTTGGGAAAAAAGGGTGGCGGCCGGTGTGCGGGTCTTCACGATGATCAGGATCCTCAATGTGTTCGGGGCGTTCGGGGTTCGCTTTGCAGCGGTCGGTTGACCATATCCCGTGGGAGATCACGAGAGTCTAGCATGGGAACCTCAAAAGGGACGCAGAAACTGATCCTTTGAGCCCATAGCCGGGCGCGGTCGCCCGGGCTCGGTTTGCGCGATCGCCCGCGTCACGCGACCGGCCGCCCCTCGGCCGTCCCCGGGGCCTGGGCAATGGATTTGGCTGCGGTGACCAGGGCGTGGTGCAGAGAGCCCGCCGCGGCGCGCGGGCCAAGGATTCGGATATGGTCATCGGATGCACGGCGGATGACAAAGCAGCCGAGCTGGTGGATCACCGTGCGCTGCACGTCGCCCGCCTTCATTTTGCGGATCGCAATATTGCACAGCAGCTCACACAGGTCGGGCATGCTGTCCCCGGTCACATCAAAGACCACCCAAGCGCCGGATTGCTCGGTGACGGAGGCCGCCGTGCCGAACCGGACCTTCAGCTGATCAGCCAGATCTTCGTGGGTCGCCATGGGGGCGCCGATCATCCATTGATCCGGGCCCATCCAGAAACCCGCTTCCGGATCATGCAGAACCGCCCGCCCAACCTCGGGCACTGCACCAAGAAGCGCCTTCAAGCCGTTGGCGCAGACGTCGGATTCTCCTCTTCTGGCGGCAACAGAGGCCAAAGCGACGCCGGAATTCTCTGTGATCGTCACGGAGCCGATGGTCCGCGCCTCGACGCCAAGCGCAGGGGTGGGGGTCAAATCATGCACGAAGCCGGTCTCCCTCGGGGTCTACAAAATGGGGGCTGCAGACCTCCACGGCCAGTTCGACGCCGGTCAACGGGCTGACCACACGCAGGGTCTCTCCCAGCCGGTTCGCCCCGTTTTTGAGGAAGGCCAGCGCGATGTGATGGCCCAATGTCGGCGAATAACAGGCCGAGGAGACGTAGCCCTGGTCATGAGCCGCGTCCACCGGGCCGGTTGCGGCCATCAGATGCGCCCCGGCTGGGATCTGATCGGCACGGTCGGCGGGTCTGATCCCGACCTGACGCAGGCCGCCCGGATCGTTCAATCCCTCCCGGCGGGACAATACCGCGCCGATGCTGTCCTTCTTGGTACTGACCATCCGCGCCATCCCGAGGTTCAGTGCCGTTGTCGTTCCGTTCAGTTCGTTGCCCGCGGCGTGGCCCTTTTCGATCCGCATCACACCGAGCGCTTCGGTGCCATAGGGGGTGATCCCGAACTCCGCGCCGGCGGCCATGATCCGGCGTATCAACGCATCGCCATAGGCCGTCGGTACCGCGATCTCATAGGCGAGCTCGCCGCTGAAGGAAATGCGGAACAGGCGGGCGCGCAGACCGCCGCAGACGGTGACGTTGGCACAGGCCATAAAGGGAAAAGCGTCGTTGCTGATGTCCTGATCGACGATTTTTTCCAGCACGCGGCGCGCCTTCGGTCCCGCCACGGCGAATTGTGCCCAGGCCTCGGTCGTCGAGATCAGCTGCACATCCATATCGGGCACAAGGCATTGGCGCACGAATTCCATATGCCGGTACACAGACAGAGCATTGGCGGTGGTCGTGGTGACGACAAAATGATCCTCCGCAAGCCGCGCGGCGGTGCCATCATCCATCGCGATACCGTCTTCGCGCAGCATCAGACCATAGCGGGTCTTGCCCACGGGCAGCTTGGCAAACCCGTTGCAGTAGATCCGGTTGAGGAACTCGGCCGCATCTGCCCCCTGGACATCGACCTTTCCCAGCGTGGTGACATCACAGACCCCGACAGAACCGCGCGTTGCCAAGACTTCGCGGTCGACGCTTTCGCGCCATGTGGTCTCGCCTGTGCGGGGGAACCATTGGGCCCGCAGCCAATTGCCGACCTCAACGAAGACCGCGCCCTGTTCCTGCGCCCAGGCATGCGAAGGGGTCAGCCGTTTGGGGTGAAACTGTTGCCCGCGATGTCGCCCGCCCAGGACGCCGATGGCCACCGGGGTGTAGGGGGGGCGGAAAATGGTGGTGCCGACCTCCGGGATGGATTTTCCCGCAAGCTCCGCCATGATTGCAAGCCCGCCGATATTCGCGGTCTTGCCCTGGTCGGTTGCCATCCCAAGGGTGGTGTAGCGTTTGAGGTGTTCCACGGATCTGAACCCCTCCTGGTGGCTGAGGGTCACGTCCTTGACGGTCACGTCGTTCTGCTGGTCAATCCAGGCGCGACCGGCCCCTTTGACCTGCCAGAACGGCTGAAGGCGCACCGGCCTGTCCTCGGCCTTCGGGATCTCCGGCAGGGCGCCTCGCAGATCCAGCACGGCCCGCGCCGCTCTGGCGCCGCCCTCCAGCGCCGCAGCGGTCGAAAAATCTCCGTTCGCGGCCCCGGCAACGGTCATGCCTTCGGGCAGGCCGCCGGGCCGGCTGTCCGGGACGAAGGCCGCGAGACGCTCATTCCACTGTGGCCGCCCCCGGTGATGGCAGGTCATATGGACGTTGGGGTTCCAGCCGCCGGATACGCCGAGTGCACCGCATTCGACCATACGTTCGCTGCCATCGGCGAGCTGCAACTTTACAAACGTCAACCCCAGCCGCCCCATGGTATCGGTGACCTGAGCCCCCGCGAGCACTTCGTAGTCCAGTGCGCGCGGCGTCTCGGGGCGCACGTCCGCAACGATGACCTTGATGCCCTTGGCCTGCAGATCGGCAGCGGTGCGGTGGCCATCGTCATTGTTGGTGAAGATCATGGCCCGCCTGTCGACGGCGACGCCATAGCGGTTCGCATAGGTGCGCAACGCGCTGGCGGTCATGATGCCGGGGCGATCATTGTTTTGAAACGCAATCGGGCGCTCGATCGCACCGGCTGCCAGAACCGTGCGCCGGGTGTAGATGCGCCACAGGATCTGGCGCGGCTTGTCCGGTTGCGGAGCCGCCAGATGATCGCTGACCCGCTCCACGGCTCCGTAGATTCCATGGTCAAACGCACCGATCACCGTGGTACGCGGCATCAGGCGCACGTTGGGCAGATCCGCCAGTTCCGCGACCGTGCGGGCGGCCCAATCCGCGGCGGGGGCCGCGTCGATGGTCAGGGTCTCCGCGTTCAGGCGGCCGCCCATGCGAAAATCCTCATCGGCAAGGATCACATCCACGCCGCTTCGGGCCGCCGTCAGCGCCGCCATCAATCCGGCCGGACCCGCGCCGATCACCAACAGATCACAATGGAGGAACCCCTTGTCATAGACATCCGGATCCTCCCGGAGGGACAGGGACCCGAGCCCGGCCGCGCGGCGGATCACAGGTTCATACAGTTTCTCCCAGAACGCTTTCGGCCACATGAACGTCTTGTAGTAGAACCCGGCCGTGAGGAAATTGGACAATCGGTCATTCACCGCCAAAAGGTCGAATGACAGTGACCCCAGGCGGTTCTGGCTCCTTGCCTGCAACCCGTCGAACAGCTCCGCAGTGGTGGCGCGTGTGTTCGGCTCCTGACGGTCACCGCTGCGCAGCTCTACCAGCGCATTGGGTTCTTCGGATCCGGCCGAAACCGGCCCGCGGGGGCGGTGGTATTTGAAGCTGCGCCCCATCAGACGCACCCCATTGGCCAGCAGCGCAGAGGCCAGCGTGTCGCCGCCATGGCCACGATAGCGTTTGCCGTCAAAGGTGAAGGTCAGCTCCGTCTCCCGATCAATCTGACCACCTTGAAGCCGGTTTTTCTGCGCCGCGGTTTTCATCCTCATGCTGATCGTCCCCGACTGCGGGCCACGTCGCGGGCAAGTTCCACATTGGAGATTTCATGGGTCAGCGTGTTTCGCGTGACCACCAGCCAGGAGCGGTCTCCGGCCTCGTGAAACCACAGTTCCCGGTGCCAGCCGGCCGGGTTGTCGCGCAGATAGGCATACTCATAAAACGCCTGCGCCGCATCTTCGGCCTCAGGATCGGGGCGGTCGATCAAAGCGGCATCCCCCATATAGGTGAATTCGGAACTGTCACGCGGCCCGAGCAGCGGGTGGTCAATGATCATCAGTGCAAATTGGGCTGATTGCCCATCCCTTTTTCATCGATCATGCGGCCCGTTCGGAACCGGTCGAACCGATAGGCGGTTGCGGTGGGGTGGGGGGTGTCCGTAGCCAGCAGATGGGCAAAGGCAAATCCGCTTGCGGGGGTCGCCTTGAACCCGCCGTAACACCACCCTCCGTTGAAGTAGAGACCCTCGATATGGGTCCGGTCGATGATCGGAGAGCCGTCCATCGACATGTCCATGATCCCCCCCCACATGCGCAACAGACGGGCGCGTCCGAGCATCGGGAAAATCGCCATCGCCCCTTCACAGACGTCCTCCACAACCGGCAGGTTTCCCCGTTGCGCATAGGAATTATATCCGTCGATATCGCCACCAAACACCAGCCCGCCTTTGTCGGACTGGCTGCAATAGAAATGCCCCGCGCCGAAGGTGATGACGCCGGGAAGGATGGGTTTCAGCCCTTCGGACACAAAGGCCTGCAACACATGGCTTTCGATGGGCAGGCGCATGTTTGCCAGGCTCATCAGGCGGCTGGAATTCCCGGCGACGGCACAGCCGACCTTGGAGGCTGCGATATATCCCCGGGTGGTCTCGACGCCCTTGCAGACCCCGCCTTCGATGCGAAACCCTGTGACTTCGCAGTTTTGGATGATGTCGACGCCCCGGCTGTCGGCACTGCGCGCGTATCCCCAGGCCACCGCGTCATGGCGTACGGTGCCGCCGCGATGCTGCGCCAGGCCGCCCTTGATCGGAAAGCGCGCATCACCGGTGTTGAGGAAAGGATAGCGTTTCTTGATCTCCGCCACGCTCAGCATATCGGCGTCGGCCCCGTTCAGGATCATGGCATTGCCGCGCCGGGTGAACGCATCGCGCTGGCCGTCGGAATGGATCAGGTTCAGGATCCCGCGCTGGCTGACCATCGCATTGTAGTTGAGGTCCTGTTCCAGCCCCTCCCACAGCTTCAGCGAAAATTCGTAGAACGGTTCATTGCCGTCCAGCAGGTAATTGGAGCGGATGATCGTTGTATTTCGGCCAACGTTGCCACCGCCGATCCAGCCCTTCTCCAGCACTGCAATGCGGGCCTGGCCGAATTCTTTGGCAAGGTAATGCGCCGTGGCCAGGCCATGCCCGCCGCCGCCGATGATCACGATATCATACTGTGACCGGGGGGCGGCGTCGCGCCATGCAGGCCGCCAGCCCGTGTGACCCGTCAATGCCTCCTTGATGACACGAAACCCTGAATACCGCATGCGATCCCCTTTTCGTGACCCTTCTCAGCAACCGGCACAGGATGGTGAGGGTCTGTGCGCCCTGACCGAATCCCCGATCATTGAGGACACTTGAACGGGTTTCAAATCAGATGGCAATAATCCTGATGGGAAAAAGTGTTTCTTTTTGGGAATATTTCTGCGTGAGCCGCAGCCGCGATAATCTGCGTGCCAGGGACTCGGCGATCAATGGTGATCACTGGTGATCAACGACGATCCCCGACGCGACTACCTGCTGAACGCTTTCAGGCGGATCAGCCGTCGAAAGGCCGCGCAGCAGAACCTGACAGAGCCGGATGAGCCGTGGTCGGCTCTGCCAAACTTCACCTCGTGGGCCGCATCTCTTCGGTCAGGACCGCACGATGAGAACCGAGCAGGGCGCCTTGCGGGCGACCCGCGCCGAATTGGGCCCCTGCAGACGATCGATCAGATCGGGTTTATGAGCGCCGACCACCACAAGGTCCGCCTGGGACACTTTGATGGCCTCCAGGATCATCTCATAGGCTGTGCCAACCTCGACGATGTGCTGCACTTTCGGGAAATCCGGGAGCTGTTGTTTCACCCAGGCGTGGAGCTGGTCGTTGGCCGCCGAAACGGCGGATTTCATGGTGCCTTCCTTGAAATAGGACCCGACGATGGACATGCCATAATCGGGGACGACGGTGACGACACTGAGCGATGCGCCATAGAATTTTGCCAGTTTCGCTGCCTCGGCCAACAAATGCGTTTCAGTGTCGAGATGGGCCATGTCGACGGCACAGAGGATGTGTTTGGTCATGCTGGTACTCCTTCTGTCTGTTCACGTTTGCGCCGCATTTGCAGAAAGTACACCGCCCCCAGCAGCAGGAACGCGGGGATGTAGAAGAGCTCTTTGGGCAGCCGGTCCGCCGCGACGTCCAGCTCTGCAAGTTCCCAGTCGAAATCGATGCCCAGCTGTTCCGACGGGCCGCCGAAGTTCAGGTTGTCAACAAACAGCTGCCCGTCTTCCTCGCGGAACTCGATGCCCGCGCTGTCAAACAGTCGGGTTTCCCCATCGGGGCCTGCGTCGCCAAGCGGCAGCAGGTAGCGTGCGTCCACCGGGTCTCCGTTCAGATTCTCGCCGATCAGGCGCACCCGCAAAGACGTGCCATCGGGGGCCGCCGCCGCCCTGTCAAAAATCTCGCTGGCGGCGCGGGTCTCGAATTCCGGCTGCAGCTTGTTGAGGAAATACCCCGGCTGAAACAGAGTGAAGGCGACCAACAACAGAATGGCGCTTTCCCAGATCTTCGATTTGACCATGAAATAGTTCATGGTTCCGGCCGCGAACAACAGCATCGCGATCATCGCAATAATGAACACGAACACCGCCTGATAGGGACCTACATTTATCAGCAGCAGGTCGGTGTTGAAGATGAACAGGAAGGGCAGAAGCGCGGTGCGGATCGAGTAGAAAAAGGCCTGGAACCCAGTGCGCAGAGGATCGCCCTTGGAAATCGCGGCGGCGGCGAAAGACGCAAGCCCGACCGGCGGCGTCACATCGGCCATGATCCCGAAGTAGAAGACAAACATATGCACCGCGACCAATGGCACGATCAGGCCGTTCTGTGCGCCGAGCTCGACCACGACGCCTGCCATCAGGGAGCTGACCACGATGTAGTTGGCCGTGGTCGGCAGCCCCATGCCCAGAATTATGGAGATCACAGCCACGAAGAACAGCATCGCCAACAGGTTTCCGCCCGACAGGAATTCGACGAATTCCGCCATCACCTGGCCAATACCGGTCAGGGTCACGGCGCCGACGATGATGCCCGCCACGCCCATGGCGGCTGCCAGCCCTATCATGTTGCGCGCGCCGATGATCAGGCCGTCGGCAATATCGGCAAAACCTGCGCGCAAATGGGCGACCGCATCTGTTTCGCCCCGGAAAAAGGCCTTCAGCGGGTTCTGTGTCGCAAGGATGACCAACATCGCGATGGTCGACCAGAAGGCCGACAGGCCCGGTGATTTGCGCTCGATCATCAGCAGATACATCAGCAAAAGGATCGGCATCAGATAGTGGATACCCGTCTTGAAGATCTCCTTGGTCGGCGGCAGATGCTCCATGCTTTCGAGGCTCATTTCCAGATCCGGCCCCTTGGCGGCGAAGCGGACGGCGGCGACATAGGCCACGGCCATCGCGGCCACAATGACCCAGGTGGCCGCCCCGCCGAACAGGGACTGGGCCGCGTCGACAACTACGCCGCACAGGAACAGGGTGCCGCCGGCAATGACGATCGAGGTGGCGATAATGCAGATCGCGCCGAGCATGAACTTGACGGGATGCATCCGGCTGGTGCCGGGCATGTTCATCTTCAGGGCCTCAAGATGCACGATATAGACCAAGGCGATATAGGATATGGCGGCGGGCACGATGGCGGTCTTGACCACCTCGACATAGGAAATGCCGACATATTCGGTCATCAGGAAGGCCACCGCGCCCATGACGGGGGGCGTGAGCACACCGTTGATTGACGACGAGACCTCGACCGCGCCGGCCTTCGTTGCCGGAAAGCCGACCTTCTTCATCAAGGGGATCGTAAACGTGCCGGTTGTCACGACGTTCGCGATGGAAGACCCCGAAATCAGGCCCGTCGCGGCCGATGCGATCACCGCGGCCTTTGCCGGGCCACCGCGCAGATGTCCCAAAGCGGCAAAAGCGAGCTTGAGAAAGTAATTTCCCGCGCCGGCCTGATTGAGGAGCGCGCCGAACAGCACGAACAGGAACACAAATCCGGAGGAAACGCCCAAGGCGACGCCAAAGACCCCTTCGGTGGTGAGCCACATGTGGCTCATTGCCTTGTTCAGAGAGGCGCCCTTCCACTGCACCACTTCCGGCAGTCCGGACCAGGAGCCAAAGAACACATAGGCCAGGAAAAACAGCGCAACCCCCATCAGCGGAAAGCCGAGCGACCGGCGCGCGGCCTCCATCAGCAAGACGATGCCGATAATGGAGATGGCGACGTCCATCCCGCTCGGGTTGCCGGTCCGGTCCGCAACACCGGAGTAGTTGTAGAACAGATAGGAGGAGGCCAGCGCTCCGATAACGGCCACCACCCATGTGGGGAGCGGAATGCGGTGACGGGGACTGCTCTTCAGCCCGGGAAAGGCGATGAAGGCAAGCAGCACGGCGAAGCCAAGGTGGATCGCGCGGGTCTGGGTGTCGTTCCAGACCCCGATGCGCAGGATGAACGGCAGCGGAGAGGCAATCCAGAGTTGATACAGTGACCAGACCAGAGGGATGTACCACAGGGCGGCTTTTCCAAAGGCGTCGCGGGGCAGGCGCCCGCCTGTATCACTGTCGGCGACGAAGTCTTCCAGATTGGTGTCCTGCGTCCTGATGTCTTCCTCTTGTGCCATAATGCCGTGTCCCAGATAAATGAATGCGCAAAAGCCTCCGACACCCGGTCAGGCGTCGGAGGTTGGTTCTTCAGGCCGTCGGGCGCTTATTTCCAGCCACGTTCCTGATAATATTTCAGGGCGCCCGGATGGATTTCGGCCGTCAGGCCATCCTTGACCATTTCGCTTTCCGTGAGGCGACCAAAGGCGGGGTGCAGTTTCTTGAAGTCGTCAAAATTCTCGAAGATCGCAGAGACAACCGCATAGACCACGTCGTCAGACACGTCGGCCGAGGTCACAAAGGTGGCTTTCGGGCCCCAGGACGGGATGTCGTCGGGGTTGTTGGGATACATGCCGCCGGGGATTGTGGCGGCGGCATAGGCGCTGTTCTCGGCCAGCAGCTTGTCGATGCCTGGTCCGGTCAGCGGGATGATCTTCACCTCGCAGGACGAGGTCGCTTCCTGACTGGACCCGTTCGGCAGGCCGGCCGCCCAGATGGTTGCGTCGATCTTGCCATCGCACAGGGCCGCCGACTGTTCGGAGCTCTTCAGCTCTGCCGCCAGCGAGAAGCTGTCTCTGGTCAGGTCGGAGTATGTCATCAGCGTTTCCGCCAGAACACGAGTGCCCGAACCGGGGTTGGCGATATTGACGCGCTTGCCTGCCATGCTGGCGACATCCGTGATGCCACTGTCGGCGCGCGCCATGACATGGAGCGGTTCGGGATGGACTGAAAACAGCGCCCGCAGCCCCGGATAGGCACCATCCTCGGAGAATTTCCCGGTGCCCGCGACCGCTGCCGCCTGGACGTCGGATTGAACGATGCCAAAGTCCAGCTCGCCCGCGCGGATGGTGCGGGTGTTGTACACCGAGCCGCCGGTCGATTCGACGGAACAGCGGATCCCGTGTTCCTTGCGGCCCTTGTTCACCAGCCGACAGATGGCACCGCCCGTCGGATAGTAGACCCCGGTGACGCCACCGGTGCCGATGGTGACGAATTGCTGATCAGCCGCTTGTGCGCCACCGGCGAGGCCCATGGTGGCTACGGCCGCAAACCCGTAGATCGCGTGCTTGAGTGTCATTTGCTGTGTCTCCCTACATTTGGCTTCCGCGCTTGGCGCACGTTGTGGTAGAACCGAGCGTCGCGAAAAACGCCCGTCCTGTCACGTTAAAATTAGTTTTTTGCCGACGATCCGATTGCCAGCCTTGTCCGGGCGCAGGTCCTGTCAGGGTCGATCCGCGCTGCTGCGGAGCCACCGACGGGCGTGGTGGCGGCCTGCGGGTGGGGGTTGAAAACAGCCTCGCTCCGGCCGACGCAGTGAGGCACACTGACTCTGACACAGCCGCATCGGCCCGCGCCCCGATCGCCGAAATCTGCCAGATTGACCAGATTGAAAGGACTTCGCCATGAGCCATGTATTCCCCCGCCACTGCCATAGTTCGCTGCCCATGGCCGCGACCGGAGACGGCTGCTTTCTGATCGATGCCGACGGCAAGCGGTATTTCGACGGCTCAGGCGGGGCTGCGGTGTCCTGTCTGGGCCATTCCAACAGGCGTGTGACGCAAGCGATCAAGGATCAGGTCGACAGGCTCGCCTTTGCCCATACGGGGTTTTTCACATCGGAGCCGGCCGAGGCGCTGGCGGATCTTCTTGTCACCCATGTGCCCGGCGATCTGGACCGGGTCTATTTCGTCTCCGGCGGCTCCGAGGCGGTGGAAAGCGCGATCAAGCTCGCACGGCAGTACCATCTTGAGCGGGGCGAACCGCAGCGACGCCATCTGATTGCCCGCCGCCAGAGCTATCACGGCAACACGCTGGGTGCGCTCGCGGCTGGCGGCAATGCGTGGCGGCGGCACCAGTTCGCGCCGCTTCTGACCGATGTCAGCCACATTGCGCCCTGCTATGACTATGCGGAACGTGGAGCAAACGAGACCCTGCACGCATATGGGCAGCGGGTCGCGCAGGAGCTGGAGGATGAAATCCTGCGGCTTGGCCCGGACAGCGTCATGGCCTTCATTGCCGAGCCGGTTGTCGGTGCAACTCTCGGCGCGGTGCCGGCGGTTGACGGCTATTTCGCCCGCATCCGCGAAATCTGCGATGCCTATGGCGTCTTGCTGATCCTCGACGAAGTCATGTGTGGCATGGGCCGCACCGGTCACTTGTTCGCCTGCGAGGCCGAGGCTGTGGCCCCCGATATCCTCTGCATCGCAAAGGGGCTGGGGGCGGGGTATCAGCCAATCGGAGCAATGATGTGCAGCCGCCGGATCTATCAGGCCATCGCGGAGGGAAGCGGCTTTTTTCAACATGGCCATACCTATCTCGGCCATCCCGTGGCTGCGGCTGCGGGACTTGCGGTGGTGCGCGAACTCCTGGATCGCGATCTGGTGTCTCAGGTCCGCCAGCGCGGCGCCTTTTTCGAACACCAGCTGCGACAGCGATTTGAACAGAGCCCCAACGTTGGGGACATTCGGGGGCGTGGTCTGTTCTGGGGCGTCGAATTTGTTGCCGACCGGGAGACCAAAATGCCCTTTGACCCCTCCGCCCGGATCGCGGCCCGGCTCAAATCTGCCGCCGTGTCGGAGGGGCTGATCTGCTACCCGATGCCCGGCACACGAGATGGCAGGCATGGGGATCATGTGCTGCTGGCGCCGCCGTTTATCGCCAGCGAAGCGGAGCTGGAATTCGCCCTGGATGCGTTGGTGCGGGCAGTGAACAAGACAGTGGACAAGACGGTGAAGGAGACTGGGTCAGCCGGGTCGCAAGGGTGAACCCCTGTCGCCAGCCTCCTGTCGCCAGACTCCAGTCTCCTGCCCCCGAGCTCCGGTCCCTGAGCCCCGGACGCAGAGCTTCGGACCACCGGGTTTGGTCTGTGCGCTATTGCGCTCTCACCAGGAGGACAACGCCAGCGGGGTCTGACGTCCAGTGGCCGTTGACCGTGCCGAGGGGTTCCAGAGCGTCCCGCTCCGGGCTGCGGAGCTGGTCGAGGGCACGATCCGGGTCATCGGTTATCAGCTCCAGCCAGATATCGACCTGGCTCTGTGCGGGGACGCAGTCGATCCATAGCGTCATGTTGCCAAAGGCAAATGATGTGCTGTGGTCATATTCCTTGCGGACCTGAAGGCCCACGCGGTCCCTGTAGAAGGCGACCGTCTCTGCCCATTTGTATTCAGGGACTTTGATTGCAATGTTGGTTCCGGCTTCGATCTCCATGATGCCTCCGCGGGATGTGAAAGGTGGGCGCTCCATCCAGCGTGCCCATTGCCTGGGCGAAAAACAATGGGATGGATTGACCCGGGCTGCCTGCCCCCCCGGAATGCGGCGCGGGAAGGGACGGGTTTTGCCCTCCGGCTCAGATCGCGGGATGTCAGCCAGATACTGCCCGGACCAAGGGCGGCGGGCGTGAAATGCGCGGGCCGCTGGCGGTGAATCCGTCGGGCGCCATGGGGCTGACGCAACGTCTGCTATTCCTCCGACGCGGCGGGCGGACTAACTCCACCGGGGCGGACGGATCATGAACAGCAGCGGCGTTTATGACGGAGGGTCCTCACCGGTGAGAAAGGTTTGCGCGGATGACATCCTTGTGATCTTATCGCAAAAGGGATGATTGTGGGGCAGGGTCGCCAATCACCAAAGTCCATTGAATGCGAAGGTTAAACTCGCTTGAACACACACGAAAACCTAAGACTGATGCTGCGGCATGGTCTTCGGACGGCGCATGATGCATTGGATGCATCAGTGTCGCGATTTGATCTGACCGAGATCGACGGCATGATAGCGTTTTTGCGCGTACAGGAGGCGGCTCTCGCCCGACTTCCCATGTCACAAGCCAGCGGCCCGACAGCTGCAGCCATCGCCGATCTGACAGAGCGCGCCCGGGCTGATCTGCAGCAGCGCGGCGTGTCCTGTCTGCAGATTGAATCACCCGATTTGTCGCGGCTTCACCCGCTGGCGGTCGATTATGTCATCGGCGGCTCCCGTCTCGGCGCGGAGGTCCTGCAGCGGCGCTGGGCCTCGGGTCGGGCTGCGGAACTCGGGGTTGGCGGACAGTATATGTCCGCGCCGCGATACATCGACATCTGGCGAGACTTCTGCGCCAGCGCTGCCGACATATCGGGGGGGACACCGCTGGCCCGGCGGATCTGCGGTGATGCATCCGACCTTTTCGCTCTGTTCGAAACAGCGGCCGATCGCAGCTTTGAAGAGAGGCAGGAATATGTCTGACCCCACTACACAGGACGATACCCCGGCCGTTGACCTGAGCAACTGCGACCGCGAGCCGATCCATATTCTGGGGCATACGCAGTCCTTTGGCTGTCTTCTTGCGGTCTCTTCGGACTGGCTGATCGCCCATGCTTCGGCCAATTGTCTGGACCTTTTGGGGCTGGCCCCGGATACGCTGATCGGGCAGCCCTTTCTCGAATATTTCAGTGATGATTTCGTCCATTTTCTGCGCACGCAAGTGCAGTCCCTTGCAAATCTGAAAGGCGCGGCGCGCATGTTCCGGATCGATGTCTTCGGAGACGGCCGTCTCTTTGACATCTCCGTCCATCGCATGGGCCGGATATTCGTTTGCGAGTTCGAACCCCGCGAAACCTCCGCGCCCAGCCGGGACGACATCGCCCTGGTTCAGGCGCTGATCGCGCGGGTGCAGCGACACAACGATCTGGAGCAGGCGAGCCAGGAAGCTGCGCGCGGGTTGCAGGTGCTGCTGGGGATGGATCGTGTGATGGTCTATCGATTTGAAGAGGACGATACCGGTACGGTCATCGCCGAATCCCTGCGCGGAGAGGGCGAGAGCTACCTCGGCCTGCGATATCCGGCCAGCGACATTCCGAAACAGGCGCGCGAACTCTACAAACGCAGCCTGCTGCGGATTATTTCCGATGTGAACGCGCCAACCCACCCGATCCTCCCGGCACAGAGCCCGACCGGGCAGCCCCTGGATCTGTCACTGGCCGTCACCCGGGCGGTGTCGCCGATCCATCTGGAATATCTGCGAAACATGGGCGTCGGGGCCTCGATGTCGGTGTCGATCCTGCGGCGTGGCGAGCTGTGGGGGCTGTTCGCCTGTCATCACAGCAGCGCCTTTCACGTGGACTATGAACGGCGCAGCGCAATCGAATTGTTCGTGCAGATGTTCAACTACGAACTGGCACATCTGGAAACCGCGCGCGAGCTCGAAGACCTTGACCGGGCGAGAGAGCTGCATGACACGCTGATGACGCAGGTTTCAGGCCGTGACACCCTGATGGATGTGTTTCAATCCCTCGCCAATGAGATCGCCGCCGTCATCCCGCATCACGGGTTGGTGGTGTATGTCGACGGGGTTTTCAGGTCAATCGGCGCCACGCCGACAGAGGATGAATTTCTCGGCCTTGCGCGCTTTCTCAATACCACCCGGACCTCCGAAATCTACGCGTCGAACCAGATCGGGTTGCGCTATGACCGGGCCGGTCAGTTCGCGGATCGGGCCGCGGGGGTGCTTGCCCTGCCGATTTCACGCAATCCTCGGGATTATCTGGTGCTGTTTCGCCGGGAGCTCGTTCATTCCGTCAGATGGGCGGGTGATCCGGCCAAACCGGTGATCAGTGGCCCCAATGGCCCGCGCCTGACGCCGCGCAAGAGTTTTGAGGCATGGCAGGATGTGGTGCATGGTCAGTCGGCGCCCTGGAGACCCGGTGAACGACGCGCGGCTGAGGCGCTGCGCATCACCCTGCTTGAGGTGGTGCTGAAACTGGCGGATGAGGCCAACGCCTCGCGCAAGCGCGCAGAAGAGCAGCAGGAGCTGTTGATTGCCGAGCTGAACCACAGGGTGCGCAATATCCTCAACCTGATCCGGGGGTTGATTTCACAGGGCCGCGGCGATGCGGTCAGCATTGATGAATATAGCGATGTGCTCGACAAGCGGATCCATTCGCTTGCCCGCGCCCATGATCAGCTCACCGAGGAGAACTGGGGATGGATTTCGCTGCGGGCGCTGATCGGCACCGAAGTGGATGCCTTTCTCTCGGATGACCGCGAACGGGTGGCCATAACCGGGGATGACATTGCATTGTCTCCGGCGGCCTTCACCTCCATGGCGCTGGTCATGCACGAGCTGGTCACCAACTCCGTGAAATACGGCGCCCTCAGCGACAATAGCGGGCGGGTCACGCTTGATGTGACGCTGAATGCCGACGGGACGGCCTCCCTCCACTGGCAAGAGCAGGGCGGGCCGGTGGTGCGGCCCCCCACCCGCAAGGGCTTCGGCACCACGATCATCGAACGCTCGGTTCCGTTTGAACTGAAGGGCAGTGCGTCATTGCGGTTCCGCCCCAGCGGGATCGAGGCGGATTTTGTGTTGCCGGTGCAGCATGTCCGCAAAATGACCCGCGCCATTGCCCGCGCCGCGCAGCAGGCTGCGGATGTGGCCGAGGCCGCGCGGGAGGAGATGTCGAATATCACCCTCAGCGGCGAAGCGCTGGTGGTGGAGGACAATATGATCATCGCGATGGATGCCGCCGACATGCTGGCTGAACTTGGCGCAGAGCAGGTCCACACCGCAGGCGATGTCGCTGCCGCGCTCAGGCTGCTGGAAACCCGGCAGATCAGCTTTGCGTTGCTGGATGTGAACCTCGGGTCGGAGGTCTCTCTCAAAGTGGCGGAAACCTGTGCCGCGCTGAATATCCCGGCCCTTCTCGCGACGGGCTATGGTGGGGGCGGCGACGCGGTGTCCGACTACCCGCAAACGGTTGTACTGCGCAAGCCCTACACCTTTGAACATGTGCAAAAGGGATTGTCCGATCTGTTCGCAGATGGCTGAGCACAGGATGGGTGCCATGACTGCACAACGCATGACGGCAAAACGCATGACGGCAAAAAAACGGCCCGCCTGATCAAACAGGCGGGCCGCAGCTCGGTAACTGGGTGCCTGAACAGCCCCCGGCACTCATTAAACAGTCGTATCAGCCTTCATACGCGGGCATTGCGTCCAGCTTGTCTTCGGCCATCGGCACATAGACGCGCACGTCGTCACCGTCTTTTTCGTGCAGGATGTCGATCTCATTGAGATCAAGTTTCACCGGCTTTTCGCCCAGCCCCAGGAAGCCACCCACATCGATGATCGCATGGGTGATCTGGCCCTTGTCGTTGAGGATCAGATCGGACACTTCGCCCATCCACTCGTCCTTGACATCATAGGCCCGCGCACCGGTCAGCATTTCCGCCGTCAGGTCTGTGTGGCCGACCAGATCATAGCCGTCACGCATCATCGGATCATGGGTGCGGGCGGTGTCGCCGGCGATCAGCTTTTCAGCGCCAGCGGCGGTATTGTTGATCGCGGTTCCCACCTCGGATGCCGCGGTTTCGGCGCTGCTGTGCAGGGTCTTGGCCGTGTTCTCAACCGCTGTCGCAGTGTCACTCGCGGCTTGCTCGATGCTCGCGCCAAGGTTGTGGCCTGCATTGGTTTCATAGGCGGGGGCATTCTCGAAGTCCGCCGTGTTTGCCTGCATCACGAGGAAGTAGTCAGAGGTGTCATCCTCGGTCTCGCTGTCGGACACCAGCTTCAGGGCGTCCATCTCGACGGCGATCTGACGTTCGCCAATGCCAAGGAAACCGCCGATATCGACCAGAACCGACTGGATGTCGCCGTCGCGGCTCAGCAGGATGTCGTTCACTTCGCCGATGTCTTCCCAATCGCCCTGAACACCGGCAAACGCATCGGAGTCAACGTTGGTTTCGCTGCGGTAGATCCGCTGGCCGATGAACTCGGAGGCGTGGATGGAGGTCGGATCCGCCTCGGCCCGGAACATAGCGGTGTCGGCAAACGCCACGGTGGACGTTGCGGTCAGCAAAGCGGTAGAAATCAACAGATTTTTCATTGTTACTCTCCTCATTGAGTTACACTCTTCGTTGGTGGCCACACTCATCCAGACAACGGGGATGCGGCAGAAAGGTTCCGCATTTTTTTGACGATTTCTGAATTTTCAAAGCACGGCGGCGCGGCCTGTGCCGCAATGCGGACGAGATCATCATACAGGCAAGGGAAATGCGCCCCGGGGTGGCGCGTCCCCAACGCCTCTGAATTTTTCCGGCGCGGTCGCGGGCCACGGGCGGGGGTGGTGCTTGCGGGCTCCGGCGCTAGAGTAGAGAAGCAGAACTGGGAGCATGACGATCCCGCGCATGCGTGAGCCGCATGTCAGAAAAGGGCAGAGGCAATGAGTGACAGCAGTAACGTGGCGGTGTCGAAGGACATAACTGGCAATCATCCGGAAGATGAGTGGCGCGACGACGCGCTGGCCGAGCTGTCGGCTGCCCCCCATGCGCATCCGGGGCGGCTGTCCCTGCGGCAGAACCTCGTTTTGATCCGCAACTTTCTGGCCTTTATTGTGGTGATCTGCGCCGCCGTCGTTTTGTTCTTTGCCAAGGACGTTGTGCTGCCATTCGTGCTGGGCATCCTGATTGCGCTGACTCTGCGGCCTTTGACCCGCGGCGTCGAACGCTACGGGGTGCCGCCCATCGTCTCGGCGGTCCTGTTGATCCTCGCTGTGGCGGTGACGCTCGCCGGGGGGATCTATCTGCTCAGCGGGCCGGTATCGGAGTGGATCGATCAGGCGCCCCGTATGCGGCTGGAGCTGGAGCATCGCCTGCGCGACATCACGGCCTCGCTGGAAACGGTGCGCCAGGCCTCGGAGCAGGTGGAGGATATCGCCGCGAGCACCGAAGATACGGATGTGATCAAGGTGGCCATTGACCAGCCGGGGATCGTGACCTCCACGGCGCTCGACATGGTGTCGCTGGCGACGACCTCGCTGGTTGCGCTCGTTCTGGCGCTGTTCCTGTTGGCATCCAACGACATCTTCTATGTCAAGATCGTCGAGAGCTTTGCCAATCTCTCCGAAAAGACCCGGGCCCTGCGGATCATGTATAGTATTGAACGGCGCATTTCCCGCTATCTGCTGTCCATCACCCTGATCAACGCAGGCGTGGGCCTCGTCGTCGCCGCGAGCATGTGGGTGATCGGCATGCCTCAGCCTGCACTGTGGGGGGCAATCGCGTTTTTGTTCAACTTCCTGCCTTTTATCGGGGCGATGACCGGCATTGCGTTATGTGGCGCAGTGTCGCTGGTGACCTTCCCCTCACTGACCTATGCGATGCTGGCACCGCTGGCCTATATGCTTGCAACGGCGATCGAAGGGCAATGCGTCACGCCGGTGTTTCTGGGACGGCGGCTCAACCTCAATGCGGTTGCGGTGTTCTCGGCCGTCGTGCTCTGGGCCTGGATGTGGGGCATCGCCGGGGCCTTGATGGCGGTTCCGCTTTTGGTCTGCCTCAAGTCGATGTGCGATCATATTCCGGCGCTGGCCGTTGTCGGCAACTTCCTGAGTGCAAGCCGGGGCGGGGGTGGGATGCCGTCCGACACTCCCTCGGCATCCGAGGATCATGCCGCCACGGAGGCCAACTGAACCGGCGTTCCCAACGGACGTCCCCCCCGCGCCACGAGGCCAATTCGCAGATCGCGGCATGCCTCTCACTCAGGCAGGAGCGGCGCTGATAGGGTGACGAGGCTCCGGAAAGAAGAAGCCCCACTCCGAAGTGTTCGGAATGGGGCCGGTGTATCTTGTATTGCATCCTCTGCCCTGCGCCCCGTTCGGAGCGCCCGCTGGTGCTCCGGCGCTCCGTTGCGAGAGGCGCGGCAGCGCCGTCGTTATGCAGTCTGACCTTTGGGGCCTGCAAAGAACCAGATGATGAAGCCAAGTACTGGCAACACAAGGATCAGCAGGGTCCAGATGATCTTTGCGCCGGTGCTGGCGCCGCTGCTCCAAGTCTTCAAAATCGCATAGATGTCCGCAATCAGGACCAATAGGCCAAAAATACCATATTCCATTTTATCTTCTCCGTTCTGCATTCGTGGATCAACGCAGGGAGATCGGATTTTGTTCCGCCTTTGATGTGGATGCGCCCTCAGGGACAGGGCGGCGATATCGCGCGCGCCCGTAGTGTTCGTGCGTGTTCATGCGGCATGCGGCATGCGGTGTCCGGCGCGGTGGCGGCGGGATCAGCTTCTGGAACTCGCCCCGGGGCGGATAAATCCGGTTATCGGATAGACGCGGCCAAAGGCGCCGGGGTTGCTTTCAAGCCGCACTTGGCTCCAGTCATTCTGTTCCGAGACATCAATGACTGTCATCCCGAGGGAGATCTTGTTGCGGTGCCAGTTGGCATGATCGACGCGCAGCATCCGGTCATCTATCAGCTCGGAGACAACGGCGACATGGCCGAGCGGCATCGAGGATGTCGCGCGAAAAGCCATAACGGCACCGATTGTCGGCGTCTTGCTGACGTCGAAATCACCCTGCGCCTTCTGCCACCAGGTTTTTGCATTGCCGCGGATCTGGACGCCGGACAGGTTCCGGGCAAAGGGCACGCACCAAACCCGCGCGCCCCGTGCCTGCAGGCTTTGCGCTTCGCTCACCGCAAAGGCCCGCCGATGAGGGTCGATCTGACTGGTGCTGCCCGGCATCTCGCCACAGGCGGACAGGGCAAGAGTCACAAGAAGCAGAAGCCCGCCAAGCAATGGCGTCCTGCGCAGGCGAGGTGTCGAGTGATGCAAAGCGAGCCCCAGCGTCTTTTCAATTCGTGATGCGCTGTAACTTTGTTTCAAATGGTTGTGTCTGCCAAGCCCGGAGGTTGAAGGGTGGCAAAAATCCGCCACCTGCGAATTTGGTATGGAACAATTCGGTCATCCTCTGCCGGGTGTCGGGTTTGCGCCTCAGGTGCGGGCAATATAGCTTGCTCAGCCCCAGCCTTGCCCGCAGAAAGTTGAACGCAGCAAGGCCGACCTTGCCGAAGACTCGGCTCTTTCGGGTAGGGGGCAGGGGCGCGCGCCTAGGCCCTCTTTGCGGTTGGGAGCGATGTTCGACGGCTTCTCAGGCCCCTGAAAACGCTGCCTTGAGGCGAGAATTCGCGGGGAAATTATTGAACCACCCGGATTGGGGGTTGTATTTTTCCACCGTACGGCTCATCTAGGGCAGGCAAAGCTTCTTCTTACGACCTTCTGTTTCCTCACGGCCCAGTTGTTCCTATGATGACACTAGGCCGGGCTATCGCGTTGTGTGGGTAGCATTATAACAGGAGACGACACGATGGCTAATGGCACCGTGAAATGGTTCAACGCTCAAAAAGGTTTTGGTTTTATTGCTCCCGAGCAAGGCTCCCGCGACGTTTTTGTGCACATCTCCGCGCTTGAGCGCGCTGGCATCCAGCATCTCGACGACGGTCAGGCCGTAACTTTCGACATCGAAAGCGGCCGTGATGGACGTGAATCCGCGAGCAACCTCGCACTCGCATAAGCCCTAACCGGTTTACGCTGAGAGATCTGAGAGCACCCTTCGGGGTGCTCTTTTTGTGTTTAGCAGGCGTTTTGTATTTAGCGGCTTTGTTGGGGGCTCTGTCTGCAGGGGCTTTGGGTTTCGGCGTCACCCCCGTCTGCGTCACCCCCATCCGCGTCACCGATGTCCAAGCGCCTGCCGGGCCGCCACAGGCACAGCAGGGAGCGCCCCGTTATATCGCCCCATTTTGATGGCCCACTACAGGGCGCCGCCACGGGATCGGGCGGTCAGGGGAGGCGATCGCCGGGTTTGATTTCACCTGTTGTCAGCACGGGGGCTGCGTCAATATCGTCGGCGTCCAGCATGGCGGCAACACGCTCGAGCGAGGCCAGTAGCTGTGCCTGCTCCCAGTCCTTCAGTTTTTCAAAGGCGCGCACATAGCGCTGCTGCAGCGCATCGGGGGCCGCCTTCACGGCCTCCTGGCCGCGCGGCTCAAGCACCACATTGGTCTGGCGCCGGTCCGCCTCTGAGCGCAGGCGAGTCGCCATCCCGCGCGAGACGATCTTATCCACCAGCGAGGTCACTGTCGCCTGCGCGACGCCCATCCGTTGTGCCAGTTCTTTTGGGGTCGCGCTGCCGCCCTGAGACGAAAGGATCTGCAGCACCCGCAGCTGAGCCGGTGTCAGCCCCGAGGCCTGCGCGAGGTTGCGCGAATAGAGTTCGGTTGCGCGCAGAATTCGTCTGAGCGCAATCAGGCTGTCATCCGTTCTGTCACGCGGTTGGTCATCCATGGCGGCCCAAAGTGCCATGATTGCAGAAAACCTTCAATGCCTGCCGTTCACATGGAATATTCTTTGGGTGAAGTAAAAGTTTCCATCTATGCTTTGTTAAGTGAAGTAATAATAAGCCATATAAATAAGGCATATGTGGCGTTATGGGCGTAATATTGCTAAGGAGCTTGAACTTTTCTATATGCCGCTATATTTAGGTAGGCGAACGAAATTAGGAAAGAGCGAGCGATGCCCAAAGACATCCTGCAGACTGAGACCGCGAAGCCCCGAACGCGACAGCCCCGCCTGCGCAAACCTGAAGCGACAGACGGGGCCGCAATCTGGGAGCTGGTCAGGGCCTGTGCGCCGCTCGATCGCAACTCCATGTATGCCAATCTGATCCAGGCGGATCATTTCCGTGACACCTGCGTGGTGGCGGAGCTTGATGGCGATATTGTCGGCTGGATTTCCGGCCATATGATTCCCGGCCAGGACGCGTTCTTTGTCTGGCAGGTCGCGGTGGGTGAGGCCGCGCGGGGCACCGGACTGGGCAAGCGGATGCTGGCGGCGCTGATCGCGCGCGACACGATCCGTGATGCATCCGTCCTCAAAACAACCATCACCAGAGACAATGCGGCCTCCTGGGGTCTCTTTCGCAGCTTCGCCCGCGATATCGGCGGCGATTTGCGCGATGAGCCGCATTTCAAAAAAGAGACCCATTTCGATGGCGCACATGACACCGAGCATTTGGTGACGATTGCCCTCGATGGTGATGTCAGGGCCCTGCTGCAGGCGGCCTGACCCTTTCTCCCCCATCACATCAACATTTTACTTTTCCGAAGAGGATTCCCCCATGCCCAAAGACATGGCCAAAGACATCGCATCCGAGACATCAATTTACGCGCGCCGCGAAAGCAATGCGCGCTCCTATTGCCGTTCCTTCACGGCCTCCTTCGATACCGCACGTGGATCAGAGCTTTTTACCGAGGACGGCACCCGCTATATCGACTTTCTCGCGGGCTGCTCCTCGCTGAACTACGGCCACAATGATCCGGACATGAAGGACGCGCTGGTGGAGCATATCCTGAAGGATGGCATCACCCATGGGCTCGACTTTCATACCGAAGCCAAAGAAGCCTTCCTGCATGCCTTCAACGACCTGATCCTGGCGCCGCGCAATATGGACCACCGGGTGATGTTCACCGGCCCGACCGGTGCCAATGCCGTCGAGGCGGCAATGAAAATTGCCCGCAAGGTGACGGGCCGCACCAATATCATCTCCTTCACCAATGGTTTTCACGGTGTGACCATGGGCGCCCTGGCGGCAACCGGTAATGGCTACCATCGCGGTGGGGCGGGCATGGACAAGTCCGGCGTGACCCGGATGCCGTTTGAGGGCTACGTTGAGGGGCTCGACAGTGCCGCGATGCTGGACAAGATGCTGTCTGACCCGTCGGGTGGCATTGATGCGCCGGCGGCGATCCTGTTGGAAACCGTGCAGGGCGAGGGCGGGCTGAACGCCGCCTCCGGTGACTGGGTCCGCAAGATCGCGCAGGTGGCGCGCGACCACGGCGCGCTCTTGATTGTTGACGATATCCAGGCAGGCTGCGGTCGGACCGGGACCTTCTTCTCCTTTGACGAGATGGGCGTGGTGCCCGATCTGGTGACCATGGCGAAATCCGTCTCCGGCTTCGGTTTGCCGATGGCGCTGGTTCTGGTGCGCCCGGAGTATGACGTCTTTGGCCCGGCAGAGCACAACGGCACATTCCGCGGCAATACCCACGCCTTTGTCACAGCCCGCGTGGCGATCGAGAAATTCTGGGCGGATGATGCATTCGCGAGCGAACTTGCCCGCAAATCCGACCTGGTCACCAGCGCCCTGCAGGAGGTCGCCGGTCACATTCCGGGGGCTGTCCTGAAGGGGCGGGGCCTGATGCAGGGGGTCGATGTGGGCAGCGGCGAGCTGGCGGCTGAGATCTGCGCCCGGGCCTACGAGCTGGGATTGGTGATCGAGACCTCAGGCCCCCACGATGAGGTCGTGAAGGTCCTGGCCCCGGTCACCACCTCCGAAGCCACCTTCTGCGAGGGGTTCGCCATCCTCAGCGTTGCAGCGCGCGACGTGATCGCCCGCACCAAAATTGCCGCTCAATAAGCCACGACCGGAGAACAGACAGATGATCATACGCGATTTCAACCAACTGAAAACCACGGACCGCTCTGTGGCGGATGCGCGCTGGACGTCCACCCGGATGCTGCTGGCCGATGACGGAATGGGATTTTCCTTCCACATCACCGTGCTTGAGGCGGGGTCGGAACATCAGTTCCACTACAAGCATCATTTCGAGAGCGTCTACTGCATGAAAGGCAAGGGATCGATCACCGATATTGCCAGCGGCGAGACGCATGAGATCCGGCCCGGCGTGATGTATGCGCTGAACCTGCATGACAAGCACATCCTGCGGGCCGAAGAAGAGCTGCACATGGCCTGCTGCTTCAACCCGCCGGTGACCGGCACCGAAGTCCACCGCGAGGATGGCTCCTATGCTCCGGCCGAGGAGCTGGCATAAGCGTCAGGTGAGACATGACACATACCGTTGAAAAGATTGGCGGGACATCGATGTCCCGCGTGAATGAACTGGTGGAGGCCCTCTTTGTGGGCCAGCGCACCGAGGCGGAACTCTATGGTCGCGTCTTTGTGGTCTCCGCCTTCGCAGGCATTACCAACCTCCTGCTGGAACACAAGAAAACCGGAGAGCCGGGGGTCTATGCCCGCTTCGCCGATGCGGATACGGATCATGGCTGGCATGATGCCCTGTCCCGTGTGGGCGACGAAATGCGGCGGGCCCACAGGGCGGTGTTGGAGAATGCAGGCGATGTGGCGCAGGCGGATGGCTTTGTGGCGGAACGGATTGAGGGCGCGCGCAACTGCCTGATCGATCTGCAGCGCCTGTGCAGCTACGGCCATTTTCGTCTCGCCGAACACATGCTGCAGATCCGCGAGCTGCTGTCCGGGCTGGGCGAGGCGCATTCCGCCTTTGTCACCGCGCTGATGTTGCAACGCGCCGGTGTCAACGCGCGCTTCGTGGACCTTTCCGGTTGGCGGGACGAGGGCGACGTAACGCTGGAACAGCGGATCTCGCAGGCGCTCGGCGGGGTCGATCCGGCCATCGAAATGCCCATCGTCACCGGCTATGCGCAATGTGCCGAAGGGCTGATGCGCGAATTCGACCGGGGCTATTCCGAGGTGACCTTTTCCTGTCTGGCCGCGCTCACCGGTGCCAGCGAGGCGATCATCCACAAGGAATTCCACCTGTCCTCCGCCGATCCGAAACTGGTGGGTACGGGCGTCGCGCGCAAGCTGGGGCACACCAATTATGATGTCGCGGATCAGATGTCGAACATGGGGATGGAGGCGATCCACCCAAAGGCCGCCAAGACGCTGCGCCAGGCCGATGTGCCGCTGCGGGTGACCAATGCCTTTGAACCGGGGGACCCCGGCACGCTGATCGACGACAAGCCCGCCGAACAGCCTGCGGTCGAAATGATCACCGGGCTGGATATCATCGCGCTGGAAGTCTTTGAACAGGACATGGTCGGTGTCAAAGGCTATGATGCCGCGATCCTCGAGGTGCTGACCCGCCATGATGTGCGCATTGTCTCGAAGACGTCGAACGCCAATACGATCACGCATTACCTCGATACCTCACTGACGGTGATGAAGCGGGTGGAGAAAGATCTGGCGCGGCGCTATCCCAATGCCGAAATCTCGGCCCGGCTGCTGTCCATGGCCTCCGCCATCGGGCGGGATCTCAAGGGGCTCTCGGTCCTGACCCGTGGGCTGCAGGCGATTGCGGATGTGGGGCTTGCCAGTGTCGGCGCGTCACAAGGCCCCCGCAGCGTCGATGTGCAGTTCATCGTTGAACGCGAAGATCTGAAACCCGTCATCAGCGCGCTGCACAGACAGCTCGTTGAAGGGCACGCGTTGCCCGTTCAGGCCAAGCCGATAAAAGCGGCAGCCTGACCCGAAAGCCGCAGTCTGACAGGGACGCGCACAGAAGCTGCGTATACTGATACGCGGGACCAGAGGCGCCTTTCGGGGCGCCTTTGGTGCGTTTGATCCGGCCTGCGATCTGCGACGTATTCCCTAGCGCGGGCCCGGGCGCTCGCTCAGGCCGCGTCACCTGGGCTGCCGATCCGGGTGATGGCCTCGATCTGGGTGGTGGCCAGCGCCAAGGCGGCGCCGGTGCAGGTCATCATGGCGGGCAGCACCATCCATTCCAGCGTCCACATCGCGCCTGACCGTTCCTGCTCGTGGACCAGCGCCTGATGCATCAGGGGCAGCTGACCCGCGTTGTAGCGGGCGAGCGTGACCAGCAGCTCTGCGGTGACGGGGTTTTGCTTATGCGCCATGGCAGAGCTGCCGCCGCCTCCTGTCTGCTCCAGCGCATCGATGCCCTGCTGCACCATCAGACAGATGTCCTGGCCGATCTTGCCCAATGTGCCGGTCACCGCAGACAACCACCCGGCATAAAGCGCAGGCCCGTCGCGTTCCGTATGCCAGCTCTGGGCTGGGTTCTGCAGGCCGAGCTGCTGCGCCAGCGCGGCTGCAAGCGCGTCGCCCTGCGGCTGGCTGCGCTGGCGGTCGCCCACCGGGCCGCCGAATTGCAGCAGTTCCACCTCCGGCCGAAGCCTGCGAAGCCGGTCAAGCTGACGCCGACAGGGCGCGACCCAGGTGGCGATACGATGGCAGGCGTCAATCGGCAACGCGGCCTGCATGCGGGTGCGCGCCATCATCCGGTGATCCGCCTGTGCCTCGGCCAGCGCCTCAAGCGCGGTGATCAGCGTGGTGAGCCGCGTCTGGTAGATGTCATTCGCGGCCCGGATCGCCAGCGACATGCTGGTATCGATCAGATCCTGACTGGTGGCACCGGGATGGACGGCCCCGGCCAGATCCGCGCCCATATGACCCACATGGGCCTTGAGCTGCCGCACATAGCCCGGAACGGCCAGCCCATCGGTCGGCAGATTGCTCCGCAGCCCCTCCATCTCCGGTTTGAAGTCTGCCATCGCCGCGACGGTTCTTTGCCCCAGCTCCCGGTCAATCAGCCCGACCTGGGACGCGGCCTGTGTCAGGGCGATCTCATAGGCGAGAAAGGCGCGGGCCGTCGCGGTGCCCGAAAACAGGGCCGCAATGTCATCATCGGCAAACAGGCCTGCAAAGAACGGGTTGGTTGCGGTCAGCGGGTTCACGGTGGCGCATATCCTCGGGTCGGTTTCACGGTCGGTCTCGATTTTCCGGGCGGCAGATCAGCTGCGCAGGGGCACGTCAAGAATGGCGCGGGCCTGCTGCCATGTGGCGACGGGGCGCTGGTATTTGTCACACAACTCCGCCGCGCGGCGGATCAGGGCGGCATTCGAGGGCGCCAGGTGGTCGCGATCGAGGCGCACGTTGTCTTCGAGCCCCGCGCGCGTATGTCCGCCCGCCGCAATCGCCCACTCGTTGACCAGCAGTTGATTTGCCCCGATCCCGGCGGCGCACCAATTTGCCTCGGGCGCGCGGCGTTTGACCAGATCCACATAGAGATCGAATACTTCCTTGTCGGCGGGCATCGCGTTCTTCACGCCCATCACGAACTGCACATAGAGCCTGCCATAGAGCTGGCCGTCCTGATGCAGGCGGATCGCCTGCAGGATATGGCTGAGATCAAAGGCTTCGACCTCGGGCGTCACCTTGTATTGGCGCATTTCGCCCGCCAGCCAATCCACCAGATCCGGCGGGTTCTCGTAGACGCGGGTGGGGAAATTGTTGGACCCCACCGAGAGCGACGCCATGTCGGGTGCCAGCGGCAGCATGCCGCCCCGCGTCTTGCCCGCGCCGGAACGCCCGCCGGTGGAGAACTGGATGATCATGCCGGGGCAGTGCTTTTCCAACCCTTCCTTCAGGCGCGCAAATTTTTCCGGATCGGAGGAGGGCGTCTGGTCGTCGTTTCTCACATGCGCATGACAGATCGAGGCCCCGGCCTCAAAGGCCTCCTGGGTGCTTTCGATCTGCTCGGTGACGGTGATCGGCACCGCCGGGTTGTTGGCCTTGGTCGGAAGCGATCCGGTGATCGCCACGCATAGAATACATGGGTTGGTCATGGTCTGCCTCAGATGTCGAAAAAGACGGTTTCGGTTGGCCCCTGCAGGTGAATGTCAAAGTGATAGTGACCTTTCCCCGGGGTTTCGGCAATCAACGTCCGGACCCGGTTTTGATGCTCGATCCGGGTCAGGATCGGGTCGGCGGCATTGGCCGCGTCTTCGTCGGGAAAATACATCCGGGTGTGCAGGCCGAGGTTGATCCCCCGCGCCACGATCCACAAAGTCACATGCGGCGCCTGCAGCCGTCCATCCACATAGGGCACCGCGCCGGGTTTGACGGTGTCAAAGGCAAATTCGCCCGTCACCATATCAGAGGCCGCGCGCCCCCAGCTGGTGAAATTCGGATCCGCCCTGCCACGGGTCTCTGCCGGGCTGTTGAACAGGCCCGCGGCATCGGGCTGCCAGATCTCGATCATCGCATCGCGCAGTGGCGTGCCGGTGCCGTCGAGAACACGGCCGGTGATGCGGATCGGGGTGCCGCTGACCTCTCCGGTGATCATCTCATGGCCGAGATCCTGCGGGTAGACACCCGTGATGCCGGAAAAATTCGGGGTGCAGCCGATATGGACATAGGGACCGGCGGTCTGCGATGGGGATTCCTTCAGGTGATCCAGAGGTTGCACCATGATTAAAGCCCCTCCATGCGGTTTTCAAACAGGGTCTGGCGGCGGCCGCGCAGGGTGATGTCGAACTTGTACGCCCGGGCATCCATCGGCACGGTCCGCGCCATGTCCAGCGGCGCCACCAGGCTCTCGATGCCCTCGCGGGTGGGGATGGTATCGACGATGGGGCAGCGCCAGATCAACGGGTCGCCTTCGAAATACATCTGGGTGATCAGGCGCTGGGCAAAGGCCTGCCCGAAGATCGAAAAGTGGATATGCGCCGGGCGCCAGTCATTCATGGTATTGGGCCAGGGGTAGGGGCCGGGCATGATGGTGCGGAATTCATAGAACCCCTGCGCATCGGTCATGCAGCGCCCGCAGCCGCCAAAGTTCGGATCAAGCGGCGCAAGGTAGCTCTCTTTCTTGTGACGATAGCGGCCGCCCGCGTTGGCCTGCCAGACCTCGATCAGCGTGTTCGGCACCCCACGGCCGAATTCGTCCCGCAGCTGGCCATGCACGATGATGCGCGGGCCGATCGCCATGCCGTCGCCGGTGGCAAAGTTCACAATCAGATCATTGTCGTGGCGGCCAAGCATCTCATGGCCGAACACCGGGCCTGTCTCTTCCACAAGGGTGGTGGGAAAAGACAGCGGCGCCTGCCGGGGCCCCCGCGCCACCGAGGTCTTGTAGTCGGGGGTCAGCGCGGCGGGGTGCCAGCGCCGGTCCCGGTTCACATACCCGTTGGTCATAGGGTTTTCTCCTCCCGTTCCATCTCGGCATAGGTCTCCTTGGCGAGCTTCAGCGCATGGTTGGCGCGCGGGACGCCTGCATAGATCGCCACATGCTGAAACGCCTCCAGAACATCCGTCTTGCTGGCGCCGGTGCGGGCCGTGGCCCGGATATGCATCGCGATCTCGTCAAAATTCCCCAAGGCGGCCAGCAGCGCGAGCGTCAGCATCGACCTCTCCCTGTCGCTGATCCCGTCGCTGGCCCAGACGGTGCCCCAGGCGCCCTCGGTGATCAAGGTCTGAAACGGCGCGTCAAAGGCGGTTTTCTTCGCCTCCGCCCGGTCGACATGGGCATCGCCCAGAACCTTGCGGCGCACGGTCATGCCCGCGTTGAACCGTTCATTGGCAGTATCAGTCGACATGACCAAGCTCCTTCAGAAAATTCAGCAACAGGCCCGCATAGGCCTCGGGCGCCTCGACACAGGGCAGGTGGCCGCTGTTCTCGAGCACGCAAAACCGCGCATCCGCGATCAGATCGAGGGTGGCCTCGACCAGAGCAGGCGGGCTGGCGCCGTCAAGACGCCCCGCAATGCCGAGCGTGGGCTGGGTCAGCCCCAGTGTGGTCGCGCTCAGATCGCTGCCTGCGATGGCCTGACAACAGGCGATATAGCCCGCCTTTGGGGTGCGCTCCAGCATATGCCGCCAGGGCAGATGCGCATCATCGCGCAGGAAGGCGGGGGCGAACCAGCGTTCCAGGATCGGCCCGGACAGCGCCTCGATCCCCTGGCTTGCGATTGCCTCGATCCGCTGCTGCCACATCTCGGCCTCGCCCATTTTTGCCGCCGTATTCGACAGCACGAGGCCGCTGATCCGCTCCGGCACGCGGGCTGCAAGCGATTGCGCAATCATGCCGCCAATGGACAAGCCGACAAAGACGCAGCTGTCGACCTGCGCATGATCCAGCAGGTCCAGCGTGTCCTGCGCCAGATCGTCGATGGTACAGGGACCGGGCGGGCAGGAGGACAAGCCATGACCGCGCTTGTCGTACCTGATCAGCCGCAGATGCGACGGCAGCAGCTCCACCACGCCATCCCAGAGCCGCAGGTCGGTCCCCAGCGAGTTGGCAAAGACCACCGCAGGCCCGGAGGGATCGCCATCCTGACGCCAATGCAGCGCCGCGCCGCGGGTACGTGCCACGCGCATCAATAGGGGAGCCCGACATAATTCGCGGCCATCACGCGCTGGGCGTCCTCGCTGTCGCGCAAAAAGGCCAGCTCCGCCGCCTGCATCCGCAGATCAAACGGGCTCTGATCCGGGAAACGGTGCAGGATGGAGGTCATCCACCAGCTGAAACGCTCGGCTTTCCAGACCCGCGCCAGAGCTTTCTCAGAGTAGCGATCCAGGCCTTCGCTGTCCTTCTCCTGATAGAACTGCAGCAGCCCCTGATACAGATAATGCACATCCGAGGCTGCAGTATTCAGCCCCTTGGCCCCGGTGGGGGGCACGATATGGGCCGCATCGCCGCACAGGAACAGCCGTCCCCAGCGCATCGGCTCGCTGACAAAGGACCGCAGCGGCGCGATGGATTTCTCGATCGACGGCCCGGTGACGAGCGCCTCGCCGACCTCATCAGGCAGCCGGTGGCGCAGCGTGTCCCAGAACCGCGTGTCGCTCCAGTCGCCGACGTCATCGCCCAGCGAGCACTGCACATAATAGCGGCTGAGGCTGGCATTGCGCATGGAGCACAGCGCAAAGCCGTCCTTCGAGTTGGCATAGATCAGCTCGTCATTGACCGGAGGCGTTTCGGACAGGATGCCAAGCCAGCCAAAGGGATAGACCTTTTCGTATTCGGTCCGGACAGCGGCCGGAATGCTGCGGCGGCTGACGCCGTGAAACCCGTCGCAACCGGCAATGAAATCGCAGTCGATGCGCCGTGCCTCGCCGTCCTTTCGGTAGGTGACAAACGGGGCGTCACTGTCGGCGTCATGAAGGCTGACATCCTCGGCTTCGAAAACGATCTCGGCCCCGGCTTTTTCGCGCGCGTCATAGAGATCCCGCGTCACCTCGGTCTGCCCGTAGAGGACGACGGATTGTCCGATCAGGTTCTGAAAGTTGATACCAAACATCTGATCGTTATGCGCGATCAGCGTGCCCTCATGGAGATAGCTTTCGGCCTTCAGCCGGTCCCCGACGCCGGCCTCCCCCATCAGCGCCACCAGACCCTGTTCCAGAATGCCTGCACGGATGCGGCTGAGCACATGCTCTCTGGTGCGCCGTTCCAGCACGACGGTGTCGATCCCCTTTCGGTGCAACAGCTGCCCCAACAGCATCCCCGACGGCCCGCCGCCAACAATCACCACCTGTGTGCGCATGAAAGTCCTCCCTCTTCAGCCCACCATTATCATGCGGTTTCGGTATTCAAAAATGACTTTTTGGCCGATATAGATATCGGTATGGTAAACTATACGCGCAGCAGACAGGTCAAGATCCGCCATTTGCAATGCCTGGCAGAGGTGGTGACCCGTGGCAGCCTGAAGGGCGCGGCCGAGCATCTCCACCTGACCCAGCCCGCCATTTCGCGCACTCTGAAAGAGCTGGAGGACATCCTCGGCTCCACGCTGTTGCTGCGCAGCCGCGCCGGGGTGGAGTTGACCGAGGCGGGCGAAGTCTTTGCCCATTTCGCCCGCATGAGCCTTGCTGCGCTGGATCACGGCCTGGAGGGGATCGACCGCACGCGGGGCGGGGTGCTCGCGCAAGAGGTGACCATCGGCGCCTTGCCCAGCGTGGCGGCGGGGCTGTTGCCGCATGTTGCGGAGGGCTTTCGCAGACTGGCACCGGAGGCAATCCTGCGGCTCACGGACGGGCCGCACGGGATGCTGATGGATCTGTTGCGCAGCGGCGCCGTGAGCATGGTGATCGGGCGGATGGGGGATCCGGCGACGATGCAGGGGGTGTCCTTCACGCAGCTCTATACCGAAGAAGTCGTCTGCGTGGTGCGCCCCGGCCATCCCTGTCTGCAGGCACCTGACCTCGCGGATCTGGCGCGTTGGCCGGTCATCTTCCCGCCCCCCGCGGCGGCAATCCGGCCGCAGGTGGAGCGCTGGCTGATCAGCCACGGCCTGCCCGAGCCGCAGCAGCGCATCGAGACGGTCTCGGGTGCCTTCGCCCGGGTCTATACGCGCGATACCGATGCCATCTGGATGATTTCCCATGGCGTCGTGCGTACGGAACTGTCGGACGGGCGGCTGGTCCGGTTGCCCTTCGACACCACATTGACCAAAGGGCCGGTGGGGCTGATGCAGCGCCAGGATGCGGAGCTGTCGCCGGTGGAGAGCCTCTTTGTCAATGCCTTGCAGGAGGCGATCCGTGTGATCGGCTATGACGTCACCTGAGGGTCACCCCGGTTCGGCCCCACCACATACGCCCCTTGGTTGTTTGCGATTCGGGATGCCAACCGGCCGGGCCGCCAGACGCCAAACCCCCGACGCCACGCAGCCCCAGCGCCAGCCAGTCCCAAGCCGAATGCGCCCCCAGTGGTGGGGCAGTTCATCTCCGCCTGTTTGGGTCTCCCCGAAAGTCACAGAGCGCAGCCGCGGCGCGCGCCTTGCGCGCGACGCCGGGCCCAACGGGGCAAGGGGATCTATTGATCCCTGCAGCCCGGGCGGGAGAGCGACCGGCTCCGTGCGCCCCTCTCCGCCTGAGCGGTGCGGTTCGCCCCGTGACCGGGCTGTGAGCTCGGCCGGGCACCAACACGACGGGCGATCGCGGGCAGCAAATACCCTTTGTCAATCTGTGCCGCACAGTGGCATGAGGGGCCATGGTCAAGGAAAACCGCTCACTCGACCGGGGCATTGCGATCCTGGAAACGCTCGCCCGCCAAGGCGCCATGTCGCTGGCTGACCTGCACCGGGCCACCGGATTGCCCAAAAGCACCCTGCGGCGGCTGTTGCAGACCTTGATCACGCGCCGGATCGTGCGCCGGTCTTTGGCAGATCAGCTCTATCGCACATTGATCGTGTTCCCCGACATTTCCGCAGAGGTGATGCCGAAGGGGATGCTGCAGGTCGCAGATGCAGCCATCCCCCGCACGCTGGCGCTGACGCAGGCGATTGGTTGGCCATCGGATATCCATATCCGCGAGGCCCGCGCGATGCGCATCATCGACAGCACCCGGCAGGCCAGCCAGTTTCAGGTCGGCCAGGGCCGTATCAACCGGCGCGTCACCCATTTCGGATCAGCGACCGGGCTGGCCTGTCTCGCCATGCTGAGCGATGCGGAGATCCGCGCCACCTATGAGACGCTGAAACCGGATCTCACATGGGGGCCCGTGCGCTTCGGTCTGGATCTGCCCGCCCTGATGCAGCGGATCGGCGAGATCCGGGAACAGGGCTACGCCGCCCGCAGCCCCGCCTATCTGAGCGAGCACGAACGGGACAGTGACCTGCACGCCATCGCGGTTGCGATCACCGCGCAGGGGCGGGTGCTTGGCGCGCTCTCGGTGCTGTGGCTGCGCAGCTACAAACCGGTTGACGCCTTCGCCGACCTGCATCTCGCCGCCCTGCAGGCCACGGCGCGGGACGTCAACCGCGCATTGGATCAGGTGCTGGATGAGTAGGCGGGGGCATGCAGGCGGGGACGAGCAGGCGGGACGGGGCGAGCAGGCGGGACGCGTAAACTCCGGCCGCCCGACGTCAGAACAGGCTTTCGGCGGTCTGCTTGGCGAGGAACGCGGCGCGATAGGCCTGCATTTTCACGCCACGGCCCCGGTCGGGGGTCAGATCGCTGACCGGGACCGGCAGGCTGTCCTCGGGGGCGCCGACAAACAGATCCGCCAATGCGCGCCCAAACAGGGTGCCGGTGGTGATCCCGCGCCCGTTGTAGCCGATCGGCGCATAGAGTCCCTCCGCCAGACGATGGATGCGGAACAGATAATCCGGCGTGAAGGCAATCTGCCCGTGCCAGGCGTCCTCGAATATCTGCGGTCCGAGATCCGGAAACAGGCGCCGCAACTTGCGCGCGGCCCAGCGGCGGGTCAGCCCCTCGGTGCCGCCGATCACCGATCCCATTGACCCGATGATCAACCGGCCCGCCTGATCGCGCCGCAGCGACAGCATGATCTTGCCGGTGTCCCACAGGCCCTGTCCCTCCGGCAGGATCATGCGCCCGGCCTCGCCCAGCGGGGCCGTCGCCAGCTGAAAGAAATTGATCGGTGTGAAGCTCTGCGCCAGACCGGGCCAGAGATCCGAGGTATAGGCATTGGTGGCAATCACCACCCGCTTTGCCGTGAGGTCGCCACGGCTGGTCTCGACGCGCCAGCGGTCGCCCTCCCGGATCAGCGCCAGCACCTGTGTCCCGGTCGAGATGTCCGCACCTGCTGCGCGGGCCGCACGGGCCAGTCCGCGGGCATAGCCCATCGGGTTGATCGTGCCCGCGCGCGCATCCAGCAGACCGCCATGGAACCGGTGGCTGCCGGTTTTCTCGGCGGTTTCCTCGGCCGTCAGCAACCGCACCGGCGCGCCCAGGGCCTGCCAGGCCAGCGCGCGGCGCTCAAGGTCGCGCAGCCCATAGGCCGAGTGGGCGGCATGGATCGTGCCCGCCCGCGTGGCTTCACAGCGGATCTGATAGCGCTCGATCAGGGAAAAGACATAATCCGGGGTCCGGCCCAGCTCTGCCACCAGCGCCGCTCCCCGCTCCGTGCCTAAGCGCTGAGCGACGTCCTGCGGCGGCAACCACAGCCCCGCATTCACCAGCCCGACGTTGCGCCCGGACCCGCCGTGGCCGATGTCATTGGCCTCAAGAACATGGCAGGCCAGACCGTTCAGCGCCCCATGCAGGGCGGTGGACAGACCGGTATAGCCGCCGCCGACGATGGCGACATCGACATCGAGACTGGCGCTGAAACTGGCTGCTAAATTGGTCTCTGGCCCCGCTTGACCAGCACTCCGGCTCTCGGCCGCCAGCGGCCGGTCGGTGGCGGTTTCCTCGGAGGAATGGTCCCACAGGGAAATGGGGGGATTTGCGGTCACCTGGCGGGCCTCATTCTCTGGCACATGTCTTGGGGGGCGGGACCGTCGCACGGAGGCGCGCGCCGGGGCCGGTGGCAACATTGAGCGAGGGACGCCTGCCTGTCAATCGGGCAATCGGGCTTGGCCTGCGCGGGCAATACTGCATAGTGTCCGCCAACCCTACCAAGGAGGAGGCCCGCGATGGCACCGCTCAAGATCTCATCGGCGCAGATGGTCGCCGACGCCCGCGCCCGAATAGAGGAGCTGGCCTGCGACACCGCGATTGCCCTGCATCATTCGCAGGCCGGTTCCGCGGAGGTGGTGTTTGTCGATCTGCGCGACGTGCGGGAACGCCAGCGGACGGGCTATATCTCCGGCAGTTTTCATTGTCCGCGCGGCATGCTGGAGTTCTGGGTGGATCCCGAAAGCCCCTATTTCAAAACAATATTCGCCGCCGGGGACAAACGGTTCGTGTTCTACTGTGCATCGGGCTGGCGCTCGGCCCTGTCGGTGGCACTGCTTCAGGACATGGGGTTCGAGGCGGCGCATCTTCGGGACGGGTTTTCCGGCTGGACCAAGGCCGGCGGTCCGGTGGAGATGCCCGGCGACGACCCGGAGCGCGGGGCCTGAACGAGCGACATGCCGGAACAACATGTCTGCGCAAGCCGTCGGTTGCTGTTTTGCACACGCGCCACGGCCGCCAAACTATACCTTCGCTGGAATGACTATACGTAAAAACGGTCAGCCCTGTGGTATTCAGTCTTTCCCCAGCGGGCAGGTTTGGTTAAGGCTCTCTTAATGTCCGAGAAAATGCCTGACGTTTAGGTATGTGTATTTGAGGTGAATGGTGATGGGGTGTTGCAGATGAAAACGGGCTTTCGTGGCACGTATGTCATCTCCTGGACGCAAACGGAAATTGACGGTCTCGACGCGGCCCCTCTTGCGGCGGTCGATGTCGGCGCAACGTGGTCCTGGCATGGTGACGCGGTGCGTGTGGACGGCCCGTCAGAGTTCTTGTGTCCGGACATGCTGCGTGGAGACGGCGACCTACGCCAACAGGCCGCCCGCATGGTGCGCCGTCTTGTCGGCGCTGCGGTCCAGAACCGGACCGACATCGGCGCCGTCAACGTCGATGATCCGGCCACCGACAGCACCTTTGTTGTCACCAATGGCGTCAGAATCTACACCGTGACGTTGATTGAAACCGGTGCTGGCGGGTTGCCTTTGCTGATGTTCGTCGATGAGGTGCCGCCCCGCAATACCGATCTCTGGGTTGTTCATCACACCTCGGTACAGCCCACATCGGCACAAATCGCGCAGGATCCGGGCGTCATCTGTTTTACGCCGGGGACTCGGATCGCCACACCGTCGGGGCCACGGCAGGTGCAAAGCCTGCGCGAGGGCGATCTCGTTCAGACCCGGGACAATGGCGCGCAGCGCGTGCAGTGGATCGGCGCGCGTCGCATGAGCGGGGCCCGGCTCTTTGTGATGCCGCACCTGCGGCCGGTGCGTATCTGCGCTGGCGCGCTGGGCATTGACCGCCCGGAACAGGAGCTTCTGGTCTCGCCCGAGCACCGCATGTTGCTGCGGGGGCATGCCGCGCGCGCCCTGTTCAACGTGCCGGAGGTGCTGGTCGCGGCACGTGATCTGGTCAACAACCGTACCATTTCGGTCGATCAGACGGTGACAGAGGTGACCTATGTCCATCTCCTGCTGGAAAACCATCAGGTGATCTGGGCCAACGGCGTCGAGACCGAGAGCTTTCACCCCGCCCATGCGGCGCTGTCGGCGCTGGACAACTCTGACCGTAGGCGTCTGTTGCGCCGACTGCCGGGGATCGAGGCCGACCCGGCAAGCTACGGCGCCTTTGCCCGGCGCAATCTGTCCGCCTCAGAGGCGGCGATCCTGATGCAGGACGCGGCCTGACCGGCAGGGGTGGGACCATCGGCGGCCGCCAATCAGCTTGAGACGCAGGCCAGACAGAAAAACTATGGGATGTCGGCTTGACACTGCGCCGGGTTCCTATATACGCCCGGCTTCACATTGGTGTTGGTGGCCCCCGCAAGGGGAAGCCTGTCATGGCAGCGGATCCGGATGGATCCAACCCCAAGAGGACAACGCCCTTCATATGTTGCAGGTTTCCTGGGGCAGGTGAACACTGAGACCGCGGGGGACCCTGCGGTCGACAAAGTGAGACCTTGTTCAAGGGCGCGCTGCAGCGCCACTTAACGAAGGAGAACAGCCGTGACCAAACGCACGTCTGCCAAGTACAAAATTGACCGCCGTATGGGCGAAAACATCTGGGGCCGTCCGAAATCCCCGGTGAACCGCCGCGAATATGGCCCCGGTCAGCACGGCCAGCGCCGCAAGGGCAAACTGTCCGACTTCGGTATTCAGCTGCGCGCCAAGCAGAAGCTCAAGGGCTACTACGGCGATCTGACCGAAAAGCAATTCCGCCGCATCTACGGTGAAGCCGAGCGTGTCAAAGGCGACACCGGTGAAAACCTGATCGGCCTGCTGGAAAGCCGTCTGGACGCCGTCGTGTATCGCGCGAAATTCGTACCGACCGTCTTTGCCGCCCGTCAGTTCGTGAACCACGGCCACGTTCTGGTGAACGGCCAGCGCGTCAACATCCCGTCCTACCGCGTCAAGGAAGGCGACCTGATCGAGGTGCGCGACAAGTCCAAGCAGTTGGCTGTTGTTCTCGAAGCGGTTCAGCTGGCCGAGCGTGACGTTCCTGACTATATCGAAACCGACCACAACAAAATGACCGCGACCTTTGTGCGCGCACCGTCCCTGGCTGACGTGCCATACCCGGTCATTATGGAACCGAACCTCGTGGTCGAATTCTACGCCAAAAACTGATCCGCGACCTCTTCGGAGGCCTGTTGGATGGCAAGATTACAAAAGCCGCTCCTGTTTGGGGCGGCTTTTTTGCGTCTTGGCCATCTGGCGCAGGAATCTCTTGGGGGTGGAGGGGTTTGCAGATTATGGTGGCGCTGACACCGGATCCGGCCGTTGATATGGTTTGAGGTCCGGATACCTCGGGAGAATACAATGTCACTGAAATCCATCGCTCTGGCCTTTGGGGTCATTGCGGGTCTCGCTGCATCGGCGGTGGCCGCGCCGCTGAAACTGCAGCCCGCCAACCCCCAGCCCACCAACCTGAAACCAGGGCTCTCTGTGCGCTATGCCTATCCCTCCGATGTGAAAAACCTCGCCTCGGCCCGCAATGCGTTGAAATACAAGGTGGAACAGGGCGCACCGCTGAGCGGCCTCGACTACCGCGATTCCGAACTGGGGCAGGCGGTTCTGACCTCCAAGCGGGCAGAGCGCGTGGTGGCTGATATTCAGGGATACGTGCGGTTTGACAGACCGGGGATCTATACCATTGATTTCCTGACCAATGACGGGCTGGAGGCGATGGTGGGCGGACAGCCCGTCGGTGAATTTGACGGCCGTCAACCCTGCGAGGAGACCTTCGCGGTCGAGGTCGAGGTTCCAAAGGCCGGGTGGTATCCGCTCAAGGCGCTGTGGTTTCAACGCACCAACACCGCCTGTCTGCACATGCGCGCGGGTCCCAAGGGCAAGCGCCCGAAGTGGATGCCCAACGCCGCATTCGGACATTGAGCAGCCCCAGATACCAACCTGAAATCGGCGCGCCAGTCCGCAGACGGCTCGGCGCGTAGTGGGGCTGGCGCATGGGGCGGCAGAAGCGCCAGCCGCCAACAGTAAGCAGCCAGCAGCCAGCAGATGGGCGGACTGGAAGGACCGGGCGCACGGGAGGGAGGCGGACGTAGGGGACGTAGGGACTGGGGGGACGTAGGGGCTGGGCGGCCTAAACCGGCAGCGGTCGCCCCTCGGCAAGTGTCTCCATGGCAAAATACGACGTGACGCTGTCCAGCTCGACCCCGGAGATCAACCGTTGGTAGACGGAGTCATAGCTGGCCATATCGCGGGTGACGACCTTCAGCTGATAGTCATAGTCGCCGCCGATCCGGTGAAAATCCACCACTTCCGGAATGGTCAGCACATGACGGCGAAACCGGTCCAGCCATTCGCTTGAGTGGTGCCGCGTGCGCAGCATGACAAAAACAACCAGCCCAAGATCCAACTGCAGGCGATCCACCTCTGCCCGGGTGCCGCGCAGAATGCCTTTTTCCTCCAGCGCTTTGAGACGCCGCCAGCAGGCGTTCTGCGACAGGCCGACCCGGTCCGCGAGATCGCGTTGCGACAGGCTGCCGTCCCGCTGCAGGGTCCGCAAAATCGCGCGGTCAATTTGATCGATAGATTTCGTCATTTCAGGGTCAATTGATAGTCATATTACGAATCGTGGCAATGAGAAATGTGAAAATGATCTATTTCAAGGGTGATATGATTGAGGAAATCATCACAAGAGCGCGCCAATGATCCTCGAAGACTTCAAATCATCTCTGAACCACGCAGCGAAAACCGGGCAATTGGCCCAGGGGCTGATCGGGGAGGGGCTGCGGATCCCCGGACCCTTTGGCGATGTACCGCTTGTCTATGCCGATTATGTCGCCTCGGGGCGCGCCCTGCAGCAGGTGGAGGATTTCATCGCCGCCCAGGTGCTGCCCTACTATGCCAATTCCCATACCGAGGCCTCCTATTGCGGCCAGTATATGACCCGCCTGCGCCAGGCCGCCCGTGCCGAAATCGCGCGTATGACCGGCGCGGGGGAGGGCTGTGAGGTGATCTTTGCAGGGGCCGGGGCGACCGCCGGTCTCAACCGATTGGTCAGCCTCTTTGGCGTCAACGCGGCCAGACGCCCGGTGGTGTTTATTGGGCCCTACGAGCATCACTCCAACATCCTGCCCTGGCGCGAAAGCCGGGCGGAGGTGGTGGAGATCCCCGAGGACGCGCTGGGCGGCGTCGATCTCGCGGCACTCGAGGCCGCTTTGCTGGCCCATGCGGACAGCGATCTGAAAATCGGTAGCTTTTCCGCTGCCTCCAACGTCACCGGCATTGTCACCGATCCCGATCCCGTGACCCGGCTCTTGCGGGCCCATAATGCGCTTGCGGTTTGGGACTATGCCGGGGCGGGGCCCTATCTGCCGATCGACATGGGGGCCGGTGGCGCGGTTCCCAAGGATGCGGTGGTGGTCTCGCCCCATAAATTCCCCGGGGGTCCCGGCAGCTCGGGCGTTTTGGTCCTGCGCCGCGACGCGGTCCGGGCAACCACCCCGTCCTGGCCCGGTGGCGGCACCGTCAGCTTTGTTTCGCCCTGGTCCCATCGCTATGCCGCCAGCCTCGCCGCCCGCGAGGAGGCGGGGACGCCGAATGTGATCGGCGATATCCGCGCCGCTTTGGCCTTTCTGGTCAAGGACGCCGTCGGGCAGGCGCAGATCGAAGAACGCGAGGCCCGCTACGGCGCCAAAGCGGTCGCCGCCTGGTCAAAGGTGCCCGGGCTGACCCTGCTGGGCCATCCGCGCGTGCACCGCCTGCCGATCTTTTCCTTCACCCTGCGCGGCGCCTCCGGCGCGCCGATCCATCAGCAGCTTTTCACCCGCATGCTGAGCGACGCCTATGGCATTCAGGCGCGGGGCGGCTGTGCCTGTGCCGGCGCCTATGCGCACCGTCTTCTGGATATTGATCAACCCCGATCGGATGCGCTGTTTGCCGATCTTCAGGCCGGGCATGAGATCCGCAAACCCGGTTGGGTGCGGCTGAATTTCTCCTATCTGATGCCGGAGACGACGGTGGACTACATCCTCGACAGTGTCACGGAGCTGGTTGCCCGGGCCGAAGATCTTGCCACCTGGTATGAGGCCGACGCCGCCACCGCGCGCTTTCATCCCCGTTCGATGACGCCACCGCCGCACCGGAGTTCTGCTGCGATGTCGTGAGATGCCGCTTTTCCCGCGCGCCGCCGGGCGCTATGAGAGGAGGGACGTCAAGGAGCTCGAAGACATGACCCAAATCACGCCACAGCCCGGTATCATGGACATTGTCCTTTATCAGAGCGGCGCCGCCCATGTGGATGGGGTGAGCAATGTGACCAAGCTCTCCTCGAATGAAAATCCCCTCGGCGCCAGCCCGAAGGCGACCGAGGCGATGGTCCAGGTTGCCGCCAATATGCACCGCTACCCGAGCTCTGATCATTCCGATCTGCGGCGCGCGATTGCAGAAACCCACGACCTAGATCCCGACCGTATCATCTGCGGCGCCGGCAGCGACGAGATCATCGCCTTTCTGTGCCAATGCTATGCCGGTCCGGGGGATGAGGTGCTCTATACCGAGCACGGGTTTGCCATGTACCGCATCTCCGCTCTGGCGGCCGGGGCGACCCCGGTGGAGGTGCGCGAACACGAGCGCGTCACCGATGTGGATGCGCTGCTTGCGGCCTGCACCGCGCAGACCAGGCTGGTCTTCATCGCCAACCCCAACAATCCCACCGGCACAATGATCTCCGATGCGGAGGTCGCCCGTCTGGCCGATGGCCTGCCCAAGGACGCCATCCTTGTTCTGGACGGCGCCTATGCCGAATATGTCGAAGGCTTCGATGCCGGGCGGAGCCTGATCGAGCGCCGCGAAAACGTGGTCATGACCCGGACCTTTTCAAAGATATACGGCCTTGGGGGCGCCCGGGTTGGCTGGGGCTACGGGCCACAGGCGATCATCGACGTGCTGAACCGGGTGCGGGGGCCGTTCAACGTGTCCCTGACCGGACTTGCCGGTGCAGAGGCCGCCGTGCGCGATACTGAATACGTGGAGCAGTGCCGCCGGGAGAACGCGAAATGGCGCGGCTGGCTGGCCGATCAGCTGGCCGCTCTGGGCGTTCCCTCCGATACATCCTGCACCAATTTCATCCTCGCGCGTTTTGCCAATCAGGCCGAAGCCGAGGCCTGCGATGACTTCCTCAAGGCCCGTGGCCTGGTGGTGCGCCGGGTGGCGGGCTACAACCTGCCGGCCGCGCTGCGGATCACCATCGGGGATGAGACAGCGTGCCGCGCGGTGGTTGCGGCGGTCAAGGACTTCAAAACCGGGCAGGCCCCCGTATGACCACGCCTCCTCTCCCTGCGGACATGACCACACCCGTCTACAACCGTGTGGCGCTGATTGGCCTCGGGCTGATTGCCTCCTCGATGTTCTGGGCGATGAAACGCGCAGGCCTCGCAGGAGAGGTCACGGGATTTGCCCGCAGCGCGGAAACCCGCGACACCGCCCGTCGCATCGGCCTGTGTGACCGGGTCTGCGACAGTGCGGCAGAGGCCGTCGAGGGGGCCGATCTGGTCGTCCTCTGCGTGCCGGTCGGCGCCATGGGGGCCGTCGCGGCCGAGATCGCCCCTGCCTTGATGCCGGGCGCTACCGTCTCCGATGTGGGCTCGGTCAAGGGCCAGGTGATCGAGTCGGTCGCGCCGCATATCCCCGATGGTGTCCATTTCGTGCCCTCTCACCCTCTTGCGGGCACCGAGCACTCCGGCCCCGAGTCGGGCTTTGCAGAGCTGTTCGACAACCGGTGGTGCCTGCTGGTGCCGGTCGAGGGCAGCGACCCTGACGCCGTGGCCCGGCTGCGCGCGCTCTGGGAAGGCATGGGCGCCCATGTGGACGAGATGGACGCGGATCACCACGATCTGGTGCTCGCGGTCACCTCCCACGCGCCGCATCTGATCGCCTATACGATGGTCGGGGTGGCGGATGATCTGCGTCGTGTAACCGACAGTGAGGTCATCAAATATTCGGCTGCGGGGTTTCGGGACTTCACCCGGATCGCGGCCTCCGATCCGACCATGTGGCGCGATGTGTTCCTGTCCAACAAGGACGCAACGCTCGAAATCCTCGGCCGCTTCACCGAAGAGCTGTTCGCCCTGCAGCGCGCAATCCGCACCGGCGACGGGGATCACCTGCATGCCTATTTCACCCGCACACGTGCCATCCGTCGCGGCATCATTCAGGCGGGGCAGGATACCGCTGCGCCGGACTTCGGCCGCGGGCCGAAGAAATGAGGTCCCCTGCGGCTCTCTGTCTGATCGGGCTGGGCCTTGCGCTTGTGGGGCCGGCCGCTGTGACAGAGGCCGCAGCGCCGGACACAACACCCCGGCCGCCGCTGGCCCGTCTGGCCTTTGCGGCGGCCCTGCCTCCGGGTGACTTCGGGGCGGCCCTGCCGCCGGGCGACCTCGGGGCGGTGTTGCCCGACGGCATCGGCACTGTGCCGCAGGGGGCGAACGCGGTCCTGCGTCCCCGCAAACGCCCGCCGTCGCCGCAGGTCGCCGCCACCCTCAACCGCCCCGCAGGCCTGCTTCCGGTTGCGCCCGAGACCACGCCGCGCCCCACAGTCCGCAGTCCCGAACTCCTGCAGCAGGTCCTGTTCGGGCGAGCGAAGAAACGGCGTGGCTCTGTCTGTGGCTCCCTCGACATCCAGGGCGAGGAAGCGGGGCACATCCCCGGCACGCTCAAGGGCTGCGGCGCAAGGAATGCCGTGCGGGTGCGCTCGGTGGCCGGAGTTCAGCTCAGCACTCCGGCGCTGATGACCTGCGACACCGCCAAGGCGCTGCACAAATGGGTCAAAAGCGATGTGGAAAAGGCCTTTGGCCGCTCCAACCGGGTGACCCGCCTGCGGGTGGCGGCGCATTATTCCTGTCGCACCCGCAACAACCGTCCCGGCGCCAGGATCTCTGAACACGGGCGCGGACGTGCCATCGATATCTCCGGTTTTGGTCTTGAGGATGGCACCATGGTCAGCGTGCTGAAGGGCTGGCGCGACAAGCCGACCCGCCGGCCTCTGCGTCGCCTGTGGAAAGCGGCCTGCGGACCGTTTCGCACCGTGCTCGGGCCGGAGGCGGACATCTACCACCGCGATCACTTTCACCTGGATGTGGCGCGCCACCGCAGCGGGCGATACTGTCGCTGATCCTCCCGTCTCGCGGGGGGGGCAGGACCAGCGCAGGGTCAGTTCAGGACCCGGCCAGTTTCCGTGCAGTTTCCGTGTAGTATCAGTGCAGTATCAGGCGGGGCGCGGGGCCGAGCGGGATCGGCCCGATGGTGATATAGCCGCCACGAAATCCCAGCGTGATATCCAGATCCTCCGGGTTGCCCGTGGCGCGCGCCAGCATCGCCACCACGCGGCTGGCCTGATCGCGGGCGCCGGGGGACAACAGGCCGGTGTCCACCGCCATATCAAGGAACGCAGCCCAGGATTCGACCTGCAGCGCCAGCGCTCCGGTGGGGATGCCTGCCGCGTCGACGTCCAGCTGACCGGTGCTCTTGATCCGCATCTCGCCCCAGCGGAGTTCCATACGCTCCAGATCGATTTGGCGCGGCTGCGGGCGGCGGGTTTCCAGCGCCGAACGGTCCCAAGCAGCGTCAAATGCCACGTCGGCCGCCAATGTCAGCACCTCGAAGGTCTGCGGCAGCTCCGGGGCCGAGCGCAGCAAGCGCCGCAGCTCCGCACCCGGGCGAAACTCGCGGGCGTCCGCCGTGATACGATAGGTTTGCGATGTTCCCTGCCGGACCATCCGCAGCGACAGATCCGCCGCGCCGAGGGTGGCCGTCTGCCCATCACCGATACTCCAGTCCTGCGCCGTCAGGCCGAGGTCTTCGACCTCCAGCGCCAGACCGGGGGCCAGCGTCAGCTTTGCCCGCAGCCCCTCGGTGGTGATCACGGCCGTCTGGTCGTAATACGACAGCCGCTGTTGACCGTCGGCGAACCGAAGCACCTGCCGGCCCGGCCAGATCGCGGGGCTCTCGATGTCGAGCCAATCCGCACGCCAGGCCGCGCCGGTCGCCGGATCGACCAGGGCGGGCGCGGTGATCCGGGTGCGATGATGCGTCGGAAAGCCCCCCAAAGGGGTGGCGGGCGCGATGGATTCGACCTCGACCTGCCAGCCTTGTTGCGCCTGCGCGTCGAACCAGGCGGCCACGCTCTGGCGCAATCCCCAGGCAGCAACCGCCCAATACAGCGACCAGATCAGCGCTATGCCCAGAAGGATTTTCAGCCCGCGTTTCATCCAGCACAGCCCCTTTTGTTCCTGCCCGTTTTGCTGTTTACAGGGGCGGGCGAAAAAGGACCAGTAACATGACGATGTGGGTATTTGGCTACGGATCACTGCTGTGGAACCCGGAGTTTCCGGTGGCGCGCCGCGAGGTCGCGACCCTGAACGGCTTTGCGCGCTCCTTCTGCATGCGCTCGATCCATCACCGCGGCAGCGAGGCCGAGCCGGGGCTGGTGCTGGCGCTCGACGCGCTTGAGGGCGCGCGCTGCACGGGGCTGGCGCTTGCGGTCGAGCCGGGTCATGAGGACCCCACGCTGGAGGCCCTGCGCGAGCGTGAGCTGATTTCCTCGGCCTATCTGGAACGGGTTCTCGATGTGGATCTCGCCTCCGGAGAGACGGTCACCGCCGTCGCCTATGTGATCGACCCGCAGCATGTCCAATATTGCCGCCTGGAGCTGGAAGAGCAGGCGCAGATCATCGCCCATGCGGTGGGCGGACGGGGGCCGAATCGCGAATATTTGTTCAATACGGCCAGTCATCTGGACGAAATTGGCCTGCGGGACCCCGATCTCAGCTGGCTCACCGAGCGGGTCCGGCAAATTTTATCATAAATCCTTGGCGATCCTAGGTCTTTCAAGCTAGGCTGCACGCGCAGAACCACGAAAGAGCCTATCAGGAGCCGCACGGAATGGCGCATCACGAACGCGAAGGCCGGCCACAATTTTCTCAGCCGGTGCGCCAGGTCGTCATGATGCTGATCGCACTGGGATTGGCAGGGGCGGGGTCGTTTGTCGCCCTGCCACGGGTGCTTCCTGTGTTCGAGGCAAACCCCTATCTGAACGGGTTCATCTTCTTTGTCTTCTGTATCGGTGTCTTCGCCTGTTTCTGGCAGGTGGTGCAGCTGATCAATTCGGTGCGCTGGATCGAACGCTTTGCCGGAGGGGTGCATGCGGCAGAGGACGGCCCGCCCTCCATGCTGGCGCCTCTGGCCTCGCTCCTGCGGTCGCGCGCGGCACGGATGCAGCTCGGGTCGGCCTCCACCAGATCGATCCTCGATTCCGTCGCGGAGCGTATCGACGAAGAACGCGAAATCACCAGGTACATTGTCAACCTGCTGATTTTCCTCGGACTTTTGGGTACCTTCTACGGGTTGGCGACGACGGTGCCCGCCGTGGTCGACACCATTCGCAGCCTCGCCCCGCAGGAGGGCGAAGAAGGGCTCGCGATCTTCAATCGCCTGATGACCGGGCTGGAGGCGCAGCTCGGGGGCATGGGCGTGGCCTTTGCGTCCTCGCTTCTTGGTCTGGCCGGCTCGCTCATCGTCGGGCTGCTGGAACTCTTTGCAGGACACGGCCAGAACCGTTTTTACCGCGAGCTGGAAGAATGGCTCGCCTCCTTCACCCGCGTCAGCTTCTCTTCGGGGGAGGAGGGCGTCGGCGACAGTAACCTCGTGGCCGGTGTTCTGGACACGATGGCCGAGCAGATGGACGCGCTGCAGGCGATGTTCGTCGAAACCTCCGAGGGCCGGGCGGAGGTGGACAGCAAACTCTCGCGCCTCGTGGACGCGATCAGCGATATGAACCGCCGTCAGGATGATGTGGCGTCGATCTCTGCCGCGCTCGAACGGGTGGCGGTGGGGCAGGAGACGCTGACCGAGCTGATGCGCGCCCATGGCGATGTCGGCATTGACGCCGAAAGCCGCATGCGCCTGCGCTCCATCGATGTGCAGATGCTGCGCATTCTGGAGGAAATCTCGGCCGGGCGGCAGGAAAGCCTCGCCGAGCTGCGCAAGGATATCGACCTGCTGGTCAAGGCCTTCGCCAGCCCGCGGGGGCTCGACCGGGCGTCGCGCGTGGCAACCCAGAGAGAAAGCTGACCCATGGCTCTGTCGCGTCGTACGGGGCAACGGTTTCAGGGGTCGATCTGGCCCGGCTTCGTCGATGCGATGACCGGTCTCCTGCTGGTTTTGATGTTCGTTCTGACCATCTTCATGGTGGTGCAATTCGTGCTGCGCGAAACCATCACCGGCCAGGAAACCGAGCTTGACGAACTGTCCACCGAAATCCGGGCTCTGGCGCGCGCTCTGGGTGTGAAGGAACGCGAAACCAGCCTGCTGCAGGCCCGGTTGGGGGCCCTGGGCGCGACGCTCAACTCTGCGCGGTCCGACCTTGACGCGGCCCGCGAGCAGCTCACCCGACAGCAGGCGCTGATCAGCTCTCTCTCCGGCGAAAGAGATCAGGCCACATCCGATCTCGCGGCGGCGCGCAGCCGCATCACCGATTTTGAGGCGCAGGTGGCCACATTGATCGCCGGGCGCGACAGTGCCGAGGCAGAGATCGCGGCCTTGCAGACGGAGCGGGATGCGCTGGACGCGGCGCGCGCGGATCTCTTGTCAGAGCAGGAGGCCCTGAACCTCGCGCTCGCCCAGACCCGGGAGGAGGTGGATTCGCAAACCGAAACCGCCCGCCTGGCCGCCGCCCGCACCGAGGCGCTGCAGGCGCTGGTCGATGAGCTGCGGGCCGAAGGGGAGACCCAGAGCGGGCGCATCGCGGAACTGGAGGCCAGCCTCTCGCAGGAAGAGGTCGCCCGCCTGACCGAAACCGCAGCAGCAGAGGCCCTGCGCGCGCGGTTGGAGAACGCTGACGCAGAGCTCACCGCCATGACGCTGGCGCTCGAGGCAGAGCGGCGGAAGGCCGAGGATACGCTGACGTTGCTGGCGGCGGCCGAGGCCGCGCGCGACCGGCTCGATGCAGAGCTGGAAACGGCCCTGACGGCAATCGATCAGGCCCGGGCACAGGCGCAGGACAGGGATGTTCTGGCCGAGCGCCTGACCCGCATCCTGGCTCAGATGGAGGTCTCCGAAAGCAAGGCGGCGTCGCGGGTGTCTGCGCTTGAGGCCGAGCTGGAGCGGGTGCGGGAAGACAGCCGCGTGACCCGGACCCAATTGGCGATCGAACTGGAAGCGGCGCGTCAGGACGCAGCCCGGACCCGGGGCCAGTTGGAGGCAGAACTGACCCGCCAGCGGGCGGCGACGGTCGAAACCCAATCGCAATACGAACAGGAACTGGCGCAGCTTCAGGACCGTTTCGACACCGAACGCCGGGCCCTCGAAGACCAGCTGGTTGTGCTGCGGTCGGAGACAGAAGTCACCCGCCGCGCGCTGGAGGACCAGCTGGCCACCCTGCGCGGCGAGGCCGAGGAAACCCGGATCGGACTGGAAACCCGGCTGCAGCGGACCGAAGCGGATCTGAGAGCCGCCCGTTCTGCGGCGACCTCCACCGCCGAGGAACGCGCATCGGTCGAGCAGCGTCTGCTGACCGCTCTGGAGGCGCTCGAACGGGCGCAGGCGGCGGCGTCAGATCAGGACGTGCTGCAGCGGCGCCTGTTGGCGGCACTGTCCCAGGGCGAGGCGGCCTCGGTCGAGGCGGCGGAGCAGAAGAGCCTGGCGCAGCAACGGGCGGATCTGCTGGCACAGGCGCGCGCGGCCCTCTCCGAAGAAAAGGCGATCTCGGAAGAGGCGCGCCGCGAGACGGCCCTGCTCAATCAGCAGGTGGCAGCTTTGCGCGAACAGCTCGGCGGGTTGCAGGCGCTGCTGGACGATTTCAAGGACCGCGATGCCTCGCAATCGGTGCAGCTTCAGAACCTGGGCCAGGACCTGAACTCGGCCCTTGCGCGCGCGGCAGCAGAGGAGCGCCGCCGCCGTCTGCTGGAAGAGCAGGAGCGCAAGCGCCTGGAGCTTGAAGCCGCGCAGCTGACCTCCAAGGCGGAAGATCTGGAACGCTATCGATCTGAATTCTTTGGCGAATTGCGTCAGGTTCTGGGCAATCAGGACGGTGTCCGCATCGAGGGCGACCGCTTCGTCTTCGCCTCCGAGGTTCTCTTCGCGCTCGGCAGTGCGACACTGTCGGCGGAGGGCAAGGTTGAAATCGCCAAAGTTGCCAATATCCTGCGCGATATTGCCGCCGAAATCCCGAGCGATATCAACTGGATCATCCGGGTCGACGGGCATACGGACAATCAGGCCTTCAATGGCACGGGCAAATATCGCGACAATTGGGAGCTCAGCCAGGGGCGGGCCCTGTCGGTGGTGCGCTACATGATGGATGAGCTGGGGATACCCCCAAACCGGCTGGCGGCGAATGGATTTGGCGAGTTCCAGCCGATCAATCCGGCCAATACGCCAGCGGCGCGGGCGCAGAACCGGCGGATCGAACTGAAGCTGACAGAGCGCTGATTCGGCTAGGTTATCAATTTGAAAAACATGAAATAAATAGGCCTTGGCGACACGATATCGCCAAGGCCTGGATGATTAAATTGAATGTCTGAAATACGGACGCCTCCACCACTCACGGCATTTGGGTTCGTCCAGACAAGGCAATATCACGGAAGGCTTGAACTTTCAATAAATTATCATGCGCGACAATTTCAATGTGCTATAGTCTCCGTGTTGAGTTTTATCTATACTTCTTCTTCCTGAATGGTTTGAGGGGACTGAGATCTTGGACAGGTTGCGTGCAATTTTTGAACTCCGTGACATGCTGCGCCAGATGGAGCGCGACATAGGGTTGGAAGATCTGAGTCCGGCTGAAAAGGATGTATTCCAGGCGGCTCATACCCTGACCGAGGCGCCGGGAGATTTCGTGCTGTCCGATCAGATCCGTCAGCATCACCTGGCCCGGGATTTGGCACAGGCGACGTTTCACCGCGCGTTGAAGACCTTGCTGGACCACGGTTTTCTGGAACGCCCGGACGGCACCCGGGCGAAGCATTATCTTGTGCGGCGGGATTTGCTGCACGACCTGTGATGTGGCTGGAGCACTGCAGCGGCGCCGGGTTTTCCGCTTTCGCAAGAGACAGGAATTGTTTTGTGAACAGAGGCCGGCTACATCTTCGGCATGAATACTTCTAAAGGTTTAGTTCCGGGCGCATCCGATACAGTCGTTATCGTGTTGGCCTATGTATTGTGCCACGGAATCACCGCCTGGATCGTCAATCCGGTGCAAGCCTACTTTCTCGGCGATATCACCATATTTGCGAGCCTTTTGTACCTGCCCCATGGGGTGCGGGTCCTCAGCATCTGGCTCTGCGGCTGGCGCGCGCTGCTGCCCCTGATGATGGCGGCCTTGCTCTCGGAATTCTTGTTTACAGAGGCCCATGTTCTGGAATTGACCAGCTATGCCCTGTGGCTGTCCGTCCCGGTTGGCGCGCTGTCTGCGTATTTGGCGTTCGAGCTGTTTCACCTGTTCGGACATTCTGTCTACGCGGGCCAGAGCCGCCGGATGGACTGGCGGCAATTGATGTTGGTCGGGGTGTTGGCCTCGGTGTTCAATTCGATCGGGCAGACGATCGTCTTCGCTGGTGTGATCTCGCCCGGCGACCAGATGAGCGTTGTGGTGACCTACGCGCTGGGAGACATGATCGGGCAGGCCGTGACCATGATTGGTCTGATGATGGTGTTCCGCTCTGTGCGCAGACTTGCGGAGCGGAGCTGATGCCGCGCCCTGTCTCGCGGGTCTGAACCCGCCGTCAACAGGCGCCGCAGCACGTCAAGGCACGTCAAATAACGGCCAGCCCCCTATATATGCGCGCCGTTGGAAACTGATGTTTGTTCGCCGCCGAAGCTGAATCTCACGGCTTTTGGCCCGCAAAGAACTGAGTGACCTTTTTTCGGGGATTTTCTTCTTCAGCGGGCAAGTAAGCCCTCGGACTGGCGCCTTCTCCGGTTCACGTTCTTCTGAGATTGCGTGTCTCTCGTCGCAGACAGTCAGTCTCCTGGTCGAGGCTGAAATCCTCTTTCGGCACCATATCCGCCCACTCGCCGATGAGATCCGTACCACAGCCTTTGGGACGCGACCGTCCGTTTCGGTCCCATAGCCTGCCTCCTTTGTGGCAGGAAGTGCTCTCAAAATCGGCATCAAACCGCGACAGATCCTGTCGGTTCGGGCCCGGTTCCGATCCGGCTTGACCTCGGTCGGTCAGCCGATGGCACAACAATCCTGAGAGGGGGCAGCAGCTGGCCTGCGAAATTTGCAATCGTTTGCTTCCCTGAGGGAGGGCGGAGGGTCGCATACCCAGATGAGATCCTGCTGATCCTCCGGCTCAAAGCCCTCATATGGGGGCAAGGCCGCACTCAGGCCTGCACTGAGACAGGCCAGCACGGAGACAGGGCAAGTCAAAACCTCAGCCCTGCTCAACCCGAGCCTGGAAGGATTCAACCCCCCGGCGATCCCAAGTGAGGCGCAATCGGGGCGGGGGACAGGTGAAACGAGTCAGGGCCCCCTGCGATCTCATCCCACATAGCGGCGGCGGAGGGTGACGGAGGCCTGCGACGCGAGGCACAGCCTAGACTGACGCACCTACACCGCCGCACCACCTGCGCTGCCGAAGCCTGCTTGGCTCCGGCGTCGCCCCACCACCGCCTGGTCCGGCCTGCTCCTATTCTGCCGTCAACAGCGGCGGCTTGTTGCCGGACAGGCGCGGTTTTCCGGGACCCTCGATGCGCAGATCGAGCTTGCCATCCTTGATGCCGACCTGAACTACACCCCCCTTGGCGAGCTTGCCGAACAACAGCTCCTCTGCCAGTGGCTTTTTGATGTGTTCCTGAATGACCCGGCCCAATGGGCGGGCGCCCATCTTCTCGTCGTAGCCGCGGTCAGCAAGCCACTCGGCCGCCTTGCGCGTCAGCTCGATCGACACGTTGCGGTCCATCAGTTGCGCTTCCAGCTGCAGTACGAACTTCTCGACAACCTGCATGATCACTTCTTTCGGAAGTGCACCGAAGGAAATCACCGCATCCAGGCGGTTGCGGAATTCCGGCGTGAAGGTCCGTTCGATCGCGGCGGTATCTTCGCCTTCCCGACGGTCGCGACCAAATCCGATGGCCGCTTTGGCCATATCCGCCGCGCCCGCATTGGAGGTCATGATCAAGACCACATTGCGGAAGTTCACTGTGCGGCCGTTGTGGTCCGTCAGCTGACCGTTGTCCATGACCTGAAGCAGGATGTTGAACACGTCGGGATGGGCCTTTTCGATCTCGTCCAGCAGCAGGACACAGTGCGGATGCTGATCAACCCCATCGGTGAGCAGACCACCCTGATCGAACCCGACATAGCCGGGAGGTGCGCCGATCAAACGGGAGACGGCGTGCTTTTCCATGTACTCGGACATGTCAAACCGCAGCAATTCCACGCCCAGCGTATCCGCCAGTTGTTTGGCCACCTCGGTTTTGCCGACGCCGGTGGGGCCCGCAAACAGGTAGTTGCCGATCGGTTTTTCCGGCTCGCGCAGACCGGCGCGGGACAGTTTGATGGCGCTCGACAATGCGTCGATGGCATCATTCTGGCCAAAGACGACCCGTTTCAAAGAGTTCTCCAGATCCTTGAGCACTTCGGCGTCGTCCTTGGAGACGCTTTTCGGCGGGATGCGGGCGATCTTGGCCACCACGGCCTCGATTTCCTTGACGCCGATGGTCTTGCGGCGCTTGCTCTCGGCGACCAGATGCTGGGCAGCGCCTGCTTCGTCGATGACATCGATGGCCTTGTCCGGCAGCTTGCGGTCATTGATGTACCGCGCGGCCAGCTCGACGGCGGATTTGATCGCATCCGAGGTGAACTTGATCGAGTGGTGGTCCTCGAAATAGGGTTTCAGCCCCTTCAGGATTGCAATGGAATCTTCGACCGAGGGTTCGTTCACATCGATTTTCTGGAACCGCCGCGACAGGGCGCGGTCCTTTTCGAAATGCTGGCGGAACTCCTTGTAGGTGGTGGAGCCCATGGTCCGAAGCTTGCCGCCCTGCAGGGCAGGTTTCAGCAGGTTGGAGGCGTCCATCGCGCCGCCTGATGTGGCGCCGGCACCGATCACCGTGTGGATTTCGTCGATGAACAGCACCGCATCGGGGTGATCTTCCAATTCGGTGACCACAGCCTTCAGCCGTTCCTCGAAGTCGCCGCGGTAGCGGGTGCCCGCCAGCAGAGCGCCCATGTCGAGCGAGTAGATCGTGGTGTTGGACAGCACATCGGGCACTTCGCCCTGCACGACCTTGCGGGCGAGACCTTCGGCGATTGCGGTCTTGCCGACACCGGGGTCGCCGACCAGCAGCGGGTTGTTCTTGCGGCGGCGGCACAGCACCTGAATGCAGCGCTCCACCTCGGAATCGCGCCCGATCAGCGGATCGATGTCGCCCTCGCGGGATTTGGCGTTCAGGTCGACGCAATATTTGGCCAGCGCGCTTTCTTTCTGGTCGCCATCCGCAGCATTGCCGCCGAGACTGCCGCCGCCGGGCATTTCCTCTTCGGATTCAGGGGCGCCGCTCACCGGTCGGTTTTCCCCATATGCCGGATCCTTGGCCACGCCATGGGCGATGAAGTTCACCGCGTCGTAGCGGGTCATGTCCTGATCCTGCAGGAAGAATGCGGCATCGCTTTCCCGTTCGGCAAAGATCGCGACCAGCACATTGGCGCCGGTCACCTCGGTGCGTCCCGAGGATTGAACGTGGATCGCGGCCCGCTGGATCACCCGCTGAAAGGCGGCGGTCGGGACCGCTTCTGAGCCGTCGATATCCGTCACGAGGTTCGCGAGATCCTCGTCCAGGAATTCCAGCAGCGCCGATCGCAGTTCGTCCAGGCTGACGCTGCAGGCCCGCATCACGCGCGCCGCGTCCGGTTCCTCGATCAGTGCCAGCAGCAGATGTTCGAGAGTGGCAAATTCATGCCGCCTTTCATTCGCAAGCGCCAGCGCTGCGTGAATGGCTTGTTCTAAAGTGCTCGAGAATGAAGGCACGGGCGTGCTCCTCTGTCTTGGGTCATGGGGATCAGCCGCCACCGGGCGGTCCGGTCCTGTCCCATGATCATGTCCTCATACTGATAGAGTTTGGTTGATAGAGCGTAACCTTCAAGGGCTTTCTTTGCTATTGCGGTCACATTTGCCAACATTATGCGTGCAAGGGGCCGTTAAATGGTCAGAAAGCCCCTGGGCTGCGTCAGAATTTATCCTTGGCGCTCCGGATATGGGCAAAGACCTCGACATCCTCAACCCCTGCCATGCCAAGGGTTTTCTTCAGATCCGCCGCACCTGCGCGCAAAAACGGGTTGGTGGCTTTCTCAAGACCGAGAGAGGCGGGCACCGTTGGAACATTTTTTACGCGCAAGGCCGCGATTTCCTCGGCCCGTTGCCGAAGCGCCCGGTTGTCGGGGTCGATACTGAGGGCAAAGGCCGCGTTGGACTCGGTATATTCGTGTCCGGAATAGACCAGCGTGTCGTCCGGCAGGGCGGCGAGGGTCTGCAGACTGCGCCACATCATTGCCGGGGTGCCTTCAAACAGCCGTCCGCAGCCAAGCGCCATCAGACTGTCCGCCGAAAACAGCGCCTGGCCTTCGGGATAGTAATAGGCGATATGGCCGAGCGTATGACCGGGGACCGCAATGACCTGACACAGCCCGACGCCGCTGCCGCCTTCAAAGCCTGGCACCAGCTCCATATCCAGCGGCGGCATCTTGTCGGCCTCGGCCTTGGGCCCCATCACCATGCAGCCATATCGCTCCCGCAGCGCCGCCACACCGTTTACATGGTCGTGGTGGTGATGGGTGATCATCACCACGCCGGGTGTCCAGCCCCGGCTTTCCAGGGCGGCAATGATCGGCCCTGCTTCGGGGGCGTCGATGATGGCGACGCCGTCTGGACCGTTGACGATATAGGCATAATTGTCACTCAGGCAGGGGACCGTGACAATTTCGAGCGTCGCAGCAGGCTTTGCAGCCGGGGGGATCGGATCGGGCATGGTCATTCGCTTTCACATAGCTAAACTGGCCCCAGAGTGACCGAACCAGTGGGCGTCTGCAATGCATCTGGATGTGCAGGATCTGAGGAATTTCTATTATCGCAGTACGCTGGGCCGCGCGGCGCAGGCTGCGATCCGGGGGCAGTTGCTGCAAATCTGGCCCGATGCCACCAATGATACGGTGGCAGGCTTCGGCTTTGCAGCGCCCCTGTTGCGGCCCTATCTGGACGAGGCCCGGCGGGTCATCGCCCTGATGCCGGGGCCGCAGGGGGTGATGCAATGGCCGGCCGGGCAGCCCAATGTCTCGGTGCTGTGCGAGGAAACCAACTGGCCGATCGAGACCGGACGCATTGACCGGCTTGTGGTGCTGCACGGGCTTGAAACCTCGGAGCGACCCTCGCACCTGCTCGATGAATGCTGGCGGGTTCTGGGGCCGGGGGGGCGGGCGATCTTTATCGTGCCCAATCGCGGCGGGTTCTGGGCGCGGTCGGACCGGACGCCTTTTGGCTACGGGCGCCCCTATACGCTGACCCAGGTGGAAAACCAGCTGAGGGGGCATCAATTCGCGATCGAGCAGCATACAGCCGCGCTCTATCGTCTGCCGAGCCCGCGCCGGTTCTGGCTCAAATCCGGCGCCATGATGGAGCGGGTCGGACGTCGCCTGCCGGCGATGATGGCGGCGGGGGTGTTTCTGGTGGAGGTGTCAAAACAGACACACCCGCAGAAGGGCCACATGATCACATCGCGGGCCCCGAACCCGATCCGGGTGCTCGAAGGACTGTCCAATCCCAGCGCCGAACCGGCCTGACGCGCGGCCGCCGAGTCTCTGCTGAGTCTCCCCTTTGAGTCTCTGCTGAATCTCTGAGGGGAGATTCGACATTGTGTACCTTTGTGTACCGTTAACGCCCCATTTACGTCTCTGGAATCGCCTTTCGGGCGGAGCGCGCGGTAATTTTTTTGCGTACGGGCCCGCTGCAAAGCGTCACACTTTTGGTAAGTCATTGAAAAACCGTGAAATCGGTTTTTGCGGGTGGCGAGAGAGGGAGTTGCTAGGTTTGCATTGCTCTGCTACATCCACGCTGATTTCGACGCCCGGCCACAATCGGGCTGACCTCACGCCCCCGGATGCAACCTGCCAGGACGCATTAAAACCGGGGCCAAAATAATATCGGAAGGGTGGACGTGTCCGAACCAGCTTCGATTTCCGCAGGCATTGCTGACCGCTATGCCACCGCGATTTTTGACATCGCTGCCGAGAGCGCGACTCTCGAGTCTCTCGAAACCAGCATCAATGACCTGGCAGCCGCTTTGGCTGACAGCGAAGACCTGCGCACGCTGATAAGCTCCCCTCTCGTGTCTCGCGACGAACAGGCAGCTGCAATCACCGCCGTGGCGACCAAGATGGGGACGGATGAGGTGCTGCGCAATGCCCTCTCCGTGATGGCGGCCAAACGCCGCCTGTTTGTGGTGCCGGCGCTGATCTCCGCATTGCGGACCCGCCTGTCCGAAGCCCGAGGGGAAGTCACGGCCGAGGTTATCTCTGCCAAGGCGCTGACCAAGACCCAGAGCGAAAAACTGGCCAAGACCCTCGCCGCGAATGTCGGCAAGACGGTCAAGATCAATGCCTCCGTTGATGAAAGCATCATCGGTGGTCTCGTCGTAAAAGTGGGCTCGAAGATGATCGACAGTTCGATCCGCTCCAAGCTCAACTCCCTACAGAACGCAATGAAAGAGGTCGGATAAATGGGTATCCAAGCGGCAGAAATTTCTGCGATCCTGAAAGACCAGATCAAGAATTTTGGTCAAGAAGCCGAAGTGGCCGAAATCGGCCGCGTGCTTTCCGTCGGTGACGGTATCGCGCGTGTCTACGGCCTCGACAACGTCCAGGCGGGCGAAATGGTCGAATTCCCCGGCGGCATCATGGGCATGGCGCTGAACCTCGAATCCGACAACGTCGGTGTGGTGATCTTCGGTTCCGACCGGGACATCAAGGAAGGCGACATCGTCAAGCGCACCAACTCCATCGTGGACGTGCCTGCCGGTCCCGAACTGCTCGGCCGCGTGGTCGATGGTCTCGGCAACCCGCTGGACGGCAAGGGCCCGATCAACGCCAAGGAACGCAAGGTTGCCGACGTCAAGGCGCCGGGCATCATCCCGCGTAAATCCGTGCACGAACCGATGGCGACCGGCCTCAAGTCCGTCGACGCGATGATCCCGATTGGCCGTGGCCAGCGGGAACTGATCATCGGTGACCGTCAGACCGGCAAGACCGCCGTGGCTCTGGACGCGATCCTGAACCAGAAAACCTACAACGATGCCGCTGGCGACGACGAGAGCAAGAAGCTCTACTGCGTCTATGTCGCAATCGGCCAGAAGCGCTCCACCGTGGCGCAGCTGGTGAAAAAGCTCGAAGAAAACGGCGCCATGGAATATTCCATCGTCGTGGCGGCCACCGCTTCCGAGCCGGCGCCGCTGCAGTTCCTGGCCCCCTATGCCGCGACCGCAATGGCCGAATATTTCCGCGACAGCGGCAAGCACGCGCTCATCGTCTATGATGACCTCTCCAAGCAGGCCGTGGCCTATCGCCAGATGTCCCTGCTGCTGCGTCGTCCGCCCGGCCGCGAAGCCTATCCTGGTGACGTGTTCTACCTCCACTCCCGCCTGCTGGAACGCTCTGCGAAACTGAACGAAGACAATGGCTCCGGCTCTTTGACGGCGCTGCCGATCATCGAAACCCAGGGCGGCGACGTGTCCGCGTTTATTCCGACCAACGTGATCTCGATCACCGACGGCCAGATCTTCCTGGAAACCGAATTGTTCTACCAGGGCATCCGTCCTGCGGTGAACACCGGTCTGTCGGTTTCGCGTGTGGGCTCCTCGGCTCAGACCGACGCGATGTCCTCGGTTGCCGGTCCGGTGAAACTGTCCCTCGCGCAGTATCGCGAAATGGCGGCCTTTGCGCAGTTCGGCTCCGACCTCGACGCCGCCACCCAGCAGCTGCTGGCCCGCGGCGCCCGTCTGACCGAGCTGATGAAACAGCCGCAGTATTCGCCGCTGTCCAACTCCGAAATCGTCTGCATCATCTTCGCGGGCACCAACGGCTATCTCGACAAGGTCGACGTCAAGGACGTGGGCCGCTTCGAGGCGGAACTGCTGACCTTCCTGCGCACCAAGAAAGCCGACTTCCTGACATGGATCACCAACGAAGATCCCAAGTTCAAGAAGGGTGAGCCGGTCGAGAAGATGAAAGCTGTTCTGGACGAATTCGCCGCAGACTTCGCATAAGGAGAGAGACAGCACATGCCTTCTCTCAAGGACCTCAAAAACCGGATCTCGAGTGTCAAGAACACCCGCAAGATCACCAAAGCCATGCAGATGGTCGCGGCGGCGAAACTTCGCCGCGCCCAGGAAGCGGCCGAGGATGCGCGTCCCTATGCAGAACGGTTCAATGCCGTTCTCGCAGGGCTGGCGGCCTCTGTCGGAAACAGCGATACCGCGCCCAAGCTCCTCGCGGGCACCGGCTCTGATCAGGTTCAGCTTCTGGTGGTCATGACCGCCGAACGCGGACTGTGCGGTGGCTTCAACTCCAACATCGCCAAACTGGCGCGCCAGAAAGTTCTCGAACTGCAGGCCGCCGGCAAGGTGGTGAAAATCCTGACCGTGGGCAAAAAAGGCCGGGACGTGCTGAAGCGCGACTTTGCCGATCTGTTTGTCGGCCATGTGGATCTGACCGAAGTCAAACGCGTGGGCTACGGCGACGCGCAGGGCATCGCCAAGGATGTGCTGGCCCGTTTTGATGCCGGGGAATTCGACGTTGCGACGATCTTCTACGCGAAGTTCCAGAACGTTGTGACCCAGATCCCGACGGCACAGCAGATCGTCCCGGCACAATTCGACGCCGACGGCGCCGAAGAAGTGTCCGGTCTGGTGGACTATGAGCCGAGCGAAGAGGCGATCCTTGCGGATCTTCTGCCGCGCGGTGTGGCCACGCAGATCTTTGCGGGGCTGCTGGAGAACGGAGCCTCCGAACAGGGGGCGCGGATGAGCGCGATGGACAATGCCACCCGCAATGCGGGCGACATGATCGACAAGCTGACCATCGAGTACAACCGCTCGCGTCAGGCCGTCATCACCAACGAGCTGATTGAAATTATTTCGGGCGCCGAGGCGCTTTAAGAGACAACCGGAGACGAACAAATGGCAAATGCAAAAGGCAAGGTGGTTCAGATCATCGGCGCCGTTGTGGACGTCCAGTTCGACGGCGACCTGCCGGCGATCCTGAACTCCCTGACCACCGACAACAACGGCAAGAAGCTCGTTCTTGAGGTTGCGCAGCACCTCGGCGAGAACACTGTCCGCACCATCGCTATGGACGCCACCGAGGGTCTCGTGCGCGGTCAGGCCGTGACTGACACCGGCGGCCCGATCACCATCCCCGTCGGCAACGCAACCCTGGGCCGCATCCTGAACGTCGTCGGCGAGCCCGTCGACGAAGGCGCGCCGATCGTCGCGACCGAAACCCGTGCGATCCACCAGCCTGCTCCGGAGTTCTCCGAGCAGTCCACCGAATCCGAAGTGCTGGAAACCGGCATCAAGGTCATCGACCTGCTGGCGCCCTACGCCAAGGGTGGTAAAATCGGTCTCTTCGGCGGTGCGGGCGTGGGTAAAACCGTTCTCATCATGGAACTGATCAACAACATCGCCAAAGTGCACTCGGGCTACTCCGTGTTCGCCGGTGTTGGCGAGCGGACCCGTGAAGGCAACGACCTCTATCACGAGATGATCGAATCCAACGTTATCAAACCCGATAACCTGGAAGAATCGCAGGTGGCTCTGGTCTACGGCCAGATGAACGAGCCTCCGGGTGCGCGTGCCCGTGTGGCCCTGACCGGCCTGACCCTGGCCGAGCAGTTCCGCGACCAGTCCGGCACCGACGTTCTGTTCTTCGTGGACAACATCTTCCGCTTCACGCAGGCCGGTTCCGAAGTGTCCGCTCTGCTGGGTCGTATCCCCTCCGCTGTGGGCTACCAGCCGACGCTGGCCACCGACATGGGCGCGATGCAGGAGCGTATCACCTCCACCAAGAACGGCTCGATCACCTCGATCCAGGCGGTCTACGTGCCTGCGGACGACCTCACCGACCCGGCGCCTGCGACCACCTTTGCCCACCTTGACGCAACCACGGTTCTGAACCGCGCGATCTCCGAGCTGGGCATCTACCCGGCCGTTGACCCGCTCGACAGCTCCTCGCGTCTGATGGACCCGCAGATCGTTGGCGAAGAGCACTACAAAGTGGCCTCCGACGTGCAGCAGATCCTTCAGCGCTACAAGTCGCTGCAGGACATCATCGCGATCCTCGGCATGGACGAACTGTCCGAAGAGGACAAGCTGACCGTGGCCCGTGCCCGTAAAATCCAGCGATTCCTGTCCCAGCCCTTCGACGTTGCGAAGGTCTTCACCGGTTCTGACGGTGTTCAGGTCTCGCTCGAAGACACCATCTCGTCGTTCAAGGCCGTTGTGGCCGGCGAATACGACCACCTCCCCGAAGGCGCCTTCTACATGGTTGGCGGCATCGAGGAAGTGATCGCAAAAGCCGAGAAAATGGCTGCTGACGCGGCCTAAGGAGGGCCCTTATGGCTGATACGATGCAATTCGACCTCGTCAGCCCGGAGCGAAGCCTGGCTTCGCTTCAGGCCAGCGCGGTCCAGATCCCCGGGTCCGAGGGTGATATGACGGCCATGCCACAGCATGCGCCGACCCTCACCACCCTGCGTCCGGGCATTCTGAAGGTGGAAGCACCGGAAGGCACATCGGAATATCTCGTCACCGGCGGGTTTGCCCAGATCTCTGCAGAGGGCCTCTCGGTGCTCGCAGAAAAGGCAGTCCCAATGGACGAGATGACCCGTGCCCATCTGGACGAGCTGATCGAAGAGGCCCGCACCATGTACAAGACCGCTCAGGAAGATGACTCCGAGCACGGTCTGGTGGAAGATGCGGCCAAGCTGCTTGCCGATATGGAAGCGCTCGGAACTCATATGAGCCTCTGATCGGGTCTCTGAACGAGCCACTGGCGCAGTGCCGTCAGTGTCACATGCTTTGAAACCGGCCCCAGACCTGCGGGCCGGTTTCCTTTGTTTAAGGATCTTGTGACAAATCTGGTCTCATCGCCTTTCAGGAACAGGGAGCACCCTCTTGCGCTCATTTCGGCTCCGCAATCCCCGCACCGGCATCGCCCAGGGCGATGTCGAGGTGTTCTCTGAATTTGATAGCGGCGGCGATATGTGGACCGGCACCGGCGAACGCGAACGACGGCTGCGCGTGGAATTCGACACGCCCTTTGGCGATCCGCCCGCCGTACATCTGTCGGTGTCGCTGATGGATGTGGACCACGCCACCGCCTATCGCGCCGAGCTGGTGGCCGATGACATCAGCCCGACCGGCTTTGACGTGGTGTTCCGCACCTGGTCCGACAGCCGCATCGCACGGGTCCGGGCGGCGTGGCTGGCCATCGGCAATCTGCCCTTCGAGGACGATTGGCAGGTCGACTGACCGCTTTGGGGACAGGTCCCTTCATCCAAGGTCCGGGTGGCTGCGTGCGTAGCGTAACCCCACCAGATCCTTGCCCCAATGGGTGCCTGGGGTTTCCTCCACCAGCTCAAATCCCGCAGCCTCATAGAGATGACGGGCCGCGTCGAGCCCGCGAAAGGTCCACAGCTCGGTACGGGTGACGTTCTGGTCGTCCACATGCGCCATCGCCCGATCCAGCAGCCGCCGTCCCAGGCCCAAGCCGCGGGTCTCATCTGACAGAATGAACCAGCGCAGGGCGGCCTGTCCTTCCGGGCGGGCCTCGATACTGACCGAGCCATGCACGGTTGCTCCGATGCGGGCATGAAACGTGGCATTGACGGGCGTCTCGTCCAGGCGCGCGAGAAATCCCGCCATTTCGCCTGCAACACAGCACTCGAACGCGGCGCCAAACCCGACCGCGCGGCTGTAGTAGCGGGCGTGCAGCTCCGTCACCCGACCCAGAAGCGCCGGAAGATAGCCTGCTCCCAACTGCAGGTCCTGTGCCTGTGCCGCCAAGGGATCGCCCGCGCCGATGGGGGCCTCTGATGTTCCGAGGGCGCGCGCATAGCTCAGCATCCCCTGATACACCGTGTTCCGCTCCTCCGTGGTCAGCCTCTCCAGAGCCCGCCGCACTTGTCTGCGGCCAAAGGTCTCGATCCGGGCAAACAGGCGTTGGCCGTCCTCTGTCAGCTGCAGGGTCTTGAGGCGCGGATCCGGTTTGGCGGCCGTGGCGGTGATCAGCCCCTGCCTCTGCAGCCGAGCCAGCATCCTGCTGACGGTGGATTTTTCCAACCCCAGCGCCTCGCTCAGATCCCGGGCGGTCGTGGCGGTGTTGCCGCCGATCTCAAGCACGGCATGCACGGCGGAGGGTGCGAGCCCCGTCGCCGCCAGATCGCTGCGCATGAAGCCGAGCCTGCGCACGACATTGCGGGACGCGGCGCGGAGGGTATCGATATCGGATGTCTGTATCATGGTTGCATGATGCAACCCCAGGCGGCTACCGGCAAGCCTCAATAGGGGATCGGCATGCCTCAATGGACTTTCATTTCGAAAATAATCACCCCCGGGGCTTGAGCTTCCAGTGACCGGAACCTCTATATGGCTGGTGCATACCCGAGTTCCGACCCGATACCGACTGACCCGACACCGACAAACCCGATACCGACTGACCCGAGGCCCCGCCATGTCTACTCCTGTCACTGCCACCCTTTCTCTCGACGGCATGAGCTGCGCCAGTTGCGTCGGCCGGGTGGAGCATGCGCTGGCGGCGCTGCCCGGTATCCGTCAGGTGGCGGTGAACCTCGCCACCGAAACCGCCCGGGTCGAGGTCGATGGCGCGGTGCAGCTCGCCGAGGTGGACGCGGCCCTGCACCGCCTCGGCAAACCGGCTCGCCACCAGAGCGTCACCCTCACGATCGAGGGTATGAGCTGCGCCAGCTGCGTCGGCCGGGTGGAGCAGGCGCTGACGGCGGTGCCGGGGGTTCTGTCCGCCCAGGTCAATCTCGCCAATGAAACCGCGCTGCTTGAGCTGCTGCAGGGTGTCGTGACGCCCACCGAGGCCGCCGCCGCCAGTACCCGGGCCGGCTATCGCGCGCGTCCCACCACCGCCACCGGCGCCCAGGATCGCACGGAGCGTACGGCGCGCAAGCTCCGCGAGGCGCAGGACCTGCGCCGCCAGCTCTTTCTCGCGGCCGCGCTGACCCTGCCTGTGTTCCTGCTGGAAATGGGCGGCCATATGGTGCCGGCCCTGCACCACTGGATCGCGGCCACCCTCGGCACGCAGACCTCCTGGCTCCTGCAGGCGGTGCTGACCACGGCTGTGCTGCTGGGGCCGGGGCGTCTGTTCTTTGCGCGCGGCCTGCCTGGCTTGTTCAAAGGCGCGCCTGACATGAACAGCCTCGTTGCGGTCGGGGCAGGGGCCGCCTGGGCCTATTCGCTGGTCGCGACCGTCCTGCCGGCAGCGCTGCCCGGCGATCTGCGCGCCGTCTACTTCGAGGCCGCCGCGATGATCGTGACCCTGATCCTGATGGGCCGCTGGCTGGAGGCCCGCGCCCGGGGGCGTACGGGCGCGGCGATCGAGGCTCTGATCGGTCTCAAGTCCCGCAGGGCGCGGCGGCTGGGCCCCGACGGGCAGCCCGAGGATGTGGAGAGCGACGCATTGGCGCCCGGCGACCGTATCCTGATCCGCCCCGGCGAGCGGATCCCCACCGATGGCGAGATCACCGAAGGAAGCAGCCACGTGGACGAGAGCATGCTCTCCGGCGAGCCCCTGCCGGTCGAGAAATCCGCAGGCGGCACCGTGACCGGCGGCACCGTCAATGGCGCAGGCAGCCTGACCGTGGCTGTCACCCGCACCGGAGCCGACACCACGCTGGCGCAGATCATCCGCATGGTCGAAGAGGCGCAGGGGGCCAAACTCCCGATCCAGAGCCTGGTGGACCGGGTGACCCTGCGCTTTGTGCCGGTGGTCATGGGGCTGGCGGTGCTGACCGTTGCGGTATGGCTCGCGGTCGGACCGGAGCCTGCGCTGACCCATGCGCTGGTGGCGGGGGTGTCGGTCCTGATCATCGCCTGCCCCTGCGCCATGGGGCTGGCGGTTCCCACCTCGATCATGGTGGGAACCGGCCGGGCTGCGGAACTCGGGGTGCTGTTTCGCAAGGGCGATGCGCTGCAATCGCTGACCGAGGTCGATGTCATCGCCTTTGACAAGACCGGGACCCTGACCGAGGGCAAGCCAAAGCTGGTGGCGCTGCAGCCCACCACCGGCTTTGACCGCGACGAGGTTCTGACAGTGGTTGCCAGCGTCGAGAGCCGCTCCGAACATCCCATCGCCCGCGCGCTGGTCGCCGCAGCGCAGGCGGAGGGGCTGTCGCTGCTGACGTGCCATGGATTTCAGAGCCTCACCGCCCGCGGGGTTCTGGCCTCGGTCGAGGGGCGCGAGATCCGGGTCGGCAGCGCGCGGCTGATGGCCGAAGCCGGTATCGGCCTGGAGGCTCTGGCCGCCGATGCGCTGAGCCGCGCCAGCCGGGGAGAAAGCGTCCTCTATGTGGCCATCGACGGACATCTGGCGGCCTTGCTGGCGGTGGCCGACCCGGTCAAACCGACCAGCGCGGCGGCGCTCAGCGCGCTGCGGGCCATGGGCCGGGACGTTGCCATGATCACCGGCGACGCGCCCGCCACCGCCGAGGCCATCGCGCGCGATCTGGGGATCACCCATGTGGTGGCAGGGGTCGCCCCCGACGGCAAGGTCGCGGCGTTGGAGGATCTGCGCACGCGCGGGCGCAGGCTGGCCTTTGTCGGCGACGGTATCAACGATGCGCCCGCATTGGCGCGGGCAGACGTGGGCATCGCCATCGGCACCGGCACGGATGTGGCAATCGAGGCCGGCGACGTGGTGCTGATGTCCGGCGATCTGGGCGGGGTGGTCACCGCGCTGGAGGTCTCGCGCCGGACATTGCGCAATATCCATCAGAATCTCGGCTGGGCCTTCGTCTATAATGCGGCCCTGATCCCGCTGGCGGCGGGGGCGCTCTATCCGGCCTTTGGCATTTTGCTGTCGCCCGTCTTTGCCGCCGCCGCCATGGCGCTCTCTTCGGTTTCGGTGCTGGCAAATGCGCTGCGTCTGCGGCGCATGACAGCCGCGGCCCCAGAGCGAGCGGCCGGCCCGCGCGAGCCGCAGGCCGGCGTGCGCAACGCAGGCGGGCACAGGACCACATGAAAAAGGCCCCGCCAGTCCGGCAGGGCCTTGTACGTCATTCAGCCGCGACCGGCTGGCCGCGCGATCCGCTTCAGAGGCTGCCGGAGGCGTAGAGCGATTCGTAGATCGGGCCGAGGGTCTTGTCCTCGAACAGCGATGACACCGAGGTGCCGTGCCAGATGTTCAGGATCGCTTGGGTGAACAGCGGCGCGGTGGGCACGATGCGGATGTTGGGTGCGTTCAGAACCGCTTCGGTCGGCTGGATGGTATCGGTGAGGACCAGCGACTTCATCACCGAATTGGTGACCCGCTCGACCGCAGGGCCGGACATGACGCCATGGCTGATGTAGGCGTGAACTTCCCGGGCTCCGTTGTCGAGCAGGATCTGAGCCGCCTTGCAGAGCGTGCCGGCGGTATCGCACATATCGTCCACGATGAGGCAGATCTTGTCGGTGACATCGCCGATCACGGTCATCTCGGCGATCTCGCCGGGCTTCTCGCGCCGTTTGTCCACGATCGACAGCGGAGCGGCGATGCGCTTGGCCAATTCGCGGGCGCGGGCCACGCCCCCCACATCGGGCGAGACCACCATCAGGTCGTCCATCTGGCCCTTGAACTGCGATTTCACATCCAGTGCAAAGATCGGCGAGGCGTAGAGGTTGTCGACGGGAATGTCGAAAAACCCCTGAATCTGGGCAGCGTGCAGATCCATGGTCAGAACCCGCTCAATGCCCGCGCCGGTCAGCATATTCGCCACCAGCTTGGCCGAGATCGGCGTCCGCGCCTTGGTGCGGCGGTCCTGACGGGCATAGCCGAAATACGGGATCACGGCGGTGATGCGCGAGGCCGACGAACGCCGCAGCGCATCGGCGATGATCAACAGCTCCATCAGGTTGTCGTTGGCCGGATTGGAGGTCGGCTGGATGATGAACATATCCTCGCCGCGGACATTCTCATAGACTTCGACAAAGATTTCGCCGTCGTTGAACCGTTCGACCCTTGCGCTGACGAGGTCCTGATCGACCCCGCGGTGCAAACTCATGCGGCGAGAGATTGTTTTGGCAAGCGGAAGATTGGCGTTCCCAGAGATTAACTTGGGTTCGTTCAAGGTCGGCATTGGCTGTTTTTCCCCAGGCAGCAATGTGACAGATTCGTGATATTGAACCCCGCTTAACATGCGCATAGGGTCAGGCCTAGTTCTAAGCGAGAGGATTTCGTCCCATGGCCAGCCAGACCCCCGCGATCGACTATTATTTCTCGACCCTGTCCCCCTTCACATATCTTGCCGGTCAGCGGCTGGAGGAGATCGCCGCCAAACACGGCGCCGAGGTGACCTACAAGCCGCTCGACATCATGTCGCTGTTCGCCCGCACCGGTGGCACACCGCCCAAGGACCGCCATCCCTCCCGCCAGGCCTACCGTCTGGTGGAGATGGAACGCCAGGCGGCCCGCACCGGTCTGCCGCTGAACCTGAAGCCTGCCCATTGGCCCACCAACGCGGCGCCGTCCTCCTACGCCATCATCGCGGCGCAAAAGGCTGGCGGCGGCGATCTGGGCGCGCTTGTGCATGCGACGCTCCGGGCGGTCTGGGCGGAGGACCGTGAAATCGCAGAGGACAGCGTGGTGCGGTCACTGCTGGAAGGCGCCGGTTTCGACCCCGGTCTGGCGGATAGCGGTCTGCTGACCGGCGCGGAGATCTATGCGCAAAACCTCGAGGAGGCAGTCAAGGCGGGCGTCTTCGGTGCGCCGTTCTATATCACCCAGGACGGGGCGACATTCTGGGGGCAGGACCGGCTGGACGATCTCGACTGGCATCTCTCGGGGCGTCCCGGGGCTGCCGGTTGAGCCTCGACCGCCCGGTGCTGGCGCAGGAAGTATATCACCGTAGCTTCGGCCACGGGCCGCAGGCGGTTTTCGCGGTGCATTGCTCGCTGGCGCATACCGGCGCCTGGCGCGGATTGGCCGCCGCCCTGGGCGCGGACCGGGTGACCCTGCAGGGGTTCGATCTGCTGTCTCACGGCAAAAGCCCCGACTGGGACGGGCAGGGGATCCTGCAGATGCGCAATGCCGAGGCCGGGTTGGTCCTGCTGGAGGCACAGGTGGCCGCCGCCAAGGGCCGCGCGGTGGATCTGCTGGGGCATTCCTTTGGCGCGACGGTGGCGCTTGCGATGGCGCAGGCACGGCCCGATCTGGTGCGCTCGCTGACCCTGATCGAACCGGTCCTGTTTGCCGCTGCTGGGGGCCTGGACCCGGCCGCATTGGCACAGATGCGCGCCGATCACGAGAGGGTGCGCGCGCCCTATGCGGCAGGCGATGTGGAACAGGCCACCCGGCTTTTCAACCGGGCCTGGGGGACGGGGCATCCGAAATGGCCCGATCTGCCCGAGAGCGCCCGGGCCGCGATGATGCGGTCCTTTCCGGCGGTGATGGACTGTGACGGTCAGGTCTACGACGACGAAGCGGGCCTGCTCGCCCCCGGCCGACTGGAGGCGCTGACAATGCCGGTCCTGCTGCTGCAGGGGGCAGAGACACAGCCGATCATGGCATCGGTTACCCGGGCGCTCGCCGCCCGCATGCCGACGGCCCGGGTGGCTGTCATCGACGGCGCGGGCCATATGGTGCCGGTCACCCATGCCGCTGAGACGGCGACGCTTCTCACTGACTTTTGGGCGAAAACCGGTCGGGCACGGGCGCGCGAACACAGCCGGGACCAGGTGGGCTGAGGCGCCTGAATCGACCGGCATCGACCGGCTCCGACGCGGGCTGCGCCTCAGCCCGGCTCGTCGATGATGTAGTCTTCCCACTCTTCCAGCGGGACGTCGAACTCCGAGACCGTGATCCCGCGCACCGAAATGCCTTCGCGGTGCACGCTGTCCGGATCTCCTGTCAGCAACGGGTGCCATTGCGGCAGAGGCTTGCCCTCCCACAGACGGCGATAGGCGCAGGTCTGCGGCATCCAATAGGCGTGGGTGTCGAGGTTGTCGGGGCGCAGAACGATACATTCAGGGATGAAGCTGTGGCGCGTCTCGTAATGGGCACACTGACAGCTGTTGTCATCCAGCAACCGACAGGCCACACGGGTCAGGGCCACCTCGCCGGTGTCCTCATCCTCCAGCTTGTTGAGGCAGCATTTGCCACATCCATCACACAGCGCCTCCCACTCGCGGGGGGACAGCTGGCGCAGCGGTTTCTTCTCCCAGAACCGAGGGGCAAGGTCGGTTCGGTCAATCTGGTTGGTCATGTGGTGCTCCCTCGCTGCTGCCTCGGTGGTCGCTCGCTGGTCGATCAGAGCGCGGCCAGGATTGCCCGGGCCTGCGCGCAGTCGGCGTTCATCTGCGCCAGGAAGGGCTCCAGCCCGTCAAAGGTCCACTCCGGACGAAGATACTCGACCAGCCCGACAGAGAGCCTCGCCCCATAGAGGTTGCCTTTGAAATCAAAGAGAAACGTCTCGATGTTGGGGTGCTCGCCGTCAAACATCGGTCGCACCCCGACCGAGGCGGCCCCGTGATAGCTGCCCCTGTGCGGCCCATCAAGCACATCGACCAGCACCGCATAAACGCCAAAGGCCGGCGGATGCAGCCCGTCGATGGATTGATTGGCAGTGGGAAATCCCAGCTCGCGACCGCGCTGCTCGCCGCCGATCACTTCCCCCTCGATCCGGTGCCAATGGCCCAGCATGGCGGCGGCATCGCGCGGACGGCCCTCGCTCAGTGCAGTGCGGATCGCGGTCGAGGATACGGTGTGTTCGGAATATTCCATCAAGGGGGCGATGGTGACGTCAAATCCCATTTCGGCCCCGAACCGCTGCAGGTCTTGCGCCGTGCCCTTGCGCCCTTTGCCGAAACAGAAATCCGCACCCACTACCACATGCGCCAGTCCCAAGCCCTCGGCAATCACCTTGCGGGCAAAATCCTCGGGCGAGAGCGACGACAAGGCCTGATTGAAATTCAGCTGATAGAGCTTCTCGACACCGATCTTCTCCAGCCGATGCGCGCGCGCCTCCGCCGACATCAGGCGGAACGGCGGCGCATCAGGGGCAAAGAAGGCGCGCGGATGCGGCTCGAACGTCATCACGCCAAGCGGCGCATCCGGGGCGGCCTTGCGGGCCAGCTCAATCACAGAACGATGGCCCCGGTGCACGCCATCGAAATTGCCGATCGCGACGGTTGCCCCGCGATCCTGCTGTTCCACGTAATGATAATCCCGGATGATGCGCATGGCGCTTCCCTAGCTGCAGGGGCAGGGCGGCGCAAGGGGCATGGGCGGTGGGATCCGCGAAGGCGGCCCATAAACCGGGAGGGCAAGCGCTACGGACAAGGGTCAGCCACCGCAGCCGCTTTCATCTTTTCCCAAATACCTCCGCCGGAGGCGGCCTGCGCCGACGCAGGCCCGCGCGCGCGCATGATGTTGCGCAATCCCCGTGCGCCCGTTTAATCCGCCCTACAGATCGCGCTGCTAGGGTGGGGCGGATCGATCAAAGCCAGAGGGGACGCATAGGGTGCTGTGGGCAGCTATGCGTCAGACGAACGGAGACCGGCCCCGATGAAAAGGGGGTCGTTCAGCAGATGTTGAACCGAGCAACCCTCGCGGGGGTTGTCCATCCTCCATGCACCAAGCGGTACCGCTTCCCTTCTATTGGGCCCGCGTTTTGGGAGTGAGTTTTGGGCCTGAGTTTCGGGACTGAGTTTCGGGCCGGACGGACGCAGACAGCGACCCGAAGCAACTGAAATGCCAGACGCCGCCGTCCAGATCCGCGCCCCGATCCGTGTTTGTCGTGGCCCGTTGTGGTGCCCTGGCGGTCAAGGATCAAGGACTGACGCAGCCTGTCGCCACCCGGCGTGCCACCCTCCCGCTGCAACCGCCGGGGGTCAGTCGAACTTGCGCGATGGGGCCATCACCATGGCTTCCCCCACCAGAACCTTCTTGCCCTCAACGAGACAGCGGCAATCCAGCCTGACCCGCCGTTTGTCGATCTCGATCCCGGTCACCTCGACCTCGGCCAGGACCATGTCGCCCGGGCGCACCGGGGCGAGGAACTTCAGGTTCTGACTCATGTAGATGGTGCCATGGCCGGGCAGCTGCTCACCGATGACCGCAGAGACCAGACCGGCGGTCAGCATCCCATGGGCGATGCGGCCGTGAAACATCGTCTCCTGGGCATAGTCCTCGTCGAGATGCACGGGGTTGCGGTCGGTCGAGACCTCGGAAAACAGCTCGATGTCGCGGTCCGTCACCTGTTTGCGCAGGTAGCGGGTCATGCCCATCTCAATGTCCTCGATACAGATCGTGCCGCGGGTAAAATTATCCAACATCCTCGTCCCTCGGGGATTGTGGCGGCAATAAAAAGACCACCGTGTTTTCGTTTCGGTAATTTTATTACCTCGCGAATGCAGAAAGTCAAGCGCTGGCGCGTTGAATTGCAACCGGGATCCTCAACGGGGCTCATGCTGGTCCTGTGCTTTGCCCGTGCCCCGCCGGTGATCCAATGGGCGCCCTGACGGGCGACAGCAAAAGACCCGCCTTCTCCTGCAGGAGAAAGCGGGTCCGAGGGGCGTCCGGGCGGATCTTAGCGCAGGAAGCCGATGGCGTAGGTGGGGGCAACCTGTTCCTGCGCCAGGTAGGTCTCCAGCGCATCCGGATCGGGGTGGCGGTCGGTTTGCGTGTCTTTCGCGGCCAGACCTCCGGTAATGAACAGCGTGTCCAGCCCTTCGCCCATACCGCCGGAAATATCCGTGTGGGGACCGTCGCCAATGGCCATGATGTCGCGATCGGCAAACTCATGCCCCAGTTCCGCCAGTCGCTTGCGGGCGAGATCATAGATCGGGGGATAGGGCTTGCCGAAATACAGGCTCTCGCCGCCCATTTCGGTGTAGAGCCGGGCCAGGGCGCCGGCGCACCATTCACGCACCTCGCCACGGTCCACCACAATGTCCGGGTTGGCGCAGAGCAGCTTCAGCCCCATCTGTTTGGCATAGAGGAAATCCGGCCGGTTCACGTCCGGGTCGGCCATCGGGTCGAAGGGGCCGCAGCAGACAATGCCCTCGGCCTCCTTGAGGGGGACGCGGGTGATCTCGACCGGGTCGTGGATCACGTTCATCGGCTCGAAAAAGCCTGCGTCGCGCTCCGGTTCGCCCATGAAACAGACCTTGTTCCCCACCGCGCCGGTGAACATTGCCGCGCGTGCGGAATCACCCGAGGTGGCGATGGTGTCATAGGCATCCTGTGGCACGCCGAACTGGGTCATCTGCTCGGCGACACCGGCGCGCGGTTTGGGCGAGTTCGTCACCAGAACCACCACGCCGCCGGATTTGCGATAGGCCTGTAGGGCTGCCACCGCCTCGGGGTAGGCGGTGATGCCGTTGTGCACACAGCCCCAGAGGTCCACAAACAGTGCCTTGTAGGGGGCGGATATCTCGGAAAGGGTCGAAACGATCTGGGTCATGGGGCTGCCTCATGGGGGACACGATTGGTGTCCCTCCTATGGCAGAGGCAGCCCGCTTTGACCAGATCTTCAGCCCTTGGCTTTGGGCGGCGTAAAGCGCTTGGAGGTATCCGAGGCGCTGCGGGCCTTGTTCTTCTTGCTGCTAGGCTTGCCCTTCGGCGGCGGCGGGCCTTTGGGTTTGTCCGAACGGGGTTTGTCTGAGCGTGGTTTGTCGGCCCAGGGTTTGTCGGAGCGTGGCTTGTCCGACCGGGGTTTATCCGACCGGGGCTTGTCAGAGCGGGGCTTGTCGAACGCAGGCTTGTCGCCGGCCGCGCGGGGCTTTGCGGGCCGCGCCTTCACGGTGCGTTCCGCCGCGTCGCCGCCACGTTCGGGGCGCGGGCCGCGGTTCGGTTTTGGCCCCCGGTTGAAGTCCCGGTCGCCGCCCCGATCACCTCGGTCACCGCGATCCCCGCGGTCGCCTCCCTTGTAGCCGCCTTTGCCACCGCCAAAGCCGCCCTTGGGGCCGCCCTTGCGGAAGGGCGGTTTCTGGCGTTCGGGCAGGTTCGGAGCCGTCGCCAGCCGTTCCAGCACGGAGCCGTCATCCAGCGCCATGTCACTGCCCAGAGTGGTCACGAAACCATCGACCTTGGTCTCGACGATCTCGGCATAGCTGACGTCATCCTGGATGCGGATGGCGCCGATTGCGGTCTTGTCGATGCCACCGGCCTTGCAGAGCATCGGCAACAGGCGGCGCGGGTCGGCACCGGCATTGTAGCCGCCGGCAATGGAGAACCAGACCGAGGGGCCGAAGGGGGCGCGGGGCTCCTTGGGTTTGCGGTCGGCCTCGGAGGGCTCTGTCAGCTCTTCCGGGGCGGAGCGGGCGGCGGACCACAGGCGCAGGTAGCCTGCGGCGAGCTGTTCGGCCGAGAAGCTCTCGACCAGTTTCGCCAGCGTGTCAACCTGGCTCTCGGGGCCGTCCTCGGTCCAGACCGGATCGGCCAGCATCCGCTCCATATCGCGGTCGCGCACGGCATCGGCCGAGGGGGCGTCCTGCCATTCGGCGTTCAGTTTCGCCTCGCGCAGCAGACGCTCTGCCTTGCGGCGCGACCGGGGCGTGACGATCAGCGCGCTGGCGCCCTTGCGCCCGGCACGACCGGTACGGCCCGAGCGGTGCAACAGGGTCTCGTGGCTCGACGGCAGGTCGGCATGGACCACCAGATCCAGGTTCGGCAGGTCGATGCCACGGGCCGCCACATCGGTGGCCACACAGATCCGGGCGCGCCCGTCGCGCATCGCCTGCAACGCGCCTGCGCGCTCGGCCTGGCTCAGCTCGCCCGAGAGCGCCACCACCTGAAAGCCACGGTTCGACAGCCGCGTCAGCAGCCGATTCACGGCGGCGCGGGTATTGGCAAAGACGATGGCATTGGGCGCTTCGTGATAGCGCAGCACGTTGATGATGGCGTTTTCCGCGTCATGCGGCGCAACCACATGTGCCAGATAGGAAATGTCGCTGTGCTGGGTGCCCGTCGAAATGGTCGAGATCCGCTGCGCATCGCGCTGGTAGGTTTTTGCCAGTGCGGCGATGGGTTTGGAGACCGTGGCCGAGAACAGCAGGGTCTGGCGTTCTTCGGGGGTCTCCTGCAGGATGAACTCCAGATCCTCGCGGAAACCGAGGTCCAGCATCTCGTCCGCCTCGTCCAGCACCACGGCCGCAACGCCGCTCAGATCGATGGAGCCGCGGGTGATGTGGTCGCGCAGGCGGCCGGGGGTGGCCACGACGATATGGGCGCCCCGGTCCAGCGCGCGGCGTTCATCGCGCATGTCCATGCCACCGACGCAGGAGGCCAGCACCGCGCCCGCCTCACCATAGAGCCAGCTCAGCTCGCGTTTGACCTGCAGCGCCAGCTCGCGCGTGGGGGCGATCACCAGGGCCAGCGGCGCGCCTGCGCGGTCGAACCGGTCGTCCTCGCCCAGCAGGGTCGGCGCAATGGCGAGGCCAAAGCCCACGGTCTTGCCCGATCCTGTCTGCGCGGACACCAGAAGATCCAGGCCCGCCAGCTCCGGGTCGGACACGGCCTCCTGCACGGGGGTGAGGGACGTGTATCCACGGCGCTCGAGCGCCTGTTGCAGGGAGGGTTTCAAAGTGGGCATTCCGATCATGGGCAGAAGGGCGAACGAGGCGCCGCTGTATGGGTGAAGGTCGCGCCTATACCGCAGGTCGATGGCTTTGTATAGCATAACCGGCGTAGAGCGCGCGCATGGCTGCCTTGCGTCAGGCGGCAGAACCGGGCCTCTGCGCAGACCGGCGACACCGCGTCAGGCGGTAAAGCCTTGCCGAACGCAGACCTGAACGCAGACCTGTGACATTGGCGCGGACATACGCGGCCTTGTCGCAGACCGCAAGCATGATAAGCTCCCCTGCAGGCTGCAGCCGGGCAACTGAGCCGCATCAGATGGCCATCAGACTGGCATCAAATGGGCATGAGGTTGGCATCAGAGGGGGGGACGGGCGGCCCCGTCCGTTTCTCGGCGTCAGGGACCGGCGGCAGACCAACAGGACACCAGGACAACACAACAACAGGCATGTTCAGATGACAGGTTTCAAAACACTCCGTGGTTTCATGCGCCTGCCAGGGGCTGCGGCGCTGGCGCTGGTCGCGGCCTGTGGCACCACCTATCAGCTGCCCGACAGTGGCGGCGCCTATACCGAGGATGCCAGGCGCATGTTTGCCGAGGCCCGTCGGCAACCGGCCCGCGCGCCGCTCTCGGCGGGAGCGGCGCAGGCGCGCTTCAACCGGGTGGAGCCGCATATCTCGGCGGGGGGGCGCCAATATTGCCAGCGGCTGACGGCGGATCGGGCCGGGTTCAACTGCAACGTCGATATCGCCATCGACCACGAGATGGCAGAGCGCAACGCCTATTTCACCTATGCCGGGGCGCAGCCCACGATCCGGATCTCGCTGCCGCTGATCCGCGACACGGCCAGCGATGACGAAGTCGCCTTTGTGCTGGCTCATGAATACGGTCACCTGATCGGCCGCCACATCGAAAAGCAACAGCAACAGGTGCTTGTGGGGGCGCTGCTGGTGGGCGCCATCGCCGGCGCTGCAACCGCGGCTGCGGGCGAGTATGATCGCAGCGCGGTCGAGGTCGGTCTGGGAATCGGTGCAGCGGCGGGCTCGGTCGCCTATTCGCAGGCCTATGAGCTGGAGAGCGACACGCTCGGCACCCGTATCACGGTCTCGGCGGGCTACGACCCGGTCGAAGGCGCCAAGTTCTTTGCCCGCCCGGAACCCACCCGGACGGCCACGGGGCGCTATTCCTTCTGGGGAACCCACCCGCCGGATGAAAAGCGCGTGGCCACCGTGCTGGCCACCAAGGCAGAAATCGACGCGCGGATCGACCTGCGCCGGGCGCAGTAGACGGGCACAGTAGACGGGCTCAGTAGACTGGCACAGTCGCAGGGCCGCTCAACTGGACCGCTCCACCGGGCCTGCAAACGCAAAACGCCCCCTCGCGAGAGGGGGCGCTGTGGTGATCAGAAGACCGGGACCAGATCGGGTTCAGACCTTGAGGTTCGGGATGATCTGTTTCTTGCGCGACATGATGCCCGGCAGCACCACGGTGGTGCCACTGGCGGTGACGCCAAAGGATTTCTCGGCCACGGTTTTCACCAGATCGTTGGGCACCAGCAGCGTGGCCTCTTCCTTCAGGATGTCGACCACGAACAGCAGCACCTGATCGACGCCGTCTTCGGCCTGCACCGTGGCGAAGGTCTCGATCAGGCTGTCGATGCGGCCCAGCGGGATCTCGGGCGCGGTGGTCTCCAGAACCGAGACGCGGAACTTGGTGCCGTCGACTTCGTATTCCTTGGAATCCATGCGGATCAGCTCGGCGTCGGAAAAGGCGGAGACGTCGGATTTGGCGGCAAACATCTCGGCGGCGTAGGCGGCAATGTCGAGACCGAGGTCGGCGGCCAGCGCCTCGGCCACGGCGCGGTCATGCGCGGTGGTGGTGGGCGAGCGGAACTCCAGCGTGTCGGAGAGGATGCAGGTCAGCGCCGCGCCCTTGATCGCCTCGGGCATCTTTGCCGCGTCGTCACCCATCAGATCGTGCATGATGGTGGCGGTGCAGGCCAGCGGGCGCACGGTGATGTCGATCGGGCCCTTGGTTTCCAGGCCGCCGACCAGCTTGTGGTGGTCGATGATGGCGCGGATATCGGCAGAGTTGATCGAGGCGGGCAGCTCGGCCGGGTTGTTGGTGTCGACGATCACCACGGGGGCCTCCGCCTCGACATCGGCGATGATCGCGGGCTTTTCAAAGCCCCAGCGCTGCAGCATGAAGGCCGCTTCGGTATTGGGTTCGCCCAGCAGCACGGGCTTCGCCGCCTCGCCCTTCACCTCGTTCAGGTACCAGGACCAGATAATGGCGGAGCCGGTGGAATCGGTGTCGGGAGATTTGTGGCCGAAAACTTGAATGGTCATTTGCTCAATCCTGTCTGACGAGTCTGTTGCCGCGCGTTATACCAGCGGCGTGTGGTTTGTCACCCCGCCAGAGGCACCAGGGCGCGGCCCGGATCGATACGGGATGCGGCATTGACCGCACTGCATAGCCCCAGTGCATTATTCCGGTGCCTCCCAGTGCCTCCCAGTGCCTGCCGGTGCATTCAGCGCCGACGTCGGGCCGCGCCCGCCAGACTGCCCAAACTGCCCGGACTGAACTGACTGAACTGACTGTATTGACGGGGGGACACGGGGGATAGGAGTGATACGGGGGGAGGCGGGCCAGGGGCGGCGACGTCACCGCCCGGTGTGGGGCGTCAGCTGATAGCCGCGCGCGGCCAGCAGGTTCAGCAGGCCCGCGTCACCGGCCAGATGGGCTGCGCCGACCGCCACCAGAAGGCGCTGCTCAGGCCGCGCGTCCAGATGCTTCACCCAGGCCCGGTTGCGCTGATCCAGAACCGACCGGTCGAAACTGCGCAGCAACCGCTGCACCTGACGCCGCGGCACCGGCAGATCGCGATAGATCATCCAGCTCATGACGATGCGCCCCTCGCTGAGGCGCCCGTCAAAATAGGATTCCGACAGGGTGACATAGAGATCCGCGTGGCGGGTCTCGCTCCGGAGGTCCAGCAGCAGCATCTGCACCTGATCGGCCATCGGCATCGCCGCCAGCGCCGCCAGACCGGCCTCCGGTTTTTCAAGGCCCATGGCTGGTATGCCATTGAGCCGCGCGACCCGTTCGATCCGGTCATCCAGCCCGCGCCGGGTGCCGAACCCCCGTTTGCGGCAGTCGGTGCCGGTCAGGAAATCAGACAGATACCACGGCTGCATCTGGGCGGCGGTGCCGGGGGCAATGCCAAGCTGGGCGAGCCGGGCGCTCAGCTGGGTCCAGTCGGCGGCGGGCATCATCCGGTCCAGGCGCTGACCGGGGGGCAGTAGAAAATACCGGCCAAAGGCCTCCTGATCGCTGTCGGCCGCCAGCATCTGCGGCTCTGTGACTTCCAGGAAAACCGCATCCACCTGCCGGATCAGCGGGCGGATCTCTCCCATCATGGACAACATGCGGGCGTCGCCGCTGTGCTGGGTGCCGATGACATGAAGCCGCCGGTTGCCCTTGGTCGCGATCCAATGATTGCCGCGACTGAAGGGGATCTTTGCCATCTCGGCATCCAGCCGCGTGCGGGCCTCGGCGGTCAGGTGGTCGCGCAGGTCGATCCCGCTGCAGCGCGCCATGGCCATGCCGGCATCTGTCAGACCAGACAGGCCCGACAGACTGGGGCTCAGCGCCAGCGCAAAGGCCACAGCGGCCAGCCGTATTCCGGCCGATAGCCTGCCAGGCTTGAATGCGCCAGTCCTGACCCCGCCAGTCCTGACCCCGCCAGCCCCGAACTCGCCAGCCCCAAACCCGCCGGTCCGCAGCCCGGCAAGACGGGAGCGCAGGCCCGCCGCCACAGCCCTCACAGGGGGGCCTCTTCGATCACATAGCCCTGCGCCTGCAGCAGCGCCAGCAGACCGGCCTCGCCCGGCAGATGGGCGGCGCCGACGGCCACCACGAGCAAATCTCCCGCCGTGGCCTCGATGACCGGTATCCAGGCGCGGTTGCGATCATAGAGCAAAGCGGCCATCGCCTCGTCGATCTGGGCCTGCCGCTCGGCCACCGGGATCGGCAGGTCGGCGGCCAGATACTGCCTGATCCGCAATGTTGCAAAGGCCTGAATCTCGCCCTCGAAATAGCTCTCCAGCATGGTGTGGAACTCATCCGGTCCCACCCGCATCAGCGTGATATAGCTGCGCAGCTCTTCGATCTGATCTTCCAGCGGGTCGGCGTTGAGGGTCCGGAAGACGCTCAGCGGATCCTCAAGCGACAGGGCAGGGACCCCCGCATCGGCGGCCACCCGCAAGAGCTGCATGTCCAGCCCGTCCGACACATCTGGGCTCGTTCGCGCGCAGCGGGGCACCGCCAGCGACATGCCGAGGAACCACGGCCGCATCTTGGCGGCCATGAAGGGGGGGATGCCTGCGCTGCGGGCCAGCTCGGCGATCTGATCCCAGTCCTGCGGCTGCATCCGGTCGATCAGGGTGGGGCCTTCGGTGATGAAGACCATCGCGGGCTGGTCTGCGAGGCTCTTGTCCATGACGCGCTTGTCGGCCTGGTTGACCTCGACCAGCAGCGCATCGGCGGCCTCGATCGCGGGCGTCATATGGGCGACCAGCGGGCCATGGCGGGGGTCGTTCAGATGCATCGTGCCGATGATGTGCAGGCGGCGCGCGCCCCGTGTGGCAATCCAGCTCAGACCATGGGCAAAGGGCGTGCGGGCCATTTCGGCGTCGATCTCGGCCTGCAGCGCGGGCGGAATGTCCTGACGCAGGTCGGTGCCGCTACAGGCGGCTGCGGCGGGGCCCGCTGCGACGGTGAGGGCGGCAGAGGCACCGCAGACCGCGGCCACTGCCAGCCGGCGGCTCAGCCGCTCCGCCAGCGGCAGCCCCATCCACCGGCCCGCCTGCGATCCCAACCGCTGACCCATCCACCGACCAAACTGCAGGCCGGGATCGGGCGCCTGTCCGGCAGAGCCCGCGCGCGATGGTCCGGCCAGTGCCCGCGCGGCACGGAGGCGGCGCAGGCGAGTGTATAGTCCGGTCATGGTTCACCGCTCGATTGTTTTTCCTGTTGCGCCACATTGCCATTGCCGCCGGGGCGAGGCAAGCATGGCCACCATGAAGCGCGAACAGGAACTTTATGCCCCGGTCAAATCCCTGCTTGAGTCGCAGGGCTACACCGTCAAGGGCGAGGTCGGCGCGGCCGACGTGGTGGCCCGTCGCGGCAGCGAGCCGCCGGTGGTGGTCGAGCTGAAGCTGCGGTTTTCCCTGGCGCTGTTTCATCAGGCGGTGGCGCGGCTGGCGGTGACGGATCTGGTCTATCTCGCGGTGCCGCGCCCCGGCGGCAAGACGGCGCGGCGGGCGCTGAAGGACAATCTCGGCCTGTGCCGCCGTCTGGGTCTCGGGCTGATCACCGTGCGCAGCGACGGGCGCGCCGAGGTCCATTGCGACCCCGGACCCTTTACGCCGCGCAAATCGAAATCAAAGGCCGCCCGGCTGCTGCGGGAATTTGACCGCATCAAGGGAGACCCCAACACTGGCGGCGCCACGCGGGGCGGGCTGATGACCGGCTACCGGCAGGACGCGCTGGCCTGTGCGGCCTACCTGGCGTCGGCGGGGCCATCCCGAGGCGCTGAGGTGGCCCGCTCGACCGGGGTCACGCGGGCAACACAGGTGATGTATTCCAACCACTACGGCTGGTTCGAACGTCTCGGCAAAGGTGCGTATGGCATTACCGCCGCCGGAGAAGCCGACCATGTCATCTGGCTGACCGGCCGCGCCGGAGATGGGCCGCGCACAGGTGAGCCGAGCACAGGCGGGTCGGAAGCAGGCGGGCCGGAAACAGGCGGGCCGGAAACAGGTGAGTCGGGCGCGGATGAGGCGGATGAGCCGGAGACCGGCGGGCTGTCATAAAAATTCATCGGAATTTCCGAGCCATTGTTGTTGACTCAGGATTTCGCACTGCCTAACTATTCCGCAGTTAGCACTCGACTGAGGTGAGTGCTAACGTCTCCATGGCCCATGAAGGGTGTGGGGAAATATAAAACACTTTGAGCCTTTTGAGGAGCTGCAAAGATGGCATTGAAACCGCTTCATGATCGCGTACTGGTACGCCGTACCGAAAGCGAAGAGAAGACCTCCGGTGGTCTTATCATTCCCGACAGCGCCAAAGAGAAACCGTCCGAGGGCGTTGTTGTTGCCTGTGGCGAAGGCGCCCGCAAAGACAGCGGCGAGCTGATCGCGATGGCCGTGAACGAGGGTGACACCATCCTGTTCGGCAAGTGGTCCGGCACCGAAGTCACCGTCGACGGCGAAGAGCTGCTGATGATGAAAGAGAGCGACATCATGGGTGTGATCGTCTGAGCCAACCGCTCCGACACATCTTTAATCTCGCAACTGTAAGTTTGTATTCTCAAGGAGAATGAAAAATGGCTGCTAAGGACGTCAAATTCGACACCGATGCCCGCAACCGTATGCTCAAAGGCGTGAACATCCTCGCCGACGCGGTTAAAGTGACCCTCGGCCCCAAAGGCCGCAACGTGGTTCTGGAAAAATCCTTCGGCTCCCCGCGCATCACCAAAGACGGTGTATCCGTGGCGAAGGAAATCGAACTGGAAGACAAGTTCGAGAACATGGGCGCCCAGATGGTGAAGGAAGTTGCTTCCCGCACCAATGACGAAGCCGGCGACGGCACCACCACCGCCACCGTTCTGGCTCAGTCCATCGTCAAGGAAGGCCTGAAGCAGGTTGCAGCGGGCCTGAACCCGATGGATCTGAAGCGCGGCATCGATCTGGCAACCAACACGGTTGTTGACGCGATCAAAGCCATGGCGCGTGAAGTCAAGGACTCTGACGAAGTTGCTCAGGTTGGCACCATCTCCGCCAACGGCGAATCTGAAATCGGCCGCCAGATTGCGGACGCGATGCAGAAAGTCGGCAACGACGGCGTCATCACCGTCGAAGAGAACAAAGGTCTGGAAACAGAAACCGATGTTGTCGAAGGCATGCAGTTCGACCGTGGCTACCTGTCACCCTACTTCGTGACCAACGCCGACAAGATGACCACCGAACTCGAAGACTGCATCATCCTGCTGCACGAGAAGAAACTCTCCTCCCTGCAGCCGATGGTTCCGCTGCTCGAGCAGGTTATCCAGTCGCAAAAACCGCTGCTGATCATCGCAGAGGACGTCGAAGGCGAAGCGCTGGCAACTCTGGTTGTCAACAAACTGCGCGGCGGCCTGAAAATCGCAGCCGTCAAGGCACCGGGCTTCGGCGATCGCCGCAAGGCCATGCTGCAGGACATCGCGATCCTGACCGGCGGCCAGGTCATCTCCGAAGATCTCGGCATGAAGCTCGAGTCCGTGACCATGGACATGCTCGGCTCCGCCAAGAAGATCCAGATCACCAAAGACGAAACCACCATCGTTGACGGTGCGGGCGAAAAAGCCGAGATCGAAGCACGTGTTGCCCAGATCCGCGCCCAGATCGAAGAAACCACCTCTGACTACGACCGTGAGAAACTGCAGGAACGCGTTGCCAAACTGGCAGGCGGTGTTGCCGTGATCCGCGTCGGTGGCATGACCGAAACCGAAGTGAAAGAGCGCAAGGACCGTGTGGACGATGCTCTGAACGCGACCCGCGCTGCTGTGCAGGAAGGCGTGATCGTCGGTGGCGGTGTTGCTCTGATCCAGGCCGGCAAATCCCTCGACGGTCTGACCGGCATCAACGCCGATCAGAACGCCGGTATCGCCATCGTGCGTCGTGCGCTCGAAGCGCCGCTGCGTCAGATCGCTGAAAACGCAGGCGTCGACGGCGCCGTGGTTGCAGGCAAGATCCGTGAATCCGAAGACAAGAACTTTGGCTTCAACGCACAGACCGAAGAATATGGCGACATGTTCTCCTTCGGCGTGATCGATCCGGCCAAAGTGACCCGGACCGCTCTGGAAGATGCAGCCTCCATCGCGGGCCTGCTGATCACCACCGAAGCCATGGTTGCAGACAAGCCCGCCAAAGAAGGCGCGCCTGCAGGTGGCGGCATGCCCGACATGGGCGGCATGGGCGGCATGATGTAATCATCCCGCGCATTTGCGTGACATCGAGAAAAGAGCCGCCATCGCGCGGCTCTTTTTTTGTCTGGCGGCAAGTCCTGCCTGATGACCTGATGACCTGATGCAGGTGAGGCTGATGCAGGTGAGGCTGATGTCTTCGGGGCGGTTGGGGGCCACGGCGGGCCTGACGGACGACCAGCCAGCGGGGCTGATGGACGAACGGTCAGCAGGACTGACACAGGGCGAGCTCTGCGGGGCTACCGGCAGGGCGGGCGAGTATAGCAAGGCCGCGGGTTATTTGTCGGCCTTGCCGAAGTAGAAGCCGACAACAGTGCCGAAAATTCCGATGACGCCGCTGAAGACGATGCCGAACAGGTCTTTGACGGCTGTGACCATGGCCGCCGCAATGGGGCGATCTTCACCGGTCATTTCAATGAATGCAGCGACCATATAGGTCGCGAATGCAACCAGGATAATCGCGCTGAACAGCGACAGCATGCTCAGGGCGAATTTGCGGCGAAAATCCGCATCGCCTTCGCGTATCCGCGCGTCGACTTCGCGCTCTGTCACCGCAGGCGCCGGATCGGTCAGGTCGATTTCTACCGCAGGCGCCCGATCGGTGAGGTCGATTTCTGCGAAGCTGGCGGGTGTGTCACCGGACTTGCTCCCTACTCCCATCGGCATGCGGTCACCCGCGCCGCCGGGGATGCTGTCGTCGCCACTGCCGTCCCCGGACCCCGTCACGTCAGACGGTCCTGCAACAGACAGTTACCCATCTGACCGTCCGGCGTCTGACCGTCCGGCGTCTGACAGCCGCGCAGGCCGCTGACGTAATGGTCACAGGGTTCGGGGGCGTGGCGATCACTGGTGGACAAAAACCAGTTCCGACAGAATGTTGTTGTCTTGATCCCCGACATAGATCCTCTCATTTCTCTGCAGCGACTGGCCGATCCGATGCTGCGTGCTGAGGGCATAGCGAATGACATCGGCGTCGGTCTTGAAACCAAAGGCCGTTTTGATTTCATTCATCAACTGACGCGTTTTGGGGGAAATTCGGACGGAAATCCGCTCTTCCGTCGGTTCTTTGGGGGCCGCCTGATCTGTGCGGGAGGGGGTCTCTGCGGCTGCCTGCGCGTTCATTTTCGTTCTCCGGATTTCATTCTTTGAGTCTGACGTTGGTTCTGGCGTTGGTTCTGGCGTTGGTTCTGGCGTTGGTTCTGGCTTTGATTCTGCTCCCCCACCCGGCGCGAGCCGCGCTCAAGCGGCGGGATGGGGGTGCGTTATGACACAGGTATGACATATGGCGGACAGGCGTCGGAAAATCAAGAAGATATGCCGAATTATAGAGATTTTCCTTTTGCGAGCCGGGAATTGCCCCTTAGTTTTTTTGCATTGGACGAAATAGTGCGACGGATTTGAATATGAGAAATGAGAATAAAAGCCGGATTGTCTGGCGGGCAGATAAATTGGACTGGACCTCAAATTACAAAAACCGGGCCAAACGTCAGCGAAAAATTGCCCGCATCATAGAGGTTTTTGTCTCCACGCATAAAGATGATACGGATTTTGCGGCCTACTTCAGACTGGAGTCCTATCCGGCAGAGGTTCCGGTGCGTGACCCCAAGCCGGTTCCGATGCAGCCTCGCCCGGAACCGATCCGGCCACTTGAAAAGGAGGATGTTAAAATTGACGAAGAGACCCTGCGGCTGATTATGCCATTGTTGCCGCGGGACCGGGATCAGCGGACCCGTGTCCTGTCCAGTCTTCTTGCCCGCGCAGCTGGTCAGGATGTCAGGGAATACTGGGGACACTACCTCGAAACAGATAAGAAGGATGAGAGCAGCGATGAGTCGTAAAAGTAGCAGCAAAAGCACCGAAGTTCGCTTCCCGCAGCCCGCGCATCTCATGGTTCTTGAGAGACGGGACAGGCGACGCAGCAACAGCTATTCGGATGCGGCCAGGGTTTTGGTGCAGGAAAAACTGCAGGCAGGCTACGTGGATCGGGGTCTCGTGCCGGACGGCATGCGGCGCGTGCGGGTGCAATTGCCGATGTCAGAACTTGCCAAAGTTGCAGAATTGGCGCGCGAAAACGAATGCACTCCGGAATACATAATCATACAGTGCTGCGGCTGAGCATGAAACCGCGTGATGGCCTGAGGGTTTTGTGGCGGCCTGAGGGTTTGCGCAAAACTTTTCGGCAAGCCTGGTGAATAATATCGACACCCCGGGTGTTTCCATGTGAGAGGCGGATGAAATACCGCCGTCACTCCGGAAACAAGGTCCCAGTCATGCCGCAGAAAATCGATGGTCTTTCCTATCCTTCTACAATTGATGAAGTTATTGCATTCAAACCCTTCCTCAAGGATTATCTCTCGGCCGTGGGCGCCGGAGAGCTGCGCAATATGGTCGCCTTCCTCATGGAGGCTCCGACCAACGGGTTGAAGGCCTACGACAAATTCCTCGGCCCCAATGCATCGCACCCGTTCGGGGTGGACCAGATGACCGTCGCCATGATGCAGGAGGCGATGATGAGCGCGCGCGCAGATGACGGCAAAAACTGGCCGCCGATCCTCACCAAAGTGACCAATCAGGTCACCCGCAGGATGAACGAAAAGGAACTGCCCGACTATTTTGCCAGCAAGGCCTTCGCGGAAGATCACAAGATCAAACTGTTCGAGCGCACCCGCACGGTCATGGGGGATACGAAAGAGGCGGCCAAACGGCTCGGGGTCAAAAGCAGCGCCTATGATCTTGAGCAGTTGATGATGGCGATCACCTCGCAGGACAAGAAGAAAATCGCCGCCTATTGCCGCCTGGTGATCCAGGATAACAACCTTGGGTGCGATGCAAATACCCTGGTGAAGGCGCTGGTGAAACGTCAGAAACTTGCCACGGCAGACGCGCCGGCCGCCGATCCGGCTGCCAATGTCGATGTCAGCACGAAGAAACTGCTGCTCTGTGGCTTTGAAAACGTCAAGGACACAAAGGTCAAGGCGGCGGCGCTCGAGTTTGCCCAGGCCGTCGCGCTGACCGATAATGCGATGATTATCCGGACCTATAAGGTGCTGATGAAGCTTGAAAAACCGGGTTCTTTGGCGGCGAATACAAATGCCGGCGGGATGGCGAAGATGTTCAAGAAATTCAAGATCGTGGCCTGATTTACACCGGCCTGATTTACACTGACCTGTTCTTTACACTGGCCTGTTCCCTCTGAGGGGACCTGTCTGATGTGTCCGATTGCTCCGCCGGTTTCCCGCCGGCGGGGCAGTCCGTTGCGTCCTCGGATCAGGGGGGCAGGCTTAGGACCGGCCCGCTTTGTATGGGCACAATTTTTTTCTTCTGGTTTTTTGTACCCCTGTGTTACGAAATTTATGTGTTCAACCAAGGGTAGATGGAGGCAAAGATGACCAAGTTTCAGAATTCAATGCGCTCCGTCGCCGTACGAGTGGATGCGGTGCAATCGGGGGCCCTGCGCCCTGCTGCAGGCATCTCATATCTAGGCTGCTTCAACGCGGGTCCGGTTTACGCCATTACCGGCTGACGACCGACCTTGCCGATCCGTCGCAGCGCTGATCGCTCGTGCTTGGGGCCTGCCTGCTGTGCATGCTCCGGCTGATACACATTTTCCAAACCTGACAGACTGGTTCCCCTGCGCCTCTTTTGCGATCGGGTGACTGCTTTCACCTGTGTCGGTCGCGTTTCGCGCCCTGCGGGTGGGGCCTTGATTTCCGACCTCCATCCGGTCGCATCAGACCACCCCGGGGGCGCCCGTCTGTCGTTCGTTCCGATCCATATTACAAGGGACCGCCCAGGCCGGGCGGACAAACGATATGACACAGATTTCATCCACAGCCGGCGTCTTGCCGATCAATCCCGCTCTGGCCAATCCCGCTCTCGCCCGTCTCGTGGCCGAGGAGCATTTCCGCAATCTCAGCCTGCTCCGGCGTCTGGGGCTCGCCCTGCGGCTGGTGACGATCCGCCGGGCAGCGCGGGACAGGCGGGGCAGGCGGGGCAGGCGGGACGAACCGCTGGGCACTGTCGGCGTCGGGCTGAGCGCCCATATTCGCGCCGATATCGGCTTGCCCTGCGCCTATGAGCGGGTGGAGCCGCCGCATTGGTATCCTCCGCCGTTCTACTAGGGGCGCGGTCAGGGCTGGCGCGGCCCTGACCGCAGCGCGCACCCGGTTGTGACGGGTCGTGCCTTGACTTGGGGCGGCAGGCCTGCTGTCTGGCGGCTGCTGCCTGGCCCTCATGTCAACGCAAAGGCGGCTCGGAATTCGCAAAGAAGAGACCCTATGCGCCTGATTGCTCTCACTGTTGTCGTCATGATCGCCTTTGCGGCGAATTCCATCCTTGGTCGCTGGGCGATTGGTCCGGGGCATATGGATGCCACCGGTTTCGGCCTCCTGCGGCTGGCGTCCGGGGCGGTGATGCTGGGGCTGTTGTGCCTGCTGCAGAGGCAGCCTCTGGCCGAAAGCTGGCGGCGGTCGCTGGCCGGGGGGGCGGCGCTGACTCTCTATATGGTGGGGTTTTCGGTGGCCTATGTGGCGCTGGACGCGGGGCTCGGGGCGCTGGTGCTGTTTGGGGTCGTGCAGGTGTCGATGTTCGGCTGGGGGCTGATCCGCCGTCAGCCGGCGGCGCCGCTGCAGATCCTGGGCGCGGCGCTGGCGCTGTCCGGGCTGGCCTATGTGGTCTGGCCCGGCGGCGCGGTGGAGGCCCCGCTCTGGGCGGTGCTGTGGATGGGGGCCGCCGGGCTGGGCTGGGGCATCTATAGCCTGGTGGGCCGCGGCGCACAGAGGCCGGTCGCCGCAAGCGCGGTGAATTTTGCCCTCGCGACGGGGATGATCCTGCCGGCCGTCTGGTGGTTCGGCGGCGCTGCGGTGGTGACGCCGCTGGGCTGCCTGCTGGCGGTGGTGTCGGGGGCGGGCACCTCGGGGCTGGGCTATGCCCTTTGGTATCGGGTGCTGCCGCAGATCCCCGGCCCGGTGGCAGCCACGGTGCAGCTGAGCGTGCCGGTGATCGCGATTCTGGCGGGCACGGTGATCCTGGGGGAGCCGGTCGGCGCGCGGCTGCTGTTGGGAACGGTGGCGGTTCTGGGCGGGATTGCCGTGGTGATCCTGTGTCCGCCGCGCAAAATCCGCAGCAGCTGACTATACGCGGGGGCTTTTCGCGGCCGCATGCAGCGCTTATGTGCTGCTCCATGACATCTATTGCGTTCGCCCGGTTCCTGATCCCGATCCTCGTTGCGCTGTTGCCGATGGCGGCGGCGGCGGGCTCGGGCTGTGTTATCCTGTTGCACGGGCTGGCGCGGACAGAGACCTCTTTTCTGCTGATGGAAGAGGCGCTGACGGCGCGCGGCTACGAGGTGGTCCGCCCCGGCTACCCGTCCACCGAACACACGGTGGAGCGTCTGGCCAATGCGGTGATGCCGCGGGCCTTTGACGCCTGCACCCAGACGCCGGTGCATCTGGTGACCCATTCCATGGGCGGCATTCTGGTGCGATACTGGCTGGCCCATACGCGGCCGGTGACGCTGGGGCGGGTGGTGATGCTGTCGCCGCCGAACAGCGGCAGCGAGCTGGTCGATGAAATGGGCGACTGGGCGGTCTTTGATCTGCTGCATGGACCGGCGGGGCAGGAGCTGGGCACCGGCCCGTCCAGCCTGCCGAATCGCCTGCCGCCGGTGGATTACCCGGTTGGCATCATCGCGGGCAGCCAATCGCTGAACCCGGTGTTCTCGGCGCTGATCCCTGGCAAGGACGACGGCAAGGTCTCGGTCGAGAGCACCCGGGTCGAGGGCATGACATCACAGCTGATCCTGCCGGTGACGCATACCTATATGATGAACAACCCGCGGGTCATTGCTCAGGTTGTGCAATTCCTCGAAACCGGGCGGTTTGACACCTCGCTGGGGTGGCTGGACGGGCTGTTGGGGCGGGATTGGGACAGCGGACTGAACGGAGCGGAGTAGCGACAATGGACAGAGACCGGGACGCCGGGGGAAGGGTGGAACTGCGGCTGACCGGTGCGGATGTGCTGCGGCCCGGCGGGGTGGAGCGTGGGGGCCTGCTGTGCCTTGCAGAGGGCGTATTGCAGGACGCGGCTGGTGGCCGTGAGGTGGACCTGCGCGGCTATCGCATCCTGCCGGGTATTGTCGATCTGCACGGTGACGGCTTCGAGCGCCATGTGGCCCCGCGCCGGGGGGCGATGAAGCAGATGGCGGAAGGGATCCGCGCCACCGAGGCCGAACTGGCCGCCAATGGCATCACCACCGGGGTTCTGGCGCAGTTCTGTTCCTGGGAGGGGGGCTTGCGCGGGCCGGACTTTGCCCGGCAGGTGTTTGCGGGGATCGCCGGGGTGCGGCATCAACTGGTCACCGATCTGCTGCCGCAGCTGCGGTTCGAAATCCATCTGCTGGAGGCCTATGAGGGGCTGGCGGCGGAGATCGCGGAGTGCGGCGTGCCCTATGTGGTGTTCAACGATCATCTGCCGCATGACAAGCTGGCGGAGGGGAAAAAGCCGCCGCGTCTGACCGGACAGGCGCTGAAGGCCGGGCGCAACCCAGAGCGGCATTTCGAGATGTTGCTGGAGCTGCATGCGCGCCGGGGCGAGGTGCCGGGGGCATTGGATGGGCTTTGTGCGCAGCTGCGCGCGGCCGGTGTGCGCCTTGGCAGCCACGATGACCGGACGGCGGCGGACCGTGCCGCCTGGCGGGCGCGGGGGGCGACGATTTCCGAGTTTCCCGAAACCCCGGAGGCGGCAGAGGCCGCGCGGGCCGGGGGGGATGATATCATCCTCGGATCGCCCAATGTGGTGCGGGGGGGATCCCACAAGGGCAATGCCTCGGCGATCGAGCTGATCGCGATGGGGCTGTGTGATGCGCTGGCGTCAGACTATCACTACCCGAGCCCGCGCCGGGCAGCGTTGATGCTGGCGCGCACCGGCGTTGTGCCGTTGGAGGCCGCCTGGGGGCTGGTGTCCTCTGGCCCGGCCCGGGTGCTGGGGCTTGCGGATCGGGGCGATCTGAGGACGGGGCAACGTGCGGATCTGGTGATTCTGGATGCGCAGGATCAGGTGGCTGCCACGCTGTCGGGCGGTCGGGTGAGCTATATGAGTGGCCCTGTCGCGGCGCGGTTTCTCGCCTGAGCGACAGCGGCGCGGTTTCTGGCCTGAGCAGGGATGTGATCCAGGGTGGGGCACCTGCGGCGGGCAGGCATGCGCTTGCAGCGGGCGGGCGTGCGCCGCGCGTCAGGCCCTGCGGGCCCTCCTTGCGGCGCGGTCCATCCGCCTTGCGGCGAACGGACAGGAGGCGAACCGCCAGGCGCGAACGGACGGGTCGAACGGACGGGTCGACAGAACGGGCGCGCGCTACCAGCCGTCGCGGCCCTCTGTGCGCACCAGCCTGTTCACATGACCCATCTTGCGCCCGGGCTTGGCTTCGGATTTGCCATAGAGGTGAATGGCGCAATCGGGCTCGCGGGCCAGATCGCCAAGGCGCGCGATGTCGTCGCCGATGAGGTTCTCCATCACCACATCCGCATAGCGCTGCCCGTTCCCCAGCGTCCAGCCGGCGATGGCGCGGATGTGCTGTTCGAACTGATCGATCGCGCAGCCCTGTTGCGTCCAATGGCCGGAATTATGCACGCGCGGCGCGATCTCATTGACCACCAGACCGTGGCCGGTGACAAAGATCTCGACCCCAAGCACTCCGACATAGTCCAGCGCGTTCAGGATCTTGCCGGCCATCAACACCGCATCCATGCTCTGTCCGGTATTGAGGTTGGCGGGCACCGTCGTGGTATGCAGGATGCCTTCGAGGTGGACATTCTCACCGGGGTCGTAGCAGGCGACCTTGCCATCGAGACTGCGGGCGGCAATCACCGAGACCTCATGGGAAAAGGCCACGAACCCTTCGAGAAGCGCGGGGGCGCCCTGCATGGCTGCGAGGGCCTCGGGGGCTTCGTCGGGGGTCATCAGCCGGGCCTGGCCCTTGCCGTCATAGCCGAACCGGCGGGTCTTCAGGATCGAGGGCGTGCCGACCTGTTCGAGCGCGGCGTCCAAGCTGGCGGCGTCGCTGACCTCGGCAAAGGGGGCGGTGGCGAGGCCGAGATCCTGCAGGAAGGTTTTCTCGGTCAGGCGGTCCTGCGAGATCCGCAGCGCCTCGCGGCCGGGGCGGATCGGTTTCAGCGCTTCGAGCACATCCAGCGCGCTGGTGGGGATATTCTCGAACTCATAGGTGATGATGTCGACGCTCGCGGCAAAGGCGCGCAGGGCGGCCTCGTCCTCATATCCGGCGGTGGTGACCTGATCGGCCACATGGCCTGCGGGCGGGGCCACCGACGGGTCAAAGATGTGGGTCCGAAAGCCGAGGCGGGAGGCCGCAACCGAGAGCATGCGCCCCAGTTGGCCGCCGCCGAGAATGCCGATGGTGGCACCGGGGGCCAGGGGCGGGGCGAGATCAGTCATCGGATGGGGACTCCGGGATGGACGCGGCGAGGGCGGCGCGCCAGGTGTCGAGGCGCAGGGCCAGATCGGGATCGCTGACGGCGAGGATGCCTGCAGCCATGAGGCCCGCATTGGCGGCTCCGGCCGCTCCGATGGCCATGGTTGCGACGGGAAAGCCCTTGGGCATCTGGACAATGGAATAGAGACTGTCGACCCCGGAGAGGGCGCGGGTCTGGACCGGCACCCCGACCACCGGAATACGGGTCTTTGAGGCCATCATGCCCGGCAGATGGGCGGCCCCGCCGGCGCCTGCGATGATCACATGCAGGCCGCGTTCTGCTGCGGTCCTGCCGTAGTCCCACAGCCGGTCGGGGGTGCGGTGGGCCGAGACGATTCGGGTCTCGTAAGCGACGCCCAGCTCGTCCAGAATCGTGGCGGCCTCCTTCATCGTGGGCCAGTCGGACTGGCTTCCCATGATGATCCCTACTTTGATTTCGGCCATCTCTACGCCTCTCTGTGGAAGGAGCGCGCACCTTAGCGAAAATGACCCAAATGGCAATGCGTCCGCGTTTGCATTTTACCACCCGGGCGACCGGGATGCGCCCTAGGCGATGATGTCCGGCAGCAGCCGATCCTCAATCAGGGAGATCTTGTCCTTGAGGTTCAGCTTTTGCTTTTTTAGGCGCCGGATGGTCAGCGGATCGGCTGTGCCCTTTTCCTCGAGCGCCTGGATCGCCTCGTCGAGGTCCCTGTGTTCTCTGCGAAAGACTTCCAGCTCGACTTTCAGCACGTCGTCGGTGGCCATCGACAAATCAGACCGCTTGTTCATTTGCGACTCTTGTTAAGGACAGTGAAACGATAGGGGCAGTAGGCTCAGTCAGATAGGGGCGCCAGAGGCACCTTTGTTCGGAAAGCTGAACCTGGGACTTGTGAAACGGCAAATACATCCCATATCCTATAACACAGCGGTTGCCTGAATGGGACCGAAAGAAAACGTCGCTTTCGAATTAAGGACGAGAAAACAGTGTCGAAACTTACCTTGGGCGCATATCCGCATATGTTGGGCTTTGAACAGCTCGAACGCTTGCTGGAGCGCTCTGCCAAATCCGGCAATGAAGGCTATCCCCCATATAATATCGAACAGACATCCGATGATTCCTATCGCATCACGCTGGCCGTGGCCGGATTTGCGGAACAGGATCTCGCCATCACGATCGAAGACCGGCAGTTGGTGATTCGCGGGCGTCAGAGCGACGACTCCGATGGGCGCATCTTCTTGCACCGTGGCATTGCCGCGCGTCAGTTCCAGCGCATGTTCGTACTGGCCGATGGCGTCGAAGTGGGCGAAGCGGTGATGGAAAACGGGTTGCTGCACGTGGATCTGACCCGTTCGCGACCAGAAACCGTTGTCCAGACAATCAACATAAGAAAGGGGTAAATCATGCAGACACCAGTAGATTTCGCAGAAACCGGCGGACGGACCGTTTACGTGAAAACCGTGGAGGTTGCCGATCTGCCAGAGACGGTGCAGGCCACTGTACCCGGCCGCAAGCAGCTCTATGCCGTGCACGATGAGGCGGGCGAACAGCTTGCCCTCGTGGCGGATCGCCACATGGCCTTCGTGCTGGCGCGCCAGCACGACTACGCGCCGGTTCCCGTTCACTAGACCGGCACGCGACGGCCAGCGGCATCCGCCCGGTTTCGGTCCTGCGATCTCCAGACCGTGACACAGGTCAGTGGACGCAGATCTGTGGAACAAGGCCGCTGCACAAAAGCGCCCGCCAATGCCAGATGCACGGAACCCGACCCCGCCCTCTGATCAGAGGCGCGGGGTTTTGTGCTTCTTGCCCGCCCCGGGTCTGCGTCAACTTTGTATCGGCACAGGAGCTATCGCTGGACCCGCCTGGGCGCAGGTGATTGCCTGTGCAGAGGCTGACACATCCACTGGCAGGGAGCGCGCAGGATGGCGGAATTTCAATTTGATTGGGTCGATGCCTTTACCGACAGACCCTTTGGCGGCAACGGCTGTGCGGTGGTGCATGGCGGTGCGGATCTGCCGGAGGCGGTGGCCTGTGCCTATGTGCGCGAGACCTCTCTGGTGGAGTGTACCTTCACGGGGCCGTCGGAGGTCGCCGACATCCGGGTGCGCTATTATCTGGCCAGTCGCGAGATCCCCTTTGCCGGCCATCCCACGATTGCAACGGTCGCGGCGATGCGCGACAGGGGCATGATCGCGGGCGACCGGATCACGCTGGAGACCGGCGCGGGGATCGTGCCGGTGGATCTGGAGGGGGACCGGATCGTCATGCAGCAGGTGGCGCCCGAGTTCGGTCCCATGCCCGCTGTGGATTTGGTGGCACGGGCCATCACACTGCCGCCCGCGGCGATTGTGGCCCCGCCGCAGATGGTGTCCACGGGGCTGCCGTTTTGCATCACCGTCCTGCGGGATCACGCGGCGCTGAGGGCCGCGCGGCTGGATGGCGCGGCGATGGCGGATCTCGGCCGCGCGCTTGGAAGTGAGGGCACCGATATGATGGAGCCGTTTCTGGTGACGCTGCAGGGCATGAGCGCGACGGGAGATACGTTTTCGCGACTGCTGCTGATGCCGCCAAGCCCGCCGGAGGATGCCTTTACCGGCTCGGCAACGGGGGCGATGGCTGCCTATTTGTGGCGCCACGGCCTGATGCAGAAATCCCGCTTTACCGCCGAACAGGGCCATCTGATGGGGCGGCCGGGACAGGCGGAGGTGAGCCGGGTTGGCCCTGCCGATGCGATCTCTGGCGTGCGGGTCGGGGGCAAGGGGTATGTCATGATGCGTGGCACGGTCGACCTGCCGGAGCAGCTGGAGCGTCTCGCCTGAAGCTCGGCCCGGACGCTGGCCCGAACACTGGCCCGGACGCTGGCCCGAAGACTGATCGGTATCTCGCCTGAACGCGGCTCTGATCTCTGGGGCAAACGAAAAACGGCCCGCCAGGGGGCGGACCGTTTGTGTGTACCGTTGGTGTTCAGGGCCATGCGGCGGCCTTGACGGGGGATCAGCTGGCGCTGATCAGGCCCATGCTTTCCAGCTTCAGCAGCACCTGATGCGCGCAGTTGTCGACTTCGACATTTTCGGTCTCCACGCTCAGTTCGGGGTTCTCCGGCACGTCGTAGGGATCTGAAATGCCGGTAAATTCCTTGATCTTGCCTTCGCGGGCGAGCTTGTAGAGACCCTTGCGGTCGCGGCGCTCGCATTCTTCGAGCGTGGTTGCGACATGCACTTCGACAAAGGCGCCGAACTGCTCGATCTCTTCGCGGACGTGACGGCGGGTCGCGGCATAGGGCGCGATCGGTGCACAGATCGCAATGCCACCGTTCTTGGTGATCTCGGAGGCCACATAGCCGATGCGTTTGATGTTGAGATCACGGTGCTCTTTGGAGAAGCCCAGCTCCGAGCTGAGGTTCTTGCGCACGATATCCCCGTCCAGCAGCGTCACCGGGCGGCCGCCCATCTCCATCAGCTTGACCATGAGGGCGTTGGCGATGGTGGATTTGCCGGAGCCGGAAAACCCGGTGAAAAAGACGGTGAACCCCTGCTGCGAGCGCGGCGGCTTGGTCTTGCGCAGCTCGGCCACCACTTCGGGAAAGGAGAACCATTCCGGAATATCCAACCCTTCGGCCAGACGACGGCGCAATTCAGTGCCGGATATGTTGAGGATGGTGACGTCATCCTTGTCAGCGATTTCATCGGCGGGTTCGTATTGGGCGCGTTCCTGCACATAGACCATGTGTTTGAAATCGACCATTTCGATGCCCATTTCCTCCTGATGCTCGCGGAACAGGTCCTGCGCGTCATAGGGGCCGTAGAAGTCCTCGCCGGCAGAGTTCTTGCCGGGGCCTGCGTGGTCGCGACCGACGATGAAATGGGTGCAACCGTGGTTCTTGCGGATCAGCCCGTGCCAGACCGCCTCGCGCGGGCCTGCCATGCGCATCGCAAGGTTCAGCAGGCTCATGGAGGTGGTGGCGGCCGGGTATTTGTCCAGCACCGCCTCGTAGCAGCGCACGCGGGTGAAGTGGTCGACGTCGCCCGGTTTGGTCAGGCCCACAACCGGGTGGATCAGCAGGTTGGCCTGGGCTTCACGCGCGGCGCGGAAAGTCAGTTCCTGATGGGCCCGGTGCAGCGGGTTGCGGGTCTGAAAGGCCACGACCTTGCGCCAGCCGAGTTTGCGGAAGTAGGCGCGCAGTTCGTTCGGGGTGTCGCGGCGGGCGCGGAAATCATAGTGCACCGGCTGCTGGATGCCGGTCACCGGGCCGCCGAGGTAGATCTTGCCCGCGGTATGATGCAGGTAGTTCACCGCCGGATGCGCCAGATCGTCGGCGCCAAAGACCTGTTCGGCCTCGTGGGATTTGTTTGGCTCCCAGCGGTCGGTCACGGTCATGGTGGCGAGAATGACGCCCTCCTGATCGCGCAGGGCAATATCCTGGCCGATCTCGATCGAGGCGGCAAAATCCTCGGTCACGTCCAATGTGATCGGCATCGGCCAAAGCTGGCCGTCGGCGAGGCGCATATTGTCGACCACACCGTTATAATCTTCTTCGCTGAGGAAGCCCTTGAGCGGGTTGAAGCCGCCGTTCATCAGCAGCTCCAGATCGCAAATCTGGCGCGGAGACAGATCGTGACTGGTCAGGTCGCCGGCTTCCACCTTCAATTTCTGAGCAGAGTCATAGGATACATAGAGCTCCGAAATCGGAGCCAAATTTTTCAACATAGTCATATAGAGGTCTCTCTCGTCTGGCGTCGCGCCCGCAATCGCAGAGCTTGGGCGGAAATACCCGCTCAACAGGACACATGTCTAGCCGCACTGCAGAAAAAGGAAGCTATGGGCTGGTTTAGCCGCAAGGTAACCGATGGTTGTGCGAAATTGGCCGCAGGCAGAACAACATTCACCAATTCGGGGCAATTCCGGGCCAACGGGGACCCATCGCTCTAGTGTCTTCGGGGCTAGGTTTTGGTACCGGCCTTCGAGGTCAGTCAGAGGGATCAGTCAGAGGGATCAGTCAGGGGGATCAGTCAGGGGTCCGGCCACCGCGTCGAGACTGGAGGCGCGGGGCAGCGGCAGGGCATCCACTGGCTCGTCGACCCCGCGCAATTCGAAGGTTTCAAACCTCACCGCCAGATCCGGCAGCCCGGCGGTGTCGAAAACCTCGCGCGAGACGAGAAGCTCCACGCCCAGCTCCTTGGTCATGGCTTCGAGACGGCTGGCGGCGTTGACGGCCGATCCGATCAGGGTGCGCGGCGCATTATCGACGGTGCCGATTTCACCCAGCACGACCGTGCCCGCATGAAGTCCCATGCCGATGCGGACCGGCTCTTCTCCCTCGGAGGCCAGCACCCGGTTGAAGCGGGCCAGCGCCACGCCGATATTGGCCGCAGCCGCCAGTGCCGAACGGGCCGAGGACGCCGGGTCGTGGGTTTCAAACAGGGCGAGCATGCCATCGCCCATGTATTTGTCGACGGTGCCGCCGGCGCGGGTGACCTCGGGCACGATCGCGTCAAAGAACCGGTTGAGCAGAAAGACCACATCATAGGGCAGCAGCCCGGCCGACCGCGCGGTGAACCCCCGGATGTCGAGAAACAGGATGGCGATGGTCTTTTCCTCGCCCTGGGCAGAGTGGACCCGGCGGCGCCCCTTTGGCGAATAGACGCGCTTCACGGTGAGTGCGGCGGTGGGGCGGATCTGGCAGGCGAGGCGCACATTGTCGGCGGCATTGACCGCCATCAGGCTGCGGGCCTCGGCAGAGCTGGGGGCGGGCAGATCCTCCAGCCCGGCGAGCACCGCGACACGGCAGGTGGTGCATCGCCCCTTGCCCCCGCAGAGCGACGGATGCGGGATCGCCTTCATCTGCGACATTTCCAGCAGGGTGAGGCCGCGGTCCGCGGTGATCTGGGGGCCGTCCACATAGGTGACCCGGACCGAGCGGCTGCGCTGGATCAGGCGGCGCAGGTAGTAGAGGCTGAGGGCAAAGGCCAGCAATCCCGCGAACACCCAGAGCGAGGTGCGCGACAGGGCGGCCAGATGCGCCATCTCGGTGGCGTCGGGCCAGTTGTAATCTTCCATGATCTGGGCCGCTAATCCGTCTTCGGCGAAGAGGGACCACATGCGGCGGCCTTCGGTCACGAAACCGGCGAGGGCGAGGCTGGGGATCAGCACCGCAAGCCCGATCATATAGGGCACCAGCGGCCGCCACCAACGGGCCAGCCGCAGCCACATATGCAGACCGATGCAGCCATGGACCCAGACCACCAGCAGCAGCAGGTATTGCTGCAACGCCTCCGGTGAGCTCCAGAGCATCAGGATCACGGAGGACATCTCGTCCTCGACGTCAAACACCCGGTCGGCGTAATTCGTGTTCACCACATGCTGGATCAGCTGCACCGGGATCAGGATGCCGAGCACCATCTGCAGCCATTGGCTGAAGGCCATCCGCAGGGTGCGCCGCATCGCCACCTGCCAGAGCGCCAGACCCCCATGTACCACAAACGCGCCATAAAGCACGATTTGACCCGGCGGGTTGGAGGTGACCGCCTTGCGCGCATGCTGGACCGATTCGAGCAGCTCGGGCGATACCAGCCCGGCGGCGATATTGAGGAAGTGGAAGAGGGCAAAGGTGAACAGCACCAGCCCGGAGGCCAGACGGCTGCGGTGGATCCAGTTGCCCTGCCAGAGTGCCTGCGCCACGGTGGTGTTTTCCCTGTCCTGTTCCGGTTCGGTTTGGCGTTCGACGCGGCCCGGTCATCCGCTCGGTGACCCGGCGCACCGGGCAGTCCCGTCGCGCCAGAGTGACGGCTCCGCGCCCTGCCGGTCAAGGGCGGTGGCGCGCAGGGGGGGACGCAGGAGAGGATACAGAGGAGGAAACGGTGCAAACAGCAGCCATACACCGACCTTCAGCAGGGAAAACCGGCGATGGTGTTTGGAAAATGCCCCGCGCGGGGCATTTCCCATGCAGTTCTTTCAATCCGTTTGGCCGGCGTGTGATCCGACCTGTGACCCGACTTCTGGCCCGACCTGTGGCCCGACTTGTGACTGGGCCTGTGGCCTCACCTGTGCCCCTGATGACCTGATCAGTCGTCCTGTTCGGCGAGGAACCGTTCGGCGTCGAGCGCGGCCATGCAGCCCATGCCGGCCGAGGTCACCGCCTGGCGGTATTTGTGGTCGGTCAGGTCACCCGCGGCAAAAATGCCGGGGATCGAAGTCTCGGTCGAGCCGGGTTTCACGGTGACGTAGCCGCCGTTGTGGGTCTCCAGCACGTCCTTGACCAGTTCGGTGGCGGGGGCATGGCCGATGGCGACAAAGACGCCCTTGGCCGGGATCTCGGTGATCTCGCCGGTTTTGGTGTGGCGGACGCGCACGCCCTCGACGCCGAGCGGGTTTTCGGTGCCCACCACCTCGTCCAGTTCATGGAACCACAGCGGTTCGATCTTGGGGTTCTTCATCAGCCGGTCGATCAGGATCTTTTCGGCGCGCAGCGTGTCGCGACGGTGGATCAGGGTCACCTTGGAGGCGAAATTGGTGAGAAACAGCGCCTCTTCGACGGCGGTATTGCCGCCACCGATCACCACGATTTCCTGTCCGCGATAGAAGAAACCGTCACAGGTGGCGCAGGCGGAGACGCCAAAGCCCTTGAATTTCTCCTCGCTCGGCAGGCCGAGCCATTTGGCGCGGGCCCCGGTGGCGAGAATCACCGCATCGGCGGTGTAGGTGGCGCCGCTGTCGCCGGTCGCCACGAAGGGGCGTACGGAGGTATCGAGCGAGGTGATGATATCCCCGATGATCTCGGTGCCCATGGCGCGGGCGTGGGCCTCCATGTTGACCATCAGATCGGGGCCCTGGATTTCGGTATGACCGGGCCAGTTCTCCACCTCGGTGGTGGTGGTCAGCTGGCCGCCCGGCTCGATGCCCTGAACCAGGATCGGTTCCAGCATGGCCCGGCTGGCATAGACGCCGGCGGTATAGCCCGCGGGCCCGGAGCCGATGATCAGGACCTTTGTGTGGCGCGTTTCGCTCATGTGATTTCCCCAGGTGCTGTGGTCTTGCGGTCTTGCCGCCGTCGGAGACTGCATATAACTGCGTCGCGCGCCTGCTTAAAGCCCCTCGTTCTTGCGTCCGCTGCAAGCCCGTCTGCCCCCCGGTGCATCACGATTACGCGCCAAGGAGCCGGCACGACACATGATTGTTGCGAGTTCATGAAATAATATTGCGCAATGACGCGTCGCTGCTATAAGAATTACCAACCTCAAGAGAAAGAACCGAAATGGTCACCACACGCCTAGACCCGATTGACCGCATGATTCTGTCGGAACTGCAGGCCGATGGGCGCATGACAAACGTTGAACTGGCCAAGCGGGTCGGTATTTCCGCGCCCCCCTGTCTGCGCCGCGTTCGCGCGCTGGAGGAGGCGGGGCTGATCCGTGGCTATCATGCGGATGTGAATGACCGCGAGCTGGGGTTTGAGGTGCAGGTCTTTGCCATGGTCGGGCTGGAAAGCCAGGCGGAGACGGAACTGTCGGCCTTTGAAGAGAAATGCCGCGGCTGGCCGCTGGTTCGCGAATGTCACATGCTGAACGGTGAGGTGGATTTCATCCTCAAATGCGTGGCGCCCGACCTGTCGACCTTCCAGAGCTTTCTGACCGGCGCCTTGCTGACGACCCCGAATGTGGCCAGCGTCAAGACCTCGCTGGTGATCCGGGGTGCAAAGGATGAGCCGGGCGTTCCCTTTGACGTGCTGGAAGAGCGCCTGGCGCGCAACGCCTGAGGCTGTGGCTGCGCTGGCGGGGCAGGTCAAGACTGGGCAGGTGAAGACTGGGCAGGTCAAGACTGGGCAGGGCTGGGCGGACTAGTCGGCTCAGCCCAGGCGGGTCGGCACGGGCCTAGCAGCCAGCACAGGCACAGCAGGCAGAATGGGCGGCGATTACGCCTGCATCTCGCGGGCGCGATCAAAGGCGAGCGGGCCGAATTTTGAAATCGAGTCCGCGTGCGGAAACATGTTCAGGAACAACGTCTTGATCGGGTAGCTCACCAGACGGAGCGCATCCGGTCCCGGATGATAGGTCTCCAGATCGAGCCCGCCCACACGGATCACCGCATGGCGCGCCAGACACAGGTGGTACATGTCCACCGGCGCCGGCGGCGCGGTTTCCACGATATTCATACCATCGAGAAATTCCTGCACCGGCGTCAGCAGGCCGCAGTTGCCCTCGGCGTGGCGCAGATGCGCGGGCGTGCGCAGCAGCCGGGCAGAGGGGCCGGTCACCACACAGGACCGAGGCCGGTCCATGCCGAGACTGTCGGCCATGAAGCTGGTCAGCGACAGGCGCGACCCTGTGGCGGCCTTGCGCCCGGGAATCACCGTCGTCATGCCTTTCCACAGCAGCGTCTCGAAGGAGCCGCCTATGGTCAGCAGCCGGTCGCCGGGGTGCAGGTCCTCGATCGCCACCGGGCCGTAGTCCGTCTCCACCAGAGAGCCGCGCGTGAAGGCGGTATAGGCCTGTTCGAACAGCGGCAGCGCCGGGGCAATATGGCGGGTTTCGGCCAGGCTGCCGTTGGGAAGCAGGCTGCAGACCTCATACCGGCGCAGCTGTGGTTTCGGTGTGCCACGCGCCGAGGGCTGCTCCCGCAGAAGCGGCGTGGTGTCGGCGATATTTGCGGCAGCGCGCTGCAACGATTGAGGTAGTGTCATCGTCCCTTGCCCTTTTTGGCTATGCCCAGACCCCGGCCCCCACCGGGTGATCTGCGCGTGCTGTCCTGTCCCGGCTGCCGATGAGACGGCGGCCCCGCCGGTCGTCCTGTCGCGAAGCCGCTGCCGCGTTTCGCGCGCTGCGGGGTGCAGGAAATGTCACGCAACGTGACCGTGACGGCATATCGAGGCTCCTGAGTGCCGTTTGAGTGCCGGATGAGTACCGGATCGGCGGATTAATTTTTCATACATTCATTTTTCGCGGAGCATTGAGGTCTGAATATGACAAACGGGTGGAAACACCGCGGGAAAGCGTGAAAAAAGATGCTAAAATGCGACGCGCTCTGCAGCCGCTTGAAAAGGCGTTGAAAACAGGGCTGTTGAGGGGCTGGTTTGGGTCACGGCCGCGCGTCGGCGCGGCGGGGTCTCGCGCGGAATATGGCAGAAAACTGCGCCACTGCCATAAAGCGGGCGACTAGCCTTTTGAACCTGTGCCACCTGTACCACCTGTGCCGTCTGGGTCACCCCTGCCTTGCGCAGGACCTGTGTCGTCAGCCTGCTGAGACCTGCGGCAGGCGGGGCGACTCAGAGCCGGATGCAGGAGATCAGACGCCCGTAGTCGGCCTCTCTGGCGTGGGTGGTTCGGCGATAGGAATAGAACAGGTCCGGGGTGCTGTAGGTGCAGTGCCGGGTCCATTCGCTCTGGCTGATGCCGGCCGCGCGCAGACGGCTGAGACCGAGGGCCGGCAGGTCGAACATCATCCGGTCGCCTTCGCCCTGCGCAAAGAACCGCGCGTTCACGGTATCCTGCATCATGAAGTCGTCAAAGAAGTCCGGGCCGACCTCATAAGCGCGCTGTGAGATACTGGGGCCGATCACGGCGCGCATCCCCTCGCGGGTGGCGCCGAGAGAGAGCATCGCCTCGATGGTGGCTTCGAGCACCCCGTCGAGCGTCCCGCGCCAGCCGGCATGGGCCGCGCCGATGACCCCGGCGGCGGGGTCGGCAAACAGCACCGGCTGGCAGTCGGCGGTCAGCACCGAGAGCACCAGCCCCGGTGTGGACGTCACCAGCGCATCGGCCTGTGGGCGCGGGGCGGCGGGGTCTGAGGGCGCGGTTTCCACCACATGAACCGTGGCGGAATGCACCTGATGGATGCCGATCAGGGCCTCTGGCGCGGCGTCCATGGCGGCGGCCACCCGCGTGCGGTTCAGCAAAACCGCCTCGCGCTGGTCAGAGGAGCCGACGCCGCAATTCAGGCCGTGAAAGATGCCGGAGGAGGCGCCGCCCTTGCGGGTGAAGAACCCGTGTTTCACCGGGTTCAGGAGGTCGGAGGTGACAATTTCAAGCGTCATGGTTCCAGTCCTGCAGGGGGCGCGCTCTGGGCGGGATAGAGGCCGAGCACTTTGAACAGGTTTCCCATTTCCTCGGGGTGCGTCAACCGCCGATGTGCGGCGATCAGCGCGGCAAGCGGATCTCCGTCGAGAGGAGCCGCCAGGGTCCGGGCGCGTTCGGTGATGCCGAGCCGTTCCAGCACGACCCCCTGCGGGCTGAGCCGGGTATGGGCGCAGCCTGCGGCGCGCGCCGCCAGGGCGAGGGCCTCGAAGTCCACATGTGCGGTCAGATCGGCCTGTCCGGGATCTTGCAGCGGATCGGCGGGGGCCTGGGCGCGCAGGGCCTGCAGCGTGTCGCCAAGGGAGCGCCAGTCGCCATAATCCACCAGCAGCGCCGTGCCGCCATGGTCGGCAATGCGCTGGGCGATCGCCTCGGTCACGACGCAGGCAACCTCGCAGGTCTCGACCAGATCGCCTTCGCGCGTGTCCTGCAGCCGGTGGGCCAATGCGGGTTGCTGCACCTCGGCGCCGAGGCCGAACATCAGGGTGTTGCCCGCGTCATCCCACCCGACACGGCGCTCGCGCCAGCCTTCGCCCGCGCGCTGGAACTGGCGGATCGGCAGGGCGTCGAAGAATTCGTTGGCCACCAGATAGAGCGGCTGTTGCGGCAGGTCCTCGACCGAGGGCAGCCAGCGGGGGGCATGGGCGGAGAGGGCCTCTGCCTGCCGGGCGCGCAGGCGGGGAGAGGCCTCGATCAGCACCAGATCCATTGCTGTGTGAAACCCCGGCACAGAGGCGGTGGCACGCAGCAGGTCGCTCATCAGCGTGCCGCGCCCGGGACCGAGTTCGGCCAGCGTGAAGGGGGCCGGGCTGCCCTGATCCAGCCAGGCCTGCACCAGCGCAAGGCCGAGCAGCTCGCCAAACATCTGGCTGATTTCCGGCGCGGTGATGAAATCGCCCTCGGTGCCGATGGGGGTGCCGGTGGTATAGTAGCCGAACTCCGGGTGCAGCAGGCAGTCGGACATGTAGTCCGCGATGCTGATCGGCCCGTCCAGCAGGATCCGGCGTTTGAGGGAGGCCTTGAGGGTCATGGGGCCACCTGTGCAGGCAGGCTGCGGCGGGCGCGCAGGGCGAACCACAGGCCGAGGGCGATCATCGGCACCGACAGGGCCTGCCCCTGCGTGAGGCCATAGCCGCCAATCTGCCAGGCCAGCCCCAATGGATTGCCGTCCGTGATGAACTGCGCATCGGGCTGGCGGAAGAACTCCACCGTGAAGCGCGCGATGCCATAGCCCGCGAGGAAGGTGCCGAGGATGCGGCCGGGGGCCTGAAAGGCCGCACGGCGATAGACCATCCACAGGATCAGCGCACCGAGCAGCAGCCCCTCCAGCGCCGCCTCGTAGAGCTGGCTTGGGTGGCGGGCGCAGATCTCGCCCAGAGCCTGACCGCAGGATTGCGCGGTCGCGCCCGGAAAGGCAACGCCCCAGGGCAGGTCCGTGGCCCGGCCCCAGAGTTCGGCATTGACGAAATTGGCCAGCCGCCCGAGCAGCAATCCCGGAGCGACCGCATGGGCCACCAGATCGGCCATCGCCAGCCGGTCGATCCCCTGCGCACGGGCATAGGCCCAGGCGGCGACGATCACGCCGAGCAAGCCGCCGTGAAAGGCCATGCCGCCTTCCCAGACGCGCAGGATCTGCGCCGGATTCTCGAGATAGACCGCCGGTTGGTAGAACAGCACATAGCCCAGCCGCCCGCCAAGGATCACGCCGAGGATGATCCAGGTCAGCAGATCCTCGACCTGACGCGGCGCCATCGGGGGCGTCGCAGCGGGCCAGAGCGCCGGTGATTTCACCGCCCGCGTCGCCAGGGCCCAGGCGATCAGGATGCCGACGATATAGGCCAGCGCATACCAGCGCAGCGCAAATTCCGTCCCGAAGAGGGATATCGAGAAAATCTCGGGCGATAGGTTCGGGAAGGGGATCATCTGCGCCTGCATGGGGGTCTCTGTGCCTGTTTTGGGCAAGTCCTGTCAACGGCTTGCCGTTTGCGTCCTCTGCCCCCATATAAGGGATGAGCCTCACAGAGGTAAGACATGCAACGGGAGATGGCCATGCAGACCCGCAACAAGATTATGGACGATATTTCGCAGCTCATGACGAACGCGATGGGCGTGGCGCAGGGGGCGAAAGACGAAGCCGAGACCGCGATGAAAGGGGTCATCGACCGCTGGCTGGCGGACCGCGATTTCGTCACGCGCGAGGAATTCGACGCGGTGCGGGCCATGGCCCAGAAGGCGCGCGAAGAAAACGAGGTGCTGAAGACACGCCTCGATGCCCTTGAGGCCGCGCAGAAGTAATCAGAAGGAAGCTGACGGCCCCCTCAGTCTCCGTCCGGATCCCGAGGCGGACAGCGGGGGTTGAGGGGACTGGCCGATGGGGGTGGCCCCATTGGGACTGGCCCGGCTCGGTTGGGGCTGCCGCGTTCAGGTGTTGCCGAGTTGGAGGGCTGGTTTAGCGACCAGCCTCGTTTAGCGTCTAGTGTCGTTTCGTGGCCGGTCTCGTTTCGTCGTCTGTCGGATGTCTGTGAGGCCGGATGTCTGTGGGGCGCGGGGTGGTCCGCCTGAGCGCGCGCCCCGGGCCAGCTCCGTCAGGCGTGCCACCATCCCGTGATCGTTCCTCGCCAGATGATGGCCGCCCGCAAACCCATGCTGCGCGACAGCCGCAGCCGAGACCTCGGGGCAGGCGCTGACGGTCTCTCTTTCTCACCGCAGAGACAGGCAAAGAGGCAGGCAATCTGTCCGGCCGTCAGCATGCGCGCGTGCGGCTGCTGGGCGACGGGATGCGTGGCAAAGCCGTGGCTGATGCTGCACCGAAATCAGCTGAGTCGCCAGCGGGTGAAGAGCGCCCGGACCATGTCCCGGACCATGTCGCGACGGCTGCGCTCAGGGCGGAAATCAGCGGCAGATTCTCCCGCGCAGAAGCGGGGTCAGCGGCTGGCAAAAGGGCTGGCTGGGGACAGGGGCAGACCATAGTCTGACGTCTTTTGGTAACGCCCTCATGTCAGCCCATCGCCAGCTCATCGAAATATCGACATTTTGCATAGAATTTCAAGTCATCCACAACTTATTGCAGTTGTCCCCAAATAAAGGGTTGCCTCCGGCGCCAGACCTAAGCACCATATTTAGTATAGGAGCGGGGATCTCCCCCGGTTCTTAGATCCTATAGCTAGCAATAGGGGCCATCTGCGGGTCCCAAAGCTAGAGACCAGAGAGGTGGCATCATGGCACTTTCCGAGCATCACCTGCAGGACGACATTCACCCCATCGACATTGTCGAGAACCTGGCATCGTTTCATGACTGGGATTTCGACCGTATCGCGGACGACCAGATCGCGATGGCCGTCGAGGGGCAGTGGCGGACCTACTCCCTGACCCTTGCGTGGTCAGACTATGACGAGACCCTGCGTATGGTCTGCAGCTTCGAGATGGAGCCGCCAGAGGCCAAGGTGCAAAAACTCTATGAGCTGGTCAACCTGATGAACGATCAGTGCTGGGCCGGGGCGTTCAGCTATTGGGCCGAGCACAAGCTGATGTTGTTCAAATACGGCCTGGTGCTGTCGGGCGGCCAGATGGCCAGCCCGGAACAGGTGGATGCGATGGTGCAGGCCGCCGTCAGCAGCTGCGAACGCTACTACCCGGCGATCCAGCTGATGGTCTGGGGCGAGCGTTCCGCAGCGGAGGCCATGCAGGTCGCCATTGCAGAGGCCTATGGCCGCGCGTAAGTCTGGGCCCCATCAGGACGGCACAGACCGCAACAGATGGGGGAAATCATGACTATGGAACAGATCGCGGCGCGGGGGCTGGTGCTTTTGGGCTGCGGCAAGATGGGATCGGCCATGCTGGCGGGCTGGCTGGAGCGCGGAGTGCCGCGCGAGGCGGTCTGGGTGATGGATCCGAACCCCTCTGACTGGCTCCGTGCGACCGGGGTTCATCTCAACGCCGCGATGCCGGAGCAGCCTGCCATCGTGCTGGTGGCGGTGAAGCCGCAGGTGATGGAGGAGGCGCTGCCGACGCTGAAGTCCCATGGCGGCGGCTCTACCCTGTTCATCTCGGTCGCGGCAGGCACGTCGATTGCAACCTATGAACGTCTGATCGGCGCCGGTACGCCGGTGATCCGGGCGATGCCGAACACGCCGGCGGCGGTCGGGCGCGGGATCACCGCGCTGATCGGCAACGCAGAGGCGACGCCGGAGCATATGGCACAGGCCGAGGCGCTGATGCAGGCGGTCGGCCAGACCGTTCGGCTCGACCATGAGGCGCAGATGGATGCGGTGACGGGCGTCAGCGGCTCCGGTCCGGCCTATGTGTTTCATCTGATCGAGGCGCTGGCGGCGGCGGGTGTGGCGCAGGGCCTGTCGGAGGATCTGGCGATGCAGCTGGCCAAGGCAACCGTTGCCGGAGCCGGTGCGCTGGCCGAGACCGCAGAGGACAGCCCGGCGCAGCTGCGGGTCAATGTCACCAGCCCCAATGGCACCACGCAGGCGGCGCTGGAGGTCTTGATGGATGAGGCCGCGGGCTTTGCGCCGCTTTTGAAACGGGCCGTCGCCGCTGCGGCCAGACGCTCGGAGGAGTTATCCCGTGGCTGAGATCAGTTTTGACGACTTCCTGAAGGTGGACGTGCGGGTGGGCACCGTCCTGCGCGCGGAACCCTATCCCGAGGCCCGCAAGCCGGCGATCAAGATGTGGATCGATTTCGGCGCGGAGATTGGCGAGAAAAAGACCTCGGCGCAGGTGACGGCTCATTACACGCCCGAGAGCCTGGTCGGCAAGCAGGTGATGGCGGTGGTGAACTTTCCGCCGCGCCAGATCGGGCGGTTCATGTCAGAGGTGCTGGTTCTGGGTCTGCCGGACGAGACGGGTGAGATCGTTCTGATCGGTCCGGATGAGGCGGTTCTGGCGCCGGTGCCGTTGGGGGGGCGGATGCACTGATGACACAGGATCAGGAACTGCGGGTGTTGATTGCCCGACCGATGACGGCGGTGGTCGAGGCGCGGGCGCGGGCTGCCTTCAACGTCGAGATCCGCCAGAACACCGCCCCGATGAGCCCGGCCGAGATGGTCGCCAGCCTGCGGGAATTTGACGTGGTGGTGCCGACTTTGGGGGATGCCTATGGGGCCGGGATCTTTGCCGAGGTGCAGGCGCCGCGGTGCCGGCTGTTGGCGAATTTCGGCGTCGGATACAACCATATCGATGTCGAGGCGGCCCGGGGTGCGGGGGTGGAGGTCACCAATACGCCCGGCGCCGTGACCGATGCTACCGCTGATATCGCGCTGACATTGATGTTGATGAGTGCGCGGCGGGCGGGCGAAGGCGAACGGCTGGTGCGCTCCGGCGGCTGGCAGGGCTGGCACCCGACGCAGATGCTGGGCCTGCATCTGAGCGGCAAGAAACTGGGTGTCGTCGGCTTGGGGCGGATCGGCGATGCGATTGCGCGGCGGGCGCATTTCGGGTTCGGTATGGAGATCACCTATGTGGCGCGCAGCGACAAGACGACCGACTACCCTGCCGCGCGGGCGCCGGATCTGCTGACGATGGCGGCCGGGGTGGATATTCTGGTGATCGCGGTGCCTGGCGGTGCCGGGACCCATCATCTGATCAATTCCGAGGTTCTGGCCGCGATGCAGCCCCATGCGCATCTGATCAATATTGCGCGGGGCGAGGTGGTGGATCAGGCAGCATTGATCGCAGCGCTGCAGTCCGGACGGATCGGCGGGGCGGGGCTGGATGTCTATGAGTTCGAACCCGAGGTGCCCGAGGACTTGCGGGCGCTGGATCAGGTGACCCTGCTGCCGCATCTGGGGACCGCAACCGAGGAGGTCCGCAGCGCCATGGGTCATATTGCGCTCGACAATGTGGCGGCCTGTCTGGCGGGGGAGGCTCTGCCCAATCCGGTCTGACAGGAGCCTGTCGGGGCGGGGACTGTTGTCAGCGGGTGCTTGGTGTTGCGGCGCCTGATGTTGTGAAGCCTGATGTTGTGACGTTGGAACCTTCATTCGGATATCCTGGGGGCTGCTCCCGCGCCCGCGGGTGTCTTGCCCTAGTGGGGCAAAACACCCTGGCGGCCTTGGGCCGGGCAGCCAGCCCTGCGGGCTGGCTGCGGCGCCTTGCGGGCCGAAGGCCCGCAAGGCGCCATGCCCAACCGAACCGGAGGCGCGTGAGCGCAGCCGGGGTGGGCGGGAGGACTGGCCTTCTGGGGCGCGCACCCTGGCCCAAGGCAATACCGGATGTCCGGGGCTGGGGCGTTGAGAAACCGGAGCTTTTTAAACGGGAGGCTTGTGACAAGCGGCGAACTGTGTCGCCCGAGCGATCAGTCGCGGCCGGTTGCGACATCACCCATGGCAGCCCGCCAGTGTCGGCGGCAGAGCGAGACATAGGTTTCATTGCCGCCGATCTGCACCTGATCCCCCACGGTGAGGACCTTGCCCTGTTCATCCTGACGTATCACCATCGTGGCCTTCTTGCCGCAATGGCAGATCGTCCGCACCTCCCGCATTTCATCGGCAAGTGCGAGAAGGGTCGCGGAGCCCGGAAACAGATTGCCCTGAAAATCCACGCGAAGACCATAGGCCAGCACCGGCACATTGAGGTCATCCACCACCCGCGCCAGTTGCCAGACCTGATCCCGGGTGAGAAACTGCGCCTCATCCACAAAGATCGCGGCAACCGGGCCCTTTGAAATCCGGTCTGTGATCCGATCAAACAGGTCATCACCGGGCAGGAACATATCCGCCTCGGCGCCGATTCCGATCCGCGAGGCAATCCGTCCTCTGCCTGCCCGATCGTCGATTCTGGCAGTCAGCAGATAGGTCTGCATATTGTTTTCGCGGTAGTTGTAGGATGCCTGCAGCAATACGGTCGATTTGCCGGCGTTCATGGTGGAGTAGTGGAAGTAGAGCTTTGCCATGGCGCTGATCTATCCGCTTCGGCCGGGTGAGAAAAGACGGAAATTGCGCCATAGTTCGCCGTAGGGTTAGTGGATCTGCGACCCTCGTCCAGGCTTGCTTTGCGGGCAGCCCGGCGGGCAGAGGGAGAGGGAATAGCGGGGCTGAGAGGCTTGTCGCAATATGGACCCTCGCAAAAGGGTGAGGGGACAACCGGGACTCGCGACAAAAGAAGGATGCCCCTGTTGACCCGACCTCGCCTTCAGAGCGCGGAGTATGTCCGGTCCGAGGGGAAATCGTATTCCACGGGGGCACCACTTGGGGCAGACAAATTACCGCACAGAAGGCTGGTGCCTCGCTCAAACAGCAGAGCATCGGCTCCCACCGCGACGAAAATCTGTACGCATGTCACTCTTAAAAACTTAAGTCGTCACGGTGGGTATGGCAAAGGAATGCCACTTCGGCTAAGCAATCTTAATGGGAAATTGAACGCAAGGTTCCCCTGATCGTGAAAATCAGGCGTGACGGGGTTGGGTGAAAGAGCACTATGGCGGAAATCGGAACCTATCTGAAAAAGCATACCGAAGCATTGGTAAAAGACGTAGGGATCGAAGCGGCCTGCAAGATCACCGGCAAATCCAAGGCCACTTTGGGCCGCTACTACTCGGACAATTCAGAACATACCGACCGGTTCATTCCGGTGGATTCGGTGGCCCGGCTGGAAGCGGTGGCCTCCTTTCCGCATGTGACCTCAGCCCTGGCCGATCTGAAGAATATCACCCTGTCCTATTCGGAAAAGGATGGGGATGTCTCGCGCCCCGGTGGGGTCAATGCGGATGTGATCGCACTGAGCCGTCGCTTTGCCCAGTTGATGAGCGAATATCAGGACGCAATCGCGGATGGTATCATCACTGTGAACGAGGCCAAACGGCTGCTGCGGGAGACGGTTCTGCTGCAGCAGGTTCTGCTGGATATGAAGTTGCATCTGGAAGAAGGAACGGCCTGAACTGGGCTGCGGGTCCTCGGGGGCCGGGGGGGGCGGGAGGTCCCGATCCTGAAATCGGGGCGGGTTTCGCCGCCGCGCCCGTCTCTGTGCTTGCCTGTTCGTGTCTGGGTATGCCTGCATTTGCCTGTGCTCGTCTGCACTTGCTTGCGCTTGCCTGCTCAGGCGGGCTGAGGAGGCGCCCTTCGGATCAACCGTGGCGGCGGATCAACCGTGGCGGCGCAGGATGACCGACCCGACCGAATAGCCCGCGCCGAAGGAACAGATCAGACCGGTGTCGCCTTCGGACAGATCATCGCAATATTGCGAAAAGGCGATGATGGAACCGGCGGAGGAGGTGTTGGCGTAATCCTGCAGGATATTGGGCTGTTCGCCCGCATCCGGGGTGCGGCCAAGAACCTTCTTGCCGATGAAATCGTTCATCGATTTGTTCGCCTGATGCAGCCAGAGGCGTTTCAGATCGCTGGCTGCGACACCCTCTGCATCCATGTGGTCGGCGATGTGCTGGCTGACCATCGGCAGCACTTCCTTGAACACCTTGCGGCCGTTTTGCATGAACTGCATGTCGCGGCGATCGGCCACCCCGTCCGGGCGGGAGCGGCGCAGGAAGCCGTTGTTGTTGCGGATATTATTGGAAAACTCGGTGGCGCAGCGGGTGGAGAGCACTTCGAAATGGGGGCCGCTCGCGTCCTCCTGGCGCTCGACCAAGGTGGCGGTGGCGACATCGCCAAAGATGAAATGGCAGTCCCGGTCGCGCCATTCCAGGTGGCCGGAACAGATTTCGGGATTGACCACCAAGGCGGCGCGGATTGAGCCCGAGCGCACCATGTCCGCCGCCACCTGAATGCCGAATGTGGCCGAGGAGCAGGCGACGTTCATGTCAAAGGCGAACCCTTTGATGCCGAGGATCTGCTGGATTTCGATGGCAACCGCCGGATAGGCGCGTTCCATATTGGATGCCGCACAGATCACCGCATCGACATCGGCGGCGGTCTTTCCCGCCTTGGCCAGTGCCTTGCGCGCGGCATCGACGGCCATCTCGGCCATGATGCCCGGTTCGTCATCGCTGCGCTGGCGCAGTTGGGGGAACATGATCTCCGGGTTCAGGATGCCTGCCTTGTCCATCACAAAGCGGCTTTCGATGCCGGAGGCCTTTTCGATGAACTCCTCTGACGAATACTGCAACGGCGCCTGTTCACCGGCGGCAATCGCATCGGCGTTGCGCGCATTCTGCAGGTCCACATAGGCGTTGAAGGCCGCTACAAGCTCTGCGTTGGTGATGCGCTCGGCCGGGGTGAAAACCCCGGTGCCGGTGATGGCAGGTGTGTACATTTTAACATCCCAGGTCTCGAACTGCCGTATATAGGGCGCCTTTCGCGGGGCGAGGTCAAGGGGAGCGGCGGCCATGCCCTCGCGGAAAGCGAAACTCTCCCCTTTAAATACTTCACCAACTGAACTATTTGGCCATCAGGAGAACGGACAGGCACATGACTTCAGACACTTCCGAAAATTGGGACCTCTATACGCCGGAGGTGCAGGCCATGATGGGGGTCTTTGCACTGCACTGGCAACTGGAGCAACGTCTGAACGAAATCGGTCTTGAGGGACAGTTGGGCCGCCCGGAGTGTCAGCTTTTGCTGATTCTCGCAGAGCCACGCCGGATGGGCGAACTGGCGCGGTTGACCCTGAAAGCGCCGTCTGCAGTCACTGCGGCTGCGGCAACGCTTGAGGGGTTGGGGCTGGTCTGTCGCGTGCGGGACACGCGCGACGGACGGGCCTGGCTGTTGGAATTGACGGCTGCGGGGCGGGAGCGGCGGGACGAGCTTGTCGCCTCTGCATCCGAGTTATTTTACGAAACATCCGGGCTGAGCCCTGCCGAGGCGAAAATCCTCGCGGGTCTGGCCCAAAAAATTCACACCAAGGCCGTACAGTCGGGCGCTGTGGGACCCTGTGAAGGAGATAAAACATGACATTGACGACACTTCGGGCTGTGCTGCTGGGCGCGGTGCTGGCAGGGCCCGGTCTGGCACAGGCACAGTCTCCGGACGAACCCCTTCTGAAACCGGTCAAGCTGATGATCGCGGATGGCGGGTCGGTCCCGATGGAGCGGCAGTTCTTTGGCCAGGTTGCTGCCAAGGAAACGGTTGATCTGGCGTTTCAGGTCGGCGGCCAGGTGCTGGAGCTGCCGGTCACCGAGGGCGATCTGATCCCCAAGGGCGCGCTGATCAGCCAGCTGGATCTGGTGCAGTTCCAGCTGCAGCTGGAGCAGGCGCAACTGAACAAGAAGCAGGCGGACCGGAACAAGGAACGGGCCTCACGTCTGGCCGGAACCGTCAGCCAGGTGGCCATCGAGGATGCGGAAACCGCTGCCGGCCTGGCCGAAGTTGCGGTGCGCACGGCGCAGACCGATCTGGGACATGCGACGCTGTATGCGCCCTTTGATGCGCTGGTGGCGCGGCGCGAAGTGGCGCTGTTTTCCACGGTTGCGGCGGGGACGCCGATTGTGCGGCTGCATGACATGTCGGAACTGCATGTGGAAATCGATGTGCCGGAACTGCTGTTCCAGCGTGCGAGCGAAAGCGACCAGTTCACCATCACCGCCACCTTTCCCGGCTCGGATACCGCCTATCCCGCTGAAATATTGGAATATACGGCCGAGGCCTCTGCGGTGGGTCAGACCTATCGGGTGACGCTGCGGATGGAGCCGCCGCAAGACCGTCAGATCCTGCCGGGTGCCTCGACCACGGTGAAAGTCAGCGTCCAGACCGGCCTGCGCCGGATCTCGCTGCCTGCGACCGCGATCGTCACCGATCCGTCCGGGGCGACGGGGGTCATGGTCTTCACGCCGACAGGCGCCAGCAAGGGCGCGGTCCGCTGGACCCCGGTCGAGCTGGAACCGAACCAGTTCGGCACGTTCGATGTGATTTCGGGCATCAATGATGGCGATGAAGTGGTCCTGACCGGAGGCGCGGCGCTGGAGGACGGTCAGCCCGTTCGCCGGTTCACCGGCTTCAGCAATTAAGGCCGCAGCTCATGGATATTGCACGTGGATCAATCCTTCGGCCTCTTTATACGTGGCTGATCATGCTCTTTGCCCTGTTCGGGGGCATTTGGGGATTTCTCAATCTGGGACGGCTGGAAGATCCGTCCTTTACCATCAAACAAGCGGTGATTCAGACCACCTATGCGGGGGCCAGCGCCGAGCGGGTCGCCCTTGAGGTCTCCGAGCCGCTGGAATCTGCCATCCAGAAAATGGAAGAGGTGGATACCATCACCTCGATGAACCGGCCGGGCGTGTCGGTGATCGAAGTGGAGATGCAGGATACCTATGACGGCACCGAGCTGCCGGAAATCTGGACCAAACTGCGCGCCCGGGTGCGCGATGCGGCGCGGGGTCTGCCCGAGGGTGTCAGCGAGCCTATGGTCAATGACAGCTTTGGCGATGTGTTCGGTATCTTCTACGCGGTGACGGCCGAGGGCTACTCCGATAAGGAGAAATACGAGCTGTCGACCTATCTGCGGCGGGAACTGCTGACCGTCGAAGGGGTGGCGGACGTCGATGTCTCCGGGCTGCGCAACGAAACCATCTATGTCGAACCCGATATGCCGATTGCCACCAACCTCGGCATTTCGGTCGATGCGATTGCCAATGCGATTGCCACCTCGAACTCGGTCACCTCGTCGGGCGAGATCAAGGCGGGCACGGTGAACACATTGTTGGAAACGCCGGAAGGCTCTGATTCGGTGAGCGAAATCGCGGGGCTGACGGTCGGCGTCGGCGGCGAGACGATCAACATCATCGATATTGCCGATGTCTGGCGCGGCCGCGAAATCGACCCGACTCAGCTGATCCGGTTCAACGGGACCGAGGCCTTCACCCTTGGCGTTTCCGGGGTCGCCAATGAGAACATCGTCGATGTCGGCCACCGCGTGGACGCCAAGCTCGCGGAGCTCGACAGCGCCATCCCGTTCGGGGTCGAACTGCACCCGATCTACCAGCAACATGTGGTGGTGGAGACGGCCTCCAACGACTTTCTGGTGAACCTTGCCATGTCGGTGGCCATCGTGATCGTGGTGCTGGCCGTGTTCATGGGCTGGCGCGCCTCTATCGTTGTGGGGGCGACCCTGTTGCTGACGGTGGTGGGAACGCTGTTCTTCATGGCGCTCTTCTCGATCGAGATGGAACGGATCTCGCTCGGGGCGCTGATCATTGCCATGGGCATGCTGGTGGACAATGCCATCGTTGTGGCCGAGGGGATGCAGATTTCCATGCAGCGGGGCAAATCCTCGCGCGATGCCGCATATGAGGCGGCGGCCAAGACGCAGATCCCGCTATTGGGGGCAACGATCATCGGCATCATGGCCTTTGCAGGCATCGGTCTCAGCCCGGATGCGACCGGGGAATTCATGTTCTCGCTGTTCGCGGTGATCGGGATTTCGCTGTTGCTGAGCTGGGTTCTGGCTTTGACGGCGACACCGCTGCTGGCGCATTACTTCTTCAAGCGCGGCACCGGTGACGATCTGGACAGCTACGGCGGCCTGCTGTTCCGCGGCTACGGTGCGATCCTGCGTCTGGCGCTGAAGCTGCGCTGGCTGGTTGTGCTGGGGCTCGTCGCGATCACGGTGGTGTGTTTCATGGGCTTTGGCATGTTGAAGCAACAGTTCTTTCCGAACTCCAACACGCCGTTGTTCTATGTCCACTACAAGCTGCCGCAGGGCACCGCGATCGAGACGACATCGGCGCATCTGACCCTGGTCGAAGACTGGCTGGCGGAGCGCGAGGATGTGGTTTCCGTTGCGACCTTTGTCGGCCAGGGGGCGACCCGGTTCCTGTTGACCTACTCCTCGGAGAAAGCAAACCCGAGCTACGGTCACCTGATCATCCGCACCGAGAACCTGGAGCAGATCCCGCCCCTGCAGGCGGAGCTTGAGGCCTTTGGCAAGGCGCAGTTCCCCGAAGGTGAGTTCCGCACCGAACGGCTGGTGTTCGGTCCCGGGGGCGGTGCCCCCATCGCGGTGCGCTTTTCCGGCGCTGATCCGGCGGTCCTGCGGGGACTGGCAGAGCGGGCCAAGAATGTGCTTGCCACCGCCTCTGACCTGACGCGCGATGTCCGCCATGACTGGCGCGAGCAGGAACTGGTGCTGAAGCCGGTCTATGCCACCGACCGGGCGCAGACGGCCGGGGTGACCCGCGATGCGGTGTCCGGTGCGCTGGCGTTCTCGACCAATGGGATCACGACCGGTGTGTTCCGCGAGCGCGAGCGGTTGATCCCGATCGTGATGCGGCGCCCGCCCGAGGAGCCCTATAACCTGATGAACCAGGTGGTGTTCTCCGACACTGCCGGCAGCTGGATCCCGCTGGAGCAGATGCTGGATGGGGTGGACTATGAGGTGCAGAACACGCTCGTCCATCGCCGCGACCGGGTCTACACGATCACGGTGGGGGCCGATGTGGTCTCTGATGTGACTGCGGCGACGGTCTTTGCCCAGGTGAAGGACGCGGTGGAGGCCATCGAGGTGCCGGTGGGCTACAAGATGGAGTGGGGCGGAGAGCATGAGAACTCTGCCAATGCCAACGAGAGCCTGGGCAAACAGCTGCCGCTGTCGCTGCTGATCATGGTGCTGATCTCGGTGTTGCTGTTCAACGCCATCCGGCAGCCGATCATCATCTGGTTGCTGGTTCCGATGAGTGTGAACGGCGTGGTGATCGGCCTGATGGGCACGGGAATGCCCTTCACCTTCACGGCGCTGTTGGGGCTGCTGAGCCTGTCGGGGATGTTGATCAAGAACGGTATTGTTCTGGTCGAGGAGATCGACATCGTGCGGCGAGAGGAGGATCTGCCTCTGCGCGAAAGCATCGTCAAGGCCTCGGTGTCGCGTCTGCGCCCGGTGATGCTTGCGGCGATCACCACCATCCTGGGCATGGCGCCTTTGATGAGTGATGCGTTCTTCGTCTCCATGGCGGTGACCATCATGGGGGGGCTGGCCTTTGCAACGGTGTTGACCCTGGTGGCCGCACCAGTGTTCTACCTGATCTTCTTTCGGGGAGTGGAGCGACGGGAGATGGCCGCGGCGCAGTCCTGATCAGGCTGATCAGGACTGGTCTGCCGGGGTTCGGGCCGGGGGGCGACCCGGGGCGTAGCGGTCCCGCCGAGACTGGGGGCAGCACATTGGGCTGTTCCCGACCTCTCACCTCCGGGAGGTTCTGAGGTGCCGGTGAAGTCTCGCGTTGCCGGTGAGGTTGCTTGCCTCCGGTGAGGTTGCCATGAGAACAAGCACATAAGAAAAGCCCCGGGGTGAGAAACCCGCGGGGCTTTTCCGTGAATGGAGATCAAAGATTGGCCATCGCGAGGGGGTGAGAGAGCAATATATGGCCGGAGGGAACATGATCTTCCGCAGCTCTTCTGAGCGGGGTGTCGTGGCTTCACCGTGGCCGAGATCGCGAGTCGCCGCAACTCGGAGCCCGTGAGGGCGTCGTGAAATTCCGTTTCAATTCAACGAAAAAAATCTGGACCCAGAGGGGATGCGCATTCAGATCAGCGGCACGAAGGGGATGTCGCAGGCAGTCAGCGTCAGCAGGGCAAAAAGGCAGAAGAGGCGTGTCATGAAAGAGGCTCCGATCAGAGGGGTGCGTGTGGTCCGGGGTGAAGACACTGGACCACATGTGAGGTCTTTTATGACAGGGCTTTGTTGCGGGGATCTGAACAAAAGACAGTCCGAGATGAGGTCCCGGCCATTCGGGCTGGGGGTGGCGGCGGGGGCGCAGGCCCGAATGGGCCTGCGCCCCCGCCGCCCGGGTCGGATCGCGTTGCGATCCGATTGCCCTACGGGCAAAAGCGCCCCCTGAAAGGGGGCGCTCTCCCTGTCCAGCTGCTGATCCGTTTCCAGCAGAGGCCAGGGCGCGTCTGCGCCGCAAGTTAGTGCGGCGGCCTAGCCTTGCAGGCTTTTGACTTCGACCTCGCCCTCAGCCTGTGCCTGGATTGCCAGCGCAGCCGCATGGGCCCCGGCGGCGGTGGTGAAATAGGGGATCTTGTCATAGAGAGCCACGGTCCGCATCGGCTTGGAATCCTCCACCGCCTGGCTGCCCTCGGTGGTGTTCATCAACAGCTGAATGCCGCCATCCTTGAGCATGTCGACCACATGCGGGCGTCCCTCGTAGATCTTGTTGACCACCGTGCAGGCGACATCGTGACCGGACAACCAGCTCTGCGTCCCCCGGCTGGCGACCAGTTCAAATCCCTGATCGAGCAGGATACGCGCGGTCTCCAGCATTACTTCGGTCTTGTCTTCGTCCTTGATCGAAATGAACGCGCGGCCGCTGCGGGGCAGCACCATCCCGGCGCCCATCTGCGCCTTGAGGAAGGCACGGGCAAAGCTGCGGTCCCAGCCCATGACTTCGCCGGTGGAGCGCATCTCCGGCCCCAGAATGGTGTCGACGCCGGGGAAGCGGGCGAAGGGCAGCACGGCCTCCTTGACGGAGAACCAGGGCATGTCCGGATCGGCCAGGGTCATCGGGTCGGCCATCGGCGTGTTCACGTCATAGCCGGCATCCGGTTCATAGGGCGCGCGGCGCGGGAAGTTCGACAGCGGCTCGCCCGCCATGATGCGGGCGGCAATCGAGGCGATGGCGCTGTCGGTGGCTTTCGCGACAAAGGGCACGGTGCGCGACGCCCGCGGGTTCACTTCGATCAGGTAGATCTCGCTCTTGCCGCTGGCGTCTGCCTTGACCGCGAACTGGATGTTCATCAGCCCGACCACGTTCAGCGCCTTGGCGAGGGCATAGGTCTGGACCTTGATCTCATCAATGACCGCCTTGTCCAGCGAATAGGGCGGCAGGCTGCAGGCGCTGTCGCCGGAGTGCACGCCGGCCTCTTCGATATGCTGCATGATGCCTGCCACATGCACGTCGGTGCCGTCGCAGATTGCATCCACGTCGAGCTCCACCGCGCCGGAGAGATAGCTGTCGAGCAGCACCGGGCTGTCGCCGGAGACCACCACGGCCTCGGCTATGTAGCGCTTGAGCTGGTCCATGTCGCGCACGATTTCCATCGCCCGTCCGCCCAGCACATAGGAGGGGCGGATCACCAGCGGAAAGCCGATTTTCTCGGCAATCTTCAGGGCCTGCTCGCCAGTGGAGGCAATGCCGTTGTTGGGCTGCTTCAGGCCGAGTTCGGTGACAAGGGCCTGGAACCGCTCGCGGTCCTCGGCCAGGTCGATGGCATCGGGTGTGGTGCCGAGGATCGGGATGCCTTCGGCCTCGAGCGCACGGGCCAGTTTCAGCGGCGTCTGGCCGCCGAACTGCACGATCACACCATGCAGCGTGCCGTTGTCCTGCTCGACCCGGAGGATCTCCATCACATGTTCCATCGTCAGCGGTTCAAAATAGAGCCGGTCCGATGTGTCATAATCGGTCGAGACCGTTTCCGGGTTGCAGTTGACCATGATGGTTTCATAGCCCGCATCGGTGAGGGCGAAACAGGCGTGACAGCAGCAATAGTCGAACTCGATCCCCTGACCGATCCGGTTGGGTCCGCCGCCTAGAATGACGACCTTTTTGCGGTCGGAGGGACGGGCCTCGCAGTCCACCTCGCCCATCATCGGGGCCTCGTAGGTGGAGTACATATAGGGGGTCTGGGCTTCGAATTCGGCGGCGCAGGTGTCGATCCGCTTGAACACGGCCTTGACGCCGAGATTGTGACGGGCGCGGCGCACGTTGTCCTCATCGCGGCCGGTGAGCAGGCCGAGACGGGCGTCGGTGAAGCCGAGCATTTTCAGCTGACGCAGACCGTCTTCGCGCATCGGCAGTCCGTTCTTGCGCACTTCGCGCTCGGCGTCGATGATTTCGCGCACACGGGCCAGGAACCAGGGGTCGAATTTGGTGACGGCAAAGATCTCGTCATCGGACAGCCCGTGACGCATCGCCTGGGCAATGGTGCGCAGCCGGTCGGGGGTCTGCTGGCTGATGGCCTTGATCACGGCGGCCTTGTCGTCGCTGCCGACCGCCTCCCAATGGCCCGCGGAGACGCCGGGAATGGTCACCTCGTCAAAACCGGTGAGGCCGGATTCCATCGAGGCCAGCGCCTTCTGCATCGATTCGTGGATGGTGCGGCCGATGGCCATCGCTTCGCCCACGGATTTCATCGCGGTGGTCAGATAGGGTTCGGAGCCGGGAAATTTCTCGAAGGCGAATTTCGGGATCTTGGTGACCACATAGTCGATGGTGGGCTCAAAGGAGGCGGGCGTCACCTTGGTGATGTCGTTGTCCAGCTCGTCCAGCGTGTAGCCGACGGCCAGCTTCGCCGCGATCTTGGCGATCGGGAAGCCGGTGGCTTTGGATGCCAGCGCCGAGGAGCGGCTGACGCGGGGGTTCATCTCGATGACGACCATGCGGCCGTCCACCGGGTTCACCGCCCATTGCACGTTGGAGCCGCCGGTTTCGACGCCGATTTCGCGCAAAACCGCAATCGAGGCGGTGCGCATCATCTGGTATTCCTTGTCGGTCAGCGTCAGGGCAGGGGCGACGGTGATCGAGTCGCCGGTATGTACGCCCATCGGGTCGACGTTTTCGATCGAGCAGACGATGATCGCATTGTCCGCCTTGTCGCGGACCACTTCCATTTCGTATTCTTTCCAGCCCAGCAGGCTCTCGTCCACCAGGATTTGGTTCACCGGCGAGGCATCCATGCCGGTGCGGCAATAGTGGATGTAGTCCTCGCGGTTGTAGGCGACGCCGCCGCCGGTGCCGCCAAGGGTGAAGGCGGGGCGGATGATCGCGGGCAGGCCGATGTCGTCGAGCGCGTTGAGGGCGATCTGCACCCCCGCATCGAGATCCGCCTTGCCGTCGTCCTTTTTCGGAGCGGTGACAATGGTGGCCCGCGGGTTTTCCAGCCCGAGCCGGTCCATTGCCTCGCGGAACAGTTTGCGGTCTTCGGCCATTTCGATGGCTTCGCGCTTGGCTCCGATCATTTCGACGCCGTATTTCTCCAGCACGCCCATCTCCTCGAGCGCGAGAGAGGTATTGAGGCCGGTCTGCCCGCCCATCGTCGGCAGGAGCGCGTCGGGGCGTTCCTTCTCAATGATCTTGGCCACCACTTCGGGGGTGATCGGTTCAATATAGGTGGCATCCGCCAGCCCGGGGTCCGTCATGATGGTGGCGGGGTTGGAGTTCACCAGGATGACACGGTAGCCCTCTTCCCGCAGAGCCTTGCAGGCCTGAGCGCCGGAGTAGTCAAACTCGCAGGCCTGCCCGATGACGATCGGCCCTGCGCCAATGATCATGATCGACTGAATATCGGTTCTTTTGGGCATGGGAGGGGTCCTTTGGAAAGCGTGCGGGGCGTGGCAGTCTGAATCGGGCGTATGCGGGCACCCAAATTGTCCTGCGTTATAGGCAGCGAGACGAAAGGTGCAAGGGGGATCGGCCCTGCAACGTGATTTGCCGTTTTCCGGTCTGTCCGACGCCGGGCCTGTTGCTCTGTCGCCGCGACAGGGGGGCGGAGGCGGCGGGAGGGGAGCGGTGCGGTGGAAAACCAGCGGTGAAAGGGCCTCATCGCCCCCGGCTTGCTTGACAAGACCGTCCTAACCCTGTGTACGGGGGCGGACGAATTTTGCCCGGCGCCTTCTCCCCGAAGTCTGCCACCCGCAGCCGAAAGAGACCAGATCCATGCACGCATACCGCAGCCACACCTGCGCAGAACTGAACAAATCCCACGTCGGCGAAACCGTTCGCCTCTCTGGCTGGGTCCATCGGGTCCGCGACCATGGCGGACTATTGTTCATCGATCTGCGGGACCACTACGGCGTCACCCAGATCATGGCCGACCCGGACAGCCCGGTGTTTGCCGAGATCGAAAAGGTCCGCAGCGAATGGTGTATCCGCATCGACGGCAACGTGAAGGCGCGGGACGAAAACCTGGTGAACGACAAGATCCCCACCGGCGAGATCGAGGTCTTCATTCGCGACATCGAAGTGCTCGGCAGTTCCGCAGAGTTGCCGCTGATGGTCTTTGGCGATCAGGAATACCCGGAAGAGACGCGGCTGCGTTATCGCTATCTCGATCTGCGTCGTGACAAGATGCAGGCCAATATGGTGCTGCGGTCCAACATGATCCAGTCGATCCGCAAACGTATGTGGGACAAGGGGTTCAACGAATACCAGACCCCGATCATCACCGCCTCCAGCCCTGAGGGCGCGCGCGATTTCCTGGTGCCGTCCCGCCTGCATCCCGGCAAATTCTACGCGCTGCCGCAGGCGCCGCAGCAGTTCAAACAGCTGATGATGGTGTCGGGCTTTGACAAGTATTTCCAGATCGCGCCCTGTTTCCGCGATGAGGATCCGCGCGCCGATCGCTCGCCGACCGATTTCTACCAGCTTGACCTTGAGATGTCTTTTGTGACCCAGCAGGATGTCTTTGACACCATCGCGCCGGTGATGGCCGGTGTCTTTGAGGAATTCGGCAAAGGGCGCAAGGTCGATGCCGCCGCCGACTGGCCACAGATTTCCTACAAGGATGCTGCGCTCTGGTACGGGTCCGACAAGCCGGACCTGCGCAACCCGATCAAGATGCAGGTGGTGTCCGAGCACTTCCGTGGCTCCGGCTTTGCGATCTTTGCCAAGCTGCTGGAGCAGGACGGCACCGAGATTCGCGCCATTCCCGCGCCGACAGGCGGCAGCCGCAAGTTCTGTGACCGGATGAATGCCTTCGCCCAGAAGGAAGGTCTGCCGGGGATGGGCTATATCTTCTGGCGCGACCAGGGCAATGGCATGGAAGCCGCAGGCCCGCTGGCCAAGAATATCGGTCCCGAGCGGACGGAGGCGATCCGCCAGCAGCTCGGCCTTGGTGTTGGCGATGCGGCTTTCTTCCTCGGCGGCAAGCCCAAGGCGTTTGAGAGCGTGGCAGGCCGCGCCCGCAACGTCATCGGTGAGGAGCTGGGTCTGACCGACAAGGACCGGTTTGCCTTTGCCTGGATCGTGGATTTCCCGATCTACGAAGCGGACGAGGAAACCGGAAAGATCGATTTTGAACACAACCCGTTTTCCATGCCGCAGGGCGGGATGGAGGCGCTGAATGGCGACCCGCTGGCGGTGCGTGGCTTTCAGTACGATCTGGCCTGCAACGGATATGAGCTGGTCTCGGGGGCGATCCGAAACCACAAACCGGAGATCATGTTCAAGGCCTTCGAGATCGCAGGCTATGGCAAGGATGAGGTCGAGAAACGCTTTGGCGGCATGGTCAACGCGTTTCAATATGGCGCCCCGCCGCACGGGGGCTGCGCCGCCGGGATTGACCGGATGGTGATGTTGCTGGCGGATGAGGCGAATATCCGTGAGGTGATCATGTTCCCGATGAACCAGCGCGCCGAGGATCTGATGATGTCCGCGCCGTCGGAGCCATTGTCAGAACAGTTGATGGAACTGGGCTTGCGCGTCATTCCGCAGGACGGTTGATCCTGCGCGACCGGCGTTGGCTGTTGCCTATGAAATCTTTGAAAGGGCCGCCCTTGGGGTGGCTCTTTTTTCTATGGTCTGCTTTTGGACGATCGCCTTTTGTGTGGTTGCTTCTGGTATGATTTCTGGGCCTGGGGAAGCCATGATTGGTGGATCCAAAAGGGCCATTTTCGATCCTGCATCGGCCGCGGGCTGAGCCTGACGCCGGTGATCCGGAGCGCGGGGATCTGAGCCCGTGGTTCTGAGGGCAGAGCAAAGAAGCAGACGCAAGGCACAGAGCGACAAGGCAGCCAGCGGCAGGGCGCCAACTGCAAGACATACAGAGGCAGGGCACGCAGAGGCAAGGCATACGGGCGGCGCGGCCACTCCGGGGCGGGTGGGATATGGCACAGCGACCGGAGGTTTCCCGCCACAGCAGTTGTTGCAGTCCGACCGTGATCCTGGCCCTGATCCCGGCGCCGACCTCGACCCTGATCCAGACCCGATTTCTGTCCAGATTCCGCTTCAGACCCTGGCACTGGGGTCATCAACAAGACGCCAATTCGGCCTCTGAACTGCGATGCCGGGCGCCTTGCTTCAGGCGCCGGGCGGCACCTTCGCGCGGCCCTTTCTCGACGTCAGCTGAACCAACGGCGGGTCCGGTTCGCCGGATCAGGGACCTCTTGCCGTCTGCGAGCCATCATCCGGGCCTGGACCACCAGCACGAGGGCAAGGGTTGTGAGCGTGATCAGAAGACTTTGGAGCACGGTCAGATCGCGATCTTTCGGTCCAGCCGCTCTTGCACCAGATCGGCAATATGGGCGGTGTCGACTGCGATCGGTCCCCCGGTTTGCCGGGTCTTGGCGAGACGTGCGGCAGCTGTGGCCAGAGGCGCGTCGCCGACGCTGCGGGCGACACCGCCCAGGAACTGGGCGAGATAATCAAGGGATTTTTCATCTGTCGCCTCGCCAAGAACATCTGCGGCATGGGCCATGTCATCGCGAAATGCGAGGATGTCCGGCACAACCGCCTCATCCGTGAGAGAGCGCGGCCCAAGAGGTTGGCGATCTGCGGGAAGGTTTGACAAGATGGCATTCTGGAACGCCGCCAAAGAGGTGATCGGTTTGGCGAGGAAACCGTCGGCGCCAGCCTCCAGGGCAGTCGTCTCGGCGTTTTCGTCACCTGAAACCCCCAGAATGACCGAGACCCGCGGCGTCGTCATGGCGAGGCTCGCGATGAGCTCCGCGCCAGACCCGTCCGGCAGGCCCAGATCGATGATGACCACCGAGGGGCGGTACACCTGCAGGTGGCGGCGCGCTGATTTCAAACTGTCTGCCCGGCGAATGCGCGCACCGCTGCGCAGACACAGAAGACGCATCGCTTCGCATGCGTAGCGGCTGTCCTCCACCACCAGGATAGTTAAACCCAAAAGGGGACGTCGACCATTGCCCAACCGTGTTGCGGAGGCAAAAAGATCCGAATCATCCATGTTCTGATCCTCACTGATTACATGGGACGACGCTATGGATTCTGGGCTAACAATAGCTTAATGCGGCATACTGTGGCGTTGAGCCGCGCCGGAACACAGCTTTTACGTGTGAGGTCGGGCTTGCAAGAAACGTAGGGTTTTGATCTTTACGGTGTAATTTCGTTACAAGCCCAAAAGGAGCCCGCGATGATCGGACGACTAAACCATGTGGCCATAGCCGTGCCGGATCTCGACGCTGCTGTTGCGCAATACCGGGATGCCTTGGGGGCGACGGTCGGTGCGCCGCAGGACGAGCCGGATCATGGCGTCACAGTGGTGTTCATCGAATTGCCCAATACCAAGATCGAATTGCTGTATCCATTGGGAGAGACCTCGCCGATTCAGGGGTTTCTCGACAAAAACCCCTCGGGTGGCATCCATCATGTCTGTTATGAGGTCGATGATATTCTTGCGGCGCGCGATCATCTGCAGGCCCAGGGGGCGCGGGTTTTGGGCTCGGGAGAGCCGAAGATCGGGGCACATGGCAAACCTGTATTGTTCCTCCATCCCAAGGATTTCAATGGCTGTCTGGTCGAGCTGGAACAGGTTTGACAACAGGCCTGTGCGGATGGATCAGGAAGGTCCTGCAGATCGGCGGGCAGAGCAGAAGGAATAGAATATGGGCATCACCTCCGCACTGGTTTTATACGCCGTCATCTGGTTTCTGACGTTTCTCATCGTGATCCCGATCCGGTTGGAGACCCAAGGCGATCGGGGAGAGATCGTGCCGGGCACGCATGCGGGCGCGCCGGAGCAACATTTCCTGAAGCAAAAGGCGTGGATTACGACCGGGGTCGCCGCCGTGATCTGGTTGATCCTTGCGGCGATCATCCTGTCTGGTGTTGTCAGTGTGAATGATTTCGACTGGTTTGACCGGATCCCTGATCCGGACTGAAGGGTCTTGTCTCAACCGATACGAGGGCGATTGCGGCGGTGTGCTCCCGCCCGTCGTCGGATGCCTACTGCATCCGCTCCCGTTGGGCCGGGCGCCGGGCCTGTCGGCCCGGCGCGGGCGCTCTGCTGATCAAAAGAGGGTCGCCGGGAGGGCGACCCGTGCCGCGCGCGTCAGCGCGCGGCCATGCCCAAGGCTCTTTGTGCCACATCTGTGATGTGGCACAGAGGCGCGGGAGCCCCAGCCTGCGCGGGGACCGGACCGGGAATATCAGTCAGCGCTCTTGCCAGACTGCGTGAAAGATATGGGTGAATGTCGCGGCGCCGAGAATCGGGACCAGGAGATTCACCAGCGGCACTGAAAGTGGCATCGCCATCAGGACGCCAGCCGCCCATATGGGTGCGATGTGGTGTCGGCGCAAGCGTTTTGCCTCTGCGAGCCCTACCCGCCGGGCGGCGGCAAGGGTGAAATACTCGCGTCCCAGCAAAAACCCGTTCAGCCCCCAAAAAATGAACAATGCAGCAGGTGCAAAGAGCACATAAAGCAGCAAGGCCAGCAGGTTGGCCGTGACCAGCACGCCGAGAAAATTGATGGTATCTTTCACGCCCTCCCAGATCGACAACCCGGGAACCGGCGGCAGATGCGGATAGTATCGGGCTTCGACAGCCTCTGCGACCTCGTCGAGAAACATTGAGGTGATGGCCGACGCCACCGGCACCATCAGAAACACCGACAAGACCATCATGAACAGAAAGGAGCCCACCGACAGCACGTCGTTGAGCCATGTCACCTCGCCAATCAGCGGCAAGGTGGTCTCCGGGCCGACAAGCCACTGGATGAGCATCAGCAGCCCCACATAGGCCGCAACCAGAAGCGCGAATGTCAGACCGACGCCCAACAGCAGGACCCGACGAAATCTCGGGTCCGTGATCTGGTTCAGGGCCCTGGCGAAGGCTGCAAAGATCATCTGTCCATCCATGTGGTCAGCGCGTCGATATCCGGGCGCGGACGCTCCGGCGGTACTGCGCCTTCGGTGGCGATATGGATCAACCCGGCGATGCGCTCGTTCGGCGCGAGGTCAAAGGCGGCTTCGCAGAACCCCCGGTCGTGGCTCATCCAGCCGGACAGCCAGTTTGCGCCCCAGCCGGCGGCCAGAGCGGCATTGACCAGAGCCAGACAGACGGCACCGGCGGAATAGGTCATCTCCAGCGCCGGGACCTTGGGGCTGTCGCGCTGTATCTCGACCACAACCACTGCCAGCTGACCGAGATCGAACTGGCCGCGCGCCTTGGCAATATCCTGTTCCGATTTCCCCAGCCGAACCCCGGCTTCCTCGGTCAGATCCCCCAGCCGTGCCATCGCGGCCTTTTCCACGACGATAAACCGCCAGGGTTCCAGCTTGCCATGATCGGGCGTTCGCGCGGCGGCGGTGAGCAGGGGTATCAGCTCGGCACGACCAGGCGCCGGGGCCACAAGGGTCTTGGCGGGGCGCGACCGTCGTGTCAGCAGAAAATCAAGAGCAGCGTCATTGCGGATCGGCATATGTAAAACCTCTTTACATCTTTGCTGTCCTATGTCGGGCAGCGGAGGGCGGAGTTCAAGGGGAAGGCGCCTGGCTTTGTGCTTGGAAGCGCGCCCAAGGGGGGCAGGGCTGGGAAAACGCCTGACGCAGGTGTATGCAGCTCTGATGAAACTGTCCATGCGGGGTTGCGCACAGGGCCTGAACTGGGCCTGCACTGGCGCCGCGCAGGCGCGGGCGAGGGGCGGCACACGTGCGGTACAGGCGCGCTGCAGATCCGGCGCGCAGGGACCGGAAGGAAAGGCACAGAATGGGCAAACCCAAAACGCGCGATCTTGCGGACCTCAGCGACCTGGCTCGGACGGGCGCCGAGATCACCGTCCGGGTAACGCCCAAAGCGGCCTTCAACGCAGTGCAGCGGCAGGGGGACATCATTCGCGTTCTGGTGACGACAGTGCCCGAGGGCGGCAAGGCGACAGAGGATGTGCGGGCCTTGCTGGCGCGGGCTCTGGGGGTGCCGGGCTCGGCGCTGCAGTTGCGTCGGGGCGCGACGAGCCGTGACAAAACATTCGTATTGCTCTGACCTCATTCACCGTTGCGGCACGGGCGGCGCGGCAAGGCTCCGGGACCGGGTGACCTGCCCGAGGTGGTCGTCCGGAGGGGCGCGTTGGCCTCAGCCGTTTTGCTCCAGCACCAGCCGATAGACGCCTTCGGGCAGATCCAGCGCCGCTGCAAGATCCCGGACCTGTTCCGGCGATAGCGTGAGGCGCTGCACAGTATTGGTGCGGGCGTCGAATTGTTCGACTGTGACGCATTCGGAGAATGCATTGATGATGACATCCTCATTGAGGGGGGCCTCGCCCTCGTCAACAAGGGTGATCACCGTGGAATCGAATTCATGCTCTATTGTAAACATGACGTCAGGTTGCCACCTGTGGCGGAGGCCTGGCAAGCGGTGATCGCGATATCTGCAGCGACAGGCGACGCGATCGGGCGTCGGCTGATTGCACATATTGCAGAAACCGGTCTAGCCTGCCGCTGTCCTGATTGGAAAATACCATGCGCCGTTTGTTGATTCTCCTTGTCCTGTGTGTCGCGGGTTGTGCCTCAATCGGCCCGACCGACCCCAATTTCCGCGCCTTTGTCGCGGTGGCCCAGGACGTGGAACCGGTGGCCGAAGCGGAATGCCGCAAGCAGGATCCGAACCGCAGTTGCGATTTTCAGATCGAACTGGACCTCGACCCCGCTGCACCGCCGAATGCGTTTCAGTCCGTGGACCGCAATGGCCGCCCGGTGGTGATTTTCACGGCGGCGATGCTGGCGAGTTTTCGCAACCGTGACGAGATGGCCTTTGTCATGAGCCACGAAGTCGCCCATCATATTCTCGGCCATCTGGATCAGCAAAGACGCAACGCGGTGCAGGGCGCGGTGTTTCTGGGCGAGCTGGTCTCGCTTGAGGGGGGCACACCGGAGGAGGTGGCCAATGCGCAATATGTCGGCGCCGTGGTGGGCGCGCGCAGTTATTCAAAGGCCTTCGAACTGGAAGCGGATGCAATGGGGACGCTGATCACCCATCTGGCGGGCTATCGCCCCAGTGTCGGGATCCGGTTCTTTGACGAAATCCCCGATCCGGGGGATGCCTTCATGGGCACCCACCCGGCCAATCCCGACCGCATTCTGGTGGTTCAGGAGACCATCCGAAAATATGGCCTGAACTGAGGGGCGCGCATGAGCAAGGACAAAGGCCCCGATGCTGGAGGTGTTCTGGGTGCTCCGGGTGTTCGGGGCGCTGCTGAGGAGGCCGGGCTGATCAAGCTGGGTGTCGTGCTGACGGATCGGGGCTCCAAATATGCGGTGTCCGGTGCCGGGGTGCGGAGCCGCGCCGAGGTGGACGCGGTATTGGCCCGCCTCAAGGAGGACCGCAGCTATGCGCGGGCGACGCATAATACCTGGGCCGCGATCCTGCCGACCGGCGGTCTGAAGGCCGATGACGGGGAGAGCGGCGCGGCGATGGTGATTTTGCGGATGATGGAGCGGGAAGGGCTGCAGGACCACGTGATCATCGTCACCCGCTGGTATGGCGGCAAAAAGCTCGGAGGCGACCGGTTCCGCCGGGTGCAGGATGCGGTCCGGGCCTATGTCGACGCGACAGCGGGGCATCGGGCGACTTGACCTGCATCAAGGTGCGGCGGCGATCCTTCGGGCAGGGTGATCCTGCGGGTTGATCTCAGCCGCCATGATCAGGAGCACGCCATGACAGATCCAGAGGTACTGAAGACGCATGCCAGTCTGTTCGATCGAATGGGGCAGGCGATGGGGCTGGACCTTGAGGAGGAGGCGGTCAAGGGGACCTTGCGGTTTGAGGAGATCGCCGAGGCAGTCCTGCGCTGCACGCGCTGCTCTTGTTCCAGGATCTGCGACCGCTATATGGCCGGACTGGAGGCCGAGATCACCCGCACGCCGGACTACTGCCGCAATGCCGACCTGTTGGCCTATCTGAAGGAAGAGAACGCGGCGGCGGCACAATAGCCTGTTAGCGCTGTGGGCACATGCCGGAGCGCGAGGGCAGTGAAGGTGCTTTGGTGCAGGGGCCCTCTGGGGCAGGGACGATGAAGGCAGCGGTGGGGGCGACAGTGAAGGCAGCGGTGAAGGCAACTGTGAAGGCAGCAACGGAGGGCGCCGCACTCCGAGCCCGCGCACAGCAGCCTCGCCGCTCGTGAGGGGTCATCTACGCGCGCGGAGCACGCCCCACAGATCATATTCCCCGGCCTCATCCACCTCCACCGTGACCAGATCGCCAACGCTCAGGCCCTCGGTGCCGTCGTCGATGAACAGGTTGCCGTCGATCTCCGGGGCGTCGGCCTTGGTGCGGCAGGTGGCTATGCCATCGGCGTCGATCTCGTCGACGATCACCTGACAGACCTGTCCGACCTTGGCCTGCAGCTTGGCCTCGGAAATGGCCTGCGCCTTTGCCATGAAACGCTCCCAGCGGTCCTGTTTGACCTCTTCTGCCACATGGTCGGGCAGATCGTTGGACCGCGCGCCGGCGACGTTTTCGTATTTGAAACAGCCCACGCGGTCGAGCTGGGCCTCGTCCATCCAGTCCAGCAGGTGCTGGAATTCGGCTTCTGTTTCGCCGGGGTAGCCGACGATGAAGGTGGAGCGCAGGGTGATCTCGGGGCAGGTCGCGCGCCAGGCGCGGATCTCGTCCAGGGTCTTGGCGGCTGCGGCGGGACGGGCCATGCGCCGCAGCACATCCGGATGCGCGTGCTGGAACGGAATGTCGAGATAGGGCAGCACGGCGTTTTCAGGGTCCGCCATCAGCGGGATCAGCTCGCGCACGCTCGGGTAGGGATAGACATAGTGCAGCCGCACCCACAGCTCCTCCGCCGGGGCCAGTTCCCCCAGGGCGCGGGTGAGGTCGGTGATATGGCTGCGGATTTCGCCGTCTTTCCAGGGGTTCACGTCATATTTTCGGTCCAGCCCATAGGCCGAGGTATCCTGGCTGATGACCAGCAACTCGCGCACGCCGGCCTGCACCAGCTTGTCAGCCTCGCGCAGCACCGCATGGCCGGGACGGGAGGCCAGACGGCCCCGCATGTCGGGAATGATGCAGAATTTGCACTTGTGATTGCAGCCTTCGGAAATCTTCAGATAGCTGAAATGGCGCGGCGTCAGCTTGACCCCGGCGGCGGGCAGCAGGTCCACGAAAGGATCCGGGCTGGGGGGCACGGCCGCATGGACCGCATCCAGCACCTGTTCGTATTGATGCGGGCCGGTGACCGCCAGAATGCGCGGGTGGTGTTCGCGGATATAGTCGGGTTCCGCGCCAAGACAGCCGGTCACGATGACCTTGCCGTTCTCCTTCAGCGCCTCGCCGATGGCATCGAGGCTTTCGGCCTTGGCACTGTCGAGAAAGCCGCAGGTGTTCACGATCACCGCATCGGCACCGGAATAGTCGGCCGAGATCCCATAGCCTTCGGCCCGCAGGCGGGTGAGGATACGTTCACTGTCCACCAGCGCCTTGGGGCAGCCGAGCGACACCATGCCGAGGGTCGGCTGATCGGGCCGGGGGGGCTCTGCGAAGGTGGGCTTTGGTGCAAGGTCGGGGCGGAGATCTGGCGGATTGCTGGTCATGACCCGTCCTATAGACCGGGCGAGGCGCCAAGGGAATGGAGGATTTCGCGGGGCAAATATGCACAGAGATCAGGCCTCGGGCCGCTGAGGCGCCACGCGGGAGGGGAGAGGCCTGCATGATGGGAGCATGATGGGAGCGCCATATGCGTCCGGGCGGGACAGCGTGCGAACAGCGTGCGAACAGGGACCGAACAGGGACCGGACAGGGGGCGCACTGAGGCTGGACTGGGACGGGAGGGCGTCGGGGCTGTTGCTGACGCGCGGTTTTGTGGCGCGGTATGGATTGATCCCCCGGGCGGGGCTTGTAATCTGGGGCAAAGGTCTGATTTTGGGCCGAGAACCTGCAGCATTCCCAAAAGGGGCCCCCCTCATGCGCCTGATCCTTCGTATTTTGACCGCCGTTGTTCTGACTTTCATCGTTGCGGCTGTCGTGCTGGCGTTTTTGCCCGGGCAGAAACTGGCGGCCCTGGTCGGGCAGCAGATTGAAAAACAGACCGGGCGAGAGGTTCATTTTGGCGGGGACGTGCGGTTCTCGGTCTGGCCCGTTCTGGGGCTGCAGGCGGATGACGTGGCGCTGGCAAATGCCGATTGGGCGGGGCCGGAGCCGTTTCTGACCGCGGGGCGGCTGACCATCGGTGTCGATGCCGCTGATCTGATCCGGGGCCACATCCGGGTCACCGAGCTGACCGCAATCGTGCCCCATCTGAATCTGGAGACCCGCGAGGACGGCACTGGAAACTGGGTGTTCCAACCCGCCGCGCCTGCTGATGCGGAGCTTGGGGGCGGGGCGGAGCCTGGGGCTGAAGCGGAGCCTGCGACATCGGCCTCCTTCGCGATCGAGGCGGTCGCTCTGAACGGAGGCAGCCTGCGATATGCACCCTTCGGGCAGCCCGCGACCGAAATGAAACAGGTCGACCTGAGCCTGCTTTGGCCGGACCCCACCGGCACAGCCACGCTGGACATGACGCTGCGCCCGGCGGGAAAACCGGTGCGCTTGGTGGGGGAGGTCGGCAGTTTCATGCAGTTCCTGTCGGGCGAGGTGGTGTCGGTCGGGATGTCGGTGACGGCCGGGGGCGGCAAGGCCCGGCTCGACGGGCGGGCGGACCTGAGCGGGGCCTTTGAGGGCCGGGTGACCGGCGCGAGCGAGGATACGGCGGCCGTGATGGCGGCGCTGGGCGGCGGCACAATGGCGCTGCCGCGTGGTCTTGGTCAGTCGGTGCAGTTTGCGGCCGACACCACCTATACGCCGGACGGGCGCGTCGCGCTGCGCGACCTGAGCCTGTCGCTGGATCACAATTCATTTCAAGGGGCGGCGGATCTCGACACCGGGGCGGTGCCGCTGCGGGTGACCGCGAATTTGACGGCGGGCGTTCTGGATCTGACTGCGCTGGATGCGGCATCTGACAGGTCCGGCTCCGGTGCGGCCGGCAGCGGCGCGACGGGCTGGTCGACAGAGCCGATCGATGCCTCGGCGCTGGGGCTGTTTGACGGGCAGATCGGTCTGGATGTGCAGGGGGTGAAGACCTCGTCCCTGTCGATCGGGCCCAGCAAGCTGTCGCTGGCCGTCGAGCGCGCCCGTGCGGTGTTGTCGTTTCTGCCCGTGGAGGCCTTTGGCGGCGTGGTGAATGGGGAACTGGTTGCCAACAACCGCAATGGGCTGTCTGTCGCGGGCAAGCTGTCCTTTGCGGAGGTCCAGATGCAGGAGGCGCTGAGCCAGCTTGCGGGCTATGGCAAGCTCAATGGCGAGGCGCTCGGGACGCTGGAGTTTCTCGGGGCGGGGGCGTCGCTCGACCAGATCATGCGCTCGCTCAGCGGCAAGGGGACGGTGAAGATCGGCAAAGGGTTTTTTACCGGCTTCGATCTGCAGGCGATCATGAACCCCGACGGTGGCAACGGGGGCACTACGATCTTTGACGGGCTGAGCGCCAGCTATTCAATGGCTGCGGGCAGCCTGACGAACGAGGATTTTCTCGCCACCTTGCCCTCGCTGCGGGCAGAAGGCAGCGGCCGGGTGGGCCTTGGGGCGCAGGATCTGGATTATACCTTCACCCCGACCGCCTTTGCGACGGCGGAGGCGGCGGGGATTTCGGTGCCGGTGCGGATCTCCGGATCCTGGTTTGATCCCAAGATCCGGCCGGATCTCAGCAAGTTGATAGAGCCCGAGCTGGAGGCGGCGGAAGAAAAAGCGAGGCAGGCGGTGCGGGACAAGCTGAGCGAGGAACTGGGCGTGCCGGTGGAGACCGAAGAGGACCTGAATGAGGCGCTGAAGCGCCGGGTTGAGGAAGAGGCGCGCAAGCAGTTGCTGAAGTTTCTTGGCGGCAACTGAAATCTGACGCGGCAGGACTGGCAGGACTGGCAGCGCTGGCGGGACTGGCAGGACCGGGGCGCTGCCCCGGACCCCGAGGTATTTTTGAAAAGATGAATACAGGTGTCTGGTGCAGGCACGGGTATGTGGAGCAGGCTGGCCGACAGGCCTATAGGCGCGCGGTGCCCAGCGGTACCTAGGGGGCCGGAAAACGACAACAGCCGCACCTGTGAGCAAAGGTGCGGCTGTTTTGGTTTGGCGCCAGAGCGGTATCAGCCAGCGCGTCGTCAGCCAGAATGGGATCAGATGGTCTGGTCGTAGTCGCCCACCCCGGCTTCGGTGCGGATCACGGCATCAATGTCGGCGAAAATGGCGCGCATTTCGGCTTCGCTCTCGGAGCTTTCACAGACCACGACCAAATTCGGCGTATTGGAGGAGGCGCGGACCAGCCCCCATGAGCCATTGTCGAGAATGACGCGGGCGCCGTTGACGGTCACGACCTCCTTGATGGCGCGACCGGCGATGGTTTCGCCTGCGTCGTGTTTCTGCACCAGCTTGTCGACGAGCCGGGCGAGAATATCGTATTTCTCGGTGTCGGCCGCGTAGGGCGACATGGTGGGCGTTGACCAGGTCTTGGGCAGGGCCTTGCGCAGATCGGACATTTTCATGTCGGGGTTGCGGTCCAGCATCTTGCAGACCTCGACCGCGACGCGCATGCCGCAGTCGTAGCCGCGGCCGATCGGTTCGGCCAGGAAGTAGTGGCCGGATTTCTCAAACCCCGCCAATGCGCCGAGTTCCTTGACCCGGCGTTTCATGTGGCTGTGACCGGTCTTCCAGTAATCGGCCTTGACGCCGTTTTTCTTCAGCTCGGGATCCGAGGCATAGAGACCGGTGGATTTGACATCTGCCACGAAGGTGGCGTTCGGGTAGATCTTGGACAGGTCGCGGGCCATGATGACGCCAACCTTGTCGGCAAAGATTTCCTCGCCCTCGTCATCGACCACGCCGCAGCGGTCCCCGTCGCCGTCAAACCCAAGGGCCAGATCGGCGCCGGAGGCCTTTACGCTGGCGGCCATGTCATGCAGCATTTCCATGGCTTCGGGGTTGGGGTTGTAATGGGGGAAGGTGTAGTCGAGTTCCGTGTGGCTGGGCACCACTTCGACGCCGATTCGTTCAAAGATTTCCGGCGCGAAAGCGGCCGCCGTGCCATTGCCGGTGGCGCAGACCACCTTGAGCGGGCGGGACATTTTGAAATCGCCCACCAGATCGTCGATATAGGCCTCCTTGACGCCGTCGACGAATTCATAGGATCCGCCGTCGCGTTTGACGCCTTCGCCGTTCAGCACGATGTCGCGCAGCTCGCTCATTTCGTCGGGGCCATGGGTCAGCGGCCGGTCAAAGCCCATCTTGACGCCGGTCCAGCCGTTCGGGTTATGCGAGGCGGTGACCATGGCGACGGCGGGCACATCGAGGTGAAACTGGGAGAAGTAGGCCATGGGAGACAGCGCCGGGCCGATGTCCATCACCTTGATCCCGGCCTGCATCAGGCCGAGCATCAGTGCGTTCTTGATGGAGAGCGAATAGTCACGATAGTCATTGCCGACCGCGATCACCGGCGCAATGCCGCGTTTGATCATCTGGGTGCCGAGGCCCAGGCCAAGGGCGGTCATGCCGGGCAGGTTGATTTCCTCGGGATATTTCCAGCGTGCATCATATTCGCGAAAGCCTGTCGGCTTGATCATCGCATCGCGCAGGAAGCTCCAGGTGTTGGGGGTCACCTCGGGGAGGGGTTTGGTCATGAGAAATACGCGTCCTTCGAAAATTAAATCCGGATGGGGTTGGCTTTTGCAAGCGCATCAAACCCCATCAATGTATCAATCAATTGCGGCATCTGATCGAGGTAAACCATATTCGGCCCGTCAGAGGGCGCGGAGTCGGGATCCTGATGGGTTTCGATGAAAACTGCGGCAATCCCGAGGGACACGGCTGCCCGTGCCATCACCGGCGCAAATTCGCGCTGCCCGCCGGTGGAGCCGCCCTGACCGCCCGGCTGCTGCACCGAATGGGTCGCATCCATCACCACGGGATAGCCGGTCTGCGCCATGCGGGGCAGGGCACGCATATCGGCCACCAGCGCATTATACCCGAAGGACGTGCCCCGCTCGGTCAGCAGGATCTTCTCGTTGCCGGTGCTTGCGACCTTGGCGACCACATTGTCCATGTCCCACGGGGCGAGGAACTGACCCTTCTTGATGTTCACGGCCTTGCCGGTGTTGCCCGCAGCCAGCAGCATGTCGGTCTGGCGGCACAGGAAGGCCGGGATCTGCAGGATGTCGACCACATCGCCCGCGATGGCGCACTGGGCCTCGGTGTGGACATCAGTCAGGACCGGCACGCCAAAGAGATCGCGCACCCCGGCCAGAACAGCGAGCCCCTGGTCAATGCCAAGCCCCCGTTTGCCCGAAAGCGACGTGCGATTGGCCTTGTCATATGAGGCCTTGAAGACGAACTGGGCGCCCGCTGCATCGCAGGCTTCTTTCAGTTTGCCTGCGATCATCTGCGCGTGATCGGCGCTTTCCAGCTGGCAGGGGCCGGCGATGAGGGTCAGGGGACACTCATTGCCGATGGTGAGACCGTTGATATCGATTTTTTTCATGAACCTACGAAGAGACCTGTTCCCGGAGAATGGATGCCGTGAGGGCACACAACAGGTAGATACCGGAAAAGACAAGGAATGCCAAAATCGTATTTTCGAATTTGCGCGGGTAGGAGGGCGTGTCGGCGGGAACCGGCTCCACCGCGGTGGTGAGGTAGCGCACCTGTCGGTTTGCCTCCATCCGGGTCTGTTCCACCTGCTGCAGCGCCGATTGCAGCATCATGTCGCGGGTGGCGAGGTCGGCCTGCGCCATCTGGATCTGCACGCTGAGCGCGGCCAGCGAGTTTTCGCCCTGCGAGGCATCGGTCATCCGCTCGTTCAGCTGAGCGATCAGCGCCTCCAGACGTTTGATATCGGCGGCCGTGCCCTCGACTTTGGCCTGATTGGGACGGGTGTTGTCCTGCAGGGCCGCCAGCTCCAGTCGCTTCTGCTGCAGTTGCAGCTCAAACGTGTTGATCTGGGAGCGCAGGGACACGATGACGCCCTCGGGGTCCAGAACCGTGCCCTGCTGCTGCAGATCGACGAGCTGCGCCTGGGCATCGCGGCGCTGCTGTTCGGCCAGTTGCAACGCGCTTTCTGCATCGCCCACCTGATCGGCCCGTTTCTGCTCCGAGAGGTGGTTCACCTTTTCCTGGGCATAGGAAATCAGGCGGCGCGAGAATTCGGCGGCCATGTCGGGTTCGGCGGCCGAGACCTCCATGCGGACGACGCCTTCGGTCGGATCGTAGCCGATTTTCACGTTGCGTTTGTAGATCGAGTAGGCGTCATCATTGGTGGCGCTGGGGTCCAGACGTTGGATCGGATCGATCCAGTCCTGCGTGAAATGCGCGCGAAACCCTGCCTCGTCGTCGAGGCGGATCATGGCTTCTTTGGATTGGAGATAGGCCTGAACCGCGATCGAATCCTGACTGGTGGCAAACTGGGTTCCGCTCAGCAGGCCGCCAAACCCGGAGGCGCCGGAGCTGTCGGCTTTGAGAACCAGAAATTCGGACTGCGATGAATACATCGGCGTCGCGACGGAATAGTAGTAATAGCCGGCAATGATCGAGGGGATCAGCACGAACGCGCCCAAACGCGCGCCCAACAGGGCCATCTTGCGACGGCGACGGCGGGCAATATCGAGCTGGATCGACCGGATTTCGCGGTTGCGGCGCTCGGCCGGGCTGAGGGGATCTGCAACGGTCAGGCTCTGTTTGCCGGAGGGAACAGTCTGCGGCAGGGTTTGCGGGGCCGACTGCGCGGCGGGAACCTGTGCGCGATCCTTCACGGGGGTGGAGGCGACGGTCGCCTTTTGTCCCTGCGGAACGACCAGCTCGAGCATGTTGGCCCGTTTGAACGGGTCAATGCCGCGGTGGCGCAGCAGGCGCACGGCGTCAAAATCCGAGGTGGCGGGCAAGTCATTGGTCTGGGCAACCCGGCGGGCCAGACGCAGTTGGCGCCCCGTCAGCCCCTCGCGTTTGATGGCCTCTATTTCCTCGGCCGCCGTAAGTTCGGAGGCAGGGGTGACCTGACCAGCGCGCGCAGTCGCTGCCTTGCCGCCGGAAGGTCGCGGAGCCTGCGTCATCTCGGCCCGTCTGGCGGCGGCTGACGGGGCTTGCGGGGCCGCTTGCGCGGGTGGCTGCATGGTGCCTGCCGCCGATGATCCCTGGGATGAGTCCTGAGACGTCTCAGGGGGGGGCACCGGGCGTGCCGCGGCAGGCTCGCCCGCGGCGGTCGGGCTGCGGCGTATGCGGAATTTCTTAGCCTTGGGTTTCGTAGTCATAGAGCTGCTTCGCTTCTTCCAAGGTTTCAAACATATGGAGCTGACCGCCCATCAGGACAGCAGCGGCATTGGCAAATTTTTCCAGCGTGCGCGGCTGGTGCGAGACGATGACGATCGTGGTGGTGGCCAGGCGCTCCTGCAGGATGGTGCCTGCTTTTCGGTTGAACTCCACATCGGTGGAACTCGGCATGCCCTCGTCAATCAGATAAATGTCAAAATCGAGCGCCAGCATCAGCGCAAAGGAAAACCGCGACTTCATGCCCGAGGAATAGGTGCCGAGCGGTTGGTCAAAATACTCGCCCAATCCACAAAGCCACCGGCAATAGGATTCGACATAATCCGGATCGAGACCGTAGAGGCGGGCAATATAACGGCTGTTCTCCATCGCCGACAGTCGTCCGACGACCCCGCCCATGAACCCCAGCGGAAAGGAGATCTTGCACTCCCGGTGAATTGTTCCCTCATCCGGTTGTTCAAGGCCGGCCATCATATTGATCAGCGTTGTCTTGCCGGTGCCATTGGGCGCAAGGATGCCAAGCGACGTCCCCAGGTCCACCCTGAAGGAGACCTGATCCAGGATCACCTTGCGCTGGGTCCCGGTCCAAAATGATTTGCTGACGTTTACGAATTCCAACATCGCCTTATCGGTTTACTGTCTCTTGCTGTCTCTTGCCGTGTCTTATCGTCCCGGGGGAGAATACAGCGAGCCCATTCCCCGGCATGTTCGCCCGCATTCTCTGCTTTGCCCCACTCAGGACTGAAAAACTATATCTGCCCGATCAGAGGTATTTGTATCACACCTGTCTTTTGCGCCGCGGGTCTGGTCAGACGGGGCCGTCGTCGCGTGGTGCCCGCATTGCGAGGGCTAACACGGGATCGTTAACGACTTACGCGTTGATTTGGGCGCAAATATGTCGAATTTGAGCAAATCTGTGCGGATCCGGGCAAGCGTGGAGGAGGGCAGATATCCTCCAACGGGATCACGGGACAAGAATAGGCGGTTTGAGCGGAAACGACAATGGGCGAGATCTCGGAATTAAAACAACAGATTGTTGCTTGCCGCCACTGCGCGGAGCGGTTTGGCTCGACGCAAACCGCGCATGAGCCGCGTCCGGTTGTCTGGTTCGAAGCTGGGGCGCGGGTGTTGATTGCCGGGCAGGCGCCGGGGCAAAGGGTGTATAAAAGTGGTAAACCGTTCACCGATCCCTCCGGCGCCCGGCTGCGTGCCTGGCTGGGGATGAGCGAGGCGGACTTCTATGATACCGGGCGTGTGGCGATCGTGCCGATGGCGTTTTGTTTTCCCGGCTACGACGCCAAGGGCGCGGATTTGCCGCCGCCGCGCGATTGCGGGCGTCTGTGGCATGACCGGGTCATGACGATGCTCAAAGCTGTGCGCCTGCGGATCGTGGTGGGGGGCCATGCGCATCGCTATCATCTTGGTACCCGCAGCGGGGTGACCGAGACCGTCGCCGGATGGCGGGTGCGGGCGCCGGAGGTCTTTGCCTTGCCTCATCCGTCCTGGCGCAATACGGCTTGGTTGAAACGCAACCCCTGGTTCGAGGCGGACCTGTTGCCGGAACTGCGCGCCCGGGTGAAAGAGGTGATGAAATGACCGAACTGACTGTCCTGGATCAGGCCCATGCGGCCATGGAGGCTGCCCCTGCCGACGATGCGCTGCGCCTGCGCTTCTTCGAGCGGCTGGCGGACAGTGAGCTGTTCCTTCTTCTGGACAAGGAGCCTGAGGGGGACCGGATCAGCCCGGAGGTTTTTGACACCGGTGACGGGCAATATGTGCTGGTCTTTGACCGGGAGGAACGGCTGGCGGAGTTCGCCGGTCGTATCGTGCCCTATGCGGCGCTCTCCGGGCGGGGGGTTGCGCAGATGCTGGCGGGGCAGGGCATCGGCCTCGGGGTGAACCTGGAGGTCGCCCCCTCGTCGATCCTGATCCCGGATACGGCGTTGGGGTGGCTCGCGGAAACGCTGGCGCATGCTCCGGATGAGGTTGAGACCGGAATTGCCGAATTGCGACCGCCAAACGGGTTGCCGGAAGCGCTTCTCACGGCTCTGGACGCCAAGCTGGCGACTGCGGCAGGGCTCGCTCAGAGCGCCTATCTGGTGGCGGTGATCTATGAGAGCGGCGGCCAGGGGCATCTTTTGGCCTTCATCGGCGCGGAAGATGGGGCGCGGGCCGCTTTGGCAAAAGCGGTGGGGGAGGCGCTGACCTTTTCCGGCATCGAGGCTGGTGCCCTGGATGTCGGTTTTTTCGCCACATCCGACAGGATGGCTGCACGGCTCGCACGGGTGGGACTACGCTTTGATCTGCCGCAGAGGCAGGCCGGGCAGGTCTACGCACCGCAGGCGCCGGGATCCGATCCCGACAAGCCGCCACGCCTGAAATAGATCGACCTCTTCTGTTGCGGTTTCTGCCGTTAAAGTCTCTCCCGTTTCGCTGGCCGAAGCGCTCCCGCCCGTCCCTCTGACCGCTTCTGCGAAGCGCTCAGGGGCCGGTTGGGCATGGCGCCGGGCCTTGGAAAGGCCCGGCGCCGCATCCTGCCCCCGCGAGGGGGCAGGATGCCCGGCCCAAGGCCGCCAAGGGGGATCGCCGCAAGGCGATGCACCTGCGGGCGCGGGAGCTCTCCCGTTGTCTGAGTCTGATCCGTGGGCCTTATCCGCCGAGAATCGCGCCGGATAGTCACGGCGCAAACCTGGGGCGCATTCCCGGAGGGAGCTATTCTGCTTCCACTGGTTCCAGTTTGTCCTGGGTGCGGGTGTCAAAGTCAGAGGCCGCGTGGCGCTCGCGCAGCTGTGCGGACAGTTCGCCGAAGGAGCGGTTCACCATGCGACCGCGCTGTACAGCCGGGCGCGCATCGATGGCTTTGGCCCAACGCATCACATGCTCGTAGCTTTCGACATCCAGGAACTCTGCGGCGTCGTAAAGACGACCAAGAACCAACTGGCCATACCAGGGCCAGATCGCCATATCGGCGATGGAGTAGTCTTCGCCCGCGATATAGGTTTTTTCCGCCAGCTCCCGGTTCAGAACATCCAGCTGACGCTTGGCCTCCATCGAGAACCGGTTGATCGCATATTCGAACTTCTCCGGCGCATAGGCATAGAAATGGCCAAAGCCGCCGCCGAGGTAGGGCGCAGAGCCCATTTGCCAGAACACCCAGTTCAGCACCTCAGTGCGGGCAGGACCGTCCTTGGGCAGAAAGTGGCCAAATTTCTCTGCAAGATGCATCAGAATGGAGGCGCTCTCAAACACCCGCACCGGGGCGTCGCCGGAGCGGTCCTGCAGCGCGGGGATCTTTGAATTCGGGTTGATTCCGACAAAACCAGAGCCGAACTGATCGCCCTCTCCAATATTGATGAGCCAGGCATCATACTCGGCTTCCTTGACGCCGAGGGCCAGAAGCTCCTCCAGCATCACGGTGACCTTGACGCCGTTGGGGGTCGCCAGGGAGTAGAGTTGGAGCGGATGCTCTCCGACGGGCAGCTCCTTGTCCTGGGTGGCGCCGGCAATGGGGCGGTTGATGGCGGCGAACCGGCCGCCGCTGTCCTGCTCCCAGGTCCAGACCTTCGGAGGTGTATAGGTCGTATCGCTCATGGGGGGCCTCTTCTTCTTTCCGTGTCAGAATTCTGTGATGCTGCCATTTTGGAAACGGCGCGTCCTTTTCAGGTAGGGACGATAGCCAAAATTCCAATGACTGGAAGGTCTGTCGGGTAAATTTTCCTGCTCGCGGCGCGCGCAGGGCGCCGCACTGGCAGAAAACACGCGAAAACACGCCCTGACCGCCCCGGCTTTGGCGACACGCTGGCTTGTGTGGTTTTCATTTCCGCAGGGGCCGTTATGTATGGGGGAGACCCCTCAAACCTGACTGGATCCCACATGCCCAACAGCGACAAGCCCCCCCTTCTGGCGGTTCTGATCGACGCGGACAATATCTCGGCCAAATACGGCGAGGCCATGTTCGAGGAGATCGCCTCGCTCGGTGAGGCCAGCATCCGGCGCATCTACGGTGATTTCTCCGGCGGCGGACCGCAGGGCTGGAGCAAGGATCGCCTGGCAGCCCTGGCGATCGTTCCGCATCAGCAATTCGCAAATACCACCGGCAAGAACGCGTCGGATATTGCGCTGGTCATCGACGCGATGGACATTCTGCATTCCGGCCGGTTCGACGGCTTCGTCCTGATTTCGTCGGACAGCGATTTTACCCGACTGGCGAGCCGCATCCGGGAACAGGGGCTGGATGTATACGGCATGGGGATGCGCAAGACTCCGGCGGCCTTTGTGCGGGCCTGCAAGCGGTTCATCTATGTGGAAAACCTGCTCAAAGAGGCCGCCCCTGCCAAACCGCGCGGCGCTGCGAAACCCAAGGTGACAGAGCAGACCGCTGCTCCGCAGGACGATCAGGCTCCGGCTGAACTGGAAGATCCGCAGAAACTGGTGCTGCGGGCGATGGACACGATCAGTCAGGAAGACGAATGGTTCTCGCTCGGGCAAATCGGGCAGTATATCACCGCAGCCTCTCCGGATTTCGACACCCGCAGTTACGGCAAGCAAAAACTGTCTGACCTGATCGCGACCATGAAAATCCTCGAAACCAAACGCGGCGAAGGCAATCAGATCGTTGTGCGAAGGCTCGACTGATGGAGCGTGCGAGGGCATTGGTGCTGTGGCAAAAGGCCGAAGGGGCTGTGTTGTGTGCGGTCGGGATCTGGCTTTTTTCCGGGGCGGAGGCCGTCCTGCCGCTCTGGGCGGCGATATTGGTGTTCCTCGCGCCCGATCTGAGCTTTCTCGCCTATGTGGCGGGCCGCCGAGTCGGCGCCTTTTGTTACAATCTGGTCCATCTCTATGCGTTTGGCGCGTTGGCGCTGGCGATCGGGCATCTGCAGGATGTGCCGCTGCTGTGGGAACTCGGGGCCCTCTGGCTGGCGCATTCGGGTGTCGACCGCATGCTGGGATATGGGCTCAAGTCACCGCAAGGCTTTGAATTTACGCATCTTGGCCGGGTTGGGCGCAACCGGGACGCCTGATGCCCGCGCGCCGGGCCCCCACAATCCGCCACCTCACACTGCGGTCACGCAGGCTCCGCCCGCAACACAGAGCCGTGAGAGCCGGTTCGCAAATCGCCCGGGGCCGGTATCTTCATCCCCGGCTCCTGCGGTTGGCGCAGGGCCCTTCAGTAGATGACGTGCGGCGCACCAAGGGGGTCCCATGGGCACGCAACGAGAGGATTTTCCGATGAAACACTTTGCTTTGGCTGCGGTGATGGCTTTGTCCTTCGGCGGGGCGGCCCTTGCGGGCGAGCAGTATGTCGATGAAACCGGTTTTGCCGTATCGGGTTACGACGTGGTGGCCTATCGCGCGCTGCCGCAGGCGCCGGTCGGTCATGCGCAGCCGGCGGCCGTTCCGGGGCAGGCGGATATCACCGCGACCCACAACGGAGCGACCTTTGCCTTCGCAAGCGAGGAAAACCGCGCCGCCTTCCTGGAAGATCCGGACTATTATCTGCCGCAATACGATGGGCATTGCGCCTATGGTGTGGCCAAGGGCGGCAAGGTGCCGGGCAATCCGAACCTGTGGCGCATTGTCGATGACAAGCTCTATCTGAATATCACCAAGAACGTGGTGGGGTTCTGGGAGGAGGATATTCCCGGCAACCTGAACCTGTCTCAGGGCAACTGGCCGAGCCTCGATCCGCAACCCGCGTCGACAAGGACCATTCCGGATTTTTCATCCCCGGCCCCTGAAAAAGGCTGAGCAGAGGCCTGTGTCTCTTCATGACAGGGACGGGGCTTGCAGGTTCAAAAATAAAAAGCCCCGGGCCAATCGCTGGTCCGGGGTCTTTTGGTCAAGAGACGAGCGGGGCGGGCTGCCCGGCCAACACGGCTCAGCGTTTGCGTTCGCGCCGCGAGCTCATTGGCTGGAACGCCACGCCGACATGGGCATCGCAATAGGGTTTGCCCTGCTGCACCGGCAGACCACAGAACCAGAAATCCTCTGTCGCGGGATCGCCGACCGGCCATTTGCACGTGCGCTCTGTCAATTCCATCAAGGTCAGGCGTTTGGCCTTCTTCTCGATCTCATTGACCTTGGCAAGTGCCTCGGGGCTGATTTCATTGGCCGAGGGCTGCGGCGGGAGCGGTTGGCCTGCCGGAATGATCTGCTTGCGCGCAGGCACCGAAGGTTTGGCTTCGGCGGCTGTTGCGGAGGGAGCGGTCGCCGCAGGCTCCGGGGTCGGGGGGCGTGCCGGTTCCGTCTTCGGCTGCGCCTTTGGTTTTGGCGCGGGCTTCGGCGCGGGCTTTTCCTTCGGCTCGGCTGCCGCTTTTGCGCTGCCGGTGGTGCGGTTGGACAGACCGAGACGATGGACCTTGCCGATGACCGCATTGCGGGTCACGCCACCGAGTTCTTTTGCGATCTGACTGGCCGACTGGCCTTCGCCCCACATTTTCTTGAGCAGTTCGACGCGCTCGTCTGTCCAGGACATTAGGTGCCTTTCAAAGCTAATAGCGGCCTCAAGAAACCTGTGGCCGCCATCGAATTCCAAGTTCTCGCCCTATATTAATTACTGGCGGGCGAGATACAAGTCATGAACGCGGGTGCTGTTGGGGAAGATCAGCAGCTTGCATCCGACTGTTCAGCCTATATGCATGCAATATATTAAAAAAGAGGGTGGCATGTCCGACAACAGCACAGAGGCGAGCTTTCACATTGCAGTTGGGGAGCGTCGGTTCGGTCGCGTGAACTGGCTGGGTCTCAGGACGCTGGCGGGGCGCGAGGTGACGCGCTTCCTGGTGGTCTATACGCAGACCTTGCTGGCGCCGATGGTCACGGCCGCGTTGTTTCTGCTCATCTTCAACATCGCGATCGGCCCGCAGCGGGGCGATGTGATGGGCGTAAGCTTCATGTCCTTTCTGGCGCCGGGGATCATGATGATGACGGTGATCCAGAATGCATTCGCCAACAGTTCGTCCTCGATCGTGATTTCAAAGGTGCAGGGCAATATTGTCGATACGCTCATGCCGCCCTTGTCCGGGCTGGAAATTCTCCTTGGGTATCTGGCGGGTGCCGTGGTGCGGGGCACGCTGGTTGCCTTGGGAATCGGGCTGGGTCTGGTCCTGTTTCTCGGTCTGGTGCCTGCCCATCCGCTGATCGCGCTGGGTTTCATCGTTCTGGGCGCGGCCTTCCTCGGCGGGGTGGGCATTGTGGCGGGGGTTTTTGCGGAAAAATTCGACCAGATGGCGGCAATCACCAACTTCATCGTGACACCGCTCGCGTTCTTGTCAGGCACGTTCTATTCGGTCGAGGCGTTGCCACCGGTCCTGCATGCGATTTCGCACGTGAACCCGGTGTTCTATCTGATCGACGGGGTGCGCTATGGCATGATCGGCGTGTCTGACAGCAACCCGGCCGTGGGCGCGCTGATTTGCGTGGCGGCCACGGTTTCGGTTGCAGCCGTCGCCTGGCAGATGCTGCGTACTGGATATCGGTTGAAGGACTGACCGCTCAGGGCGCCGGGCGGCGTTGGGTGACGGTTGGTCGTTTGCCATTCACCGTCTCGCGCCAGGCCAAAAGCCCGGCTCCGGACAGAATGATACCCGCGCCCAACAGGGTGATCACATCCGGGATCACCGCAAAGATCGCCGCATCGTACAGGGCTGCAAACACCAGTGTGGCATAGGAAAAAGGCGCGACATAGGACGCATCGGCCCGCGCCATTCCATTGATGAAGCAGGCCTGCGCGCAGGCCATGAACGCCCCGAGCGCCGCCAGGGCACCCCATTGTGGCAAAGTCGGCATCTGCCAGACTGCGAGGGCGGCCAGGCTGGCGATGATCATGCCGATCAGGTTGTTCACCCAGAGCACCTGCAGCGGCGGCTCGCGCCCGGCAAGTTTCTTGATGAAAATCAGCTCCGCCCCCATCGCCAGCGCAGCCCCTAGGGCCAGCAGCGCCGCGGGTTGAAAGCTCTCCGGGGTGGGGCGCAGCAGGACCATCGCTCCGCCCAGCGCAATGACCGCCGCCAGCCAGCGCCAGGGGCCGACCTTTTCCCCCAGGAGCGGGATCGCCAGCATCATACCGATCACCGGGTTGAGAAAGGAAATCGCCGTCGCATCCGCCAGTGGAATGAAGGCAACAGAGGCAAACATCAGCGTCACGCCACCCCAGCCGAAGGTGGATCTGCCGATATGGAGCGGCAGGTTGGGCGCGCGGATCTGCTGCCGCCGGGCCGCAACGGCCATGGAAATCCCGATGAAGGCAAACACAAACCGGCCCTGGCTGATCTGCAGCGCATGCAAGGGCGGCCCCAGAGTATCGGTCCCGAGCGATTTTGCCAGCAATGTGGTGGCGGCAATGAATACCGTAGCCAGCAGGATCAGCGCTGCGGCCAAGGGAGGATTCTGTTGGGTCTCATGCGTCATGACAGCAGCGGTGCGACAGCAGGGCCGCAAAGGCAAGGCCAAACACCGCGCCGCGTGCCGGAGTTTTCAGGCAGTATCAGATGCAGATGCGCCTTTTTGAGTGGTCGGATGTGCCAAAGGGGGTTTTCACCGCCCGATTCCTCCGTTATGGACGCTCACTATGATCAAACACGCATCTCTCATGTCTGCGCGACGCCGACGCCAATGTGCCTGAACCACTGCTGAACGCAGTGCCATTGACGCAGTGCTTTTGATCCTGCCCGCCCGCTCCTGACATCCCTTGATCCCAGACAGGCGCGGCGTATCCTTCCAACCTCACTTCCCGTCTCTGTTGTGCGATTGTTGACCAAAGCCCCGCAGTGGGGCACAGATTTGGTTCTGACCTTCCGCAAAGACCCTGCAAAGGATGATCCCGATGATCTCTTCCATTCTGCCGACTTACACGCGTGCGCCCCTGAATTTCGTCAAAGGCGAGGGGTCCTGGCTGATCGAGGCGGATGGCCGACGGTTCCTGGACCTGGGCTCCGGTATCGCGGTGAATTCTCTCGGTCATGCCCATCCCGCCCTGATCGAGGCACTGACCTCTCAGGCCCAAAACCTCTGGCATGTGTCAAACCTCTATGAAATCCCGCAGCAACAGGCGCTCGCGGACAAGCTGGTGGCGGAAACCTTCGCTGACACGGTCTTTTTCACCAACTCCGGAACCGAGGCCTGTGAACTGGCCGTCAAGATGGCGCGCAAATACCACTATGAGGCAGGCCATCCCGACCGGATCGAAATCCTCACCTTCGAGGGCTCCTTTCACGGTCGCTCGTCGGCAGGGATAGCAGCGGCAGGATCGGAGAAAATGACCAAGGGATTTGGCCCCTTGTTGCCGGGGTTTGTGCATCTGCCGTGGAATGATCTCGATGCGGTCGAAGCCGCCATCGACGAGAAAACCGCCGCGATTCTGGTCGAACCGGTGCAGGGCGAAGGTGGTATCCGGCCAATGCCGGACCAGAACCTCAAGGAGCTGCGGGCGCTGTGTGATGCCCATGGGATCCTGTTGATCCTGGACGAGGTTCAATGTGGTGTGGGCCGGACGGGGCGCCTTTTTGCCCATGAATGGGCGGGCATCACGCCGGATATCATGATGGTGGCCAAGGGCATCGGCGGCGGGTTTCCGCTGGGGGCGGTGCTTGCAACGGAACGGGCCGCCTCGGGGATGACGGCGGGCACCCATGGGTCGACCTATGGTGGCAACCCGCTGGGCTGCGCCGTTGGCAATGCGGTGATGGAGATCGTGACCGGACCGGATTTCCTCGACGACGTGAACCGCAAAGCCGGTCTCCTGCGGCAAAAGCTCGAAGGCGTGGTCGCCTCGCATCCGGAGGTATTCGAAGAGGTCCGCGGCGCGGGGCTGATGCTGGGCCTGAAATGCAAGGCGCTGAATACGGATGTGGTCAAGGCCGGCTATGACGCCGAAATCGCGATGGTCCCGGCCGCCGACAATGTGATCCGTCTCCTGCCCGCACTGACCATTTCAGAGGCCGAGATCGAGGAAGCCTGCAGCCGGATCGACGCTGCCGCCACTTCGGTGGAAACGGCATCCGCACCCGCCTGAACTTCATCTTTTCTTCAATACCTCGGGGGTGCGGGGGCTGGCCCCCGCGACGCAGACTCCCAGAAAGCAACTGACATCATGACCCATTTTCTCGACATCCACAAAACCGATCCCTCCGACCTGCGCCAGATCATAGATCAGGCCGCGCAAATGAAAGCCGCCCGGACAGGAAGGCCAAAGGGCGCCCCCGATGACACGCAGCCGCTGGCGGGGCGCATGGTGGCCCTGATCTTTGAAAAACCATCGACCCGGACCCGGGTGTCCTTCGATGTGGGCGTGCGTCAGATGGGGGGAGAGACCCTGGTGCTCTCCGGCAAGGACATGCAACTCGGCCATGGTGAAACCATCGCGGACACCGCCCGGGTCATGTCGCGCTATGTCGATCTGATCATGATCCGGACCTTTGACGAGACGGTGCTGACGGAAATGTCGGAATATTCCGATGTGCCGGTGATCAATGGGCTGACGGACCGCACCCATCCCTGCCAGATCATGGCCGACATCCTGACCTACGAGGAACACCGCGGCCCCATAAAGGGCAAAAAGGTGGTCTGGACCGGCGATGGCAACAATGTCTGCTCATCCTTTCTGCACGCGGCCGGGCAATTCGGCTTTGACCTCACCTTCACAGGCCCGGCCCAGCTTGATCCGGAGGAGGAATTCGTCGGTTTGGCGCGCAAGGCCGGCTCAACCATCACCATTGAGCGGGATGCTGCAAAAGCCGTCGCGGATGCGGATCTCGTCGTCGCGGATACCTGGGTGTCGATGCATGACAGCCAGTCCTCGAAGGAGCGTCGCCATAACATGCTGCGGCCCTATCAGGTCAATGACGCCTTGATGGCCCATGCCAAACCAGACGCCCTGTTCATGCATTGCCTGCCGGCCCACCGCGAGGAAGAGGTCACCTCGGCGGTGATGGACGGTCCGCAATCCGTGATCTTTGATGAGGCGGAAAACCGGCTGCATGCGCAAAAGGCGGTGATGCGCTGGTGTCTTGGCGTCTAGCCTGCCGCCTGCGGAGTGACGCGCTGGCCGGTGTTTCCCGGCGCCTCTATCACGATGCCGCTTTTCTGCGCCGCCAGAGAGATCTGAACCGGCGGGGAGGGGGCCGGGTGAGCATTTGACCACCTGAGCCTTGACCCGGCCAAGGGCTATCCGCCTGGCACCAGCCGGGGCAGGGGAGTAGGAGCGGGGGGGCTGGTCAGCCGCTGCCTGCTCTGGCACCTTGCGCGCAAAGAAACGTCAGAGGATGGGGGTGTCATGGGGGATGGGCGGATCAGTGTTCTGGGAGACCCCGCCACTGCGGGCTTCTGTGCGGGCCTGTGGGCGGTGGCCGGGCATCACGTGAGCTGGCATGCGCCCGCGCCCCTGCGCCACCAATTCCTGCATCACGGTCTGGAGCTGATTGATGCCAATGGGCTGGATGCACGGGTCGGACCGGATGTGTTGTGCTGTCCGGCAGAGCCCACAACCCTCGGACAGGCTGACATGGTCATCCTCTGTGACTGTCCTCCCGCCGATTGCCCGGACATGGCAGCGCTGCTGTCACGTCACTGCCGGCCGCAGGTCCCGGTTCTCAGCCTGCGGTCGCGTCCTTGTGTGGACGACCCGTTGGCGGGCGGCCTGGGGGGATGGTCGCTACGCCCGGGCCTGATCCCCTGGGAGGTGCATGCCGACGCCGGATATGTCCGCGCAGACAGGGCCCTGCGGTTCAGGCGCCACGGCTCCGGGCCGGTTGTGGTTGCCGCCGGAGGTCACTCTGCGCTGTCGCAGGGGCTGGATGTGCCCTGCCTCGAGGTGACGGAGCAGGCGGATGTCTCCGGCCGGATCTGGGGGCGCATCCTGACGGATCTGGCGCAGCTGCCGCCACCCGAGACAAGTCCCGCCCCGACCGGCGGGCAGCGGGACCCACAGTGGCGGGGGCTTGTGGCGGACCAGCTGCAGGAGGCTCTGATGGTGCTGCATCAGGCAGGCATCCGGCCGGTGCCACCCTCTGGTCTGCCGCTATGGATGCGCCTGCGGATCCTGCGGATGCGATTTGTGCCCGACGATCTGGTTTGGCGTCTGGGAGTTTGGACAGACCGGACCGCAGGCCCTGCCATCGCGCAGACGGCGATGGCGTCTGGCTGGGACGAGTTGCTGCGCCCTCTTCTGGACCTCGGGCGGCGCCTTGGCGTTTCGATGCCTATCCATAAGGCCATGGCCGCACAGGCGGCATCGCTGCCCGCTGTTCAACTGGAGGGCGACAATCCTGCCGCTTTACCCGGTGATCGCCCGTAGCAGGACGTAAAGTCCCGCCGATACCGCAGCGGAGAGGGGCACGGTGATCAGCCAGGCTGCGAGAATGGTCAAAACATGGCTCCGGCGCACCAGACGGCGGCGGCGGCGGTCCTCTTTTGGCTGGCCGGGACGGATGGGCTTTTGACCGCTCCGCTGGGCCTGGGCGGCCAGATGCTCGCGGAAGAAGCCGACGCCAAAGACCGCTCCGACCGCCACATGGGTCGAGGAGACCGGCAGGCCGAGCCAGCTGGCGACAATGACCGTCATCGCCGCCGCAGTGGACACGCAATAGGCCCGCACAGGGTTGAGTTTGGTAATTTGGCTGCCTACCAGCTTGATCAGCCGCGGACCGAACAGAAGCACCCCCATCGCCATGCCAAGCGCGCCGATCAGCAACACCCAGAACGGCACCGCGACCGCCACAAAGGGCATCACATCCGAGTGGCTCTGGCCGAGGACCTGCACGATGGTGGCCAGCGGGCCGATGGCATTGGCCACATCGTTGGCCCCATGGGCAAAGGACATCAGAATGGCCGCGATCACCAGCGGCAGGCGGAACAGCGCCTTGATCGCGCCCTTCTGCTGCGCAAGCTCTGCGGCTCTGCGGTGGATCACGGGGCGGGCGACGGCAAACGACAGCGCGCCAGAAATCACACCGATGGCGAGGGCCACGCGCGGCGTTGCCGAGTAGAGCGTGTCCGGCAGCTTCAGGGTGAAGAACATGCCGAATGCGCCGCCCATCACCCCCAGAAACACCGGAACCCAATGACGAGCGGCCGTCAGCTTGTCCGGCTGATCGCTGATCAAACGCTGGATCAGGGCGAGCAACCCCATTGCCAAGGCCGCGCCGATCAGCGGCGTTATCGTCCAGCTGAGGGCAATTCCCCCGAAGGTCAGCCAGTCCACGGCGGCAAAGCCTGCGGCGGCGGTCGTTGCGCCAATGATCGCACCGATAATGCTCTGCGTGGTCGAGACCGGAGCACCCATCCAGGTGGCAAGGTTGACCCAGAGCGCAGAGGCCGCCATCGCCGCCATCATGGCCTGAATGATCACATCAGGCGCGCTGACGCTGGCGGGGTCGATCAGGCGGCGCGATACGGTCGCGACCACCTCGCTGCCACCGAGCATCGCGCCGGCGGTCTCGGCAAGAGCGGCGGCAATCAGCGCAGCCCCCATCGGCAGCGCTTTGGCGCCGACGGCCGGGCCCATATTGTTGGCCACATCATTGGCACCGATGTTCAGGGCGAGATAGGCGCCAAAGACCGCAGCTGCAGTCGCCATGACCGTGGTGGGCGCGGCACCGAGGGCCCATGCGGCAGCAAGCCCCGCAAGGAACATGAACGCCAGTGCGACCCCAATGCCGCAGAGCGGGCGCACCACATAGCCCGCGACCCGCTCTGTCTGGCTGAGGCGGGCGAGATCCTTGTCAAGGGACCGCCAGTTTGCTCTGTCGGACATGTGAGAGACTCCCGGCGTTCAGAGACCTGAGGGACCAAAGGGTGCAGGCCCCCGGTGTCCGAACAGTATCGCCCAAGGATGTGACACGCAGACCAAAGGCGTCAGAACCGGCTCAGCAGGTCGCGAAGCTGCGGCTCGTCCACCAGGCCTGCGGCCTCTTTCGCCGGCATCCAGCGGCGGGTGCGTTGGTGCATTTCCGGAAACTCATCGAGAATTTCAATGACCTCGAGCCCGTAGACCAGGGTTTCAAGAGGTTCCAGAGTGCCGTTGTCCAGCCGTTTGTCATATTGGTAGCGGCCAAGGGGCATATCCTCGAACCGGCCTCGGCGCACGCCTGCTTCTTCCCAGGCTTCCTGCGCGGCGCTTTCGGCGCTGGTCTTTCCGGCCATTGGCCAGCCCTTGGGCAGCACCCAGCGACCGGTGTCGCGGCTGGTGATCAGCAGCACTTCGCGCTCGCCTGCCGGTCGGTCTTGTGACTGGCCGTCCTGTGACTGGCCGTCCTGTTTCTGACTGTGCGGTGTTTGGCTGTGCTGTGTTTGGCCATCCTGTGTCTGGCGATAACACAGCGCGGCAACTTGCAGCCGGCGCGGGCGCGACAGCATGGGCTGGATCGTATGGGACCAAATCTTGTGCAGGACCTGTTGCATGGCGGGTGGCGTTCGGCCCTTGCGGGGCCGATTTTCCTTCTTTGGGAGAGTGTGCTCGATTGAAGCACGGGAAATATGGAAAAACCCCCACATTTGCAACGTTTTTGTATGCTGGGCGACGGAAACTGCCCGATATTCGGACGCCTGTGTGTGAAAATGTGCGTTATCAGCCCGTTGGACTGCAGGGCGTCAGCGTCTTGGGCGTGCGCGCAGGGTTGCTTCGGCCTGGGTGGGGTCTTCGGGCCAGGGATGTTTGGGATATTGCGCGCGCATGTCCTTGCGCACATCCGCATAGGATCCGGCCCAGAACCCCGGCAGATCGCGGGTGATCTGGATCGGGCGGCGGGCGGGAGACAGCAAGGTCACCTTGAGCGCCACCCCCGCGACGGTCGGATGGCGGGTGACGCCGAACAGCTCCTGCAGGCGGACTTCGATCCCCGGGATCTCGCCATCGTAGTCGATCGCGATCCGGCGCCCGAGCGGGGTGATGAAATGGGCGGGGACTTCGCGATCCAAAAGCTCCGTCTGGTGCCAGCTCAGGGCGGCCCGCAGCGCGGGCAGCAGATCAAAGGATTTCCAGGCCTCGGCGCTGCGCACCCCGGAGATCATCGGCAGCAGCCACTCGTCGAGATGGGCCAGCAGACCTTCTGGTGAGAAATCGGGCAGGTCATGGCCATCGGCGCGCAGCAGCTCGACCCGGGCCGCCAGCCGCGCCGCAGCGCCAGTGAGGCGCAGTCCGAGATCGCGAACCCCGTCCAGCATGGCGACGGCCACATCCTCTGCCGGGACGTCGCGCCAGATCCGGTCGTCGAGCACGAGCGCGCCGAAACATTCCTGTTGCCGGGCCAGCACCCGACGATCCCGTTTGGACCATTCGCACAGGCTGCGCCAGCTGATCTGATCGGAAAAGAGGCTGCGGATTTCCGCCAGGGTGATCTGCGCCGCCAGACGAATTCTGGCCTCGCGGGGGTTGCCGTCGCTGTCGGTGACCACAAGGTAGGGCGCGCCTGCAAGCGGGTCTCCGTTGTCGAGCACCGCCCCTTTGCCGCCGGCCAGGACGTAGCGGGCATCATCGCCCTTGCGCCGTTGAGCGACCCGGTCCGGGTAGGCCAGAGCGGCCATGGCGGCGGGCGAGAGGTCGGCGGCGGTGGCGGCGGGGCGGGCGTTGGCGCTCCGGGCATCTGTTGTGGGCCCGCCGCGCTGCGCACGGAGGCGTTTGGCTTCTGCCGTGATGGTGTGAATGGCGGGCTGTGCGACCTGATAGGGCCGGCGGGCGCGAAAGGCAGACAGATCGCGCAGGGCTTCGAGGCGCAGGCCAAGATCGACGGGGGCGCCGCGCAAGGGATCGCGGTCCGCCATCAGCGCCGCCAGCGTCGCACTGCGGGGGCCGGCAATGGCCAGCATATGCGCCAATCGCGGGTGCAAGGGCAGGCGCGCCAGGGTGCGGCCGTGATCGGTGATCCGCCCGCCCGGATCCAGCGCCCCCAGCATCTGCAGCAATGCGCGGGCCTCGGCGAAACTACCGGACGGTGGCGGTGTCAGCAGCGGCAGATCCGCAGGCTCTGCCCCCCAGAGCGCAAGCTCAAGCGCCAGCCCGGTGAGGTCGGCGGCCTCGATTTCGGCGGGGGGAAAGGCGGCCAGGGCACCTTCTTCCCCACGCGACCAGAGCCGGTAGCATGTGCCGGTGGACACGCGTCCCGCCCGACCCCGGCGTTGGGTCGCTTCGGCGCGGGTGACGCGTTCGGTGACCAGCCGCGACATTCCCGATCCGGGATCAAAGCGCGCGCGCCGGGCCTGTCCCATGTCGACGACGACGCGAATGTCCTCGATGGTCAGAGAGGTCTCGGCGATGGCTGTGGCCAATACGACCTTGCGGCCATCGGGCTCCGGGCGGATGGCGGCGCGTTGTTCGGAAAAGGGCAGGGCTCCGAACAACGGCCGGATGTGGCAATGGGCGGGCAGTCTCCGTTCCAGCGCGGCGGCCGCGCGCCGGATTTCGCCTTCGCCGGGCAGGAACACCAACAGCCCGCCGCCGTCCTCGCGGGTTTCCGCCTCGGCCTGAGTGACCAGATCCACCAGCGCATCCAGACGCCGTGCCCCGGGGCCCAGAGGCCTATCGAGCCAGCGGGTCTCGACCTCAAAGCTCCGGCCCTCGGAGGTGATGATCGGCGCCTGCATCAATTCGGCGACCGGTCCGGCATCAAGCGTGGCGGACATGGCCAGCAGGATCAGATCCTCGCGCAGGGCGCCCACGACCTCGAGGCAAAAGGCAAGGCCGAGGTCGCCATTCAGCGAGCGTTCGTGAAATTCATCGAAGATGACAGCGCCAATGCTGGGCAGGTCAGGCGCGGACTGCAGCATCCGGGTCAGGATGCCCTCGGTGACCACTTCGATGCGGGTCGCCTCAGAGGTCTTGGCCTCGCCCCGCACCCGGTAGCCGACGGTCTGACCGACGTTTTCGTTCAGCGTCGAGGCCATTCGCTCGGCGGCAGTCCGGGCCGCGAGGCGGCGCGGCTCCAGCATCAGGATCCGGCCCGTGGTCAGGCCGGCGTCCAGCATGGCCAGCGGCACACGTGTGGTTTTGCCCGCGCCCGGCGGGGCCTGCAGCACGGCGCGGCCATGGCCTCTGAGGGCGTTGATCAGGTCAGGAAGCGCGTCATCAATGGGGAGCCGTGTCATGGCGGAGCTTATCGCCAATCGGGGCGTCGGCGTCCAGAGCAACTGCGGCTGCCGCGCGCGGGCAATACCGGCCTCGGCGTAGCGGACTGGGCAGATCGGACTGGTCACGCGGGGGGTCAGAACCCATGGCGCCGGAGTTTCCGACCCGCGCCTCTGGACAAAAGCGCCTTGCCTGCGCCATCAAGACGCAAGCAGGACAAAAGGCGCGCTATGGACATTGCACATCTGAGTGACCGGATCTTGAACGCGGACCGTCGGGCGCTGGCGCGGGCGATCACCCTCGTGGAAAGTGCGCGCGCCGATCACCGTGTGGCGGCGGATGATCTGTTGTCCCGGCTTGCCGCCAGCGGCCGTCAGTCGCTGCGGATCGGTCTGTCCGGGACACCGGGCGTCGGCAAGTCCACATTCATCGAGGCCTTCGGAATGATGCTGATTGCCAAAGGGTTGCGGGTGGCGGTGCTGGCCGTGGATCCAAGCTCCGCACGCTCCGGCGGCTCCATTCTGGGTGACAAGACACGAATGGAGCGGCTGAGCCGGGAGCGCAGCGCCTTCATCCGGCCCAGCCCGAGCCAGAGCCATCTCGGGGGGGTCGCACGACGAACCCGGGATGCCGTGGCGCTCTGTGAGGCGGCGGGGTTTGACGTGGTTCTGATCGAGACGGTGGGGGTGGGGCAGTCGGAAACCGTGGTCTCGGAGCTGTCGGACCTGTTCCTGTTGCTTCTGGCGCCTGCCGGTGGGGATGAATTGCAGGGGGTGAAGCGCGGCATCATGGAGATCGCGGACCTGATTCTTGTGAACAAGGCCGATGGCGATCTGAAGGCGACAGCGACCCGGACCTGCGCCGATTACGCAGGGGCGCTGCGGCTGTTGCGCAAGCGCCCGCAGGATCCCGAGGGCTTTCCCAAGGCGCTGACTGTTTCGGCGCTGGAGGAGGCCGGGCTGGAGCAGAGTTGGGAGGAGATCCAGGCGCTCGCCAACTGGCGGCGCGAGAGTGGCCATTGGGACCGCAACCGGGCAGCGCAGGCGCAATATTGGTTTGCCGAGGAGGTGCGTCAGGCCTTGCTGGCGCGGTTGGAAACCCCGTGGGCCAGGTCCCGGATGGCCGAACTGTCGTCGGCTGTGGCCGATGGGCGCCAGACGCCGCAGGCCGCCGCCCGGGACCTGTTGGCCGGTTTGGGGGTCTGAAAGCCGGCTGAGGTTCCGACCCTTCGGCGGTGACTGGCGACCATGGGGGGCTTGGAAAACCTGTGGTTGCGGCACGGAAATCCTGTATGACAGGGCCAGCCGGTGGAAGATGGGTCTGGGATGTCATGGGAATATGGGCGAGCGCGCCACAAAAGCGTCGCATATGGCTTGACCATCCCGATGATTCCTCCTAAACGCATCCAACCAGTTTTCGGGCGCAGCCAATGGCAGCGCCCTTGTAATTTGGCGACTGATTCGAGTGGGCCAGGCAGGCCCCGCGAGGATCGGGACGCCGCAGATACGAAGGATAACACCATGTCGCGCCGTTGCGAACTGACCGGAAAAGGCCCGATGACTGGCAACAATGTCAGCCACGCTAAAAACAGAACCAGACGGCGGTTTTTGCCGAACCTGAACGATGTCACCCTGCAGTCCGAGACACTCGGTCGTGGCGTGAAGCTGCGCATTTCCGCAGCGGCTCTGCGTTCGGTGGATCACCGTGGCGGTCTGGATGCTTTCCTGGCGAAAGCCAAAGACGACGAACTGTCTGACAGCGCTCTGAAAATCAAAAAAGAGATCGCCAAGGCGCAGGCCGTACAGGCCTGATCTCTTTCGGCCCTGCCTGAAGATCTTTTGGACCGCCGTGCGTGTAACGCCTGGCGGTCTTTGCGTCTGCGTGCTGAGCTTTTGTCTAGGTCGGCCACGCCCTAGGTTCGGCCCCAGATAAAACCCGTCCGTGTTCAAAGCCCAGCCTCAAGAAACCAGCCGCGCGAAACTGGCCTCAGGAAACCGGCCTCACGAAAACAGAGCGACACTTTGCCCCGGCCCCATCGCTTGGGACTTGAGGCCTGAGCCGCTTCCTGTGATATCTGGCGGCGATGATCCTGTTTCGACGCTATATCGGCCTCATTCTTGCGGCAGCGATTCTGGTCACCGGTCACAGCGCCCTGGCCGGCCGGTTTGCGCGGGACGCAACCGGGCAGGTTGTCCTGTGCACGGGCAGTGGCCCGGTCAGCGTCCGTGTCGACGAAGACGGCAACCCCACGGGGCCACCGCATTTCTGCCCGGACTGTATCACCCATCTCCTTGACCTGGTTCAGGATCGAACCGCAGCGCCAGCCCCCTGTGGCGCCCTGCGGCAGGCGATATACCCGGCTCCGCGCGCGCAGTGGTGCGTCGCGTCTGAGCGCTCGGCCCGCGCGCGCGCGCCGCCGCAGGTTTGATCCCACAGGTTTTCGATCTGAACGGCACCTCTGTGCCGGGTCAACACTCCCCATTTCTCAAGGAGACATCCGATGTCTTTCAAATCCTTCGTTCTGTCCGCTGTGACCACTCTTGCTCTTGCCACGTCCGCCTCGGCCGAAATGGCACATATGATGGTCGCGGACGCCTATGCGCGCGCATCAAACAAGATGGCGGGCGCGGCTTTCATGGAAATTATCAACCACACAGGCGTCGATGACCGCCTGATCGACGTCCGGTCCGACGTGGCCAAGCGTGTTCAGCTCCACACCCACAAGGAAGACGCCAATGGGGTGATGAAGATGATGCATGTGGAGGCGGGCTTTGCCATTGCGGCCGGTGAAACGCACCTCCTGCAGCGGGGCGGCGATCACGTGATGTTCATGGGCCTCACCCGCGAACTGAAGGACGGCGACATGGTCAATGTGACGCTGGTCTTTGACAAAGCGGGAGAGGTTGCCGTTCAGATCCCCGTCGATATGGAGCGTCAACCGGATGCGGCGCATGGTGGCCACGGCTCTCATGACGCCCACGACGGTCATGAGGATCACAGCAGCCATTCCAACTGACGGGACCACGGAATTCAATACTGCACAGCCCTGCGGGATCGTGGGGCTGTTTGCTTTGGCGGCCTCTGTGTCGACCGACCTCAGGACCGACAGCGCCGGGAGGTCGGAATATCATATCGGAGGCCCCTCCTATGCGCAAAGGCCGGGCACGGAGGACTTGCAAGACATGGGACTTTGATGGCTGTCTCGACGGGCTGGAGGCTGCCGCGGGGGGGGGCTGCACCGTAAACTGGCTGCGAGATGAATTGGCGCGAGATTCGGGGCGCGAGATTCCGGCTGTCAGCTGTCGATCACGCACAATTCTCCGGCAAGCCAGGGCAGCCGGTTGATGGCCGGTGTGATCATCTGACTTTGCACCAGACGCCGCATGGTTCCGGCGACTTCTACGGGGACTGTATCGGGCCAGTCGGATTGGGAAAAAAGCGATATCCGCCGCGAGAAACCGGTGAACGGCAGCGCAAAGACGTCGATATCATCATGGAAACGCAGCGCCCGCATATAGCCGAGCGGTGTGGTGATGGCCCAACCGATCCGGCGCGCGACCATTGCCATCAGGGCAAGATGTGACCCGATTTCAAACCGGTCGTCAAAATCGACCTTGTTGCGGTTGAGGTGAGATTCGATCTGTTGCGAGATCAGTTGATCCCGGGCGTAGCGCAGCAGCGGCAGGTGGTTCAGCTGGTTGCCCATATCGTCCGGATCGGTAATGCAGCCGCGCGGCGCGACAAGTATGAAGGGATCCTCGACCAGCGGATATTCGGTCACCGTGTTGCGCAACTCGCCAGTCGAGGCGGCAATTCCGATATGCAGCTCTTTATTTTCCATCCCCCGGTAAATGTCGTGGCTGGAGGCGGTGACCATTTTGAAGCGGCATTTGGTGAGGCTATCGGCAAGAATGGTGGCCAGCCGGGGGGTCAGATCGTTGTCGAAATCATCGATCAGCCCCAGAGACAGGGCCGGGAGGTGCGACAGGTCCATGACCGTCAATTCGCTCTGGGCCAAGCGCAGTTCGCTCAGCACCGCTTGTGTCCGTGTCAGAAAATTGCGCCCTGCAGCCGTCAGAACCATCGGTCTGCGACCGTGATCGACTAGATCAGACCCGAGCGCTTTTTCAAGATTTCGAAGTTGTTGACTTACAGCAGGCTGGCTGAGGCCAGTGATATATGCCGCCTGCGCGACAGATCCGGATTTCGCCAATGCTTCAAATACTTCGAGCCCCCGAAGTGTGACGCCTTTCATAAGCATGTATAGGCTCCAAAAAATTATAATTGCAAACTCCGTCACATGAAACTTATGCCGGGGTGAGTTGTTGCACTCGGAACCATGTGGGTTTCCCCACAAACATACAATAATACTTGATCTTTATTTTTATTTTATTGGTTTGAAAAGAGAAAATTCGTATTCTGGAAAATTTGGCTGCCAAATTTGGCTTTCCAAAATGGAATTATGCGAATGCCCGAAAAATTAACTATTTAGATTCGGTCGGGTCCCACCGCAATTTCAGCCGCAATTTCAGCCGCAAATACGCTCCGCATCGGTGCCGAATACCTGATATTTTCGCCACAGCGCTTCGTCCCGGTTTCTGACAGACTGGCGGGCCTCCTGGGCGCGGTGGGGATCTTCAAACCAGGAGGCTACTGTGCGCTGTTCCGAGCGGGTCAGCCGTTGCTCGGCAACCTGTCCGATACAGTGGCAGAGGCGCGTCTGAGCCGCGCCGCGCGAGGAGCTGAGACAGGCGCGCTCGATCGTGCCGGCTTCGGCGATGGAGGAGGTCAGCGCGGCGGTGAGGCAGGCGCAGATGCACAGAACACGAGATGAACGAAACACGGGACCAACACTCTCCATATTGCAAGACGCGCAACCGCGCCGGATTTGGCGCCCATATTCCATATTTCGAAGGGTGAATTCAATGCTCGGGGCCGGTGTCGGCCCTGCTGTGCCGCAGGGTCACCACCGGGATGCCTTTTGTAGAGCACGAAGCGCATGATCCACCTTGACCAAAGGCAAAATCCCAATCATATGCGCTTGCATGACAGAGCTCTCAAAGATCCGCAATTTCTCCATCGTCGCTCACATCGACCACGGTAAATCCACGCTTGCTGACCGCCTGATCCAGTCGACAGGGACGGTGCAGGATCGCGACATGAAAGAGCAATTGCTCGACGCGATGGATATCGAGAGGGAGCGGGGCATCACCATCAAGGCGAACACCGTCCGTATCGACTACGAAGCCGACGATGGTGAGCACTATGTGCTGAACCTCATCGATACGCCCGGTCACGTCGACTTTGCCTATGAGGTGTCGCGGTCCATGCGTGCGGTTGAGGGCTCCCTGCTGGTGGTCGACTCGACGCAGGGTGTGGAGGCGCAGACCCTGGCCAACGTGTATCAGGCCATCGACGCCGATCATGAAATCGTTCCTGTCCTGAACAAGATCGACCTGCCAGCATCGGAATGCGACCGGGTGGCCGAGCAGATCGAAGATGTCATTGGCATCGATGCGTCGGATGCGATCCGGGTCTCGGCAAAGACCGGCATCGGCATCAAGGAAACGCTCGAAGCGATTGTCACACGCCTGCCTGCGCCGACCGGCGAACGCGATGCCCCGCTTCGGGCGATGCTGGTCGATAGCTGGTATGACGCCTATCTCGGTGTGATCGTGCTGGTGCGGATTATGGACGGCGTTCTGAAAAAGAACGATCAAATCAAGATGATGCAGACCGGTGCGCGCTACGGTGTCGACCGTATCGGCGTGTTTCGCCCCGCGATGCAGGTGGTCGACGAATTGGGGCCGGGCGAAATCGGCTTCATCACCGCGTCGATCAAGCAGGTGCGCGACACCAAGGTGGGGGACACGATCACCCACGAACGCAAAGGCGCCGAAACAGCCCTGCCGGGCTTCAAGCCCTCTGTGCCGGTGGTCTTCTGTGGCCTCTTCCCGGTCGACAGTTCCGAGTTCGAGGACCTGCGGGATGCGATCGAGAAACTGGCCCTGAACGATGCGTCTTTCTCCTACGAGATGGAGACGTCGGCGGCGCTGGGGTTCGGTTTCCGCTGCGGCTTCCTCGGGCTCTTGCATCTCGAAGTGATCCGCGACCGGATCGAGCGCGAATATAATATCGACCTGATTACGACGGCCCCGTCGGTGGTGTATCACCTCTTCATGAAAGACGGGGAGATGCTGGAATTGCACAACCCGGCCGACATGCCGGATCTGTCAAAGGTGGATCACCTCGAAGAGCCTCGGATCAAGGCGACCATCCTGGTTCCGGACGACTATCTGGGCGATGTGCTGAAGCTGTGCCAGGACCGCCGCGGTATTCAGATGGACCTGTCCTATGCCGGGTCTCGCGCCATGGTTGTGTACGATCTGCCGCTGAACGAGGTGGTTTTTGACTTTTATGACCGGTTGAAGTCGGTCACCAAGGGCTATGCGTCTTTTGACTATCAGATGATTGGCTACCGCGAGGACAATCTGGTCAAGATGTCGGTTCTGGTGAACGATGAACCGGTGGATGCGCTTTCGACCATGGTACACCGGGACCGGGCAGAGCAGCGCGGCCGGGCGATGTGCGAAAAGCTCAAGGATCTGATCCCGCGCCATATGTTCAAGATCCCGATCCAGGCCGCCATTGGTGGCAAGGTGATCGCACGGGAAACGCTGTCGGCATTGCGCAAGGATGTGACCGCCAAATGCTACGGTGGCGATGCAACCCGAAAGCGCAAGCTGCTGGACAAGCAGAAAGCGGGTAAAAAGAAGATGCGCCAATTCGGCCGGGTCGAGATCCCGCAAGAAGCCTTTATCTCGGCGTTGAAAATGGATGATTAAGTAGGAGGCCCGCATCAGCGGGCTTCGTTTTATCATCTGATCAAAAAAACGATTATTTCGTTTCCTCGGGAGTCGAATTGTCGGGATGCGGCGTGTCGAGAGCAGCAGGAGTGAAATTCTCCTCCGCTCGCGGGATCATGCCTGAATCAGATCGGCCCTGAATCAGATCGGCCCTGAATGAGATTGAGCATGAGTGGGATTTGACGCGAATTGACCGGAAATGAGCGGGCGTCCGCATCAATTCGGTCCTGCGGGGGGATTCTACGCGGTAATACGATCCTGGGTGGGTCCGGTGAGGCATTCGGAGTGGCCGGGCGGCTTTTCTATCTTTTAACTGGTCTCACCGGTGGTCTGCGGATTTGAGAAAAAATGCGGGGTGAACAATCGCGCGCGCTGGCGGAGCGGGGGCCGCGCTCCACATCTGGCGTTTTGAAATGTAAGGCGGCCGCTGTCGTTTTGGCAAAGAGGCTCACAGGACCGGCCCCGTCCTCCTTGCGACTTTGAATAGCCCGGGCGGTTCGGCGGGGGACAAAATCCGCCATCCCGCGCCGCGCTGCCAATATTCGGAAAACCCCACCTGTGCGTCATCTCTCGCGGGAAATGGGGGGGAGGCGCTTGCTGCGGAGCCTTGATCAGAGAGAGTTCTGAACGTTCTGCGCCGTGTTGGAGATTGCTTGTCCGGCCTGTTGCAGGTCGCGACCCGCCCCCTTGGTGGTTTCACAGGCTGCGAGACTCAGGATCATTAATCCAAAAAGAAGCGGGCGGATCATGGGCGGTGTTTCTCCGTTATGGGATCGGTCGGGCACCCGAAGCTGCTCCGTGTTCGCATAAATCTCTGATTGGCCGGAAAATGGCAAGCGGGATCAGTACAGATCCCCTGGTGTGATTTCGCGGTCGCAGCGACGTTTTGGCGATGCTTTATCGCCCAAAGGTTGTATGAGTGAGGTAGCATTTATGTGGGTTGGTGGCGCGGGACCGGTTGGTCGCGAAAGACAGGAGTGAAAGGTCAGGGCGTTGTACCAGCACGCCAGAGGCCGAAAAGCCGGGCGACATGCTGGCCGAAAAGCCGGGCCATATAGGGCCCGGGTCGGGGCCCTGGAAACAGACCCGCGTCGCAGGGCAGAATGCCCGGGAAAACACCCACACGACGATTGGAATGCTACTGGAGTGCTACGGGAGGTTGCACATGGATTATGTCCTTCAAAGGGAACGTCTTGAGACACGTCTCAGCGCGCTGTCCGCAGGGGTCCTTGCCGGGCAGGGGATTGCAGCATTGACGGAGGGGTCTGCGACCAACCGGGGGACACGTCTCGGCGCGATCCTGACGGCGCTCGACCGGCTGGAGACAGGCGAATATAGCTATTGCCGGATCTGTGGAGCGGATATTTCCGCCGATCATCTGATTGCCCATCCGGAGACCCCGTTCTGCGAATCCTGCTTTGGATGACAGGCTCTGCCTGACAGCGTGAGGTCGGGGGCAAGTTCAGATAGCCCGGGTCCAGGGAGCCCAAGTTCAGGGTGGGCGAGACCAGGGAGTCCAAGCGATCGGGCGGCTCAGCGCGTCTCCGGGTGAGGCAGCGTGACCATGTGCCGCCCGGCGCAGCAGAGGTGGCGATATCCCAGCGATAAATCGACGGTGGCTGCAGGGAGAGCGGCATTTCACAGGTGCGCCAGGGGCACATTGCGTGGCATTGCATCAAAGGGGGCGTTGCCGTGCCGGGCACAATGTGGCAGAACCGCGTGCAAATGCCTGAACATATAGAGTTTAGCAGATGACTGATTTCTCCGAGCGCCGCCGAATGATGGTAGACACCCAGATCCGACCGGCTGATGTGACCAAATACCCGATTATCGAAGCGCTTCTGGCTGTCCCGCGCGAGAATTTCGTGCCCGACTCTCAGGCCGAAGTGGCATATGCCGATCAATGCGTCTCGTTGGGGCAGGATCGGGTTGTGCCCGAGCCGCGCACGCTGGCCAAGATGCTGGATGCGCTGGATGTCCGCGCGGACGAGCTGGTGCTGGACGTGGCCTGCGGTCTGGGCTACTCGACCTCGGTCATTGCGCGACTGGCGCAGATGGTGATCGGCGTCGAAGAGGACGAGACATTCGCATCAGATGCACAGCAGTCGCTGTCCGACAGCAATGCCGACAATGCCATCGTGCATCAGGGGCCGCTGGTGGACGGGGCGGCCGAGCACGGCCCATATGATGTGATCATCATCGAAGGGGCAGTTGAAGTTGTGCCTGAGGGCCTTCTGGCGCAGCTCAAGGACGGCGGCCGGATCGCGGCGTTGTTCATGTCCGGCGCATTGGGAGAGGTCAGGATCGGCTACAAGAGCGGTGATCGAATCTCCTGGCGTTTTGAATTCAATGCAGGCGCGCCGGTGTTGCCTGGTTTTGCCAAAGCGGCTGAATTCGCGCTCTAGCTGCCTCCGAAAGTGTCGTGTGCCCGTGTTTTTGAGTGGTAATTCAAGGCTGCCCCTTTTCAACTTCATGTGACATTCACATATGTCAGTCGCAATGACACCGTAAAATGGGTCCGAAGACCCCAAACAGACTGAGGCGACAGTATGCGAGGACAACTAATTTCGAAACGGATCAAGGCTTTTGCGGCGCTTGGCGTTCTGACCGCTGCTGCGGTTAACGCGTCCTTGGTTCGGGCCGATAATGTGACCGACGCGATGATCGGGGCGTATAATTCAAGCGGGCTGCTGGAACAGAACCGGGCGCTGCTGCGGGTGGCGGACGAGGGAGTCGCGGTTTCCGTGGCGGGGTTGCGGCCTGTTGTCTCGACCGCCCTGTCGATTGCGCGGGACTACAACCGGACTGGCCTAGATGCCGCCGGTGCACGATCCAGCCATAGTACCGGTGCTTCTGTCAGCCTCAGCCTCAACTGGCTCCTGTTTGACAACGGGGCAACTCAACTGGATACCAAGGCGGCACAGGAGACCGTTCTGGCCACCCGCCAGACCCTGCTCGATGTGGAGCAGCAGGTTCTGTTCGCCGCGGTCCAGGCCTATGTCAACGTGCTGACACAGCAGGACACGGTGGCCTTGCGGCAGAATAACCTGCGTCTTCTGCAGGAAGAGCTGCGCGCCGCGAACGACCGGTTCGAAGTGGGGGAAGTCACCCGCACGGACGTGGCGCTGGCCGAAAGCCAGGTGGCCGAGGCACGTGCTAATCTGACCGACGCACAGGGCGATCTGCTCGCGGCGCGGGCGACCTATGAAGAAGTGGTCGGACGCGCCCCCGGTGCTGTCAATGCCTACCCACCGCTGCCACGCCGGTCGGCAAACCTTGATGCGGCTCAAGCACTTGCGCTGCGCGGTCATCCGAGCCTGCGGGCCCAGCAGCATGCGGTCAAAGCGGCTCAGTTGACGGCTGATAGCGCGCTGCGGGACATGGGGCCTTCGGTCAGCTTTTCTGCCAGCGCATCGCATGGCGATGTGCACGGCAGCAATGCGGAGAGCGACAACTTTGATCTGGGCCTGACATTGTCCCAGACCATTTATGCGGGCGGCGCGCTTGCGGCGGCCCGTCGGATTGACTTGGCGCGGCTCGATGCCGAACGGGGGGCCTTGTTGTCCACACAGCGCAGTATCACCAGCAACACCGCAAGCGCCTATACCGCCTTCGAGACCTCGGCTGCGAGCCTGGTGTCGTCGAACGAACGGGTACGGGCCGCGCAGGTCGCTTTTGATGGGGTCCGCGAAGAGGCAACCCTGGGGTCCCGGACCACATTGGACGTCTTGCAGGCCGAACAAGAACTGCTGGACGCACAGACCGCACGCCTGCAGGCGCGGGCAACTCAGGCGCTGGCGGCCTATGATCTGCTGCAGGCGCAGGGGCTGTTGACGGCTGAGAACCTCAATCTGGCGGTCGAACGCTACGACCCTGAAATCTATTACAATCAGGTACGGTCTGCCCCTGCCTTCGTGACCAAACGGGGTCAGGATCTGGATCGTGTGCTCAAGGCACTGGGAAAGAACTGATAATCCTAGGTTACTGTTGTGTGAATGGTGCAAGCTGGCTAAGCTTGCCGCAAGAGGTGAGCTTGGCCATAAAAAATGTCTGAACCCGTTACACATGCAGAAATCGAAGACGTCCTGTCGTCGATCCGTCGTCTCGTGAGTGAGACAGGGCGGTCTGACGGCGAAACCGGCGCGGCCAAAGCCTCGCCTTCCGCCAGCTCTCGCCTGGTGCTGACACCGGCCCTGCGGGTCCCGGCGCAGGAGGATATCTCCGAAACGGCAGAGCCCCCAGAGAAAGACCTGACTGCTGCTGCAGCCCGTGCAGCTGCGGTAGGGCCGCTCGATTCTGTGCAGAATTCTGTGCAGAACTCCGGGGAGGCTGCGGAGTCTATAGCGCAAAGCAAGCCACGGACTTTGATGGCAAAGAGGCCTGCGGGGGCGTCGGAAAACGACCTGGCCAGCAGCCCGGCCGCTGATGATACGACCCCCTTGGTGCCTGAAACGTCGCCAGCGTCTGATGCCCGGATTTCGCACGGATCGCGGGGCAGGGATGCTCCGCAGGCTGCCACAATTCATGATTTGCACGCCTCAGTAAAGTCATCCCCGACACAGTCCGCCCCAGAACAGTCTGAATCGGTGGAGAGGCAGATCTCGCCCGAACCGCTGGAGGTCAACGAAGATCGGATTGCCTCGGATGAGGCCCCGTGGCGCGACCCCAATGCGCGGCTCTATGATGCCGCGCAATCCGACGCCGCGGCGGCTCAGGCCGACGCCGCGCAGCAAGACCGGGATCAGGCGGTCTCCGCTGCGGCGACTGTGGAGGCAGAAGAAGAGGCACAAGCACCGCGTGAACGCCTGTCCCGTGTGGCAGCTGTCGTGCGTAGAATTGCCGAGCTGGAAACGGCGGAACGGGCCGAGGCGAGCCAGCGCGCTGACCCAGCGGTCGGGCCCAAGGTGCCGGAGATGAACGAGGATGAGATCGAAGCGGTTCCGCCGAGCGGGCCTGCGGTCGAGACCATCCAGTGGGAAGATCATGTATCGGCTGGCGACAGCGCTGCGGCAACCGTGGCAGAGGATGACCAGACGCTGGAAAATGCGCAGGCCCTCGCGCAAGAGGCGGCGGAAGATGTTGCCCTTGAGGCACTGGACGCAGAGGATGGGTTCCTCGACGAGGACAGCCTGCGGGATCTGGTGGCAGATATTGTCCGGGAGGAGCTGCAGGGGCCTCTGGGGGAGCGGATCACCCGAAATGTGCGCAAGCTGGTGCGGCGCGAAATCCAACGGGCACTTGCCGCGCAGGATCTGATCTGACCTCAGCTGCGTCTATATCCCTGTGCTTTCGGGCGAAGATATGGGAATTGCGCCGTTTTTCCGACTGATAGATTGCAATCCGCACCGGGTGTTCTCCCGCCCACGAGCCGTGCTTTCCACAGAAAGCCCGCCCTGCGGTTGGGCCGGGCAGCGGGCAGGCCCGCTGCCAGTTGCGCCCGGCTTCTGATCTGGTCGCGGATGCCCTGACACCTGCGGCGGAGCCTACGCGACCTGTGACCTATGCGAGCGGTTCGGCCAGTTGCAGCAGGCGGTCGATATCCAGGTAGCGTTCCAGGTGATCGGCCAATGCGTCGAGGGTGTCGTCAACGCCCGCGCCATACTGCGCCGAGGCCTTGTGCCCAAGCTCCGCCAGAAAACCAGCGCGAAAGGCGTCCGATGTGAAAAGCCCATGGAGGTATGAACCGCGCACCCGGCCGTCCGCCGAGACGGCGCCTTCGTCGCGGCCCTCCAATGTAAGCCAGGCACCTGCGCAGTCGGGGCCGGTGGTCTGCCCCATGTGGATTTCGTAGCCGTCCACCGGCAGATCACCCTGTATCGTGCGCGCAGAACTCAGTGTGACACGCTTGTCGCCGCCCATGACGGTATGAACGTCGAGCAGCCCCAAGCCCTCGACCTTGCCCGGGCGTCCGTCGACACCTTTGGGGTCATCGATGGTTTTTCCGAGCATCTGATAGCCGCCACACAGGCCAAGAATGTGACCGCCCCGTCGGTGATGGGCGAGGATATCGATGTCCCAACCCTGGGCCCGCAGATAGGCCAGATCGCCAATGGTGGATTTTGATCCGGGGATCAGGATGAGATCCGCATCGCCGGGCAGGGCGCGTCCGGGAGGCACGATCTCGACCGAGACCTCCGGCTCTGCCGCCAGCGGGTCGAGATCGTCGAAATTGGCCATGCGCTCCAGTTGCGGCACCACAATTTTGCACGCACCGCCTGGGCGGGAGGCAATATCCATCATATCCTCCGCCGGCAGCTTCCAGGCCTCCCAGAACCACGGGATCACACCGAGCGAAGGCCAGCCGGTCCGGGCCGCAATATCGTCGCGGCCGTTGTCAAAGAGGCTCAGGTCGCCGCGAAATCTATTGACGGCGAAGCCCCGGATGCGGGCGCGGTCAGCCGCATCCAAAACCGTATGGGTGCCCACGATCTGGGCGATGACACCGCCCCGGTGGATGTCGCCGATCAGAATGACCGGGACATCGGCTGCTTCGGCAAACCCCATATTCGCAATGTCGCCGTGGCGAAGATTGGTCTCGGCGGGGGAGCCTGCTCCTTCGATCAGGATGATGTCGTATTGTGCTGCCAGCCTGTGAAAACTCTCCAGCACAGCGTCGAGAAGCCCGGCTTTGTCGCGCATGAAGGATCCGGCCGCGCGGGTGCCGCGGCGCTTGCCCTGTACGATGATCTGGGCGCCTGTGTCGGTTTCCGGCTTGAGCAGGACGGGGTTCATGTCGGTGTGAGGGGCGAGGCCTGCGGCCCGCGCCTGTAGCGCCTGGGCGCGACCGATCTCGCCGCCATCGGCGGTGACGGCAGCGTTGTTGGACATGTTCTGCGGTTTGAACGGCGCGACGGACAGGCCACGCCTGAGCAAAGCCCGCGCAAGGCCGGCTACGATCATCGATTTTCCGACATTGCTGCCGGTGCCTTGGATCATGATCGCTCTTGCCGCCATGGCTGTTCCTTCCGCTGCCTGCTGGATATTGCGCGACAGTTGCAGCGCTCAGAGGCCAAGGTCAATCGCGCAAACGATCTCTGGCGGAGCGGGAGCGGGCCGGGGGCTTGGGTCAAACACGTCCGCAGGTAGGTGAAATCAGAAAGAAGCTGGGCCAACATGGAAAAATCGCAGGCCAAAACAGAAAAACGCGCCCCCCAGGACGCGTTTTTCTTTTGTCAGCTTGGCAGCTTGATTAATGCGCTCAGGCCGCCTCGGCCTGCGCAGCGGTCCGGCGTTCGCTTTCTTCGCGCGACAGCGCGACGGACGTCCGCACACCGCGGCCGACAAAGCCCATCAGGCCTTCGACCACACGTTCATTCGGATCGATCCCCGCGCAGGACAGCACTTCGCGCCCGTCGCGCGACCGTGCCCAGCGGGCAATCTGTTCGGGACCATTCCCGTATTTCTTGTCATCAGCAATGGCGTCATCCAATGCAGCCAGTACCACGGCCGCAAAAAGTTTGCGGGCCCGGTTGCCCTGCTCGTTATTGTACGCGGTGCCGTCAACGAAATCTCGCATCTCGTTTCCTTTGTTGTTCTTGCTATTGCAATTTCGGCGTGGCGCTCCTTATGACGGAACTGTGACGATTCGGGTAGCCCTTTGATGCATATCATTTATGCATCTTGTGCATGCCTATTTCGTGGTCACACCTGCCTTGAAACACGACATATCGTCATCTTGCCAGCCTTTCCTACGAAGGATATAGGGGTGTTCAAGCTGTCATCAACCACCCGAAAGAGTTTTGCATGCCCAAGATCAATGGCAATGAGATCCGCCCCGGTAACGTTCTGGAGCACAACGACGGACTTTGGGCCGCGGTCAAGGTCGACCATGTGAAACCCGGCAAGGGCGGTGCCTTTGCGCAGGTCGAGATGCGGAATTTGCGAAACGGCTCCAAGCTGAACGAACGCTTTCGCTCTGCCGACAAGGTCGAACGTGTGCGCCTGGAGCAGAAGGATCAGCAGTTCCTCTATGAGAGCGACGGCATGTTAGTGTTCATGGATACCGAAACCTATGAGCAGATCGAGCTGCCGGCGGATCTGCTCGGTGACCGGCGGCCGTTCCTTCAGGACGGGATGACGATTGTCGTCGAATTCTATGATGCCGAGGCGCTGAACGCGACGGTCCCCCAGAAGGTCACCTGCAAGATCGTGGAGACCGAACCGGTGGTGAAGGGGCAGACGGCTGCGAATTCCTTCAAGCCCGCCATCCTCGACAATGGGGTGAAGGTCATGGTGCCGCCCTTTGTCGGACAGGATGAGATGATCGTGGTGAATACCGAGACCATGGAATATTCCGAGCGCGCCTGATCCGGACCCGCGTATACAGCCCCGCTGTAGGGTATCTTTTCCAGACCCCGACACTTCGGTGCCGGGGTTATCTTGTCAAAACCCGCCCCCTCCGGTGACAAATGGGCCACCAGGCCGCCGCATGTTCCTGCCGCTGCTCTGTCTGGCAGGGTAGCGGCTACGCGGGCGCACGCCGCGTCAGCGGCGCTCGGCCCAACGGGATGAGTGGCCGGAACGGCCTCGAAGACGGGCGGGAGCCCCCCGCTCAGGCGAGGCCGGGCGTCATGTGTCATGTGATCCGGCAGGCCCAGGGTGTTGCAGGCGGATGGCGACGCTACCGGGGGATTTCGATCGAATGGCCGCAGCTGTCCATCATTTTGCCGTAGGACGCCGTGAAGCCGCGCATGGAGGCGACATAGACCTGGGTACTGGCATGAAACGCGTCGAGCCCCCGCACTTCCATATGGTCAGCAACCCGCATCCACAGCAGCATATTTCTGACGTCCTGCCACCGCGGGCTGGCGTTGGCCCAGGCGATGCCCTCGCTGTCGATCCCGCCATCGGCAACGCCAAAGAACACACCCTGCTGATCAAACACGAAGGCCACCCCCTGCGCATTGCCAATCTGCGTGCGATAGCCGCGCGGGGCGGATGTGGCGTAGGTGGGGGCGGGGTAGTCATGCGGGGGGCCTGCGTCCCCGTCACTGATTTCCAGCCAAATCACCGGCATGCCATCGCCGCCGGTGCTGGCGCGGCAATACCGCCGATAGCCACCGTCGGTTCTCTGGTCGGAAATATTGACCCGCCAATCGCCGTATTCCCAATATTCATCTGCTCCGGCCTGAAAACCGGTCAGGGCCAGAATGGCGGCAAATGCCATTGCGCGCAAAATCATGAATCTATCCCTCGTGTCCGAACTCATTCTGCCCAGATTCGGGCGAATATGCAGACACTAGCGCTGAGGCTTGAACAAATCGCTATCAGAGGACAGGTCACAACGCCGGTCGCCCCCTCGCAGCACAAAGGCACAGACAGCCGCCTAGCCGGGATTTGGCCATGTCACGGTCGCCGCTCCGGCCTTCATCGGGCCTTTTGCCCGATCGTAGCGCAGATAGGCAATCGCCGCTCCACCGGACTGGGTGTACAGCGTGCCTGCCGCCTTGCCATTTGCCGTGATCTCGGCCCCGACCTCTGTGTGACCGTCCTCTGTGTGACCGTCCTCTGTGGGGCCGTCGATTTTGACCTGCTGCAGCCCTTTGCGGAGCTCTGTCTTGTGCTTCATCCGGGCGGTCACTTCCTGACCGACATAGCAGCCCTTGCGGAAATCCACCCCATGGAGCCGTTCAAAGCCCGCCTCGAGGATGTAGCTGTCGGGCGTCAATTCCACCCCTGTTTCCGGGATGCAATGGGCCACGCGTATGGCGTCCCAGTCGCTTCCGTCATCGCCAGACTCATCGCCATAGAGCCGCCAACCGAGCGCCGCGTGGCGCGGATCGGCAAAGGCCCCCTCCGGTGGCGCACCCGTGCCCCGACGCAGCTTAAGGCCGGTGGCCTCGATCGTGACATCGGCCCGCAGACGGTACATGGAGAGCCGTTTCTGCACCCCATCCCCGAGGTCCTCCGCGACATCCAGCAGCACCGCGTCGCTGTCCGCGCAGGGAACCAGAAAGAAATCCGCCAGATATTTTCCCTGCGGCGTCAGAAGGGCAGCGTAGACGAGACCTTGATCCAGCTTTTTGACATCATTCGTGACCAAGCCCTGCAGAAACGTGTGACTGTCGGGGCCACTGAGGCGAAGGATGCGGCGGTCGGACATTTTGCTCTCCCTTTCGGATCGGACAGGGTGTCGGACCCAAGATGTGACCAAGATGTGACTCCGGGCCCGGCAAAGTTCAAGCGCTCATCTGAGCAAGCAGTCCCCCAAACTGCAAGCCAGGTGTGAGCGAGACGGTCAGCCAAACATGCGACGGGCAAAGCGGCGCAGCAGGCCCGGCTGTTCCCCGTCCGGCTGTGACCCTCTCCCGCGTGCGACCTGCGCCTGAACGCCGTCGGTATCGACCAGGGTCTTGCCGTCCTGAAACTGCAACCGGTAGAGATCGGCGTATATGCCGCCCCGGGACAGAAGCTCCTCGTGGCGGCCCTCGTCCATCACCCTGCCACGTTCCATGACAATGATCTTGTCGGCGGAGCGGATTGTGGACAGGCGGTGCGCGATCACCAGCGTAGTGCGGCCGCCCGACAATTTTTCCAGCGCCTTCTGCACCACCGTTTCTGATTGGGCATCGAGGGCCGAGGTCGCTTCATCCAGCAGCAGGATCGGCGTGTCGCGCAGGATTGCCCGCGCGATCACCACCCGTTGCCTCTGGCCGCCGGACAGAGCAGAGCCACGTGGGCCGACCCGGGTTTCCAACCCCTCTGGCATCTTGTGCAGGAAATCGGAGACATGAGCCGCATCCAGCACCTCGCGCAGCCGGTCCTCGGTGACATCCGTTCGGCCCAGAAGGATGTTTTCCTTCAGCGTTTCGTCAAACAGCAGCGCATCTTGGGTGACGACGGAAAACAGATCCCGCAGCTCGCCGAGATCGATGTCGCGCACTTCGACGCCGTTCAGGGTGATCGACCCCTCCTGAGGGTCGACAAGCCGGGTCAACAAGTTGAAAATCGTGGATTTCCCGGCCCCCGATGCGCCGACCAGCGCGGTTGTCTGGCCCGCTTCGGCGTGCAGGGACAGATCCTGCAGGATCTGCGCTTCCCCATAGGACAGGTTCACCCCGGACAGGCGGATGTCCGGCAGGCCCTGTGGCGTCGGTTTCGGATCAGGCGGGGACAGCAGAGTGATTGGCGCTTCCATCAGCTCCTTGATCCGTTCCATGGCGGCGGCGGCGGCCTGCCAGATCCCCATGATGGAGGCCAGGCGGCGCATCGGGTCAAAGGCGAGACCGATGGCCGTGAAAAAGCTCATGAATTCGCCGACGGTCTTTTCCCCTTCGATGATTTCACGGCCCCCGAACAGGATCACACACATGACCCCGACCCCCGCCATCAGGTCCACCAGGCCCGAGGTCGAGGAGGCCCCGAAGGCCGCCCGGATCTGCGCGCGCACAAAGGCCGATGTGGCGGCCCGGTAGCGGCCGGTCTGATAGGTTTCGAGGCGGTTCAGCTTGATCGGGACGATGCCATGGAACACCTCGTCCAGCCGCGTGGCCTGCACCGCTCCGAGGTCGCGGGCCTGGCTGGCTTTTTTGCGCACGTAGCGCTGTACGATGGACAGCGGCAGCACCAGTGCCGGGACCCCAACCAGCATGATCGCGGTCCAGCGCCAGTCCACGCTGATCGCGACCCCGAGAACCGCCACCAACTGTGCCACGTCGCGGCCAGAGCCGGTGATCAGCGCCTGCCAGACCTGATTGATGGCCGCCACATCGGTCTGAACCCGTTGGATCAGAAATCCGGGCGGATGGTTTTGGTGAAAGCTCGCGTCCTGATGGATCAGCCGGTCCAGCATATCGGTCCGCATATGGGCCTCGGAGCGCTGGTTGATGGTTGCAAGGATCACTTTCTGGGTGACGGAGCTGATCCCGCGGAGCAGAAAAATGCCGAAAAACGCCAGGCTGACCCAGACCAGCGCGGTACTGCTGCCATCGACGAACACCAAATCGAACATCGGCTGCATCATGTAGCTGAGCGCACCAACGGAGGCACCTTCCATCAGCATGAAGACAAGGGCGATCGACAAAAGCCCGATGTGGTGGCGCAGATATCCGCGCCAGAGCCAACGCATCAACACGCGGGAGGAGGTGTATTCAGTGCTCATTGCTGGTGTCCCCGGTGCCGTCTGGTGCTGTGTGATCGTAATTTATGCGACAAGTTCCGACATTTAAGCAGCTCCTTCGCCGGGTGCAAGCAACGGGTTGGAGGCCTGCGGGGTGATTGACCTTGGCCCGCGCTTCGGTAGTCTGCGCGGACTTTGAACTTATCCCATGCGGGGAAAGGCCGGGCGCACCTGCCCGTGGCTTGCCTGTATGGGGTCTTGTCAGGACATTCGAATATGCGCGATTCTGTGAAACTCTCGTCTGGGCGGTCATATCTGGCGATTCCGGGGCCTTCGGTGATGCCCGATCAGGTTCTGCAGGCCATGCACCGTGCGTCGCCCAATATTTACGCAGGTGAACTGGTCGACATGACCAACACCCTGCCGGGTGATTTGCGCAGGGTGGCGCGCACGGAGCATCACGTGGCGATCTATATCGCCAATGGGCACGGCGCCTGGGAGGCGGCGCTGTCGAACACGCTGCAGGAAGGTGACAAGGTCCTGGTTCCGGCATCGGGGCGGTTTGCCTTTGGCTGGAGCGAGATGGCCCAGGCCTTGGGGGTCGAAATCGAAGTGCTCGATTTTGGCATGCAGGCGCCCTTCGATATGGCCCGCGTGTCAGACCGGCTGCGCGCGGATACCGGCCATCAGATCAAGGCCGTTCTGGGCGTTCATGTGGATACATCGACCTCTATCCGTAACGATATCAGTGCATTGCGCGACGCTATGGATGCGGCGGGACACCCTGCATTGTTGATGGCGGATTGTATCGCCTCGCTGGGCTGTGACCGGTTCGAAATGGACGCCTGGGGCGTGGATGTGATGGTGACCGGTTGTCAGAAGGGGCTGATGGTGCCTGCGGGGATCTCGTTTGTGTTCTTCAATGACAAGGCGGCAGAGGCGCGATCCGGTCTGTCCCGCGTCAGCCGGTATTGGGATTGGGTCCCGCGGGCGCATCCGGAATGGTTCTATCAGTTTTTTGGCGGCACGGCACCGACGCACCATCTATACGGGCTGCGCGCGGCGCTCGATCTGATCCATGCCGAGGGAATAGAGCAGGTCTGGGCCCGTCATGAAATTCTGGCGCGCGCGATCTGGGCCGCCTGTGATGTCTGGGCGGACGGCGGGGCGCTGGCCATGAATGTCGCGGATCCCGGCTTGCGCTCGCATGCGGTAACGGCCCTCAGGCTGCCGTCCCCCGGCGCGACCGACCTGCGCAGCTGGCTCGAAGACAACCTTGGTCTGACATTGGGAATAGGTCTCGGCATGGCAGACCCGAACACGCCGGAATGGCACGGGTTTTTCCGCCTTGGCCACATGGGGCATGTCAATGGCCACATGATCATGGGCCTTTTGGGCGGGATCGATACCGGATTGAAGGCGCTGAACCTGCCACATGGCCGGGGGGCGCTGGATGCGGCGTCCAATGTGTTGTCGGGCGTCCATGCGCGCTAGGGGCTGACAGATCGAGGTGGCCATGCTCCGAAGCTTTGGCCATCTCGTGCGTGTGGAGTGGTCGGTTCGTCCAGGTTTCCCGCTGTGTTTTCCCCTGTGTTTTCCCCTGTGTTGCCGCCTGTCGTTTGTCCGTTGAGCGTGGTCAAGAAGGTGCACGATCAAGAAGGTGCACGATCAAGTAGGCGAGCGGTCAAGCAGGCGCGGTCAACAAGGATGGGCGGTCAACAAGGACGAGCGATCCCAAAGCGGAAGCAGTGATCACCCCGCGAGCATCTGAGACCGCCGGATCTCATGCCCGATTGTGACAGGCCTGTGTCCTGGACTCGCCGTCTGGCCGCTTCTGTCTAGATTTTTCGGTCGACCCGGCGCTCTGCAACCAGCAGGCGCGCCTCAAGCCGGTTTATCATGTGGTTCATCACAATCGCGAACAGCAGGACGGGTACGATTCCGTAGAGCAGCCAAACCGCAAAGAAGATCCAAAGCAGGTTCACGGCGAGAAAGCTGAGCGTGGCACTGAGGGCTTCAGTATAATCCCGTTGTCCATTGATGTTCTTCATATCTCCCCTCCAGCCAGGCAGTTGGCGCCACGCTATATGCGGAGAGGTAAAGCACCGGTAAATCCCGTCCAATCTCCGGAGAATTTTTCCCCCGGAAACCAGATATTTTCCGTCACCTTTGCGATCTGGCCGCTGCAAGTGCGACCGGGAGCACGGCTTCGAACTTCTCCCGTGCGGCCTTCGGGCCGCAGCTGACGCGAATGCAGCGATTCTGCGGCGCGGCAAATGGCATCCGGACAAAGACGCCACGGGTGACCAGCTGATCCAGTACCGCCTTGGCAAAGGCGCCGTCACTGCCACAATCGATGGCGATAAAGTTTGTCGCGGAAGGCAGAGGCCGCAGGCCGTTCTCCCGCGCGATCCGTGCAATTTCATCGCGGGCCGTTGAGATCTCTGCCTGGATATGGGCGAGCCAGCTCTGGTCCTTGATCGCTTCGGTCGCGCCAATCTGCGCCGTACGGTTCATTCCGAAATGATTGCGCACCTTGTGGAAGCCTTCGATGACCTCTTGCGCGCCAAGGGCGTATCCGACGCGCGCGCCAGCCATGCCGTAGGCCTTTGACAGGGTGCGCATGCGGATCACGCGTGGGTCGGTGATCGCGACTGGCGCTGCAGTGCCCTCGGGGGCGCATTCCACATAGGCCTCATCCAGTACCAGCAGGCTGCCCTCGGGCAAATCGTCCAGTGCGGCCACGATATCGGCACCGCGATGCCAGCTTCCCATAGGGTTGTCGGGATTGGCGAGATATACCAATTTCGCGCCGACCTCCTGCGCACGGGTCATCAGTGCCGCAATATCTTCGTGATCCTCGCGGTAGGGCACTGTGTGCAGCACCCCGCCAAAACCGGCCACGTGGTAGTTGAAGGTCGGGTAGGCGCCGAGCGAGGTCACGACCGCGTCGCCCGCACTGACATAGAGCCGGACCAGATAGCCGAGGAGCCCATCAATCCCCTCGCCAACCATGATATGAGCGGGCGCTACGTCATGCAGTGCGGAGAGCGCCTGTCGCAGATCGTGGCTTTCCGCATCGCCATATTTCCAGATCTCGCCTGCAGAGGCCGCCATTGCGGCTATCGCCTTGGGCGAGGGACCAAAGAGGTTCTCGTTGGCACCGAGACGTGCATCAAACGGCTTTCCACGTTCCCTCTCATGGGTTTCGGGTCCCACGAATGGAACCGATGCGGGCAGGGATTGGGCGAGCGGGGTTTGGCGCATATCAGTCATGCGCCAAGACCTATCCGGCGGCGCAGCGGCGGGCAAGGGGCCACAATCATCGTCATGCCCTCGCGTCAGGCTGGAAAGGCATCGCGAAGCGCGGCAAGCTGCCCGGACCCATGCGATTTCGGAGGAGACGCACCCATGGCAGAGAACTCAAATCCCGACGACACGCAGGGCGAGGGCCGCGTTTCTGTCGAATTTCGCGATCACGTGGCGCATGTCATGCTGACCCGCGCCGATAAAATGAATGCGGTCGACGGTGAAATGCTGAAGGCGATCATTGCCGCGGGCAAGTCGGTTGCGGCCTCCGATGCCCGTGCGGTGGTGCTGTCCGGAGCGGGCAAGAGCTTTTGCGCGGGCCTTGATGTCATGAGCTTTGCGGCTATGGGGCAGATGCGGGACAACGACTGGATCCTTCAACGTACCGAAGGCGACTCCAATGATTTTCAGGCCGTTGCGATGATCTGGCGCAATCTGGAAATCCCGGTGATCGCGGCCTTGCAGGGGGCGGTCTATGGCGCCGGTCTGCAGATCGCGCTGGGGGCGGATATCCGCATCGCAGCGCCGGATGCGCGACTGGCCATCATGGAGATGAAATGGGGGCTGGTTCCCGATATGGGCGGCATGGCGCTGCTGCCACGATTGCTGCGCTCTGATGTGCTGCGCCAGCTGACATATACCGCCACGCCCGTCGCGGCGGAGCAGGCTGCCCTCTGGGGGCTGGTGACGGAGATCCACGACGCTCCCCTCGCGCGGGCTGAGGCGCTCGCGCTGGAGATCGCATCCAAAGGGCCAAGGGCGATCCGCGCCGCCAAGAGATTGATCAGCTATGCAGAAAGCGGCGCATCGGAGGCCGAGGTGCTGTTGCGGGAGAGTGCGGAACAGGCGGAGCTGATCGGAAAGCCGGAGCAGACCGAAGTTGTCATGGCCAATATGCAGAACCGGCGGCCCGTCTTTGAGTAGGGGGCATTCGGTTCAGGTCGGCGCCACCGGGGCGCGCCGACCTGTGGCGACGACAGTCAACGGGCGCTGATCACGGGGCGCTGATTACAGGGGAGTTGATCACGGGGAGCTGAACACGGGCGCGCGCGAACCCAAGAACGGCAGCGGCGGGGGACGGAAAGAGGGGCCAAGCCTGGCGGGGCGGCCCCTTCTCACACCGGGTCACCGCCCGATTGTCGCGCTCACAGCGAGGCGCGATAGATCTTGTCGATGTTTGAGCCAAGGGCCGCGTGGTATTGTGCATCGGACATCGCGGCGTTGAGCCCTTCGGTCAGGGCGCGGCTGAAGGACGCGATCATCGCTTTGTTCTTGGACAGGAGCGCGCAGGCCTCATCCGTCGAATATCCGCCCGAGAGCGCAACCACGCGCACGACCGCATCGTGCTCGGCAAGGCTGTCATAGAGTTCGGGAACGGTGGGGATGGTCAGCTTCAGCGCCACTTTGGTGCCTGCGGGCAAAGCATCCAGCTGAGCTTCGATTTCGGCCTTCAGGATGGTCTCGCAATCCGCCTTGGTGGCGGAGTGAATGTCGACTTCGGGTTCGATGATCGGCACCAGACCTGCCTGAGCAATCTGCAGTCCGATCTCGAATTGTTGAGCGACGATGCGTTTGATGCCGACCGCGTTGGCCTCCTTGATCACAGAGCGCATCTTGGTCCCGAAGACCCCGGCCGCGATCGCGCGATCAAGGAGCGTGTCAAGACCGGCAATCGGCTTCATCAGTTGGACACCGTCGGCCTCATCCTCCAGGCCCTTGTCGACCTTCAGAAAGGGCACGACGCCACAATTGTCCCACAGAAACTGGGGAACCGGGGTGCCATCGATGGCGGCGTCCATTGTTTTCTCGAATAGAATCGCGCCAAGGATCTTGTCGCCGTTGAAATCCGGAGAGGTGATGATCCGGGTCCGCATCTTCTGGATCTCGGCGAACATTTCCTCATCGCCGGAATAGGCATCCTCCGGCACGCCATAAAGACGCAGGGCTTTGGGGGTGGAGCCGCCGGATTGATCCAGCGCGGCAATGAACCCCTTTCCGTTTGCGATCCGGTCGAACTGTTGCTCATGGGTTGCGGTGTCTTTGACCATGACGCGCGGCCTCCTTCGGAAATAAAAAAGTAGTATTGTCGCCTCTTCTATACCGGCGCTTGTGACAGAAACAACAAATGTATTCAGATGGTTGCGCTAACGTGAGGGGGTATGGTGCGGAAAGAGGGATTTGGCGTCACTGCCTGCTGGTTTCGGTGACACCAGTAAAGCCGCAGGCGATCTCCGGAGGGGCTGGCAATGGCATCCACGGGCCAGGCGATTGGGCGACAACAGAGGCTTTGCCGGGCGGTGGGAGACCGCATGCAGGGCTGGCCCTCCCGCCGTGTCACAGAGATCGCCGTGTCACAAAGATCGGGGTGCCAGAGGGGGGCTGGACAATCGGGCGCAGATTGCCGTCAGGCAGCCGCGCATGCCGCCGAGCCGATAAAGTGCCGCAGGGCCGAGTGAGGGGATCGCGTTTCACGGGTGCGCCCTGCGAGGCGGACAGTGTCGAACAACACCGTGATGGTCATATCCGTGAACGACAGGCTCCAGTATCGCGCATCCATGGCGGCCCATCGCGCGGCTTTTTCGCTGCCGCAGATCTCGGTCACGTTCCAGGCGGACACCGGATAGGGAGAGTCGGAGAGTTCGTCCACATTCATTGGATCGACCCTGAACTCCAACACTTCGGAAAATTCGAGAATGGCCAGCCCGCCGCCGGAAATCGGGGCGATTTCGTAACACAGCAAGAGCGTGTCTCCGTCAAAGAACACTGCCGGAACTTCTTCTGTTCCGATGACCGGGAATTCCTCCCGAGGCTCCTTGCCGGTTTCTGGCATATCGTCGTCTCCACTGGCCGTCCTGGCCTGGCTTCGGTGGTCGTCTTGAATCGGACCCTAGAGAAAATGAACTGCCAAATTGCTAACGGGAACAAGAACAACGCAAAATGCCACGCAATTGCCGAGATCCCAGGGGGACCTCGGCGAAAGCCGCAGGACGGAGGGATGATCAGGCCGTCTCTCGTGAACAGAAAAGGGCGCCCTCGATGGGGCGCCCAGCTGTATTGCAGCGAGATTGCAGCCGATCTCGGTCGGCGGATGCTGTGTGTCACGGGCCATGGCCTGCGCGGGTCAGACCAGACGGGATGTTTCCTTGGCCGCGCGGACAAAATCCTTGAACAAGGGATGCGGGTCCAGCGGTTTGGATTTCAGCTCCGGGTGGAACTGAACACCAATGAACCAAGGATGATCTGTCCATTCGACGATTTCCGGCAGGCTGCCATCGGGGCTCATTCCGGTGAACTTGAGACCGCAGGCCTCAAGCTTTTCGCGGTAGGCGATGTCCACTTCATAGCGATGACGGTGACGCTCCTCGATCGCGGTGGTGCCATAGACCTCTGCCACCTTCGAGCCTTCGGTCAGGGTCGCATCATACGCACCAAGGCGCATGGTGCCGCCCTTGTCGTCCTCGGCGCTGCGGTTGACCTTGTGGTTGCCCTGCACCCATTCCTTGAGGTGATAGACCACCGGTTCGAACCGCTTCTTGCCGGCCTCGTGGTCGAATTCCTCCGAACCGGCCTCGGCGATTCCTGCAACATTGCGCGCGGCTTCGATGACCGCCATCTGCATGCCGAGGCAAATACCCAGATAGGGCACCTTGTGCTCGCGGGCGTATTGCGCCGCCTTGATCTTGCCCTCGGTGCCGCGTTCGCCAAAGCCGCCGGGCACCAGGATCGCATGAAACCCTTGGAGGTGCGGAGTGGCGTCTTCCTTGTCGAACAGCTCTGCATCGACCCATTCGATGCGCACCTTCACCCGATTTGCCATGCCGCCATGGGTCAAGGCCTCGGCGATGGATTTATAGGCGTCCTCGAGCTGGATGTACTTGCCGACAATGGCGATCTTGACCTCGCCTTCGGGGTTGTAGATGCGGTCTGCCACATCCTCCCAGCGGTCCAGAACCGGGCGCGGGGCAGGGGCTATGCCAAACGCGTCCAGCACCGCCTGATCAAGACCCTCGCGGTGATAGGCCAGCGGTGCCTCGTAGATCGATTTCAGATCCTGCGCGGCAATCACGCTGTCGGCGCGTACGTTGCAGAACAGCGCCAGCTTTTCGCGCTCCTTGACGGGAATCGGACCTTCGGAGCGGCACACGAGGATATCGGGCGCCAGGCCGATCGAGCGGAGCTCCTTCACCGAGTGCTGTGTCGGTTTCGTCTTCAGCTCGCCCGACGCCTTGATGTAGGGCAGCAGCGTCAGATGCATGAAGATACACTGGCCACGGGGCTTGTCCTGCGAAAACTGGCGGATGGCCTCAAAGAAGGGCAGACCTTCGATATCGCCCACGGTGCCGCCGATCTCACACAGCATGAAATCGACCTCATCCTCTCCGATGGAGATGAAGTCTTTGATCTCATTGGTGACATGGGGGATCACCTGAATGGTTTTCCCGAGGTAGTCGCCGCGGCGTTCCTTTTCCAGCACGTTGGTGTAGATTCGCCCCGACGAGATGGAATCCGTATTGCGCGCCGGCACGCCGGTGAACCGCTCGTAGTGACCAAGGTCGAGATCGGTTTCAGCACCATCGTCGGTGACAAAGACCTCGCCGTGTTCAAAGGGGCTCATGGTGCCGGGATCGACGTTCAGATAGGGATCCAGCTTTCGCAATCGCACGGAGTAGCCCCGGGCCTGCAGCAGCGCGCCAAGAGCGGCAGACGCCAGCCCCTTGCCCAGTGATGAAACAACACCGCCAGTGATAAAAATGAAACGCGCCATGTTTTCGGCTGCCCCCGTGAGATCGTGTCAGGTCCAAGTCGGTTCAGATACGATCCGGACTCCCGGATCGATGAGCTGCCCGGCGGTTCAAAAAACCGCAGCATCACGGGGCTTCACAGCTATCAGATTCGCAACGCATGCGCAAGGGAACCGCAAGATGCTGTTACGGTTCCCGAAAGCTTGTCTAGGTTTTGTGGGTTAGTCGGCGCTGGGCACCAAGGGCGCGTTTTCGCTCTGGCTCGGCGGCAAAAGGTCGCTGCCCAAAGGCGAGGTCGGCGCGGCAGGTGTGCCATCGGCGGTCGGGACTGTCAGGCTGTCGGTGATCGACGATCCGGCAGAATTGCGTGCGGCAAGAACCGTCAGCGTAATCGACGTGCCGATGAAGGCAATGGCCAGAAACCAGGTGATCTTGCTCAGCGCGGTTGCGGCCGCGCGCCCGGTCATGGCTCCGCCACCACCGCCACCACCCATGCCAAGGCCACCGCCCTCCGAGCGTTGCAGCAGAACAACGGCAATGATGCCGAGCGCCAGAAGAAGATGGATGATGAGAACGACGTTTTGCATAGGACCCTGCGGCTGTTGGCTGAGTATCGGGCGGTTCATAGGCAAGATTGCCGGGCGGGGCAAGGGCGGAGTTGCAACCACGGCCTGCGGCGGCCACCGACCGGCGCAGGAACGGCCACAGGACCCGTCACAGGATATGTCCACAGGCGGTGTCGGCCAACGCCGCGAACCGGGCGAAAGGGGGATGGGCGAAAGCGGGGGCTATTTGACCGGGCCGACAAACACGACCTTGAGCTTCACGGGTTTCAACAGGCCCATTTCCTGCGCCACCCAGGCGATATTGCCGGCCAGCCGCAGCTTGGCGCCACGCACCGTCAGATCCTTCGGAAGCCAGTCGAACCGAAAGTCAAATTTGTCCACGAGCTCGCCCTTGGCCATCAGTTTTTTGCCCTGTCGGGAGATTTCCCCGGTGAGGGTGGCCTCATAGAAGGCGCGGGCCAGATCGGGATTCGATTTGAACAACAAGCGCGATTTGAAACAGGAATTCACCTGTTTTGCTGCGAAACTGCGAAACTCGCGGGCGTTCAGGATGGCGGCAGCGGCCTTTGACGTCGCCGCATGGGTCAAAGTGCCGCCACCGTTGATGCTCTTTTTCAGATGGAGGTGCGTGATCGGGTGGCTCATCTTGTGGAGCTTGTCGTTCAGCGCGTGCATTTCTGATTTGACCAGGGCGCGCGGCATGTCGCTGATCTCCCTGATCGCTTGCTGAGCGGCGCGGGCATTCTTGATGATTTCCCGTTGAAAATAATCGTCTATGGATATCGGCATCGTAAAAGCTCCGGTCAAAATGGGACAGTAATCTGGGGTCCGGGACTGATATGGGGAAAACTCTGCGCGAGGCCAAAGGGCCGGGCAAGGGATAATTCCGTGAAATCTCGCGCCCGGGAAGCCGGGGACGCGGACCCTGAACCACCGGCTTTGCCTCGGGCAAACTGGCGGTGAGGCTAAATTGCTGTTTCATCGCACGAAGGGCCTCGTTATACGGGGCTCTGGATTTGAACCCGCATGCAAAGGACCGGATATGGCCAATGTTGTCGTTGTCGGCGCCCAATGGGGCGATGAGGGAAAAGGCAAGATCGTTGACTGGCTCAGCGAACGTGCAGATGTAATCGCGCGGTTTCAGGGCGGTCACAATGCGGGCCACACGCTCGTTATCGATGGCAAGGTCTACAAGCTGCACGCGCTGCCCTCCGGTGTGGTGCGCGGGGGAAAGCTGTCGGTGATCGGCAATGGTGTGGTCCTTGACCCGTGGCATCTGCTGAAGGAGATCGCGACGGTGCGCGCGCAGGGGGTGGAGATCACGCCCGAAACCCTGATGATTGCGGAAAACACGCCCCTGATCATGCCGTTTCATGGCGAATTGGACCGCGCGCGTGAAGAGGCCGCGTCCAAGGGCACCAAGATCGGCACCACCGGTCGCGGTATTGGCCCGGCCTATGAAGATAAGGTGGGGCGCCGTGCGATCCGTGTCGCGGATCTGGCCGATCACGCCACATTGGAGGCACGCGTGGACCGTGCGCTGCAGCATCACGACCCGCTGCGCAAGGGGTTGGGCGTTGAGGCGATCGACCGCGACGCTCTGATTGCCCTGCTGAAAGAGATCGCCACTGAAATTCTTCCGTTCGCGGCACCTGTCTGGAAGGTGATGAACGAGAAACGCAAGGCTGGGAAGCGCATCCTGTTCGAAGGCGCGCAGGGCGCGTTGCTGGACATCGATTTTGGCACCTATCCCTATGTGACGTCATCGAATGTGATCGCGGGCCAGGCCGCAACCGGGGTGGGCATCGGCCCGAATTCCATCGACTACGTGCTTGGGATCGTGAAGGCCTATACCACACGTGTGGGGGAGGGGCCGTTTCCGACCGAGCTGGAAGATGAGGATGGCAACCGCCTTGGGACGCGGGGTCATGAATTTGGCACCACAACCGGGCGCAAGCGCCGCTGTGGCTGGTTCGATGCCTGCCTGGTGCGTCAGACCTGCGCGACGTCCGGGATCAACGGCATTTCGCTGACCAAGCTTGATGTTCTTGACGGATTTGAAACGCTGAAGATTTGCACCGGCTATGAGCTGGACGGCGAACGGCTGGACTATCTGCCGACGGCGGCCGACCAGCAGGCGCGCTGTACCCCGATCTACGAAGAGATGGACGGGTGGAGCGAGTCGACGGAAGGGGCGCGATCCTGGGCGGAACTGCCGGCCAATGCGATCAAATATGTGCGGCGCGTCGAGGAGCTGATCGAGTGCCCCGTTGCCCTGCTGTCCACCAGCCCGGAGCGGGACGACACGATTCTCGTGACCGACCCGTTTGCTGACTGATGGCCGAGTCTGAGGGGCTGAGCTATCGCGCCCGCAGGATCTGGGCGTTGGTTATCCTGCTGGTCGGGATGCCGCTCTATATTGTCGCGGCGGTGACGGTTCTGAGCTTTCTTGATCGCCCGCCCTTGTGGTTGGAGCTATTGATCTATGTGGCGCTGGGGGTGATCTGGGTCCTGCCCTTCAAATTTGTGTTCCGCGGGGTCGGCAAGGAAGATCCGGATGCCCTGCATGACGAGCATCGGAAATAGGCGCGCGGGGAGGGGCTCCCGCCAAGGCTCCCAGCCCCGATGGGACTGATCCCCTTTGTTGGGCCCGGCGCGGCGCCCCTTTCAGGGGCGCCGCGCCGGTCGCTTTGGGCTTTGCCCAAAGCGAAAACCCTCAATGATAGCAATGTCGTGGAGTGGTGGGCTTGGATTTGCACTCGGCACCGAGACGGCTCTGACGGGACGGAGACGGCTCTGACCGGCGGCCGACGGGCGGGGCGGGGCCTCTGCCCACGCAGAACGCCGCCGCCCCGCAAGGGCTGCGTTCTGGGGCGCGGCGCGACCCATAGCGGATCGGGAGGCGGCGGATCGGGACGCGGCGCACCGGGGCGCAGGCCTATCCGGCGGCCCGGTTGCCGGGACGAAAGCCGATTTGCGAGGATACGGAAAACCGGCCGTTCGACGCTTTCTTCAGTTTTCCTTCGCGCAAAAGCTGCCCGAACGAGCGCAGGCTGTCCTCACGATTGAAGTCATCCTGGCCTTCCAGCATCCTCACCTTGTTGATCAGTTGCGGACGGGAAAAGCTCTCGCGCCCTTCGACAAAGCTCATGTAGGATGCCGCAGCTTCCAGTAATTCCTGTAATTCCACGGCGCCGTTTTCCGAGGCGTATCTGGCAAAGGCGCCATCTTGGGATCGCTGCTGCGGGACCTCCGCTTCATCGCCTTTCAGGATCGTGCTGGAGACACGCCGCGGGCGCACCGGAGAGGCGCTCGGCGCGTTGACCACCTCGGTCTGTGCGGGAGGTGAAACAGAGACCTCCTCGGCGGTCGCGGCATCAATGCGCTGTTCTGCAACCAATTTCAGCGGAGCGAGGCGGGATCCTTGGTCGGTGCCGTCCGGGGAGCTGCGCGTTGTGGCCTCGGGGCGCGGGGATCGGTGGGGCTGCACCACGCTGGCCAGATCTTCGCGAAACGCCCGCGCCCGGGCCTCGCGGCGGGCATCGTCACCGCCGTCCTGGTCTGCTTGTGCGGCCGCGACGGCCGCTCGCAACTGATTGTATGTCGCGCGCGAGGTCGCGGCTTGTTCGTCGCTCAGCCGGTCATTGGCGGTGGCCATCAGGCGCGACAGGTCTCCGTCCGGGGAGCTGTCGGCCGAGATCAGACGCGCGCGTGCGCTTTGGTCAGACTGCGGGACAGCCGGTCTGGTGACGGCCTCAGTCGATGCGATCTGCCCCGATTTCAGGGGCATGTCGTCGGCCTGGAACGCGCCATCGGTTTCGGCCGCGTCGATGTCACTTTGCATGTCACTTGCGGTATCGTCGTCCGCATCGTCCACATCGTCGCTCTGTGACGCGGCGGATGACGCGACAAGCTCCGCTTCCACGGCCGCCAACTCAGCCAGCAATTCGGCCTCGTCGTCCGCGGACAGGCTGCTTGGCGGCGGAGCGGGGCGCGGACGGGGGCGCCTGGGTCTGGGCGGGTCGGTCGCGGCCACGGCGGGAGGCTCGGGGGCTGTCCCGGGGCCTGTCTCGGAGACGGGCATGGCGGCGGCGGTTGGATCCGACACGTCCTTCGCCGTCGAGTCGATCACCGGGCTGTCGACCGGCGCACGTTTGACACGGATGATGCGACCTTTTACGGGCCGTCTCGGGGTGACCGGCTTGGTGATCGCCGGAGCCTCCACGCTGTCAGTGGTGTCGGCCAACGCAGCAGGGCGCGTCTGTGTCGCGCGGTGCTCATTGCCGGGGGAAGGAACGGCATCGGCATCCGGAGCTGACTCCGTCTCGACTGTTGCCCCGACTGTTGCCCCGACTGTTGCAGGGTCCGTCTGGCTGTCGGCCTCAACATCGCCATCGACGTCCTGTTGAGCCGCTTCGGCGCCTGATGCCGTGCCCGACGCCCTTTGATCCGGACCGGAGTGCCGGGCAGTGTCATTTCGATCTGCCGTCTTCGGGGCAACCGGTTCAGCCTCGGTCTGGAGGCTCAGCCGGTCGAGCATTGCGCTGATCGAATCCTCATTGTCATGCGCAATCTCTTCCGGATCCGGTGAGCCGCCCTCGGTCGGACTATCCAGCGCCAGAACCTCATCCAGGGTGGATTTTTCGTCGCCTGAAAAGCTGTCGGCATGTTCGTCTTCGGTAAAATCCTCATCCTCGACCGGAGTCTTGGCCACCACCGCCCGGATGCGCTGTAGTTTTGCGGCGATGCTCTCGGCGGCTGGTCGCTCGGCAGCAGCAGCAACGGAGTCCGCATGCTGCATATCTGGGGCGCCCAAATCCGCAGCAGGCGCGGCCGTGGCGGGCGCAGTGGTCGGCGTGAGGTTCGTGTGCACGCCCCAGAGAATGCTGTCGGACTTTGTCGGCCTAGGCTGTTCATCTGCCGGGTCCCGCTCGGCCCTTTGATCTTTCGCGTTCCGCTCGGCCGTTTGATCTGCAGGGATCGCTGGACCAGGTTCAGGCTCTGCAGGTGCCGCTGAGGGGGGCGCTTCGACGGGGGAGGGGGCAGCAGGGTTTGAAATCGTAACCGGGGACACTTCCTCCGGGTGGGAAGAGCCTGCAGACCCCAGCGCGGGCGCCGTCAGGACAGGTGCAGAAGTTGGCGCATCAGCCGCATGAGCCGACGCCATGTCAGGGGCGTCGGCGGCAGCCGCCCGCAGGTGAATGCCACCGTCGCTGCTGCGTGCCTCGACCTGACGGGCAATTTCACGTTGCGCGATCCGGGCCAGCATATCCGCGTCCGGCTGCGGGGGTTCCGCGCCGAAGTAGCGGTCGTCTGCCGCAAGATCCCGAAAATACTCCGCGATCGCCTTCATTGTGCCAAACGAGTCCTCGAACCCCTCTAGCGTGCATGAAAACGTTCCGTAAGAAACGGTTAAAACTTTGTTATTCTGCACCATCGGTCAGTTCGTCCTCACCAGAGTCGTACCGTTTAACTTAAGGGTGGAAAGGTCAAATTCGGTCCCAATTCTAGCAATTGTTCGTATAATTTTGTGTTTAGATTGTGGCTTGTTTCCATTTCTGCGAGATATCCCCCCATGGAAAAGGTGATTGTTCATGAGACAGCCCCGGTGACGCTGATCGGGGGCGGCGAGGTGGCGGTGTCCGACCTGAGGGAGGCCCTCTCGCTTGCGCCGATGCTGATTGCTGCGGACGGTGGCGCTGACAGGGCTCTTTACCTCGGCTCTCAACCTAGGGCGGTCATCGGCGATTTCGACTCCATATCGGAGCAGGCCCGGTCAACCCTGTCGCAGAGTCTGCTGCATTTGGTTGCGGAGCAGGAAACCACGGATTTCGACAAGGCGCTGAGAGCGATACAGGCACCGCTGGTGCTGGCGATCGGCTTTCTTGGCGCGCGGCTTGATCACCAATTGGCGGCTTTGCATGTGTTGGCGCAACCGCATGTCCCTCCTTGCATCCTGATTGGCGCCAATGAGGTCGTGATCCACGTCGTAGAACCGCTGGAGGTGGATTTGGAGCCCGGTGCGGTGGTGTCCTTGTTTCCATTGTCTGTGGTCACGGGCCGCTCTCAAGGGTTGGAATGGCCGGTAGACGGGCTTGTTTTGTCGCCGATGACGCGGATCGGAACCTCCAACCGGGCCACAGGCCCCATCCGGATTGAGACCGACGGCCCGGGGCTGCTCGCGATTTTGCCGCGCCACAGCCTTGGCATGGTTATTGCGGCGATGCTGGCGCGCCGGTCGCGGTTGGAGACGGCCCAACAGATCCCGTGACGCGGCTGGCCTGTCGTTCCCGCAGGACTGCATAGAGGCCCGCACCCGTGGTCAGCGCAATGCCGCAGGCGGATGTGGTATTGGGGAATTCAGAAAAGAACAGCCAGCCGACCAGGACCGCGACCGGGATTTCCAGATACTGCATGGAGGCCAATGTGCTGGTCGGCGCATAGCGCAGGGACCAGGTCATCATCAGATGGGCGCCCGTTCCAAGAATGCCGACGAGGATCAGCAGATCCATGTCCCCTGGCGGCGGCAGAGAAGCGCTGTCGAAATCGGTGAGGGAAAGGCCTACGCCCAGGAGGAACAGCGCGATCATCCCGGTACAGGCAAATCCGCCGGAGAGGGCCTGAAGCGCAATCGGGTCAATGTCTCGGGCAATCTTGCGTGTCACCAGCATGAACAGCGCGAAGATAACGGCGACGGCAAGGGGCCAAAGGGCGTTGGCGCCGACTTGGGAAAAGCTGGGCTGGATCACCAGAAGCGTGCCCGTGAAGCCAATGACGCAGGCGCCGAGGCGGCGTAGTCCCACGTCTTCCTGCAGCACATATTTCCCGAGCAGCAACATGATAAAAGGCATTACGAAGGCGATCGCGACGGCGTCGGCCAGGGGGAGAAACCTGAGCGCCATGAACATCGATGTGATCCCCGCCATCTGAAGCAATGTGCGCAGAATGACCAGGGGCAGGAGCTTCGGATCCAAGCGGAGCGGGATGCGTAGGATCAGGGCAACTGGAAACAGGATCACAGCCTGAACAGCAAAGCGCGCGAAGACGATTTGTCCGACTGGAATGCGGCTCGACAGGATTTTGGCGACGGCATCGCCCAGAGGGATAACCGCGCAAAACCCCAGCATCAAAGCGATGCCAAGAAGCGGACGGTCCGTATCATGTCGATAGGCTTGGCTCATGAGAGGACGCTAGGGTCCACCTTTGATCTTGGCAAGTGGGCGATAGGGTCACAAATCGATCGGGTTCAACGGGTACCATGCAAATACCGGAGGTGTTTCGCTTCGGGCCATGCCCGAAGCGACCAGCGCCGCGCGCGCCCCTGTCGGGGCGCGCGCGGCGCCCGGCCCAACCGGAGGGGCCGCTTTTGCAAAGCGGAGCAAACGGGCGGGAGCAGACCCGAAGGCCAATAGTTGGCCTCAGTCGCGAGAGCAAAGATGTGGTGTTCTGGTTGCCTGAGCTGATCGCCTGATCGCCCGGACGTCAGCAATTGGGCACGTTGACAGCGAGGCCGCCAAGCGAGGTTTCTTTGTATTTCTCGTGCATGTCTGCGCCGGTTTGCCGCATGGTTTCTATGACCGCGTCCAGTGGCACAAAATGCTGGCCGTCTCCGCGCAGGGCCAGTGATGCGGCCGAAACCGCCTTGATCGCACCCAGGCCATTGCGCTCAATACAGGGAACCTGAACCAATCCCTTGACGGGATCGCAGGTCATTCCGAGGTGATGCTCGAGCGCGATCTCGGCTGCGTTTTCCACCTGCTCGACGCTGCCGCCCATCACCGCACAGAGCCCCGCCGCAGCCATCGCAGCCGCAGAACCCACTTCTGCCTGGCAGCCGGCCTCGGCGCCGGAGATGGAGGCGTTGTACTTCACCAATCCGCCGATAGCGGCCGCGGTCAACAGGAAATCCTCGATCTGTTTTTCTGACGCGCCGGGCACATGATCGAGATAGTATCGCAGCACTGCGGGCAGCACACCGGCGGCGCCATTGGTCGGTGCCGTCACCACCTGGCCACCGGCGGCATTTTCCTCATTCACAGCCATGGCATAGACACTCATCCAGTCGTTGATGGTATGCGGCGCGGATTGGTTGAGGCCGCGTTCAGCCATGAGCGCATCGTAAATCCCCTTGGCGCGCCTGCGCACGTTGAGGCCACCGGGAAGGATGCCGTCGCGCTCCAGCCCGCGGTTGATACAGTCGTTCATCACCTGCCACAGTCGGGCAGTGCCCCGGGCGAGGCTCTCTTCGCAGCCGCGTGCAACTTCATTGGCGCGCTTCATCTGGGCAATGCTCAGCCCGGAGCGCTGCGCCATTTCCAGCATTTCCACGGCAGATTTGAACGGAAAGGGAACCGGGGGACCATCGTCGGTGGCCTTGCCCTGCGCGAGTTCTTCTTCCGTCAGCACAAACCCGCCGCCAACCGAATAGAACACCTGGCGGAGCATGACGTCCCCCTGCGCATCCGTGGCCATCAGGGTCATGCCGTTGGCGTGACCGGGCAGCACATGATCGTAGTCAAAGATCATATCGGCTGCAGGGTCGAAGGTCAGAGATCCCAGATCGTCAGGGGAGCCGTCATGGACAATGGTCTTGCTGGCGTGGATCGCGGCCAATGTGGCCTCGGCTTTTTCGCCATCGTAGCTTTCCGGCCTGAACCCTGCCAGACCGAGGATCGTCGCACGGTCAGTCGCATGGCCGACGCCGGTAAAGGCAAGCGATCCGTGCAGCGAGGCCCGCACCCCCCGAAAGTCAAACGGGGCGGCGCGCATCATGTCCAGAAAACGCGCGGCTGCCACCATAGGCCCCATGGTATGGGAGGAGGACGGGCCAATACCCACCTTGAACATATCGAAGACGGAGAGAAACATTTAGGTCGCGGATCCTTCTGGAGGCAGGGCTAGGATGGGGGCAGTGAACGGTGTCGGGCCGAGACCCTCGGCAATTTGGGCGCGTTTGGTGCTGGCGCGGCTTTCGGCCCTGCGGCAGAGGGCAAAGAGCACGGGAAAGGCGGTCAGGTCGAACCACGGCTTTGTGTCGGCCGGATCCTGCGCGATGTCGGGGACGCGTTGCGGATTCGGGTTGGCATAGAGATGGCACCACCTCATCAGGCAGGGCAGATAGAGGTCAAGAAGCCCGGGCTCTGCAGCGCCGGCAAGACCCGGAGTGTGTTGCAAACCGTCTTCGAGAATATGGAGGTCGGCGCGAAGGCGGTCTCGGTATATGCGGCGCAGTTGTGATTGATCCGCCGGATTCGGGCCAATGAATTTTTCGGGATAGAAGTAGCTGCGCAGATCCGTGTGCAGCGTGTTGGAGGTCCAGAACAGCCACTTCAGGAACGGGCCGCGCAAGGGATCCTGTGGTTTGGGGGCCAGCTTTCCGGTTGTGTCCGCCAGCCACAGCAGAATGGCTGCCGTTTCAAACAATACACCATGAGGGGTTTCCAGCACCGGGATGGTTCCGTTGGGATTGAGGCGCAGATACTCCGGCGATTGCTGCGCACGCGCCTGCCTGTCCACCAGCAGGGTCACATAAGGCAGGCGCAGCTCTTCCAGCGCCAGACGCACGATCAGCGAGGCATTGTCCGGGGCGTAGTGAAGGCGAAGAGAGGCTGTCATGGTCCGATCCTATCGCTCCTGCCTGTCTTGGACAGGTTCGTTTCCGACGTTTCCGATAGGAAACGCGCACTGGCTGCGCTGTTTGGCGGATTGCCGAGCGGCAGCTGGTGGGCGTGAGGGGGCAGGCGTGAGAGGGCAGGCCTGCCGAAACTGGGCGTGTTTCGGCCCTCGCATGGGCCCCTCAAACCGCCTATGGTATCCGCATAACATGCTGTGGTATCTGACTGCTGTGGCAAAATGCTTGTTCCTGCAAACGGAGACAGTCCCCCATGAGCGGAGAGCTTTCGCCCATAGACAAAGCAAAATTCGTGGCCGCCAGACGCGCCGCTGACATGGTGGAGAACGGCATGCGGGTCGGTCTCGGTACCGGATCGACTGCGGCCTGGCTGGTGCGCTGCCTCGGTGAGATGGTGCGCGAGGACGGTCTGAAAATCACAGGGGTTCCCACATCGATCCGGACGGCAGAGCTGGCCCGGGAGGTCGGCATTGAGATCGTGTCGCTGGACGAGGCAAAATGGCTCGACCTCACGATTGACGGAGCGGATGAATTCGATGGTGAGCTGAACCTGATCAAGGGCGGCGGCGGTGCGCTGCTGCAGGAAAAGATCGTCGCCTCGGCCTCTGACCAGATGGTGGTGATTGCCGACAAGGCAAAGGAGGTCGAATCGCTCGGGGCCTTTCCCTTGCCGATCGAGGTGATCCCCTTCGGCTGGCAGACCACCCAGTCGCTGGTGGAGGAAACGCTGATCTCGATGGATGTGCTGGGCCGCACGGTGACAGTGCGGATGGATGGGGCCCGCCCCTATATTACCGATGAGGGGAACCATATCCTCGATCTGCACCTCAGGCGCATCGGCAACCCCCGGCAGCTGGGGCTGGTGGTCAATCAGATCCCGGGCGTTGTGGAAAACGGTCTCTTTATCGATATGTGCGATACCGTGGTGATCGGCTACGGGGATGGCAAGGTCGAAGTTCGCGATATCAATGAGGGCACGATTGAAACGGACCGGATCGATTTTGTCGAAAGTGACAATCTTTTCAAGGACCTGAGCGAATAACCTTCGGCGGGCCGCGTCTCCGCCCAATAACTGGTCAATAACTGCCCAGTATCCGCCCAATCTTCGGGCCGGTCTGTCCTCTGCCGCAACCGGTTGGTGCCGCATGCCCGTGTGTGTGCCTGCCTGTCTGCCTGTCCGGTATCCGGTCGTGATCGGCCCTTCACCTCCTCTTCACGCTTTCGCGACAAAACCACCGGGGGCGTTTCAATCCGGAGGCTCTGCCACCACCTGCGAGACTGGCAATTCAAAGCGCGCTGTGTGATACCTCGCGCAAGACCAAAGATAGGGCGACGGATATGAGCTTTGACTATGATCTCTTTGTCATCGGCGGCGGTTCCGGTGGGGTTCGCGCGGCGCGTGTCGCGGCGGCTGGCGGAGCGAAGGTGGCTCTGGCTGAGGAAGACCGCTACGGCGGCACCTGCGTGATCCGGGGCTGTGTGCCGAAAAAGCTGATGGTGTTCGCCTCCGAATATGCGGAGATGGCGGATGACGCCCGCGCCTATGGCTGGGACCTGGAAAACAAAGGCTTTGACTGGGATCACTTCAAGACCAAGCTCCATTCTGAACTGGACCGGCTGGAAGGGATCTATCGCAACCTGCTGAAAAACGCGGGCGTCGAGAGCTTTGATGCGCGTGCCACGCTGGCCGACCCGCATACGGTGACGCTGTCTGACGGCTCCACCAAAACCGCCAAGCACATCCTGATCGCCACCGGTGGGCGTCCATGGGTGCCGGAGTTCACCGGCGCGGAGCTGGCGATCACCTCGAACGAGATCTTTCATCTCGACAAGCTCCCTGAAAGCATCCTGATCGTCGGCGGTGGCTATATCGCCTCTGAATTTGCGGGCATCATGAATGGTCTCGGGGTGAAGACGGCGCAATACTATCGCGGCGCCCAGATCCTGCGGGGCTTTGACGACGAAGCGCGCGGATTGGTGGCCGAGGAAATGATCCAGTCGGGGATCGACCTGAAGCTGGGCACCAATGTGCTGGAGATGCACCGCGAGGGTGACAAGATCCGGGTCAAGGCGAGCAATGGTGACGAGAGCCTCTTTGATCAGGTGATGTTTGCCACCGGGCGCAAGCCCAATGCCGACGATCTTGGCCTTGAGGCGCTGGGCATCGAGCGCGGCCGCGGTGGCGAGATCGTTGTGGACCAATACAGCCAGACCGCTGTGCCGTCGGTCTATGCCATCGGTGATGTGACGGACCGGGTGAACCTGACGCCGGTTGCGATCCGCGAAGGCATGGCCTTTGTCGAGACGGTGTTCAATGGCAACCCGACCAGCCCAGATCACGAGCTGATCCCGACCGCGATCTTTACCCAACCGGAGATGGGCACCATTGGTCTGTCGGAAGAGCGGGCCGCAGAACAGGAAACGATCGAGGTCTATTCGACCTCTTTCAAACCGATGCAACAGGCCTTTGCGGGACGGGCGCAGCGGGTGCTGATGAAACTGATCGTCAGCCAGGCGACCCGCAAGGTGCTGGGATGTCATATCGTTGCCCCGGGCGCGGGTGAGATGATCCAGCTGGTGGGCATCGCCGTAAAAATGGGTGCGACAAAAGAAGATTTCGATCGCACTGTTGCAGTTCATCCGACCATGTCGGAAGAATTGGTCACGCTGAAATCCCCGGTACGGACGCTCTGAGGCGTCCGCTGCCGTCAATCGGGGTCAGGCGCTTGAATTCGGGCGCTCAGATCACAGGTTAGTAAGCAACACCCGCCGGATGGGCGGAGGAAGATGGATAGGAGACTTATGTCTGGGAACAGTGGTGGCCCCTGGGGGGGCGGCGGTTCCTCCGGCGGCGGAGGAAACAAGGGAAACAATGGTGGCGGGGGCGGCGGTCGTCGTCCGGATGACAACCAGATCCCCGAAATCGACGAGCTGATGAAAAAGGGCCAGGAGCAGTTGCGGGTCCTGATGGGAGGACGCGGCGGCAAGGGCGGCGGTCGTGGCTCTTCGGGCGGCGGCGCCGGTGGCGGCAACCCGTTGTTCACCAGGGGCGGTGTGGCCATTGGTGCGGTGGTCGCGGCGCTGCTGTGGGGCTATGCCAGCTTCTACACCGTCAAGACCGAAGAAAAATCGGTGGAACTGTTCCTCGGTGAATTCTCTGCAGTGGGCGACTCGGGTCTGAATTTTGCGCCCTGGCCTCTGGTGACCTATGAGGTGGTGCCGGTCAGCGTCGAGCAGACCGAGAGCATCGGCACCGGCGCGCGGGGCTCCGATGCGGGCCTGATGCTGACGGGGGATGAAAACATCATCGATGTGGACTTCCAGGTGGTCTGGAACATCACGGCCCCTGATCAATACCTCTTCAACCTGCGCGATCCCAAGGCCACCATTCAGGCCGTGTCCGAGTCGGCCATGCGCGAGATCATCGCGCAGTCCGAGCTGGCGCCGATCCTGAACCGGGACCGTGGCGTCATCTCGCAGCGCCTTGAGGAGCTGATCCAATCGACCCTCGACAGCTACAACTCCGGTGTCAACGTGGTACGGATCAACTTTGACGGTGCCGATCCGCCAGAACCGGTCAAGGATGCCTTCCGCGAAGTGCAATCCGCCGGTCAGGAACGGGACCGTCTGGAGAAACAGGCCGATGCCTATGCCAACCGCAAACTGGCATCCGCACGCGGTCAGGCCGCCCAGACGCTGGAAGAGGCCGAAGGCTACCGGGCGCAGGTCGTGAACCAGGCGCAGGGTGAGGCCTCGCGCTTTGCCGCGGTTCTGACCGAATACGAAAAAGCACCGGAAGTGACGCGCAAACGGCTCTATCTCGAAACCATGGAAGAGGTGCTGGGCCGCGTTGACAAGATCATTCTGGACAGCACCGCCGGTGGCGTTAGCGGACAGGGCGTGGTGCCATATCTGCCGCTCAATGAAATTCGCCGTTCGGGAGACAACTGATGAACCGTAACATCATTTCCTTGGTTGTTCTGGCCGCGCTGATCGTCGCGGGCCTGTCCTCTTTGTTCATCGTCGATGAGCGTGAAAAGGCGCTGGTGATGCGCTTTGGCCGTGTTGTCAACGTGCAGGAAGATCCCGGTCTCGCCTTCAAGCTGCCGTTCATTGACGACGTCGTGAAATACGATGACCGTATCCTCAGCCTCGAAGTGGGGCCGCTGGAGGTCACACCGCTGGATGACCGCCGTCTGGTGGTCGATGCCTTCGCGCGCTACCGGATCGTTGACGTGCGTCGCTTCCGCGAGGCGGTTGGTGCGGGCAATGTTGCCGCAGCCGAATCGCGGCTCGACAACATCATGCGCGACCAGACGCGCGAGGTGCTGGGTACCGTCAGCTCCAACGATATCCTGTCGTCGGACCGCGCGGCCCTGATGCTGCGGATTCGCAATGGCGCCATCACCCAGGCTCAGGCGCTCGGGCTCGAGGTCATTGACGTGCGGTTGAAACGCACCGATCTGCCGCAGGCCAACCTTGAGGCGACCTTTGCGCGGATGCGGGCAGAACGCGAACGCGAAGCTGCGGACGAGATCGCTCGCGGTGACGAAGCGGCCCAGCGGGTGCGTGCTCAGGCGGACCGGACCGAAGTGGAGCTGGTCTCCGAAGCGGAACGCGAAGCCGAGGTGATCCGGGGTGAGGCAGATGCCGAACGCAACAACATCTTTGCCGAGGCCTATGGCCGCGACCCTGAATTCTTTGAATTCTACCGCAGTCTCACGGCCTATTCGCGCTCTCTGCAGGCGGGCAATTCCTCCTTGGTGTTGTCGCCCGACAGCGAGTTCTTCAACTATCTGAAGTCCTCTGACGGCAAGCATAGCGAAGGCCAGTCCGAAGGTCAGTAACCGCCGCTTCGGTCAGGGCAAGGCGCAGGGTGGTCAGGCCAAAACGCCAGCCGTTCCCGTCATTCCTGAAGGCCACGCGATACGGTGAACAAAATGAAGGGCCGCTCCGGTTGGGGCGGCCTTTTGCTGTCGCCGTTTGCCCTCGTTTTTGCTCCGGAGGGGGCAAGAATGAAACCCCGGCGTATCTGCGCTACTCTGCGGCCTGGCATGGGCGGGTTTTCGCCTGTTGCGCCAGGGGCGCAGTCGCAAAGCCTTCACCGGACATCACGTCAATTTGAGATGACTGCAACGCCCATTGCGGCCTTCGACGCAAACACTACATTGAATGCACAGTTTCCGAACCCCAAGGTGCCGGGGCCACGGATCTCCGTGCTACGGCGCCTGAGGCACGAAGTCGTTCTATTCCGCTTTGCAGGCGGGCAGGACGGAGACAGAGTTGACAGGCCAATTCAAGGAGTATGTCCGTGCATCCAATCTCAACTACCAAAGCAGTGGCTCAGAACCCTGCGCAGGCCGGCTGGCGCCTGTTCTGGATGGTGGTCCTCGGGACCGCTTTTCTGGTTGTGCAGTCGCTGGCAGCCGCTGCCCGGCCCGAAAGCCTCGCGCCGCTGGCTGAAAAAGTCAGCCCCGCCGTGGTCAACATCACCACGTCGACCATGGTCGAAGGCCGGACGGAACCGCAGGGCATCGTCCCTGAAGGCTCGCCGTTTGAGGATTTTTTCCGCGAGTTTCAGGATCGCAACCGGGGCGGGAACCGGCCGCGCCGCTCTTCTGCGCTGGGCTCCGGATTTGTGATCTCTGAAGATGGCTATATTGTCACCAACAATCACGTGATCGAGGGCGCCGACGAGATTGAGATCGAGTTTTTCCCCGGCGATGGCCAGCCACAGGACCTGCTGCCGGCGGTTGTTGTGGGCACGGACCCCAACACGGATATCGCACTTTTGAAGGTGGAGGCCCCGATGCCGCTGACCTTTGTGAAATTCGGCGACAGCGACACTGCCCGTGTGGGGGACTGGGTCGTGGCGATGGGCAATCCGCTGGGGCAGGGGTTTTCGCTCTCGGCAGGGATCGTATCGGCGCGCAACCGGGCGTTGTCGGGCAGCTATGACGACTACATCCAGACGGATGCGGCGATCAACCGCGGCAACTCCGGCGGGCCATTGTTCAACATGGACGGTGACGTTGTCGGCGTGAACACGGCGATCCTCTCGCCCAACGGTGGCTCCATCGGCATCGGCTTCTCCATGGCGTCGAATGTTGTGACCAAAGTGGTCGGGCAGCTGAAGGAATTCGGCGAGACCCGTCGCGGTTGGCTCGGGGTGCGCATTCAGGACGTGACCGATGATCTGGCCGAGGCAATCGGCATGGCCAACAGCGAAGGCGTGCTGATCACCGATGTGCCCGAAGGCCCGGCCAAAGAGGCAGGCTTGCTGGCCCGTGATGTGATCACCAGTTTCGACGGGTTCGAGGTTGCGGATACCCGTGAACTGGTGCGGCGCGTGGGCGACACAGAGGTCGGCAAGACGGTGCGTGTCGTTGTCTTCCGCGATGGCAAGACCGAGACGTTGCGGGTGACGCTCGGACGGCGCGAAGATGCGGTCGGTGCGGATGCCTCATCATCTGAGGGTGGCAATGTGGCACCGGATGAAACCGAGAAGGAACTGCTCGGGCTGACGGTGGGTGCGGTGCGCGATGACATGCGCGAGGAACTGAACCTCGATGCGGGGACCAAAGGTCTGGTGATCCTGTCTGTAGATGAGACATCCGGGGCCTGGGAAAAGGGTCTGCGCGCGGGTGATGTGATCACCGAAGCGGGGCAGACCAAGCTCGGCTCCATCTCGGATCTGGAGGATCAGATCTCGGCCGCGCGGGACGCAGGTAGAAAATCGATCTTCCTGATGGTGCGCCGGGGCGGAGAGCCGCGGTTTGTGGCCCTGAACCTCGACGAGTAATCCCGACCATTCGCGGGTTGCCAGAGGCCGGTCCCTTGGTTGGGGTCGGCCTCTTTTATGTGCCGGTAGTGTGCCGGTAATTTGCCTGACATGAGGCGGCTTTGGGCGCGCGGGCGGCTCGGCTGTTTCGGTCCTGCTCGGTTTGGGCGAGGGGCTGGACGCGGGCTGAAAACACGGGGGGGCGGACCCCAAAGAGCCATGTGTCGGGCGGACACATGGCTCACGATGGGACGGACGATCATTGGGATGGATAGGAGAATGATCGCCTTGCCCCGCTTATGTCAGTCCCCGGCGCCGCCGACTGTGAAGGAGGTCACATTCGAGTGAAGTTTTGTGTGCGGGCGTGAAAATAGTTGGTCCGTCAATCAGTCAGTTCGCCCATCAGTCAGGCCGCCCATCAGTCTGTCGGATCCCTCGCGCGCGCGGGCTGTACGGGACGGGCTGTACGGGGCGGGCTGTACGGGACGGGCAGGCGGGGGCGCAGGTGGAGGAGCTGGCCATCTTCGCCTGCACTGGCCCGGTCAAAGCGGAGACGCCAGACCTCAGATCCCTTCGGGGTCAGCCAGAACGGCCAGCCCGCCCCGATCCTTCAGCAGCAACCCGCCCCGGCTGATTTCAATCAGCCCGGCCTTGCGCCAGTTCGACAGGGTCTTTGAAACCGCTTCCCGTGTGGCGCCGACAAATTCGGCGAGCTCTGATTGCGACAGGCTCAGCTGGCCGTTGCCGTCTGCCGGGGTGAGGTAGAGCAATTTTCGCGCCAGCCTCACAGGCATCGGCAGAAACACCTGTTCGTTGAGCTGAGTGTTCATCCAGCGCATTCGTTGGCCCGCGAGCTTCAGCATGTCGCCGGCGAGTTCCGGATGGCGGGTCAGTTGGGCCAGCACGTCCCGGTGCCGCAGACGGCGCAAATGGCTTGGCTCTGCCGCGGTGGCAGTGGCGGTGCGCTCGCCCGGATCGAACATTGCGATCTCGCCAAAGATTGCACCGGGACGCATCATGTCGAGCGACAGCTTGCGCCCGGCCGCCGACAGGGTGGAGATCTCCAGCGCGCCGGATATGATCGCGTAGAGCGCATCGCCTTCGTCACCGCGCTCGAACAATACCTCGCCGGTATCGAGCCGCACGTCGGTGGCCTGGCTGTCCAGCATCGCCCGGAGCCGGTCCGACGCTCCGGAGAGAAAGCTGGAGGCGGGAAGGAGGGGCGCTGTGGCCATCGGGTATTCTCCGGCAGGGGCGGCAGGTGAGCGGCTGGTGCGTCGCTGGGCGCGGCGGGCTCGCGACCAACGTGGTGCACAGATGTGGTTTGCGAGGTTCTAGGCTGATGTCCGTTTGGGCGCAACCTTGCGGAGGACTTGCGGGATCTATGCGATGCGAAATGGCCGCAATCGCGCCGGGTCTGGGTATTTGTTGGGCAGCAAAGGAGAGCGGCCGAGTGGGCATTCCTTTCGACTTGAGGGCGCCGCAATGACAGGCGCGCCAGCCGGTCGGGCGCGCCAGCCGGTCAGGTGGGCAGGTGGACGGCGCTCAGTCCCAAATCCCGGGCCGCGCGTAACGACAGGGTGGTGCTGTCTATGCCAAGAGGCAGCTGGTAGGCGCGGATCGCAGCACGTGTGTCCGCGCCGAGAAGGCCGGTGATGGCCCCGCCATAGGCCCCGCGCGCGGCCAGCGCCCGCTGCAGAGAGGCGATATACTCTGCTGTCATGGCCTCCGGGCAGGGGGTTTCGAAATAGCTTTCCTCGCGGGGGCGGGTGATTTGCTGTCGGGTTTCACTGGCGAAAACTGCGGGTTCCAGCACTTGCCCGTCGGTGGATTTGACTGGTGGGGCAATCATCACCTGCTCTGTGACAGTTTCTACCCGGGCCGGAATGATGATGGTATCCCAACAGGTTCCGGGCGGCGCGCCGGGGGGCGCGGCGCGGCCGACCCGTTCAAAGGGGGGCTGGCCTGTGCAGGCCAGAGTGAGAAGCGGGAGCGCAATCACAAGCAAGCGGGCGAGGCTCATGCAGGGGGGACGCAGGCCTTTCTCCGGACTTTTGGCCGTATATGCGGCCAGACGGTTGTCCGCATGTTTGGTGAGATGCTTGGTGAGGCGTTCGACCGGGGCGTAGGGCGAAAAGTTGGGCGGGGAGTGTGGCGGTTGGTGGCCGCGGATGCGAAAGGCAGACCGGATGCGGCCTCCGGATCTGGGCTGGCCGGATGGCAGGGGCGGCAAGACGTCCATTGGCTCTGACAGATCCCTCGAAAATGCAATCTCCGGGATCCTTCGGCAGCCCCGGTTATCCGGAATGCTAGCCCATATCCGGGGGCGGCGCAAAGGCTGGATCATCTTCGCGGCTTTGCTCTGCGAGCAGCAAATCCAGCATTGGCGATATATCCTCGATCTGCTCGGCGATCACATGGATCACCCCATCAGCCCGTTGCAATTTGCCCGTCACACGCAGCAGGCGGCCTGCGATGACCGCGCGGCGAAACCGTTCATAGATCTTGCGCCAGACGATAATGTTCACGACGCCTGTTTCATCCTCCAGGGTGAGGAAGATCACGCCTTTGGCGGTTCCGGGCCGCTGGCGCAGGATCACCAGCCCGGCGACGGTGACGCGGGCCTCGCTGGGCGGGCGGTCCAGCAGCGCGGCAGGCAGGCAGGCGGGCGGGCGCGGCCAGGCCGTCGGTCCTGGCCTGAACGCGGGCGTCTCGCCGTGACCCAGGTTGGTGGATCGGCCTGTCGCGCTGTCAGCGGAGCGGCGGGAAGAAGCGGGCTGTGCCAGCGCCGCAGGAACCGGAGGTGGGGGGGATGCAATGAAAGGCATGATCGGAAACCGGGCTCTGTGTGGGGTCGCGGCGGAGGCATATGCCTGGAACAAATGTAGAACGTTGCTTTTGAAATGGCAAGCGGCGCCGGGGATGTCGCAAATGGGGCTGGCACGGCTCCGGCGCGGTGGTTACACACAGGACGTAGTACCGAAAAAGGGAAGACGGATCATGGCAAAAATCACCTACATCGAGCATAACGGGACCGAACATGTGGTCGACGTAGCCAGCGGACTAACCGTGATGGAAGGTGCGCGCGACAATAATATTCCGGGCATCGAGGCGGATTGTGGCGGTGCCTGTGCCTGTTCGACCTGCCATGTCTATATCGCGCCGGACTGGGTCGAGAAATTGCCCAAGATGGATGATATGGAAGAAGATATGCTCGATTTCGCCTATGAGCCGGATCCGGCGCGGTCGCGTCTGACCTGTCAGATCAAGGTCACTGACGCGCTGGATGGCCTGATCGTTCACCTGCCGGAAAAACAAATCTGATGGGCCTGCGGGGCATGGCGCGGCGACGGCCGTTGCGTGCCTTGCGACCTTGCGCACGCCGCGCCGCGCAGATCGGGTGCCTGTGGCAGATCGGGTGCCTGTGCCTGTGTCTGATGGGCTTCGGCGGGGTGGCTCTGGCTGGGGCCGCACCGGGCGAGACCCGTATCGTTGGCGCCGAATTCACCTCACCGACACGGCGCTATGACCATGGTGTGCTGGGCGATGCCGTGGAATTCGGCAGGCTTCTGATCCATGTGGAAAACACCGGCGCCAGCGCGGCGGCTGCGGTGTCGCGAACGACCCTTTCGGTCACCCTGCCGCCATCGCGGGTGTTTGAAGACCTCGCGCCGCGTTTGTGGGACGTGACGGGCGATGCTCTGCCTGAAGTCGTAGTGATCGAGACCGACCTCGCGGCCGGGGCTCAGCTGGCCATCTATTCCGCCGATGGAGGCAAATTCGCCGCAACACCACACATCGGCCGGAGCCACCGCTGGCTGGCTCCGATCGGGGCTGCGGATCTCGACGGGGATGGTTTCATCGAGATCGCCTATATCGACCGGCCACATCTCGCCCGGGTTCTGCGGATCTGGCGGGTCCGGGACGGGCAGTTGCAACAGATTGCGTCGGCCACGGGACTGACCAATCACAAAATTGGCGAAGCAGTCATAACGTCCGGCATCCGCGATTGCGGGCAGGGGCCTGAGATCGTCACGGTCAATGGCAACTGGTCCAGGGTGGTCGCCTCGCGGCTGGTCAAGGGTGAGATCCGGAGCCACGATATCGGCGCCTTCGATCCGCATCTGAGGCTGACGGCGGTGCTGGCCTGTCGATCACAGTGATGCGGCAGCTGTGTCAGCAGCCTCAGGGCGCCACCGGTGCGCAGCATGGGCCGCGACGCGACGATGACCGCATTCAGGTCCCACTTCGCGCCGCGCTTTGCCTCGCCCTGCTGCGGGGCTCAGATCCGGGGGCTGACAGGCCGACGCATGGTCAGTGAGGTCGCGCGATCATACCCCGGGTGCGCGGTGCGCTCTGTCGTCGCGAATCCCATCCTGGCGAAGGCCACGTGATTCTCAACCAGTTCGACCCGCACCTGCAGCTCCAGTGCCGACAGCCCGAGTGCCCGGGCACGCTCCGCCGCCAGATCAACCAACCGCCGCCCGAGGCCCGTCCCGCGCCGCGAGACGGCGACCGCGAGTTTGCCGATGTAGATGGCGTCGTCGCTGGCGGTCAGGATCACACAGGCCTGAGGCGGCGCGCCGATGCACCAGATCTCTTTGGTTTCGGCTTGGCTCACGAGATCCGCAAGGGTCAACCGATGGAGGGAAGAGGGCGGATCGATCCGCCCCTCCATGGAAGCGAAGGCCTCCTGCATCACAGCGAGCACCTGTGGCAGCGCGGGGCTGTCGGGCGCCAGTCGATAGGGGGTGCTGCTCATCGACGTCAGCCTGCTGGCCTAGAGCGCGCGCCAGCCAATGTCGCGGCGGACAAAGCCTTCGGGCCAGTCGATCTGATCGACCATTGCATAGGCGCGGTCGCGGGCCTCCTGGAGGTTTTGCCCACGGGCCGTGACGTTGAGAACCCGCCCGCCGTTGGCGAGGATCCTGTCCCCGTCTGCCTTGGTTCCGGCGTGAAAGACCATGTTCATGCTGTCCTCGGGCAGAGCCGCAAGGCCCTTGATCTCTGATCCCTTGGCATAGTCACCCGGATAGCCTGCGGCCGCCATGACAACGGTAATGGCATGATCATCGGCCCAGTTCACCTGTGCCTCTTTCAGGCGTCCTTCGGCTGCGGCCTGCATCAGATCCAGCGCCTGTGCCCCGAGCCGCATCATCAGCACCTGGCATTCCGGATCGCCAAAGCGGACGTTGTATTCCACCAGCCGGGGCTGGCCGTCCTTGATCATCAGACCGACATAGAGAACCCCCTGATAGGGCGTGCCCCGTTCGGCCATCACCCGCATGGTGGGCTTCACGATCTGCTCCATTGCGCGGGCTTCGATCTCGGGGCTGAGCACCGGAGCCGGCGAATAGGCCCCCATGCCACCGGTGTTGGGGCCGGTATCGCCCTCGCCGACGCGTTTGTGATCCTGTGCGCTGCCGATCGACAGGATGTCTTCGCCGTCGCAGAGCACAAAGAGCGAGGCCTCTTCGCCTTCCATGAATTCCTCGATCACCACCTCGGCGCCGGCACCGCCAAAGGCGCCGCCGAACATGTCATCGATCGCCGCCAGCGCGGTGTCCTCGTCCATCGCGACAATCACCCCCTTGCCGGCCGCGAGCCCGTCGGCCTTGACCACAATCGGGGCGCCGTTTTCACGCACATGCGCCCTGGCGGCCTCGGCATCGGTGAAATGGCCGTAGCCCGCAGTGGGGGCCTGTGCGGCATCGCAGACCTCTTTGGTGAAGCTTTTCGAGGCCTCCAGCCGGGCCGCCGCCTCCGAGGGGCCAAATACCAAAATCCCCGCCGCACGCAGCCGGTCGGCAACCCCCGCCGCCAGCGGGGCCTCGGGGCCGACGATGACGAAATCGATGGCGTTTTCCTCGGCAAATGTCACCACGGCACCACCGTCCTCGGCGTTGAGGCTGGCGCATTCCGCGATCTGGGCAATCCCCGCATTGCCCGGCGCCACAATCAACTTGTCGCATTTCGGGTTCTGCATCACGGCCCATGCCAGGCTGTGTTCGCGCCCGCCGCCACCAAGGATGAGGATATTCATGAGCCGTACTCCGATCTGCTTGGCCTCTGTTGTCGCGCGTTCTATGCTGCCCGCGACATCAAAACAAGAACGCCCGTGACCGCCGCGGAACTTCAGCGCAGACAGAAGGCAACAGAACTCTCCATGTCCGACCTCCTCGACGATCCCGCACCGGGCCAGAACGCACCAGAGTTTTCCGTCTCCGAGCTGTCGGGCGAGGTCAAGCGCACGCTGGAGGGCACCTTTGGCCGGATCCGGGTCCGGGGCGAGGTCGGCCGGGTGTTCAAGGCCCGCTCGGGACATCTGTACTACGATATCAAGGATGACCGCTCGGTGCTGGCCTGCACCACCTGGAAAGGGCAGATCAGCAAGCTGGCCGTGGTGCCCGAAGAAGGGCTGGAGGTGGTGGTGACCGGGCGCCTGACGGCCTTTGGCGCCCAGTCGAAATACAACATGAATGTCGAAGAGGTCGCGGTCGCGGGGCAGGGCGCACTGATGGCGCTCTTGGAAAAGCGCAAGGCACAGCTGCAGGCCGAAGGGCTGTTTGCGCCTGAGCGGAAAAAGCCGCTGCCCTATCTGCCGCAGATCATCGGGGTGGTGACCTCGCCGTCAGGTGCGGTGATCCGCGACATTCTTCACCGGCTGCGGGACCGGTTCCCGCGCAAGGTGCTGGTCTGGCCGGTTGCGGTTCAGGGCAGCAATTGTGCGACGGAAGTGGCCCGTGCCATTGAAGGGTTCAATCAACTCAGCCGGGGCGGCGCCCTGCCGCGGCCGGATCTGATCATCGTTGCCCGCGGTGGCGGCTCGATCGAGGATCTTTGGGGGTTCAACGAGGAAATCGTTGCCCGCGCGGTTGCCGCCAGTGACATTCCCCTGATCTCTGCCGTGGGTCATGAGACGGATACGACCCTGATCGACTATGTTTCCGACCTGCGGGCCCCGACCCCCACCGCTGCTGCCGAACATGCGGTTCCTGTGCGGCTCGATCTGTTGGCGCATGTGGAGGGGCTGGGCGCGAGAATGGCCCAGGCCAGTGGCCGGGCGGTGCAGCAAAGGCGACAGCGGCTGGGTGATCTGGCACGGGCGCTGCCACGGCCGGACAGCCTGCTGGACACCCCCCGGCAACGGTTGGACCGGGTATCCGACAGGTTGCCGAATGCGCTGATTTCCGGTGTGCAGCGGCGCAAACTGATCCTCAGCGAAAGGGCCGCATCCCTGCGCCCCGCAACGCTGCGCAACCTTGTCGAGCGGCGCCGGGACCGTCTGAAGAACCTCTCCTCCCGCCTCAGCCTGCGTCCCATCGAACAGGAAACGGAGCGCAAACGCGAACGGCTGACCGCCCTCACCACACGTCTTGCGACTGTCCAGACCGCGCGGGTCAGCCGCCAGCGGGACCGTCTTTTGGCGACCGGGCGGCAGCTTGATATCCTCAGTTACAAGGCAACGCTGCGGCGGGGCTATGCGGTGGTGCGTGACGGAGAACGGTTGATCACCAGTAAATCCGCAGCGCAGGCGGCGGCGGCGCTCATTGTCGAATTTGCCGACGGTCAGGTGGCGATCAGAGGTGGGGAGGCTGCCGCTCAGGGAACTCCGGGCGCTCAGGGCGCTCGGGGTGCTCTTGGCACCCGGGGCGCGCCTGCGTCTTCTGCGGCGCCTGCTGAACCCGTCAAATCCAAGGCGGCCGCGTCAAAGCCCAAACCGCCAAAGTCATCCGGTGGGCAGGGGTCGTTGTTCTGACGTCCTGCCGACCGGAGGAGCGCGGGTCCGGACGGGGCCTAGACGCCGACTTCGGGGCCGAGGCAGACCATCTCTTCTTGCGGCCCATGCCGTTCGGTCAGGGTCAGGGGAGGCCCGTCCTGATCCATGGTGACGCTGAGGCCGGAGGTGTCGATCTGAAAGCTCCAGCACTGGGCCGTCTGCCGGTTTTCGTAGAGGAAACAGATTTCAGTCCCGTCGGCGCCATCCTGTGCAAACCACTCGCCCTCGATGCAACGCCCGTCGAGAAAGGACCAGATCACCCTTTGCCCGGGCAGGTAGCGCTCGGCGCCATAGGCGAGGCCTTGCCAGTCAAACAGGATCACGCGGCCCTCGGTATAGCGCCGGAAGTCCTGCGCATCGGCGGCCAGCGACGGTGCGGGGATGCTGGTCAGGCAAACGCCGGTGAAAAGAGCGATCAGGGCACGGGCCGTGACGGTATCCGATCTGCGGCAAAACGGGGCGAGGGCGATGAGGCGGGACATGAGGTCAGCATGGCGGATCTGCGGGCTGACGCCAAGGGCCAAGGTCCGTGCATGGCCGCAGAGCCTGCCTTTTTAGGCCATTGGATCCGCAGCAGGGCCACTTGCGCTTTGCAACCTCCGCCAAACAGCATTAGGTGAGGATAAAACGACCCTGCGGAGACCCAGATGGCGCTTTTCTCGAAGCTCAAGGAACGGTTGCTGAAATCCTCGTCCCGCCTCGGCAAGGAGGTGGACGCGATTGTGGAAGAGGGGGCCTCCGTCAGTGGGGCGGCCACCTTGGAGCCCCCGGTGGCAGGGGCGTCGGGTGGCGCGCCTGAGGCCATCGTACCATCCGCCCCTGCAGTGCAGGCGGAGGCGCGTAAACCGGGCCTGTTGGGTCGGTTGATGGGGCGCAGCAGCGATGCAGAACCGCGTCGGGTTCTGGATGACGATATGCTGGAGAGCCTCGAAGAAATGCTGATCGCCTCTGACATGGGGGTGGATACGGCGTTGCGGGTGACGGCCAATATCGCCGAGGGCCGCATGGGGCGGCGTGTGTCGGGGCGCGAGATCCGGGAACTGCTGGCACAGGAAATCGCCCGGGTGATGGAGCCTGTTGCGCGCCCCTTGCCGCTCTATCCCAGCAAGCCGCAGGTGGTGCTGGTGGTTGGGGTGAACGGGTCGGGCAAAACCACCACAATCGGCAAGCTCGCCAGCCAGTTTCGCGCGGCCGGAAAATCGGTCGTCATTGCGGCGGGCGACACGTTCCGCGCCGCGGCCGTCGAACAGCTTCAGGTCTGGGGGGACCGGGCGGGCGTGCCGGTGCTGACCGCGCCGGAGGGATCGGATCCAGCAAGCCTCGCCTTCGACGCGATGACCAAGGCCGAGGCCGACGGGGCGGATCTGTTGATGATCGACACGGCCGGCCGCCTGCAGAACCGGTCTGACCTGATGGAAGAGCTGGCCAAGATCGTGCGGGTGATCCGCAAGAAAGACCCCGATGCGCCGCATAATACCCTGCTGGTGCTGGACGCGACCACCGGCCAGAACGCCCTGCGCCAGGTGGAGACCTTCCGGGAGCTGGCAAATGTATCGGGGCTGGTGATGACCAAGCTGGACGGCACGGCCAAGGGCGGTGTTCTGGTGGCGCTTGCCGATAAATTCGGCCTGCCGATCCACGCCATCGGGGTCGGTGAGCAACTGGAGGATCTGGCGCCCTTTGACCCGGAAGAATTTGCAGCCGCTCTCACCGGTCTCGGGGACTGAGGATCAATGCGTCGCCATCCACTTTTCAACATGGCGCAGGACAAACAGCACCATCAGCACCAGAACCGTGGCCATTGCGGCCAGCGGCATCTGACCGGCGCCGCAGCCAAGCCCGATTGCCCCCACCAGCCAAAGCGACGCGCCGGTGGTGACATTGCGAACCCGGTCACCCGAGGTGAAGATCAACCCGGCGGCCAGGAAGGCAACACCGGCGGTCACCGCTTCGATCATCCGCAGGGGGTCATTGCGCTGCGCCTCCGCTCCGAAATCGAGGGCGGCGATTTCGCGCCCCAGTATGATGAACAGACAGGCCGCAACCGACACCAGGATATGCGTCCTCAGACCGGCCGGCTTGCCCAGGAATTCGCGCTCCAGACCGATCAGCGCCGCCAGGACGCTGGCCGCCAGCAGGCGGGCAAAGGCAACGGGCGCGGGGATGACGGAAAAGGTTCGGGTGAGCTCGTCGGTGATCTGTTGCAGGGGGACGTCGAACATGGGGCCTCCGGGTGCTGGTACATGGACCCAACGCAGAAGCAGGCGCGACGTTCCCTCCTCAGTCACATCGGGCCGCACACAAGGGAAAACAGATGTTGAGTGACTGGCTGATCTCACTTGAAGGCACCGAGGCGGGGCACCAGGTGGCGTTGATCCTTGCGGTGTCAGCCGCGATCCTGCACGCGATTTTTGGCGCCATGCAAAAGGGACGCCACGATCCCTGGCTGTCGCGGGGGGCGATCGATGCGTCCTATGGCCTGATGGCGGCCCCGTTCGCGCTGTTTGTCGTGCCCTGGCCAGAGCCCCATATGTGGCTGATCTTTGCGGGCGTCTGGATCATCCATGTGATCTACAAGGTGCTGCAGGCCATGGCCTATACCAAAGGGGCCTACACGGTCGTCTATCCGGTGGTTCGCGGCACCGGGCCGCTGTTTGCCGTCATTGGCGCCTATTTTCTGTTCGGTGAGACCTTCACGGTGGTCCAGTGGCTGGGCGTTGGCGTCTTGCTGGCGGGGATCTTCGGCCTGGCGGTCTACAATTTTGTGTTTCTGGTCACCGCCAGAGAGACGCTGGGCATTGCGCTGGTGCTTGCGGTGGCGACCGGGCTGTTCGTGGCGCTCTATACCACCTATGACGCATTCGGAATTCGGGCAACGGCGGACCCGTTCACCTTTCTGGCGTGGTTTTTCATGATTGATGGCCTGACGATGCCGCCCTATGCCTATTGGCGGTGGCGTCGCATGGGCGAGGACCGCCCGACGGTTGGTCCGTTGATGATACGCGGCTTTCTGGGCGGTCTGGTTGCATTCGCGTCGTTTGGCTCGATCATGCTGGCCACCCGGCTGGACAAGGTCGGCGAGGCGGCCGTTCTGCGGGAGACCTCTACCGTATTCGCGGCGCTCATCGGGTGGTTGGTGCTGAAGGAAACCGTAGGCCCGCGCCGGATCGCCTTGATGGCCCTGATCGCGCTCGGCGCGGTTATCGTTGAAATGGGCGGCTGAAAGACGCATCTGTAGCGCAGGCCCGCGCGAAAGACCCAAGCCCGCGAAAGAACCAAGGACACAGCAGACACAATGACCGAGCAGAGCAATATGACCGGACCGGCAGGCAAGGATGAGAGCACCGCGGAGAAAAAGACCAATCCCTGGCTCAAGGGCCTGCTGGAATACGGGCCGATTGCGCTGTTTTTTATCGCCTATCTGCGGTTGAAAGAGCAGAGCTTTGACATCGCGGGCACCAGCTATGATGGCTTCATCGTCGTGACGGCCGGCTTTGTGCCCTTGATGATCCTGTCGACGCTGGCCTTGTGGAAGCTGACCGGGAAACTGTCGAAGATGCAGGTTCTGACCCTGGTGCTGATCGTGGTGTTCGGCGGCTTGTCGGTCTGGTTCAACGACGAGCGGTTTTTCAAGATGAAGCCGACGCTGATCTATCTGATATTCGGCGGTCTGCTCGGGTTTGGCCTGCTGCGTGGGCAGAGCTACCTGCGGGTGGTGATGTCAGAGATGATGCCATTGACCGAAGAGGGCTGGATGATCCTGACCCGACGGCTCTGTGCGTTCTTCCTGGCGCTTGCGGTGGCCAATGAAGTCATCTGGCGCAGCCTGGACACCGAAACCTGGGTCTATTTCAAGACGTTCGGCCTGACGGTGGCGATGTTTGTGTTCTTCATGAGCCAGGCGAAACTGTTTCAGCTTCACGGCGTTGAGGAGGCCGAAGCCGAGGACTGAACCTCGCTGCTGGGCAGGGCCCTCCCACCCGCGACACTGCGCAAGGGGGGCGGTGCCGGTCACTGGATGCGCTGCCAGATCGGCATCGGGCCGGGGAGGGGGCGCAGCGACAGCAACCGCGACCATCGCCGGGCGGGAACGGCGGGCAGGAGCTGCTGCATCAGATGCAGGGGGGTGCGCTCCGGCTGGCGGATCAGACGTTGATAATACCGCAGGGCGCCGGGGCGCGTGTAGGCTGACCAGTGGCAAATCCGGCGTTCCGGCAGGCCGATGGAATGTCCCATCTGGCTCAGGCGGTCGAGGGTGTCGAGACAGTCGAGCTGCAGGGTCACGGCGTTCGGTGCCACAAGTCCCTGGCCAATGGCGCGGTCACCGACCCCGGGCGAGCGGGTCAGGGTCTCGAACATGAAATCAAAGGCATCGTTTTCACGGCTGGTCACGTTGAAAAACTCTGCAGCGCGTCCGGCCGGGGTCAACAGCGCCTGATAGGCGCGACTTTGATAGGAGGCGCCGGTGAGTGAGATCAAACGCTGCACCGCGCCTGCGGGCAGGTGGTGCAGAGCCTCGAGCGCCACTTCACTGCCCAGCGAATGGCAGAGGATGTGAATGTCACGCTCCGGATCCACCTGACGGATCCGGCGCACCACACGCGCCAGCGCCCGTCCGGCCTGCACAGCCCGGCTCTGGGCCTGCCCGAGGCTGGCGCGGGCGTCCCAGCCAAAGGCCACGGCGCGGCCTTCGTCCCGTCGCCCCAGGCCAAATCCCAGCTGACGCGGCCAGGACGGGGCCCGCCATGGCAGGTGCTGGGGATCCAGCGACAGGATATGGCGATGTGGGCAGTGATCCGGGTTTCCCGGCTGATATTTATAGCCGTGGACCATGACAACCGTCGGCCCCGCCTGCGGCGGCATAGCCCGGATACCGGTTTCAAAGTCGCTGTGCCGAGCATGCAAGACCGGCGAATCGCCGACAGCATTGATACGTATGATGGCCATCTCCGGATCCCCGAACCACGTGTTTTTCAATGCGCTAGCCGGTTCAGGTGACAGGGGCGTGACGCGGACGTAACGCTGCGGTGACGCGGCGGGGCCGCAACAGGGCGCAAGTGCGGCGCAGCAGTCCCCAGGGGGCGTGTTCGGGGGGTGTTTCACTCTTGCGCTTTGGACTGATTTGCGCCTTATACAGCCTGCGTTCGTCAGGACGCTGCGCGCCATCACCGAAGCCTGTGGGATGACGCTCGCCAGCTTGCTCCACAGGTCCGCTTGGGACTTGCGGCCCGCGCTCGGCAAGCAACCCGGAGAGGCGACCTGCAAGACGAAAGCGGGTGCCGCAGGGGCAATATTGCAGGCAAGGGGAAGGGGCCAGAGGCGCTTGACTTGGTGAAAATAGGGGGGCGTACTGCCCTTGTGGCGATTTGTTACCGGATTGCGGGCCACTTTAAACAAGCCGCTAAAGAGGTCAGGACGAAAAGGGCTCCCTTTCGCTTGGCCGGACGGGAGTTTTTTATATGCAGGACAAGACCTGCGCCGGAGGCGAGACGATGACAGAGACCTGGAACAAACGGACGAAACTGGTGCATGGTGGCACCCGCCGCAGCCAGTATAACGAGGTCAGCGAAGCGATCTTCATGACGCAGGGCTTTGTGTATGAAAATGCGGCCCAGGCGGAGGCCCGGTTTATCGAGACCGGCCCGGACGAATTCATCTACGCACGCTACGGCAACCCCACCGTTGCCATGTTCGAGGACCGCATCGCGGCGCTTGAGGGGGCAGAGGATGCCTTTGCGACCGCCTCCGGTATGGCGGCGGTGAACGGTGCGCTGACTTCCTTGCTGCAGGCTGGCGATCACGTGGTTTCGGCCAAGGCGCTCTTTGGGTCCTGCCTGTATATTCTGGAAAACGTTCTGACCCGCTACGGGGTCGAGGTGACCTTTGTCGACGGAACCGATCTTGCACAATGGCAAGCGGCGATGCGTCCCGACACCAAGGCCGTGTTCTTTGAGAGCATGTCAAACCCGACGCTGGAAGTGATCGACATCGAGGCGGTTGCCGCGATTGCGCATGCGGTGGGTGCGACCGTTGTTGTCGACAACGTGTTTTCCACGCCGGTCTTTTCCAATGCAATCGCGCAGGGCGCCGATGTGGTGGTCTATTCCGCGACCAAGCATATCGACGGCCAGGGTCGGGCGCTGGGCGGCGTGGTTCTGGGCTCCAAGGAGTACATTCGCGGTACTCTGGAGCCCTACATGAAGCACACCGGCGGCAGCCTGAGCCCGTTTCATGCCTGGATGTTCGTCAAGGGGCTGGAAACAATCGATCTGCGGGTGAATGCGCAGGCTGACAGCGCGCTGAAACTTGCCGAGGCGCTGGAGGGCCATCCTGCACTGGCCCGCACAATCTATCCGGGTCTCGCCAGCCATGCCCAACGCGAACTCGTCGAACGCCAGTTGAATGGCAAAGGGGGCACGGTGCTCTCTCTGGATCTGAAGGGCGGCAAGGATGCGGCTTTTGCATTTCTGGATGCGCTGACAATTCCGGTGATTTCCAACAATCTTGGCGATGCGAAATCCATTGCCACCCATCCGGCGACGACAACCCACCAGCGTTTGTCCGACAGCCAGAGAGCGGATCTTGGTATCTCGGATGGGTTGGTGCGGCTTTCGGTCGGGCTGGAGGATGCGGAGGATCTGATCGCGGATCTCAAGCAGGCGCTCTTGCCGCTGAGCTGAGGGATTGAGGGTGGATCTGAAGTTGACAAAAAAAGTCAGCTAGGTGACCTTTCCTGGCGATTTATGCTGATCTGTTTTGTTTTTGTTGTCGTAGTGTCCTAGATGAAATGTGCAGCCGTTCCGCTGCAAGTACAGGAGTACGAGACCATGAACATCCACTCTGGCAATGTGAGCGACACACCTGACCGGTCGGAGGCCGAGGAGGCGCTGGCCGTCCTGCGACGGTGGGCCGGGCATGCCAGCGAGACGGAAGTGGCTCAGCTCGACCCCGCTATTGCCCGGTTGCTGCCGGGGCGGGACGTGCAGAATTATCCGGATCTGACCCGCCAATACCCCGACGGGTTTGAAGTCAGCGCCGATTACCGGGCTGGTCTGCCGGATTTGCAGAACGGCCCCTCCAGTCTGATCCGGGGGGCAAAGGAGCAGATCCAGCATGTGGGTATATCGAACTTCCGGCTGCCGATCCGGTTTCACACCCGCGATGGCGGTGATCTCGCCCTTGAGACGAGTGTGACCGGCACTGTCAGCCTCGATGCGGAGAAAAAAGGCATCAACATGTCCCGCATCATCCGGTCCTTTTACCGACATGCGGAGAAGGTGTTTTCTTTCGAGGTTATGGAAGCCGCGCTGGAAGACTACCTGTCGGATCTGGACAGCGGCGATGCCCGGTTGCAAATGCGGTTTTCCTTTCCGATCAGGGTTGAGAGCCTGCGGTCCGGGTTGATGGGCTATCAATATTACGACGTGGCACTGGAGCTGGTGCAGAGCGCAGGTCAGCGGCATAAGATTGTTCATCTGGACTATGTCTATTCGTCGACCTGCCCCTGTTCGCTGGAGCTGTCCGAACACGCCCGTCAGCAGCGGGGACAGTTGGCGACGCCGCATTCGCAGCGCTCAGTGGCGCGGATCTCGGTGCAGGTGGAGCCTGAGGCGCCGTGCCTGTGGTTCGAGGATATGATTGACCATTGCCGGGACGCTGTGCCTACGGAAACCCAGGTCATGGTGAAACGTGAAGACGAGCAGGCTTTTGCGGAGCTGAACGCTGCCAATCCCATTTTCGTCGAAGACGCAGCGCGGCTGTTTTGCGAGGCGATGCAAGGGGATCCGCGGATCGGTGATTTCCGGGTGGTCGCCAGTCATCAGGAGAGCCTGCACAGCCACGATGCGGTTTCGGTTCTGACGCAGGGGACGATGTTTGCCAGCCGGAGCCTTGACCCGCACTTGTTCGCCTCGCTGATACATCGCGGCTGATGCGCTTTTTGCGGCGGCAGATGCGAGGGGCCAGCCCCTCGCGCTCCCCGAGGTATTTTTGAAAAGCTGAATGGGAGAGAGGCGGAAACCCGCAGGCGGGATGCGCACTTTGCCGCATTGCGGCATTTTTTCTGCCGGTGCGAGGTGAAACCGTGCTATTCTTGCAGGTAAGGGTGGCGCGACGCGTTCGCGGTCTGCCCTTGTCGCAGTGACAGATCGAACCAGAGGAGATCCCATGATCCGGTTTGAAAGTTTCAAGGACTACCCTACCACCCCGCAGGCCTGGGCCGGTTTTGCCATGGGGCGGCAATTGAAGATGATGCGCTCGGTGGCCGCGCTTGCGGCGCAGGCGCCCAAGAGACAGCTGCATATGGCGCAGATGATGGTGAAGATGCAGCAGGAATGGGTGGACGGCCTGCACAGTGCAGCGACAAGCGCACAGGTGCCGGCGCCGTCGGTTGCGCCCCGTGCTTCGGTGGCCGTCTCCGGGGCGGCCGAGGCCTCTACGCAGCCCGCCGCCGCGCCACCTGCGAAGGCCGCGACCAAGAGCGCTTCCAAGACCCGGAGCAAGCCGACGGCGCCGCGCAAGGCACAGGCCCGGACGTCTGCCCGAACGCCGACCCGAGCTCCGGCCCCCGCAAAGACAGCAGTCGCCAAACAGGCGTCTGAAGCAGCCGCGCCCCCCAAGGCTGAAGTGTCGAAGCCGAATCTGACCGAGACCAAGGCTGCCAAACCGGCTGCCAAACCGGCTGCCCAATCCGCGGCAACCGCCGCAAAGGCTGCAAAGCGGGCGTCTGTCTCGCCTGTTGGTGCTGAGAACGCTGCTGATCGCGCGGTCGTCGACCCTCAGGGGTCAAAGGCCCCCCCTGCAAAAGCGCAGACCGGCAACGTCGGCCAGCCCCAATCCGGCCAGTCCAAAACCAACCAGTCCAAAACCAACCCGCCCAAAACCAGCCAGTCCAAATCGGGCCCAACCGGTTCCGCTGCTTCGGCGTCGCAGGCGAGAGCCCAGAGCGCCGGGTCAGAGGCAAGCGGCAGCGATGCGGCCCCAGAGGAGGGTTCGGGCAACGCGCCCGCCGCGCGCAAATCCGCGCCACGTCGCCGGCCAAGGACTCCCTCAAGCCCCCCGGCGATGCCCGCACCTGCCGGGGCCTCGAAAGGATCGAAAACGGAGGATTGACGGCTTTGGCTTGACACTCTGATCGCGGCTTGCCAACGCTGCAATCATGTTGGATTTGCGCCCCGTTGGATATGTCATTGGCCTGCTTGTCACCATTCTGGGCGGCACGATGGTCTTTCCGCTTCTTCTTGACCTCTACGACGGCAAGGGGGAGTGGCCGGTTTTTCTGGAAGGCGCCATCCTGTGCCTTCTGGCCGGGGGGCTGCTGGCGCTGAGTTGTGCCAACGGAGTCGGGCGGGGCCTGTCGATCCGGCAGACCTTCTTGCTGACGACACTGGTCTGGGTGGCCCTGCCGTTCTTTGGCGCCATTCCCCTGATGCTGGGCGCCACCGAGTTGAGCTTTACCGATGCGTTCTTTGAGGCGATGTCGGGGCTGACCACCACCGGCTCCACTGTGATCACCGGCCTGGATGATCTGCCGAGGGGGCTATTGTTGTGGCGCGCCATTCTGCAATGGCTGGGCGGCATCGGGATCATTGTGGTGGCCATGGTCTTCCTGCCTGAGCTCCGGGTCGGCGGGATGCAGATCTTCAAATCAGAAGCATTTGATACCATGGGGAAAATTCTTCCCCGGGCGCAGGAGATCGCCAAGCAGATCTCGGTCATATATCTGGTCCTGACCCTGGTCTGTGCGTTGGTCTACACGGTATTGGGAATGGGGCCCTTCGATGCGCTTGTGCATGCGATGACCACCACATCGACCGGTGGTTTCTCAAATTACGATGCGTCCTTTGGAACGTTTTCCGGCCCGGCGGAATATGCGGCCTCGTTCTTCATGGTGGCCGCCGCGCTGCCATTTGTCCGTTACGTGCAGATGGTCAACGGCAAGACCCTGCCCTTGTTTCGCGACAGCCAGGTGCGTACGTTCCTCGCCACGATCGCCGTGCTGGTGCTGATCACCGCCGCCGTTCTGGTCAGTATCTTTCCGCACCATCCGGAACAGGCCGTGCGAGAAGCGCTGTTCAACATTGTCTCGATCATGTCGGGCACCGGCTATGCCAGTGTCGATTACATGCAATGGGGACCGTTCCTGATCATGATCTTCTTCTTTATCGGGCTGATCGGAGGCTGTGCGGGCTCCACGGCCTGTTCGGTGAAGATCTTTCGCTACCAGTTGCTGTTTGCCTCGATCCGGGTGCAGGTGCAGCGCATCCGCTCGCCGCATGGGGTGTTCATTCCCCGGTACGAAGGGCGCGCGGTGACCCCGGATGTGCTCAGTTCCGTGATCTCTTTCTTCATGTTCTTTGTCATCACCCTTGGCATCGTCGCCTGGGCGCTGGCCTTGACGGGGCTGGATTTCATCACCGCGATTTCCGGGGCGGCAACGGCGGTGGCAAATATCGGGCCGGGACTGGGGGGGACCATTGGACCAGCAGGGAATTTTGCACCGCTCAACGACACGGCAAAATGGATCCTTTCCATCGCCATGCTGATTGGCCGGCTGGAGCTGATGGCGGTCTATGCGATCCTGACGGTTCGTTTCTGGCGCAGTTGACGCGCTCCGCCTCGCATTCCTTGCGCAAAATTCACTGTAGCGGAAATAAAGCCGCCGCTCCGTCTTGCTCTTGCGGTGGGGCTCGCCTAAGAACGCGCGAACCTGAAACCCCGCAAGCGGAGGGAGACCACACCCCTTATGCCCCTACTTGTGATGAAATTCGGCGGCACATCTGTCGCCAACCTCGACCGCATTCGCCGCGCTGCCAAGCGTGTTGGTGTCGAAGTGGCCAAGGGCTATGACGTCATCGTCATCGTATCGGCAATGTCCGGCAAGACCAATGAGTTGGTGGGCTGGGTGAATGAAACCTCGCCGCTGTATGATGCCCGCGAATATGACGCTGTGGTTTCCTCCGGAGAGATCGTGACCGCCGGGTTGATGGCACTGACGCTGCAGGAGATGGATGTGCCCGCGCGCAGCTGGCAGGGCTGGCAAGTGCCGCTCAGGACCAACTCGGCGCATAGTCAGGCGCGGATCGAGGAAATCGGGACCGAAGCGATCAATGCCAAATTCGGCGAGGGCATGCGCGTGGCGGTTGTTGCGGGCTTTCAGGGGATCAGCCCGGAAGGGCGGGTCACCACGCTTGGCCGCGGCGGCTCCGATACCACCGCGGTTGCCTTTGCTGCGGCCTTCGGGGCGGAGCGTTGCGATATCTACACGGATGTAGACGGGGTCTACACCACGGATCCCCGTATCTGTGACAAGGCGCGCAAGCTGGACAAGATCGCCTATGAGGAAATGCTGGAGCTGGCATCGCTCGGCGCCAAGGTACTGCAGACCCGCTCTGTCGAGCTGGCGATGCGCTACAAAGTCAAGCTGCGCGTCCTGTCGAGCTTTGAAGAACAATCCGACGAGGCCGGAACTCTGGTCTGCGACGAGGAGGAAATCATGGAATCCAATGTTGTCAACGGCGTCGCCTACTCCCGGGATGAGGCCAAACTGACCTGCCTGTCCGTTGCGGACCGTCCGGGTATCGCGGCAACCATCTTTACCTGCCTGTCAGATGCAGGCGTCAATGTGGACATGATCGTGCAGAACATCTCGGAAGACGGGCGCACGGATATGACATTCTCTTGCCCGACCGATCAGGTGAAACGCGCTGAGGTGGCGCTGAACGGGTGCAAGGACAAGGGCGATCTGAATTTCGGAGAGCTGGTTGCCGACACCGGTGTCGCCAAAGTGTCCGTCGTTGGAATTGGCATGCGGTCACAGTCCGGCGTTGCTGCCAAGATGTTCCGCGTGCTGTCGGATGAAGGCGTCAATATCAAGGTCATCACAACCTCCGAGATCAAGATTTCGGTGCTGATTGATCGCAAATACATGGAACTCGCGGTTCAGGCGTTGCATGACGCTTTTGAATTGGACAAAGCGAGCTGATACCTCGGCCCGGACCGGTCGGGACGTATTCCGGTCTGGTCGGTCCGGGCCTGTTGTCCGTGCCTAGCCCCAATTCGCTCCATCGGGGATCGGTGCGTGGGGCGGGGATCGGTCCGTCGGGCGCTACCAATATCCAGACCGACCCGCCCAGACGGACCTGCGCCAGCCCGTTTCCTGCGCGCGACAGCACATTGCACCGGCAAAAACCGAATGCGCAATTGCCGTAAAAGCCCTTGCAAGAGCCCGCAGCAGTCTACACATTGCCTTGACTTCGGGTTTCGGCATATGGGGGTTGATGCGAAACAGCGTCAGGCTTATCCCTACATGCAGGGCCCCGGCCAGATGTCAGTCTCTGACGGCTGGTCCGGTCGGACGCGCAACCCGGGAAAGGGCCGACATGGTTGAGAACACGGAATCCGAGAGCAGAAAGCTGCTGGGTCGTCTGCGTGAGGCGATGGCAGGGGATGTCGCCGGACAGGCGCGGCTCGATAAGATCACCCAACTCATCGCGGACAGCATGGGGACCGAGGTCTGCTCTATCTATCTGTTTCGCGACGAAGAAACGCTGGAGCTATGTGCCACCGAAGGGCTGAACCGCGAATCCGTCCACCAGACGCGCATGCGTATCGGCGAGGGGCTGGTGGGGCGTGTGGCCCGGACTGGCAAGCTGATCAACGCCGCTGATGCTCCGAGTGCGCGCGGGTTCCGCTATATGCCGGAGACCGGAGAAGAGCGTTATACGTCCTTCCTCGGCATTCCCATTCAGCGCCTTGGCGAAGTGCTTGGCGTTTTGGTGGTGCAGTCCAAGGAAACCCGGGATTATTCCTCCGATGCGGTTTACGCCCTGGAAGTGGTGGCGATGGTCATTGCCGAGATGACCGAGCTGGGCGCTTTTGTCGGCGAAGGCTCGGCGATGTCGCCGCTTCACCAGCAATCCGTGCTGCTGAAGGGGACAATGGCGCAGGAAGGGGCCGCGGAGGGCCATATCTGGCTGCATGAGCCCCGCGTGGTCGTGACAAACCCGATCGCCGATGATCCACATCGCGAGTTGGAACGGCTGCAGGAAGCCGTGGAAGAATTGCGTGTGGGCGTTGATAAAATGCTTGAGGTGTCGTCTGGCGGCGACAAGGAGCAGGCGCAAGTCCTTGAAACCTATCGTATGTTCGCAAATTCCAAAGGCTGGATGCGGCGTATGGAAGAAGACATTGCCCGCGGCCTCAGCGCCGAGGCGGCAGTGGAAAAAGAGCAGTCCCTGGCCCGTGGGCGTATGGCTCAGGTGCAGGATGCCTATCTGCGTGAACGGTTGAGCGATCTGGACGATCTGTCCAATCGCTTGCTGCGCATTCTGACAGGGCAGGGGCGTGACACCGGGGCAGAGCTTCCGGATGACCCGATTCTGGTGGCGCGCAACATCGGCCCCGCCGAGTTGCTGGAGTATGGCCGCAAGCTGAAGGGGATCATTCTGGAGGAGGGCTCTGTCGGCTCGCATGCGGCAATCGTGGCGCGGGCGCTGGCGATCCCCTTGGTGGTCCGCGCCAGCCGGATCACCACCGAAGGGCTGAATGGTGATCATGTGTTGGTGGACGGGGATCAGGGCGTGGTGCATTTGCGGCCGGATGATCCCGTCGTCAACGCGTTCCGCGACAAGATTGCCATGCAGGCCCACGCCCAGGAGCGCTATACTTCGATCCGTGAGAAACCCGCCATAACTATGGATGGGCAAAGGGTAAATCTCATGATGAACGCCGGTCTGATGGCGGATCTCCCGTCGCTGCAGAATTCCGGCGCCGAGGGGGTGGGGCTGTTTCGGACAGAGCTGCAATTCCTGATCCACAACAAGATGCCAAAGCGATCTGAACTGGTGGTGCTCTATCAGCGGGTGCTGGAAGCGTCGCGGGGGAAACGGGTGGTGTTCCGGACGCTGGACATCGGATCAGACAAGGTGCTGCCCTATATGAAGCCAACGGATGAGCCGAACCCGGCGCTCGGCTGGCGGGCGATCCGGGTTGGGCTCGACAAGCCGGGCGTGATGCGCATGCAGTTGCAGGCCTTGATCCGGGCGGCAAATGGCGGACCGCTCAGCGTCATGTTCCCCTTCGTGGCCCAGTTCGAGGAATACCGACAGGCGCGTGAGGAGGTGAACAAAACCATCGAGCGGGAAAAACGCCTGGGCCATGCGCTGCCCTCCAGTCTTGAAATCGGCGCGATGCTGGAGACGCCATCGCTTGGCTTCGCGCCGCTGAAGTTCTTTGAGGAGGTGGATTTTCTCTCCATCGGCGGCAATGATCTGAAGCAGTTCTTTTTTGCTGCTGATCGGGAAAACGAGCGGGTGCGCCAGCGGTATGACACGTTGAATGTGAGCTTTCTGAGCTTCATCGAGCGCATTGTTGAACGTTGCGATATGTCCGGCACGCCGCTGAGTTTCTGTGGTGAAGATGCAGGCCGACCGATCGAGGCTGTGTGTCTTGCGGCCATGGGCATTCGAACCCTTTCGATGCGCCCTGCTTCAATTGGGCCTGTTAAGTCATTGTTAATGAGAGTGGATTTGGGCGAGGTCCGCAAGATCATTGCCGACGCGCGTCACCGCGGCGATCAAAGCGTGAGGGCTGCCGTTATGGAGTACCTGCGCGAGATCTAATTCAAGCGTTCTGAACCTTACCGGTGCTTTTGAACCTTTCCGGCGTTGAGGGGAACGGCGATGTCACTTTGGCATCGCCTTTTTCGCGGGCGTGGCTTTGCCTAGTGGGACATTTCCTTCACAAATGGCTGAGATATCAGTGATGTTGGAGTGTAAGATAAGCAATAAAAATGAGAACAAATATCAATTAATGGGATAAAAAATTTAGATATGCGTACATTTCCCGGATTTTTCATGTTGTGGGGTTCTCACCAGCCCGGAGCTCGCCAAGAGCCGCTTCATCGAGATATTCGCGGCAGGCTGCGCACTGCGACATGGCGACGACGTGGCGCGAAACACAGAGATCGCGTTGCAATCGCGGCAAAAGCGGTTTTGATCTGGCGCGGTCCGCGCCCAGATGGCTCCCGGCCTGCAGTCGACTGAAACACTCTGACTTATCCACATTGAGGGAATGGCCCAATATGCGATCAGAGAGGGCATTACCGGATTTATCCACATCTCCCTGCCGAGTTATCCACATGCGATCAGGGGCCGTGTCACCGGCAGTATCGTGGTCAGTATGACGGAACCTGATTGCAGGATGCGTCAAATCGACTAACAAGCCGTTAATCTGCGGTACTGAGGTGGGGGAGGTCTAGGCCTCGCCCGAGCTTTGGATATGATCGCCGCGGCTCAGGAGAGGAAACCGAATTCATGTCCAGCGACATTACGAACCCTATCGTCACAGGCGCCCGCAGCGGGGGAAGGATCCTCGCGGATCAGCTTCGCCTGCTCGGCGCAGACACGATCTATTGCGTGCCGGGGGAGAGCTATCTGGAGTTGCTCGACGGGCTTCATGCGCATCAGGACGCCATCAACGTGATCACCTGTCGCCACGAATCCGGCGCCGCCAATATGGCGGATGCCTATGGAAAGCTGACAGGGCGGCCCGGCATTTGTGCGGTGACGCGGGGACCTGGGGCAACCAACGCCTCAAACGGGGTTCATACGGCGTTTCAGGATTCGACACCGATGATCCTGCTGATTGGACAGGTGGGACGCGGTATGGTGGACCGCGAGGCCTTTCAGGAAATTGATTATCGGCGCATGTTCGGGCAGATGGCAAAATGGGTGGCGCAGATCGACGATGCGGCGCGCATTCCTGAATATATCGCCCGTGCGTGGAAGATGGCGCAATCCGGACGGCCCGGGCCCGTGGTTCTGGCGCTGCCGGAGGATATGCTGACCGATGTGGTGCGCTGTGGCGACCTGCGCCCGACAGCGCGCGCCAAGGCGGCGCCGGTGCCGCAGTCCATGACCCGGCTGCAGGAGCTGATCGCGGCGGCGGATCGACCGATGATGATGGTGGGGGGACCGGGCTGGAGCGAAAGCTGCGCGCAAAAGGCGCTTGCCTTTGCGGCGCGTCTTGGTCTGCCGGTCACGACGTCGTTCCGCAGCCAGGACTATGTGGACAATGGCCACGCCTGCTATGTGGGGCCGGTCGGAATCGCGCCAGTTCCCAATCTTCGCAAACGCTTGCGGGAAGAGGTTGATCTGCTGATCGCGGTTGGTCCGCGTCTGGGCGAGATGACCACACAGGGCTATGCGCTGATCGATATCCCGCATCCGCAGATGACATTTGTGCACGTGCACCCAGACGCGGATGAGCTGGGCCAGGTCTATCAGCCGGATCTGTCCATCCAATCCGATCCGGAAGTGTTCTTTGACGCGGCCGAGGGGATAGAGGTGGCTGACCGCTCCCGTTGGGCAGACTGGGTGCGGACACAACGCGAGGACTATATTGCGTTTCAGACCCCGACCGAGGTCCCGGGCCCCGTCAATATGGCCAAAGTGGTGCGCCATATGAGCGAGACCCTGCCGCAGGACACGATCTACACCAACGGGGCGGGGAACTATACCGTGTGGTTGCACCGGTTCCATCAGCACCGCGCCTATCGCACGCAGCTGGCCCCGACCAGCGGCTCCATGGGATACGGCGTGCCGGCGGCCGTCGCCGCAAAGCTGCATCACCCCGATCGCACGGTGGTCGCGATGGCAGGGGATGGCTGTTTCATGATGACGTCGCAGGAGCTGGCCACGGCGGCGCAGCATGGTGCGGATGTGATCTATGTGGTGGTCAACAACGGTATGTATGGCACCATCCGCATGCATCAGGAACGCCACCATCCCGGCAAGGTGATGGCGACAAAGCTGGTGAACCCCGATTTCGTGGCCTATGCGGCGGCGTTTGGCATCGCCGGAGAGCGGGTGGTCAGCACCGAGGCCTTTGCAGGGGCATTGGATCGTGCGCGGGATGCCAAGGGCGGCTATCTGATCGAAATCATCGTTGACCCCGAAGCCTTGACGCCGAACCAGTCCCTCTCGCAGGTGCGCGCCGAGGGAGAGGCCAATTTGGCGTCCTGAACTTTATTGACGTGGCAGCCTTTGCCACGTCATCCTGAACTGCGCCCAAAAGCTGCGGAGAGACCTGATGATCGACCTCTATACCTGGACCACGCCGAACGGGCGCAAGGTGTCTATCCTGCTGGAGGAGCTGGGGGTGCCCTACGAGGCGCATGCGGTGGATATTACCGCAGGGGCCCAGTTCGATCCGAAGTTCCTTGAGATCAGCCCCAACAACAAGATCCCGGCGATCCGCGATCGCGACACCGGGGTTGTGATGATGGAATCCGGCTCCATCCTGATCTATCTGGCGGAGAAATATGGAAAATTCATGCCGCAGGAGGATCGTCTGGAAATCCTCGAATGGCTGATGTGGCAGATGGCCGGCTTTGGCCCCATTCTGGGGCAGGCCCATCATTTCCTGAAATACAACGCCGGAAAATCCCCCTACGCCGAGGCGCGGTATAGTGAAGAAGCCCGCAGGCTGTATGGGGTGCTGGACCGGCGGCTGCAGGGGCGCGACTATATCGTCGGGGAGTATTCGATTGCCGACATGGCATGCTGGCCCTGGGCCTCACGCTATGAGTGGCAGCAGATCGACCTAGCAGACTACCCGAACCTGCGGGCCTGGTATCGCCGTATTGCCGCGCGCCCGGCGGTGCAGCGTGGCTACCATGTGCCCGCCAAGGTGAATGAGATCCCGCAGGGCTGAGGCCGGGATCACCACAGCCTGTTGTCAGGCCCGTCTTGTCAGGCGTCCGTCTTGTCAGGCTCCTGTTTTATCGGGCCACGTCTTATCCGGCCTCATGTCCTGTCGCTTCCAGCAGGTTCCAGACCCTCCCCGGCCCGGCGAATAGCCCCGGCAATGAGAGCAGGCGCACCGGGCAGGGCGCCGAGAACCGGGAGGCACTGTCCCTGAAACCCGGCCTCGGCCAGGGCTTCGGGGATATCTTCGCGCACATGGGCCCCCGATTGGGCAAAAAACGGCAGGCAGAGCGAGCGTTCCCCAAGGGGACGCGCGGCCTCGCTGATGAAGGGGGCCTGTTCGACAAATCCGGTGGAGATGCGCAGGCCGGGCAGGATGGCACGCAGGCTGGCGGCAAAACTCTCGGCCGCTTCTGCGGCTTTGGGACCGCGCGCAGACCCATGTGCAGCAAGCAGAATATCGGTCTCCGTCAGCTGCCAGCCACGGGTTGCAATCTCCTGCGCCAGGGCTTTGGCGGCCATTTCGGGCAATGCAGCATCAAGGCCGAAAGGGGTCGCCATGTGATAGTGCTGACCTTCAAGACGCCGGGGCAGGACCTTGCCGGTGAACCAGCCGCGGGCCATGAAGAAGGGATAGATCACGGCTCCGTCGGCCATCGCATTCTCGAGGAACCCGCGCGAGGCAAGGGTGGCCGATCGGACCTGCCACTCCGGCAGGTGGTCCTGCACGGCGGCCGCGATCGCGGCGAGGTGTATCTCTGGCGGCGGAGGCGCAGAGGGCTGGCCATGGGAGGTCAGCAGGGCAATGCGAGGGGCGAGGGGCATTCAGGACCGCTTGGCTAGGGGGTTGCATCGAATAGGGTGAACCTAGGGCGGCAGCGGGTCCCTGAAAAGGGGCCGCCGGGATTACAAAGCGGAATTCAGACAGGCCGTCTCCGGGGAAGACGCAAAAAAACTCTCTTATGTGGTTGACGGCAAAATGTCCTTCCCATAAATCACACGATACGGCGCGGGTATGGTGAAATGGTATCATAAGAGCCTTCCAAGCTTAAGGCGCGGGTTCGATTCCCGCTACCCGCTCCAAACTCCCCCCTGCGTCCGAAGCGGTCCCCGAAAGATCTGCCAATTCAGGCTGTTGCGGTGCTCCTCGGCGCGTGCGACCGGGTGCGTGTTCTCACCGCACCATACCAAAGCAGCCTTGACCTGACCCTGTGGCAAGGCCATGAAATTGCCGGGACAGTGCCGGAGACAGTTTCAAATTCTTCCGGCCGGTAAAGGAGCTCTCATGGCACGACGCACGGCGCAGACCTCAGGCAGCAGCAACGAAGAGCGCGAAGCCTCGCGCAGGATCGGCGTGCTGAGGGCGCTCTGGCCATTCATGCGCCCCTATCGGGCAATGATCGTCGCCGCGCTGATGGCGCTGACCCTGACGGCGGGCGTGTCCCTGTCGCTGCCGCTTGCGGTACGTCGGGTGGTGGATAATTTCCGCATCACAGATGCCGAGCTGCTGAACCAGTATTTTGGCGCTGCCATGGTGATGGCGGCTCTGCTCGCCCTGGGCACCGGTGTGCGCTATGCGTTGGTGACAAAGCTGGGCGAGCGTGTGGTGGCAGACATCCGCAAGGCGGTGTTCGACCGCATCATCGGCATGAGCCCGGCCTTTTTCGAACGTATCATGACCGGCGAGGTGCTGAGCCGGATCACCACCGACACCACGCTGATCCAATCCGTGCTGGGCTCGTCGGCCTCGGTCGCGTTGCGCAACCTGCTGATATTTGCGGGCGGACTTGTTCTGATGCTGCTGACCTCGGCCAAACTGACTTTGCTGGTTTTGCTGATCGTACCCGCGGTGATCGTGCCGATTCTCGTGCTGGGGCGTCGTCTGCGGGTTATTTCCCGCGAGAATCAGGACTGGATTGCCGCGTCTTCGGGCAATGCGGGCGAGGCATTGGGCGCTGTCCAGACAGTGCAGGCGTTCACCCATGAGGCACTGAGCCGCGCGAGTTTCGCCGAGATGACCGAAACCGCCTATGATGTGTCGCTTCGCCGGATCCAGACCCGGGCCTGGCTGACGGTCATTGTTATCTTCCTGGTGTTTTCCGGCGTGGTGGGCGTGTTGTGGATTGGCGCCAATGATGTGCGCTTTGGTGGCATGTCCGAAGGCGCGCTGGTGCAATTCGTGATCTATGCGGTGATGGTTGCCGGCTCGGTCGCCGCGCTGTCGGAAATCTGGAGCGAGCTGCAGCGGGCGGCGGGGGCCACCGAGCGACTGGTCGAGCTGCTGCAGGCCGAAGACACGGTCCTCGACCCGATTGCAACGCCCCAGAGTTCGAACAGCCTGAACAGCCTGAACGGGGCGAACAGCCCTGACGCCGCCCGTCGCCTCCCCGAGCCGGTGCGTGGCGAAATCACCTTTGACAAGGTGTCCTTTACCTATCCGTCGCGACCGGAAACCTCGGCGCTGGCGGCGGTTGATCTGACCATCCGGCCGGGCGAGACCGTGGCCTTTGTCGGCCCCTCAGGCGCAGGCAAGACCACCATCATTCAGATGATCCAACGGTTTTATGACCCGCAATCCGGTGAGGTGCGTCTTGATGGGGTGCCTCTCAACACCCTGACACGCAATGAGTTCCGCAAGCACATCGCGTTGGTGCCGCAGGATCCTGTCATCTTTGCCACCACCGCGCGCGAGAATATCCGCTTTGGCCGCCCTGATGCCACAGATGCAGAGGTCGAGGCCGCCGCCCGGTCCGCCGCCGCGCATGAATTCATCCTGAACCTGCCCGATGGCTATGACGCCTATGTGGGCGAACGCGGGGTGATGCTGTCGGGGGGGCAGAAGCAGCGGATTGCCATCGCGCGTGCGATCCTGCGCGATGCGCCGGTGCTGCTGCTGGACGAGGCCACCTCGGCGCTGGATGCGGAGAGCGAACGCCTCGTTCAGGCCGCGTTCGAGGACCTGAGCCGCGACCGGACCACCATCGTCGTGGCGCATCGCCTCGCCACCGTCAAACAGGCGGATCGTATTGTGGTGATGGATCAGGGCCGCATTGTCGCAATCGGCAGCCACGACAGTCTCGTCGCCGAAGACGGGCTCTATGCGCGGCTGGCGCGGCTGCAATTCACCGACGGTGCCGCAGTGGCCTGAGGCGGCGGGACGGCTGAAACCGCCTGAGCCGTGCTCAGGCGCGCAAGTTTCGCGTGGAATTCTGCGGGAAATGGCGTAGCGTCACAGTCCGGCTTCCTCTACGTGAAGCGGCGACGTCGCTTGCACCTATGGTGAAATCCAATCATTTTGGCGGGCAGGAGAATGCAAGGTCCGTGAGGCCGAGCGAGGGAGGATATCAATGGCTTTTGCAACGATCGCGGATGTCGCGGCGATTGAACAGGAATCGTCCTGGGCGGATCGCGATGTCCCCACGACGCTATATCAGATGCTGTCCCGGACGGCGGCAAAGTTTCCCGACAACCGGGCGATCAGCTATCAGATCTTTTCCGGTCCCAAGGACAAGGCGGAAACCCTGACCTGGCGTCAGGTCAGAGACAAGACCACGCAGGCGGCAAACCTGTTTCGCTCGCTTGGCATTGGCGAAACCGATGTGGTGGCCTATGTGCTGCCAAATGCGAATGAAACGCTGATCACCATGCTCGGCGGGGCGGTGGCGGGGATCGTCAATCCGATCAACCCGCTGTTGGAACCCGAGCAGATTGCCTCCATCCTGCGGGAAACAAAGGCAAAGGTCGTCGTGACCCTGAAGGCGTTTCCAAAGACGGACGTGGCGCAAAAGGTGGCCGAGGCCGTGGCGCATTCTCCGACCGTGAAAACGGTATTGGAGGTCGACCTGAACCGGTATCTGACGCCGCCGAAATCCTGGATCGTGCCGTTGATCCGGCCGAAAGTGAACAAGGCCCACGCGCATGCCGACTACATGTGTTTCCGCAAGGAACTGGCCAAGCAGCCAACCGAACTGACCTTTGCGGATGCGACAGAGGATCGGGTGGCCTGCTACTTCCACACCGGTGGCACCACCGGCATGCCGAAGGTGGCACAGCATACCTATCAGGGGTTGATCTACAATGGCTGGCTCGGCGACACGCTGCTGTTCACCGAGCATGACAACATCATGTGCCCGCTGCCGCTGTTTCACGTCTTTGCCTGCCATGTAATTGTTATGGCTGCGGTATCATCGGGGGCGCATGTGGTGTTTCCGACCCCGCAGGGCTATCGCGGCGAGGGCGTCTTTGACAACTTCTGGAAGCTCTGCGAACGCTGGAAAATCTCTTTCATCATCACGGTTCCGACCGCGATTTCGGCCAAGATGCAGCGCCCGGTGGATGCGGATATCTCGACGGTCAAGACGGCGTTCTCCGGTTCCGCACCGCTGCCGCTGGAACTGTTCCGCAGGTTCGAAAAGGCCACCGGGGTCCGGCTGATCGAGGGCTACGGGCTGACAGAGGCAACCTGTCTGGTGTCCTGCAATCCCGTTGAAGGCGAAAAGAAGGTCGGCTCCATCGGCATTCCATTCCCCTATTCGGACGTCCGGATCATCAAGGGAACACCGGATGGGCTGATCGAATGCGGCCCGGACGAGATCGGCGAGATCTGCGTCCATACGCCCGGTGTCTATCCCGGTCACACCTATACGGAGAGCGACAAGAATATCGATCTCTACTACAAGGAGAAATACCTGCGCACGGGCGATCTGGGGCGGGTCGATGGGGATGGCTACCTCTGGATCACCGGGCGGGCCAAGGATCTGATCATTCGGGGCGGCCACAATATCGACCCGGCAGAGATCGAAGAGGCGCTGCTGGGCCATGATGCGGTGGCCTTTGCCGGGGCGATCGGGCAGCCGGATGCGCATTCGGGCGAGCTGCCCTGTGCCTTTGTCGAACTGGTCGCCGGGGCCACCGTCACCGAGGAAGAGCTGCTGGCCTATTGCAAGCGCCACATCCACGAACGGGCCGCGATTCCAAAGCATATGACCATCCTCGATGAGCTGCCGAAAACAGCCGTCGGCAAAGTGTTCAAACCCGACCTGCGCCGCCACGCGATCATTCGTGTCTACGACGCCGCATTGGAGAGTGCCGGGCTGGATGCGCGGGTCGCGCGGGTGGTCGACGACAAAAAACGCGGTCTGGTGGCACAGTTGACCATGAATGGCAGCCAGGAGAGCGACGTGGGCAAGGTGCTCGGCTCCTTCACACGCCCTTGGGAGGCAGCAGTCTGATCTTCTGACCTGTCCCGGGCAGACCAAAGGAAAAAGCGCGTCCGTGAGGGCGTGCTTTTTTCATTTTGCCGTTTCCATTGCCGTGTTGCGGTCCTAGGCTTTGATGCAATATCGGACAGCAGCAGCGGCGGACCCAATGGACTATGAAAAGCTGATTGACGAGGAAACCTGGTCGTTCATCCGGGAGACGGGTGGCTATTATCCGGATACGGCCGCCACCTTCTCGGTCGAGGATCAGCGTCAGGCCTATAACGAGATGGCAGCGGCCTTCCGCGCGCCGCGCCCCGAGGTGGTCGCCGTGACCGAGCGTACGGTGGGCAATGTCTCCGTCCGGATCTACGAGGCGGGCGACCCGACCCGCACGGTCCTGTATTGCCATGGCGGTGGCTTCGTTGTGGGGGACCTGAACAGTCACGATGATGTCTGTTGCGAAATCTGCGAGCAGACCGGCTATCGCGTGGTTGCGGTGGATTACCGGCTGGCCCCGGAATATCCGCATCCGGCACAGTTTGACGATGCATGGACGGTGCTGGAGTGGATCGCAAAGACCTATGAGGACGGTGGCGTGGTCCTGGCGGGCGACAGCGCCGGGGCGCTCCTGTGCGCCAGCGTCGCGCATCATGCGCGGGGCCGTCTGGAGGATGCGGTGATGGGGCAGGTATTGATCTATCCTGCACTGGGCGGCAACCCGAGCCTGCCATCCTACACGGAACACGCTCAGGCGCCGATGCTGACCCGCGAGGATATCACCTTCTATATGGGAGTCCGGACCGGGGGCGACGCGCCGCCGACGTCAGATCCGACCTATGCGCCCCTGCAGGACAGCGATTTCAGCGGCCTCCCCCCGACGGTGATGTTCTCGGCCGATTGCGATCCGCTCCGCGACGACTGCAAGGCCTACAAAGAGGTGCTGGAGGCTGCTGGCACGCCGGTGCATTGGATCAATGAGGCAGGGCTGGTGCATGGCTATCTGCGCGCGCGCCATCGTGCCCAGCGGGCGCGGGACAGTTTCGAACGGATCACCCTCGCGATTGAGGGCCTGGGACAGGAGATCTGGCCCTACGACGATTGATCCGCATCCAATGAGGGATCTGGCAGTCTGGTGCCGACCCGACCCGGGCCGTTGCCTCACCGCAGAAAGGGCAGGGCCTTCATTGTCGGGGCGATCGGGGCCCCAAGACGGTCAAGGATCGTCGGCGCAAGCTGGAGCTGGTCGATCACATCCTCCGCCGCAGGCCCCTGGGCGTCCCCGAAATAATACAAGGCCGTTTCCTGTTGCAGCGGGCCGCGGCCACCGTGATGGCCCCGCTCGTCCTGCCCGTGATCTGCGGTCACGATCACCTCATAGCCCATGCTCCGCCAGCGCGGAATAAACGGCGCCAGCATCTCGTCCATGATAAAGCAGGCCCTGTCCATTTCGGCACTTTCGTGGAAAAAGCGGTGCCCCATGCTGTCGAGCGTACAGGTGTGCAGCATCCCGTAATCGAGATCAAAGCGCTGGCACAGATTGGTGAGCGAGGCGAACAGATCCACGTCCGACGGCGTCATCTGGTTGTCATGACCGTAGCCCGTCATGGAATGAAACCGGCCGTGGGTGATCGTGGCACTGTCCGGCTCATCATATTCGACGTCGCGGACGAAATCAAAAGGCGACCGGTTGAAGAACTCCGACCAGAAGCTGTGGGCCACCGCACCCGTCTTTCCCCCCGCCTTACGCACCTGCGAAAAGACATCATCCTGTTTCAGACGAAACACATTGCCATTGCCGGTGCAGCCATGCTCCTGCGGCGACACCCCGGTGTGGATCGACGCATAGCAGCTGGCAGAGATCGATGGCAGCACGGCCCGGTGCTTCCACATCTGCGCATCCCCCGACTGTACCCACCCTTCAAGATTGCCGAACAGGCGGCGAAAATTGCGCCAGGGCACGCCGTCCAGAATGATCAAAAGCATTTTGCGCTTCAGGGTTCGCTCCATGAGGAAGGCTCCTTTTTCGGCGGTGACAGGGGCTGCGGACGCCCGGGAGTGACGCGCGTCTGTGCCCGCGCCCCGGACGTGAAATTCCCGGCGTCGCCCAAATGACAATCGCCGGGAATTTGCAGATTTCATGCCCAGCGGGCGGACCCCGCGCGCGACTTCAGTTTCCGGCACTTTCCATCTTGCGGTGGGCGATAACCTCTTCGAGCCAGCCGATTTTCATCTCGGGCACCGAGCTGAGCAGCAGATCCGTATAGTCATCAAACGGTGGCGACAGAACCTGGGACTTGGCGCCATATCGCTGCACCTTGCCCTTGTACATGACGGCAATATTGTCCGAAATTGCCCGCACCGTCGCAAGATCGTGGGTGATGAACAGATAGGCCACATCCTCGATCTTCTGCAAATTGAGCAACAGTTTCAGGATGCCATCCGCCACCAGAGGGTCCAGCGCCGATGTCACCTCGTCGCAAATGATCACCTTGGGCTTTGCCGCCAGCGCTCTGGCAATGCAGACCCGCTGTTTCTGGCCCCCCGACAGCTCTGCCGGGTAGCGATCCATGAACCCCTCACCAAGCTCGATTTCGTCGAGCAGCTCGATGATCCGCTGGCGTTTCTTGGCGCCGCGCAGTCCAAAGTAGAACTCCAGCGGGCGGCCAATGATTGTCGCCACCGTCTGACGGGGGTTCATCGCAACATCCGCCATCTGGTAGATCATCTGCAATTCCCGCAGATCCTCGCGTGTACGGGTGTTGAAATCCGCCGACAGGGTGCGCCCGGCAAAGCTGATCTCGCCCTCGCGCGGGGGCAGCAGCCCGGTGATCACCCGCGCCAGCGTCGATTTTCCGGAGCCGGATTCACCGACCACCGCCAGCGTCTGGCCCGGGTAGAGATCCACATTGACGCTGTGCAGGACATCGAATTTCGTGCCCTTGTAGCGCGCGCTGATGTTGCGCACCGACAGAACCGGCTCCTCGGTCGGGGCCTTTTCTTCGTGGTCGATCGAGCGGACGGAGACCAAGGCCTGCGTGTACTCTTCCTGCGGTTCGTTGATGATCTGATTGACCGAGCCGTATTCGACGGTCTCACCATGGCGCAGAACCATGATGTCATCGCTCACCTGAGCCACCACGGCGAGGTCGTGCGTGATATAGAGCGCCGCCACGCCGGTATCGCGGATCGCTTCCTTGATCGCCATCAGCACGTCGATCTGCGTGGTCACATCAAGCGCGGTTGTCGGCTCGTCAAAGACCACCAGATCCGGCTCCGGGCAGAGCGCCAGCGCCGTCATGCAGCGCTGCAACTGACCGCCTGAAACCTGGTGCGGATAGCGCCTGCCGATGTTTTCCGGATCAGGCAGACCCAGTTTGTCAAATAGAATGCGCGCGCGGGCCTCGGCATCGCGCCGGGAGAATTTGCCCTGTTCCACCGCGGCTTCGATGACCTGTTCCATGATGGTTCTGGCCGGGTTGAACGAGGCTGCGGCGGATTGCGAGACATAGGTCACTTCGCCGCCGCGCAGTTTGCGGATATCGTGCATCTGCGATTGCAGGATATCCCGCCCGTTTACCCAGACCTCACCGCCGGTGATTTCCACACCGCCGCGGCCATAGGCCATCGAGGCCAGCCCGATGGTGGATTTGCCGGCGCCGGATTCTCCGATCAGCCCCAGCACCTTGCCGCGCTCAAGGTCGAAACTGACCCCGTGCACGATCTCGATGTCATGCGGTTTCTCGCCGGGCGGATAGACCGTGGCGCCGATTTTCAGATTGCGGACCTTCAGAATTGGCTCGCTCATCCCCGGCCTCCTTTCAGCGAAGTGGTGCGGTTCAGGACCCAATCGGCCACCAGATTTACCGAGATCGCAAGCGTCGCGATGGCAAAGGCGGGGATCAGGGCGGCGGGAATGCCGTAGACGATGCCGTCCTTGTTTTCCTTCACGATGCCGCCCCAATCCGCTTCTGGCGGTTGCACGCCAAGGCCCAGGAACGACAGGGTGGAGACGAAAAGCACCATGAAAATGAACCGCAGGCCCATTTCGGCAACCAGCGGCGACAGGGCGTTTGGCAGGATCTCGCGAAAGATGATCCAGGCCGTGCGTTCTCCGCGCAGACGGGCCGCCTCGACAAAATCCATCACCTCGATGTCCACCGCGACCGCGCGGGCCAAACGGAACACGCGGGTGGAATCCAGGAGCCCCATCACCAGGATCAGCATCGGCACGGTCACCGGCGTCACCGACAGGACCACCAGTGCAAAAATCAGCGTCGGGATCGACATCAGAAGATCGACGAACCGCGACAGCACCTGATCCACCCAGCCGCCTGCGACGGCTGCAAAAATGCCCAGCACGGAGCCGGTGGTAAAGGACAGGATGGTTGCCACTGTGGCGATAAATATCGTGGTGCGGCCGCCGTAGATTATGCGCGACAGCAGGTCCCGGCCGATATTGTCAGTCCCGAGGAGGAATTCGGCGCTGGAGGGTTCCCAGACATCGCCGACAACTTCGGCCATGCCATAGGGCGCCAGCAGCGGCGCAAAGATCGCCGCCAGAAAATAAAGGCCCGTAAAGAACAGGCCCACAAGAGCAGATATGGGAATATTCTTCATTTCGGATGCCTCAGGCGCGGGTTCGACAGGATCGAGACAATATCGGCAACCATGTTGAGACCGATATATACGGCGGCAAAGATCAGCCCGCAGGCCTGCACCACCGGAACATCACGTTTGGACACGTGATCCACCAGATACTGACCCATTCCCGGATAGACAAAGACCACCTCGATCACCACGACGCCGACCACCAGATAGGCAAGGTTCAGCATCACCACGTTCACAATCGGGGCAATCGAGTTGGGAAAGGCATGACGCCAGATCACCTTGAACGTCGAGAGGCCTTTCAGCTCGGCGGTCTCAATATAGGCGGATTGCATCACGTTGAGGATCGCCGCACGGGTCATACGCATCATATGCGCCAGAACAACCAGCGTCAGAACCGCGACCGGCAGGGCGATTGAATTGAGTTTTTGCCACAGGTTCATGCCGTCATTGATCATCGCAACGGAGGGAAACCACCGCAGCTTCACCGCGATCAGATACATCAGTACGTAGCCGATCAGGAATTCGGGAATGGAGATCGACGCCAGTGTCACGCCGGAGATCAGCTTGTCCGGCCAGCGGTCCTTGTAGCGCACCGCAAGAAGTCCGAGAAAGATCGCCAGCGGCACCGCGATGAGCGCCGCCCAGAAGGCAAGGAAAAGAGTGTTCGAAAGTCGGGTACTGATCGCAGAGGTAATATCCTGACCGGAGGTCAGCGCGTTGCCAAGATCACCCTGCAAAGCTCCGAAGAGCCACTGAAAGTAGCGGGTGACCGGCGGATCGTTCAACCCCAGATCGGCGCGCAGATTCGCAAGCGCCTCGGGGGTTGCGGATTGTCCCAGGATCGACTGAGCCACATCGCCCGGCAGGATCATTGTGCCCGCAAAAATCAGCACGGAGATCATCAGCAGGAGCATCAGGCTCAGCGCAATGCGCTGAGCCACCAGTTTCAGGATGGAGTTCATATCAGGCTTTGACCCACATCTTCATCGGGGCATAGCCGTTCATCAGCGGATAGCCCTTGGTGTCATCGACCCAGCCATCGATCCGGTCCGACACGGCATCGACAAAGTCGTTGAACATCGGGCAGATCAACCCGCCGTCATTATGCAGCATGGTGGACATATCCGCATACATCTGGGTCCGTTTCGCCGTGTCCAGCTCGCCCCGTGCCGCGATCAGCAGCTGGTCGAACTGTTCGTTCTTGAACCGGGTGTCGTTCCAGTCCGCAGTCGACAGATAGGCGGTGGTGAACATCTGGTCCTGCGTCGGACGGCCACCCCAATAGGAGGTGCAGAACGGCTGTGCGTTCCAGACTTCGGACCAGTAGCCATCGTTGGGCTCGCGTTTGATTTCCAGATCGATACCGGCGCTGGCACAGGTCTGCTGGAACAGGGCCGATGCATCCGGCGCACCCGGGAAGGAGTTGTCCGAGGTCCGCAGCAGGATGGAGCCCTCATAGCCCGATTTCTGCATGTGGAACTTTGCCTTGTCCGGATCGTATTCGCGCTGTTCCAGTTCCGTGAACAAAGGATAGGAGGCGTTGATCGGCGTATCGTTGCCAATGGTGCCATAGCCGTTGAGGATCTTGTCGACCATGTCCTGACGGTCGATGCCGTATTTCAGGGCAAGGCGAACATCGTTGTTGGCAAACGGGTCGGTGTCACAATGCATGATGAACACATAGTGACCCGGGCCAGCCGCGGATTTCACCGAGATATTGGGCGCACGGTCGACCAGCTTCGCGGTGCGCGGCGGCACCCGGTCGATCATATCCACCTGACCGGCCTGCAGCGCAGCCACGCGGGCGGTATTGTCGTTGATCACAACATATTCGATCGTGTCGGCATTGCCGAGGTCACCCCAGTAGTTCGGGTTTTTTTCGGCCACGAAGCGGACGCCCATGTCGACGGATTTCAGAACATAGGGGCCGGTGCCAATGGCTGCCGACGGGTCGTCCTTGCCGCCGTTGGGCTGGATGATCAGGTGGTAGTCGGTCATCAGGTAGGGCAGGTCGGCGTTCGGCGTATCCAGCTCCACGACGATGCTGTCGCCCTCGGCCTTCACGCTGACAATAGAGCGCATGATGCCGAGCGCACCGGATTTGGTGTCCTCGCCGGAGTGGCGGTCCATCGTTGCGACCACATCTGCGGCGGTCACCGGCTGACCGTTGGAGAATGTGATGCCGGAGCGGAGCTTGAAGGTCCAGACCTTTGCATCCGCAGAGGCTTCATAGCTCTCGGCGACCTTGCTCTCGATGCCGCCATCGCCGGACAGTTCGACCAGCGGTTCGCCCCAGAGGCGGATGACGGATTGCGCGACCTGGTTCGTGGCCAGAGCCGGATCAAGGCTGTCGGTCGTGGATCCCCCCTGCAGACCGACACGGAGCGTGCCGCCCTTTTGCGCGCCTGCCGCTTTTGCAGCCGTCGCAAGCAAAGAGCTGGCGCCCAATGCGGTCATGCCCAGAGCTGCGGCGCGTCCGATAAATTCGCGGCGGCCCATGCGACCCAGCGCGGCTTCTCGTGCGAGGTGTTTCAGATGATCGTTCATTCGTAGTCTCCCTGTCGAGGTTACGGGTAAGCCCCGTTTTTCTTGAATGGTGAATCAAGATTTGCCGATTTGGCGGTGTGGGGCAAGAAATATTGCCAGAAAACCTGTGCTCCTTTTGTGATCACAGGGTTTGCCTGAGCAGGCGATGTGAGGCAACGGCCCGATCCGGCGGGCGCGTGAGTGCGCCTGTCCCTTGGCTACTGTGACCTGGGTTTGCGGTCATCGGTGTCGAGCCAGATTGTAACAGGACCGTCATTCACAAGTGAAACTTTCATGTCTGCGCCAAATTCGCCAGTGGCGACCGGGAGTTCGGTTTGGCGCATTTGATCACAAAAGTAACGATATAGCAGTTCTCCTTCTGTTGGGGGTGCGGCTTTGGAAAACCCAGGTCGGGTGCCGCTTTTTGTATCGGCGGCCAGTGTGAACTGACTGACCACCAGCGCGGCGCCCTTGATGTCAGCCACCGAGCGGTTCATTCTTCCGGCGTCGTCGCGGAAGATGCGCAGCCTGGAAATCTTGTGGACCAGTTGGGCGGCCTCGGCTTTGCTGTCGCCCTGCATGGCGCAGACAAAAATCAAAAGACCCGGCCCGATTTCGCCAATGACCTCGGATCCAACGCGGACACGGGCCTCACTCACACGTTGCACAAGCGCGCGCATTCTATGCCCTTCCCGCGCGGGTTCATTCCCCGCGCCAGTTGATGAGCTTGCCGTCCGATGGCCGCGCGCGGGTCCGCCCGCAGGGGCCGGATCCCGTATGCGGGATGTGCCTGGTTTTCAAAACCACAGCTCACAGCGCGCAGGATCTGTGCGATCATCGCGCGGGACACAGAGTAGGGTTCGAAACCGCAACAGCTGTGTCTTGTGCTCAACAGATGGTCAAACTCGCTCAAAGCGCTGTTGGACAAAATTCATCTCCCCAAGGATTGCGGCGAACATGCCGGGGGAGTCGCGAAAAGGCAAGCAGATGTCGCTATTTAGTTCTGACTGGCGATATATGCGATGATGGCCGCCGCGATCAGCCCCAACGTGACGGCAGCCGCTATTTTCCACGCCGAATAGGGCCGTTCTCCCTGGACGCGGCCGGATTGGCCATTGACGATAAAACGATAGCTTTTGCCGCGATATTTATAGGCCGCCATCCAGACCGGCAGCAGGATATGTTTGAAGGTGACCGCGCTGACGTCCGTATCAACCGAAGTGATCCGCTGGCGGTCGCCGCCGATGTCAAACCGGATGTCGCGTTCGATGACGCGGTCCATCTTGGCCCGGGCATCGGCAAACCCGGATTCGAGGTCGATCGTGTAGGCCTCGGCGCGAAAGCCAGCCAGGTACTTCGGCTGATAGGGCGACAGCTGCGACAGATCCCATGGCTCCAGCCCCTCGGTGTGACGGCGCGGCAGACTGTTGGAGGCGAGCACCAGAACGTCATCGAAAAAGCGCTGGACCCGGCCGCGGGTGTTGGACCAGCGGACCTTGATCTCGGTCCGTATCTGCGGCTTGCCATCGACCATGACCGTGCGGTTGACGGTGTATTCGGTCCCGCGCTGGCCGGTGTAGCGGCTTTGGGTCTGCGCATCGTAGGTCCAGAAGGGGATGTAGATCCCGTCCATTTTGCGACCGCGGCGGGCGTAGTCGCGCAGGCCATTGGGCGCGAACCACAAACGACCGAGCCAGTGTTCCATGGCATCATGCGCGGCGCGTTCGTCAAACTGGAACGGCAGCACGCCTTTCGGTTTGATATGCCGGTTCTCTCCGGTGTCCGCGACGACCGGGGTGGCGCAGAACGGGCATTCGAGGGCATGCACGGAGGGGTCGAATTCCACTTGGGCGGCGCAATTCGGACAGGAGGAGACGCGGGTGACCTCCATCTCCGCTTCGGGCAGCTGTGCGCGCAGGGCAGAGAGGAAATCCATCTCTTTCAGCGCGCTGCCGCCCCATGGGCTGTCCGACAGGGGCTGTTCATGACCGCAATGGTCACAGATCAGCGCGCCCTGCGCGGGGGAAAATCGGTAGTCGGCACCACATTGGTCGCAGGGAAACCGGTGATCCTCGCGGGTGGCTGGGGCCGAGCCGAAAGAGACTGTGTCAGCAGGCGGAACGGGCGGCATGTCGGAGGTCATGCAGGTCTCGCAGTGTTATGGACCGAAACGGATGGTATGGAATGGGGGCGCAATGACCCGGAGTGACAGAGAGCCCTTTGCCCCTACGGAGCCGGCGGCGGCGGGGGCGGAGGCAGGATGGTGAACAGTTGCGCCAGTTCGGTTACGTCGCCCGCGCGCATCCAGCCGTCCTGACCCGGGGTCCACACGTGGGTGTCGCGTTTCAACGCCCCGTCTTGCGCCATGCGCCCAAGGCGGGCCTTGGAGAAGGGGCCGCTGGTCTGGCCGTTTTCGGCGATGTGCCAGACATGTTCCAGAGGCGGTGGCGGTGGTGCCAACGGAGCCGCTTGCGGTGCCGTCTGCGACGCAGCGGGTGCGGGCCGTGCGCCCCAGGGACCGGTGGTCTGACCCGCTGCCGGAGAGGTTGCGCCTCCCTGCAGGGCGTGACCCATCTGCTGTGCCATTGCCATCCCCATTCCCATGCCAAGCCCGGCGCCCATGCCGCTGTTGGGGGCGTGTGCAGCCGCCTCCATGGCCTCGGCGGCCTTGAATTGGGTGTAGCGACCGAGATCCCCGATGATCCCCATCTGGGTGCGCCGGTCCATCGCCTCTTCTACCGCAGGCGGCAGCGAGATGTTCTCCACGTACAACTCTGGGATCGCCAGGCCGTATTCGGCAACCGTTGCGGCGATCTCGGCCGCAACCAGCTTGCCCAGATCGGCGGTATTGGCGGCCATGTCCAAAACCGGAATACCGGAGGCCGCAATCGCGCGGGAAAACTCCTGCACGATGATGTTGCGAATCTGATAGGAGATTTCATCCATGGTGAATTCGCCGTCGGTCCCGACAATCTCTGTCAGGAAACGGGCGGGATCGACCACCCGGACCGAATAGGAGCCAAAGGCGCGCAGACGCACGGGGCCGAATTCCGGGTCGCGGCACATGATCGGGTTCTTGGTGCCCCACTTGAGGTCATTGAACCGCGTGGTGGCGACAAAATAGATCTCGGATTTGAACGGCGACTGAAACCCGTGATCCCAATGCTGAAGCGTCGTCAGCACCGGCATGTTGTTGGTTTCCAGCAGATAGAGACCCGGGGTGAAGACGTCTGCCAACTGGCCCTCATGCACAAAAACCGCGCTCTGGCCCTCGCGCACAGTCAGCTTTGCACCGTATTTGATCGCATGGCCTTCGCGTTCGAACCGTGTGACCATCGTGTCGCGGGTATCATCGGTCCAATGAATGACGTCGATGAATTCCCCTTTGAGAAAATCGAAAATACCCAACGTGCCCTCCAGCGGCTGTTTCCTCAGATGTAGCAATCTGCGCGGCGTGAAACCAGAGCTTTGGGGGCGGGGCTTGCGAATTTGGCGAGAACAGACGGTTTTTCCCCGCCCGGTCTCTTCGCTGGCCTATCCGCAGGCGACGCACTCGGGGGGGCTGACTGCGCGCGTGGCCCGTGAACATCCGACCGGCAAACAGCCGGCGACATAGACGACGACATAAATATGAAGAGATACAAGGGAAATCGCGGCCAGCCGGCAGTTTAGTGGGTCAGCCGCCCCATGACGTCCTGGGCGATACGGCGCACCAAAGGCCGCGCCTCGGCGGCGCTCATGCCGACCCGCAGCCGCGGATCATAGAGGATCTCCAGCAGCTTCTCGTCGTGGCTGGTCAGCAAGGCAAATTCGTCGTCGTCGTTAAAAATGGAGGGGCGGGCGCGGGGGCTGTCGTTGCGCAGCCCCAAGCCTTGCGCGATTTCCTCGTGGATGCAGCTGTCGCGCATCAGATCGGGCTGTTCGGCCCGGATCAGCGCCACGCCCTTGCTGTAGTTCAGAGGATCGCGTTGCGGCCCGCCTGCCGACACCAGACAATAGAATTTGCGCGGCGGCGCGGTGAACAGCCCCAAATCAGACGCGCTGAGGTTCGGCAGCAGCTGCCGGACACGGGCCTCGACAAAATCCGCATCATCAACCCCCGCAAAGATCACCGTGAAATTGCCGCTGCTGCCGACCGAGATCGGATGGCCGGTAATCCGCGACAGGCGGGCCGCATAGCTCTCAAGCGTTGCCCGGTCCCGCTGCGCCTGGGAGGTGGGGACCGAGGGGCCGAAAACAGGGACCAGCCGCACCGGCTGCTGCCAGCGCCCAAGCCCGCCGGCCCCGCCATCCAGCGCAACGGCATATTCGTCGTAAAATGCCAGGGTTTCGAACCTCTCGGCGAGATCCTCAGCATCGTAGGGCGTTTCCGGCCCGCCCCCATCCGTGCGCAGCAATCCGCGGGTCAGCAGATCCTGTTCCAGATCGGCGTAGTATTTGGTCAGGGTCTGCGCCTCAACCGACGGGGTGTAGATCGGCTGGATCGGGCGCGGCGCCGGGCGCGGCGTCTCTTTCGGACCGGGGGCCATGGCAAGGCATCCGCTGAGCGCAACTGACATCCCCAGCATCAGCAGCGCACCCAAGGGGCGCGCCATGTGCTTTTGTGAGAGGCCAACACCCGCGGCGGGGCGGTTGCTCATGGCGGGACCGGTGCTCAAACCAGCTCAGTTCAGGCCGGGACCGAGGTCGCGGCGGTATCGCCGACCCCATCCTTGCGCGCCTTGGCCGACGCCAGCGTGTCGCGCAGTTCGGCCTCCATCTTCTTCAGATCGGCCTCGGCCTCGCGGCGCTTGCGCTTGCCTTCGTCGGCGATCTGCAGCGATTCCTCGATGGTGCCGATCAGGTCCGCATTCGCCTGTTTCACGGCCTCGATGTCAAAGACACCCCGCTCCATTTCCTGCCGGATGACCTTGTTGCTTTCCCGCAGATTGGCCGCATTGGAGGTCAGCAGTTCGTTGGTCAGGTTGTTGGCGTCCCGGACCGCATGGGCCGCCTCGGCAGAGCGCTGGATGGTGACGGCCTGCGCCAGCTGCGTTTCCCAGAGCGGCACGGTGTTGACCAGGGTCGAGTTGATCTTGGTGACCAGCGATTTGTCGTTTTCCTGCACCAGACGGATCGACGGCAGCGATTGCATGGTGACCTGGCGGGTGAGCTTGAGGTCGTGCACCCGGCGTTCCAGATCATCGCGCGCGGCGCGCAGATCGCGCAGATCCTGCGCCTTGATCACCTTGTCCGCCTCCGGTGCGGCCTCGACGGCAGCCTCCATGGCGGGGATGTCATTGGCATCAAGCTCTGCCAGCTTGGCCTCGCCGGCCGCGATATAAAGCGCCAGCTCGTCGTAGAAATCCAATGTCTTCTCATAGAGAAGATCGAGCGATTTGATATCCTTGAGCAGCGTGTGCTCGTGCGACAGCAGGCTGTCGGTGATCTTGTCGATCTGGCCCTGAACGCTTTCGAACTTGGCGGTGAACTTGGCGAAAGGCGCGGCGCGGCCCAGCAGGCGCTCCCAGAATGTCGGCTTGCGGCGCACGTCCAGCTCAGAGACCGAGAAACCGCGGATCGTTGACACGATATCGCGCAGCGAGTCGCCTGCGGGGCCGACGTCCTTGTTGCGCACATCCGTCAGCATCGCCTGGCTGATCTGCTGCAGTTCCGCCTGCGCAGCCGAGCCGAACGAAATGATGGAATTGGTATCGCCCATGTCGATCTCGCCAATGCGGCTTCTGATCGCGGTGGATGTGGCGGGATCTGCGGCCTCCAGCGTGGCCAGCTCGCCTTTGGGTTCGGGCAGGGCGACATCGGTCACCTGCTTCACCAGTGCTTCGGCTTCGGCGGCTTTCTTTTGAATGGTCTCGGACATGGGCCAGGCCTTTCCTGTCGGGTTTAAGAGGGGCGGTCCAGCTGGACGCCTTCGCGCTCCAGACGAGCGCGCAAAACATCGATTTCGATGGTGAGGTCGCCGCGATCTTCAAGCAGGAGCTTTTGATTGCGGGCGGCAAAATTCTGTTCCAGGTCGTCGAGCAGCGCCAGATAGTCGGCGCGCGCCTGGTCGTCGCCGCTGCGGGCGTGAATATCGGCAAATTTGATCGTCGCGTCCCGCGCACCCATCAGGTAGACAGTCAGATACTTGCGCGCGGCGGTCAGGTCGCGGGGGTCTTCCTCGACCGTGCGGCAGAGATCGCGGGCCACCGCCTGAAACTGCTCCACCCGCAATTCGACCTGTCGGTCCTTGGCGCGCAAGACGGCGTCTTTCATTGCGGCCATCAAGGTCTCGGCCTCGTCCACGACCCGCGCGACGCGGGCGCTCTGGAAGGCATCGATCCCTTCAACGCCCTTGTCGGACAGCGGATCGAGGCCAAAGGCGGCCAGATGAAGCCCGCAACAGGCAATCCCATAAAACGCGGCCGTCAGGACCCCGGGCTCACTCGCCCATGCCCCGATGCCACCACCAAGCCCGCACAGCAAGGCGGCAAGGATCTTGCGCGGCAGGGCGGGCCTGCGGGCAACCTTGCGGGCCTCATAGGCCGATTGGGCTTTCAGCCCCTCGCGCAGCAGGAGGGCCGCGCTTGCCCACAACCCGGCCGCCACCAGCCCGGTGATCAGGCCGACGGCACCAGCGCCCAGCGAGGTCAGCAGCAAAATCGCAGGCGGCACGAACATCAAATTCGCGCGCAACCCAACCGGGCTGACCCGCGCCGCGACGGCCAACCTTGAGGGCGACGTCATCGGCCGGGAGCTGGAACTGCTGTCAGAGAGACTGACGTCAGATAGACCGTCGTCAGAGGAGCGGTTTTTGCGGGTGTTCTTGCGGGTGTTCTGAGGGCTGTGCTGCCCGCCATAGCGTTGCGCCATTTCGTCAGACCCCGACGATCCAGCCGGTCCCGATGCCCAGCATCAGGATCACCAACGCGACGTAGGCGATTGTTTGCAACGCGATAGCCCCCGGAGATAACTCACTGAGGCAAGGCTAGGGGATTTCCGACCGTCCTTCTAGGGGGAAGTCGGCGTAACGCGGCTCACCTTTGCGGTTTTTTGCCAAAACGGGGGCCTTTGGGGCCGGTTTTTCCGTCGCGCCGCTGTCCGCCGGGGCGTCCGGGTGCGGCGGGTGCAGACGGGGCGCGCGTGCTCTTGCCGGTGCTCTTGCCGGTGCTCTTTCCTGCCTGCGGTCCTGCGGCCTGACCTGTGCGCTGTCCCGTGGTTTGTCCCGACCGCTTGCCAGTCTTGCCAGCCGGAGCGCGATGCTCGCCCGGGCCGGATGTGTGGCGGGTCTGGCGATTGGAGCGTTGCGGTTTCTTCCGCGCTTCGCCGTCACCTTCGGGCGCGGCGAGGCCAAGCTGGTCGCGCACCACCCTGGATTTCAGCTCTTCGACATCGCCTTCCTTGAGCGTGCCCAGCTGGAACGGGCCGTAGGAAATCCGCAGCAGCCGGTTCACCGAATAGCCGATGTCTTCGATCGCGCGCCGGATTTCGCGGTTCTTCCCCTCGCGCAGGCCGATGGTCAGCCAGGCATTGGCGCCCTGCTGGCGGTCCAGTGTCACGGTCATCGGCTGAAAGCGCTCGCCATCGATCACCAGACCTTTGCGCAGCGGTTCAAAGTCGGTTTCCTGAGGTCGGCCATTGATCCGCACCCGGTAGCGGCGAAGCCAGCCGGTCGAGGGCAGCTCCAGCTGGCGCTTGATGCCGCCGTCGTTGGTCAGCAGCAGCAAGCCTTCGGAGTTGATGTCCAGACGACCAACCGTCATCACCCGGGGCAGATCCTCGGGGAGCGCGTCGAAAATCGTCTTGCGGCCCTTTTCGTCGGAATTGGTCGTCACCAGGCCCAGGGGTTTGTGGTAGAGCCAGAGGCGCGGGGCTTCGGCTGCGGGCAGGGGTTTGCCATCGATACTGATGCGGTCCGCTTCGGTCACATTCAAGGCCGGGCTTTCGATGGTCTTGCCGTTCACCACCACGCGCCCGTCCGCGATCATCCGCTCGGCTTCGCGGCGGGAGGCAACGCCCGCGCGTGACAGAACCTTGGCGATACGATCCCCGTCGGGGGCACCATCAGAAGAGGGCCGCGCGTCATCGGTCTTGTTTGCCTGCGGGCCTGTGCTCGCGCGCGGCCGGGCCGGCGGTTTCGTCTTTGGACGGGGGCCGCTGGCGGCGGTACGCTTGATCGAGGCGGGAGGGGTTTTCTTGCTCATGGCGCTGCCATAGCCTATTCCCGGAGATTGCGAAAGCGTGCATTGTATCAGCCCTGCGGATCTGCGCAGGGGGCGGCGGCGTTGTCGTGGGGATGGAAATGGGGATGTAAATACGGTGTTCAGATCCTTCATGGCCGAGGCCCTTGAGGAGGCGCAAGCGGCGGCGCTCCGGGGGGAGGTGCCGGTCGGGGCCGTTCTGGTCGATCCGACCGGCCGGATCGTCGCGCGCGCGGGAAACCGTACCAGAGAGCGGTCGGACCCTACCGCGCATGCGGAGATGCTGGTCATTCGCGAGGCCTGCGCGGCGCGCCAGAACGAGCGCTTGCCCGGGCATGATCTCTACGTGACGCTGGAACCCTGCGCCATGTGCGCCGCCGCAATTGCCGCGGCCCGCATTGCTCGGGTGTATTACGGCGCGTCCGATGTGAAATCCGGTGGTGTCGCCCATGGGGCCTGCGTGTTCGACCATCCCCAGTCGCATCACGCGCCGGAGGTCTATGACGGGTTTTCCGCCGCTGAGGCCGAGGCAATGCTGAGGGCGTTCTTCGCGTCCCGCCGATGACAGAGGTGGCGCCCCCGGATGTGACCCCAGATGTGGCGCCGGAACTGCCGCCGGATCTCCTGCACCGGTTCGGGCTGTCGGCGCCTGTCTTGCGGGCGAAGACCCCCCAGGCGGAAATCTGGCAGGTGGAGCGCATCGCCGGTGGCCGTGCGGCGCTGAAGCAGTACCCCGGCGGCGACATGGGCAATGAGGCGGCGGGCGTCGCCTATTTGCAGCACTGCGACGGGCCCCCTGCGGTGACGATCCTGGCCGCGTCCACGGATGCGGTGGTCATGGACTGGCTTGAGGGGCCGTCGCTCGGCGATCTGGCGCGCGGCGGCGACTGCGCGACCGGGGATCTGGCGCTGGCCGAGGTTGCCCGCCTGCTGTTGTCCCGAAAGGTGCCGGGGGCGGGCCTCCTGCCGCTGCAGCAGCTGTTTGCGCCGCTTCCGGACTGTCGGTTCCAATCGCCCGAAGGGATCGCCGCGCAGGCCGTGGCACGCGACTGCATCAGGGATCTTGAGGTCGGGCGCTGGCCTGTTGTCGGCCTGCATGGCGACCTGCACCACGACAATGTCATTCGGACGGAGGCGGGCATGCGCGCCTTTGATGCCAAAGGGATCGCCGGGCCCGCAGCATATGAGCTGGCAAATGCCTTTCGCCATCCGCGCGGTTGCGCCGCTCATACGGTCGACCCCGAGGTGATTTCCACCCGCGCGCGGGCGTGGTCTGCGGCGCTCGGCTGCCGCCCGGATGAGCTGCTGCGATGGGCAATTTCAAAGGCGGCCCTGTCGATGGCCTGGTCGGTGGCCTGGGCGGGGCGCGAGAGGAGACAGGACCTGGACCTGATAGCGGCATTGTTGCGGGCCGAGGGATCCGCGTGGTTTTGACACGACGCCTCCTCCCGGGTGACACAGGGGAGGGCGGTTTCGCCCTTTCGGGTCTCGTCCAATGTTGCCGGTTTTGCGGCACTGGATCCGGGAAAGAGGGGGGGTCGGTGGCCCGGCACCCCCGCCTGGCCCGGGAAAGCGGCAAATGATGAGATGAAAGGAGGACTGCAGGATGAGACAGACTACACCTTCAGGCCGTGCCCACCCGAGGGGCCGGATCAGGGGTTTTCAGACTGGACATCGGTCATGAATGCGACGGTGAAAGGCCGCGATGGCAAAACCCGCTGCGCGTGGTCCGGGTCTGCGCCTGAGTTCGATGCCTATCATGACGCTGAATGGGGCTTTCCCGTCGGCGACGACCGGCGTCTGTTTGAGAAGATCTGTCTGGAGAGTTTTCAGTCGGGCCTGAGCTGGCGCACCATCCTTGCAAAGCGGGAGAATTTTCGCCGCGCCTTTGACAATTTCGACTATCATCTGGTGGCGGGCTATGGCGCAGAACAGGTGACGGCCCTGTTACAGGACGCGGGCATCATTCGTCATCGCGGCAAGATCGAAGCGACGTTGAACAATGCCGCCCGTGCGGTGGAAATGGAACGCGCTGAGGGGAGTCTGGCCGCATTTTTCTGGCGCTATGAGGTATTGGAGCCGCCCGAACCCCAGACGGTTTCCACTTGTGCGGAATCTGTTGCCCTGTCCAAAGAGCTGAAAAAACGAGGATGGAAGTTCGTGGGCCCGACCACCTGTTTTGCCTTCATGCAGGCGATGGGGCTGGTGAATGATCACGCGACAGGCTGCTATTGTCGCCCTCTTGCGGAGGAGGCGCGCAGGTCTTTTACGGTGCCAGATCAGAGCAAGCCATGAGCCGGATCGGAAGGGATCTGTCCTGAAGTGTTTCGCTTTGGGCTTTGCCCAAAGCGACCGGCGTCGCGCGCCCGAAGGGCGCGCGACGCCGCCCCCAACGGGAGGCGCGGCTTTTACAAAAGCTGTGCCGACGGGCGGGAGAACAACCGACGGTTTCTCTGCTGGAAAACCTGCCGGAAAACCAGGGATGGCGCAGGGGCTCGGGGACTTCGGTATTTAAGTTGTTCAGCCGATTTGGAGGCGGGAGCGCCTGCGGCGGCCGCCTGCTGAATGCCTGCCGTCCACCTGCCCACCTCCTGACAGCGCTCAATGCCCTTCACCACTCATTTCACCACGATTTCGCGGGGAACATCGGCCAGGGCCTCGCCGCCGTTTGGCGTGACGACGAATGTCTCGGTGATCGCCATGCCCCAATCCGGTGTCCAGAGGCCTGGCATCAGGTGAAACGTCATGTTCTCTTCCAGCCGGGTTGTATCGCCGGGACGCAGGGACATTGTGCGCTCGCCCCAGTCGGGCGGATAGCTGAGACCCACCGGATACCCCGTGCGGTTGCCCTTGATATACCCGGCCCGACCGAAGCTCTCGTAGACGCAGGCGGCGACATCTTCACAGGTGACGCCCGGTTTGGCGACGGCAAAGGTGTCCTCGATCGCCTGCAGGATCGCCGCCTCGCCGCGCCGGATGTCCTCGGGCGGGCTGCCCAGAAACAAAGTGCGGCTGATCGGGCAATGATAGCGCCGCACGCAGCCCGAGATTTCGAAATAAGTGGCTTCGCCCTGCGCCAGCGGCCGGTCGTTCCAGGTGATATGCGAGGCCGAAGCCTCAATCCCCGATGGCGCGATTGGTGCGATCGCCGGGTAGTCGCCGGGCAGATCCGGCAGGCCTTCGATGCCTGCGGCCTGCACGCGCGCGACCAGCGCGTTCTTGGCGATCCCTTCGTTGAATTCGGCGCGCAGCACCCCGTGCATATGGGCCGACAACCGACCGGCACTGCGCATCAGCTGCAGCTCCTGTTCGCTCTTTACGGCGCGCTGCCAGTTGACGAGGCCGGTCGCGTCAGCAAGAGCGTCCCGGCCAAAGGCGGCCTCGAGGATCTGATAGCTTCGGGCCGAGAAATAATAGTTGTCCATCTCGACCCCGATCGCCTCGGTCCAGCCGTGTTCGCGCAACAGCGCCACGAGCGAGTCAAACGGGTGATGGTCGGGATGCTGGACGTGCTCCTCCGGCCAGTCGAACAGTTGATCTGCCTCCAGCCAGGTGGTGAGTGCGGCCCCCGGCTTGTCCTGTGTGCGTCCCCACCACATTGGCATGCCGTCGCGGTGCAGGATCACGGCCTGCGGCACGTAAAAGCTCCAGCCGTCGTAGCCGGTGAGCCAGGCCATGTTCGAGGGATCGCAGATCACCAGCGTCTCGAGGCCTTTCTGCGCCATGGCGCTGCGGGTCTTTTCCAGTCTGCGGGCGTATTCGGTTGTGGTGAAGTCATTGGCGGGCATCAGAGTTCAATTTCTTTCATAACCTGTGGCTCGATGACGTTGACGCCGGGGAGGCCGTCAATCAAGTCCTGTGCCGACTGTTCCAGCAGCGGAAACGTCCGATAGTGACAGGGGATGAGTGTTTTGAAGGCAAAATACCGCTTGGCGGCATAGGCTGCGGCTTTCATGTCCATGGTGAAATGCCCGCCCGCGGAGAGGATGCCGATATCGGGTTTGTAGTAGTCTCCCATCCAATCCATGTCCGCCATGATGTCGGTGTCGCCCGAGAGATAGATCACACGGCCTTCGGTGGCGATCATATATCCGACCTCGCTGCCCGCTGTGCGCAGACCGTCGCGGGTGGAGAATGTGTTTGAATGCGAGGCGGACACCATGGAGATCCGGGCGTCCTCTAAGGCTATTGTGCCGCCTTTGTTGAAGCCGATGGTCTCTACCCCTTCGGTCTCGGCCCAGTATCCCATCAGATCGTACTGCCCAATGATCGGGATCGACAGGTGTTTGGCGAGGGCAAGGACATCGACCACGTGGTCGAAATGGGCATGGGTCAGCAGGATATGTGTCGCCCCTGCAGTGGCCGCCGCGTGCTGGCTCTCGTTCAGCATCGGGTTGCCGGTCAGCCAGGGATCAATCAGCAGGACGCTGGACCCAGTTTCAAGGCGAAACCCGCTGTGTCCCAACCAAATCAGCTTCATTGCTTCCGTCTCCTTGCAGTCGCGGTGAAATGTGAAAATAGCATTTGCCGCAGCGTATCAGCGGTGCGGAAAAATGCTATTGCGTCGTTGCAGGCAGGGCGAGGGTTTTCCCTTGGGGGCTGCGGTGCCGCATATCATATTGGCAGTATAGCCAGTTGGCATTGGGCTTTGCATGGGACGCAGGGCTGCTGAAAGGGGGCGCAGCCGATGGGCTGTCGTCTGCTGAAGTTCGAACGCGCGGGGTCGAAGGCCGCCGAAGGGCAGGGGCTCCCGCCCGCCTTTGTGCCCCTTGCGGGACCCATCATGCGGTTGGGCCCGGCGCGCCTTGCCTGCACAGCAGGCAAGGCGCGCCGGTCGCTTCGGGCGAAGCCCGAAGCGAAACACCTCTGTGCCATGCGCCGTGCCCGAACAGCTATCTGAATCTGAGTCCGTGTCCGTGTTGAAATCCACGCTTCCGAATGCACAACTCTGCAGAAATCCCATGGCAGACTTGCGGCGGGAGAGCGTGGACGGTACATGCCAATGCAACACGAGATGAGGGTTTCCATGTCGATTGACCAAAGCACCGCCGCGAAAGTGGCGAAACTGGCCCGGATCAAGGTCGAAGAGGACGCTCTGCCCGCGCTGGCAGAGGAATTCAACACCATCCTGGGCTTTATCGAGCAACTGAACGAAGTGGATGTTGATGGCGTCGAGCCGATGACCTCGGTCACGCCACAGCGTCTGGCGCGCCGGGCCGATGTGGTCACCGACGGCAACCAGCAAGAGAAGGTGCTGACCAATGCGCCCGACGCCCGCGAGGGGTTCTTTGCCGTGCCAAAGGTTGTGGAGTAAGACATGTCCGATCTGAACAAACTCGGCCTCGCCGATGCCCGTGACCTGCTGCGCAAGGGCGAAACCACCTCGGTCGAGCTGACCGAAAGCTGCCTGTCCGCCATAGATGCCGCCGGAGCGCTCAATGCCTTTGTGCACCGGACACCCGAACTCGCGCTGGAGCGGGCCCGCGCCGCAGACACGCGCCTCGCCGCCGGCGACGCGCCTGCAATGTGTGGCCTGCCGATCGGTATCAAGGACCTGTTCTGTACCAAGGGCGTCGACAGTCAGGCAGCCTCCAACATCCTCAAGGGCTTCAAGCCGGAATATGAAAGCACCGTCTCGCAGCAATTGCAGGATGCCGGTGCGGTGATGCTCGGCAAGCTGAACATGGATGAATTCGCCATGGGCTCCTCGAACGAGAGCTCGGCCTATGGCGATGCGATCAGCCCCTGGCGCCGCAGCGACGATGACACGCCGCTGACGCCGGGTGGCTCTTCCGGTGGCTCCGCCGCGGCCGTGGCCGCCGATCTTTGCCTCGCGGCCACCGGCACAGACACCGGCGGCTCCATCCGTCAGCCTGCGGCCTTTACCGGCACTGTCGGGATCAAGCCGACCTACGGGCGCTGCTCGCGCTGGGGCATCGTGGCCTTCGCCTCCTCGCTCGATCAGGCCGGACCGATGACGAAATCCGTCCGGGATGCGGCGATCATGCTGGAGGCCATGTGCGGCTATGACGCCAAGGATTCCACCTCAGCCAATCTCGCGGTGCCGAACTTCGAAGCGATGCTGACCGGCGACATCAAGGGCAAGAAAATCGGTATTCCGCGCGAATACAGCATCGACGGGATGCCTGCGGAGATCTCCAAGCTGTGGCGCGACGGCACCGAGATGCTGAAATCCGCCGGCGCGGACATCGTCGATATTTCCTTGCCGCACACCAAATACGCCTTGCCCGCCTACTATGTGATCGCCCCTGCGGAAGCCTCGTCGAACCTCGCCCGCTATGACGGGGTGCGCTTTGGCCATCGCGCCAGCCTCGATGCGGGCGATGGGATCACCGAAATGTACGAAAAGACCCGGGCCGAAGGATTTGGCGCCGAAGTGCAGCGCCGGGTGATGGTCGGTACATATGTGCTGTCTGCCGGGTTCTATGACGCCTACTACAACCGGGCCCGCAAGGTGCGCACGCTGATCAAGAAGGATTTCGAGGATGTGTTTGCCGCAGGGATCGACGCGATCCTGACGCCAACCACCCCCTCGGCGGCCTTCGGACTTGGCGAAATGAACGACGCGGATCCGGTGCAGATGTACCTGAACGATGTCTTCACCATCACCGTGAACCTCGCCGGTCTGCCGGGGATTTCGGTGCCGACAGGCCTCGATGCAAAGGGCCTGCCGCTGGGCTTGCAGTTGATTGGCAAACCCTGGGATGAGGGCGATCTGCTCAATACCGCCTATGCACTGGAGCAATCCGCAGGCTTTGTGGCCAAACCGGCGCGCTGGTGGTAAAACGGGGCAGAACGTCAATTCTCTGAACTGGCCCCCGTCGGCCCCCGTCGACGGGGGGCGGCGTCTGATCGTGAGAAGGACAGCGCGGTTCACGGCACGGTGTCCGGGGCGGCCTGCAGCGCGGTTCAGAGAATGAAACGGTGAACGCCAAGACAGGTAGAAACCGGCGAAAACGGGCAGCGACAGGCAACGACGGGCAGAGACAGGTGCATACAATGGCAACGAACGCGCAATATCTTCGGCAGAACCTGAAATATCTGATAGCGGCGGCGGCGCTGACGCTGGCGGCCTGCGCCCCGCAAGTGCCCGACAGCGCGGCCGGGGTTGGCGATGACACCAGCCCGTTCAATGCCCCGCCGGAAATCGAGCCCGGGCGCACGCTGAACGGGGACCCTCTGGTGCCGCCGGTGCGCCTGTCTGATGAAAGCGGCGCGCAGAATGCCAATTGGCAGGATCCGCGCCCCTCTGCGGGGACGCCCTCTGCAGGGGCTGGCAGCGATGACATTGCCCGGGAGGCGGCCGCAGCCCTTGCCGCCGCAGGGCAGAACTCTGGCCAGCGCCCGGTCGAGGCCAACCCCTCAAACCCTGCGCCGGTTCTGGCGGGGAACGCCGGTATCTCGGACGAGAATGATTTTGCGGCAGTCTCCTCCCGCCAGAGCATTGAGAGTGACGCGGAACGCCTGCAGCGTCAGCGGGCCCAGTATCAGGTGGTCAACCCGACCGCAGTGCCGGACCGGCCTCAGGACCTGTCGCCCAATGTCGTCCGGTTCGCGCTGTCGACCTCGAATCCGCGAGGGCAGCGGATCTACAGCCGGACGGGCCTGAACCTGCAGGCCCGCTCGCAGCGCAACTGCGCCGAATTTGCCTCGCCCGATCTGGCTCAGATCGCCTTTCTGGAAATGGGCGGCCCGACCCGGGACCGCAAGGCGCTGGACCCGGACGGGGACGGCTATGCCTGCGGCTGGAACCCGGCCCCCTACCGGGCGGCGGTGCGGGCGCAAAGCCAGTAGCCCACTCGCAGACAGGCACGATACAGATGCGCACAGCTGAGCCTCTCTGGCATCCGAGTCCGAATTTCGGGCCTCGGCGGGACGGGCTGCGCCCCGAGCTGATTGTTCTCCATTATACCGCGATGGAGAGCGCGGGGGACGCTCTGCAGCGTCTGTGTGATCCGCAGTTCGAAGTGTCGGCGCATTATCTGATCCGTGCGGATGGCGGTCTTGTGCAGTTGGTGGCAGAGGATATGCGGGCCTGGCATGCGGGCGCCGGGGAATGGGCGGGGCGCGGCGATATCAACTCTCGCTCAATCGGAATTGAGCTGGACAATCGCGGCACGCATCCGTTCTCCGAGCCGCAGATGCGAAAGCTGGAGGCCCTGCTGCCGCAGATCATGCAGCGCTGGAATATTCCGCCCGAGGGGGTCATCGGGCATTCCGACATGGCACCGGGGCGCAAATGGGACCCGGGGCCGCGCTTCGACTGGGCGCGGCTGTCCAGGGGTGGTCTTGCGCGGGCCGTGACGGCTGCGCCTGTCGCGACCGGGTTGCGATCCGATCAATTCCGTCAGCTCGCCAGAGCACGGGGGTTCACTGCGGATGTGGACGACACGACGCTCCTGCAGGCCGTGCGCCTGCGGTACCGGCCCTGGGGGCGGGGGGGGCTCTGCGCGGCGGATCTGCAGGTGCTGGCGGAGTAGCGCCCACAGGGGGGCGCGCAGGGGGCAGGGGCTGGCGCAGTTCGGACCGGACGCGACCACGCCCCGCCGTGGTTGTTGCTTGACGGCACGCTGTCCGGGGCGTAGGCAGGCGCTCGCGCAGAGAGCCGGATGGCCGCGTGCGGGGCTTCGGTCACGTGCGAGGAAAGTCCGGACTCCCTGAAACAACGGTGCCGGGTAACGCCCGGGCGGGGAAACCCGACGGAAAGCGCCACAGAAAACAAACCGCCCTGCCGCTCCGGAGGTTCGCCGACGGAGGCACCGGCAGGGTCAGGATGAAACGGTGGGGTAAGAGCCCACCGCGCCGCTGGCAACAGGGGTGGCACGGCAAGCCCCACCGGGAGCAATGCCAAATAGGGCCTCCGCGCGGGCCGGTCGGGGCAACCCGATACCGCCGCTAGGGACGTTTCACCCGAGAGAGGCCGGGTTGGCAGCTAGAGGCGACTGGCAACAGGCGTCGCAGAAGAATGGTCATCGAACCCTGTCCTACGGGGCAGGGGGAACAAGATCCGGCTTACAGGCTCTCTGTGCAAAATTACCATGGCGTGCCCGCCGGGGGCGCCATTTCAGCGAGCGGAGCATTTATCGCGGCGAATCCTATTGACACCCGCCGTCACGAAGGTAAAAGCGCACGCTCATATAGGAATTATGACCCGAGAGGCCCCTGCCTTTTCGGACGCAGGAGAAGCACAATGGCGAAGCCGACGACCATCAAAATCCGCCTGAACTCGACCGCGGGCACGGGCCACTTCTACGTGACCAAAAAGAACGCTCGCACCATGACTGAAAAAATGGTCGTACGGAAGTATGACCCGGTTGTGCGCAAGCATGTTGAGTACAAAGAAGGCAAGATCAAGTAAGCCTTCCGGCCTCTTGGACTGATCTTTACGAACAGGGTCGCGCAATGTCGCGGCCCTTTTCTTTTTCGGCTCTGCTCTTTTTTTCGGCTCTGCTCTTTTTCGCACCGGTTCTTTCTCGCACCGGATGTCTGATCCGGTCCTGCGCGCACCACGCGGGCGGACCTGCCAGAGCCGCGTCGGATCTGCCTGAACTGCCTGAGCAAAAGCTCTGCGATGATGCGCCCTACTGCGGCGTGGTCAGGGCCACGCGCCCCAATCGGCACGACCGGCGGGCATCTGAGGCCGTTCATACTTTGCTAAAATCCTGCGGGAACTTCGGCTCCACGCCCATCTGTCTGCACATGAGCGCCACATTGCGCCCGCAAACCAACAAAGGTGAAGCGGGCGTTGATATGGGGTGCTCAAGATGAAGAAACTACTGGGATTGTCGATGGTGATACTGATGCTTCCGGCGGCGGCTGTTCACACCGGAGAGGGTGACGGACTGCCTGTCCTTGAGGCACCGGCAGCCATCAGCGTTGTCACCCTCTGAGACCCGCTTCACGGGGGCGGCACAATCCACCCCGCCCGCCCCCGCCGGTCGCCGGGACAGTCGTTGTTGCAGGCGGGCTCTCGGGCGGGTTTTCGCGCCGGCGTTCGGGCGGTCAGAGTTCAGTCCGCGTGGTCTGCACGGGACGCCATTCCGCATAGGTCAGGACCGGCTCAATCCCAAGTCGCCGCATCAGTGATGCGGAGGCGGTGTTGAACGGCGCATAGGTGACCCCAATCACCGTGGCGCCATCTGCCAGTGCCTGACGCTTCGTGACATCCATCAGAGCTTTGCCGACGCCAATGCGCCGGAAGGGCGGGGCCACCGCAATATGGTGAATCATCGCGCGTCGTTCTGCCAGCCGCACCGGAAGTGCCGGGCGGTTTTCGATCTCATAGACCAGATAGCCCATCACCGCGTTCTGTGGGCTTCGGGCCACCAATGCCGTGGTGCCTGGCGTACTCAGCCAATCCTGCATCCAGCGCGCCAGCTCTTGCGGATCGGGGTCAGCCGGGTAGCGCTCGGGCTGATGGGCCACATGCAGCGCATGCAGATCCTGCAGCAATGGGACAAGAACAGCGGCCTCCGTCGCGGCAAGCGGGGTAATTTTCATCGGCAGATCCTCAGGTGACATCGTGCAGAAGGGGCGCCCGGATCATTGGGGCAGGGCAAATGAACAGCGGAGCAAAAGAACCGGGGCAAAAGAAAAGGGGCGGATCTGAGTGATCCGCCCCGGCTGTCTGTTTATTTGGAAATATGCGTCTATTCGCGGTTCCCAAGCAGCTGGAGCAAGAACATGAACATGTTGATGAAGTCCAGATAGAGGTTCAGCGCGCCCATGATCGCCGCCTTGCCGAGCCATTCCTGATCGCCGGTGTGGGCCATCTCAAGGTATGTGGTCTTGATCTTCTGCGTGTCATAGGCGGTCAGGCCCGCGAAAATCAGCACGCCGAGAACCGAAATCGCAAAGCCCATGGCGGAAGATTGCAGGAAGATGTTCACCACCGAGGCCACAACCAGACCGATGACGCCCATGATCAGGAACGTTCCCATCGCAGAGAGGTCTTTCTTGGTCGTGTACCCGACCAGCGACAGGCCGGCAAAGGCGATGGAGGTCACCAGGAACACCTGTGCGATGCTCTCACCGGTGAAGACCACGAAGATCGAAGAGATCGACAGGCCCATCAGCGCGGCAAAGGCGTAGAAGACCAGCTGCACGCCAGCGGCGGGCAGGCGCTTCATCGCGGCGCCAAAGCCGAAGAAGACAAAGGCCAGCGGTGCGAACATGATCACCCACTTCAGCGGCGAGGCGTAGATCGCATAGCCAAAGCTTGTCAGGTAGCTGTCAGCGCTCAGCTGAGCGGCGGCAGCGGATGGATCAGAAGTCACCGAAAGACCGGCGATCGCCCAGGCGGCGAGGAAAGTGATAAGTGTGCCCACGGACATTGTGCCGTAGACTTTGTTCATGTGGGCGCGCAGGCCCGCGTCGATCTCGGCGCTGCGGGCGCCGACTGTAGATCGAATGGTGTCAAACTGTGCCATACGTCATGGTCTCCGTCTATAAAGCTCCCTCAGAGCATATCCGCGAGGCGGACGTGCCTGTTGTGCCAAATATCGGCTTTTGTGCCCTTCGGTTCAAGTGGTTCCGTCTCGCAATCGAAGTAAAAGAGCACCGTTGATGACGTGGATTTTACTGGAACCGGCGCTGTTGTGTAAAAAGCGCCGGTTCCGGGGGGCGATTGGGGGCGCGCAGAGCCAACATGCGCGGCATTACACCTGCCAATGCTGCGGCGCGTCCCAGACCCGGCGGCGGGCTTCTGCCTCTACATCCCGGCGGGTCAGGCCGATGTCTTTCAGCTGTCGATCGTCCAATGTCAGCAGCTTGCGGCGCTGGCGCTGGACCGAGAATGCCCGGACAATACCGGCAACAAGGGAGGCGCGGCGGGGCCGCAGTGGGATGTTTCGGGAAAGACTATCAGCCATGATACGGCTCCTCAGTTTAATTGGTGATGGATGCGATCCTTTGCATCACTGGTATTGATCTATATGGGCAACCTATGCCATTCTCAAAACGAATGTTATTGAACTGACCCATCAGGAGATGTGATGATGCGGAACTTGGACATAACCACCCTGCGGTCCTTTGTGGCGGTTGCCGACACCGGAGGGGTGACCCGCGCGGCGTCGTTTCTGCATCTGACGCAGTCTGCCGTCTCGATGCAGCTCAAGCGCCTGGAGGAGATGCTCGGGGTGGAGCTGTTGGATCGCTCGGGCCGCAGTATCGGCCTGACGACCTCGGGCGAGCAGTTGCTGGGGTTCGCCCGCAAGATGCTGAGCCTCAACGACGAGATCATCACCCGCCTGACGGATCAGGCCTTCGAGGGCGAGGTGACGCTGGGCGTGCCCCATGATGTGGTGCATCCGGTGGTGCCGATGGTGATGCAACGCTTCAACGTGCAGTTTCCTCGGGTGAAGGTGAACCTCTGCACCTCCAACACGCGCGATCTCAAGGCGGATTTCGAACGGGGGCGATTCGATCTGATCGTGACGACCGAAAGTGTCTCGGGCTCTGGCGGCGAAACCATCCACCAGATGCCTCTGCGCTGGATCGGAGCCCTGAACGGTCACACCTGGCGGCAACGACCGCTGCGGATCGGGTTCTGCCGCAATTGCATTTTCCGCGGCGTTGCGACCGCGGCGCTGGATGAGGCGGGCATTGTCTGGGAAATGGCTGTCGACAGCGAGTCGGACCGCACGGTCGAGGCGACGATCAGCGCCGATCTCGCCGTGGGGGTTCTGCTGGAGGGGACACAGCCCACCCATCAGCAGGTGATCGACCACAACGGCAGTCTGCCGCGTTTGCCGGTCCAGCATATCAACCTGTACGGGGCCGAGCGGGCACGCGCGCAATATGTGGACCACCTTGCCGACCTCATCCGGCAAGGGTTTGCGGGTCTGTCTCAGCCCGGGCTGCGTGCGGTCGGGACCGAAATGCTTAGCTCTGGCGGCCAGCGCGGGGTTGCATGATCACCTTGCCTGTGGCTTTGCGGCTGCGCAGCAGCTCCAGCCCCTGTGCGGTCTCGCTCAGCGGCAGGCGGTGGCTGATGTGAGGGGTGATGCGACCTTCCTCCAGCCACCGCATCAACAGATCAAAGGTCGCGCGTCCCACGTCGGGGCGCTGCTGCACAAAGCCACCCAGATAAAAGCCGATCACCGTCAGGTTCTTGACCAGCAGGTGATTGGCCGGGATCTGCGGCACCTCGCCCCCGGCAAAGCCGATTGGTAGCAGCCGCCCGCCGGGGTTTGTGGCGCGAAACGCCGCCTTCCAGGTGTCGCCGCCCACCGCGTCATAGACCACATCCGCCCCCCCCAGATCCCGCAGCCGCTGGCGCAGATCCTCTGAGCTGTCGATCAGATGGTCGGCACCCGCGGCCTCGGCGATGGCCAGCTTGTCGGCGCCTCTCGCCTGTGCAACCACGGTAGCCCCCAGCAATTTGCCGATCTCCACCGCCGTCAGCCCGACACCCCCGGCCGCCCCCGTCACCAGCAGCGTCTCGCCGGGCTGCAGGCGGGCCTGCTGCTGCAGCGCCAGCAGGCTGGTGCCATAGGCGATCATCGAGGCCGCAGCCACGTCGTAGGACACCGCATCCGGGATAGGGATGGCACGGGCCGCATCGAAGATCCCGAAGTCCGCAAGCCCGCCCTGGCCACCAAAAACGGCGATACGGTCCCCGATTTGAAAATCTGAAATGTCGTCTCCCAGCGCTGCGATCCGTCCCGCGCATTCAAGTCCCGGGGTGAAGGGCAGGGGGGGCGTGTCCTGATATCGGCCTTCCACCATCAGCAGGTCGGCAAAGTTCAACGCGCAGGCATGAATCTCCAGCAGCACCTCGCCCGGGCCGGGAGCAGGAGTTTCCACTTCCAAAAGCTTGCCTTCAGAACCGTGATTAACTATACGAAAGGATAGCATACGTGATTTCCTCGCCAATGTTCATCGTTGTGATTCGGCCGTCAAATGGCCTGGGTTACGTAGGGGAATGAGCCTCCCTATTTTTGGTGAGGCCCTCGAAAACGCGCCTGTAGCGCGTTTCGCGCTGATTTTTGATGCATTAAATCAGATATTTGCCATGGCCAGCCCGTGAGGCGCGTGCGCCTTTACTTGTATTCAACCAAGAAGGTCGTAGACTTTCCACAATACGAAACTTCTGACCTCAAACAACAGATCCCCGGTGGCGGTTCATGCGCCATCGGCACGCGGTTCACAGGCGTGGCTTTGTCGGCCCGTCCAAAGAAAAGACCGCAATTTGGAGAAAATACATGGCACATCCCGTCGATATTCACGTTGGAAAACGCGTCCGTCACCGCCGCTGGCTGATTGGCATGACGCAGCAGCAACTGGCGGAAAAGGTTGGAATAAAATTCCAGCAAATCCAGAAATACGAAACCGGTGCCAACCGGGTCAGCGCCTCCCGTCTGTGGGACATTTCCGACGCGCTTGGGGTCAATGTCAGCTTCTTCTTTGAGGGGCTGCACGAAGAAGACAAGATCGCCGCCGACAAGGCGCGCGTCCCTGCCGATCTGATGGGCGACAAAGAAGCGCTGGATCTGGTCCGGTCCTACTATGCGATCCCGGAAAACCAACGCCGCCGCTTGTTTGAACTGGCGCGCGTGCTGAGCGACGTCGCCTGAGGCTGCAGATCTCGGTCGCCTGACGCCTCCTCCTGACACCGGCGGCCGCTGCGGCTGATCTATCGGATCTGCGAGGGGACATGTGATGGGACATGTGTCGTGTGACCGATGACCCGGCGCGTTGAACGCCGGGCATTGTCCGTTGTGCCGCCGCCAATTCCGAGGGCTACTCGATCGCGCAATGGAGGCTCAGACCGGCTTCTGGCGGTTTTCTGGCGGATTTTACCTTGAATGCCCGGGCCGCCCATGGCACCCGCTGCGCATGACACATGCTGATCTGACCGGGACCGCCATTCATGATACTCTCTGATCTTGACGTCGCGCGCCGTGTGGCTGATGCCGCACGCGAGGTGATCCTGCCGCATTTTCGCAGCGCCGGCATGGCGGCGGACAACAAGCTCGCCGATGGCTTCGATCCGGTGACCGTGGCCGACCGCGCCGCAGAGCAGGCGATGCGGGCCGTGCTGGCCCGCCTGCGCCCCGAAGACGGTGTTCTGGGCGAGGAGTTCCCTCCGACCAGCGGCACAAGTGGGCGCACCTGGGTTCTGGATCCGATCGACGGCACCCGGGGGTTCATCAGCGGCACCCCGACATGGGGCGTTTTGATCGCGCTGTCCGAGGCCTCCGGTCCCATCCTCGGCATCGTCGATCAGCCCTACATCGGGGAGCGGTTCGAAGGCACCCGCAACCACGCGCAGGTGACCGGGCCGCATGGCACAAGCCGGCTGGCGACACGCAAGACGGCAACGCTGCAGGACGCGATCCTCTTCACCACCTTTCCCGAAGTCGGCACCAAGAGCGACCGCGCCGCGTTCGAGCGGGTCGCGGAGCGGGTCAAATTGACCCGATACGGCATGGATTGCTACGCCTACGCCCTGCTGGCGGCGGGCACTGTGGATCTGGTGATCGAAGCGGGCCTCAACGCCTATGATATTCAGGGGCCCATGGCCGTGATCGAGGCCGCGGGCGGCATTGTGACCAATTGGGAGGGCGGCCCTGCCCATGAGGGAGGGCGCGTGCTGGCGGCGGCGAACCCGGACATTCACGCATCGGCGCTGGCGCTTCTGGGCAGCGGTTGATCCCGCATCCGCCGCCGGGGGCCGCGCTGCAGAAAACGGCTCTGCCGGGGGCTCCTGGCCGGTAATTTCTGCAAACACGGTCTTGTCCTGCGTCGGTGTCATCGGTAGTCATATATCCGCACCGAGTCCTTTGCCCCTGTTCTGTCGGTGCTGTTTCACCTCCACATACCGAAACGGGCATGCGACGGAGTGTGAAACTATGCCCAATTTCCTGATCAAGCCCGATATCCTGATCAAGAATGCCCAGACCGTTCTCACCATGGACGATAGGCGGCGCGTTCTGACGGAGGTTGATATCCGCGTGCGCGCCGGTGTCATTGCCGAAATCGGGGCCGATCTGCAGGGGGGCGAAGAGGTACTGCAGGCCACAGGCCGCGTGGTGACGCCGGGGTTGGTCAACACCCACCATCATCTGTTTCAGAACCTGACCCGCGCCGTGCCGGGCGGGCAGGATGCGTTGCTCTTTGGCTGGCTGCGGGTGCTCTATCCGATCTGGGCGCGGCTGGGGCCGGAGCATATGCGGGTGTCGACGCAGCTGGGGCTGGCGGAGCTTGCTCTGTCCGGCTGCAGTCTCAGCTCGGACCATCTGTACCTGTTTCCCAACGGCGCTCGTCTCGATGACACCATCGAGGCCGCCGCAGAGGTCGGCCTGCGGTTCCAGCCGACACGCGGGGCGATGAGCATCGGCGAAAGCGCAGGGGGATTGCCGCCCGACAGTCTCACCGAACGCGAAAGCGACATCCTCGATGATATGATCCGGGTGGTGGATGCCTTTCACGATCCGGCCGAGGCCTCCATGTGCCGCGTCGGCCTTGCGCCGTGTTCGCCATTCTCGGTGAGCCGCGAGTTGATGCGCGACACGGCGGTCCTGGCGCGTGACAAAGGGGTCATGCTGCATACCCATCTGGCGGAAAATGACGAGGATATCGCCTATGGCCTGTCGCAATTCGGCTGCCGTCCCGGGCAATATGCAGAAGATCTGGGCTGGACGGGGGGCGATGTCTGGCATGCCCATTGCGTGAAGCTCGACGGGCAGGAGATTGATCTCTTTGCCAGAACCCGCACCGGTGTCGCCCATTGCCCCTGCTCGAATTGCCGTCTCGGCAGCGGCATCGCCCCGCTGCGTCAGATGCGGGATGCGGGGGTGAACGTGGGGCTGGGGGTGGATGGCTCTGCCAGCAATGACATGGCCAGCCTCTGGGATGAGGCCCGGCAGGCCATGCTGCTGCAGCGGGTGGCCCATGGGGCCGATGCCATGTCCCCCTATGAGGCGCTCGAGATCGCGACACGGGGCGGAGCCGATGTGCTGGGGCGTCCCGAATGTGGCCGGATAGCCGTCGGAAAACGTGCGGACATCGCCATCTGGGATGTCGGCGGGCTGGCCTCCAGCGGCAGTTGGGATCCGGCTGCTCTGGTTCTGGCCGGGCCGCGTCAAGTGCATGATCTGCTGGTCGAGGGGGTGAGGGTCGTGGCGGAGGGGCACCTGACCACCGTCGATCTGCCCCGCCTGATCGAGCGCCACGGCGCGATGGCACGGGCGCTGTCCACCGGGGACTGATCTGCGCAAGGGGGGGGCGAGGAGGCTGTCCGTCCGCTCCGGCCCAGTTCGCACTGGCCTAGTGCGTTCCGGCCCAGTCCGCTCCGGTCCAGTGCGTTCAGTCCAGTGCGTTCAGTCCAGCCCCCTCGCGTGCGGCGCTCTCCCGCTCAGCCCAGCTCCTGCTGTTTCAGACGACCTTGCGACCGGCGATGCGGACCTCGGCGATGGCGCGGTCGTCTCCCATCATGATGGTGGGAAACACCGCCTCCCACAGATCCGTAGCCCGGCTCGCCCGTTGTGCAATGGCCGGGGTGGAGGCCAGATCGAGCACCACCAGATCGGCCTCCATCCCCGCGGCCAGATTGCCCACCTTGTCCTCCAGATGCAGCGCGGTGGCGGCGCCTTGGGTGGCCAGCCACAGCAATTGCGACGCATGCAACGCGGTGCCCTTCAACTGCGCCACCTCATAGGCGGCGGCCATCGTGCGCAGCATCGAAAAACTGGACCCGCCGCCCGTATCGGTGGCCAGCCCGATCCGGTGGCCCGCCGCCATCAGCCCCCCCATGTCGAACAGGCCGGACCCGATGAACGTGTTGGAGGTCGGACAATGCACGAGACTGGCTCCGACCTCGCGCAGCCGGTCCTTTTCGCGCGGTTGCAGGTGGATCGCATGGCCGAACACCGCCCCCTCGCGCAACAGGCCGAAGGTCTCGTAGCTGTCCAGATAGTCGCGCGCATCGGGAAACAGCTGATGCATCCATTCGATCTCGTCCAGTTGCTCGCTCAGGTGGGTCTGCATCAGGCAATCGGGGTGTTCCGCCCAAAGCGCCCCCAGCGCCTCAAGCTGTTCCGGTGTCGAGGTGGGCGAAAACCGGGGCGTGATGGCATAGCTGATCCGGTCCACCCCATGCCAGCGGTGCAGCAATGCGGCACTGTCGTCATAGGCGCTTTGGGCGGTGTCGCGCAGCCCCTCGGGGGCGTTTCGATCCATGCAGGTCTTGCCCGCTACCACCCTTTGGCCGCGCGCCTGCGCCGCGGTGAACAGCGCCTCGACGCTTTCGGGATGGATCGTGCAATAGCTCGCCATGGTCGTGGTGCCGCAGGCGGCGGTCAGATCGAGATAGCGCGCGGCGATCTCCTCTGCGTAGCCCGCCTCGCCAAACCGCATTTCCTCGGGAAACGTATAGGTGTTGAGCCAGTCAATCAGCCGCTTGCCCCAGCTGGCAATGATCGCAGTCTGCGGGTAATGCGCATGAGCATCCACAAAACCGGGCAGGATCAGCCTGTCACCATGGTCGATCACCGGCGCCTCCGGTCTCGCAGCCGTCAACGCCGCAAGGGAGCCCACCGCTGCGATCTTGCCCGCGCTGATGGCCAGGGCCTCATGGTCTTCGACGGCCGCCGCCACACCGCCTGCGTCAAAGGGCGATGCCGCAAACGACAGCACCCGGCCTGCGAGAATTAGATCTTGTTCCATCAATGCATCACACCTGTTGTCAAATCACTCGGACACAGGATAGGCCTCCGCAGGGCGGGGGTAAATTGCTGACCAAGCGTTGTTTTCCCCTATATGGTTCCGGTACGGTAGTCGATCAGGTAAACGGGAGGGCTGTGAATGACGACAGGCGAGACGACCCCCGAGGTGGATGTCGTGTCCGAGGACGGCTATGACCTGGACCGCAAGCGGGTGGCCCAGATCCTTTTTGCGCTGGATCGTGACGACCGCGAAACGCTGATCACGCTGATGGATCCGTTGCACCCGGCGGACATCGCGGACCTTCTGGAACAGGTCAATGCCTTTGATCGCGGACGACTGATCCGGCTCTACGGGCGCGAGTTCGACGGCGACATCCTGTCGGAACTGGATGATTCCATCCGCGAAGAGGTGATCGCGGCGCTCAACCCGCAGGTCCTCGCCGAGGCTGTCCGCGAACTCGACAGCGACGATGTGGTCGATCTGCTCGAAGATCTCGAAGAGCCGCAGCAGGAAGCCATCCTCGATGCGCTGGAGGATTCCGACCGTGTCGCGGTAGAGCAATCGCTGCGGTATCCGGAAAACTCCGCCGGCCGTCTCATGCAACGCGAAGTGGTGATGGCGCCGGAGCACTGGACCGTCGGCCAGGCCATCGACCACATGCGCGCGGCCGAGGATCTGCCGGAGCAGTTCTACCATGTAGTGGTGGTCGACCCCCGCGTGCGCCCGGTCGGGCAGGTCACCCTGGGACGTCTCATGAGCTCCCGCCGCACGGTCCCCCTGATGCAGCTGCTGGAGGATACCTTTCAGGTGATCCCGGTAGATCAGGACGAGGAAGATGTGGCCTATGCCTTCAACCAGTATCACCTGATCTCCGCGCCGGTTGTCGATGACGACGGGCGGCTGGTGGGCGCGATCACCATCGATGATGCGATGATCGTTCTGGACGAGGAACACGAAGAAGACATCCTGCGTCTGGCCGGTGTCGGCGACGGCAGCCTGTCGGACAAGGTCAGCGAGACCACCAAACAGCGGTTTCCCTGGCTGGCGGTGAACCTTGTGACGGCGATCCTGGCCTCTTTGGTGATTGCGCAATTCGACGAGACAATCGCCGGTTTTGTGGCCTTGGCGGTGCTGATGCCGATCGTGGCCTCGATGGGCGGCAATGCGGGAACCCAGTCGCTGACGGTGGCGGTGCGCGCTCTGGCCACGCGCGACCTGACCGGGGCCAACGTCTGGCGGGTGATCCGGCGCGAGGTTCTGGTGGGGCTGATCAACGGCACCATCTTTGCCGTGGTAATGGGGGGGATCGGCGTCATCTGGTTCGGCACGCCGATGCTCGGGGTGGTGATCGGTGCCGCAATGGTGATCAACCTGGTCGTGGCCGGGCTGGCGGGGACCGTGATCCCGGTTATCCTCGACCGTATCGGCGTCGATCCCGCCCTGGCCTCGGGGGCCTTTGTGACGACCGTGACCGATGTGGTCGGCTTTTTCGCCTTTCTCGGACTTGCGGGGGCGGTGCTGGTCTGATCCGCGGGATCCCGACAATGACCTACAGGAGGAGAGGGCATGAACGACAGCGAACACAGCCCCGAGGCGCTGCTGGCGACGAAGGCCGCCGCCCGCAAGGCGGCTTTCGTGCGGCGCAAGGCCGCCTTTGAGAGCCAGCGCCCCGGGGTGGCCGGTCATCTGGCCGAGGTTCTGGCCGGCTATCGTGGCGTTCCGCTGGCGGGGTACATGCCGATCCGCACCGAAATCGACCCCCGTGCCGTGATGGCCGAAGCCGCCGCCCACGGCCCGGTGGCGGTTCCGGTCATTCAGGGCGCGGGCCAGCCGCTCCGGTTCAGCCGATGGCATCCGGACGGCCCGCTGCGCGACGGCCCCTTTGGCGCCAGAGTGCCGCAGGTGGATGACTACCTTGAGCCTGAAATCCTGATCGTGCCGCTGGTGGCCTTTGACATCGCAGGCAACCGGCTGGGCTATGGCGGCGGCTTTTATGACCGCACGCTCGAAGGATTGCGCAACCGGCGCGCGACCCTGGCCATCGGATTTGCCTTTGACGCCCAGGAAGCCCGCTCCCTGCCGCTGGAGCCAACCGATCAGCCGCTCGACATGATCGTGACGGAGAGCCGGATTCTGGACATCACCGCGCGGGGCTGACTGGCCCAGAACGGCCCAACCCCGCTCACTCAGGCCGCAAACGGCTCAGTTGGATCAGGTCTCGGCTCAGGTCTGCCCAGTTCTGCCCAAGTCGGCTCAGGTCGGTTCAATCCGGTTCAGTCAGGTTCTGGCCGGGCAGGGCGGGGCAGGGCGCTCAGAACCCGAGCTTTTCCAGTCTCCACGCCAGCTTGCGATGGATGACCGGTGGCAGCAGATCCTGCAGCAGTGCCCGGCGGGCGACCTGACGATCCCGCTGGTCCTTGCTGCCGGGTCGGGGTTTGAACAGGGTGGTGTGCGACTTGCGGCTGCTGTCCCAGGTTGCGGTGTAGTAATACAGGGCAATGGACATGCGCGGCTCTCCGTCCGGGTGGTTTACCGGCTCCGGATTGCCATGCCAGCTGTCTGACGAGGTGGAGAACATGCACATCCGGTTGAACAGCGGCACGTAGCTGCCCAGCTTTGACGACATGTCCTCGTCCCAGACCTCGAACGAACCACCATAGTCCTCCCGCCAGTCTTTGTTGAGGTAGATCAGCATGTTGACCCGCCGCTCCAGATTGAGGCCCGCGTGGTGGTTGAAATCTGCGTGGATATCGAGATGCCCGCCGTTGGCCACCACATGCACGCCGCCCCCCGCGAAATACGGGTCCGGGATCAGCCCCTTGATGCCGGTCAGCTCTTCGACGAAGGCCAGAACAGGACGCGAGTTCAGCGCATAAAACAGCTGCCGCGTGTAGGTGGGCAGCCGTTCGGGCACATATGAGGTCTTCAGCCGCTCCTGCGGACGATCGAAGCTGTTTTCGGCTTTGGGCAGCTGTTTCAGCTCTGCGCGGACCCGGTCCAGAATTTCCGGCGGCAGGAAGCCGTCAAATCCGCCGAAGTGAAACGGTGTACGGGACCGGTATTCAGCGGCGAGGGCGCCCCCCGCGGCGCGGGCCTCACCTGTGGGCAGCAGCAGGCTGTCGGGGTCCAGATTCAAAATAGGCTTGGTCATGGTCTCTCTTTCGCCAGCAGCGGCAAGGTGCACAGGGGGCACAGCCTCGGCAGGCTGACACTTCAGAAGCTTGCCGGGTTTCGCGGATTGCACAACAGTTTATTCAAAATTGCGCCATATGACCGGGGCAGGAGCAGAAATGCTGCGCCAATTGCCCAATGTCTGCGGGACTGTTCTGAAAGTCGCGACATTCGCCGTGATCCTCCAGTGCCTGACGATTGACTGACCATCGCCCGGCTATTGGCCGGCCCTCCGCTGACCCTCGCCGTCTGTGGCCCGCTCCCTGACGCGGCGTTCGGCCGCGTTGTTTCGGTCTTGTCGGCTGACCTTGCAGGGCCTATTGCGGTGAGCATGCGAATTTTGTTTCTTGGCGATGTCATGGGCCGCGCGGGACGTGCAGCCATCACCGAAACCCTGCCGCGCCTGCGTGAGGAGTGGCGGCTCGATTTTGTCGTGGTGAACGGCGAGAATGCCTCCAACGGCATGGGGCTGTCGGGTGATCATGCCAAGCTCTTGTTCGATGCGGGGGCCGATTGTGTCACGCTGGGCGATCACGCCTTCGATCAAAAGGACATGCTGCAATATATCGAGCAGGACAGCCGGGTGATCCGCCCGCTGAATTTTGCAAAAGGCGCGCCGGGGCGCGGCCATCGTCTGTTCACGGCGCGGGGCGGGCAGAAGGTTCTCGTGCTGCAGGTTCTGGGGCAGGTCTTCATGAAACGGGCGTTTGACGACCCGTTCGGCGCGGTTGAAAGCGTCTTGAAATCCCATCCCAGAGGCGGGCTGGCGCAGGCCATCATTGTCGACATGCATTGCGAAGCCACATCCGAGAAGATGGCAATGGGGCATTTCTGCAATGGAAAGGCCTCTTTGGTGGTGGGGACCCACACCCATATTCCCACGGGGGACGCGCAAATTCTGGAAGGCGGCACCGCCTATCTGACGGATGCGGGCATGTGTGGTGACTACAATTCGGTCATCGGGATGGAGAAGGCCGAACCCATGCGCCGTTTCCTGACCGGCATGCCGAAGGGGCGGTTCACGCCGGCGACCGAGGCCGCGACCCTGTCCGGTGTCTACATAGAGACCGATGATCGCACCGGAGTGGCCAAACGGGTGGAGATGGTCCGGCAGGGCGGCAGATTGCAGCAGGCAGGCCCCCAGAGCAGCTGACGCTGAACGACGGGGCCGCTCTGAGCCGCGTGCAACGTGACTTGCTTGTGCAGGTGGTGAGGGCCGGGTTGGCATGAAGTGCGTCTGCACGCCACTCGTGCTGTGCACGCCTCTTGTCCTGCGGCAGCAGCAGGAACCGGGGGAGCTCCCGCCCGTCGTCTTGGTTTTTGACAAAACCCTTCCTCCCGTTGGGCCGGGCGCCGCGCCAAGGCGCGGCGCCCGGCCCAACGGGACCCGCTTCTCTGGCATAGCCAGGGCAGCGTGGTCCGGACGGGAGCACACCCGCGCCGCAGGC
>NZ_VCNK01000010.1 GCF_006265095.1 Phaeobacter sp. B1627
TCGAACTCAACATGAAGAGACGGCCCACGCCTACGAAACGAGGATCGCGGAGTTGCGCTCTGAAACCGCCGCTTTGGAGGAAAAACTTGCCCAGCAAGCCGTTCCGGAGGGGAAATTCGACGAAATGTTCGAACTTTCTATGAAATTTTTGGCAAGCCCTTGGAACATTTGGGAAAAAGGCTCCTACGAACTCAAGAGAACGGTGCTGCGTATGGCCTTTTCAGACCCTCTGAGTGTGTCGCGGGAAACCGGACTTCGAACTGTAGAAACCACCTTACCGTTCAAGGCCTTACGGTTTCTATCCACCTCTGAAAGTCAAATGGTGCCCAGAAGAGGACTCGAACCTCCACGTCCTTGCGGACACTAGCACCTGAAGCTAGCGCGTCTACCATTCCGCCATCTGGGCACAGATGTGGTGTGAGGCGTTCTAAGCAGGATTGCGGGGGGCTGCAAGCGGAAAAACGGCCGGTAGAGAAAAGCTGTACCTGAAATCATATAGATAAGGCGCAGGATTACCGGGCGCAGGCATCACGCGGGTTGCAAAAATTTGAATGGTGATGTGTGTTTTTGGTGCACCTAAAAGGAGAAACCTCGAACGCTCTTTTCGCGGAACTACTGCGATGGGAGGTTGAACTGAAACGCTTTTTGAGATGACGCAATGCGATGGGTTGTTGCTAATGACCGTCAGAGTGTCGGTCGCCCGGTAATCCCCCCTAAAAATA
>NZ_VCNK01000100.1 GCF_006265095.1 Phaeobacter sp. B1627
GCCGCTGTTGCACTTGCCCCGGGCAAGCCGCTGGAAATCATGGAGGTCAACCTTGAGGGTCCGAGGGCCGGAGAGGTTCTGGTCGAGATCAAGGCGACCGGCCTGTGTCACACCGATGAATTCACCCGCTCCGGGGATGATCCCGAGGGTATTTTTCCGGCCATCCTCGGCCATGAAGGGGCCGGCGTGGTGATCGAGGTCGGCGAAGGCGTCACCAGCCTCGAGGTGGGCGATCACGTGATCCCGCTCTATACGCCCGAATGCCGCGAATGCGACTACTGCCTGAACCCGAAAACCAACCTGTGTCAGGCCATCCGCTCCACCCAGGGTCAGGGCCTGCTGCCCGATGGCACCACCCGGTTCTCGATGCTCGATGGTACGCCCATCTTCCACTACATGGGCTGCTCGACCTTTGCCAACCACACGGTGGTGCCGGAAATCGCGCTGGCCAAGGTGCGCAAGGACGCCCCCTTCGACAAGATCTGCTACATCGGCTGCGGCGTCACCACCGGCATCGGCGCCGTGATCAACACCGCCAAGGTCGAAATCGGCTCGCGCTGCGTGGTCTTTGGCCTCGGCGGCATCGGTCTGAACGTGATCCAGGGGCTGCGGCTGGCGGGCTGTGACCAGATCGTCGGCGTTGACCTCAATCCCGGCAAGGTCGAGATGGCGACGAAATTCGGCATGACTGATTTTGTCAATCCGGCCGAGGTCGAAGGCGATCTGGTGGCGCATCTGGTCGAGATCACCGGCGGCGGCGGCGACTATACGTTTGATGCCACCGGCAACGTGAATGTCATGCGCACGGCCCTGGAATGTGCACACAAGGGCTGGGGCGAGAGCATCATCATCGGCGTGGCTCCGGCGGGTGCCGAGATCTCCACCCGCCCCTTCCAGCTGGTCACCGGCCGCAGCTGGCGCGGCACCGCCTTTGGCGGCGCATCCGGACGGACCGATGTGCCCAAGATCGTCGATTGGTACATGGCGGGAAAGATCGAAATCGACCCGATGATCACCCACAAGCTGAGCCTCGATCAGATCAACGAGGGCTTCGAGCTCATGCATGCCGGAAAATCCATCCGCGCAGTCGTGGAGTTTTGACAATGGGCC
>NZ_VCNK01000101.1 GCF_006265095.1 Phaeobacter sp. B1627
ATCGCGGCCGGCGCGGAATATCCTGACACTCTTCACCGCAGTGTGCGCGAGTTGCACTATGACCTTCCTCTGGAAATCGAAGCGCTGCGTCAGCAGTCTGCCGAGGCGAAACGAGAACTGGAGACGCTCGTTGAAGATCGGGACACGCAAAAATCGGAGCTCGACACACTGATTGCCGACCGTGATGAAATCGATGCGGATCTCGATTTCGCTGGCGAAGAGCTGCAAACGCGGCAGCTGGAACTTGCGCGAATTCAGGCGGACGAAAAAGCGCATCGCTCGGAGCTTGATGCGCTGATGGCCTCCGCTGAGAAGACGCGTCGCCACCTGGCAGAACTCGACGCCAAGGCAGTGGCTGCAGAGACGAAGGAGAAACGGCGCCGGACCTACATGTCCCGCCTCGAGAAAAAAGAAGCCGCGATTGCGGCACAGAAGGCTGCTCTCGTCCAAAGGACGGAGGCTGTGGAAGCGGCAGAAGCCGCATTGGCGGAAAATACCCGCGCGCAGGCGGCGCGAGAGCATGAGCTGGCGCAGCGAGAGCAGCGCAATGAAGAACAGGCAGAAGAAGCGCGGATCAAGTCCGCGGATCTGGATGCCCGTGCGGGCGAAATTTCTCTGGAAAAGGAGCAAGTGGCAACGGCCCGGTCGGAACTGGTGATGGAGGCGGAGGAGATGTGTGCGAAGAGGATGGGGCTTGATGTGAGCCTCGCGGCAATTGATCACGTGGTTGCTGCGGTTGAGGAGGGGAAGATTTGGGTTGGTGAAAACGGCAAGGTCGCACTTGAGGATCCCGCACCGATCTTCGCGGCTCCTAAAAGTCTCCGTGACCGGTTGATGCCGGCAATTTTGCGACTGGTGCGGAAAATCGATCAAACAGAGAAGCGCGCAAGCTGGGTCGAAGTGATGATGACCCGCGTGCGGAACCTCATGGGGCGTTCTGATCTACCAAAGGATTTGGAGAAGGAAGCTCGGGATCTGGATGCGGATTGGAGCAAGTGAAGAGCGCGCAGTTTGCTGTCAACTAGTCTTAGCGATTGCATCAGCCTGGGGCAGTGGATTCCGGTAGAAGGGGCGGATTTTGTTGAAAAAGTCGGCCTGGGAACGCGT
>NZ_VCNK01000102.1 GCF_006265095.1 Phaeobacter sp. B1627
CATGGCCGTGTTGAAGCAGGCAGAGGGTGGCGTGCCGGTCTCTGAGCTGTGCCGCGAGCACGGAATGAGCAGCGCAAGTTTTTACAAGTGGCGCGCCAAGTTTGGTGGCATGGACGCATCCTTGATTTCCGAGATGAAGGATATGGCGGAAGAGAACCGTCGTCTGAAGCGCATGTATGCCGAGATGAGCATGCAAAACGACCTGCTGAAGGAAGCGCTTGGAAAAAAGCGTTAAGGCCGTCTCATAGGCGAGAGATGGCCATGAATGCAGTTGCGCAATATGGGGTCAGCATCGCTCTGGCCTGCCGGGCGTTCCAGATCAGCGAGACGTGCTATCGTTACAGCCCTGTTTTGAGCGATGAGAACGAAGAGATTGCGGACTGGCTGGAACGCCTGACTGCCAACAAACGTAGCTGGGGCTTTGGCCTGTGCTTTTTGTATCTGCGCAATGTCCAGGGCTATGGATGGAACCACAAACGTGTCTACCGGATCTACTGCGAGCTTGAGCTGAACCTGCGGATCAAGCCCAAGAAACGGCTGAAGCGCGACAAGCCGGAACCGCTGGCGGTGCCTGACAGGCCCAATGAGACTTGGTCGATGGATTTCATGGCGGATCAGCTTGCGGATGGTCGTTCGATCAGAACCCTGAACGTTCTGGACGACTTCAACCGCGAGGGGTTGTGCATAGAAGTGGACTTCTCGCTGCCTGCAGAGCGGGTCGTGCGCAGTTTGAACCAGATCATTGAATGGCGCGGTCAACCTCAGGCAATTCGCGTCGACAACGGACCCGAATATGTCAGTGGAAAGCTGATGGAGTGGGCCGAGAAACGCAACGTTCGGCTGGAATACATCCAACCCGGCAAGCCACAGCAGAACGCTTACATCGAGCGCTACAACCGCACCGTTCGTGGCGAATGGCTGGGGCAATACATCTTTGAAACCATCGAGGAGGCACAGGACCAGGCAACCGAATGGCTCTGGACTTACAACAACGAGCGACCCAACATGGCCATCGGTGGGGTGACCCCCGCTATGAAGCTGAAAACAGCCGCATGAATTCTACGGCTGGACCCCATTAAAAATGGGGGGATTACC
>NZ_VCNK01000103.1 GCF_006265095.1 Phaeobacter sp. B1627
GGCAATGACAGGCTCTATGGCGGGGATGGTTCGGACCGATTGGAAGGTGGATCCGGGGCAGACACTCTGAGCGGTGGAGCCGGTTCGGACGTATTCGTATTCGACATTAGCGGAAGCAATACGGGCTCTGACACTATCACCGACTTTGAGATCGGCGTGGATGTCCTCGAATTTCACGGCGCCACCTATTCCAACCTCACCAGTATTGCCTCAGGCAATGGCGTGCGGATTGAATGGGAAGGAGGATCCGTTCAGCTTGAGGGGGTCAGCCGTGCGAGTATCGATGCAGATGATTTCGTGTTTGTTTGAGCCGGAACGGATTTGAATAACAGGAGCGTCAAAATGGCGCCCCAGTTTCAATAGCTTCTCTAAGTGTTTGATCCCACGGTTTGAACCGCCCCGGTTTTGCCGGAGACTGATGAGTTCGTATTTCAAGCTGCGATTTTGTCTGACTTCAAGGTGTATCGACCCAGTGAAACTCTGCTCATGCTACAAGGAGTAAAATGTAGCGATGAGTGATACGATGACAGCAGTCAAAAGATGGACAGCCAAGCGGAAGTCAGCGTTGGTTGTTGAGATAATTCAAGGCAAGACAACCGTTGCCGAGGCCAGCCGGACCTATGACCTGGCCCCATCAGAGATCGAAACTTGGGTCGAGGACGCAAAACGTGGCATGGAGAACGCCCTGAAGGCGAACCCATTGGATGTGCGTCAAGAATACGAGAAGCAACTCAAGGACCTGCAAGAGGCTTATGGGGAGGCCATGTTGGAGCTCAGAGCGCGAAAAAAGTTGCAGGCCCTCATGGAGCGGGAGGACGATTGATGATCCGGACGCTTCATGAGGGCCGGCGGGCGGATGGAGACGTGGTCACGATCAGCAAACTCTGTGCCTGGTTCGGCGTGCCCCGGCGGACTGTGTACTACAAGCCAAGCAAGTCTGCCCCCAAACTGAACGACAAGTTTGTCGATCCCATCAAGGCGATGATTGAAGAGTGAGGAGGATCAGGAAACAGGGTGGGGCGCTGTTTACCCGACGAACCCTTCGTTTGGCGACCGGACCGTCGCATTGAAGTGGTCCCAGAAAACTGG
>NZ_VCNK01000104.1 GCF_006265095.1 Phaeobacter sp. B1627
CGATCCCAGGGCTTGTCCAATGGGCTCTGTAACCTCAATGCGCCCTGGCGGGTGCGTACCCGATCCCAGAGCTCCTGATCAATGATCCGCAGCGCGGGCACCTCCGTGATTACCCAATCGCTCTCGGGGTTGAGTCGCGATACCCGCTTTCCTGTTGATGGGTCTTTGCGGTAGTTCAGTCGGTTCCAGACCTGCCTGCCACTATAGAGTTCATTGTTGAGAATGCCGGTGCCGCGTTGGCGATTGCCATGGATGGTAGAGGCCCCCCAATATCGGCCGGACGGTGGCGCGATGCCTTCGGCATTCAGGGCTTCGGCGATTTTTTTGGGGGACAGGCCATTTGCATAGTCCTCAAAGATCCGGATCACGACCTGTGCCTCCACTGGCTGGATCTCTCGATCGCCCCGGATTGGGGCGCCCGTCGCGTCGAATTGCTGTTTGACCCGGTAGCCATAGGAGATCCCGCCCGCTGATTTGCCTTTGAGCGCGCGCCCCTTGAGACCCCGGTGGGTCTTCAGGGCGATGTCCTTGAGCTGCAGCGCGTTCATCGTGCCCTTCAGCCCGATGTGAAGCTCCGAGATATCGCCTTCGGACTGTGTATGGATCAGCGTATCTCTGAAAAGCAGCTGCTGATAGATCCGCGCGACGTCGGCCTGGTTGCGGCTCAGGCGATCCAGACCTTCGGCGAGGACAACGTCGAAGCGATTGTCCTGGTTATCTCGCAGAAGCGACTGAATTCCGCTGCGCATGAGGCTGGCACCGGACACCGCATGATCGGAGTAGGTGGCGACCACTTCGGCCCCAAGCGACTTGGCGAGGTCCTGGCAGCTGCGGATCTGATCCTCCACAGAGGCGTCACTTTGCAGGTCGGTGGAATAGCGGGCGTAGATGGCGGCGCGCAGGAGATGGGGCATGAGCGGGTCCGTTCTCTACTGAATGTCCATGTTATGGTCGCGCTCTGCTTCTGCCCGCGCCAGGGCGCGCAAAAAGGAATAGAGCTTGGATTTGTCGGGATCACGTCCGGTTGTCGGCGCGTTCCGTTTGTCGCGATGGCGC
>NZ_VCNK01000105.1 GCF_006265095.1 Phaeobacter sp. B1627
CGAGGACCTGGTGATTACGCTCTCCAATGGCGAACGTATCACCGTGCGTGATCACTTTGCGGAACATCTCGATATGTCGATTGAACAGATCGAGTTCGCCAATGGAGAGGTGCTGAACCTCGAAGACATCCGCAACAAATCCGTCGCGGACCAGAAGGCCAACGGCGCAAACACCGTGATCGGCTCCGATTTTGCCGAGACCTATACGCACGCCTTGGGTGATGGCACCTATCGGATCAGCGATTGGGACAATAACAGCCGCCCCGACACGCTGGTCTTCTCCGATGTGAACAGCGATCAGCTGGTGTTGAGCCGCTTTGGCAATGATCTGCGCATCATCCTGCCCAATGGCGAGTATATCCTGATCGACCAGCAGCTCGGTTCAAACGACGATTATTACATAGAGACCTTCGAGTTCGCGGACGGCATCACCATGAGTGCGGCGGATATCGCTGCCCTGGTCGTCGCACCTGAGACGATTGCCGGGGATCAGATCGGCACGGATGCGGATGATGCCTATAGCCACGCAGCTGGTGATGGCTCCTACACAATCACCGATTACGACTATCACCGAGGTGCAGACAGCCTGACCTTTTCTGATCTGAATGCGGCAGATGTGACCGTCGGACGGATCGGCAACAATGTCACACTGTCGCTCTCCAATGGTGAGCAGATCACGCTGGTGGGACAGCTCAACGAAGATCGCCGCACGTCCATAGAGACCATCACCTTCGCGGATGGCTCAAGCTGGACGCAGGACGACCTGCGCAACCAGCTCGTCGATGACATGAAAGCCAGCGGTACTGTCATTGGGACAGAGAACGACGAGGCCTACACACACGCTCTGGGTGATGGCTCCTACACAATCTCTGATTATGACTATCATCGCGGCGCGGACAGCCTGGCCTTCTCGGACGCAAACGCAAGCGATGTCACACTTAGTCGCAGTGGCAATGATCTGATCTTCACGCTCTCCAACGGTGAACAGATCACCGTGCTCAGTCAACTTGAT
>NZ_VCNK01000106.1 GCF_006265095.1 Phaeobacter sp. B1627
CCAGTTTTCTGGGACCACTTCAAGTCGCCCCAACCGACTGCACACTTTCCCCATAGACGGATCCAAGACCCCCGCGGCTTCCACCTTGGGAGGTTTTCCAACGCGGGTCGTGGTCGCCCCAGTGCGCAACGTTCCGCCGCGACCCGCATCAGAAAACCTTCACCAGAGCCGCCGTCCGCCGACTGTTTGAACACTGCACTGCGGCTTTCGCATTGCTGCCGTTCATGCATCTTGCAGCATTTTTGACAGGCGAGTGTTGGCACAGCGGGACTGTGCTGCCGTTCACGAAAGGGTAGCTAGGTACTTGATCACAGTCTGAACTGCGATTTCTGGATCACATTGCGAGCCAATTCGGCAGATCGGCTTATGTTGTCTCGCCAACCATCGTTCATGCATGCCAACATTGCGACCATTGAAGTTGGGATCGTCGTAACCCGTTGCCCAGTCAATGAAGTTAACGTGAATTTGAAACATGTCTCCGCCTTCTTCGATCCGTTCGCCAAAGCGCGTTTGCTCGCGTGAACGAAGCCGCTGCAGTCGGAACGGGGTGGCAAGCGTCGTGAATACGATTATGTCAGCCTGATCAACCAGTTCTCTACCCCACTCATTGCAGGCACCAGATAAAACCCAGCCCTCATTTCCAAGAGCGTTTCGCATTGAACTCACCCGCTCTTCGACGGAGTTTTTGACAGAAAACGGCGGATCGATCGGAGCCCAGTAGTGGTCATCGGTATCGACATGCACCAACCCCAATTCAGACGAAACACTTTGCCCTAGCGTTGTTGAGCCACTTCCAGAGGCGCCAAAGATGTAAATTTTTGGATTTTCTAGTTTCGTCATCATGGACCATTGGTACGCATGGCATGACCTATCTCGCGCATGAGGCATTGGTCAAGTTGGGCTCACAGCTGTCTTACGG
>NZ_VCNK01000107.1 GCF_006265095.1 Phaeobacter sp. B1627
CATTAAAAATGGGGGGATTACCCCTCAACCAGCCGCTTCTGATCAAGAACTTATCGCGTGCATAACTCACATGAAAAAATCAGCCAATTCACGATATAAAACAGGGCTACGAGGATTGAATCCATTCGCCGGGCATTTTCACACCGGTTGTTCGCGCGATGCGCCGATATATGAACAATGAGTGAACTGCCTGCGCGTTATAATTTTGAATTTAGGAGTTTTTCGATGCCCCTTTTGCCTAGGCTCAGGACCCATTGATTTTCGCTTCGCTGCGTGATTCACGGCTCAAAAAATGAGCGGTGAACATGTCTGATCTAATCTGGTTATCCGACGCGCAGATGGCGCGCCTTGAGCCCTACTTTCCCAAATCCCACGGCAAGCCACGTGCCGATGACAAGCGCGTTCTTGGCGGGATTATCTTCATCAATCGCAACGGCTTACGGTGGCGCGACGCGCCGAAGGAATACGGCCCACACAAAACG
>NZ_VCNK01000108.1 GCF_006265095.1 Phaeobacter sp. B1627
TCAGCGATCAACTCTTACTCGATCACGGCGGCCATAGCTGCAACGGATTGCTCTGAATCCAAAGGCGCGAGAAACACGCCGTTGGAAATCATTCATGCCCTACCCTATCGAGCAGCCAGACCGTCAGCACATCGCCTTCGTTCAGAGACTTCACCAGCTTGTCGAGTTTTGGACGTTTCTTGGCAGCTCCCGATACCTTATCGACGGTGATTTTATCGCAGCCCGCCGCCTTCAGGGCATCACGTTGCAGACTGGCAGCCTGATCCGAAGTTGAGACACGCGCATAACCGAATTTCATGCGGGTATTTTGCGGGCAGGGTTTTGCGGCAGCCAAGCCCTTGAAATCATTCACCCGCGGAAAGCGTTGCAAAACCGTTCGGTTTTAGGGTCAGGACTCCTAGCCAG
>NZ_VCNK01000109.1 GCF_006265095.1 Phaeobacter sp. B1627
GTTACGCACGCGCCGTGATCTCATTAGCGGACAGGTCGATTGTGACCATTTGGGCCGTCAGATTCTGGGGGCGTAATTATTCCGTTCCATGATTTCTATCTATCGCGAACTCCTTTGGGGCGTCTCGGCTTAGATGCCGATGGCGACCTCGTCTCTGGGCGCATCAAACGCCGTTTTATGTCTCAAGATGCTCCAAGCCATGCGCGCCAGCTTATTGGCCAGCGCAACAGCGGCCTTGTTGCGGTGCATCCGTTCCGATGCGCGCGCGAGCCATTCACCAAAGCTGAAGTCTGGCCACCGATGCGGACGCATCATGATAATCTTTGCAGCCTGAACGAACAGCATCCTCAGATATCGACTGCCGCGCTTGGATATGCGCCCCAACACCGTTCTACCGCCGGTGCTATATTGACGGGGTACCAACCCGACCCATGCAGCAAAATCCCGTCCTCGATCGAAGGCTTCCCCTTCACCAATGGCAGCGACCATGGCAGTCGAGATCATTGGACCAATTCCAGGCACCGTCATGACGTTAACGCAGTTCTCTTCGGTTCGACTGATCTCTTCGATCTCTTGCGATACTTTATCGATGCGATCATCCATCCACATCCAATCGCCATAGAGGCCGATCAGGATCGAACGCATCCGGGGTGATATCTCATCTTTGCGCTCCTCCAGGATCGTTTCAAAGGAATTCTTCAGGGCGCGTAGACCTTTGCGGACAGTGATGCCCTGCTCGATCAAGAAGGCCCGGATCTGATTGATCGTCGCAGTTCGGCGCGACACCAAACGTGATCGCACACGATGCAAAGCTTGCAGGTCGAGCTGATCCTGGCTTTTCTCGGAAACTGCCTTCAAGTTCGGACGCAGCGCCGCTT
>NZ_VCNK01000011.1 GCF_006265095.1 Phaeobacter sp. B1627
TCGTGTTGGCGGCATATAAGCGGAGTCGTGCAGAGCGTCAAACAGATAATTCACATTCTTCGCAGAATCCTGTGGCGCGGCCGCCCGTAACGCGGCCCTGAGGGCCTTCGGCGGCGTTTTGCGCCTTGTTTGACAGGGCATGGGGCGGTAGATCGGACGAAGAGCTAGCGCGAGAGGAGCCAAGTCATGTCCAAACTGGTCACCATTTATGGCGGGTCGGGGTTTGTCGGTCGGTATATTGCCCGCCGCATGGCAAAAGCTGGCTGGCGCGTCCGTGTCGCGGTGCGTCGCCCGAATGAGGCCATGCATGTAAAACCATATGGCGTTCCGGGTCAGGTAGAGCCGGTGTTCTGCAATATCCGTGACGACGCCTCAGTCTCTGCCGTGATGGTCGGTGCGGATGCGGTTGTGAACTGCGTCGGTGTCCTGAATGAGACCGGAAAGAACACCTTTTCCGCCGTGCAGGCCGAAGGCGCCGGACGCATCGCCCGTATCGCCGCCGAACAGGGGGTGGAGAAGCTGGTTCATCTGTCTGCTATCGGCGCCGATGCGGAGGGCGAGAGTGAATATGCCCGGACCAAAGCCGAAGGTGAGGCCGCAGTGCGGGAGGCTTTCCCCGATGCGATCATCCTGCGCCCCTCGGTGATTTTTGGCGCCGAGGACCAATTCTTCAACCGGTTTGCTGCGATGACGCGGCTCGGCCCGGTTCTGCCCATCGCAGGTGGCGCCACCAGATTTCAGCCGGTCTATGTGGACGACGTGGCAAAGGCTGCGGTGTCCGGGCTTCTGGGTGATGCGCAGCCGGGTGTCTACGAACTCGGCGGGCCGGAGGTGAAGAGCTTTACCGCTCTGATGGAGGACATGCTTCAGGTGATCAGCCGGCGTCGTCTGGTGGTGTCACTGCCGAATTTCGTGGCGCGGATGATGGCTGCGGGTTTTGATCTCGCGCAAACTGCATCCTTCGGCCTGTTTCAGAATACGCTGCTGACCCGCGACCAGCTGAAATCCCTGCAGGCGGACAATGTCGTTTCTGACGGGGCCAAGGGGCTGGCCGATCTGGGCGTCGAGCCGGTGACCATGGGGTCTGTCCTGCCGGATTACCTGTGGAAATTCCGCCCCTCGGGCCAATATGACGAGCTGATGAAATCTGCCCGAAATCTGCAGGGCGACATCTGACGCGCGGCACTGAAACCCCGGAGCCAGCTTTCCCAGAATTCACAAGGCGCGGTTTGCTTCCGCGCCTTTTTCATTGGGGGCAATGGGGGGGTGTCACTGTGTGTAGGCGATGGCCAGCAGCAGAAGGCCGAGCAGCACGCGGTAGATCACATAGGGCGTGAAGCTGACCGATTTCAGCAGCCGCATCATCAGGGCCAGAGCGGCGAGCGCCGAGATCATGGACAGAAGCGCCGCGAGCGCCATGTCCCGCATCAAGCTCACATCCGCGTCCAGAGCCACTTCGGTCCCGAGGAGCACGCCCGATGCGATAATCGTGGGGATCGACATCAGCATGGCCACGCGCGCGCCTTCCTCCCGGCTGTAGCCCAGCTGGCGCGCTCCAGTGATGGTGATGCCGGAGCGTGAGGTGCCGGGGATCAGGGCGATCATCTGCCACATCCCCATGATCAAAGCGTCGCGCGGGCCCCAGTCTGCCATGCTCTTGTGGGTGTCTCCCCATTGGTCGGCCACATAGAGGACAAGGCCGAAGCCAAGCATTGTCCAGCCGATCACGGCGATTGATCGCAATGCGTCGCTGAGGCCGGTGAAATGAAGAAAGGCACCGAAAAGAACGGTAGGTATGGTGGCGAGGATCAACCCGGTTGCCAACCGGGCGCCCGGCGTGTCGCGTCGGCCCGTCAGGGCCCGTGGCAGCCCTGCCAGCCCCTCCCGAACGTCGCCCCAGAAATAGAACACCACCGCTGCAAGCGTTCCAACGTGTACGGCCACGTCGATGGCCTGGCCCTGATCGGACATGCCGGTCAGCTCTGGCAGCAGAATCAGGTGGCCGGACGAGGAGACGGGCAGGAATTCGGTAATGCCTTGAATCAAGGCAACGAGCAATAATTGGAATAATGGCATCAAGACGGAGTCCGGGGAGAGGGGAGAAAGCGCATATGCTATGCAAATATGTATAACCCCTTTGATTTTAATAGGAAGTCTGATTTTAGATCCGCATCGGACCTAAAAATACTGTACAATACCAACGAAAGCGGTATTCAAGGCGGAGAAGTCCGAAAATAGGTCAGTATAGCTGACATTAATTCGGAACCGGAGGTTTTCTACCGTCGCCGCCAGCCAGAAGGAGAGTTTCGCCGTGGCCAAGCAACCGATGCTGAAGTTCGTGAAAATTGATCGCGATATGCCCGAGAAGCGCAATGCTGAAACGCGCAGGGAAGACTTCGACGAAATCTATGCGGAATTCGCTGCTGCAAAAGCGGCGGAACAATCCAGCCGTTGCAGCCAATGTGGCGTGCCGTATTGCCAGACTCACTGTCCGCTGCACAACAATATTCCCGATTGGCTCCGGTTGACCGCAACCGGCCGCCTGGAAGAGGCCTATGCCACCAGTCAGGCGACCAATACCTTTCCTGAGATCTGTGGCCGCATCTGTCCGCAGGACCGCCTGTGCGAAGGCAACTGTGTGATCGAGCAATCCGGCCACGGAACCGTCACCATCGGCGCGGTCGAGAAGTACATTACTGATACGGCGTGGGAAAAAGGCTGGGTGAAGCCGAATGCACCCCGCCAGGAACGCAGCGAATCCGTCGGGATCATCGGCGCGGGTCCAGGCGGGCTTGCGGCGGCTGACATGCTGCGCAAAGCGGGCGTACAGGTCACGGTCTATGACCGCTATGATCGCGCCGGCGGGCTGATGACCTACGGTATTCCCGGCTTCAAGCTGGAAAAAGACGTGGTGATGCGCCGCAACCAATTGCTTGCGGATGGCGGCGTCAAATTCGTGATGAACTGCAACATCGGCGAGGATGTCTCGTTTGAGGATATCCGGGCCAAGCATGACGCCATCATCATTGCGACGGGGGTCTATAAATCGCGTGATCTGGCCATGCCCGGCTCCGGTGCGACAGGGATCGTCAAGGCGATTGATTTCCTCACCGCCTCCAACCGGGTCGCCAATTTCGGCGATCGCGTTCCGGAATATGAAGACGGCACATACAACGCCGAAGGCAAGAACGTCGTTGTCATCGGTGGGGGTGATACCGCTATGGATTGCGTCCGGACCTCGATCCGTCAGGGCGCCAAATCGGTCAAATGTCTCTATCGCCGCGACCGCGCGAATATGCCGGGATCCCAGCGCGAAGTTCAGAACGCCGAGGAAGAAGGCGTCGTCTTTGAATGGCTCTCCGCGCCCAAGGGGTTCACCGATGCCGATGGCAAGGTTGCGGGCGTCATGGTGCAGAAAATGCGTCTGGGCCAGCCCGATGCATCCGGTCGTCAGGCCCCGGAGGTGATCGAAGGCGCTGACTATGTCGAAGATGCCGATCTGGTCATCAAGGCGCTCGGGTTCGAGCCTGAAGATCTCCCGACGCTGTGGGATCAGCCGAATTTGCCGGTGACCCGCTGGGGCACCATCAAGGCAGAATTCCGCACCGGTGCGACCAACCTTGATGGGGTCTATGCCGTGGGTGACATCGTGCGCGGCGCGTCTCTGGTGGTCTGGGCGATCAAGGATGGCCGCGATTGTGCGGAAGCAATCCTTGACCGGTTCAACGTGAAGGCTGCGATCGCGGCAGAGTGAGTTGTCGCGGAGAAGGTGCCGGGTGAACCGGTCAGGGGATTTCACCGTTCCGCCGTGCAGCTCAGCACATCTATCGAACAGGTCAGCAGAGATGACCGATTAATCAGGAGGACCCATAATGAGAGACGTGAAAGGACAGTGCCTGTGTGGCGCGGTCACGCTGACCGCCTCTGTGGACAATCCGATCCTGCGCGCTTGTCATTGTGACATGTGCCGACGCCATACCAGTTCCATGTTCCTGTCCCTCGCCATCACAGAGGGCAGCCTGACGGTGGATGGGCCTGCGAAATCATACCGGTCCTCCGACTGGGCCGAGCGGGGCTTCTGCGAGATCTGCGGATCCACGCTCTGGTATGGCACCGTTCATGACGGCGCCCGGCACCCTGCCGCCGGCTTGTTTGAAAATGCCGCCGGCGCACCGCTCAAGCTGGAGTTTTTCGAGGATATGACACCGGACGGCTACGATCTGTCCGGCAACCATCGGAAAATGACCACAGAAGAAACCATAGCAATGTTTGCCCCTTCCGAAGAAGGAAACAGCCAATGACCAAATATGATGACAACTGGGTTCGGGCCGAAGAAGCCAAGCGCAAGTGGATGGCCGAGAACGGCCTCTACTCCGAAGAAGAGGAGCATTCCTCCTGTGGGGTCGGACTTGTCGTCTCCGTTGATGGCTCCAAGAGCCGCAAAGTCGTTGATGCCGGAATTGCCGCCCTGCGCGCGATCTGGCACCGGGGCGCTGTGGATGCGGACGGGAAAACCGGTGACGGCGCCGGTATCCACGTGCAGATCCCGGTCCCGTTCTTTCATGATCAGGTAAAACGCACCGGCCACCTTCCGCGCGAAGATGAGCTGATGGCGGTTGGACAGGTGTTCCTGCCACGCACGGATTTCGGTGCGCAGGAGACCTGCCGGACCATCGTCGAAGCAGAAGTCCTGCGCATGGGCTACTATATCTACGGCTGGCGCCACGTGCCGGTCGATGTGACGTGCCTCGGCGAAAAGGCCAATGCCACCCGTCCCGAGATCGAGCAGATCCTGATCTCGAACTCCAAAGGCGTCGACGAGGAGACCTTTGAGCGGGAGCTCTATGTCATTCGGCGCCGGATCGAAAAAGCCGCCGCTGCCGCGCAGGTCGGTGCGCTCTATATTGCGTCGCTGTCCTGCCGTTCGATCATCTACAAGGGCATGATGCTGGCGGAGCAGGTTGCCGTTTTCTACCCGGATCTGATGGACGAGCGGTTCGAATCTGCTTTCGCGATCTATCACCAGCGCTATTCGACCAACACGTTCCCACAGTGGTGGCTGGCCCAGCCCTTCCGCATGCTGGCCCACAACGGTGAGATCAACACCCTGAAGGGCAACCTGAACTGGATGAAAAGCCATGAGATCCGCATGGCCAGTTCCACCTTTGGCGACCATGCCGAAGACATCAAACCGATCGTCGCCAATGGCTCGTCCGACTCGGCCGCGCTCGACTCGGTGTTTGAGGTGCTGGTCCGCGCCGGGCGGTCGGCGCCGATGGCGAAAACCATGCTGGTGCCCGAGAGCTGGTCCAAGCAGGCCGAAGAGCTGCCGCAGGCCTGGCGGGACATGTATTCCTATTGCAACGCGGTGATGGAACCCTGGGACGGCCCCGCCGCGCTGGCGATGACCGATGGCCGCTGGGTCTGCGCCGGTCTGGACCGCAATGGCCTGCGCCCGATGCGCTACGTGGTGACCGGTGACGGTCTCGTCATCGCGGGCTCCGAGGCGGGCATGGTGCCGATTGACGAGGCTTCCGTGGTTGAAAAGGGCGCCCTTGGTCCCGGCCAGATGCTGGCCGTCGACATGCAGAAGGGTCAGCTGTACCACGATGTTGAAATCAAGGACAAACTTGCCCGGGCGCTGCCCTTCGGCGACTGGGTCGAAAAGGTCAACGATCTGGACGTGGTTCTGGGCGGCGTGACCGAAACGCCGCTGTTCACCGGCGAGGAGCTGCGGCGTCGTCAGATCGCTGCCGGCTACACGGTCGAGGAGCTGGAGCAAATCCTGTCGCCCATGGCCGAAGATGGCAAGGAAACCCTTGCTTCGATGGGGGATGATACGCCCTCGGCGGTTCTGTCCAAGAAATACCGCCCCTTGAGCCATTTCTTCCGCCAGAACTTCTCTCAGGTGACCAACCCGCCGATCGACTCCTTGCGCGAATTCCGCGTGATGAGCCTGAAAACACGGTTCGGCAACCTCAAGAACGTTTTGGACGAAGACAGTTCCCAGACCGAAATCGTGGTGCTGGAGAGCCCCTTTGTCGGCAATGCGCAATGGGACAGCCTGATCGAGAATTTGGGCTCCAAGCTGGCAGAAATCGACTGTACCTTCGAACCGGGCGAACGGTCCCTGCACAGTGCATTGGCGCGCATCCGGGCCGAGGTCGAAGAGGCCGTGCGCTCTGGCGCCGGGCATATCGTTCTGACCGATCAATTCTCCGGCCCCGGCCGGATTGCAATGCCCATGATCCTTGCCACCTCTGCCGTGCACTCGCATCTGATCCGGCAGGGTCTGCGGACCTTCTGTTCGTTGAACGTCCGGGCCGCGGAATGCATCGATCCGCATTACTTCGCGGTTCTGATCGGCTGTGGCGCGACGGTTGTGAACGCCTATCTGGCCGAGGATTCTCTGGCAGACCGGATCGAACGTGGCCTTCTGGACGGCACCCTGACAGAGAATGTCGCCCGCTACCGCGAAGCCATCGATCAGGGGCTTTTGAAAATCATGGCCAAGATGGGCATCTCGGTGATTTCCTCCTATCGCGGCGGTCTGAATTTTGAGGCCGTTGGTCTCAGCCGCGCCATGGTGGCGGAGTATTTCCCCGGCATGACCTCCCGGATTTCCGGGATCGGTGTGTCCGGTATCCAGGTGAAATCCGAGGAAATCCACGACCGGGGCTGGAATATGCCCGAGGGCGTGCTGCCCATCGGAGGCTTCTACAAGGCGCGTAAAACGGGTGAAACCCACGCCTGGGAAGCGACCTCGATGCATATGTTGCAGATGGCATGCAACCGCGCTTCGTTCGAGATGTGGAAGCAGTATTCCGCCAAGATGCAGTCGAACCCGCCGATCCACCTGCGCGACCTTCTGGATATCAAACCTCTGGGCAAGGCGATCCCGATCGAGGAAGTGGAATCGATTACCTCGATCCGCAAACGCTTTGTCACCCCGGGCATGTCGCTCGGCGCGCTGTCGCCCGAAGCGCACAAGACCCTGAACGTGGCCATGAACCGGATCGGCGCCAAATCCGACTCTGGCGAAGGCGGCGAGGATCCGGCGCATTTCGTGCCGGAAGCCAATGGCGACAACCCCTCCGCAAAGATCAAACAGGTGGCGTCGGGCCGTTTCGGTGTCACTGCCGAATACCTCAACCAGTGTGAGGAGCTTGAGATCAAGGTCGCGCAGGGGGCCAAACCTGGCGAGGGTGGCCAGTTGCCGGGGATGAAGGTCACCGATCTGATCGCGCGGCTGCGTCATTCCACCAAGGGCGTGACGCTGATCTCGCCGCCGCCGCACCACGACATCTACTCGATCGAGGATCTGGCACAGCTGATCTACGACCTGAAGCAGATCAACCCGCGATGCAAAGTGACGGTGAAGCTCGTCTCCTCTTCCGGTGTCGGTACGATTGCTGCGGGCGTGGCCAAGGCCAAAGCCGACATCATCCTGATTTCGGGTCACAACGGTGGCACCGGGGCCTCTCCGGCGACCTCGATCAAATACGCGGGCCTGCCGTGGGAGATGGGCCTCACTGAGGCGCATCAGGTGCTGGCGATGAACAATCTTCGGGGGCGTGTCACGCTGCGGACGGATGGCGGTCTGCGCACCGGTCGTGACATTGTCATGGCGGCGATGATGGGAGCCGAGGAATACGGTATCGGCACCGCCGCGCTCATTGCCATGGGCTGCATCATGGTCCGTCAGTGTCAGTCCAACACCTGCCCCGTGGGTGTCTGTACCCAGGATGAGGCCCTGCGCGGCAAGTTCACCGGCAATGCCGACAAGGTCGTGAACCTGATCACCTTCTACGCGCAGGAAGTGCGCGAGATCCTGGCCTCCATCGGCGCACGGAGCCTGGATGAGGTGATCGGCCGCGCCGACCTTCTGGCACAGGTCTCGCGGGGGTCTGCGCATCTCGATGATCTCGACCTGAACCCGCTGCTGATCACCGTCGATGGCTCTGCCAGCATTGTGTATAACCGCGACAAGCCCCGCAATGAGGTGCCTGATACGCTGGATGCGGAAATCGTGCGCGACGCCGCCCGGTTCCTGAAGGACGGCGAAAAGATGCAACTGTCCTACGCGGTGCAGAACACGCACCGGACGGTCGGAACCCGCACCTCCAGCCATATCGTGCGCAACTTCGGCATGCGCAACACGCTGCAGCCCGACCACCTGACGGTGAAGCTGCAGGGCTCTGCCGGTCAATCGCTGGGCGCTTTTGCGGCTCCGGGTCTGAAGCTGGAGGTTTCAGGCGATGCCAATGACTATGTTGGCAAGGGCCTGTCCGGCGGAATTATTGTGGTGCGTCCGCCGCAGGTCAGCCCGCTGACTGCCGCGGAAAACACCATCGTGGGCAATACTGTCCTTTATGGTGCGACCGATGGCTATCTCTTTGCGGCGGGCCGCGCGGGCGAGCGATTCGCGGTCAGGAACTCCGGTGCCAAGGTGGTCATTGAGGGCTGCGGCACCAATGGGTGTGAGTATATGACCGGCGGTGTGGCCGTGATTCTCGGCAGTATCGGTGCAAACTTCGGCGCCGGGATGACCGGGGGCATGGCCTATCTCTATGATCCCGACGGCATGGCGCAGGATCTGCTGAACATGGAGAGCATCGTCACCTGCCCGGTCACCGTCGATCATTGGGAAGCGGAGCTGAAGTCTCTCATCGAAAGTCACCTGAAGGAAACCGGCAGCCGCAAGGCCGTTGAAATCCTGCAGCATTGGGAAGCGGAAAAGTCGCACTTCCTGCAGATCTGCCCGAAGGAGATGCTCAATAAAATATCGCATCCGATCACTCTGGAGCAACCGGCAGTTCCGGCAGAGTAGTCCTGAAATCCCCGAGAATAAGAGATCCTCTTATTCCTGAAACTAAACCCCGCGGTGCTTCGGCCTGCGGGGTCTTTTTTATCGTGCTGCGCGATTTGGCGGAAGTTGCCCGACCAGGGATTTTCCCGGTTGGAGAGGGCCCAGCCTCTGCCCTATAGAGGGGTATGGCAAAGGCAGCACGCAAGACGACATCCCGGACATCCAAATCAAAAGCCGCGCGGTTCAGTCCCCGTGCGCTTTGGGGTCGTTTGCGCCGCCGCCTGTTTCGGGCCGCGCTTGCGGTGCTTGCGTTCCTGTTCGCTCTGATCCTGCTGTTTTCGGTGGTGAATCCGCCAACCACCCACACGATCTGGTCCGAAAAACGCCGTCTGGGCGAGGTGGATCGGGAGTGGGTTCCGATCGAACATATCGCACCGGTCCTCGCCCGCTCCGTAGTGGCCGCAGAGGACGCCCGGTTTTGTGCCCATTGGGGGTTCGATGTGGACGCGATCCGCACCGCGCTGGAGGCCGGGGCCAGTCGTGGCGCATCGACGATCACTCAGCAGGTGGTCAAGAATGTCTTTCTCTGGCAGGGGCGAAGCTGGGTCCGAAAGGCGCTTGAAACCTTCATCACCCCGGTTGTCGAGGCGACCTGGAGCAAGCGGCGTATCGTCGAGGTCTATCTGAACGTCGCCGAAATGGGCGAGGGGATCTTTGGGGCTGACGCTGCCGCGCGGCATTATTTCGGGACCGGCCCTGACCGGCTCAGCCCGCAGCAGGCAGCGTTGATCGCAGCCCTCTTGCCCAATCCCAAAGATCGCTCCGCGGCTCAGCCCGGCAATTTTATGCGCAAAAGGGCCCGTCAGATCGTCGACGGGGCCGCAACCATCGAGCGTGACGGCCGCGCCGCGTGTTTCGAGCATTGAAGTTTTCGCCCGGGCAAGGCATTGCTTGAGGAAAACGTCCCCCCAATTTCGGAGAGCGCAGGACCCCAATGGCTCGTCTCTATCATGTCCCCCTGTCCCCATTCTGTCGAAAAGTGCGCCTGTCGCTTGCGGAAAAGAAGATCGAGGTGGAGCTTGTCGAGGAACGATATTGGGACAAGGATGCCGATTTCCTGCGCCGAAACCCCGCCGCCAAGGTTCCCGTTCTGCGTCTTGACGGCATGCTGATGGCCGAAAGCGCCGCCATCTGCGAATATATCGAAGAAACCCGCCCGGACCCTTCGCTGATGCCAAAGAAACCGGCCGAGCGTTTGGAAGTCCGCAGGTTGGTGAGCTGGTTTGACGACAAGTTTCACCGCGAGGTGACGTCAAAGCTGCTCTACGAGCGGGTGAACAAGAAAATGACCGGCGAAGGCTATCCTGACAGCACGAATGTCAAATCCGGAGCCAAGGCGATCAAATATCACATCGACTACCTGTCCTGGCTGCTGGACCACCGACGTTGGCTGGCGGGGGATCACATGACGCTGGCGGATTTCGCCGCCGCCGCGCATCTTTCGTCGCTAGACTATATTTCGGATGTGGACTGGAACCGCTCGGCAGTGGTGAAAGACTGGTACGCCAAGATCAAGTCGCGCCCGGCATTCCGCTCCATTCTCGCTGATCAGGTGCCGGGGTTCAGGCCGCCGTCACACTATGCCGATCTGGATTTCTGAGCTGGCGTTGCGCCGAAAGTAGGGCCAAATGCCCCAATTAGAGCAGGAAGATCTGAAAAATCGTCTGGTTGCACAGGCCCTGAAAGAGGGCTTTGTTGCTGCCCGCATTTGCCGTCCGTGGGATGTCCCGGATGTCCCGGCTCGATTGCGGTCCTTTCTGGATGCCGGCTATCACGGCCAGATGTCCTGGATGGAGGAGCGCGCAAACTGGCGCGGGGATCCGGCCGCGCTTTGGCCAGAGGCAAGGTCGGTGATCATGCTGGCAGAGAGCTACACGCCTGATGAAAACCCGATGGAGGTTGTTGGGCTGCAGGATCGCGCGGCGATCTCGGTCTATGCCCGGGGCAAGGACTATCACGATCTGGTCAAAAAGCGCTTGAAACGGCTTGCCCGCTGGTTGATCTCCGAGGCTGGCGAGGCGACCCAGGTCAAGGTTTTTGTGGACACCGCGCCGGTGCCCGAAAAGGCACTGGGGCAGGCGGCCGGTCTGGGTTGGCAGGGCAAGCACACCAATCTTGTGAGCCGGGATTGGGGGAATTGGGCCTTTTTAGGGTCTATTTTCACCACTCTTGATCTGCCGGACGACCGGGCAGAGCCGGACCGCTGCGGGTCCTGCCGGGCCTGTCTGACGGCCTGCCCGACGGAGGCGTTTCCCGCCCCCTATCAGCTCGACGGTCGGCGCTGCATTTCCTATCTCACCATCGAGCATAAGGGCCCCATCCCGCTGGAGCTGCGCAGCAAGCTGGGAAACCGCATCTACGGCTGCGACGATTGTCTCGCAGCCTGTCCCTGGAACAAATTTGCGGTGGAGGCCTCCGATCTGCGATATGCCGCGCGGGCTGGCACTGTCGCGCCCCCGCTGGCCGAGTTGGCGCAGCTGGACGATGCGACATTTCGGGAAACCTACTCCGGGTCCCCGATCAAGCGCATTGGCCGGGATCGTTTCGTGCGCAATGTCCTCTATGCCATCGGAAATTCCCGCACCCCCGCCCTCAGGTCGGTGGCTCAGGGGCTGTGTTCCGATCCGGATCCGGCGGTCGCTGATGCTGCCCGCTGGGCGGTTCAGCGGCTGACATGACGCAAATAGGCTGGACGTGACGCCGGAGGTGGCTAAACCCGACAGTCAGGGACAGATTAAAAGAGGTTGCAATGGCGCTGTTGCTTGGGGTCGATACAGGTGGCACCTACACCGATGCCGTTCTCATCCGGGACGAGACCGAGGTCGTGGCCACGGCTAAATCGCTCACCACCAGACAGGATCTGGCCATCGGCATCGGCGGCGCTGTCCGGGCGGTGCTGGACCAATCCGGCGTGTCGCCGTCAGAGGTGTCGCTGGCGGCGCTGTCGACAACCCTGGCCACCAATGCGCTGGTGGAGGGGCAGGGCGGCCGGGTGGCGCTGATCTATATCGGATTTGCCGCGTCGGATCTGGAGCGGCACGGTCTGCGCGAGGCGCTGAAGGGCGATCCGGCATTGATCCTGAGCGGAGGTCACACCCATGCCGGGAGCGAAGCCAACCCTCTCGACACCGAGGCGCTCCTGTCGTTCCTCGACACTGAAGCCGCCGGCGTGAGCGGTTTTGCCGTTGCGGGTCTGTTTGCCACGCGCAACCCCGCGCATGAAATCGAAGCCGCCCGGATCATCCAGGCGCGAACGGGCGTGCCGGTTACCAGCTCCCATCAATTGAGCGCAAAGCTCAATGGCCCCAAGCGGGCGCTGACCGCGGTATTGAACGCGCGTCTGGTCGGCATGATCGATGGCCTGATCGGTCGGGCCGCCGAGACCCTCGACGCGCTCGGCATCCGGGCGCCGATGATGGTTGTGCGCGGGGATGGCGCTCTTATGTCGGCAGAGCAGGCGCGTGTCCGTCCCATCGAGACGATCCTGAGCGGACCGGCGGCCTCCATCGTCGGTGCGCGTTGGATGACCGGCGCGGAGAACGCCATTGTCGCCGATATCGGTGGCACAACGACCGACGTCGCCCTGATTGAACGGGGGCTGCCGAAAATTGATCCCGCCGGTGCGGAGGTTGGTGGGTTCCGCACCATGGTCGAGGCGGTGGCGATGCGCACGACCGGCCTTGGCGGCGATAGCCAGGTTCATCTCAAGACAGAGGGGCTCGGTGGAGGGGTGACGCTTGGCCCGCGGCGGGTTCTGCCGGTGTCTTTGATTGCGACCGACGCGCCTGAGGTGGTTCACGCCGCGCTCGATGCACAGCTTCGGGCCACGGTGGTGGGGGAATACGACGGACGGTTCGTGCGCGCTGTCATCGGTCAGTCGACCGTCGGCCTGACCGAGCGCGAGGCCGCCGTCCTGGCGCGTATCGGGACCGAGGTTCACCCGCTGGCGGCTGTCCTGCGCAGCCGGATGGAGCAGGGCGCGCTCAGCCGATTGATAGATCGCGGCCTGGTTCAAATGGCCGGCCTCACCCCCTCGGATGCCAGCCATGCTCTGGGCACTGCGTCAGCCTGGGACCAGGACGCGGCGCAAAAAGCGCTGGACCTCTTTGCGCGTCGCAGGGTTGGCAGCGGCGACGCGGTGGCAAAAGATGCCGAAACACTGGCGCGGATGATCGTGGATCAATTGACTGAACAGACCGTTCTGACCTTGTTAGAGACTGTTTTTGCAGAAGAGCAGGCACAGTTTCCCGGTGACCCGCAAGTGCTGGCCGGTCATGTCCTGCTGCAGAGAGGCCTCGCTGGCCACAAGGGGCTCATTGCCATGGATGCCCGCGTGAATGTGGATGTGATTGGCCTTGGGGCCTCTGCATCCACCTACTACCCTGCGGTGGGTGCGCGTTTGCGGTGCGGGATGATCCTGCCGGAGCACGCAGGCGTGGCCAATGCCATTGGCGCGGTTGTGGGGCGGATCACGCAGCGACGCAGGGGGACGGTGACATCTCCGTCCGAGGGGCGATTCAGGGTGCATTTTGACACCGGGCCGCAGGATTTCAATGACAGTGCAGATGCGATGGACGCATTGGAGCAGGACCTCCGGCAGCTTGCCAGCGCAGAGGCCAGGGCCGCAGGCGCGGGGGACATCCACGTCCATGTCGACCGGGATATCAGAACGGCAGAGGTCGAAGCCCGCAATGTCTTTGTCGAAGCAACGATCACTGTCGAAGCAAGCGGCCGGCCGCGCGTCGCCCGGGGATAGTAAAAAGGCACCGGCCCTTTCCCTCGGGATACCCCAATTGGAAAGGGCCGCGGCGCCTGATCCGAAATTCAGGCTCTGATCACGGCTATTCGGCGGCCTCGGAGCGTTTCGGCAGCACCCAATCCGGCCGGGCAAAATGACAGGTGTAGCCATTCGGGAGACGCTGCAAATAGTCCTGATGCTCCGGTTCGGCTTCCCAGAATTCACCGGCAGGCTCCAGCTCGGTGACGACTTTGCCGGGCCACAGACCAGAGGCATCGACGTCGGCGATGGTGTCTTCGGCAACACGCCTCTGATGGTCGTCGACATAGTAGATCGCGGATCGGTAGCTCATCCCCAGATCGTTCCCCTGGCGGTTTTCCGTCGAGGGGTCATGGATCTGAAAAAAGAACTCCAGCATCTCGCGGTATGAGGTCAGCGCAGGATCGTAGATGATCTCAATCGCTTCCGCATGGGTTCCGTGATCGCGGTAGGTCGCGTTGGGAGCATCGCCGCCGGTGTAGCCGACACGCGTGGCCAGCACCCCTTTGCGGTTGCGGATCAGCTCCTGCATGCCCCAGAAACACCCCCCCGCGAGAACAGCACGTTCGGGTTTGCTCATCGGTGATCCTCCACTTGGTGAATATAGGCGCCATAGCCCTCCGCCTCCATGTCGTCGAGATGGATAAAGCGCAGGGACGCCGAGTTGATACAATAGCGCAAACCGCCCCGGTCGGCCGGCCCGTCAGGAAAGACATGCCCCAAATGGCTGTCCCCATGGGTGGACCTGACCTCTGTGCGGATCATGCCGAGGCTGCGGTCTTCGATCTCCTGCACATGGGCGGTCTCGATCGGCTTGGTGAAACTCGGCCAGCCACAGCCGCTTTCGAATTTATCCGCAGAGGCAAACAACGGCTCGCCCGACACGATATCTACATAGATGCCCGGTTCCGTGTTGTTGAGTAGCTTTCCGGTTCCCGGGCGTTCGGTGCCTGCGTTCTGGGTGACGTAGAATTCTTCCTCCGACAGTGCAGCGATGGCGTCGGGGTTCTTGAAAAATGTGGTCATCGGGCCCTCCCACTTGATCTTCTGAGCCAATAGATGGGGTTGGACACTGCGCTTTCAAACTGTGAACCGCAAGAGGGCGGCGACATGAGAGTACCGGCCACCCCGAAAAGTGATCGTCAGCTCCGTCGGTGATGTCATCTTGCGCCTGTGGCCGCCGGCACAACAGATGCCGCAGGTTGCCGCGACAGCTGCACGGCGAGGATGCCGAATGTCACCACACAGACGCCCACGACGTCCAGTCTGCCGAGGTTTTCGCCAAGCAGCAGGCTGGCGACGGCGACCCCGAACACCGGATTGAGGAAATGGAACGTGGCCGCGCGGATTGCTCCGATCCGATTGAGCAACAGCACCCAGATCAGGGTCGCGGCCAATCCCGGTACCAAGGTTGTGTAGGCGAAGGCGAAGACAAGTGGCCATGTCAGCGTGACGTGGATGGTCTCAAAGGCGATCGCGGCGGGAAACAGAACGGCCGAGCCAATCAACATCTGCAACCCGACCACCATCATGAAGTTTCCCCCCGATGTGGCACCACGCAGGGCAAGGGTGGCGGCCGTCAGCGCAACAACGCCCAATCCACACAGGCCGATCCCCATGAGGTCGACCCCGGCGCTGATCCGGGGAGTCATGATCAGCGCAACACCGGCCACCCCGGCCAGCAAGCCCAACGCGCCAAGCGGCCGGATCCTTTCGCGAAACAGCACAACAGACGCAAGGGCCACCAGCAATGGCATGGTCGAGGCAATGATCGCCGCCAGCGAGGCCTCGATCCACTGCATCGCGACGAAATTCAAGCCGAGATAGAGCGCGTTCTGGCAGATGCCGAACAGGATTGTCGCTTTCCACTGGCTCGGGGACAGGCGCCAGGACTGGCCCATCGCGCGCGCGATCATCACACCGATCACGCCAGAGACCAGAAATCGCAGCGCCAGCGAAAACAATGGCGAGGCGTCCGCCACAATGATCCGCGCGGATGTGAAGGCAGAGGACCACATGAGGGCAAAGGTCAGCCCCATCAGTATTGCTCTCAGGTCCATCCGCCGCCCTTCCTGTGATCTTGGTGGCAGGCTAATCAGGTATCTCTGTGCTGAACAAGGGGGCGTTCCCCCTGAGGGGGGCTGCGGCGCAGGAAAAGTGATCAACGAAAAAGGGCCGCCCCAAAGGGCAGCCCCGAAACAAGCACTCGATCACAAAGGGATCAAGCGTCGCCGTTTACGCTGTCTTTCAGCGCTTTGGCGATGGTCATTTTCACGACCTTATCTGCTTCTTTCATGAACTTCTCACCGGTGGCCGGATTGCGAACTTCACGCTCGGGACGCTCGCGGCAGTAGATTTTGCCGACACCGGGCAATGTCACGGCACCACCGCCGGACACTTCACGGGTGATCAGGTTGCAGACGGCATCCAGCGCGGCGCCAGCGGTTTTCTTGTCGCTGTCCATTTCCTCAGCCAATGCGGCCACAAGCTGAGTTTTGGTCATCGGTTTGGACATTACTTATTCTCCTAGATACTGCCCAACGTGTTGGGGCCTCATCGCGTAACTTTAGCGTTATGTTGTAGGACAACACAACGCGTAGCGAAGAAGATCAAGCGTCAATCAACCGATTTTCAGGGGAAAACACCATATTTTCGCGCTTATAGGAAGGCGGTTTCGTCAAAAGAGCGTAGTTTTCGGCTGTGCAGACGTTCAAGCGGCATTGTCCGCAACTGCTCCATTGCTTTTATTCCGATCAACAGATGGCGTGAAACCTGGGTCCGGTAGAAGTCCGAGGCCATGCCCGGCAGCTTCAGTTCGCCGTGCAGGGGCTTGTCGGAAATGCACAGAAGCGTCCCGTAGGGCACCCGGAACCGGTAGCCATTGGCCGCGATTGTGGCGCTTTCCATATCCAGGGCGATGGCGCGCGACTGGCTCAGACGCTGGACCGGGCCGGATTGGTCGCGCAATTCCCAATTTCGGTTGTCGTGGCTGGCAACGGTGCCGGTGCGCATGATCCGCTTGAGGTCATAACCTTCAAGACCGGTTTCCTGCTCCACGGCTTCTTCCAGGGCGACCTGTATTTCCGCCAGCGCCGGGATCGGCACCCAGACCGGCAGGTCATCGTCCAGCACATGGTCTTCGCGCAGGTAAGCATGGGCAAGCACGAAATCCCCAAGCGCCTGACTGTTGCGCAGGCCCGCGCAATGCCCCACCATCACCCAGGCATGCGGGCGGAGCACCGCGATATGGTCGGTCGCGGTTTTTGCGTTCGAGGGGCCGACTCCGATGTTCACCAGGGTGATGCCGCTGCCGTCCGCCCGTTTCAGATGGTAGGTCGGCATCTGCGGCATTTTTGGCGTCGGAGGCAATTCGGTCGTCGAATCGGTGATTTCGGCATTTCCGGTCGACACAAAACTGGTATAGCCGCTGTCCGGATTGGCCAGTTGTTCACGGGCATAGGCCTCGAATTCCGTGACGTAGAACTGGTAGTTGGTGAACAACACATGGTTCTGGAAATGATCCGGGTCGGTGGCCGTATAATGAGCCAGCCGCGCCAGCGAATAGTCCACGCGCTGGGCGGTGAACAGTGACAGCGGACCAACACCATTCTCGGGGATATGGGTTCCGTTGACGATATCGTCATTGGTTGTGGCCAGATCCGGTACGTCGAACACGTCCCGCAGGGGGAACCGGGCGGCGCCTTCCTGGGGAACGGTCAGGCCCGGGCGCGACGCAACCGCGAAATGGACCGGCATCGGGGTCTTTGACACGCCGACCACCACCGGTTGGTCGTGGTTCTTGATCAGCAAACCGATCTGTTGTTCCAGATAGTGCCGGAACAGCTCCGGCCGGGTGACTGTGGTGGCATAGGTGCCGGGATCCGCCACATGGCCAAAGCTCAACCGGCTGTCCACCTTGGCGTAGGTCGTGGTCGTGAACCGGACTTCGGGATAGAAGGCCCGCAGACGGCCGCCGGGCGACGCGCCTGCGCTCATCGCGGCGATAAACCCGTCACAGAGAAAATTGGTCGCCGCATCATATAGTTCGATCAGCCGGGCCACTGCGGCCTTGGGGTCGTTATAGGTCTCATCTGCGGGCAGAAGGGGGGTCTTGATATCACTCATTGAACGGCTCGATTACTGGAATTTTCGTGAATGTGCGGACGTCGACAAGGCCAAGATCGCTGATCCGCAGTTCCGGGATCACCACCAGGGCCAGCAGTGAATGCTGCATATAGGCGTTGTTCAGCCGGCATCCACAGTCCTGCATGGCCTCGACCAGCTTTTGTGCCTTTGCCGCGACTTCGGCAGCGGGCCTGTCGGACATCAACCCGGCGATGGGCAATTCCACCAGCGCCTGTTCCGCACCATCGCGAAACAGGGTAATGCCGCCGCCGACCTCCGCAAGGCGATTGGCCGCCAACGCCATCTGCGCCCGGTCGGTGCCCACGACGATCATGTGGTGACTGTCGTGCGCCACGGTCGAGGCCATCGCCATATCGCCCTGATAGCCAAACCCCGAGACGAAGGCATTGGTCACGCCGCCCGTGGCCCTGTGCCGTTCCACCAGCGCAATCTGGCACACCTGATCGTCGCCCTCGACCAGCCCGTCCCTGACCGCCAGCTCGGCCTTCAACGCTTTGGTCGGGGCCTGATTTTCGACGACGCCGATGACATTGGCCGTGACCGAATTCGCCCCCTCGGGCGCCGCCAGTTCAAAGTCCCTCGCGGTCAGCTCATGCCCCAGATGCACAGTGCCACGCGCGGTCTGGGGCCAGTCCAGATGCGGGCATTCGACCTTGATAGAGCCTGATTCCGCGACGATCTGCCCGCGGGCAACCACCAGCTCAATGGGCAGCGACCGCAGGTCCGAGGTCAGGATGACATCCGCCCGGCGCCCTGGGGTGATTGATCCGATTTCACGCTCCAGCCCAAAGTGCGTCGCGGTATTGATCGTCGCCATCTGGATCGCCACCACCGGATCACAGCCGCAGTCTATTGCATGGCGCACCACCCGGTTCATATGGCCGTCATTGACCAATGTGCCGGAATGGCAGTCATCCGTGCACAGGATGAAATTGCGCGGATCCAGACCCTTTTCGGTGATCGCCGTGATCTGCGCCTCCACGTCGTACCAGGCAGAGCCGAGACGGACCATCGCGCGCATTCCCTGACGCATCCGCGCGATGGCATCCGCTTCGCAGGTGCCCTCATGATCGTCCGCAGGCCCACCGGCCACATAGGCCGCAAAGGCGGCTCCGAGATCGGGAGAGGCATAATGCCCGCCAACGGTCTTGCCCGCCCTTTGGGTGGCGGCGATCTCAGCCAGCATTTTCGGGTCGGCATTCGACACACCGGGGAAATTCATCATCTCGCCCAGGCCGATGATGCCGGGCCAGGTCATCGCCTCGGCCACATCCTCGGCAGAAATCTCATAGCCGGTGGTCTCCAATCCCGGGGCCGAGGGCGCGCAGGATGGCATCTGGGTGTAGATGTTCACCGGTTGCAACAGGGCCTCGTCATGCATCAGCCGCACGCCTTCCAGCCCCAGCACATTGGCGATTTCATGCGGGTCGGTGAACATGGAAGTGGTGCCATGCGGGATCACGGCACGCGCGAATTCTGCAGGAGTCAGCATGCCGGATTCGATATGCATATGCGCGTCGCACAGACCGGGCACCATGAAACGCCCCTCGGCCTCGATGATCTGTGTGTCCGGTCCTATGCAATAGGACGCATCCGGCCCCACATAGGCCACCCGGCCTGCCTTGATTGCAATGTCATGGCTGTCCAGCACCTCTCGGGTGTGAACATTCACCCATTTGCCGTTGCGGATGATCATGTCCGCAGGAGCACGGCCGGAGGCGGTTTCGATCAAAAGGGGGGCGACGTCGGGCCAGCTTGGAAAAGTCGTGTGTGTCATGACCTACTGTTGATGATTGCGATCTGGGGTGCAAGTCCTCTATTCCGCGATCATAACAGCCGCATGACCCACAGACCGGACAAGATCGGGGCCCCGGCCCATGTGCTGCCTGCTCACCGTGAAATTACCGTGAAGGAGTTCGGGCCAGAGGGGCATCTGTCAGGCCTGCATATGTTGGCGGCGCAGGTCGCGGGGTGTGGTTTTGAACTCGGCCCGGAAGGCCCGGGTCAGGGCGCTCGGATCCTCATATCCGGTGCGAAGAGCGACCTCTGAAACGCTGATATCAGTCTCTAACAGGAGTTTTCGGGCCAGTATCAGCCTGAACCTGCGGTACACGGTGGCGGGCGTCGCGCCAAGATCGGCTTTCATGCGGGCCTCCAGATCCTTGCGGGGGCGTCCGATCCGGCGGGCGATTTCGGGGATCGGCAGGGGCGCTTCCAGATGCGCCTGCATCAAGTCCACGGCGCGGGCCACAACCCGGGTACGGGCCAGCGCGGTCTCCGGGCCGGATCCGCTGCTGTCTGCGCTCATGAACAGGGCCGCCACCTCCAGACGCAGCGCTTGCCCGTGGGTTCTGCCGATCCGCTCCAGCATCAGGTCAAACGCCGCCAGTGCACCGGTGCATGTGATGCGGTTGCCGTCCTGTACATAGCGCGACCGGACCATGCGCACCTCGGGAAAGGCCTCGGCCATCCGGTCAAACTCGTCCCAATGGATCGTCGCCTGCCGCCCGTCCAGCAAACCGGCAGCGGCCAAAAGCCACGGCCCGGTGTCAAATCCGGAAATCTCGCCATAGCGCGTTGCCGCCGCCCGCAGGGACCGGCGTGTCTCTGCGTGATCGTGGCGTAGAAAATGATAGCTTGGCATCACCACCAGCATATCCCCCCGGCACTCCCCCAGCCGGGCATGGGCGGTGACCTCCATGCCCGAGGACGACACCGCAGTTCCGCCCTCAAGAGACAGGAACCGCCAGCGATAGATCTCTCGCCGTGCCAAAGTATTCGCCGCCCGCAGAGGTTCCACCGTATTGGCGAGGCAATGGGCCGAAAAATCGCCAAACAGCAAAACATCCACCTGCTGCGTCGACGCGAGATCATTTGTCCATTTCTGCACGATTTCGGCCCTTCCTGCATGAAGTGGACTCTAGGCCAGCGATACCCTCTGCCGCAAGCGAGCAGTCCAGCAAGGAGACGCACCGTGCATTTTGGCATGACAGAAGAACAGTCGATGATCGTCGACACCACCCGCGCCTTTGTGGAGAATGAGATCTACCCTCACGAACTGGAGACCGAACGCAGCGGACGTCTTGATCTGGATCTGGTGAAAGAGATCCAGACCAAGGCGATCGAGGCTGGCCTCTATGCGGCCAACATGCCGGAAGAGGTCGGCGGTGCCGGATTGGATACTCTGTCCTGGCTGCTGTATGAAAAGGAGCTGGGGCGCGCCAATTACGCGCTGCATTGGACCGGCGTTGCCCGCCCTTCGAACATCTTGCTCGCCGGGACCGATGCGCAGAAAGAACAATACCTCTACCCCTGTATCCGGGGCGAGAAATGGGATTGCCTGGCGATGACGGAGCCGGGCGCCGGTTCGGATCTGCGCGGCATGACGGCCTCGGCCCGCAAGGATGGCGAGGACTGGGTTCTGAACGGAACCAAACATTTCATCTCGCATGCGGATATCGCGGATTTTGCCATCGTGTTCATGGCAACAGGCGAAGAGGACACGCCGCGCGGCAAGAAGAAAAAGATCACCGCCTTCTTCGTCGACAAGGGCACGCCCGGCTTTTCTGTGCGGGAGGGATACCGGAATGTCTCGCACCGGGGCTACAGCAATGCGGTTCTGGAATTTGATGACTGCCGCCTGCCTGCCTCTGCGATTCTGGGCGAGGTCGACAAGGGATTCGACGTGGCGAACACCTGGCTCGGTGCCACGCGGTTGCAGGTCGCGGCCACCTGTCTCGGCCGGGCGGACCGGGCCTTGACGCATGCGGTCGAATACGCCGCCGAACGCAGGCAGTTCGGTCAGCAAATCGGCAAGTTCCAGGGCATCTCTTTCAAGCTGGCCGATATGGCGACGGAACTGAAGGCCGCCAATCTGCTGACGTGGGAGGCCGGATGGAAGTTTGATCAGGGCACCGTCACCGAAAGTGATATGTCCATGGCAAAGCTCAAGGCGACGGAAATGCTCGCCATGGTTGCGGACGAAGCGATCCAGATTCACGGCGGCATGGGATTGATGGACGAACTCCCGCTCGAACGCATCTGGCGCGACGCGCGGGTGGAGCGTATCTGGGAGGGCACCAGTGAAATCCAGCGGCATATCATCAGCCGCGAGATGCTGAGACCGCTTGGAGGCTGACCATGTCCGACACCACCGACCCGATCCACAAACCCCACGTGACCATCACCTATTGCATCGGCTGCAACTGGCTGTTGCGGGCCGCCTGGATGGGGCAGGAGCTGCTGTCGACATTTCAGGAACAGCTCGCAGGTGTGACCCTGGTGCCGGGGGAGATCGGCGGCACGTTTGAGATCACCGTCGATGACGCGGTGATCTGGGAACGCAAGCGAGACGGTGGCTTTCCGGATGTGAAAGAGCTGAAGACCCGCGTGCGGGATCGTATCAATCCGGACCAGAGCCTCGGGCACCTGGATCGCGAACATTCAGGTGAATAGAGCCAAATGCAGTCTCTAACAAGGCTATTCAGACCCAAAACCATTGCCGTGATCGGCGGCGGCGCCTGGTGTTCTGCGGTGATCGAGCAATGTCGAAAGATGGGGTTTCCAGGTGAAATCTGGCCAGTGCATCCCAAGGCGGCGGAGGTCGCGGGCCTGCCCGCCTTCGCTGACGTGGGGGCGTTGCCCGAGGCCCCTGATGCGAGCTTCATAGGGGTCAATCGTTTTGCCACCGTCGAGATTGTCGCGGCACTCGCGGCGCGCGGCGGGGGCGGCGCCGTGTGTTTCGCCTCCGGTTTTCTGGAAGCCGAAGCCGAAGACGCAGAGGGCGCGGATCTGCAGGAAAACCTTCTGCAGGCGGCGGGTGACATGCCGATCTTGGGTCCGAACTGCTACGGTTTCATCAATTATCTGGACGGCGCGCTTTTGTGGCCCGATCAACATGGTGGCCGGCAGGTGGACAAAGGCGTGGCGATTGTCACCCAAAGCTCCAATATCGCGGTCAATCTGACGATGCAGACCCGGGCGCTGCCGCTGGCCTATGTGGTGACCTGCGGCAATCAGGCGCAAACCGGATTGGCAGCCATCGGCGCGGCCCTGCTGGACGATGACCGGGTCACCGCGCTGGGCCTGCATATCGAAGGCTTTGGTGATCTGCGCGCGTTTGAGGCCCTGGCGGCAAAGGCCCGGCAGCTGGGCAAGCCGATCATCGCGCTCAAGGTCGGCAAGTCGGCGCAGGCGCGCGTTGCAACCGTCTCCCACACGGCCTCGCTGGCGGGCGGGGATGCAGGGGCCGGGGCTCTGCTCTCCCGTCTGGGCATTCCGCGGCTCCATGATTTGTCGGCTTTCCTCGAAACCCTGAAGCTGTTGCATGTGGTGGGGCATCTGCCCTCCACCCGGATCGCGACGATCAGCTGTTCCGGGGGCGAAGCGAGCCTTTCTGCGGATATGGCACATGGGCGCGGGGTGAGCTTTCCGCCGCTGAATGATCGTCAGCGCAGGGACCTGCGCGCGGCGCTGGGGCCGATGGTGGCGCTGGCGAACCCGCTCGACTATCACACCTATATCTGGCGCGACACAGACGCGATGACGCGGGCCTTTTCTGCCATGGTCGATCCGCAGCTGGCCTTGACGATCCTCATCGTTGATTTTCCGCGCGCCGACCGCTGCGATGCGTCGGATTGGGACTGCACGATCCAATCGGCCATTGCGGTGCGGGCGCATACTGGACAGCCGATTGCGATGCTCGCCACCCTGCCGGAATTGCTGCCTGAACCAGTGGCCGAACGCCTGCTGGCGGCGGGCGTGATCCCGATGATGGGTCTGGCCGAAGCCCTTTCCGCGGTCGAGGCCGCAGGCGCCCACCGGGGAGACGCCCCCCCGCCCCCCCTGTTGATGCCGACAAAATCGCAAAAGGATCCTGAGCTGGTGCCGGAGGGAGAGGCCAAGGCCCGGCTCGCCCGGTTCGGCCTCCGGGTGCCGCGTGCCGAGACCGCGCACTCTGTCGTCGCCGCCCGCGCTGTTGCGGCTGACATCGGCTATCCGGTGGTTCTGAAGGGCGACGGTATCGCACATAAAACCGAAGAGGGCGCGGTGCGGCTGAACCTCAGCTCGGGGCAGGAGGTCAGTGACGCGGCTGTGGCCATGCCCACGGATCGATTTCTCGTGGAGGAAATGGTCGCAGGCGCAGTGGCCGAACTGTTGATCGGGGTGGTGAAAGATCCCGCGCATGGCTTCGTGCTGACGCTCGCGGCAGGGGGGACATTGACCGAGATCATGAAAGACGCCACCTCGGTTCTGTTGCCCGCCACCGATGCCATGCTGGATGATGCGCTGAATTCCCTGCGGATCGCGCCGCTCCTGGCGGGGTATCGCGGCGCGCCGCCCGCAGACCGTGCGGCCATTCTGCGCGCCATTCGCGCCGTGGAGTCCTATGTCCTGGCGGAAGCCGAGGGGCTGGAGGAAATCGAGATCAATCCGTTGCTGTGCACGCCGACCGATGCGGTCGCGGCGGATGCATTGATGCGAAGAAAGGACATATCGCTATGACTGACAGCTCTCCGGTGAAGACCCGGCGCGAAGGTGCCGTTTTCGAGGTGACTTTGGACCGACCCAAAGCCAATGCCATCGATTTGAAGACCTCGCGGCTGATGGGGGAGGCGTTCCAGGGTTTCCGGGATGATCCGGAGCTGCGGGTGGCGATTGTCACGGGCGGGGGCGCAAAGTTCTTTTGCCCCGGTTGGGACCTGAAGGCCGCCGCCGGGGGGGATGCCGTCGATGGGGACTATGGCGTCGGCGGTTTCGGCGGCCTGCAGGAACTGCGTGATTTGAACAAGCCGGTGATCGCGGCAGTGAACGGTATTGCCTGTGGCGGAGGTCTCGAGTTGGCGTTGTCGGCAGATATCATCCTCGCCGCTGATCATGCGACATTCGCCCTGCCGGAAATTCGCTCGGGCACGGTTGCGGATGCAGCCTCTGTCAAGTTGCCGAAGCGTATCCCCTATCACATTGCGATGGAGCTTTTGCTCACCGGGCGCTGGTTCGATGCCGAGGAAGCGCACCGCTGGGGGCTGGTGAACGAGGTTGTCGCCGCAGATCAGCTGATGGAGCGGGCCTGGGATCTCGCGCGGTTGCTCGCATCCGGGCCGCCGCTGGTCTATGCCGCGATCAAGGAGATCGTGCGCGACGCGGAAGACGCCAAATTTCAGGACGCCATGAACCGGATTACCGGACGGCAATTGCGCAGCGTCGATATCCTCTATGGCTCTGAGGACAATCTGGAAGGGGCGCGGGCATTTGCCGAGAAACGCGACCCGATCTGGAAGGGCCGCTGAGGGCGCGCGCGGGCGAGGGGGAGCTCCCGCCCGTATCCGGTGCCCTGCCGGGCCCGCAGATTCGGTTGGGCATGGCGCCGCGCTGCCGCGCGGCGCGGCGCTCCCGTGCGGCGCTGTGCTGTCAGGTGAGGCCGTGGGCAGTTTGCAGGCGAAATAGCATCGTCCGGTCGTGAAACACCCTGGCCCGGACTTGCATCCGCAGACCGCTGATCGCATGGTCCGCACCATGACCCAACAGACGCCCCCTACTCTTTTGTGCCTTGGTTTTGGCTATACCGCCCGTGCATTGGCCGGATCTCTTGCCGGTGCGGGATGGCGCATCATCGGAACCACCCGTGATGTTGCGGAGACGCCGCCGGTGGAGGGGGTTGAGTTGCTGAGCTGGCCGGGAGAAGAGATGTCTTTCGACGGCGTCACCCACATCCTCGTGTCGATTGCACCATCCGAGCAGGGCGACCCGGTGCTGAATGCAATGGCCGCGCGGCTTGCCAATCTGTCGACCCTGGCCTGGGTCGGCTACCTGTCGACCACGGCGGTCTACGGCGATCATGGCGGCGGCTGGGTGGATGAGACCACCCCGTTGACGCCCTCCAGCCCCAGAGGCGATTGGCGGGCCCGGGCGGAGGCTGCGTGGCAGGCCATCCCCGGCTTGCCTCTGCATATCTTTCGGCTGGCCGGGATCTACGGCCCCGGACGCGGTCCCTTTGCCAAGTTGATGTCGGGCAAGGCACGCCGCATCGTGAAGCCGGGGCAGGTGTTCTCCCGTATCCATGTGGAGGACATCGCGCAGGTGCTTCTGGCGTCTTTTGACCGGCCCAACCAGGGCGCGGTCTACAATGTTTGTGACGATGAACCCGCCCCGCCGCAGGATGTTCTGGGCTATGCGGCCGAGCTTCTGGGCCTGCCGGTGCCCGCCGAGGTCCCCTTTGACGAGGCCGGTATGAGCCCGATGGCGCGGAGCTTTTATGGTGAAAACAAGAGGGTGCGGAATGACCGCATCAAGGCGGAGCTGGGGGTCAGACTGCTCTACCCGGAATATCGCAGCGGACTGAAGGCGGTGCTGGCGGCGGAGGATATGGACCGATTCGTACCGCCCGAGGCGCCGCCCGGCGTCTGAAAGGGGGCTGACAGGGGGCGGAAAGACAGGAGACCGAGCGGATCATGGGCCGGTTATCCGCGCCGCCGACCCTCATCCCGCCGCTGACCGCCGCCGTGCCGTTGCAGCAGGCGCTCCGCCGCCTCAGGCGCGACGTTCGCCGATCTGGCTGACGCCCAGAACATCCAGAACTCTGGCCTCGATATGCTCGGCATTCATGGCGGCAGTGGCATACATGTCGCTGGGGCTGGCCTGATCGATGAATGTATCGGGCAGGACCATGGAGCGGAACTTCAGGCCTGCATCAAAGACGCCCTCGTCGCTCAGCAGCTGCGCCACATGCGAGCCGAAGCCGCCTACCGCACCCTCTTCGATGCAGATCAGCGCCTCATGGTCAGCGGCGAGCTGCAGGATGAGGTCACGGTCCAGAGGTTTGGCAAACCGCGCATCCGCAATCGTCGGGGTGATCCCGCGCGCTGAAAGCGCCTCGGCGGCTTTCTTTACCTCGCCGAGGCGGGTGCCGAAGGACAGGATCGCCACCCGCGCGCCCTGCTGGATCATGCGGCCCTTGCCGATCTCGAGCACGCTGGCCTCTTCCGGCATCTCGACGCCTTCGCCTTCACCGCGCGGGTAGCGGAACGCGATGGGGCCTGTGTCATGGGCGGCGGCCGTGGCCACCATATGCTTCAGCTCGGCCTCGTCGGCGGCGGCCATCACCACCATGCCGGGTAGGTTCGCCATGAAGGCAATGTCGAAGGATCCGGCATGGGTGGCGCCATCGGCACCGACGAGACCGGCACGGTCAATGGCGAACCGCACCGGCAGGCGCTGAATGGCCACATCATGCACGACCTGATCATAGCCCCGCTGGAGGAAGGTGGAATACATCGCGCAAAACGGCTTCATCCCGCCAGCGGCCAGCGCTGCGGCAAAGGTGACACCGTGCTGTTCGGCAATGCCGACGTCGAAACAGCGCGAGGGGTAGCGCTCTGCCATCAGGTTCAGACCGGTGCCATCGGGCATGGCGGCCGTGACGGCGCAGATTTTCGAATCCTTCGCGGCCAGCGCCACCAGCGTGTCGCCGAAGACCGACGTATAGGAAGGCGCGTTGGAGGGCGCCTTCTTCTGCTCGCCGGTGACCATGTTGAATTTTGCGGTGGCATGACCCTTGTCGCGCGCGACCTCGGCCGGGTGGTAGCCCTTGCCCTTTTTGGTCAGGGCGTGGATCAGGATCGGTCCGGTGGCGCGGGCCTTGACCGTGCGCAGAACCGGCAGCAGCTGGTCCATGTCGTGGCCATCGATGGGGCCGATGTAGGAAAACCCGAGCGATTCAAACAGGGTGCCGCCCATGGCCATGCCCTTCAGCATATCCTTGGCGCGTTTGGCCCCCTCGCGAAAGGGCGCAGGCAACATCGACACGGCGCCTTTGGCCGCGGCCTTCAGGTCATGAAAGGGCGCTTCTGTATAAAGATGGCTGAGATAGGACGACAAGGCGCCCACCGGCGGCGCGATCGACATCTCATTGTCGTTCAGGATCACGATCAGCCGCTTGCCGAGGTGGCCTGCGTTGTTCATCGCCTCAAACGCCATGCCGGCACTCATTGCGCCGTCGCCGATGACCGCAATGGCATCTCCGAGCCCTTCGTCCGTCACACCGCCCAGATCGCGGGCAACGGAAAACCCCAATGCGGCCGAGATCGACGTGGAACTATGGGCGGCGCCGAAAGGATCATAGGGGCTCTCGGACCGTTTGGTGAAACCGCTGAGGCCCCCCTTCATCCGCAGGGTGCGGATCCGGTCACGGCGCCCGGTCAGGATCTTGTGCGGATAGCATTGGTGCGACACGTCCCAGATCAGCTTGTCCTTCGGCGTGTCGAACACGGCATGCAGCGCCACGGTCAGCTCCACCACGCCGAGCCCGGCGCCAAGGTGCCCGCCGGTAGTCGAGACCGCAGAAATGGTTTCCTGCCGCAGTTCATGTGCGATCTGTTCCAGCTGCGCATCACTCATCCGCTTCAGGTCGGCAGGGGTGGCGATCTGGTCGAGGAGCGGCGTCTGAGGCTGGTCCGTCATGATAATCCTGGCTCCTTGCGGCGGCGTGTCAGCTGTCGCGCGAGATAACGAAGCGGGCAGCGTCCTTCAAGGTATCGCTTGCCGCGCCGTAGGGTGCAAGGGCCGCGCAGGCCGCATCTGCAAGCTCCCCGGCCCGCAGGCGCGCCTGATCAAGTCCGAGCAACGAGACAAAGGTGGCCTTGCCCGCCTCCGCGTCCTTGCGCACGGCCTTGCCGACGGTCGCGGCATCGCCCTCGATATCGAGGATGTCATCCGCGATCTGAAACGCCAGACCCAATGCCTGCGCATATTGCCGCAGCGCCGTGGCATCCGCCCCCGCCAGCCGCGCGCCCGCACAGGCTGACCATTCTATCAGACAGCCGGTTTTGCGCGCCTGCAGGGTTGAAATCTCGGTCAGGGTCAGCGGGGCGACCGCACTCTCGGCCGCAATATCGAGCATCTGACCCGACACCATACCGTCCTTGCCCGCCGCCTCGGCGAGGGTCCGGATCAGCGTCACCGCATGGGGGCCGACATCGGGCTGTGCCAAAAGCTCAAAGGCCAATGTCTGCAGACTGTCGCCCGCCAGAACCGCCGTCGCCTCGTCCCATTTGCGGTGCAGGGTCGGTTGACCCCGGCGCAGGTCGTCGTCATCCATGCAGGGCAGATCGTCGTGCACCAGCGAATAGGCGTGGATGCATTCGATCGCCAGCGCGGCCTCCAGCGCGGCGGCCTCCGGCACGTCATGTAGCCGGGCGCTCTCCAGCACCAGAAATCCGCGCAGCATCTTGCCGCCGCGCAAGGCATAGGCCATCGCCTGACAGAGACCGTCGGTTTCCGGCAGGCGCTTGTCCATATGCGCGGAAATCTTCGCCTGCGCCTCTTTCAGCGCGGCAGCAAATCCTGCCGACATCTGCCTCAGCCCGCGTCGAGCGGCTGGGTGCCGGTGGGCTGGCCACCGGAGTCGAGGGTGATCGCAGCGACCTTCTCCTCGGCCCGCTTTAACTCATCCTCGCAGCGTTTTTTCAGCGCCGCCCCGCGTTCATAGAGCGCAATGGAGGCATCCAGTGCCACATCGCCGCGCTCCAATTGGTCAACGACGCGCTCCAGTTCATGCATCGCCTGCTCAAAGCTCATTTCGGTGACGGGGGTATCGGTACTCATGTCGCAGCCTTTATCAATTCTTCCACATGCGCCTGTGCGGCCTCTGCTAGCGCGTTCAGATCATATCCGCCTTCCAAAGTCGAGACGATACGACCCTGACACAGCTCCTCTGCGAGGGTGCAAAGCTCCGCCGTCAGCCAGCGGAAATCCTCGGTTTCCCACCGCAACTGCGCCAGCGGATCGTCCCGATGGGCGTCGAACCCAGCCGACAGGATGATCAGTTCCGGTTTGAATGCCCGCAGGCGCGGAAAGGCCTGCTCGGTATAGATCTCGCGCATTTTCGCGCTGCCGCTTTCGGGGGGCAGGGACAGGTTCATGACGTTCCCGTGGGCGCCATCCTCCTCGGGATGTCCGGTACCCGGCCAGAGCGGCACCTGCTGTGATGTCACCAGAAGCGCCCGTTTTTCATCCCACAGCAGATCCTGCGTACCATTTCCGTGATGCACGTCGAAATCCACCACCGCGACACGGTTCAGCCCATGATGGTCGAGCGCATGTTTGGCCGCCAGCGCCGCATTGCCGAACAGGCAAAACCCCATCGGCGTTTCGGTTTCCGCATGGTGGCCGGGGGGGCGTGTGGCACAGAAGGCATTGCCCACCTCGCCGCTCAGCACCAGATCAACGGCCCGCACTGCGGCGCCTGCGGCCCGAAACGCCGCATCCAGCGATCCCGGCGACATCCAGGTATCCGCATCCAGCTGTATCCGACCCTCCGACGGACGTCGGCGGCGCAGCTCTGCCAGATAGCCGGGCGGATGGACACGCAGCACATCATCCTCGGCGGCCATGGGGGCGGTCACCCGTTTGAGGTCCAGCCCCGCCAATGCGTGCAGTACATGTTCGAGCCGGGCAACCTGTTCCGGATGCCCGGGCGGCGTCTCATGGGTCAGGCAGTCGGCGTGGGTCAAAAGCGCGGTTGTCATGGTGGCCCTCTCTCGGTCCTTGGTCGCAGTCCCTGTTCGCGGGAGAGCCGTCAATCCGGGGCCAGCATATATCCCTCGCCCCGGACGGTCTGCAGATATTGCGGTTGCTTCGGGTTTGATTCGATCTTGCGCCGCAGCCGGGTGATCTGAACATCGACGGCCCGCTCCTGCGCCTGCCCCCTGTCGCGGCCGAGATCCTCGACCAGCTTGGCGCGGCTCACAGGCTCCCCGGGCTGAGCGGAAAAGATCTTCATCAGTTGCACTTCGGTCGAGGTCAGCCGAACCAGATCTTCGCCCTGCCACATCTCGCTGCGTTCGATGTCATAGCGGATCGCACCAAGCTGCAGAAACTTCGGGGTCACCTCCTCGGGGCGGCTCTCCGGCATGCGGCGCAGGATTGCATTGATCCTGAGCAACAGTTCCTTTGGTTCGAAGGGTTTCGACAGATAGTCGTCAGCACCGGCCTCCAGCCCCTTGATCCGGTCGTCGGTCTCACCGCGGGCGGTGAGCAGCAGGATCGGCGTGGTCATGGTCTCGCGCAAGGCGGCAGTCAGCGACAACCCGTCCTCGCCGGGCATCATGACATCCAGCACGATGAGATCGAAATCCAGACCGGACAAGACCCGCCGCGCATGGGCGGCATCGCGGGCGGCCGTGACCAGAAACCCCGCGCGCATCAGAAACTTCTTCAACAGATCCCGGATGCGCTCATCATCATCGACAATCAACAGATGGGCGTCGTTGTGGCTCATTGCGGAGCCTCGCGCAGGTCAGCATAGGCCCGGCGCATATCCGCATCCATCATGGCCTCAAGGACCTTCTTGAACCCCTGGACCGCTTCGGGGCCTGCTTGCTTGTAGGCAGCGCGCATGCGGATGCGCTGGGCATCCGACAGCCGTTGTTCCAGGTCCCGACCGCGATCGGTGAGATAGAGATTGCGCTCTCGCTTGTCGAGCGTGCCAACCCGACTGTCCACCAGCCCGTCTTCGACCAGCGCCCGCAGCACCCGGTTCAGCGATTGCTTGGTCACGCCCAGAATGCTCAGCAGATTGTTGACCGTGGTCCCCGGTGCCCGGTTGATGAAATGCATCGCCCGGTGATGGGCCCTGCCATAGGCCATTTCGCCGAGTATCCTGTCAGGATCGGCAGTAAAGCCCTGATAGGCAAAGAACATTGCCTCGATCCCCTGGCGCAGCTGTTCGTCGGTCAGAAACAGCAGACTTTCGCCGCCATATCCTGATCCGGACCGCCCGTCAGACATGTCGCCTCTCCTTCGTTTTGCAGGGCAGTTTATGTCAGCATTGTTGACATTCCAAGACCCGAGATGTATCGAGTCGCGGGTTTGGCGCAATTATGTGACTGAAGTTGCTGGGTATTGCGCAATTACTGAAAATGACACGGCGCTGAAAAGGAACGCGGAATGGCTGGATATGATGACCGCGACGGTCTGATCTGGATGGACGGGGAATTGGTCAACTGGCGCGATGCCAAGGTCCACATCCTGACGCATGCAATGCACTACGCCTCCTCCGTGTTTGAGGGCGAGCGTGCGTACAACGGCAAGATTTTCAAAAGCCGGGCCCATTCCGAGCGGCTGATTGCCTCGGCACAGGCCCTGGATATGCCGATGCCCTATTCGGTGGAGGACATCGAAAAGGCCAAGGAAGACACCCTGAAGGCCTCCGGATTGCAGGATGCCTACGTGCGTGCAGTGGTCTGGCGCGGCTCGGGCGAGGACATGGGGGTGGCCTCGGCCAAAAACCCGGTGCGCATGGCTGTCGCGGTCTGGGGTTGGGGCGCATATTACGGCGATGCCAAGATGCAGGGGGCGAAGCTTGACATTGCAGAGTTCAAACGCCCTTCGCCGGAAACCATCCCGGTCCACGCCAAGGCCGCCGGTCTCTACATGATCTGCACGATTTCAAAGCACAAGGCCGAATCCAAAGGCTGTTCTGACGCTCTTTTCATGGACTACCGCGGCTACGTGGCAGAGGCGACCGGGGCCAATATCTTCTTTGTGAAGGACGGAGAGGTGCACACGCCGAAGCCCGACTGCTTCCTCAATGGCATTACCCGCCAGACCGTGATCCAGATGCTGAAAGATCGTGATATCACAGTCCACGAACGTCACATCATGCCGGAAGAAATGGGTGGCTTCGAACAGTGCTGGCTGACGGGGACCGCAGCAGAAGTGACCCCGGTCGGCGAGATCGGACCCTACAGGTTTGAAGTCGGCACATTGACGCGCGAAATTGCCGAAGCCTATGAGGCTTTGGTGCGCAGCTGATCCACCCTCTTTGTTAAATTGCAAAAGCGCGAAGCCCAGGCTTCGCGCTTTTTCTCTATATGCACCTGCGGTGCAGTTGGGAGGTGCGGCAGTTTCATCTTTTCCAAAATACCTCGGAGCGCGAGGCAGAGCCTCGCATCGGACCTGCATGACCCGCTAGCCGCCTTTCGGATCGGTGAGCGGCTTCGCCTTTCCCCGCACCAGCCCCAGCCGACTTTCGCGCCAAACGACGATCCCGTTTGCCGCAATCACCAGCGCCGCACCCGCGAGCATGACCAGCGACGGCCATTCGGCAAACCAGACATAGCCGATCACCAAAGCAAACAGCATCGAGACATAGTCATAGGGCGCCAGCAACGAGGCCGGAGCAAAGCGGTAGGAGGAGGTCACCAGGATCTGGGCGATCGCTCCGATAAAGCCGGTGCTGATCAACAGCAGCAGCATTGGCCCGTTCGGGACCACCCATCCAAACGGCAGGGTCAGCAGGGACAGAAAAGATGCGGTGACGGAAAAATAGAAAACGATGGCCGCAGTTTCCTCGCTCTGTACCATTTTACGGATGTGGATCTGCACAAACCCGCGCAACGCCGCAGCCGCGAGGACCAGCATTGCCCCTAAGAAGGCGGTGTCCTGCAGAGCTTCGGACTGTGCAAGTCGCGGCGACAGCATGATCAGGACGCCGATCAGGCCAATGGCCACGGCGCTGATCCGAATGATGCGGATGCGCTCTCCCAACAAGAGCGCGGCCAGAACAAGTGTGAAGATGGGCGTGGCATAGCCCAGTGCAGTGACCTCGGGCAGCGGCAACATCGACAACGCGGCAAAGTTCAGCCCCATGGCCGACGTGCCCACCAGACCGCGCCAGAAATGCAGCATCGGGCTTTTGGTGCGCAGGGCAGTGGCCAGATCACCCCGGAGTGCCAACCAGGCAAAGATCACCGGCAGCACGAAGAAGGACCGGAAGAAAACCGCCTGTCCTGTCGGCACGGTCTGGGTGATTTCCTTGATCAGGCCGGACATGATGGTGAACAACCCGATGGCGATCACCTTGAGCAGAATTGCCAGTGCGGGTCGATGCGATGTTAAGCTGTTTGGCATGTGCGGACCCTGCGCCGAAGCCTTTGAATTGGCAAGCGGGCAGGGTCCTTTTGGTACATTATTATTCCGCCGCCGGGGCAGCTTTCTGCGCGGGGCTCTGCGGGACTTCGGTGGCGCTGTGACGTTCGCCTGCGCGCCATTCGCTCAGGGCCTGCCTCAGGATCTGCAGCGCCGAATTGAGGAATAAACCGGCCATCAGCCCCGCAACGATCAGATCGGGCCAGCCGGTGGAGGTGCCCCAGACGCCGATGGCGGCAATCATCACGGCCACGTTGCCAATGGCGTCATTGCGCGAGCAGAGCCAGACAGAGCGCACATTGGCATCGCCGTCCTTGTAGGCGGCCAGCAGCATCACCGACAGGAGGTTCGCGGCCAGGGCCAGAAACCCGATGCCCCCCATGACCTGGGCTTCGGGCACCCCGAGAACAAAGAGCTGCCAAACCGTCGAGCCAAAGACCCAGCCCCCCATGAGAAGCAGGCTGACACCCTTGCCGATTGCCGCCATTGATCGGGTTCTCAGGCTGGCGCCGATCACCGCAAGCGAAATCCCATAGGTCAGCGCATCGCCGAGGAAATCCAATGCGTCAGCTTTCAACGCCTGGCTGTCGGCGACTTCACCGGCGGTCATCTCTACAATGAACATCACGGCATTGATCGCGATAACCGCCCAGAGGCGACGCTTGTAGTCCTTTGAAACGCCGTCAAATTGCGCATCCTGTCCGCAGCATCCTGCCATCGGCCCTGCTCCTTTTCGCTTGTGTGCATTCCGATTCGGGATCACCCTAATTGCTCTAGCCACTAGAGGTTCAAGGGATATTCCGCATGTTCTCCATCGGCGCATTGTCACGAGCCACCGGGGTCAAGGTGCCCACCATCCGCTACTATGAGGACATAGGCCTGATCACGCCGGCCACTCGCAACGCGGGCAATCAGCGCCGCTATGACCAGTCGGGTCTTGAAAGGCTCGGCTTCATCAAACACGCACGCGACCTCGGGTTCGGCCTGGAAGAGATCGGCGAACTCATGGGGCTCAATGGGGATCTGGGCGAGGATTGCCATGCAGCGGATCAGATCGCCCGGGCGCAGCTGGACCGGGTCCGCGCCCGGATCATGCGTCTGCAGCGGCTGGAGGCCGAGCTGGAGCGGATCACCCATCTGTGTGAAGGCGGGGCGGGCGGCACCTGTCAGGTTCTGACCGCGCTGGGCGATCACAGCCGCTGTTTGGGCGATCACGACTGACAGCGCCTCCGTCAGTTCAGCACCCCATCAGCTCAGGATCCAGAGCAGACTGTTCAGGGTGAAATAGGCCAGGACTGTCGCCGCCATGGAGGCCAGGCTGGCAGCGCCTTCATGGCCGCGGGCCTGGGCAAAAATAGTGTAGGTCGTGAACATCGGCATCGCCGCCGACAGGATCAGCGCAGCGCGGAGCTCCGGCGAGATATCAAGCAGCCCGGCGAAGACGGCAGCAGCCGCCACCAGCGCCACCAGCGCGGGGTGGATCACCAGCTTGCCGAGGGTGGCCTGAAGGGCGAGGCTCTTGTTGCCGCGCAGGGGCAGCCCGGCGAGGGATCCGCCAATCACGATCAGCGACACCGCCCCGGCCGCCGCCGCGAGCATGTCGGTGAAGCGAAAGAATGGCTCCGGCAGCGGAATATGCAGCACCGCCACTCCCAGCCCGGCGATGAGCGCAATCATCGTTGGCATCTTCACCACGTTGAAGAGGATTTTCCTCAAACGGGGGCCGAGGGGTTGCGCGGTATCGCTTGCGGCGGCCTCCATCAGCATCAGGCAGATCGGAATGAGGATCAGCGTCTCGACCACCAGGTTCAGCGTCAGCACGACGCCTGCGATGTCGGGAAAGGCCAGCAGCATCACCGGATAGCCGACAAAGCCATTGTTGGGGCAGGTCGATCCCATCACACCCACCGCCCGCCGCATGGGGTCGAAGCCGCGCAGGGTGAACAGGAAGAAAGCGACCGCGATATTCAACAGGCCGCCAACCAGATAGGGCAGCACATAGGCGGCCTGGAACACCTCGACCGGGTCGCGCTGGGCGATCGTGGTGAAGATCAGCCCCGGCAATGCGAGGTTGAATACGAAGGACCCGAGGCTTTTGATGTCGCCGGACCTGAAGATCCCGCGCCAGACGAAAACATACCCCAACCCGAGGATCGCATAGATCGGAAAGGTGATCGCGAGGATTGCCGTCATGAGGTGGGCCTCAGCCGATCCGCCCTTGGTTTTCGCCGATCTGACCGCGATGCAGCAGCAGGTGGTCAAGGATCACACAGGCCATCATGGCCTCGGCGACGGGCACCGCGCGGATGCCGACACATGGATCGTGGCGCCCCTTGGTGATGACCTCGGCGGCAGTGCCATCCTTGCGGATCGATTGCCGTGGCGTGAGAATTGAGGATGTGGGCTTGACCGCGAACCGGACCACCACGTCCTGACCGGTCGAGATCCCGCCCAGGATGCCGCCTGAATGGTTCGAGGAATAGACCGGCTGGCCGTCGTTGCCCATGAAGATCTCATCCGCGTTCTCGGACCCTTTCAGCAGCGCCGCGTTCATGCCTTCGCCGATCTCCACGCCTTTGACGGCGTTGATCGACATCATCGCGGCGGCCAGGTCAGTGTCGAGTTTGCCATAGACCGGGGCACCGATCCCCGCGGGCACGCCGCGCGCCACAACTTCGACCACGGCGCCGACGGAGTCATGCGCCTTGCGCAGCGCTTGCAGGTAGTCTTCCCACTCCTGAACCGCAGCGGCATCGGGGATCCAGAAATCATTCTGGTCGATCGCGTCCCAATCGAACCGGGACCGGTCGATTTCCATCTCGCCCATGCGGGTCATATAGCCCTTGATCTGCAGGTCGGGGACCAGCGATTTGATCGCCGCCCGTGCAACCCCGCCTGCAGCCACGCGCGCGGCGGTTTCCCGGGCCGAAGACCGGCCGCCACCGCGATAGTCGCGATTGCCGTATTTCTGGAAATAGGTGATATCCGCATGCCCCGGACGAAAGGTCTGCGCGATCTCGCCATAGTCCTTCGAGCGCTGATCGGTGTTCTCGATCATCAGCTGAATGGGCGTGCCGGTGGTTTTGCCCTCGAAGACGCCGGACAGGATTTTCACCGCATCGGGTTCGTTGCGCTGGGTGGTGTTCTTGTTCTGACCGGGGCGGCGCTTGTCCAGCCATTCCTGCAGCATCGTCGGGTCCACTGCGACATTCGGCGGGCAGCCATCCACGGTGGCGCCCAGCGCAGGCCCGTGGCTCTCGCCCCAGGTGGTGACACGGAAGAGGTGGCCGAAAGAGTTCATGGACATGCGCGCGGGTCTCCTTTGTTCTGACCCTTTAACGGCAAAGGGCAGGGGGGAAAAGGGCCGGGAGAAAAGGGCCGGGAGAAAAGGGCAGGCGGGAAAAGAGATCGGCGCATTAACCTCGCAGAAAGGACAGCGAGACTCCCCTTTTGTTTCGCACGCGAAACAATGGGTCAGACGTGCTGACCTAGTGCAGGCGGCAGAGGACCCGCGCATTCCCCATCTTGCCAAGCCCGCCGCCCGGCCCTAGTGTCCAGCCTACCTCGGGGTGCGTAGTGAAATACGCTGAGATGCCAGACCGGCGAACCCGCTGAACCTGAACCGGATCATACCGGCGGAGGGAAGGTTTCGGATCGTGAGGCATGACCGCGCCCTGATCTCCTCCTTGCCCGACGCCGCATTGGAGGACGAGATGAAACCTCTCTTTGTTGCAGGCGCGCTTTTGGCCGCCACTGTCGCCACCGCCGAGACGCCCGAACTGGTGGTCTACACATATGACAGCTTCGTCTCCGAATGGGGGCCGGGTCCGGCCGTCAAGGAGGCGTTCGAGGCGACCTGCGGCTGCGAGCTGAAGTTCGTCGGCGCCGGAGATGGCGCCGCCTTGCTGGCGCGGATCAAGCTTGAGGGCGCGCGCTCAGAGGCTGACATCGTCCTCGGTCTCGATACCAATCTGACGGCGGCGGCCCGGGACACGGGCCTGTTCGCGCCTGTCGCGGTCGAGGCGGACTACGCGCTGCCGATGGCATGGCAGGACGATACCTTTGCCCCCTATGACTGGGGGTATTTCGCCTTTGTCCACAACGCCGACGCGGATGCGCCTGCGAATTTCCGGGCGCTGGGCGAAAGCGACGCCAAAATCGTCATTCAGGACCCGCGCTCCTCTACGCCGGGTCTTGGCCTGCTGATGTGGGTCAAAGCCGCCTATGGCGACGAGGCACCGGCGATATGGGACGGCCTGTCGGACAATATCGTCACCGTGACCAAAGGGTGGTCCGAAGCCTACGGTCTGTTCCTCGAAGGCGAAGCGGACATGGTGCTGTCCTATACCACCTCTCCGGCCTATCACCTGATCGCCGAAGAAGATGACTCCAAGGCGGCGGCCGTTTTCGACGAAGGGCACTACATGCAGGTCGAAGTGGCAGGCAAGCTCGCCGCGAGCGATCAGACCGAGCTGGCGGATCAGTTCCTGCAGTTCATGGTCTCGGACGCGTTTCAGTCGATCATACCGACCACCAACTGGATGTATCCTGCGGTGATGCCCGCAGGTGGTCTGCCGGAGGGTTTCGCAGAGACGCTCAGCGCCGACAAATCGCTGCTGTTGCCCGAGGGCGATGCAGCGGCCCTGCGTGACGAAGCGTTGGACGAATGGCTGCGCGCGCTCAGCCAGTAGGCGGCACAGGCCGGGCAGCCCATCGCGCGGCTGCGCCGCGCCCTGATGCTCCCCGGCCGGTCGCAATCTGGCCCGGAACCTGCGCCGCCCTCGGGGTGGCGCTTCTGGTTCTGGGCACTTTGGCGGCGGTGGCGATGCGGGCGGAGGGAGGCTCCGGGTTCGGCCCGAGCGAAGCATCGGCGCTGCGCTTCACCCTGATCCAGGCCAGCCTGTCGGCCGTGTTCAGCGTCGGGCTGGCGATCCCGGTGGCCCGGGCGTTGGCCCGGCGGCGCTTTGCCGGGCGGCGGGTGCTGATCACGCTGCTTGGCGCCCCCTTCATCCTGCCGGTGATCGTCGCGATCCTCGGGTTGCTGGCGGTCTTCGGCCGCTCCGGCTGGATCAGCGGTGCCCTTGGCGCGTTTGGCCTCGACCCTCTGCGGATATACGGTCTGCATGGGGTCGTCATCGCGCATGTCTTCTTCAATCTGCCGCTGGCGACGCGCCTGATCCTGCAGGGATGGCAGGAGATCCCCGCCGAGCGCTTCCGGCTGGCCGCGCAGTTGAATGCCGGGCCGGGCGCCATGTGGCACCTGCTCGAGGCACCGATGTTGCGCCGCATTCTGCCCGGCGCCATGGCGGTGATCTTTGCCATTTGCCTGTCGAGCTTTGCGGTGGCGCTGACATTGGGGGGCGGGCCGAAGGCGACCACGCTGGAACTGGCGATCTATCAGGCGTTTCATTTCGATTTCGACCTCGGCCGGGCGGCGGTGCTGTCGACGGTACAGCTCGGCCTGACCGTTGTCGCGGCCGTGCTGGCTTTGCGGGTGCCCGTCGGCGAGGGGGTCGGCGCGGGGCTGGACCGGGCGGTGGTGCGCTGGGACGCAACAGGCCGCAGCGCGACCCTGCTGGATGTGGTCTGGATCGGGTTCGCGACCCTCTTTTTGATGTTGCCGCTGCTGGCGGTTCTGGTGGCGGGCGCGCCGGGGCTGCTGTCGCTTCCGGCGCCGGTCTGGAGCGCGGCCTGGGTCTCGGTGCAGGTCGCCGCGCTGAGCACGGGCCTTCTGTTGCTCGTCGCCTTGCCGCTCTCCGCGAGTATCGCCCTCGGGCGCAGGCAGCTGGGCGAGATCGCGGGCATTCTGGGGCTGGCGGCCTCGCCGCTGGTGATCGGAACCGGCCTGTTCGTGCTGATCTATCCGGTTGCCAGCCCGGCCCATGTGGCGCTGCCGGTGACGGCGCTGGTCAATATGGTGATGGCGCTGCCCTTTGCGCTGCGGATACTGGTGCCGCGGATGCAGCAGGTGATGCAGCAGAACGCCCGCCTGGCACTGGCACTGAACATGCGGGGACCGGCCTTCTGGCGCCGTGTGATCTGGCCGAGATGCAGGGCCCAGATCGGCTTTGCGGCCGGGCTCACCGCCGCGCTGTCATTGGGCGATCTTGGCGTTGTTGCCTTGTTTGCGGATCCGGAAACCGCCACGCTGCCGCTGCAAGTGTACCGGTTGATGGGAGCCTATCGGATGGAGGCGGCCCAGGCTGCGGCCCTGTTGCTGTTCATCCTGTCAATGGGGGCCTTCTGGCTGCTGGATCGCGGAGGGAAATTCCATGCTGAAGCTTGACGCGGTGACGTTGCAAAAAGGCGATTTTCGCCTGCAAGCCGATCTGCAGATCGCAGCCGGAGCACAGGTGGCGGTGATCGGTCCCTCCGGCGCGGGGAAATCCACGCTTCTGGAGGCCATCGCCGGGTTTTTGCCCGCGCGGGACGGGCGGATCCTGTGGCGCGGGCAGGACATCACGGCGCTGCCGCCGGGTCAGCGCCCGGTGGCGATGCTCTTTCAGGACGGCAATCTGTTTCCGCATCTGACCCTGCGCCAGAATGTGGGCCTCGGGATTGATGCCAACCGGCGGCTGTCGGCGGCTCAGGCGGAGGCGGTCACTGCCGCTCTGGCCCGGGTCGGTCTGGCCGGCATGGAAGAGCGCAGACCCGCAGACCTGTCCGGTGGTCAGCAAAGCCGCGCCGCCCTGGCCCGGGTGTTGGTTCAGGGGCGCGATCTTTTGCTTCTGGATGAACCCTTTGCCGCCCTGGGGCCGGCGCTGAAGGCTGAAATGCTCGATCTGGTTGCCGAAATCGTGACGGAAAAGGGCGCCACGCTGCTGATGGTCAGTCACGATCCCCAGGACGCGCGCCGCATCGCCACGGAGGTGGTGCTGGTGGCAGACGGGCACGTGTACCCGCCAAGCCCGACGGCAGAGATCCTCGATAATCCTCCCCCGGCCTTGCGGGCCTATCTGGGCGCCCCCACGGGCAGCTGATCCCGCCATCCGGTGGGGACGATGGGGGCCGTTGCATTTTTTGCGATAGCCCATTCCCAAAGCGCCAGATGGCCCGCTAAGCTTGCAGGACCCAGGGAGATTTTTCGCGATGAAACTGTTTTATTCCTCTTCTTCACCCTTCGTGCGCAAGGTGATGCTTGTGCTGCATGAAACGGATCAGCTCGGTGCTGTGGAGCTGGTGCAGGTGGCCACCACCGTGACCTCCCCCGATGCGGCGCTCACCGCCAGCAATCCGCTGGGCAAGATTCCGGCCCTGGCCCGGGACGACGGGGTGACGCTCTATGACAGCCGGGTGATCTGCGCCGTCCTCGATGATCGTGCGGGGGGCGGGCTATATGCGGGCGGTTGGGACATGAAGGTGCTTGAGGCCACCGCCGACGGGATCATGGATGCAGGCGTTTCAATGTCTTACGAAAAACGCCTGCGCCCTCAGGAAAAGCAGTGGGATGACTGGCTGGAAGGTCAGCGCCGCAAGATCCTCGGGGCTTGTGCCGCGGTCGAGGCGCGCTGGATGCCGGTGTTGAGCGGATCGGTGAATATCGGTCAGCTGGCGATGGCGGCGGCCCTGGCCTATGTGGACTTTCGGCACCCGGATGCCGGCTGGCGGGAGGGCAATCCTCAATTGGCCGCCTGGTTTGTGGATTTCGAATCGCGCCCCTCGATGGAGGCGACCCGCCCGGGCGCGGCCTGAGGGGCAGCTTCACCCGGTGTTAAACAGGAGATGGCACATAGGGCGGGTAATGGGTCGGGAACCGGCGCAGCAATGCAACGGTTCCGTGAAAGAATACCCCTTTCAGGGTGGCCTGCGCTGCTTTGACCGCTAGACGAACGCAGTTTGCAACGCTAGACACGCGGCTGAGTCACCGTGTTCACGATGCGGTGTAAGCGCATGTTTGCCCTAAACGGGCGCTGGAATTGGAGAAAACCTCGTGTCCCACGCAGAAGACCACGAAGGAACCCGGAGAGATTTCCTCTACTACGCCACTGCCGGCGCAGGGGCTGTCACCGCGGGTGCCGCCGTATGGCCTTTGGTCAACCAGATGAATCCATCAGCCGATGTGCAGGCTTTGTCCTCCATCGTTGTGGATGTATCTGGCGTCGACGTCGGTACGCAGATCTCTGTCATGTTCCTTGGCAAGCCGGTGTTCATTCGCCGTCGGACCCAAGCGGAAATTGACGAGGGACGCGCAGTAGAGATGAAAGATCTGATCGACACCTCGTCGGAAAACCCCAACAAACCGGGGTCCGACGCGTCTGATGAGAACCGCACCCTGGATGAAGCCGGCGAATGGCTGGTGATGATGGGTGTCTGTACGCACCTCGGGTGTGTGCCGCTTGGCGATGGTGCCGGCGATTTTGACGGATGGTTCTGCCCCTGTCACGGGTCGCACTACGATACCGCCGGTCGGATCCGCAAAGGTCCTGCGCCGCAGAACCTTCATATCCCGGTGGCCGAGTTCACCGACGCAACCACACTCAAGCTGGGATAAGGAGGCGCACGTATGTCTGGTATTCCGCACGACCATTACGAGCCGAAAACGGGCGCAGAAAAATGGCTTCACAGCCGTCTGCCCATCGTTGGCTTGCTCTATGACACCATCATGATCCCTACGCCGAAGAACCTGAACTGGTGGTGGATCTGGGGTATCGTTCTGGCGTTTTGTCTGGCGCTGCAGATCGTCACGGGGATCGTTCTCGTGATGCACTACACGCCTCACGTCGATCTGGCGTTTGCCTCTGTTGAGCATATCATGCGCAACGTGAACGGCGGCTTCATGATCCGCTATCTGCACGCAAACGGCGCCTCGTTGTTCTTTGTGGCGGTCTATATCCACATCTTCCGCGGCCTGTTCTACGGCTCCTACAAGGCCCCGCGCGAGATCACCTGGATCGTTGGCATGCTGATCTATCTGATGATGATGGGCACCGCCTTCATGGGCTATGTTCTTCCCTGGGGGCAGATGTCCTTCTGGGGGGCGACCGTGATCACCGGCCTGTTCGGGGCCATCCCGCTGATTGGCGAACCGATCCAGACCTGGCTGCTGGGCGGACCGGCCGTGGACAATGCGACGCTGAACCGGTTCTTCTCGCTGCATTACCTGCTGCCCTTCGTGATTGCGGCCCTCGTGATTGTCCACATCTGGGCCTTCCACACCACCGGCAACAACAACCCCACCGGTGTCGAAGTCCGTCGCGGCTCCAAGGAAGAAGCCAAGAAAGACACGCTGCCGTTCTGGCCCTACTTCGTGATCAAGGATTTCCTTGGCCTCGCCGTTGTGCTGCTGGTGTTCTGGGCGGTCGTCGGGTTCATGCCAAACTATCTTGGCCACCCCGATAACTACATCGAAGCCAACCCGCTGCAGACCCCGGCGCATATCGTGCCCGAATGGTATTTCCTGCCGTTCTACGCGATCCTGCGGGCCTTCACCTCCGAGGTCTGGATCGTTCAGATCGCCTCGTTTGTGACCGGCGGTATCGTCGATGCGAAATTCTTCGGTGTTCTGGCGATGTTTGGTGCCATCGCCGTGATGGCGCTGGCGCCCTGGCTCGATACCTCCCGGGTGCGCTCCGGCAAGTACCGCCCGCAGTTCAAGTGGTGGTTCCTGCTGCTGGTGATCGACTTCTTTGCCCTGATGTGGCTTGGGGCGATGCCTGCAGAAGAGCCCTATGCCTCGTTCTCGCTGATCGCATCGGCCTATTGGTTCGGCTATTTCCTCGTGATCCTGCCGCTTTTGGGTGTGATCGAGAAACCGGACGCGATCCCCGCCACCATCGAAGAAGATTTCGACAGCCACTATGGCAAGAAATCCGAAGCTACTCCTGCTGAGTAAGAAGAAGGACAGCTACCCATGTTCAAGACCCTTGTAACCGGTGCTGCCTTTGCTCTGGCACTCGTTCCGGCCGCCGCCTTTGCGGCCGGGGGCGAGGCGCACGTGGAGGATTTTGCCTTCTCGTTCGAAGGCCCCTTTGGCACCTATGACCAAAATCAGCTCCAGCGCGGTCTGCAGATCTATACTGAGGTCTGTTCCGCATGCCACGGGCTGAAGCAGGTTCCGATCCGCACGTTGTCTGACGAAGGCGGCCCCGGCCTGCCGGCCGATCAGGTACGGGCCTATGCGGCGGATAACTTCGAAGTATTCGACGCCGAGGATGACGATTTCCGCCCGGCGGAACCCACTGATCACTTCCCGGAGAATGATGGCGTCGGCGCTCCTGACCTGAGCCTGATGGCGAAGTCGCGTGCGGGCTTTCACGGACCCTATGGCCTTGGCATCAACCAGATGATCAAGGGTATGGGCGGCGCGGAATACATCGCCTCCCTGCTCACCGGCTATACCGGCGAGACAAAGGACGAAGCGGGCACCACCTTCTACGAGAACCACGCCTTCCCCGGGGGCTGGATTTCGATGGCGCCGCCTTTGTCCGACGAGCAGGTGGAATTCGTCGACGGCCATTCCAACGATCTGCATCACCTGGCGCAGGATGTGTCTGCCTTCCTGATGTGGACTGCTGAGCCGAAGATGATGGCGCGCAAACAGGCCGGTTTTGTCGGCGTTCTGTTCCTCGCCGTGCTGTCGGTTCTGCTGTATCTGACCAACAAACGGCTCTGGGCGCCTCATAAGGGCAAGAAGACCTCCTGACCGGTCTTTTCCCAGCCTGAAAACCTGAAAAACCTCCGTGCCGGATCCACCAGATCGCACGGGGGTTTTTTGTTGCGCGATCCGTTGTGCAGCGGCCGTCCTCCCGGGCACCACAGGACCCCCGAGGCACCGGGACAGATCCTCCCCGATCCTCTCAGGCCGCGTAAATTACCCAAAAAAGCGCGACTGCGTCCCGGGCTGTGGCAAGGCGGCGAGGATGGTGGCCGCATTGCTCCGGGCGGGGGCTGTGCCGTCGACAATGAGATCATAGGACAGGCCCCTATGGGCGCGCTCAAAGTCCGCTGCGGCGCTTCCTGCCGGGCGATCTCCCCGTTCTTTCTCGCGCGCAACCAGCGTTGCAAGCGGCGTATGCAGGCCGACAAAGAGCAGCTGTTGCCCGGCAAGCAGCGTCCGGAGTTCGGACAGCCATCCCGGCGTATCAAGGATGTGTTCGAGGATCAGGTCATTGCCGGCAGTGGCAAACCCCGCGATGGCGCGATGAAACCCCGAGAAAAAGGCCGGTCGGGCCGTCTTCCAGTCCGCATAGGCCGAGGGGGTCCAGACGCCGCTGTCGCGCAGGTGATCGATCGAGAGATGCAGCAAGGCGCGGTCCGTCGCCTGTTTGCGAATTTCCGTGGCGAGCGTGGATTTACCGCTGCTGGAGGGGCCATGCAGAAAGAGAATGAGGGCCATCGCTTTCGTCTCCCTCCTGCGGTCAGGCGGTCAATTGGCTGCCGCTGATGCCTGTGATCTTTGTCGTCACCAGCGCCCCTTCGGTTTGCGGCACGGCAAAACGGACCTCGGTGAACTGTTCGGTGCGCCCCATGGTTGGGTTCTCCATCAGCACGGAATGGGTGCGTCCCAACTGCTGCGCCAGATGTTTTTCCACCTGCGCATCGCCGGCAGCCCGCAGGCGGGCGGCACGGTCCTTGATCACGTTGCCGTTGACCTGCGTCGGAATTTTGGCGGCAGGGGTGCCCTCGCGTTTGGAATAGGGAAAGACATGAAGCCATGTCAGGTCGCAATCGCTGACCAGTTTCAGCGCGTTCTCGAAATGTGTTTCGGTCTCGGTGGGGAATCCTGCGATAATGTCGGCCCCGAAGGTCATGTCGGGGCGCAGCCTGCGCGCCTCCTCGACAAAGCGGATGGCATCGTCGCGCAGGTGGCGGCGTTTCATCCGTTTCAGAATCATGTCATCGCCATGCTGCAGGGACAGGTGCAGATGCGGCATCAGGCGGGGTTCGGTCGCAATGGCCTGCATCAGGTTCTCGTCCACCTCGATCGAATCGATTGAGGAAATCCGCAGACGGGGCAGGCCCGGCACCAGTTTGAGAATCCGCATCACCAGATCACCGAGCCTCGGCGTGGCGGGCAGGTCAGCCCCCCAGCTGGTGAGGTCGACGCCGGTCAGCACCACTTCGTTATAGCCCTTGTCCACCAGCCGCTTGATCTGATCGACCACGACACCTGCGGGCACCGACCGGGAATTGCCGCGGCCGTAGGGAATGATGCAGAACGTGCAGCGATGATCACAGCCATTCTGGACCTGCACATAGGCGCGGCTGCGGGTGCCGAAACCGTCGATCAGATGGCTGGCGGTCTCGGTCACAGACATGATGTCGTCTACCAGCACCTTTTCCGTGGTGCCGATGAAATCCGGCCCTTTGGCCATGCGCTGCCAGGTTTCGGGCTGCATCTTTTCGGTATTGCCGATGACCTGGGTGACCTCTCCCATGGCGGCAAAGGTCTCCGGTTCGGTCTGGGCCGCGCAGCCGGTGACGATGATCGGCGCATCGGGGTTCTCGCGGCGCAGCTTGCGGATTTCCTGACGGGCCTTGCGCACGGCCTCTGCGGTGACGGCGCAGGTGTTCACCACCACGGCATTCTCCAGCCCGGCCTGGCGGCTCAGCTCTTTCATCGCCTCGGTTTCATAGGCGTTGAGGCGACATCCGAGGGTGGTGAATTTTGGCGCGCCGGTCATTGGCTGATGCTTTCCAGAAACTGCTGCGTGAAGGTGCCGGACGCCACATGCATGGTCGGACCGGTCATCCAGACGCCGTCGTCGCGCCAGTCGATCCAAAGTGTGCCACCGTCAAGATCAATGCGGACCTTGCGTCCGGTGAGGCCCTTGCGGGCTGCGGCGACCGCCGTGGCGCAGGAGGATGACCCCGAGGCGAGCGTGACGCCGACGCCGCGCTCCCAGACGCGCATGCGAATGTGATCGGGACCGACCAGATGCGCGACCTGCACGTTTGTGCGCTGCGGATAGAGGGGATGATGTTCGTAGCGGGGGCCGAATTCGGCCAGCGGGATCAATTCGGCATCCTCGACGAAAAACGTGCAATGTGGATTGCCCATGCCGGTCGCCGTCGGCGCGCCCTCGATCGGCAATTCCAGCGTGTCCATGGCCTCGGCCAGCGGGATTTCGTCCCATTCGAGCTGCGGGTGCCCCATGTTGACAGAGGTCAGCCCGTCCCCTGCCTCCACTGCGACCAGATCGCCTCGGTCGGTGGTCAGGTGCAGACGGTCCTTGCCGGTTTCCTCCATCAGGTGGCGCGCGATGCAACGGGTGGCGTTGCCGCAGGCGGCCGAGGTCGAGCCATCGGCGTTGTAGAAGGTCAGATGCGCGTCGCCGCTGCCGCTCGTAATCACGGCAAGCTGATCAAACCCGATGCCAAATCGCCGGTGGGCGATTCCCTTGGCCATCGCGGCGGTGATCTGGATGTCGGTGGCACGGGCGTCCACGACCACAAAGTCGTTTCCCAGCCCATGCATTTTCATGAACGGCAGCATTTGAGTGTCTCTTGGGGAGGTCATGAGCCGCATATAGACCCGCTGCGGAAATGAATCCAGAGATTGCGGAGAAAACTTTGCAAAAGGGGGTTGACCACATTCCGCCTTGGCCGTAGAAGCCCCCCCTATCGGAACGTAATGACCGTCATGGTCAAAGGGCTCCGGCCTGAAATAAGCGCTTGATCTTCCGGGGTTATTCAGCTTTAAGGGCGATCCGTGAAGGCCGGTTATGCCTTCAAAATAGAGTGGGCCGTTAGCTCAGTTGGTAGAGCAACTGACTTTTAATCAGTAGGTCGATGGTTCGAACCCATCACGGCTCACCACTTTCTTCAAAGACTTAGAGGATTGCGATCACAGTGCTACCCTTGGCGGGTAAGCGCAAGGTAAGCTTTTGCCTCCGGTTTCTCTTTGATTTCCCCGATGGATTGCGTCAGCGTTAGCGCGATAGGGAGACGATTATGGGCCATATTAGGCTCGGCACTTTGCCACAGTCAAACAAGTGGCGCGATGTCGTTGGTTTAATTGATTCTGGTGCGTCAGTTGACGTGATAGCCGAGGCGGCGGCGAAGGCCTCGGAACGGGACCTTTCCAATGCGAGCAAGGACCCACGCTTTCAGTTCGCAGCATCGCTTCTTGTGCGACTTCCGCTTTTGGCCCGTGCGCCGGGGTTCGAGGACGCATTGGCTGACTTGGGATGTGGCGATAGTGCCTTGGTGTCGGTGGCCAATCTCTTAGCCGGTCTTGACGCTGCCATTGAACGGCAGAGTTTCGGAACGGGGCACGCATCGGATGCCGGTCTTTTGGCCAAATCCGCTTTGCTCGAATCCTTGTCGGTGAATCTACGAGATCGGTTGCCAACGTTGTTTGAACCGACTTCGCAGGAAGTTCGGATCGCGTTGGGGGAATTTGCCTCGGGCGACAAGTTTGCCCACTCAGCGCGAGATTTCTTTGCAAGACTGACCTATCGCTCTCTCGACTATTACCTAAGCCGAGAACTGGCCAACCAAATCGGGCAAGACCGTCGGTTTGCGAGTGACGCCCAGCGCGCCGCTTTCCAGCAAGCCTTGGCCGAACGTGGTTCGTGTTGAGTCGGTCGTTCGTCGCGAGCTGTCTGTCGATTGGTCGTAAGCGTTGCATGTGAACCCTGCCATAGGGGCTTTCGGGACTGGCAATAGGGTCCTATCTTGGCGCTACGCGCCAAGACGAAACGCCAAAAGATTCAAGATTTTCGGCCGATTCTGTGTAGAAACACAGATTTCCTGAAATCGCGAAGGACGATTCCCCCACTAGGCCGCTAGCGGCGACGGCATCGGAAAAAACCTCCCAAGATCACTCTGGCGAACACTATTTCGAAGCATGCCATGTCCATGCGAGTTTTTATACAGCCTCGGCCCCGAGCTGACGGTCGAAGCGTGCCCACGCCGCCCCGCGGCTTTCCCGAAGCAGTCGCTCGTGGCTTTCATGCCGTCGATCAGACGCCATTGTTACAAATTGCGCCACTTTTTCACCTAGTCGCCTTCGGCTTCACGCATTCGCACCTCGAGCTCGTTCAGGAACGGAGAGCGCCCCCAATACTGTCGCCCGAAGCGGGTATCGACGAAACCAGAATATAGCATGTGGATTTCGTCGCGGGCCCGCGTTATCCCCACATAGAACAGACGTCGACTCTCACGCTGGGCCGCAGGTGCTTCGTTACGCCATGGCAGGCTACCAAGATCGAGTCCCACCATGATGACCACATCGTACTCGCACCCCTTTGCAGAGTGCAGTGTCAACAAATTGAGGTGACGCGGTGACCCATCACGTCCACCAAGACTTGCGAGGTCAAGGTCCGCAAGCGGCCCACCCTCTGCGACTGCCGCTGACATCCGCTCGACCTGTTCGCGCTGATCGCCAAGGCTCGGCTCAACCGCCATCAGCGCGTCGAGCATTCCTGCCCGCAGCTGCCGTTACGAAGTCGCGGGCTAGCCCCTCCTCATCAACTCGGAGCGACCAGAGAAGCCGAGTGAGGCTTTGCAATTCCGCGCTGGCCTCCGCATCTGAAATCCGAGCGCGATGAAAACCGATCCAGCGGTCCAACAAGCCACGCAATTGCGGCTGCGCTTCACGCCAGCCCCCCCGCGCACCAGGCGGCGCAGTCCTCGATCCAGCTCGTGAGTGCAACCTTGCGATAAGGCGCGGCCGTGGGGGCCGTCGCGCGCACAGCGAAAATCGGTTTCCCGCCCATGCCGACGGGGCTCTGACTGGAAGTGGGCCGGCGCTGCCGTAACTTGGTGCGGCCATTCTGGCTCAGGTCGGCTTCTCGCCCAAATACCGCTCAGCTGGGCAATGCCACGGGAGCAACCTGTGGTACTCTGCCAGCGGCAATTTCATTGCGATCCTCTCTAACACCCAGCTAAGGTAAGGGAGCACGTGGCTCCACGGCTCGAGCATTGGTCATCGCACTTAGGCGTTGCCACCGAAACCTGGGGCATCCGGCCAATGAAAACGAAATGGGGCAGCTGCAATCCGGACAAGAAAATCGTCTGGCTTAATCTCGAGCTCGCCAAGAAACCCGTTCGGGCGATTGAGTACGTATTGCTGCATGAGCTCGCCCACCTGATATCGCCGCGCCATGATGAGCGTTTCATCAAGGTCCTTGACGACAATATGCCGAAGTGGCGCAGCATACGCGACGAGCTCAATCAGTATCCGCTTGCCGCGTGGGAAGATCTGCAGGCTTTGGCTCGGTGACGTTGTCGCTCGGATTGTCGGTTGCGCGCGATTTTTCAGGGCTTGCCGCCGCAGCTCCATTCCCCGTTCCACAAATCGCCGAACACGTTCCGGATCTGGTTCGACATCTCGTATCGAACAGCGGTAGGCGATGGTGACATGGATGGCGCCAACGATGCATGCACCGATACCAAACACGACGAAGATGATCTCGAATTCAGTCACGAAGCCGCCTCCCTTGTGTGATGAGCTCGTGAAATCGGTTCAATGCAGCGTGGGGTGACATTCGAGATCGGCTGCCCTCTGCAGCACCCGTGCCGCAGTTCTCAGACTCGGTTGGCTTGCCTGGCCCGCACGCTTGAAAGCTTCGACCGCCGCATCCAGAGCCACATCGCTGGTGCCCTGCTTGCGCCCTTCGCGCCAGATGAACATCACCAGTTCGTCAGTCGTTAACGCTCGTAGGGCTATCGGTGGGCATCTGCTCAGGAGCGGCTCTGGCAACGCGTGGTAGTTGTTGGATGTCAGGACCCAGATCACCCAGCTCATGTCGAACTTAACCTGATAGAATGGGCAACTCCAGCTTCTTGCGGTCATGGGCTCCAGCAGGGGTAGCAGCGCCTCCGACAGCCCGAACGCGCGGCCTGACATGGACGTTGCAGTCCCCGACTTCTCGACCTCATCAACGACCATGACCGGATTGCCGACATGTTCCCTAAGGATCGTGGAAATGAGACGCCCCGGTCCGGCGCTTCCCCATCCACGCTGAGACCCGACGACACCGAAAGACGCATTCTCATTGGTTGCCTCGATAACGGTTGGGGGGACGGTCAAGAGGCGGCCAAGGCGCCGCGCCCAAAAGCTCTTGCCAATCCCGGGAGGGCCATCGAGCAGGATGGGCGGCAGGCGAAGACCTATGGAGCCTTCTCTCACAGACCTGCGCATGGCCTTCCAGATCTGTTCGGTCGCGGGTCCCATCCAGGGCATTTCGTCGTGAAGGGCCGCCGCGATTTCATCCGCTTGGTGTTCGGTCTTCACCGTCGCAAGCCGAACGCCGCCTGCCAAGGCGGTCAATCGCTCGCGCTCATCCCTCTGCAAATGGCCCATCCCTGACGCTTCCTGGCGGCGTGTGATAAGTTTCTTGACGCGTTTTTGGATCCTGCTCTTCTCGTGATGGGTTATCCTCACCTCATGCAGTTCCTGATTGTCGACTCCAAGCAGTTCGACTTCATGCGCCGGCTGGCCGACCAGGCCACTCCGCAGTAGCCGTAGGTGCTTGATGAAGCGCTTTTCGAGGTAGTCCGCGGTCTGCTCGACGGGAAAAATCTTGCACTGAATGAATGGGATCGTCGCCATCTCACTCGACCTCCGCGGTTGTTTTGTTGAAAATGGAGGGGTGGTGATAGGCGGCCGAAACGACGCGGCGCCAATCGATCCCTTCAAAGAGCGCCTCAAATTGTGCCTTCGTCAGGGTCATCGTCCCGTCGGAAAGTTTGGGCCAGACGAAGCCTGCGCCTTCGATACGCTTGTAGATCAGCACGAGGCCGGTACCGTCCCACATCAGAACCTTGATCTTGTCACGCCCCTTCGAGCGGAAGACGAAGAATGCACCGGAGAAGGGATCGAGTTCGAAATTGGTCATGACGTAATTGGCCAAGCCGTCCATGCCTTTCCGAAAGTCGACAGGCTGCGTGGCAAGATAGATGCGGTAGCTGCTGGATGGTGCGATCACTGACACTGCCTCGCGACTCGGATCAGTTTGAGCAGATCAGGCTCAGCAACGTGCAATGGAAACTTAATGCAAATCGCTCCCACATACAGATGTGCCGAGCTGTCCCCTGTGTTGGATGATGGGACCGTTGGTTGTTCAGAAGGATCCGCTGGTGCGGAAATTGCCACCTGAGCGAAGGCTGGGCCTTCGACCGCGATTTTTTCACCACGACTGCGACGGTCGGCAACCCACCACTTCCGTACAAGGCACTCATGAGCACCTATTTCAGCAGCAACCTCACCTGGAGAGGTGTCCGCTTCCCGCAGTCGCCTCGTTGCCTCGCGTTTGAGTTCATTCGGCCAAATCTTTTTGCCCGACGGAGATCTCTGGATTTTGAAACCCCAGACTTCCTGGTCCGCCATTTTTGCCTCCGGTAGTGATTTGGAAGCATAGTAGTCGATATCCCGAGCACGGGTTTAGAGGGCAAATAGGGGGCCAGATGCAACGCTTACGATTGGTCGAACGTTGAGACTCTTACGCTTGATCCTGCCTCTACGCCTATCAGCGCGGATTTAGCGCCCGCTCTAGGCGGCGCAACGGACCTAGGCAAAGTCTCCTCGATTGACTTGGAAGAGCTCCCAAATGGCTTCAGGCTTCAACGCCTCGTGTTTCAAGCCGCCCGAAAGGGGTTCGCAGACTTGAACCATAGCTTCAGAGGCTCGGAGGACCTGCTTGCAGCGCAGCTTGTCCGAATGGTCGAAGAATTCATCAGCTCTGAGGCTCTGCATATTCCCTCGGTGTTTCATTCTGACCCCTTAGGGCGTCGCATTCTAATCGCTCTGAACATCGATCTAGTTGTTCAACACCTGATGAAATCCGAAAGTTCGGCGGTGGTGGTGACGCTGTGTCAAAACCGTTTTAGCTCCTTCAGGGGCTGACCACGTTTCTTGCCGGGGAATACAAACGGATGGCTAGGGTTCCTGTCTTTCGGTTGCCACGTTCAAACACACCGGACGCGCCCTCAAGCAAAGCCCGTTTCCATTGGTGGATCATCGTCGGGTGGACTCCAAACCGACTGGCCAACTCGCTGACCGTTTCCTCGCCTTTCAGCGCCTCCAGCGTAACTTTGGCCTTAAACTCTGGGTGATGTTGCTTCCGTTTCGACATCTCTGATCTCCTTCTCGTTGAAGATCAGCAGACAACAAATCGCAGCTTACGTCAGTGTCCGAATTGCGGGGGGGTAACGGGCCACAATCGCCAACAGATTGTTAATACCCCTATGCGAAACTCATATGAGTTGTGCGTTTCAGTGTGGTTAAGTCGGTTTCAGAGAGTAATGGCATCATGGTTAGAGAACCCGAAGAAAAGAGGGAGCTCACATCTTTTCATATCATGGTGGTGGTTCTCTCTCTTTCCATGACAATAGGCGCTTGGCTCTATTCCAGACATCAGGTCGAACTCCAGATAGAGGGCCGGTTTGAAGCGGCCAAGGCGAGGGCCGTTGGCCTTATCGAAGACCGCATGTCCCGGTACGAGGACGCGCTTTGGTCGGGGGTTGCGTTTATTGATGCCAACGGAGGACAGGTTGAGTTGGAAGAATGGCGCACCTTCGCACAGTCTCTTAATCTTGAGGACAGATATCCGGGCGTGAACGGAATCGGTGTGATCGATTATGTGCGCCGCGAAAATCTCGAATCCTATATGACCCACAGAAAATTGGAGGCGCGGGAGTTTTCAGTGTTTCCGCAACATGATCACGACATCCTGCTGCCGATAACCTTCATAGAACCTGCAAGCGTCAACTGGGCCGCGGTCGGGCTGGATGTGGCGCATGAAATAAACAGGCGCACGGGTCTCCTCGCGGCACGTGACACAGGCACTGCGCGCATCACCGGTCCCATTGTTCTTGTACAGGACAGCGGTCACACGCCCGGCTTTTTGTTTTACACCCCCATCTATCGCGGCGAACGCCCCACCACTGCAGAAGAGCGGCGCGAGCGATTCCTTGGCGTTGTCTACGCGCCATTTGTGGTAAAAAAACTCGTCGCGGGTCTCCTGTCCAAAGACCTGCGAGAAGTTCGGTTCAGTCTGCGGGATGGCGATGAGCTGATATATGACGAGCATGATGAAGATGAACCGCTCCATGACGACGATCCGATGTTCACGGACAGGGTAGAGATCGAAATGTATGGTCGGATCTGGACCGTAGAGGTCAAAACGAACCTCGCCTTCCGCTCGAACAATGGCTCGGATCTGCCAACTTTCATCCTTGTTGGCGGTCTTATTATTGAGATTCTTGTGATCACGATGCTGGCCTTGCTGTCCCGTTCGAACCGCAAGGCACGCCTTTATGCGAATAAACTGACAAAAGAGCTGCGGGCGAAGTCGGACACCCTCGAAAAGGCCAATGCAGAAATCGAACAATTCGTCTACGTCGCGTCGCATGATCTCAAAACGCCCGTCCGGGGCATCGGGTTTCTGACGGACGTCATAGAAGAGGACCTCACGGAAATCCTCGGTCCTCTCGACAAACACCCCGAGATCACGACACAGCTCGGCATGATCCGCGACCGTGTGAACCGGATGAACGATCTCACGCGGGGGATCATGGATTTTTCGCGCGTCAGCCATGGCGCAGAGGCGTCCGCGCCGGAACTGTCGGTCAGAAACCTCATCGACGATTGTATCGCGGACTTCAAGGTCACCCCCGCTCAGGTTCGTGTGGAGTCTGAGGTCGCCACAATCGGCTACGACAGCCTCCATTTCCGCCGTGTGCTGGAGAACCTCATCGGCAATGCGGTCAAGTACCACCCGAACCCCCAAAAGGCACTTGTAGATGTTGTCATTGAGGATCAGCAGGACAAGTTGCGTGTCCTGGTCAAGGACAACGGCAAGGGCATTGCCCCGAAATTCCATGACCGGATCTTTGATGTTTTCCAGACACTCAGATCAGGAGACCAGAAGGAAAGTACCGGTATTGGCCTGGCAATCGTCAAAAAAGCCGTGGAGCGTCACGGATACCACATCTTCCTCAAATCATCTGAAGGACATGGAGCGGAATTTACTTTTTTTTGGCCAACGGGGCGTGAGCTCGATGCAATGAATGTGGATAAAGTTGCCTGATATGAAACGACAAATGAATATTCTTTTGGTTGAGGACGACAATCTCGACGCCATGATGATCGAGCGCGCCCTGAACAGGGTGGCTCCCGATGCAACCGTGAAGCGCGCTGTCGATGGGCTGGAAGGGCTTGAACTCATAGAGGCAGATGTCATGCCGAAGCCCTATTTCGTTCTGCTTGACATCAATATGCCCCGGATGAACGGTCATGAGTTTCTCAGGGCGCTCAGGGCAAGCCAAACGGCCTCAGACAGTATTGTCTTCATGTTTACCACTTCTGATAGCGCGCAAGACATTGCCGAGGCTTACCGCGAGCGGGTGTCCGGCTATATTGTCAAGCCGCAGGGGACGGCAGGTATGAATACAATTCTTCATACCTTGCAGGGATTTTGGACGGCCTGCGAACCTCCTTTCACTCCGGCCTAGCCAGGGGGCTCTGCCTGCTCTGCGACCTGAAAACAGGATTGCGAGGTGCCCTTGGCGATGCGGGGGAGGCTGCTGGTTTCGGGCCGGAGGCAAGGCAGCTATGAGCCAGCGACAGCGGCTTGCGGGGGAGTTTGACCGGGGCCCAATGGCGTGGATGGTGAGCGTGGCTGTGTGGGTGCGCAACGTGACTGGACGGACGATGACCTGCCCCCTCTGGTCCCTCGTTCACAACGAGAGTCTGGAGGTTTGTGCCGTGCTACCAGATGGAGCCCCGATTGCCCCGAGTGAATGGGAGCTAGGTGCGCTGCGGTTGGTGCCAGCGATCCATGCGACGGGCAGAGAAGTCGGAGGCTGCTCTGGTGGGTGGCAGCCCCTCCAGATCATGCAACTTTGCGAGGGGACTGCGACGGGGCACTGTCGCCCAGTTCAAAACGCGCGACGATGTCGCTCAGGTCGTCGGCCTCGTTGCTGAGCATTTGTCCCACAGCCGTCGCTTCCTCGACCATCGCAGCATTTTGCTGCGTAACCTGATCCAGTTGACTGACCGATACATTGATCTCGCTGATACCGGTTGACTGTTCAGCAGCTCCTTTGGCAATTCCACTGATTGAACCAGAGATTTCGTTCACACGCTCGGAAATACGGGCGATCGAGACGCCCGCTTCGTCAACCAATTGGACGCCCTTCTGAACGTGGTCCGAACTTTGGGTAATCAGAACTTTGATCTCTGTGGCGGCACTTGCAGAGCGCTGCGCAAGACCTCTCACTTCGGAGGCAACAACTGCAAAACCGCGTCCGGCTTCACCCGCGCGGGCGGCTTCTACGCCAGCATTCAAGGCCAGAAGGTTGGTCTGGAACGCGATGTCGTCGATAACCGAAATGATCTGTCCGATCTGGTTTGAGGACGTTTCGATGCTTTGCATGGCTGACACTGCCGTTTTCACCGTCGCACTGCAGCCTTCGGCTTCGCCCCGGGCCTCCAGCATGGTTTCTTCTACCCCCCGGGCGCCGGCGGCTGCGGCTTTTACCGAGGTTGTCAGCTCTTCAAGGGCGGCCGCGGTCTGTTCTAACGTCGCGGCCTGGCTTTCTGTCCGTTGCGACAGATCGTCCGAAGCGCGGCTGATCTCGATCGCTCCTCCTGTGATGGTGCGGGTTTTTTCCTTTACCTCTGCAATCGTTTGAGAGATCTTCTCAACCGCCACATTAAAGTTCCTGAGCAGTATCACGTATTCATCCGGAAAACGGTCGGAGATACGGCAATCCAGGCGGCCATGTGCCAATTCTGCCAGGTGCCGGCTGAGGGTATCGACCACCCGGCGGGCATCTTCCTGCTTCTGCTGAGCCAGTTTCGTCGCAGTCTGGGCGGCATGAGACTGCTCCGTCGCGGAGGCTGTCTGCTCTTGCAATGCCGCATCTGCAGCGATCTTCTTGCGCATGCTTAAAAGCAGGACACCGGTTTCCAGAACCACGATCAGCGCATGTATCACAGTGCGTTGCACGTTGGCCTGAATGCCACTGCTCGGGTAGACCAGCGAGGGCAGCAGAACACTGAACGAAACGTGATGGAGTGCGACCAGAACAGTGGCAAGGATCAATGCCTTGGGGCTGGCCAGAGTGGAAACGATCGCCAGAACTGCGAAGAACATCATGTGCGTGTCGAGTTGCCATGCATGACCGCTCATTGAGGCCGTGATCAAAATACAGTGACCGACAAGACAGGAACTGAGCAGGTAGTCATGCGCCAACTGATCAAGCCGCGTCGCCAGGGATCCAAGGAGGCTTAGCATGATCCCCAGAATCGCAAAAACCCACCAAAGCTCGCTTTGCCCGGCTGCGAAGGCGGCAAACGCCGGGATGGGGGCCAACAGCCAACTGGTCGATTGTTGAAGCACCTTTTCAAAGGCAAAAATTCCGGATCGGAAACGGCCGTCGGCTTTAGATTTCAGAGGGCGCATAGTTGGGCAATCCTTTTTCCATCGACAACAAACCAGGCGCCATTTTCAAAAAGACGACCTATGGCGCGGGCATCTGGTATGACCACCAAAGCTCCCAGGGGTGACGAAGCTGTTGCAAGCTCCGGGACATCGGACGACACGACAATATCAATGGCGCGCTTCCAGGGTGGCGAGACGACCAAGGCCGGTTCGCCGGGCACGGCGGCAGGCGCACTCAGCAAGGCCAACAGCGGCGCCAGGAGCAGTGTCGCAAAGCAGGACGTCAATATGATAAAGTTTGGCATCACCAGTCCATTTGATTTCGTCCGACATACGACGCGGCAATTACTATTTCGTTGAGGTCGCCGCCGTTCTCACGACAATTTTATTTTAGATCGAGGGAAGGCTCTTGCATCGGTGTCCGGGGTGAAATCCTGCCCGAGGGGCGCTCCGAGGGCGGCAGAGCGATGCACCGACCTAGGCCCGATTCCGAGCGTCCGTTGCGCGACAGAATAGCCGATCGCGTCATTCTTCCGGGCACGCGGTTGATCAATGGGCGAAATTCAACTTTAGGGAGTTTATTAACGCCAATATAGCACGCTTAACGAAATTTTAACTATCTTTCATATGGTTAAGTGCCGTCAGGTGAATTCGCTTCTGGCGTCACGGTGTATCCCTATTGCACGGATGCCTAAAAATGCGCTCTGCGGCCAAAATTCTTTTGTGACCTCGACGTGGACCCTGTAGGGAGAGATGCTATAAACAAATTGCTGTGAATACATCACGGTGGAAATAGTACAGGCGCATATATCTATGTCTTCCCGGCTGCTTTCTGAGCGCATTCGAGCTGCGTTCCGTTGTATGATTTTGGGCGTATTGGGGGCGCTCTTTCTGTCGGGCTGTGACGTCTTTCCCATTCCGTTTGAACTCGAAGAATCCGAGGATCTAACGACTTTTAATGTTGTCCCGAATGGTCAAGCGTGGATCTCTACTCCTGACACGTTGATCACTCTTCAGCGCAACCTTCGCGATAGTGTGGACCAACGTATCGGGTTGAAGAACCACACGCTCATGGGCGGTGAGAACTATATTCACATCCGGGCGCGCACTGTCGAAGGCCGTTTCATGTTCGACGAATTTATCGAACGCGCAGGCGGGCTGCCGACGCCGTTTACAGCACTTGATGCAGGACAGATGATCGCGACAGAGGACGGTCTCGGGACCTATATTTGGACAAGCAAGGCCATCAGCGGCAATTCAACATGCGTTTTGGCCATGCGTCGGGTGACACAGGTCCAGCGGCAAATTCCGGGCAACCACGCAGTTATGGACATATTGTTGCGCAACTGCGTCAGGGGGAGTGCGGAGGTCGCGCTGGAGCCGATCAAAGCCGCCCATGTCGGGTATTATCCACTCAATGGGAGGGGGGCCTCTGACAGTCTGATGTTGTCACCTTTGGCCGGCCCTTCGCCTTTTTAGCGTGCCAGCATGGGCACGATCAAACACGAAGCCGAAACTGGGGTAATTCCATGAGGCAGAGGTCAGAAATTTGAAGAAACGTTATTTCCGTAGCCTCTTGATGCTTGTCTTCTGGATGTCGTTGGCGATGCCCGCTTTGCTGTTGGCGTCCTTGCCTGCCTCTGCAGCGGCGCAGGGGCTGTTGAGCATTGTCGCGGTCCTTCTGGTGTCCGCACTCAAACCTTTCGCGACCAACACTATCGCACGGTTTTCGCTGATGGCGATCGGGAGCATGATTGTGTTCCGCTACTGGATCTGGCGTCTGACGGTGACCCTGCCTGATCCTGGGGTTGACCTGTCCTTCACGCTGGCCGTGATATTGTTCGCAACGGAAACCTACTCCATTTTGGTGTTTTTCCTCAACGCGTTCATCACTGCGGACCCGACATCCAGAGCGCAGCCACCGCAAGTCGATGTGCAGGATCTGCCGACCGTTGACATTCTGGTGCCCTCCTACAATGAGCCCATCGAAATGTTGAGCGTCACGCTGTCGGCCGCCAAAAACATGATCTATCCGCACGACAAGCGCACGGTGGTTCTCTGTGACGACGGCGGGACCGACCAGCGTTGCGACTCCGATGACCCGGACATGGCGCAAAACGCGCGCAAACGCCGCAAAGAGCTGCAAGAGCTTTGCGAGCAGCTGGGCGTGAAGTATTCCACACGCGCGCGCAACATTCACGCGAAAGCCGGAAACATGAGCGCGGCACTGGAAAACCTGAATGGCGATCTTGTTGTCGTCTTTGATGCCGACCACGTTCCGTCCCGGGATTTCCTCGCCCGGACAGTGGGTTACTTCGTGAAGGACCCGCAGCTGTTTCTGGTGCAGACACCGCACTTCTTCATAAATGAAGATCCGATCCAGCGTAACCTTGGTCTGATTTGTCCGCCCGAGAACGAAATGTTCTACAGCATGATCCACAAGGGACTGGACCGTTGGGGAGGTGCATTCTTCTGTGGATCCGCTGCGGTGATCCGTCGAGCAGCACTCGACAGCGTCGGGGGATTTGCCGGAGAGACGATCACTGAAGACGCAGAAACCGCGCTGGAAATTCATTCCAACGGCTGGCGCAGCTTGTATCTTGATCGGGCCATGATCGGAGGGCTGCAGCCGGAAAGCTTCAGCTCATTCATTCAGCAGCGCGGCCGTTGGGCCTCTGGCATGATGCAAATGCTGGTGCTGAAAAACCCCTTGTTCCGCAGTGGGCTGTCCCTGATGCAGCGGCTTTGCTACATCAATTCGATGGCCTTCTGGCTGTTTCCGATGGTCCGTCTGGTCTACCTCATCGCGCCGCTCGCATATTTGTTCTTTGGCGTCGAAATGTTCGTCGCGACCTTCAATGACGCGATGGTCTACGTGCTCAGCTACATGGCAATCAGCTTCCTCGTTCAGAACGCTTTGTTCGCCAAATATCGCTGGCCTCTGATCTCGGAGATCTACGAGGTCGCACAGGCGCCCTATCTCGCAAAAGCCATCATACAGACGCTGATCAAACCCCGCGGTGCAAAGTTCAATGTGACGGCGAAGGATGAGACCCTCGTCGACGACCATATTTCCAACATGTATAAACCGCTGTTGGGCTTGTTCGTCTTGATGGCTGCCGGCGTTGTCGCTCTGGTGATCCGCTGGCAGATCTTTCCGGGCGATCACAGCGTTCTGGCCGTCGTCGGTGCCTGGGCCGTGTTCAATTTCCTGCTCGTCTCGCTGTCCTTGGCGGCCGTTGCGGAAACCAAGCAACGCCGGACCGCCATTCGGGTCGATACCAAAGCCAGTGCAGGTCTGCGCTGGGAGGGCTCTGGGGACGAAGACGTGCCGGGCCTGATCGTTGATTGCTCCACGGGTGGCGCGCGCATCCAATTGACCCGTTCCGTGGGCGGAAGCACCGGCAACCGCTTGCCTGCCGAGGGCGACATGGTGGACCTGACACCCCATTTTCCGGAGGCCCGCCACCTTCAGCGATCGATCAAGGCGGTCGTGAAAAACGTCAAGCAGGACAATAACGGCCAGGAGCTTGGTGTGTTCTACCTGCCAGAGCAGCCCATCGAAGTCCGGGAGGCGGTTGCCTATTTGATCTTCGGGTCCAGCGAAAACTGGCTGGATATCCGCCGGGCCAGCCAGGCAAAAAAGGGGCTGATAGCGGGGTTGTTCTACGTTTTCTGGCTGAGCCTGAAACTGCTGCCGCATACCTGCTTGCGGTTCCTGCGGGAACCTGCGCGCCGGATCAGAGCCGCTGAAAACCCGGAACCCGAAATGCCGCCGGCGCATCTTGTCGCTTTTGGTGCCGATTTCAAGGAAGACGAATGGCTCCGCCAACACCAGTCCGAAGCCAGGCCCCCTCAAGGCGAACCGAGGGGGGCAGTTTGATGCGGCTTCTCCGTGCTTTTGCGCCTGTTCTGTTTGTCCTGACGGCGCTGCCAGCTGTGGCACAGGAACTGGAAGAGATCGTTCCGACAGTTCGTCTGACCGCTCCTGAAAGACTCAATCAATCCGATGAACCCGAGGCTGCAGCCCCTTTGGACACGACCTCACCGACGGTTGATCTGAGCCCCCTCTCTGCGAACCCGGTTGTGGATCCTGTTGCGGACCCCATCGGTGTTTCTGTCGATGGAGAGCTGGAAAATATCCCTCCGGCGCCCGTCCTTATTCCGCTGCGTGCCACCCGGTCGCCTTTGAACGACACGGTCAAAATCGGCGGTAGCCTACAGACGTCCGGCATATTCCGGTTCACCGGAGAAACAGTCACAAGTGATTTCACAATCACCGTCCCTGATGTCGCCAGGATACCGACCGATCTCATTCTGTCCTTGCGCTCAAGCATTGATCTGTTGCCCGATCGGTCCCGTTTGCGGGTGTCGATCAATGGGGCCGATGCAGGTGATATCACGCTCGACAGCTTCAGCGGATTTTCCCGGTTTGTGGTGCCCGCAACGGGGTTGAAAACCGGTACGAACAAGATTCGGCTGACTGTCGAGCAGACCCATCGACTGTTTTGCGGGCCTGAGGCCTCTTTCGCCCTGTGGAGCGAAATTGACCTGTCTCAAAGCGGCATCGAGCTCGCGGGGCGCGATGATCTGCAGGAAAATACCGCCGGATTTCTGGCCGCGATTGAGGCGCAGGTTGCCAGAACCGGTGTGATCGAGGTCCTGACGGACTCGACACCCGATCCGAAATTGACGCGCCGGGTCCTGGAGCCGCTGCTTGCCCGTCTCTCGCGTGTGCCGCAGGTGAATGTGTCCTCCTTTTATGAGAGCCGGAGCACGCCCCCGCCTTTGGCCCGGATTGCATTTGTCAACGCGGCAACGCCTCAGGCCGGGTTCCGGCGGGGGGCCGATGGCGCGATCGTTCTTCAGGTGATCTACGGCGAGGGTCAACTGCCGGACCTGAGTGATATTCTTCCCGCAGCAGAACCCGATCCGTATCTCCCAACCGTGGTTCCGGGCCACCCCAATACCCTGGCCTCGCTCGGAGAGCCCAATATCGTGGGCAATACCCGGTTCTTCATCAAGGATGTCGCGTTTTTTCTGCCACAGGACTGGCTGCTCCTGGCCTCTCAAAAGGCGACATTGAACCTGAATTACGGGTTTTCTGCCGATCTGCCTGCCGGTGCGCTGCTGAATGTCAAGGCGAACGGAACATCCATCCAGTTGCTGCCGCTGGACCGCAATGGCGGCGGTATCCGACCGCCTCTGCAAATTCGATTCCTGGCCAATCTTCTGCATCCCGGTGTCAACAGCATTACCTTTGAGATGATAGCACCCGGGGATCCACCCGGATTGCCCTGCGCGCCCCGGGATACGGATCTGCTGGTTATCCTTGCCAGTAGTTCGCTGGATGTGCCGCCCTCCCCCAAGATGCGCAAGTTTGATATGTCTTCCGCGCTCTACCAGCTCGGTCCCGACAGTCTGGTGCTGCCGCCACAGTTGTTCTCCGAAGACCAAAATCAGGAAGCGACACTTGCCTTCAACGCGACGATCCGTCCGCTCAAATCCGGAAACCTGCGGCCCCGTCTGCATTTGACAAGCCTCGACAAGATCGCGATGACGCCGTTCCGAAGCGCCGGGCTGACGCGCCAGATGATCCTGCGCACCTTGTCCCCTCCGCTGGATGCATCGCTGCTGCAGGCGACGCGGGACAGTGCTCAGGACAATGGGCAAAGCACCGAAGCCTACAGGCTTGCACAGTCGGACAGCAGCAGAAGCGGGACCGCGAACAGCCCGGCTCCGGCCGCACGCAGCCTCGGCAGTCTCGGCGCGAGCGCGGTTCAGCAGGCCCGGAGCAAGATCACGGAGTTTATCTTCCCCGGCCAGATCAGCCTCGCGGAATGGATGCAGCACCACGCGGGTGTCGCCATGCTGCTGCAACCCGATCCGATCCGGCCCAAAGACCTGTGGCTGATCGCAACTCCGGCAATTTCGCCCACGGATCTGGCCCGGAGCGTCAGTCTGCTGCGGCTGCAGGCGCAGGGCAACACCTTGGGTCAGGTCGCGGTTCTGAGCGCGGACGGTCGCTGGGACAGCTGGTCCGCCAATATCCGGCCCCGCCTTCTGGAGCCGCTGAGGCCGGGTAATTTTCGCACGGTGATGGGCAATTACGCATCATGGTCGCCCCTGACGTTCACCGGGTTGATCCTGCTGGCCGCCTTGCTTTCGGTCTTTCCCGCGATCTGGTTCACTCTGATGACCAGAAGAGCAGGGAGCAAGGAATGAACCGCAGAGACGTTCTGGCCTTGCTGAGTACGGTCCTGACCGGAGCACAGGCTCCGGCTTTTGCACAACCATTGTCAGTCCAGTCGATTGCCGGGGTGGTGTCGCCGGATCATCCGCTGCAGGCATCCTGGGAAGTCTGGAAATCGCAATATCTACAGCCGGACGGGCGGGTTGTTGACGGATATCAGGACAACGCGAGCCATTCCGAGGGGCAGGGATACGGGCTGGCGCTGGCCGCCGCTTTTGGCGATCTTCCGGCTTTTGAGACCATCTTTCGCTGGAGCGAGGACCACCTTGCCATCCGTCCGGATGCTTTGCTGGCCTGGCGCTGGTTTCCGGACCAGACGCCCTCTGTCCCCGATACCAACAACGCCAGCGACGGCGACCTTTTCTATGCCTGGGCACTGGCGGCAATGGCCGCGCGCCACGACCGTCCGGACTTTGCCGAACGTGCGTTGCAGATTGCTCTGGATCTGGTCCGGCTTTGCGTTGTGCCGGATCCGGGCGCCGAGGGGCGCTTTCTGTTCCTGCCGGGCGCAGAGGGGTTCAAGCGCGACGGCAGCTATATCATCAACCCATCCTACTACATGCCGCGCGCCATGCGCGAACTTGCCGTCATGACCGGCGTAGACGCCCTGGCCCAGGCCGCAGATGATTCCGATTTGCTCTTTATGGCGATTGCCGAGGCCGGGATGGTGCCAGACTGGATCGAGGTTGGCCCGTCCGGCTGGACCCCGCCGCCAGAGTTGTTTTCGTCCAGGTCAGGGTACGAGGCGATCCGCGTTCCGCTTTATGCGGTATGGTCCGGTCTGCCCGCCGCTCCATCGGTCCGTCGTTATATCGCCGCAGTTTCAACGTCCTCCGCGGATGCCACGGGAGTCGTCTTTGACCGTGAAACGGGAGAGGTTCTGGAAAGCAGCAGCCATCCCGGGTATCGGGCGATCGCTGCCTTGTCGGTCTGTGCGGCAAACAGAGATGTCGGCGCGGCGATGCCTGCGTTTTCTCGCGATCAGCCCTACTATCCTGCTACATTGCATTTGATGACCCTTGTCATCCAGTCTGAAAAGTATCCCCAATGCGTACCGCTGTGAACACCATCAAACCTGTCGTCCTGCTCCTCGTTCTGCTGAGCGGGGTCTGTCAACCTGCCTCGGCCCAGACCGCAGCAGAATCCCCTGGTGCGTCGCAGATCGACAGCGGGACCCCGAATTCCAGCGAGTTGCAGGCGCTTGTCTTTTATCTCCAGCAGCGCAATCAGGTATCGGCAGAAGCAGAGCTGCGCAGATTGAAAAGCAAATACCCCAATTGGGTTCCGCCGACGGATCTCAATGATCTGTCAGCTACTCAACCCGCCTCGGAAATCGATGCCATCTACAAGGCCATCGCCGACAACGAACTGACCCTGGCGCGACGTTTGATGGTGCAGGCCCAATCCGCCTACCCGAACTGGACGCCGCCGCATGATATGACCCGTCTGTTGACCCTCGCGGAAGGCCAGATGGCGCTTGATCTGGCATTGGATGCCGGCAATGCCCATGAGGCATTGCAGATCGCGACTTCGATTGACGGGCTGCTGCAGTGTGACCGCATCAACAATGCCTGGCGCATTGCTGAAATTCAGGGTTCCCAACAGGCCGACAGTGCCGCCTTGACGACCTACCGCGCGATTTTGAATTCCTGCAACGTGACAACCGATCTGTTTGCAACCATCGAAAAAGCGGATGCGGTCACCTCAAATGAGGAACTTGCCGAGCTGGTCTCGATTGTCGTTGCCCGGTTTCCAGAAGAGCAGGACACTTTTGTCACTCTGCAGAAACGTCTGCTGGCGGGGCGGGGCGCTCCGGTCGGCAATCTGGCACTGCGGAGCGAAGGCGGTGAGCGGCTGCGCCCGAGGACGCGGCCGGCGCCGGCCAAACGGACGACTGCACCAGCCCCCGCGTCCGGCCCTGCCGCATCCGCCCCGGTCCGGCAGACATCAGGCGGCTGCAGGCCGTCAGATGCCTCTTCCCGTTCACCACAGCGGTTGATGGCATATGGGTGGTGCGTCCACAATCTGGATCGCCCGATGGAGGCGTTGAACGCCTTCAAACGTGCGGAGGCCCAACTGTCCGGGGCATCAAAACGCGACGCCCGTTTCGGCATGTCGCTGGCCTTTCTGAAGCTGAATATGCCAGACGACGCGGCGCGGATTGCCGCCAACACCCGGTTCACCCGGGAGCAACGGGTGAATGTGGAACGGCAGATTTTGGATCAACGTGGCAACCGGGCCTACAAACAGGGCGACTTTGGCAGGGCCATTGCCTATTGGGACGCGTATGAGCAGATCAATGGCCACATGACACGGGAGCAATTGGTGTTGCGGGGCTATGCCTATTACAACAATGGCAACAAACCAAGGGCGCGTCAGATCTTTCAAAAGCTGCATGATCAACTTGCGACCGGCGAAACCCGCAAGGCGCTTGGCTTGTTTCACGATGACTAGTCTCAGGACTGCGGCAACCTGCCCGTCCGGGGGTGTATCCGTCCGGGGCGTGATCCGGTTTTAGCTATTCGGGTCATCGGGCCCTTGGCAGGCGGGCCAGGCGGCGATATCTGCCATGCCCCTCATGTCGGCCGTGATCCCCTGACAAAGGCCCGGCTCGAGACCTGAATGGAGTTCTTTGCGGGGTCTTTTGCATTGGCGAAAGAGTATTCGTCCGCCCGATGAACCCTCCCGAAGTTGAGGCCCTTGGAACGCGCCGTGGCGCAGAAGGCTTCGACATCTTGCACGTCAAATACCAGTTTCACCAATGCCTGCCCCTCTTTTTGTTTCGAGGCCGCAGGATGCAGGAGAATCGTCAGCCCAGAGGTTTGCGGGGACAATTCGACAATGCGATCCGTTTCCGAGCGGATCACCGAAAAGCCGAAAAAACGCGCGTAGAAGTCGGTCATTTGGTCGATTCTATGGGTGTAGATCACGATCCGCCCGATTGCCGGTGTCATCATGTCCCTCCTTGGGTCGACTTTTCCGCCTTGACTGTATCATGGCTGAGCGCCCGACGTCATGGGTCGCTGCAAAGGGACAGCTTCTTTCGGTTGTGTGAAACGACCTGTGCGGCATCGAGCGCCGGTTTGACTGCCAGCGAATTATTCTTTTGCCTCACTCAGGGGACTGGGGTTCTCGGGGGGCGCCACGTCCAGAATATTGAGCGTATTGAAACCGCCGAGAATGGCGTCGACTGCGATCGTCGCCAGAATGATACCCATGACCCGGGAAATCACCGACGCGCCAGTGTCTCCGATCAGGCGATGGACAAAATGTGCCGCAAGCAGAAGAACGAGCGACAGGACCAGAACGAGCACCAGCAGGGCTGCCGTCGTGGCTTGTTCCGCGAAAGTATTGGAACTGTTCTCGGTCAGGATGACGATGGCCAGCATCGCTCCGGGTGACGCGATAGAGGGCATTGCCAGTGGAAACACAGCGCCCGAGAGGTGGTCGCGCTCGGCCTCTGCGATTTCGGTTTGCGGCTTGGAGACCCCAAAGATCATGGACAGCGCAAAGAGGAACAGGATGATCCCTCCGGCAATCTGGAAAGAGCCGAGCCGCAGGCCGAGCGTTTCCAGTACCACCTGTCCACCGACCAGGAAAGCCAACAGCACCAGAGTCGCGATACCAACCGCGCGCAGGGCGAACCTGCGGTGCAGATGTGCAGGGACGCTCGCTATGGCAAATAGGTAAACCGGTATCGTTCCCACCGGATCGATCACCACCAAAAGGGTAATGAACTCGCGCAGGAGAGGCGCCCAGTCGATAGAAAATAGTGTCATTGCACCCTTTCGTCGTGTTCTTTGTCGCGGGGGGCTCACGTCCCGAAGCAATCGGAAAAAGCATTCGGTCCACAAGGGGTTCGCAGGCACTATACCTGAATGTTTCAGGCGTCTACAAATGCCTGCCGTACGGAATTGCTGTGTGTCATCACAATTCATTTACAAGCTGCGTACAGTGTGCGCCCTGCAGACAGAAACCGCGCCTTTTAAATCGATCGAGGCAAGTGGACAGTGCCCTTCGTCACCTGTACGATCCGAGCGCAGTTTCGCTGAAAGCCCGCCGTCATCGCATCTTGTCCCCGGATCGGCAGATCAGGTGCGTAAGCCATGCCATCAGCCAAGTGGTGTTGTGTGAATTGACGAGCGAAAGCGGGGGCTCAGCGGTGGGGCTAATTCAGAATTTTCAGGGTGAGACGGTGGGGATCGAGGTCACCGTCCCCGCGAAGTGGCGCTATTGCGAACGTCTGTTGGGAATCCACTGGCAGGCCAGAAGCCGGGTCGGGGCCCATGGATCCTACTGGTCGGATGTGCCGCGCCTTATGGTGTTTCTCGACGATATGTCCTGCGTCAAAATATGCGAGGGCTATGATGAGGCAGCCCGGGTCGGACGCTCCGTTCCTCAGGCGTTGTTCGTGCCGGCAGGGCAATCCCTCAGCAGTTATTTCTGCGAAGAGCTGACCTTTCGTCATCTCGACCTTCATTTCGATGTCAGTTGGCTGCGCCAGTTGCTTGCCCCCTCTCTGGGGGACGATGCCGCCGAGGATCTGATCGGCCGGATGATTGGAAGCCATGGATCACCGCAAGTCGAGGCCTTGGCCAAGCTGCTGATTTCCGAAATCTCCCACTCAGCCCATGATGATTTGTATTTTGAGGCGCTCGCGGGGGCGATGGTGTTCGCCGCTCTGAGGGCGGAATTGCACAGGCCGCCGCAGGGGACGGGGCGGTTGACCGAGAACCAGATGATGAAACTCCGGGCTGGCTTTGACAAACGCGGCGCGCACCGAATGTCGATCTCCGAGATGTCGCGGCTGGTCGGGTTGTCAGAGAGCTGGTTCTCGCATGTGTTCAAGAACACCACCGGCCAGACCCCGCTCCGCTGGCAGAAGGAGCAGCGGATCAACACGGCGCAGCGATTGTTGCGGGATACGGATCTGAGCGTTGCGGAAATCGCCGCCCGGCTCGGCTTTTCGGACCAGTCGCATTTCACCAAGGTTTTTCGCGGTGTGGCCGGTCATACCCCGGCCAGTTGGCGCAGGCTGCTGGAGAGATAAATCCGGGCGGCCATAAATCGCTGCAGACCCGGCGGGTGCCCGACCGGCTGGCGGTCGGGCAGGGGCGTGTTACCAGCTGCGAGTCAGGCTTGCGCTGATGGTGCGGCCGGGAGAATACCAGTTGGCACCGATCCCGCCGGTCACATGCTTTTCATCGAGCAGGTTGGTGACGTTGATCCGCAAATTCGTGTTCTCGCGGATATCGTAGGAGAAGGAGGCATCCAGCACCGTGAAGGAGTCGCCCTCACGGGTATTGGCATTGTCGAACCACATTGTGCCCGTGTAGCGCGCGCCGAGGCCAAACACCATGTCGCCGCGATGTCCTGCACCATCGAGCGTGTAGTTCACCCAGAGCGAGCCGACATTATTTGGCACGAACTGCAGTTCATTGCCGTCGTTGCTGCCGTCGCCATCGTCGACAATTTCCGAGTCCAGATGAGAATAGCCCGCAATGATCGAGAAGTTCCGGTAGAAGTCCACCTTGGCCTCAAGATCAATGCCGCGCACGCGGGATTCGCCAATGGTTTCCTCCAACAGAGTCGTTGGGTTGGTGACCGTCATATTGTGCTTGGTCAGATCGTAGATCGCCGCAGTCAGCAACGCACGGCCGCCGGCGGGACGATACTTGACGCCAGCCTCGAGTTGGCGACCACGTTCCGGTTCAACCGTCAGGCTGGCCGGGACAACGGATTCAGAGTAGCTGCCATAGACCGACAGATCCGGCGTCACCTTGTAGGTCAGACCGGCGCGGGCCGTGGTTTCGCCGTATTCGCCCGAGCTCACGCTGCCATCGAACAGATTGGTCTGTGTGGTTTCGCCCTTGTCGTGGCGCAGGCCCAGATTGGCGATGAAACGATCATTGAACGTCAACTCCTGCTGCAGGTAGATGCTCTTGGTCGTCTGTTCGGTGCGCCGGCTCTGGTAGGGCGCGATGGCGGTCAGATCATAGCCACCACCGGTATAGCTGAAATTGGTGTAGTCCATCGGGGTGACCGTGGTCCACCAGCTGGTGCTGTCTTCGGTGCTGTCTGCAAACTCCACGCCCAGCAGGCTCCGGCTTTCCACTGCCCCGAAACTGGTGTCATATTGCAGATTGGCATTGATCACAAAATCATTGCCCGCCGAGTCGTTGGCGAACAGAAAGCGATCCACCACAGTGGCGCCGGGCGCATAGTTGCCGCGGTCATCCAGGTAGACATAGCCAAAGTCAGAGGTGACATCGGTGTAGCGCGCAGACACCCCGAGTTTCAGGCCATTGTCGAACTCGTGGTCGAACTTCAGCGCGGCGGTGGTGCGGTTCATGCCACGGTAGTTGAAGTCCGGCTCGCCGAAATAGCGGCTGGCCTCGTAGTCGGTGCCGATGGGGTGACCGCCGCCGCCGGGAACTGAATCGCGGTTCAACTGATCGAGGCTGAACACCAGACTGGTCATTTCGGTTGGGCGCCATGCCAGGCTGGCGGCCAGATAGGTTTCGTCATCGCGGGAAAAATCCCATTCTGCCTCCGCATCGCGCAGCAGGCCAACCAGACGATAGGACAGGGTGCCTTCGTCGTTCAGATCGTCGCCAAAATCAAAGCCGACCTCTTTTTTGCTATTGCTGCCAAAGGAAAGATAGGCCTCGCCATACTTGCCCTGTTTCGGAGCTTTGCTGACATAGTTCACCGAGCCGCCGGGATCGGAGACGCCAAAGGTGGTGGAGTTGCCACCTTTTACGACTTCGACCCGGTCAAAGGCATAGGGCTCTTCGCGCATGCCGCCGAAAGACGCGCCGACACGCAGCCCATCGCGATAGGTATAGGCGTCAAATCCGCGGATCTGGAAGTAGTCGAACCGATTGTCCGCACCGTAGTAGTCGGTGACGACGCTGGAGGTATAGTTCAGCACCTGTTCAATGGTCTGCGCGCCGCGCTGGGTGATTTCCCGCGCCGTCACGACGGACACGCTGGCAGAGGTGTCCAGAACATCGGTCGCAAGCCCGGAGGCAGAGGTGACCTGGCTGGCAACCAGGGTTTGGCTGTCGTCTTCGGTCTGGACAAAGATCGGGTCGAGTACGATGGCGTCGTCGCTGGCCTGTTCCTGAGCCAGGGCAGGGAAGGCGATCAACGCCGAACAGCCCATCAGCAGGGTGCTCAGGCGCAGGCCTTTGGTGGTTCGCGGTTCAATATTCATTCTGGTATCCCAGTCAGGTTGTTGGTGGTCTTGGCGCCGAGCTGCGCGGAGGGCTCCATGCAGCGGCGAAAGCGGGAGCGAAGGGTCCAGGAGTGTCAGGACGCTGGCGGGTATGGGAGTGTCGCGGGCGCTGACCGGCAGAGGCCTTCGTTCGATGAACGGCCTACGCGTCGTTTGAAGAGGCGTATTGTAAAATTCGACTTTTTTGGTTGGTTTCTATGGTTTTTTCATATTTACCATCAGGTTGACCCTGTTTTGCTTGGCGTTTCTGTTGACGCACCGGTTGCGACGTGGAAATCGGACGGGGCGCGAGAACAAAATTGCCCTGAAGGATACCTCAAATGATGACGTCGATCCGCCCGAACCCTTTTGGCGCCGGTCCTGGCCGCTTCCTGAGTGCGTTGGTGATCGCCCTGACCCTCTTTGTCCATACGCATGCGGCGCAAGCGCAGGAGTTTCCCCTGGAGATCGAGCACGCGCTTGGCACAACCGTGATCGAGGCAAAGCCGCAGCGGATCGCCGCGATCGGATGGAGCAACCATGAGGTGCCGCTGGCGCTCGGGGTGGTGCCGGTGGGATTTGCCAAGGTGAATTTCGGCGATGATGACGACAATGGTGTATTTCCCTGGGTCGAGGCACGTCTGGCGGAGCTTGGCGCAGATATGCCTGCTTTGTTTGACGAGGGCGACGGAATCGATTTCGAGGCGGTGGCGGCCACAGGTCCGGATCTGATCCTGGCGGCCTATTCCGGGATCAGCCAGTCGGATTACGACATCCTCAGCAAGATCGCACCGGTCGTGGCCTATCGGGTCGGCCCCTGGGCAACCACCTGGCGCGAGGTGATCCGGCTGAACTCCACCGCGATGGGCCGCGCCGCTGACGGCGAGGCGATGATTGCAGAAATCGAGGGCAAGATTGCCGAGGCAGTTGCCAAACACCCGGAAATCCGGGGCAAACGGGCGATGTTTGTGACCCATCTGCGGGCGCGCGATCTGAGCGTGATCCGCTTCTACTCCGCCAATGATCTGAGGGTGCAATTCTTTGAGGACCTCGGCATGGTCTCCCCCCAGAGCGTTGCAGATGCGACTGAGGCCGGACGCTATTCCGGTGAAATCAGCGTCGAGCGGATCGATGACTTTGATGATGTGGATATTGCGGTCACCTATGGGGGGCCGGATCTTCTGGCCGCTTTGCGGACCAACCCGCTGACGGCGCGGATGCCGGTGATTGCCAACAATGCGCTGGTCATGATGGCGAATGATCCGATGGGAACCGGGGCCAACCCGACGCCGCTGGCCATCGACTGGGTGCTGGAGACCTATGTCGGGCGTCTGGCAGAGGCTGCGCGAAACCTGCAATGACGCGCCCGGCCTCTGTCCCGAAGGGCCTGTCGGACAACAGTGCCGACGTGCCGCCTGCGCTGCGACGGCGCGGCCATTATTGGCCTGCGCTCACCGGCCCACTTCTGGCGCTGGCCCTGATCGCGGTAATGGCCTTGTCGCTTGGCTTTGGCGCGCGGGACGTGGGTTGGAGCGATATCAGTGGTGGATTGCAGGGGCTGAATGACACGCTGGGGCAGGCCGTGGTGCAGATGCGCATACCGCGCACCGTGTTGGCGGTTCTCGCAGGGGCTGCGCTCGGAATGTCCGGCGCCGTCATGCAAGGGGTCACGCGCAACCCATTGGCGGATCCCGGTATCCTTGGCGTCAATGCGGGGGCTGCCATGGCCGTGGTGATCGCGGTCGCGTGGTTCGACATGCAGTCACTGAACGGGTTTCTTTGGGTGGCCAGTTTCGGCGCGGCCGGGGCTGCGTGTTTCGTATATGGCGTCGGCAGCCTGGGGCGGGGCGGGGCCACACCGCTGAAGCTGGCGCTGGCGGGGGCGGCGACATCCGTTGCGCTCGGGTCCCTGTCTGCGGCGATCATCCTGCCGCGCGCCGATGTGGCCGGTGGCATTCAGGTCTGGCAGATCGGCGGAGTCGGTGGCGCGACCTTTGACGCGATCCGGCCGATGCTGCCCTTTCTTGGCGCGGGCTTTGTGGTCTCGCTGCTGTCTGCGCGTAGTCTCAACATGCTGGCGCTTGGGGATGAGGCCGCCGCCGCAATGGGAGAGCGGGTGCAGGTCGCGCGCGTGATGGCGGCGCTTGGGGCGGTGCTTCTTTGTGGGGCGGCCACCGCCATCTGCGGCCCCATCGGGTTCGTCGGACTGGTCGTGCCCCATGCCTGCCGCCTGATGGCCGGCGTCGATCACCGGATGCTGCTGCCGCTGAGCGCCCTCGGCGGCGCAGTTCTGCTGACATTGGCCGATGTCGCAGGCCGTCTGGTGGCGCGTCCGGCCGAGCTGGAAGCCGGGGTGATAACCGCCTTTGTCGGGGCGCCGGTCTTTATTGCCATCGTCCGCAGAAAAAGGATCCGTGACCTGTGATTGAGGCCCCCGTTCCTGCCGGACTGATCCGGGATCTGCGCACACTGCGCCTGCGCAATGTCCGCCAGTTGTGGCGGTTTACCCTGCTGGGTCTTGCGCTGCTGGTGGTGGGCTTTGCCCTGACCCTGTCGGTGGGGCAGTCGGTGACGCCACCGATGGATGTGATCCGGGTGCTTTTGGGCGAGGGGGCGCCGGGCGACACTTTCACCGTGCGCGAGCTGCGCCTGCCTCGGGCGGTGATGGGCGTTGTGGCGGGGATGTGCTTCGGCCTCGCGGGGAGCGCCTTTCAGGTTCTGCTGCGCAATCCACTGGCCAGCCCCGATATCATCGGCATCTCCGCCGGCGCCAGCGCGGCGGCCGTTTGCGCCATCGTGTTCTTCGGAGCCTCCGGCCCGACGGTATCCGCCGTCGCGATCCTGTCTGCGCTCGGCGTGGCGGTGCTGGTCTATGTGCTGGCATGGCGCGACGGGGTGGCAAGCGGGCGGTTGATCCTCGTTGGCATCGGCGTCGCGGCAATGTTGCAGAGCGTTGTGGCCTATAGCCTGTCCAAAGCGCCGGCCTGGGGGCTGCAGGAGGCGCTGCGCTGGCTGAGCGGGACATTGAACGGCGCAAGCTTGGGGCAGGTGGGGCCACTGCTGGCGGCGCTGGTGATCGGCGGAGGAGTCTTGCTGACGCAGAGCCGGGCCCTGGCAGCGTTGCAGATGGGGGACGACGCGGCGTCTGCGATTGGAGTGCCGGTGGCGCAGACACGAATCCTGGTGGTGTTGTCGGCGGTGGCGGTGATTGCGGTGGCAACGGCAGTCTGCGGGCCGATCGCCTTTGTCGCCTTTCTCGCGCGCCCTCTTGCCAGCCGGATCAGCGGTGCCGGTGGGCCGTTGTTGCTGCTCTCGGCCCTGACCGGAGCCGTTCTTGTGGTGGCTGCAGATTATACCGGACAATTCCTGCTGCCCGCGCGCTATCCGGTGGGCATCGTCACCGGCGCCCTTGGCGCGCCCTACCTTTTGTATCTGATCGCCCGCATCCACCGCAAAGGAGCCCTGTCATGAGCCCAAAGACCCTGAAGGCGACCGGGCTGGACGCCGGCTACGGAGAGCGTGCGGTCCTGCGCGGGCTCGACTTCGAGGTTCCGACCGGGCAGATCACTGCCATTGTCGGGGCCAATGCCTGCGGCAAATCTACCCTGTTGCGCAGTCTCTCCCGGTTGCTGAAGCCCGCGCGGGGGCAGGTGCTTCTGGATGGCGCGTCGATCCACGCGATGGCGCCCAAGGCGCTGGCGCGCGAACTGGGATTGCTGCCACAAAGCCCGATTGCGCCGGATGGTATCTCCGTGCTGGATCTGGTGGGGCGGGGGCGGCACCCGCATCAGGGCCTGTTTGCGCGGTGGTCGACGCGGGACGAGACCGCCGTGGCGGCGGCGTTGGCCGCAACCGGGACGGCCGATCTGGCGGACCGGGACGTGGATGAATTGTCCGGTGGGCAGCGCCAGCGGGTCTGGATTGCAATGGCGCTGGCCCAGGAGACGGGGATCCTTCTGCTGGACGAGCCGACGACATTCCTCGACATCAATCATCAGATCGAGGTGCTGGACCTGTTGCGGGACCTCAACCAGCAGCGGGGCACCACGATCGTGATGGTATTGCATGATTTGAACCTTGCGGCGCGCTACTGCGACTGGCTGGCGGCCATGGTAGACGGACAGGTGGCCGCGACAGGCCCTGCCGAGGCGATCCTGACGCCGGAGTTGGTGCAGCGTGTCTTTGGGCTGGAAAGCCGGGTGATGCGCGATCCGGTGTCGCAACGCCCGATGATGATTCCAATCGGGCGGCACGGGATCTGTGCCAGCGGTGAGCCCGGCTGACGCCCCGCTGAGGCCGGTCTGAACCACGACTGACACTCAACTGACCCGGCTGAGCCCTGCCGGGGTGCAGCCTGTGGTTTTCATTGCGTGACGGGCGAGATGAGAAACTGCCCCTGATTTAAGCGCTTGCGGTGCACTGATCAGGCGCGGAGCGGACAAGCAGCCCGCAGTCATACCGCAGTCCGCGCCAGAATATCTGTTGCCCCGCGTTCCAGCTTGCAGGGTATGGGATTTCATCAGTACATATCCCTTCAGATGAACATAGTGGCCGTTCCGGACAAGTTGCTCTTTTTACCAGTGGCGGGCAGAAACGGTCTCCGGAGAGCATTGCATGGCGTACAGATCACACGCGCGACCCAGGGTCGGGAACCTGGAGGCCAGCCTTCAGGCCATCCTGTCGTCTGCCGTGGATGCGATTATTATCATCCGTGATGATGGCGTGATCGAGACGGCCAACGAGGCCGCAGCGGAGCTGTTTCAATACGACACAGAGGATTTCCCGGGGCAGAATGTAAAATTCCTGATGCCTGAAAGTCATAGCGCCAAGCATGATGAATACCTGCACAACTACAATACCACCGGCCACCGCAAAATCATCGGCATTGGTCGCGAAGTCACCGGCCGACGCAAAGACGGAACGGTCTTTCCGATGCACCTGTCCGTGGGTGAATTCATCGACAACGGGCGGAAATACTACACCGGAATCATTCATAATCTCTCGTTGCGCAAGGAGGCGGAGCGGGCGCTGCTTCAGGCGCAGAAAATGGATGCCATTGGCCAGCTGACAGGCGGTGTCGCGCATGATTTCAACAATCTGTTGACCGTCATCGTCGGAAATCTGGAGCTGATGGAGATGCAAATGGGCGCGTTCGAGCACTCCGACCTGCTCAAGGAGGCGCTGGAGGCTGCCGATTTGGGAGCCCGGCTGACAGAACGGTTGCTGGCTTTTGCACGCCGCAGTCCGCTGGAGCCGCATGTGGTGGAATTGAACGGGTTGGTGAGCGGGCTCAGGGATATGTTGCAGCGCACCCTTGGCGCGACGATCGAGCTGAAGACCGTTCTGTCCGGCGATCCCTGGGTCGTCAGGGTTGATCCCGCCCAGTTTGAGAGTGCCATCGTGAACCTGGCGGTGAATGCACGCGATGCCATGCCGGATGGTGGCCGATTGATGGTCGAAACCTGCAATGTTGCGCTGGATGAGGACTATCTTGCAGATGAGCTGGGCCTACCTCGTGGCGACTATGTTCAGGTTTCTGTGACGGACACCGGGTCAGGCATGACGGAGGAGGTGATCCGACGCGTTTTCGAGCCATTCTATACGACCAAGGATGTTGGCGAAGGCACCGGCCTCGGCCTGTCGATGGTCTATGGGTTCGGCAAGCAGTCGGGCGGCCATGTGACGATCTACAGCGAGCTGAAAAAAGGCACGACCGTCAATCTCTACCTGCCGCGACACCGTGACAGCACAGCCCCATCGGACGAGAAAAAGACAGAGCCAGCGCTGCAGTCCGCGACCGGAAGAACGATCCTTGTGGTTGAGGATGACGAACGTGTCCGGCGGCTGACCAGAGGGCGCCTTGAGGCCTTGGGGCATATCGTGCTGGAGGCCATTCACGGCCCGGCGGCGATTGCGGTGCTGGCCGAAAATACCGATATCGATCTGGTGTTCACCGATCTTGTGATGCCCGGAGGCATGTCCGGATATGAGGTGGCCGAACATGTGCAGGAAACCCGGCCTGAGGTGAGGGTTCTGCTGACGTCCGGCTATGCCGAAGAGCTGATGAATGGCGAAAAGCTCTCGGCCCGGAACCTGCGGCTGCTGCGAAAACCCTACCGCCAGACTGCCCTGGCTGAGGCGATCAATGCCGTTTTGGATGCATAGCTATGTGCCGGAGCGTTTGACGTCGGTCGCAAACATGTAGCCGATCCCCCGAACCGTCTTGATGAGAACCGGGGTCGCCGGGTCCCGTTCAATTTTCTTGCGCAGCTTGGCCACGTGATTGTCAATCGAGCGGTCGAGCGGAGACCATTCCACCCCATGCAGCAAATCCATGATCCGGTCGCGCGACAACATCCGTTTCGGGTTGCGTAGAAAGATCGCCAGCAGCCGGAAGTCTCCGCTGGTCATTTCAATCCGGCTTCCGTTGCGGTCGACCAGCTCAAACCGGTCAAGAAAGGCGGTCAGCCCGTCGAAGGTCACGGCCTCTTCTGCATCCGGCGGAGTTTCATGCGGGGCAGCCGTGACTGGTTGCGCAGCTTCATTGTGAGTTGTGCGGCGCAGGACGGTACGGACCCGGGCCAGAACCTCACGGACATGAAACGGCTTGGTAATGTAGTCATCCGCTCCGATCTCAAGGCCCACGACCCGGTCGATGACATCATCGCGGCCAGAGACCATGATGATCGGTACGTCGGACCGATGCCGGATCGTCTTTGCGATTTCGAGACCGTTCTCGCCGCCCAGGTTGACATCCAAGGTCACCAGCCTGATGTCCTGAGAGCGCAGCGCTGCGAGGGTTCCCGCTTCATCTTCGGCTTCGATGACGGCGAAACCATCGCTCTCCAGACATCGCCTCAGGAGCAGCCTGACCTTTGGCTCATCATCCACGATAAGTATAGTGTTTGAACTCACCCGGGTGCCCCTTGCAAATTGCGCCATGCGTATGATCAGACCATGCCGCAAGTGCACTGTAGATCAGTGGCATGACAAAAGACTACAAAACTTTACACTCCGGCAGCCTCCTCTCTTACAATGGCGGGTCAAGGTCGTCCCGACAGAACAGGGAGACCGGTCATGTATATTTCCAACGCGTCTGATGTCGAGACTTTGCCAGCGCCTACCACGTGCGGCGCGCTGCGGGGCCAAAATGTGAATGCGGTCCAGACCCGCGCCCTGAAGGCCTCTCAGAACCTCTTCCGCGAGGGCGATGAGGTTCGCCATATCTATGAAGTGACCCATGGCGTCCTGCGGCTGACCAAAGTGCTTGAGGACGGTCGTCGTCAGGTCATCGCCTTCGGCTATCCCGGCGACATCGTCGGCTTCCCGCAGGATGGGCTTTATCATGCGGAATGCGACGCGCTTTCAACCGCCGAAGTGGTTGTCCACAGTGTGACCGATCTGGTGAGTGGCGACCGCAATCCTGAGCTGCACCGGAGGCTCGTGCAGGCGGCGCTCAGGGAGATCGGGTCCATGCAGGATCACTTCATGATGCTGGGGCGGAAATCGGCGCGGGAAAAGACCGCGTCTTTCCTGTCCGTCCTGATGGAGCGCACAGGCACGTCGCTGGGGGCCTATACTCATTTTGAATTTCCGATGAACCGGGCCGATATCGCCGATTTTCTGGGTCTGACCGTCGAGACGGTCAGCCGGACCATGACCATGCTGCGCAAATCGAAACTCATCACGCTGGAGAATTCGAAGTCTGTCATCGTCCTGGATCAGAAGGCGCTGCACGATATGGCGGCATGAGCATTGGCTCATGTGGTGATCATGACGTCGGACAGCGCCCTGCGCACAGAGGGGGACGGGATCTCATCTGAGCGGCCGATCCGCAGGAGGATCTGCGGCTTCCTGTCCTCGCCCGCCGCCCGTCCCAGTTCGAAGCGAAGCGCCGCGATTTCAATCGGCTGGTTCAGGTAGGATGTCGTGAAACCTCGGGCGGTCAGCACCAACAGCATCCGTGCGAGGGTGCGACCGGTGTCAAGCCAGTCGCCGACGGTATCGGCGGTGCTGGACAGCAGGGCCAGGGTCGGCGAACCGGCCATTGTTTTCGTTGTATCGACGGCAGCCGTGTTGCAGTCCTGATCAAAGGTCGGGGCCAGCAACCGGGCGGCGGGGGCAGAAACATAGGGCGTTCGCAAACCCGCTCCGGAGATGCCTTCCCCGATTTCGCGCCGGGACAAATGCATCCATGTGGCCCGTTCGCGGCGAAAACCGGGGTCTTCGGCCTGGATCCTGTCTGCCTCAGCAACCATATTCACAAGGGTTCTGCGTGCAGTATCATTGCTAAAGAACCTGACGCGTGTCCCGAGGCTTTCAGCGATGCGGCAACACTCGGCCATCAGATCCTGAGGCAGGTCTCCGGGACGGTAGTCGCTGCGGTCCGTGCGCCGTTTTGCGATGGCATCGAACATCGACAGGTCACGGTCATCAGGTGGTTGCCCTTGCGCGACTGTGATCTGCGCAAGGTGATCTGGAAAGTGGGGATCGGGGCATCGGGTCACGGTGGTGTTCAGGGACAGGCGACGGGCCGCAGTTTCGAAGGTTCCGATCGCAGCCCCGCAGCTGATTGTCAGCTCCCGGCCCTCGGGGTCGACAACCGCAAGTGCGCGTGTCCGGTCGGCAAGGACATCAAGCCAATCCGGACCGGAAGCGAACAGCCAGGGCTGCGTATTGTGAAACGACGGCGCAAGAATCGCACATCCGGCGAGAAACCGAAGTCTGTGCTCCGGAGTCGTGCCGGTGATGAAATTCGCATGCGGATGCGCCCATGGGTCGTCGTCTTTGCGTTGCATTGACTTCTTTTGCTCACAGAATTTCCGTCCCAGCGTAGTTGGTTGCGGCGCAGCCCATTTGATTTCGCTCAATTCCATGATGGGTTGCTGGGCTGTGGGCGGCGCCTGTCACAGGCGCATCGCCAAATTCCGGATCCACCGTTCAATGTCATCGCCGGTCACCTCGCGCCATCGGCCAAGACAGCGGTGCCCCCGGCACCCAAGAGCGTGCAGGAGGCGGGGTTCAAGCGCCGTGAGTGGGGCGGCCCAGGGGGCAGGCTCAGCCAGGTTTCACGACGCCCGACGGAGCCGAGGATCCACCAGAGGCGACGAAGCCCTCTGTGATCTCCGTGCTGCGGCGGGTCAGCAGGCTGATGCCGACAAACAGCAGGGTGGCGAACGGCAAGCCGAGTATGCCTGCGTTATAGCCAAACAGCCTGTTGCCGGTCATGTACATCACGATGACAAACAAACCGCCGCCCGCGATAGAAGTCAGGGCGCCCGCAGCTGTGCCGCGCTTCCAGAAGAAGGTGCCGACGATGGCGGGAACGGTGACCACGAGGCCCGCTGACGCTGCGACGGAGAGGATGGAGATCAGGCTCAGCTCCAGCGCGGCAAATCCCAGTGCGAGGACCGAAATGACCGGAATCACCAGCTTGCCGATCCACAGTTGGCGGTGGTCGGATGTGTCGCCGCCAACGTTGCCCCAGACATCCCGCGCCACCATCGACGACAAGGTCAGCAGGATGGAGTCGATTGTGGAAACCGCAGCTGCCAGAATGCCGACCATCACGATCACACCAAGAACAGGCGGGACGAAATCCGAAGCAAGCAAAACCGATGTCGCAAGATCCGCGCGCTCCAGATCGGGGAAGGCGACGAAGGCGGAAAAGCCCCAGATCACCGACACCAGCGTGTAGATCAGGCCAAAGCACAGGAAGATCAGCAGCATCCGGCGCAGGTCCGCTTTGGATTTCGGCATGAACAGACGCTGGCTGACCTGTGGATTGGAGATTGAGAAGAAGAACCATGGAATGGTCAGCCCGATAAAGGTCTGCAGGCTGAACAGTCCGGGTCCGGGCACGGTCAGCATCTCCGGCTTGCGCTCTGCCACGGTGGCAAACAGCCCGGTGAAACCGCCCAGTTCGCTCACCACCAGCACCGCGACCGCGGTCGAGGCCAAAATCATCACCAGCGCCTGCAGGCTGTCGGTCCACATCACGGAACGGATGCCCGCCGCATAGGAGAAGAAAATCGCCAGCGCCGTTGCAATCAGCAGGCCGGTGCCAAAGGGGATCGCGCCGCCGGACATGCCGGACAGCAGGTATCCGATCCCGGACAGCTGAACTGCGCAATAGGGGATCAGGAAAATGCAGCTGACCACCGCCGCCGCAATCGCGACATGGCGGCTGCCATAGCGCGCGCCGAGCATTTCGGAGGGGGTGACAAAGCCGTATCTCTTGCCCACCGCCCAAAAGCGGGGCCCGAAGATCGCGACCAGCGACACACCGGCGAAATAGACGATTTCAAAGCCCAGCGCGCCGACGCCACCCTTGTAGGTCAGACCCGCAAGCCCGACCATCATGAAGGCGGAATAGGTGGTGGCGGAATAGCTCAGCGCCGAGACCACGCCACCCATGCTGCGGCCACCGAGGAAATAATCGGTCATCGTCGTGGATTTGCCCGCGCGCGACAGCAGCGCGACGGCAATGGAGACGACCACATAGGCGGCGATCCCCCACCAGATGTACGACGGACTCATTCTTCGTCCTCCGAGAAAGAGGCGGTCGCAAGTGCGTTCAATACGATGATCGCAAGCCCTGCAAGGGTCCAGAAAAGAAAGGCTCCGGTCCAGCTCGGCGTATCGCCAAGAAAGCCGTAGGGCACAGCGTAGCAGGCCAGAACGACCAGCCCCACCAGCCAGAGGGATACAGTTCGTAGCATTGAAAATTCGCTCCCGTCGGATCGTTGGGTTTGAGTGAGAGGGTGCCTCTGCACCGCTTGTTGTTTTGGTGTAATATGCGGATGTCTGAGGGGCGGGTGTGCCGCATCTTCTAGTGCCACAGGTTGGCCGGGGCTGTCGAGCCAGGCTCAGATATCGGCGGTGGTCGGGTGTTTTCTGTGCCCGGGACGCCTGCGGCGACATCCACCACCATACTCGCGGGGCGGATTCCTCGCCGCACCGGCAGGCCAAAGCGCGCGTCTCTCCTAAACCATATCAACCTGTTGCGGTGACATCTGTCACGCTTTGCGCCGGGATGCTGTCTGCAGCGCGATCGCTTGCGTTGCCTCATATTGCGACAGGAACACGCGTCCGGTCATCGCCTCCAGGAAATGTTGATCCTGCAGCCGGTCCATCACCGGGCCCTTGACCTCAGAGAGGTGCAGCGTCACGCCCATTTCCCACAGCCTTTGATTGATGGCCTCAAGGGACTCCAGCGCGCTGAGGTCGATGTCATTGACGGCCGAACACTGGAGGATCACATGGCGGATAGCCGGATCGCGAGCCACCCGCTTTTGCACTACATCTTCCAGATAGCGGGCATTGGCAAAATACAGGCTCTCATCAACCCGCAGGGTCACGATCGCAGGATCGGTGATCACATCGTGACGCAGGATATTGCGGAAATGCTCGGTGCCGGGCATCTGACCGACCTCCGCGATATGCGGTTTGGATGTGGCGTAGAGATGCAGCAGGATCGATATTCCAACGCCCGCCGATACGCCTGCCTCGACGCCAAGCCCGAGCGTCACGACAATGGTGGCCAGCACCGCGGCAAAGTCAGCTTTGGAATAGCCCCAACTGCGCTTCAGAATTGAAAAATCAACAAGGCTCAGCACTGCCACAATGATGGTCGCCGCCAGAGTCGCCTTTGGCAGGAAATAGATCAGCGGTGTGAGCGCGAGGGCTGAAATGGCGAGACCAACTGCGGTAAAGGCCCCGGCTGCCGGGGTCTGTGCCCCCGCGTCGAAATTGACGACGGACCGGGAAAACCCGCCGGTCACCGGAAACCCCCCGGTGAATGCGGCTCCGAGGTTGGCGGCCCCCAGTCCGATCAGCTCCTGATCGGGGTCGATGCGCTGGCGTTTCTTGGCGGCCAATGTCTGGGCAACAGAAATCGATTCCACAAAGCCAATGATCGAGATCAGGAAGGCCGGGATCAGCAACTGACCGAGCAATTCCGGGGACAGATCCGGCAGGGTAAAGGGCGGCAGGCTTTGCGGAACCGCTCCGACGATGGCGACCCCGTGATCCGCCAGGCCGAAGCCCCAGACCACGAGCGTGGTGGCGACGACAACTGCAACGGGGCCGGTCTTGACCATCACGTTTGCGACTGCCCCGGCGACACCGATCCGCTGCAGGAGCGGTTTCAGCCCGGAGCGCACCCAAAACAGGAAAGCGGTGGCCGCCACACCAATCACCGCCGTGATCCAGTTCGTCTGCCGTGCGTGTTCAGCCAAAGAAAGCATCAGCTCCAGCAGGTTGTGCCCTTGCGCGTCGATACCGAAGACGTGTTTCAGCTGGCTGGTGGCGATAATCAGGCCCGATGCTGTAATGAAACCCGCGATCACCGGATGGGAGAGGAAGTTGGCCACAAAGCCGAGACGAAACAGGCCCATCGCCAGCAACATCACGCCGGACAATCCCGCCAGAGACAAGGCCGCAACACCATAGCCCATGGTGCCTTGCTCCGCGATTGTGCTGAGCGCGGCCGCTGTCATCAATGAGACCACGGCGACCGGGCCCACTGCCAGCGCGTTGCTGGTGCCAAACACCGTATAGAGCAGGATCGGCACAATCGACGCATAAAGCCCGGCCTCTGCCGGCAAGCCGGCCAGAAGCGCATAGGCCAGCGATTGCGGGATCAGCATGATCGTCACGATCACCGCCGCCATCAGATCGTTGGACAACGCGGAGCGGTCGTAGCTCCGTCCCCAACTCAGGATCGGCAGGAAACTCTTCATGTACGGCGCTCGATTCTATCGCAACTCAACATGGGGGCGGGACAAAGGGCGAGGCCAAGCGGGGATCCGGGCTTCGTTTTGATTGACCGTCCGGGCATTCAGATCCCGTTCACGGGGACCTTGAGCATCGGCTTGCCATCCTTGTCCTTTGGCACCTCACCCGCGCGCATATTGACCTGCAGCGACGGGATGATGAGCTTGGGCATCGCCAGTTGCGCATCGCGCTCGGTGCGAAACTTGATAAACTCTTCGCGCGTCTTGCTGCCACCCACGTGAATGTTGTGCGCCTTTTCCTCGGCGACCGTGGTCTCCCACTGGATGGCGCGGTCGTTGGGGCCATAGTCGTGGCACATGAAGAGGCGCATTTCGTCCGGCAGGCTCAGAACCTTTTGGATGCTGTCATAGAGCTGCCCCGCATCGCCGCCCGGGAAATCGGCGCGGGCAGAACCGCCGTCGGGCATGAACAAAGTGTCGCCCACGAAGGCTGCATTTCCCATCACATGGACCATGCAGGCGGGTGTATGACCGGGCGTGTACATGGCAAACCCCTGCATCCCGCCCACCCGATAGGTGTCCCCGTCCTTGAACAGCGCGTCGAACTGCGATCCGTCGCGTTGGAATTCGGTGCCTTCGTTGAAGATTTTGCCAAAGGTCTCCTGCACCACCATGATTTTTTCGCCGACGCCGATCTTGCCACCGAGCGCCTCTTGCAGATAGGGCGCAGCACTCAGGTGGTCGGCATGCACATGGGTTTCGATGATCCAGTCAACAGTCAGACCGCGGTCCTTGACCTCGGCGATCAGCGCATCCGCATGATCATAGGTGATGCGCCCAGCGGCATAGTCGATGTCCATGACGCTGTCGATAATCGAGCAATGATCGCTGCCCGGATCCTTGACGATATAGCTGATGGTATTCGTCGCCTCGTCAAAATGAGCCGAGACCTCGGGTTTGACATCCAGGTTTACCGGGTAGGTCATAGTGTGATCCTCCTTTGGGTCAGATACGCGAGCCGTTGCACCTCGACAGTGTAGACAGAAATTTTTCTGCAGAAATGATCCCTGTCAAACGCGATGCCGCAACGGGAAGCGGGTTTTCTGGTTTTCGACTTGCGCAATGGCCTTCAGTCGCAGGCTTTGCATGTCTTCAGACCAAGGATGCGGTAGAGTGGGCAGCTCCCCAAGGCGGCGGTGAGCAGCATCACCAAACCTGCCGCCACCAGGAAAATTGTCGCAATGCGGCTCTCCAGCGGCGCCAGACCGCTGAGATACGGAGCTGCCAGCAAGATCAGCCCCAATACTGTCCGGGCCAACCGGTCGAGTGGTCCCATATTTCTGATCATGTTTCAGCCTCCTGTCGCACATCCACCCAATGAGTAGCACCGCCAGGCCCGGCTCTACGGTGACAATGTCACCAAGTTTCAGATTTTCGGCTACGCGTCATGATCCGCCAATTTCTGCAGTTTGTCGCGATCAAGAATGTGGATGCATCCTCGTGCCTGCCGGATCCACCCGCGACGCTGGAATTCCTGTAGTTGCCGCGAGATCACCTCACGTGCGGTGCCCAGTTCGACGGAGAGTTTCTGGTGCGTTGCATCCAATTCGTCGCGCCCGGCAGACAGGTCGATCAGCCGGTTTGCCAGGCGCACGTCCATGCGCTGAAAGGCAACTTCGTCGATCATCAGGAAGAGATCGGTGATCCGTTTGGAAAACGCGGCAAACACAAAATCGCGGAAGGGTTTGGATTGCGCCACCAACATGTCAAAGAGAGCGCGTGGAACAGCGGCGGCAGAGACTTCGGTTTCTGAAACACCTTCTGCGGAGTAGTCCTCGTATGCGAGCAGGCAAGCGGTGGTCAGAACGCAGCTTTCCCCGGCGTGAATTCGGTACAGAACAATTTCATGCCCGGTATCGGAAACTTGCTGAACCCGGATGGTGCCATCCAGAAGAAACAGCATGTTTTCCGGCGAATTGCCCGGACCGAAAACGGTGGCGCCTTTGGGGATGCGGACCACCTTGCTTTGCTCCAGCAGCCAGCCTTTCGTCGAGACATCCAGATGCGACAATCCTGGAAAACGTTCGACCCAGTCTGTAGCTTCATTCATGTCTGATCGTCCTTTGTGGAGAGGGCCCGGGCCAAGACGGATCATAGGAACAATAGGCAAATGTCGCAAATGGGGCGCTGCCCCCGGCCTATGGCCTTCCCCGAGGTATTTTGAAAAGATGAAATGCTCTCGGGGCGGGATCATGGCGGTGGTCTTTGAGTGAGGTTTACGAACTCGGAAGAAAATCACGTCCGCCGCTGCGGGGCGGATACCTTTTGTGTTTTTGGGGCGGTGGGGCTCGGCTTTTTCGAACTCTCCGGCAAAGCGCGCATTGGTGACCCGGGCCTCTTCCGGTATCGGGCTGTGCCGTGGCATTGGCGGCGGCGGGTGCGCATATTCTCTGTGCTGCCTGTGATACGGTCCGGTTGGAGAACAGTGTGACCGCGATGGTTCGGAGCGGATATGCCGCAGAATCGCGGGTTCGCGATCAGACCGACTTGAGGGCCCATGACAGCGTTCTGGGTGATGGGGCGTTCGATATTGTCGTGAATTCGGCAGGAGGAGCCCGTCACAGTCCTACGGTGGCGGCGTCCCCCGAAAGTTTTGATGCCGTACTGGATCTCAGTCTGCGATCCACCTATTCTCTGTTTGCCTGTCCCGTCAGAGATATGATCGCTGCAGGCAAGCCCGGATCCTTTATCCATATTTCCAGCCAAATGGGGCAGGTGGGCGGCGTCGACCGTGCGGTTTGCTGGGCTTTGTTGCATGCACCCAGAATGATCGCAGGGGGACATGAGCAGTTGGGCCCAAACAGTGCAGAACCACGAGCTGGTCGACTTGCAATGCTGCGCTGAAGCAGCGTGGATCTTTGACGATTTGGTTCGATCCCGGGATCACATGGCGGCCCCCGCTGACCGGCAAGCGTGGTCGAAAACAGCAGTTCAGCGATGCGGCGGTCCTGACCTCTCTGACCATCAAAGTCCTGCTCTGCAAGCCTCTGAGGCAGACGACTGGTTTCGTCGAGAGCCTTCCGCGGCTGGTCGGACTGGACCGGACAGTGCCCGATTGCAGCAGGCTGTGCCGCCGCCAGACAATGCTGAACGTGGAGCTGCCGTATCGTGGCGGCACCGGTCCGCCGACCTTCCCGATCGATAGCACAGCCATCAAAGCCGAGGGCGAAGGCGTGTGGAGTGAGGAGGGTTAGCAAACGGTCCGGGGAACTGTTTGTCCGACAAACGCCAAGCATGGCGGCTCCAAACGCCGCATTTGGCGCAAAATGCACTTGGGGATTGACGAGGACCCGATGGAGGTTCGGGCCCTCGAAGTCACATCAGGCGAGGTCACAACAGGCACAGTGGGCGAGGCGCCCATCCTCAGGCCCGCTGTCGGCAAGGTCGGCCAGCACCTCACCCATGATGCCTGCCGCCTCGGGCAGGGGCCAACTGAATTCATCGCCCATCTTCGACACCCTTCCGAGGCGCGACTTGCCACCCGTCGAATGCTGGCGCGGAACGAGCCCCACCCATGCCGCGAAATCCCGGCCACTCCGGAATGTTGCGGGAGGTGGCCCTTGTAGGCCTGGCAAGGGTTCTGCAGTCAGCCCACCTCGTGAACTAGGGTCAGGACTCATAGCCAG
>NZ_VCNK01000110.1 GCF_006265095.1 Phaeobacter sp. B1627
CCAGTTTTCTGGGACCACTTCACCGTTCCCATACCGGGGGTTCCTAGCCCATAGTAGTCAGAGAGTGCTTCCAAAGAATTCGTGAAGCTTGTGGAATCGATACCGTTTGGGCCAACACTAATGGATTGAATGGCAGGTATTCCATTCGTACCTGCAAATCTTACCTCTCCTTGGTCTAACTCGTCATACCGACCATATTCATAGTATTGTGTCGCCCCAGTTGTGCCGTTGACCACAACTACACCGGCATGACCGAGACCAGGAACGCTAATGGCCTGACCTGACACTCCCGTCTGGATTGGATAACTAGGCCAAACAATTGGTATAACGTAATCTGTCATTGAAACATCCTTAGTGCGAAGGTATTTTAAAACTGGGTTCATACGATCAATGTGCCGCGCGGCTGTCAACAGTTGGGGGATCAGGTTTGCTAGAAATTTTTAGGAGTTCGGTTTTGTGGATCATGGTTGCGTTGGCCGTGACCATTTATGCGGGCTATCTGCATCTCCAAATTTGGGACACGAGAGGTGTAAACAGATTTCTGACAGCTTATAATGGCTTTCTAAGGAGCGCGGCAGAAGCCTCGTGTGTTAAAAAAGTTCAATCATTGAAACAGCTAAGAGAAATGGCTGGCGCGTAGATGATAATATTCACAATTGGCGTTTGGATTGTGGGCAGTCTCAAGAGTACGTTGATGAGTTAGAAAGCGATTCAAATAGCGTTCGTATATATATCAATCCTGCAATGCCAATTTCGAAAGATCCCGGAGTGGTTTTTCGATTTAATGCCAAAGGATGCTTGGAAAGTAGAAAGTAAATGAAATTAAACGGTCGTTTTTGTCACGCTC
>NZ_VCNK01000111.1 GCF_006265095.1 Phaeobacter sp. B1627
AAATCAATGGGTCCTGACCCTAAGTGGTTCTTAATGATTTGCATCCTGCCTTTGGAGGCGGTGACTAATGACAACTTTGTCTACTCCAGAGCGGATCAAGTTTTCGTTCAGGTATTTGGGAACATAACTGTCGAAAGCCACAATTTTAGGCATAACGCTGTTTTTCATACCTTTTATCCGAGAGGCCACTGCTGGCGCAAATTCATCAACGTCTCGAATAGAAACGAAGACACAATAAAATTCCTCATTCCAGATCGCGTCGATTGCTTGATCGACAACTTGAAACGACTTTACAGTCCACCAAACACCTTCAACGAAATGGTTGGTCGTATCTTGTGGTCTGAGAGGAAGACCAATGAATAACGCCTTTCGATCGGAAGCAGCGAACCAATCTTTTACTCCACCTCTTAAGTATGGCATGGATTCTGCCAGTACGTTTGAGATTGTACTGGAGAGGGAGCTATCTTTTTCTCGCGTTATGTATCGATTTGACGCTTCTGGTTTAGTGTCCTTGATTCTATTGAAGTCGCGCATTTCCGAATCCTAATTTGATGTATATTAACCATAATTTGGAGAGCGCCATTGCCATGATAGAGCTGTCGTACATTCATCAATCATTCGGAATAGTGTCATATACTCATACTGGCGAACATCTATCCTTTTTTTGGGGGGGCTATCAATTTGGATAGTACTTTCATCATTGACAGTGCATGTTGGCCTTGTTGATAGCGTGGACGCCGCCTCCCGACTGCATCGTAATGTGCCAATGTGATGAGTGTTGAAGTTGTGACCTGCTCCCCTGAAATGTCCCCGGTTTAAAGCTAGC
>NZ_VCNK01000112.1 GCF_006265095.1 Phaeobacter sp. B1627
AAAAGCTCTGAGAAGATCGAGCGCGAGATCGAACAGTTGGAGCTGGCGCTCGAAGACCTGCAGGTCGCCATGGCCGAGGCCGATGGAGCGGCGGGGCCGGACGCGGATGTCGAGGATGACATCACCACGTCAAACGAAGCCGTCCCAGAAGAGAAACTGCCGCGCCGCCGCCCGCGCATCTCGAAGGATGCCCCGCGCGAACGCCGGGAACTCGACCCCGGCGACAGCTGCCCTGATTGCGGCGGTGACCTGCGCGTCTTGGGCGAGGATGTGAGTGAATTGATCGACATGATCGCAGCCCAACTGAAGGTCATCGAGATCGCCCGGATCAAGAAGTCCTGCCGCCGCTGTGAAAAGATCGTGCAGGAACCAGCCCCGAGCCGCCCGATCCCGCGCTCTATGGCCGGACCCGGCCTTCTGGCATACATCCTCACGTCTAAGTTCGACGACCACGTCCCGCTTTATCGTCAGCACGAGATTTTTGAGCGCATGGGCGCCGATATCCCGGACACTACACTGGTCGATTGGTGCGGGGCTGCGATGCGGACCCTGACACCGCTGATCGAGCGCATTGAAGCCGACATAATGGCCAGTGACATCCTGCATGCTGACGATACTCCAATCCGCGTGCTCGACCGTTCCGCCAAATCCAAAGGGCTTGGAAAAGGCGTCAAGCAGGGCCGCATTTGGACGTATGTGCGTGATCAGCGGCCATGGGCAGGGCAAGCGCCGCCGGGCGCGGTCTATTACTTCTCGCCAGACCGAAAGGGCGAACATCCCCGCAAGCATTTGAAGAATAGTACGGGTATC
>NZ_VCNK01000113.1 GCF_006265095.1 Phaeobacter sp. B1627
CGCCGCTGACACGCTGGCGATGATGAAAGAGATCGACCGCGTCTTCACCAGATACCCGTTCTTCGGGTCACGCCAGATCGCGGCCTATCTGCGCCGGGAAGGGATTATTGTCGGGCGTCATCGCGTCAGAAGGCTGATGGCAAAGATGGGCTTGGAAGCAATCTACAAACGGCCCAGAACCAGCCAGCCGCATCCCCAGCATCCGGTCTATCCGTATCTGCTGAGGAAGATGCAGATCGACCGACCGAACCAGGTCTGGTGCGCCGACATCACATTCGTCCCGGTCAGGAATGGCTTCCTGTATCTCGTGGCGATCATGGATTGGGCGACGCGCAAAGTCCTGAGCTGGAGGCTTTCAAACACGATGCACGCCGACTTCTGCGTCGATGCGCTGAACGAAGCTATCGCCAAATACGGCCCGCCCGAGATTATGAATACGGATCAAGGATCGCAGTTCACCGGATCGGCCTGGATCACGACGCTGACCGAGACAGGCGTGCGCATCTCAATGGATGGGCGGGGCCGCTACCTCGATAACATCTTCATCGAACGGCTGTGGCGGTCGCTGAAGCAGGAGGCGATCTATCTCGAAGAGATCAGCGACGGCTTCCAGGCTCGACGCGTCATCAAGGACTGGATGGCATTCTACAACACCGAGCGGCCCCATTCCGCGCTTGATCGGCAGACGCCCGACGACGCATATTGGGCGGGCTTGGAAGAGCAAAAAGCAGCATGAAACCTAGACACGATACACCTTAGAAACGCCGCAAAACTGTCCGAAAAGCTGGGACCACTTCA
>NZ_VCNK01000114.1 GCF_006265095.1 Phaeobacter sp. B1627
CACTGTCGTAGCTCTGCATGACCTCCGCTGCGAGATCCTGAAGCCTCGAGAGTGTGCCACGCTTCGCGGCTTCACTCATCGAAAGACCCGCATTGGTGTAGGCGCGCAAAGTGAAATGCGCATGGATGGTCGTCTCGTCCAGGTGAACCACGAGCGATTCGAGAGATGTATCCAGTTCCGACGCCACCGCTTTTGCCAGTTCCCGAAATGCCGCGTCCTGTTTCTCGACAGGAAGGGCCCCAAACAATTCAGCAGCCACGGTCCCGAAGGTGATGATGCCCGCCATGATCACAGGGGCATTCTGCTTCATCGCCCTCTGCCGAGATGCCTTGATGCGCAGCGCGGCATTTTCTTTCTGGATCTGGCCAAGCGGACGCAAGGGCATCAGCGTACGATTGAGTTTCACGCGATCAGCTTTGACGTATTTCGGCAATTTTCCAATACGGAAGTCATGCCGCCGCGTCCCCTTCGCTTTCGACATCGTGCGGGGTTCGATACGGATCGAGACAGCGCGGGGGTTGCCGTCTTTCGATTTCAGAGCGGGGGTGTCGGTCAGATCTTTCATGGACATCAGAGTCCGCGAAAACGCCGAAAATCCGAAATGCGATTTGTCTTCGGATTATCTTTTTTGCCCCCGCCCCCGAAGGGCATGGCAGAACCTACTAGAGATAACCCTCGGACTGCCGTCCGGTCTTATCTCTCTTCGGCGAAGAGGAAACGCTGCGCATCCCCCTTTCGAAACCCCCAGGCCGAAGGGGCTCCGCCCCTCTCGACACCCC
>NZ_VCNK01000115.1 GCF_006265095.1 Phaeobacter sp. B1627
CAAACTGATGAACTTTTCATGGTGCGCTTTCGTATTGGGGGCGACAGCAGGAGCATGGCATGTGACACTTGCCAGGCAGGAGGAGGCCTCATGTGCGGACGTTTTGTTGACCCGAACTTGCGCGGGACCGAGCTGGATTTCTCAGAGCTGAAAATCGACCCGATCCCGCGACGTTTCAACGTCAAGCCGACAGATCCGGCGCTTATCCTCACCGCTGGGCCGCAAAAGGCGCTCTGGGCACGGTGGGGGCTGATCCCCTCCTGGTTCAAGGGCAGTGACCCGCGCGAATGGAAGGCCACTACCTTCAACGCACGGATCGAAGAGGCAAAAGACAAGCCGACCTATGGCGCCGCTTGGCGCCGCGGGCGGTGTCTGATCCCGGTTGGCGGTTTCTATGAATGGAGCGGGCCGAAGGCTCATCGGCAGCCGTATTTCTTTGCTTCGCCAGGCAACGAGGCCAATCTCTACTTCGCGGGACTGATTTCGGTCTGGAATGATATGTCCACCTGTACAATCATGACGCGGGCCGCCAACGCGGCGATGTCAGGCTTGCACCACAGGATGCCGGTTGTTCTTGACCCTTCGGAACGCGAGGCCTGGATGAGCGGAAGCATGGACACGAATCTCGGCGCAAGCGCTGTTTTGCACAACCATCCGGTTAGGCGGTTTCGCGCAGCAGATGATGGGCCGGAGCTTATTGAGAGGGAGTGAGAGAGGGACACGTGAACTCGTGGCACCTGCAAGGCTATTAACACGACAGGGC
>NZ_VCNK01000116.1 GCF_006265095.1 Phaeobacter sp. B1627
TGAGCCTCCCCCTTTAAAGTGGTCCGCCCCTATAGTTAGGAAAGCGGAGGACCAGAGATGGCCATTAAGAGACCCAAGCCTGAAGAGATTGTTGTGAAGTTGCGGCAAGTTGAAGTTCTGATGGGGCAAGGTATGCCCCGGATTGATGCAATCAGACAGATCAGCGTGACTGAACAAACCTATTATCGCTGGAAGAAGAAGTACGGCGGAATGGGCACAGAACAGCTCAAGGAACTGAAGCGGCTACAGAAAGAGAACGAGCGCCTTCGCCGGGCAGTTTCTGACCTGACATTGGACAAGCTGATCCTAAAGGAGGCCGCATCGGGAGTGATGGCCGTCTAGGAATTGATCCAGCGGATCAATTCAGGCCTGAACGGGCGGAGCCCCTGAGCCCCTCGCGTAGGCGGGCCTGCCTCGATCATGTGCGCAGTCAGTTCAAGGTTTCTGAGCGACGGGTTTGTCGCGTGTTGGGCCAGCACCGATCCACACAACGTCGATTGCCACGTGGGCGTGCTGACGAAGAGCGCTTGGTCGCGGATATGATCGAATTGACGCGCCAGTATGGCCGATATGGCTACCGCCGGGTTGCGGCTTTGCTGAGGGACGCAGGCTGGCAGATCAACGACAAGCGGGTTGAACGCTTATGGCGACGCGAGGGGCTTAAAGTGCCGATGAAACAACCAAAGAAGGGACGGCTCTGGCTCAATGATGGGTCGTGCGTCCGTTTGCGACCTGAGTATCGCAACC
>NZ_VCNK01000117.1 GCF_006265095.1 Phaeobacter sp. B1627
ATCAGATCGATATTGGGCCAGTGGGTTTTCTGGATGACGTTTCGCGGCGAAACCGTCAGCGCCTCGCTCAGGGTCTCATCCAGCGGCAGTTCCGCATCACCTGCCGCCGCCCGGACCGCGTTTTCCTCCACCACCGAGCGGGCATAGTCGCGCGCGATCATCGGAAAGATCGTGGACCATTCGTCCTCCACCTTGCCGCCGAGGATGGAGGTCATGGACCCCTGGCTGTCGAGGTCGATCACCAGCACCTTGTAGCCATCAAGCGCCGCCGACATCGCCAGATGCGCCGCAGTTGAGGTCTTGCCGACGCCGCCTTTGAAATTCGCCACCGCCGTCACTTTTGCAGGCACCCCCTTGGGCCGGTAGGGCAGGTATTCCTTGGTCGAGATCCCCTC
>NZ_VCNK01000118.1 GCF_006265095.1 Phaeobacter sp. B1627
GTCACTTTTGCAGGCACCCCCTTGGGCCGGTAGGGCAGGTATTCCTTGGTCGAGATCCCCTCGCTGGCGAAATGTTGCCGCAGCACCAGCACCTCTTCGAGGGTGAACCACTTGGAGCCGCCTTCTCCTTCGCCCTGGGGCAGTTCAGGATGCGCCTTCAGCACCCGGCGCAAATGCTGTGCCGCGACGGGGATCAGATAGCGGGTGATTTC
>NZ_VCNK01000119.1 GCF_006265095.1 Phaeobacter sp. B1627
CCATAGAGCTTGTCCGCGCCATCGCGGCCAAGGAGAGTGTTGTTCCCACTGTTGCCGACCAACGTATCGGCATGGTTGGATCCGGCAATGTTCTCGATGGAGATATAGGTATCTCCTGCGGCTTCGCCGGTATTGCTTGACGCGTTGGAGAGATCGGCTCGGACACCGGATGTAGCGTCCCAATAAGCGGCTTCATCGGTACCAGAACCGCCGTCTAGACGGTCAGCCCCAAGCCCGCCGTTCAGGCGGTCATTGTTGTTTCCGCCATAAAGGCTATCGTTTCCGTTGCGACCATGTAGATCGTCATCGCCGTTTTGGCCCCAGAGCTTGTTGTTGCTATCGTTGGCATAGAGGCGATCCCTGTGTGTAGATCCAGAGAGGTTTTCTACACTGGCGTAGGTGTCCCCTTCGGCATCACCGGCATTAGATGAGAGGATTAGGAAATCCGCGACAACACCGGACGATGCGCCGTCATAGGAAACAAGATCGGTCCCGTTGCCACCGATCAGATGATCCGCACCGGTCCCGCCTTCCAGCGTATCATCACCTGATCCTCCATCAAGCGTGTCATTGTTGTTTCCGCCATAGA
>NZ_VCNK01000012.1 GCF_006265095.1 Phaeobacter sp. B1627
CTATTTTTAGGGGGGATTACCCAAAGACGGTTTCGTTTCCTTCGAAATCTATCTTGACGTCTTTCAAACGTCGAAAGTTTCGTATGACAATCTTCTTAAGGTACATATAGCGCCGCCTCTCTAATTCATCCCGACGGTAGCAACTTGAGGACTAAATGGAAGCGAGTTTTCTTCATTTGCTTGCGTCTCGCAAGGAGATAATGCCGACGCTTCGAGGCCTCCGCACCATTAAAGCGATTTGGATGGAAGTGAGCATCCGCTGCGTTGCTCAGGTCGCACCAAGGTGGTCAGATCCCCGCGATGCTCAGTACGGCCTCACAACTTGGGTTAGGTTCGGTGGTGCAACTTGGCAGCGGACGCAGATTGCGTACAGCTGACGCTCATCTACTACGCAGCGAATGTCGACTCCCCGCCCTCTATGCGGGTCGTGCCGGGCTTGGCGGCGTGACCCCCTGGGAATGTCAGCTTCCACGTCCTGATACGGGTGCGTTCGCACGCGAAGCGAACGACATCTTTTCGCCGTTCGAGCCAGGGCAGATCATCTTGCAGCGCCGGGCGTGAGCGGTGACTATGGCCCCTTGAAGCAAACCATGCGCTCCCAAGAGCGATGACGCTTCGTGTATTCGTATCTGGTGTTGAGCCCAGTACCCCAGGAAGGCCTCGGGAGGAGTCACTCAGGTCTGATCTCGCGCAGATGGCGAGCAAGAAGCGTGACCAGTCTTCGGCCGGAAATCACCATCTGGCGCTTGAGGCGGATGAGGCCCCGTTCGACCGGTTCGAGGTCAACGTCGTCTCCACAGACGCGAGCAAGGGTGTCGGCGTAGACATCTGTTGCCGTGACGGGCACCTGACAATTTCTCCGACGCTGATATCGGGCTAGGATCGCAGCGACAGCTTGCGTCGGCTTAATGGTCTTCATCGGAGTTCCCACCGCTTCTAAGCGACCTCGTGTCCAGGGTCTCACCACCCAAGCCATCCCCACTGTGCCATGCTCAGGCTCATACAGGGAGGGCACAACGGCCCTCCGCCGGATCCTCTCCATACGCGAAAGGCGCCGGAGCATCAGCGCCAGCGCCTCTATCACCGTCTTTCAGAGAGCAGCCCAGGGACACCAGGCGGTACGTTTCGCCCCTGACACCCCTTGCGCAGACTTACGCTGCCGTATGCGCATTCATCTGCATCTCTCTGATGCCTCGCTGAAGCGATCGGCCTCTCAGTTCAGTGGCTTCAACAGGAGCAACATGCGCACTGCCCAAGCCAGTCCATGCGAGAGTCGATGGTCAGTCGAAGCGTCTCACTGGACCAGATGCCGAAAGCAATAACCGCGAAGCCGACTGAAAGCGGGTACATCCACGCCCTTCAAAATAGACCTCGGCCGGATCATGTGGCCTATTCGGCCGCAACTTGATCCCGATTTACACAGGATTAATGCGTCCAGGGGCCTCGGCGATTGGTGGCGAAATTCTCGCCGTAACCGCCTGCGCGCAGGTTGGGTTTGCGGGTCTTGGGATCCTGCACCTCGGCGTCAATCCCGTGATCGCGGGCGTATTCCAGCGCCTCTTCCTTGCTGTCGAAACGCAGACGAACCTGGCTCTGCGTGTCAGAGGAAGAGGTCCAGCCCATCAGGGGGTCCACTTCACGGGCAGATTCAGGTGCGAAATCCAGCACCCATTTTTTCGTCTTGGCCATGCCAGAGGTCATGGCGTTTCGTGCTGGCCGGTAAATCCGCGCGCGCATGGCTGTCTCCTCAAGTAGATTCCTGACGTCCTATATGCGCCGGATGGGCGCTATCGGCAAGATCGCAAATATCACGCATCCGACAGAGGTTGCAGCCCTGCAACCCGCCCCTGCCCGGCCGCAAAGTTTGACAGGCCCCTTGAAGTAGAACAAAAACGGACCAAACTCTCTGTGCGTGCCGACAAGGAGTCGCAGATGCCATATGCCAATTCAGACAAGTCCCTGCCGATGATGGCGGAGCGGCCGCCAGAGCGACGTGCAAAGCTCGAAGGCGGCAAACGCTTTGTCATGCAAACAGAATTCTCCCCGGCCGGGGACCAGCCCAAAGCGATTGCGGAACTCGCTCAGGGGGTGAAGGACGGCGAGCGCGATCAGGTTCTGCTGGGCGCCACGGGGACCGGCAAGACATTCACCATGGCCAAGATCATCGAAGAAACCCAGCGCCCTGCGATCATCCTCGCCCCGAACAAGACGCTGGCGGCGCAGCTTTATGGCGAATTCAAAGGTTTCTTCCCCGAAAACTCGGTCGAGTATTTCGTGTCTTTCTACGATTACTACCAGCCCGAGGCCTATGTGCCGCGATCCGACACCTATATCGAGAAGGAAAGCCAGATCAACGAGCAGATCGACCGCATGCGCCACTCGGCGACCCGGTCCCTGCTGGAACGTGATGACGTCATCATCATTGCCTCGGTCTCCTGTATCTATGGCATCGGGAGCGTGGAAACCTATTCCGCGATGACCCAGGATCTGCTGGTCGGGCAGGACTACGACCAGCGCCAGATCATGGCCGACCTGGTGGCACAGCAATACAAACGCAATGATCAGGCGTTTCAACGTGGGTCCTTCCGGGTTCGTGGCGACACGCTGGAGGTCTTTCCCGCGCACCTTGAAGACCGCGCCTGGAAGCTGTCTTTCTTTGGCGAGGAACTGGAGGCGATCACCGAGTTCGATCCGTTGACCGGCGAACGCACCGGCAGCTTTGAGAAAATCCGCATCTATGCGAATTCCCACTACGTGACGCCGAAACCGACGCTCAACCAGGCGGTGATCTCGATCAAGGCCGAGCTGCGCCTGCGGCTGGACCAGCTGGTCGGCGAGGGCAAGCTGCTGGAAGCGCAGCGGCTGGAGCAACGAACCAATTTCGACATCGAAATGCTGGAGGCCACGGGTCATTGCAACGGGATCGAGAATTACTCACGCTATCTGACCGGCCGCGCCCCCGGCGAGCCGCCCCCGACCCTGTTCGAATTCATTCCCGACAATGCCATCGTCTTTGCCGATGAAAGCCATGTTTCGGTGCCGCAGATCGGCGGCATGTACCGGGGTGACCACAGGCGCAAGATGACGCTGGCGGAACATGGCTTCCGCCTGCCCTCCTGCATGGACAACCGCCCGCTGAAGTTCGAGGAATGGGACGCCATGCGGCCGCAATCGGTGTTTGTTTCCGCCACCCCCTCGGCCTGGGAGCTGGAACAGGCCGGCGGTGTGTTCGCGGAACAGGTGATCCGCCCCACCGGCCTGCTGGACCCGCAGGTCGAGATCCGACCGGTCGAGATGCAAGTGGATGATCTGCTGGACGAAATCCGCCGCGTGACCGCCCAGGGCTACCGCACTCTGGCCACCGTCCTGACCAAGAGGATGGCGGAGGATCTGACCGAATACCTGCATGAACAGGGGATCAAGATCCGCTACATGCACAGCGACATCGACACGCTGGAGCGGATCGAGATCCTGCGAGATCTGCGGCTGGGGGCGTTTGACGTGCTGGTCGGGATCAACCTGCTGCGCGAGGGGCTCGATATTCCGGAATGCGGCCTCGTTGCCATTCTTGATGCCGACAAAGAGGGCTTTCTGCGGTCGGAAACATCGCTGATCCAGACCATCGGCCGCGCCGCGCGGAATGCCGATGGCCGGGTCATCATGTATGCGGACAAGGTCACAGGGTCGATGGAGCGCGCCATTGGCGAGACCAACCGCCGGCGGGAAAAACAGATCGCCTACAACGAGGAACACGGCATCACCCCCGCAACCGTGCGCAAGAACGTCGATGATGTGCTGGCGGGCCTCTATCAGGGCGACACCGACATGTCGCGCGTGACGGCCACGATCGACAAACCCATGCATGGTGCCAATCTGGAGGCCCATCTGGCGGGGCTTCGGGACGAGATGCGCAAGGCCGCAGAGAACCTCGAGTTTGAGGAAGCGGCCCGGTTGCGCGATGAAGTCAAACGGCTGGAGGCGGTGGATCTCGCAATCTCCGACGACCCGCTGGCCCGGCAATCAGCGGTCGAGGCGGCAGCCGAACAGGCAACAAAGTCGCGGGGCCGCTCCACCGCCGGACGCGCCGGACAACGCGGCGGCAATGTCAAACGGCGCGGGCGATAGGGCGGCGGGAACGCAAGCGGAAAAGGGGCGGCCCGGCCGAAGGCCCTGCGGTTTCAGACGACAGGGGTCGCCCCACCCTATAGGCAAACGCCGCTGATATCGAATAACATGGGATTTTGACGTGTTATTCCTATATCCGCAATTTCTGTAGCCCTGACCCAAAGGACGCCGCACATGTCCCGCTTCATCCTGCCCCTCCTTCCCGCGCTGGCCCTTCTTGCGGCCTGTGCCACACCACAGGAACGCTGCATCCGCCAGGGCGCCGGAGAGCAGACCCGGCTGGTGTCCGAAATCAAGGAAACCGAAGGCAATATCGCGCGCGGCTATGCCATCCATCGCCAGACCCTGCCGGAAACGGTCTTCTACCGGTGCCGTCGGATTCATGATGGCAAGGTCGTCGGTTACTACCCTTGTCCTGAAACGATCTATCGAACCATTGAAACCCCCGTCCCCATTGATGTCGCCGAAGAACGCAGGAAGCTGCGCGGGCTGCAGGACGCTCTGCCCGGCGCCCAAAATCGCGCCGCAGAGGCCGCCGCCCAGTGCCGCCTTCAATTCCCCGAATAGTGCCCCGCGACCGCTCGTCCGGTCCCGTGACACGCAGATCACCGAGGATTCCGTCATGACCCGTTTGGCCCTTGCCACGACGCTTGCGCTGCTTCTGAGTTCCACCCTGGCCATGGCTGACCGCGGCTTCAGTGGCCGCAGCGGCTGGAATGTGCAGCTGAACGACGGCACCACCCAATCTATCGTGGATCAGCTGAAAACCGACTTTCGCCAGTGTCAGGCCGCGCCAAAGATCTACCGCTATGATTGCTACCGCCGCAGCTATCGCACCGGGGCGCAGGCCCTGAACGGCAGCCGGGACTATGCCCCGATCGCCCAGGCACTGGAGTTGATCGAGAAACGGATCGGGGCCGCAGTGGAGGCCAACCTGGACCCGGCCCAGCCCAATCTGCGCGAGAATATCTTTGTGCAGCACCGCGCGGTGAAACCGGCAGCGGTTCCGCTGATCAAAGAGGCGACGATTGCCGCGATGGAAGAAGCCACAACCATATTGCTGCGCACCCCGGACAACAAAAAGAAGAAACACTTTCAACAAATTGCCGCAGTTATTCAGTCCAACAAGGTACTGTTGCGCTCGGCTCTTCTGTCTCTGCCCCAAGCCGCGATCCGCTTCGCCTCAGCCCTTGTGCCCGCCCGTGTGTCAGACCTTGTGTCAGACCTTGTGTCAGACCTTGTTCCAGCCCCTCGCCACGGATGAGACCCGGCGGCGTCCGGGGCCGACGCGACGCCGGACCCCTGCGCAACGGTCACCGCATAGGCCAGGATATGAGCCATGGCAGGGGCCGAACTGAGGCCCGCAGGGACACTGCAGCCAAGTGCGGAACACCGGCGTGGTCGACGCGGCCCGCTCCTGACCGCCTTCTGAGGGTCTGACTGTCAGAGCCTAGCTGTAGGTCGCCACGACATCATACATGACCGGTTCGAAACTGCGGCACAGCGCGTTCAGCTCCCGATTGCGGCGTCGCATTTCGTCTGTTCGCAGCATCACCATGAAATCCTCTCGACGCTGCCATTGCGAATAATTCGCAATCCGGGTCTGCGCGTCGTTCACATGCAGCCCCGCCGCCACAAAGCCCGGTTGCCGCGAAATAAAGCCGGCATACGCCTCTTGCAGTGCATCCATCAGATCCTGACAGGTGCCCGGAGTCACCTCGAATGTGGTTATGACGGTCTGCACATCGCTGGATTGAGTAATTGTCGGCATCAGATCCTCCTTCTCATCCTGATCCAGAGAGTATCCGGTCCCGCTTGAAAGTCGATGCTGTTCTGAATTACCAAGGAGAAAACCAGCAGGGCATCGGGAGGTCAGCGGTTGCCGAAACCCGTGGCCCAGTTTCTTCTCATCTGCATCGTATTGCTGATTGGCGTCAGGCCCGCGATGGCCGGCGCCTGGATGGAACAGGAAGGTGCGGGTTTCCTGTCGTCAGGCTTTCGCCTGCGTCCCTCCGGTCAGGAGCTCAGCACCTATGGCAGCTATGGTATCGGCCCGCGGCTGACCCTCGGCCTCGACATCAATCAAGCGGAGGACAGCGGCAGCCGATCCGCCCATGCCCTGATCTTTGCCCGGCTGCCCCTGCGCCAACATGACACCGGCTGGCGCCTCGCCCTCGAAGTCGCTGTCGGTGCCAACCGTGACACCAGCCCGGCGGCGCAGTGGTCGGCGATGCAGCGGGTCACCCTCTCCGCAGGCCGTGGGCTGCGCATCGCCGGGCGCGATGGCTGGGCCGCCTTTGACCTCTCTGCTGAATGGCAGAACGCAGGGCTGACCCAAGCCTGGAAACTGGACGGCACGCTGGGGTTGAATGCCCCCTCGGGCCCGGCACCGCTGCTGCAGGTGGAACTGTACCAACCCCGGGGCGGAGACCTGCTGTGGAAGCTGCTGCCCGGCCTGCGGTTTCGGCTGACCCCGCAGCGGGAACTGGTCACCGGGCTGGAGATACGGTCCTTTGGCGATGCGCGATATGGCCTGCGCATGGAATTGTGGCACAGGTTCTGACAGCACCAGAACCGGCCCGCACCGCCGACAGGTGGCCGCGCTGAACCTGCGCGGCCACCTGTGCCTCATCCCCTCGACCCGAGATGCCGACTGCCCCTTGCGGCCTGTGCCCTTGCTGCCGTCCCGACGCTCACCGGTCCATACGGACAAGGACCCGCACTGCCCCGCGCACGGCTTCCGGCCAGACGAGATCGACCTCGTTGCGATTGCTGCCCTCATTGGTGCGCACATAGTGAGAGGGGTAGACCACAGCCCCCCCGGAATTGCGCAACGCGCCTTCGATCACCACGCCGTCGACGCCACGGCTGTGGCCATTGAACGGCAACCTGCCATCTGTCGCCACTGTCCAGGTGCTGGCCACACTGGCGAGGTCGCGGTCCACCCGAAGCGGGTTGCGGGAGTGGGTGTTGACGTTGTGAAACGTATTGCCGTCAAAGAACACATCCTTGGTGCGGGTAAAGTCCAGATTGGCAAAACTGGTGTCCACCCGTTCAGCCCGGTCGATGGTGCCGTTGATCGAGCGGAATTTGTTCCCTGTGACCGAGACGCCGTTCAGAAAATGCCCGGTGCCAAAGGGTTTGATCACAATGTAGCTGAACCAGCTCGCCACATCCCCGCTGAGGAAGACATTGTCGGTGATCGACATGGCGGAAAACGAAAACCCGGTGGAGAAATCGGGAGTGGCGTCATATTCATTGGTCCATTCGATCGAACAATTGTCGATGTAGTTCTCGGAAATCGTATGCGAGGCATAGGTATCCGTCACCACGATCCCCGCGGTCCGGACGCCCCCCGCGACACTGTCTCCCTGGAAAAAATGGTTTCCGGTGATGGTATGGTTGGACCCGGCCATGACCGCCCAGTGCAGAAAGCGGGTGGCCCGGTTGTGGCGTAGTTTTACATCGTTGGAATTGACGTTGAGTGCGATGCTGGTCCGGTCCGACACGTCCTCCGCATCCTCGTTCGACAGGAACTGGCAATTGTCCACCAACATCCCCTGACAGCCGGTCCCGATCGAGGTAATGCCGCGCGCCTTCGGTCTGGTGACATGGCAATCGTGCAGTGCAAACACCGTGCCTGCCGGCGCCAACCGCAGGCCGCTTGCGGCACCGTTGCACTGAAAATCCACCCCGGAGATGCCGAATTTCTTCAGTGCAGAGAAGCCGGAAAAATCCAGCATGTATTTGAATTGGGTGAAGCTGAAGCTCTGGGTGCCTTCCGCATCGAACAGCGGCTGGCTGAGCGTCAGCTCATTGGCACCGACATTCTTGGCGTTGACGTAGACCTCGCGCCCGACCCCGGTCCCCTCGACCAGCGACCCGACCTCAATCGCTGAGATATTGGCAACATTGGTGAGCTTTCTGTTGTCGGAACTGCTGTAGGTCGCCTGCGACGTGACCACGTCATGATCCCAGGCCGAGCCGGCCTGCGCGGAGAACTGGCCATTGCGGATGTAACGCCGGGTGGCATAGCTGGTGCGGTTCGGCACCGCCGCCTGCATGTCGATGGGCTCTGACACCGAAATATGGCGCCCGCCCAGATCCAGGCTCTCGTGATCGACACTGTTCAAAAGCGCCTGAAACGCCTTCTTGAAGGCCAGTTCCTCAGTTCCGAAGGCCGCGGCATAGGTCGGATAGGAATAGCTCTTGGTGAGAAGCAGCATGGCCGCATCCGGCATCGTCAGCGTCCCTTCAAACACCACGTCATGGTTCAGGGACAGGGTGCTGTTGATCCGAAACACCCCCTCGGGCACCAGAATGCGCCGCCCGTCGGCCGCGTCATCCGCTGCCTCGAAGGCCGCGTGACAATCGGTGGTGCCGTCACCGATGGCACCGAAATCGACCACATCGACGATGCTCAGCATGTCGCGCAAAAACACCTGGGTGATGTCTTCGATGATGATGTCGTCGATGCGGACCACACCGCCGTTCGGTCCGGTCAGGTTGAGGCCCAGATGCCCGTAGGCCGCGTCGCGCCCCCAGGGCATATCGACCCCATTGCGACTGCCGGTGCCGACAATGGCCTGCACCTCGACCACCTCGCCATAGGACGACAGGGTGACTCCGGGCCCGGCCTCAATCACGCCAGAGACGTGGCTGTCGTTGCTGGCGCCTGCCCAGCCCGCGATGCGCACCGTGGGCAGTGCCCCGCTCATCGCCTTGACCCGCGCAGTGACCCGCAGGTAGCAGCCCGGCAAAATCGGTGTTTCCCCCATGAATCGCAGGCGCTGGGTGCTGTCGGTTTTCTGCATCTCCAGACAGCCGCCAAAATCCGCGTCCCCGGCGACCAGCGCGGCATTGGCGGCCCCGTCATAGGTATCAGAGCCGGGCACCCCATCGCCGCTGGACCAGACATCCAGCCCATCCCCAAATGCAGGTGGCATCAATTGCAGTCCGTCGGTAATGACCTTGTTCATGAGAAGTACCCTTTCCTGTTCCAGCACGCCGGGATCAGGAAAGGATATATCGGTCCGGATTTAAGTCCGGCTCAGCAGGGCGTGCGCTGCCTGCGCAACGGCGCAGCGGAAAACACGGCTCTTTCCCCGGCCAGAACGCGCAGAACGCCGCCACCGCCCGTCGGGTGCCGCTTCCCTCGCACTCTGATCGATCAGAAGGCCATTTCGCAGGCTGAACATGCGCCAAAGGGCTTTTGCCCCATCAGTTTCGTCATCACTGATCCCAATGCTGCGATCACCTCGAGGAAGGGCGTGATCGGCGGCGGCGGCATCTGCGCCGACATTGATGACATCAGGGCGGGCCCCGCCATATTGGCCGTCTGCCCCCCATCGATCACATCCTGAAGCTCCGGCAGCAGCTCGAACTGGCTCTGCAGGTCGGCGGCGGGCAACGGCAGCGGGATGCGCTTTTTCGCCCAATGGGTGAACATGGCGTTGATCCGGGACTGGCCGGAGGGGGTCAGCGCGTCCTCGCCAAAGGCCTCATGGATCGCGTCCAGATCCGCCATTTCAGCGGCCATGGCCATCAACAGCGCCAGCGGGGTTTTCATCCGCGGCACGGGAAAATTCTGCAGGGCCGCGAACTGGCGTTTCAGCTGATCGATGAATTCGGGCGTCAGCGGCGGCTTGTTCAGGGCCGCAGTGGTAGAGGCCAGATCGGCCAATTGGGTTGCCAGCGCCAATTGAGGCAACGGCAGGCCAAAGGCCGGCAGCCGCATGCCGGGCAGGCGCCGGGAAAATTGCAGCGTCGCATCCTGCCGGGCCATGCTGGTGCCGGCGTCGCCCATGGTCATCGCCTCGCCCAGCTCCATCTCCATGACCTCGAACGGACAGAGCCCCTGCGTGCGCAGCGCGAGTGTCATATGGGCGCCGAGCGCGAGATTGCGGAAGCTGGGTGACGGCATTTGCGAAATCGAGTGGGTTTGCGCCATCACGTGTTCTTCGAGGCTGAGGATGGCCTGGGTCAGCTCGTCCTTCAGGGCCGCAAGATCGTCGAGCGGGAAGAGCGCCGCTGGCACCGCAAGGCGCATCGCCAGCGACAGTACCGGTCCGCCGCGCGGAGGCAACACCGACGGCAACGTCCCGTTCGGGGCCTGCGCCGCAATATTGGCCGTCAGCCAGTTCTGATCGACCGGCAGCAGCTCCGCCAGGTTGAGGTCGGCCCGCGCGCTGAGATTTGCATTCAGTTTCATCAGCTTGAGCATATTGGCAAGCTGCGGTGGCGGGGCGTCCACACGCAGGCTGTCCCGCTGCGCGGAGGGCAGCGCCGAGGCCAGATCAAGGTCTTTGCAAAAGCAAACCATAGGGTGCCCGCTCAGCCGCCGATGATGACGGTCGGCGCGCCGACAACCACCATGCCGCCATGGGCGCAGGTGTCCATGACAATGCGCACCGCAGGTTTCCCGCCAACCATCACGGTGGCGGACCCTTTCGCCAGCGTATCGGGAGGGCCGACACAGACGGCCATATCGCCCAGCACCGCCTGCGGCATGCCACAGGTCAGCACGGTCGGGACGCAGGGGCCGGACACAGGGCCGCCAACATGGGGAATGGGGGGGACGCCGGGCGTCACCATGGGGCAGACATGCATATCCGTCAGTCGCGCCGCTGGCATCATAATAAAGTCCTCCAAAATATCCTTGGTTCAAAAGATAAACACCTCAGCGGCCAAAAAGAAGTGAGTCCCGGCAGAAGTTTCTGAAAATAAGCTGTCAGACGTGGAAACGGGCGCCGTTACGGGCGCCCGTTCTATCGGTTTCAAACACAGAAGGCTTTGGTCTCAGGCCGGGGGGGCCAGCAACTCCCCCGCCAGCGCAGCCTCAATCAGCGCGACCGTTTCCTCGACCCCATAGAGCTGGATGAACCCTCCGAAACGCGGCCCCTGGCTGGCCCCCAGCAGCACCTCATAGATCGCCGAGAACCAGCCCCGAAGCGGCTCAAAACCATGCACCTTGCCAATGGCAAAAACGACGGATTGCAGGAACTCCTCATCGGTGAAATCTGCCGTGGGCAGCGGATCGTCGTTTCCGACCATCTGGTTTTTCTTCGTGATCGCGTCCAGCGCGGCCTCCGGCGCGGACAAAGCCACCGCCAGATCGGCAAGCGCCGCCCGTTCCTGATCGCTGGGCAGGCGATAGACCTTTGCCGGTTTGACGAAATCCTGGAAATAGCGCACGGCAAAACCCGCCGCCTGATCCATGCCGGGATGGGTCGCAGCCGTCGCTTCGGGGGCATATTTGTTGATGAAGCCCCACATGGTGTCCTTGTCCTCGGCGCTGGAGGCCGATGCGAGGTTCAACAGCATGGAGAAGGACACAACCATGTCCGATTGCGGCACCTCGCCGCCGTGGATGTGCCAGACCGGATTGTTGAGCTGCCCCTTCAGATCCTGCCCGTGATAGGCCCGCAGCTGCTGGTGGTATTCATCGACCGCCTTCGGGATCACGTCAAAATGCATCCGCTTGGCGGTTTTGGGCTTTTGATACATGAAATAGGACAGGCTCTCGGCGGAGGCATAGGTCAGCCACTCGTCGATCGAGACACCGTTGCCGGAGGTTTTCGAGATCTTCTGGCCGTTCTCGTCGAGGAACAGCTCATAGGTGAAATGCTCCGGCGCGCGCTGACCCAGGGCCCGGCAGATACCGTCGTAGATCGGCGTATTGGTGGAATGGTCCTTGCCGTACATCTCGAAATCCACCTCAAGCGCGGCCCAGCGGGCACCAAAATCCGGTTTCCACTGCAGTTTGACGTTGCCACCGGTGACCGGCAGCGTCCATTCGCGGCCATCTTCGTCATCGAAGGTGACCGAATAGGTCTCCACATCGACCTTTTTCATCGGAACATAGAGAACACGGCCGGTTTCGGGATGGATCGGCAGGAAGATCGAATAGGTCTGGCGACGTTCCTCGCGCAGGCTTTTCAGCATGATCTCCATGATCGCGTCGTAGCGTTCGACGCAGCGTTTCAGCACCTCGTCAAACTGACCGGAGCGGTAGAACTCTGTCGAGGAATAGAATTCATATTCGAACCCGAAGGTATCAAGGAACCGGCGCAGCATCGCGTTGTTATGGTGACCGAAGCTCTCGAACTCGCCAAAGGGATCCGGCACGCTGGTCAGGGGCTTTTGCAGGTGATCTGCGAGGCTGCCCGCATTGGGGACATTGCCGGGGATCTTGCGCATGCCGTCGAGATCATCCGAGAAACAGATGAGTTTGGTCGGGATGTCGGAGATAACCTCGAAGGCGGTCCTGATCATCGTGGTGCGGGCCACCTCGCCGAAGGTGCCGATATGGGGCAGACCGGAGGGGCCGTAGCCGGTCTCGAACAGCACGTAGCCCTTCTCCGGCGCGCCCTTGGCGTAACGTTTGAGAACACGACGTGCCTCTTCAAACGGCCAGGCTTTGCTCTTCAGAGCTTCTTCGCGCAGATCAGACATGATGTTCTCCAGTCAGCGTCTTTTTCGGGATCATCGGCAGCAGCATGCAAACCGACGCTCCCCTGTATTGTGCCGACGCAGCATGAGTCAACACGGACCGCACAGCGGGAACCGGCGCAAAACTGGTTTTTACCGCGCTTCTTCGTTGAATGGGGCCACTGCGGGGCCTATCCTGCAGCGTGAACACATGACCCCTCGGGCACAAAGGACGCCGGACATATGACAGAAGAGACCCTCCCCCTGCTGACGCCGCAGGACTGCCTGGTGGCCGTGATGGTGGCCGTGTCGGCCTCCGACGAAGACATGCGCACTGCCGAACTGGTCAAGATCCAGAATGCCGTCAACATGCTGCCGGTCTTTGCCGATTATGACGCCGACCGGATCGCGGCGGTGTCGCGGACGGTGTTTGATCTTTTTGAACAGGAGGACGGGCTGGATGCGCTCTTTGGTCTGGTCAGGGACATTCTGCCGGTGCGCCTGCACGAGACCTGCTATGCGCTGGCCTGTGATGTGGCAGCGGCCGACGGCTCGCTCAACGACAATGAGCTGCGCCTTCTGGAAGAAATCCGCTACGAACTGAATGTGGAACGGCTGCATGCGGCCGCCATCGAACGCGGGTCGCGCGCTCGGCATATGGTCTGAAGCATACCCCAGCCTGGCGCAGGTGTTTGCCAGGCGTATGGGCAGGTGGCGCCGCCGCCTCCTTCGTTGCCACGGATGGGATGGGTGGCTGTGTCTCGCGCTCCCCCTATACGAGGTTCTGCCTTGTGCTCCCCCTATGCGAGGCTCTGCCTCGCGCTCCGAGGTATTTTGACAAAGATGAAAGGGCGGCCGCAGCGGGTCGCCCTTTGTTTGATCCGAAGGTCCGGGAGGGGGCCTAGCTGCGGCCTTTCCAGGGGACCAGAATATCTTCGGCCTTGCGCATCAGAATATCGATGCCGTAGCCGATCACCCCGATCAGTATGATCCCCATGATAACGATATCCGTGAGCTGGAATTTGGAGGCCGCGATGATCATCATGCCTGCGCCCTTCTGGGCGGCGACAAGTTCAGCCGCGACCACCGTGCCCCAGCACACCCCCATCGCCACACGCGCACCGGTGAAGATCTCCGGCAGCGAGTTCGGCACGATCACGTGCCGCAGGATCTGCGCCTTCGAGGCGCCAAGCGAATAGGCCGCGTGGACCTTGGAGATATTGACGCCCGAGACCCCTGCCCGCGCCGCGATGGTCATGATCCACAGGGCGGCGAGGAACAGCAGCACGATCTTGCCCGTCTCCCAGATGCCAAACCAGATGATCACCAGCGGGATCAGGGCCAGCGGCGGCACCGGGCGCATGAATTCGACGATCGGGTCGAACCAGCCCCGCACCCAGGAGCTGAGCCCCATGGCGTAGCCCAGGGGAATGCCGATCAGAGATCCGAACACAAACCCGGCCAGGACGCGCAGCAGCGACCAGCCCAGATGCTCCCACAGGGTGAAGTTCTGATAGCCTTCTGACGCGATTTCGACAAAACGTGCCACCACGGCCTCGGGGCTCGGCATCCAGATCGGCTCCATCTGAAAGCCCTTGTCGGGTTCGAAATTCAACGCGCCGCGGCGGGACATGGTGACCGTACCATCGGGCACCCTGACCGTCTCGCCCGGGGCAATGGGCTGACCTTCGACGGCCGTGACCGTGACATCATCGCCATCATTCCCGGCCGCCTTGATCAGAACCGAGCGCCAGGCTGCGACCTTTTCGGCGTCATCCTGAGCGAAGCCTTCCGAAGCTCCGGTCTCGGGTGCGTCCGCGCTTTCGCCGAAGGCATGCACGCGCACATGGACCCGGGCCTGCGCTGTTTCGCCCCCAGGTGCCGTCGCGGTATAGGTAAAGCTGGTGTCGCCCCGGAACGGCCCCGGCACATGAACAGGCACCAGCCTTGACCCGGTAAAGGCGCCCCAGATCAGGAAAATCACCAGAATGGAGATGACCGAGGCGGCGCGGTTCGGTGTGATCGCGCTTTCGTCGCCGAAAGTGACTGTCTTCAGGCTGGTGAAATTCACGCCCGTCCGGCGCCTTTGCTGGATCGCATCGACGATGAAATAGGCGATGGTGAACAGGGCCACATAGGCCAGAAGGATGAGGAGCCCCGTCATGCTGCCGACTCCGTCCGGCCCATGATTTCCTCTTCCATCTCCCAGATCATCGACAGGATTTCATCCCGGGTCTGGGCGAAACCGTCGAGTTTCTTGACCTCGCGCAGATCCATATTCACGCCCTGTTCCGCAAAGGGCAGCCTGTATTCCTTGTGAATGCGTCCCGGGCGTGGTGCCATGACCAGGAGCCGCTCGCCGAGCAGCAGAGCCTCCTCGACGGAGTGGGTGATCAGGATCACGGTCTTGCCGCTCTCTTTCCAGAGTTTGAGCACCAGCGCCTGCATCTTTTCCCGCGTCAGCGCATCGAGCGCGCCGAGCGGTTCATCCATCAAGATCACATCCGGGTCATTGGCGAGACAGCGGGCCAGGGCCACGCGTTGCTGCATGCCGCCGGACAGTTCATAGACCGCCTTTTCGCCGAAATCCTGCAGACCGACCGTATCCAGCAACTGCTCGCTGATTTCGCGCCGCTGCGCCACCGGCATGCCCTTCATGCGGGGGCCGAACTCGACGTTGTCGCGCACGCTCATCCATTCGAACAGGGCTCCTTTCTGGAACACCATGCCGCGCTCCGGCGCCGGTCCCTTGACCACATGGCCATTCATGTGCACCGCCCCGTCCGTTGGGGCCAGAAACCCGGCGCATATGTTCAAAAGCGTGGTCTTGCCGCAGCCGGACGGGCCGAGGACAGACATTATTTCACCTTTGCCGATTTCAATTGAAACATCTTGCAGCGCCTGGATGTGCGAGCCATTGGGCAAGTCAAATCGCATCGACAGGCGGTCGATATGGAGGCCATCCATGGGCAGCTCCTGCTCTTTTTGAGGAATGAACGGAGGGGGTGGCGCTCAGCACGAGCGCCACCCCACGGACCCGAATTTGCAGATCAGTCCGCCACAGCGGACAGGTAGCTTGCGTCAACCGATGCGTCATAGCTGTCCAACGCCTGCGGGATGGATCCCGCAGTGGCGAAGACGCCCGCGACACCGACCATGAAGTCCTGCACGCCACCGCCGAGCCATTTTTCGCTCAGGGCCTCCTCGGTGGAGGGGAAGGAGAAGGTCGCCATGGTTGCTTCGGTATCGGCGATTTCCATCCCTGCATCCTTGGCGATGACTTCGATCATCTTCGCCTTGTCCGTGCCCGCGTTCCACATCGCGTTGGCCTCGGCTGTGATCTTCAGGAACTGCGACAGCATCTCGCCCTCTTCGGCGGCAAAGGCGGAGGGAGCTGAAATTACGTCAAAGACGAGGATGCCCGCGGCTTCCTTCTCGGCGCCATTCATCAAGACGTTGCCGTGCTCCTTCATGCGGCGCAGCGCACCACCCCATCCGCAGACCATGTCGAGCGAGCCCTGTGCAAAGGCTGCGGCCCCCTCAGGCGGCGCCATGTCAACGATTTCCATCGTCGAGATATCGACGTCGAAATGCGCCATCTGTTTGAGGAATCCGAAATGCGCCGCGGTCCCGATCGGCACGCCGACGCGTTTGCCCTCCAGCTCCTTGGCGGAGGAGGCATCAATTTCCAGCGTTTCGGCGACAACACAGTTGTCGTTCTCGGAATAGCTGACCGCGATATCAGCGATCACCAGATCCTGACCGGCCGAAGCTGCGACGACGAAGGGCGGCAGACCCTGGCTCACCGAAATCTGCACATCGCCCGAGGCCATGGCAGCGGACATCGCGGTGCCGGTATCAAAGGCCACCCAGTTGATGTCGACGCCCATCGCCTCTTCATAGGTTTCCATTGCCTTGGCATATTGGAACGGCATGGGCCATTCGAGGAAATAGCCAACTGTGAGGTCTTCGGCCACAGCCGCAGTGCCCGTCATGAGGGCCAGTGCAGCAGACGTTGCGCAGAGTGTGGTCTTGAAAGACATGGGGGTTCCTCCGTGTTGAACCGGTGTCGCGATCAATCGCTTGTTTTTCTCAGGTCGTTCCATTTTAGGTTATTTTTGCCGACCTTGCCAAATCGTCGCGATCCGGACCCCACCTGACAACTGTCACGACCCCACTGGCCCCACGGAAACTGGATTCTGGGCTTATCCAGAACCGCATTTTGCCTCGCAGGGGGCAAACTGGTCTTATTGGGTGACGTTTGGCCGCGGAATCGGCGCCCGCCGAGGTCTGGCGAGATCTGGCGAGATCTGTCGGTGCCTGGCGAGATCTGGCAGGAGCGGTCAGCTGCCGTATACTTGGCCCCAGCGCCGCAGCAGCGATTGCTGCAGACGTTTGGCGCGGCTGTTCCATCTGCGGGCACCCGGCGGGCGTTCCCGCTCGGCCCGGCGAATCCCGGCCCGGGCCCTCATATCGGCGGAAAAGATGGCAAAAGCCAGTTCAGTGCCATCAGCCGCAGTGACAAAGCCGCCCAGACCGGACACGAAATTCAGGGTCCCGGTCTTGGCCGCGATCTTGACCGGATGCGTCTTGATCGGTCGCCCCTTGGTGTCCTGCAGGTATATCTGTTTCAAAAGAGGCTTCAGCGCGCCGTCTTTCCTGGCCACCACCAGCGCCCGCACCAGATCATTCGCGGTCAGGCGCGATTCCTCGCCGAGGCCGGAATGGTCTACCAGGCGCGTTTGCTCCATGCCGTAGGTCTGGGCGGCCCAGCCGGACATGCGGAGCGCCGACTGTTGCAGCGACGATGGCCGCCCCCCGCGCTGCACGCTGGCGGTCATCCCGATCATTTCCGCCATCAGATTGTTGGAATATTTCAGCATCCCCTTCAGGAGCACGGGCAAAGGCGCGCTCTGATACTCTGCCAGTTCGGTCCCGGCCGGAAGACGGCCGATCGGTTTCGGATTCGGCAGCGCGATGCCATGGGACCGGGCCAGCGTCTGAAACACATCGCCCGCATAAAGTGCGGGATTTCGAACCGGCAACCAGCGTGCACCGCCATTGCCCAATGCGCCGCTCGCGACCGTCCAGTGGTCGACACCGGATTTGTCCTGATAGGTGTAGACGGGCACATCCCGGCGCACGACGGCCATTTTCGAGGTAAACACATCGGGGCGATATTTCTTCGTGCGCGCATCCATCGTCACGGCCCAGCTGCTGCCTGCGCGCTTCCATTCGAAATGCACCCGGTTGAAATTCAGCGCGATCCCGGAGACCGCCGGGCTATAGCCCACATGATCAGGTTGGTCGGGGTCAATGGAGGTCACGGAAGGCAACGCCCCGTCCCAGACCAGAAACCGCCCCTTGACCTCGCGCAGGCCCGCCGCCTTCAGCCGGGACGCAAGCTCTGCCAGCCCATCGGTACTGAGTGTGGGGTCGCCGCCTCCGGCCAGCACAAGATCGCCATTCAGAACCCCATTGCGCAGCGGCCCGGTTCCGATCAGGCGGGTGCGGAACCGGTAGCCTTCGCCCAGGGTGTTCAGTGCATAGAGCGCCGTCAGCACCTTGGCCACGCTGGCCGGCGGCAGCGCCCTGTCGCCTTGCGCCTCCTCCAGCAGCTGGCCGGTTCCGGCATCCGCCACCGCACAGACCACCTCCCCCGTGAGGTCGGCAGCCTGCAGGACCGCTTTGAGCCCGTCGCCTCCGGGGCTGAGCGGATTGAGGCCGCGCATTTTCGGACGCGGCGTATATGCAGGAGCATCGGCCAATGCAGGACCGGAGCCAAGCACAGCAAGAGCAGAGGAGATAAAAGCGCGGCGTGAAATCATGTTGCCCATTTTGAATCAAATTCCCTTCAATTCGGCAAATGCTTTGCGCGCAATGGGACAAAAAAATTATCTGCCGGGGCAAACCACACGCAATTCGCGCAATCAGCCGTCCCAATCCCCGCGATTGCGGATCTCGGTCGACGATGCATTCACCATCGGCACATTCAAGAAACACCACGCAGGCGCGGGCGCGCGCGCCAGGCGCTGGCTCTCACCGGCGGAGATCCGGTAGCCCCCATAGGCCCGCGCCGCAGGGGACAACCGCGCCGAGATCCGCTCGCCCGGGCGGGCCAAGACGCCGACCGGCACCGTGTTGAGGATATCGCGCCAGTCCTTCCAGTGGTGGAAATGGGCCAGATTATCGGCGCCCATCAACCAGACGAATCGCACATGCGGATAGGCATGGCGCAAATGTCGAAGGGTCTGGGCCGTATACCTCGTCCCCAGCTGCGCCTCGATGTCAGAGATCCGCACCCGGGGATGGTCCATGATCCGGGCCGCCGCCTCCAGCCGCCGCGCCATCGAGGCGGGCGGGTTTTCCTTCAGCGGATTGCCGGGGGTGACCAGCCACCAGAGCTGATCGAGGCCAAACCGTTTCAGCGCGGCGCGGCTAATCTGAACATGCCCCTGATGGGGCGGATCAAAGGATCCGCCCAGCAGGCCCACGGTCATGCCCGGCCGCAAAAAAGGGTACGCGTTTCTCATCGGCAGGACGATGACCATATTTGCCATGGGATGGCAACGACGGATGCGTTGCGCCCGTCCGGGAAATCAATCCGCACGGCGGATCGCGTGGTGAAGTTCAGTAGCGGCCGATATTTACCCGGGTCTGTTCCAGCACCTTGCCGCTTGCCGAAATCGCCTTGACGATGGCGAAATACCGGTGCCCGTTCCCGCCCGAACATGGCGGCATATACCCGTTGCTTTTATACTCGCCTGTCCCGCGTGACGCGGAAATCACCCGCGCCTGTCCGGGCAGTTTCTTGACGATTCCCGGAACCGGATACAGATCAGCGGTGGAGCCCTTGACAGGATAGCCAATCACCCCGTGCCCGCCGTTTTTGGACAACGGGCGATAGTCCTGATCGTTATATTCGACGTAGACCCAAGCCGTCCCATCCGGCAGTTGCGAGACTTTCATCGGTGGGGTCGAGCCTTTGCCGCCGAACAGGTGGCATTGCTGCCCGCTGGGAACCTTTTTGCCGTTCCAGCCGCCGCCGAGTTGCACCGAAATTTCGGCGATTGCAGAGGTGGCGAAGACCGCGGAGACCACGGCGGCGCTTAAAAACTGAGTATATTTCATGACGTCAAATCAACTCCGGAAAATGGGTACACAGATTTCGGTTTATTCCGACTGGATCAGTACGACACACATGCGCCGCACTTGGTCTCACAGTCTATCAGGAACCTTCACGACCGGTAAAAAAAACAGACCCGGCCGAAATCCTGCCGGGTCTGTCGCGCGCTTGCAGAACGGGCCGCTTAGCGTACGAATTTTTTGTGCTTCAAACGCTTGGGCTCCAGCGCGTCGGGACCGAGGCGGCGTTTCTTGTCTTCCTCATAGTCCTCGAAGTTCCCCTCGAACCACTCCGCATGGGCATCGCCCTCAAAGGCCAGAATATGGGTGCAGATCCGGTCGAGGAAGAAGCGGTCGTGCGAGATGACCACGGCGCAGCCTGCGAAATCCACCAGCGCGTCTTCGAGCGCACGCAGGGTTTCAACGTCCAGATCGTTGGTCGGTTCATCGAGCAGCAGGACGTTGCCGCCTTCCTTCAGCAGTCGCGCCATATGGACCCGGTTGCGCTCACCACCGGACAAGAGAGACAGTTTCTTCTGCTGATCGCCGCCCTTGAAGTTGAACGAGGAGCAATAGGCGCGGGAATTGACCTGCGCATCGCCCAGTTCGATGATCTCAGCCCCGCCCGAGATCGCCTCCCAGACGGTGTCGCCGTCGTTCAGATCGTCGCGGGACTGGTCCACATAGGACAGTTTGACCGTATCGCCGTATTCAACAGTCCCCTCGTCGGGCTGTTCCTGCCCTGTCAGCATCCGAAACAGCGTCGATTTACCGGCACCGTTGGGGCCGATCACCCCCACGATCCCGCCCGGCGGCAGGGAGAAGTCCAGCCCGTCGATCAAAAGCGTGTCGCCAAAGCCCTTCTTCAGCCCGTTGACCTCGATCACCTTGGAGCCCAGACGCGGGCCATTGGGGATGACGATCTGCGCGCGCCCGACTTTCTCGCGTTCGGACGTATTGGCCATCTCGTTATAGGCGGAAATCCGGGCCTTCGATTTGGCTTGCCGCGCCTTCTGGCCCTGCTGCATCCACTCCAGTTCGCGCTCGAGCGTCTTTTGCTTGGCCTTGTCTTCGCGCGCTTCCTGCTGCAGGCGCTTGGCCTTCTGTTCCAGCCAGCTGGAATAGTTGCCCTCGTAGGGGATGCCCCGCCCACGGTCGAGTTCGAGGATCCAGCCGGTGATGTCATCCAGGAAATACCGGTCGTGCGTAACGCAGAGGATGGTGCCCTTGTAGTCAATCAGGTGCTGTTGCAGCCAGGCAATAGTTTCCGCATCCAGGTGGTTGGTCGGTTCGTCCAGCAGCAGCATGTCTGGCGCTTCAAGCAGCAGCTTGCACAATGCGACCCGGCGGCGCTCACCACCTGAGAGGTCCTTGATCGGAGCATCGTCCGGCGGACAGCGCAGCGCCTCCATCGAGACATCGACCTGGCTGTCCAGATCCCAGAGGTTTTCAGAATCGATGGCATCCTGCAGGACAGTCATCTCCTCCATCAACTCGTCTGTATAATTCTCCGCCATTTCAACGGCGATCTGGTTGAAGCGGTCGACCTTGGCCTTTTTCTCCGCCACGCCCAGCATGACGTTTTCGCGCACGGTGAGGCTTTCGTCCAGCTGCGGTTCCTGCGGGAGATAGCCGACTTTGGCCCCTTCGGCGGACCAGGCCTCGCCGGTGAAGTCGCTGTCGAGCCCCGCCATGATCCGCATCAGGGTGGATTTACCCGACCCGTTGACGCCGACAACACCGATTTTTACGCCAGGCAAAAAGGACAGGTGGATGTTTTCAAAGCATTTCTTGCCACCGGGATAGGCTTTGGAGACACCCTGCATATGGTAGACGTACTGGTAGGCAGCCATTCTCGTTGCTCCGTCATAAAGGGAAACTGGTTGGCTGGTGTGATAGCGCGTGCGACCGGCAGGGGCAATCGCTGGTGCAATTGTGTCAAACTGTGCGAAATCCGTGCCGGTTTCCTGGTTCTCAGACGCCGTTTGCTCCTTATTCAGACCACATTTGTCCGCAAAAGTGAACCATGCTTGATGATCCCCCTCTTCGGCAGAGGACAGCAGGAGACAGTTTATGATTCTGGCGGCCCTTATTCTCGCGATTTTCACCGGCGGGTTTTCCGCACTGATGGCGGGTGCCGCCTTTGGCGCATCCTTTGTGGTGTGCGTCATTGTATATGTGCTCTGCGGCAGTCTCACGGTCGTCTCCGTCGCTTGTGTTTCAGCGCTCTGCCAGTCGTTTCTCTCAGATCCTCATCCTGCGGAAGACAGGCAGATACACGCATAGAGGTCAGTGTCCGCCGTTGTTTCTGGTCGCCGCAACGCGCGCGTTAACCTTTCTTAAAGAAGTTGATCGCTACGCTGTCAGCCCAAGAAACGTTGCATCGTCGGCGGTTTCGAAGTTTAATTGAATCGATGTCCAAGCCAGTACCCGGACGCCGATTTGGGAGGATCGCAGGAAAATGGCACTCGCAGGAGTACTACTTGGAGTTGTGGCAGGCCTGATAACTGCCGCCATAGGCCTTTCAGCTTTTGGACTGCCCGTATGGGTTTGTTTGGCAATATACGTCGTGGTCGGCGTGGTCAGCGCGTTCAGCGTGATACTCACCGCCTATTTTCTGCAGGCGACCGACTGCGACTGGCCGTCTTCGGCTGGCAAGCCACCCGTCACCGGCTAACCCGCCCGGTCAGGAATTGCCCTATCCAGCCCTGACCAGCCCTGTCCAGCCACGAATTGACCCGACCGGCCACTATCGGTTGGATGCGCTTGGTGCGTCGCCATCGACTTCTGCTGCCGAGCGCCCCTCCTCCTCCGCCGCGGGCTCTGCGACTTTGATCCGCTCCAGAAGCTGCAGCACCACCGGCCCCAGGGCCTCTACGTTGGCGGCCACTCCCAAGGCGTTCGGGTGAATACCGTCATTCTGCATGAAACGCCCATACGCCGCCGGATCCTCTCCGGCCTTCTCCGCGATCCCCGCAAAGACAGAAGGGTGCAACAGCACATCATGTGACCGCGCCAGATCCGTATACACGGCGTCGAACCCCTGTTTGTAGTCCGCGCCGTAGTTCAGCGGCGCATCAATGCCCACCAGCATCACTTCGACGCCTGCCGATTGCGCGGCTGCGATGATATGAGTGAGATTGGCGCGCAGGGCCTCGGGCGGCAACCCGCGCAGCAGGTCATTCCCCCCCAAGACCACAATCAGTCCGTCGGGCTGATCGGACAAGGTCCAATCGATGCGGGCCGCCCCCCCGGCACTGGTATCGCCCGAGACCCCGGCGTTTCCCACTTCCACGTCGGCGCCCTGCGCCCGCAACCAGCCCTGAAGCTGGGGCACCAGCCCCTCTGCCTGCGCAAGACCATACCCCTGCACAAGACTATCCCCGAAGGCCACCAGCCTGATCGTGCCGCCACTGGCCAATGTCGCAGAGGCCGCAAGCACCGACAAAGTAGCTGCAATTTGCTTCAGTAACTTGCGCATAGCCTGCGACACTCCATATCCAAATGAGATCCAAACAGACAGGTTGCCCCCTATGAGCACTGATGCCCGCCCCGTCCTTTCGCTTCAAGATGTGCATTTGTCACTGAATGGCAATACCGGCCCTGTGAGGATTCTTCAGCAGATTTCCCTCGACGTCCGGCGGGGCGAGACACTGGCGCTGATCGGGCCGTCCGGGTCCGGGAAATCCTCCCTGCTGATGGTGATGGGGGGGCTTGAACAGGCCACCGGCGGGCGCGTGACCGCGATGGGAGAGGATCTGACCCGGCTGGACGAGGACGCGCTCGCCCGGTTCCGGCGCAACCACATGGGCGTGGTGTTCCAGAGCTTCCACCTGATCCCGACCATGACTGCCCTGGAAAATGTCGCCACGCCGCTGGAGTTGGCGGGCGAACGCGACGCCTTTGAGCGTGCTCGGGCGGAACTCGATGCGGTCGGGCTCGGTCATCGCTGCGACCACATGCCCGCGCAGATGTCCGGCGGCGAACAACAGCGCGTGGCGCTGGCGCGGGCGGTGGTGTCACGCCCCGATATCCTGTTGGCGGACGAGCCCACAGGCAACCTGGATCAGGCCAATGGCGCTCAGGTGATGGATCTTCTGTTTGACCTGCGGGACCGCCATGCCTCCACGCTGGTGATGGTGACCCATGCCCCGGACCTCGCCGCACGCTGCGATCGCACCATCCGTCTGCGGGATGGTTTCATTCAACCCGAGGACACCCGGGAGGCTGCCGAATGAGCGCAGTCTCAATGAGCAGCCGTGCGCAACTCCAGCTGGCCTGGCGGTTCACCCTTCGCGAACTGCGCGGCGGGTTGCGCGGATTTCGTCTGTTCCTGGCCTGTCTTGCCCTCGGGGTCGGGGTCATTGCGGCCATCGGCTCCATTCGGGCGTCGATCGAGGCGGGCCTGGCGCGTGAGGGGTCGAGCCTGCTGGGAGGTGATGCGGAATTGACCTTCACCTATCGCGCCGCGAACGACGCCGAACAGGACTGGATGGCTGCGACGTCCGAGGCCCGCTCCGAAGTGGTGGAATTCCGTTCCATGGCCGTGGTCGGCGACGAGCGCGCCCTGACGCAGGTGAAATCGGTGGACGCGGCCTACCCCCTGCGCGGCGACGTCCGGCTGACCTCGGGGCGCCCCCTGCACGAGGCGCTGACCGGCTCCGGCGACGTGCCCGGCGCCGTGATGGAGCGGGTGCTGGCCGACCGGTTGGGGCTGGTCGAGGGCGATCTTTTCCGCCTCGGCACCCAGGATTTCAGCCTGAGCGGCATCCTCGCCTGGGAGCCGGATGCAGCAGGCTCCGGTTTTTCCATCGGACCGCGTACTTTGGTCCGCACCGAGGCGCTGGCGCAGTCCGGCCTTTTGGCGCCGGGGACACTCTATTCGACCAAATACCGCCTCAGCTTGCCTGCAGAGGTCGATCTGAAGGCGCTCGAACAAGAGGCGCGGGCCTTGTTTTCCGACAACGGCATGCGGTGGCGGGATGCCCGCAACGGCGCGCCGGGCATTGCCCGTTTCGTCGAACGTCTCGGCGCGTTTCTGGTGCTGGTCGGACTATCGGGTCTTGCGGTGGGGGGAGTCGGCGTCTCGACCGCCGTCCGGGCCTACCTCGCCACCAAGACAGAAACCATCGCGACCCTGCGCACCCTGGGCGCGGAGCGGCGGGTGATCTTTCTGACCTATTTTTTGCAGATCGGTGTTCTATCCGCATGTGGCATCGCCCTCGGATTGATCCTCGGCGGGCTGGGACCGGTGCTGCTCGGCCCGTTGATTGCGGCGCAATTGCCCTTTCCGGCGGTGTTCTCAGTCTACCCCGGCGCCCTGTCGGAGGCCGCGCTCTATGGGGTATTGACTGCGGTGTTGTTCACCCTGTGGCCCTTGGCCCGGGCCGAGCGTATCCGCGCCGCCGCGCTCTATCGGGATGCGCAGGGCGGCGGTCTGCAATGGCCCGCGCCGCGCTACATCGTTGCCACGGCCATGACGCTGGCGGTGTTGGTCGGCGCGGCGGCAGTCTTCAGCGGCGCGCCGGGCCTGGCCCTGTGGACGGCAGGAGGCCTGATCGGCGCCCTGCTGGTGCTGCTGGCCGCCGGGGCCGGCATCGGCTGGCTCGCCCGGCGGGGCAATCGCGCCGCGCGAGGCCGCCCGGCCCTGCGCTGGGCGCTTGCGTCGATCGGGGCCACCCGGGAAGGCGCGATGCCGGCGGTCCTGGCGCTGGGGCTCGGCCTCACCGTGCTGGCCGCGATCGGTCAGATCGACGGCAACATGCGCCGCGCCATAGCGGGGAACCTTCCGGACGTGGCGCCGTCCTATTTCTTTGTCGATATCCAGCGCGATCAAGTCCCCGCGTTCCTGGACCGCGTCGAAGGCGACCCCGCCGTCAGCAAGGTCGACAGAGCCCCGATGCTGCGCGGCGTCATCACACGTATTAATGACCGTCCGGCGAAAGAGGTCGCAGGCGAGCATTGGGTCATCCGGGGCGACCGGGGCGTGACCTACGCAGCCGCGAAACCTGCCAGCACCACACTCACCGCCGGGCAATGGTGGCCCGACGACTATAGCGGCGCGCCGCAGATCTCCTTTGCCGCCGAAGAAGCCGCAGAAATGGGGCTGAACCTCGGCGACAGCATGACACTCAACGTGCTGGGTCGCGACATCACCGGCACCATCACCAGCTTTCGCGAGGTCGATTTCTCCAACGCCGGTATGGGCTTCATCCTGACCATGAACGAGGCCGCGCTGCGGGGCGCGCCGCACAGCTATATCGCCAGCGTCTATGCCCAACCGGAGGCCGAAGCGGCAATCCTGCGCGATGTTGCCCGCGCCATGCCCAACGTCACCGCGATCCGGGTCCGGGATGCCATCGACCGGGTGTCGGAAATCCTCGGTCAACTGGCGACGGCGACCGCCTATGGTGCGGCGGCCACGTTGTTTACCGGGTTCCTGGTCCTGCTGGGCACCGCGGCGGCGGCTGAACCGGCGCGGCGCTACGAGGCGGCTCTGCTGAAAACACTCGGGGCGCCGCGCGGTCAGATCCTGCGCAGCTTTGCCCTGCGCTCGGCGCTGCTTGGTGCCGCAGCCGGCAGCGTGGCACTACTGGCGGGGATCCTGGCCGCATGGTCCGTGAGCCGCTACGTGTTCGAAACCAGCTACGCGGTGATCTGGTCCAACGCCTTCGCAGTGATCGGCGGCGGCATCCTCGTGACCCTGATTGCAGGTCTGGCCTATGCCCTGCGCCCGCTGGCGGCGCGTCCGGCGCAGGTGCTGCGCAGCCGGGACTAGGCCCCCGCAACGACCGCTGACCTTCCGGTCTCTGCCGGTGCCGCCACTGCCGGGGACGGTGGCGGGCCGGGACAGGAGACCGGCCCGAGAATGCGGTGCAGATCGATATTGTCGCAGGTCAGGTCGTCGAGCGTCACCCCATCGAGCGCCCCATAGAATGCCGCGCAGGCATCGGCGAGCGCGTGACGCAGACGGCAGGCGGCGACAAGCGGGCAGGTGTTGTCCACATCGGCAAAACACTCCACCATCGGCAGACCGCTTTCGATCTGGCGAAACACATCCCCGATACAGATCTCACGCGCCGAACGACCGAGGCACAACCCGCCGTGGCGGCCGCGTCGGGTCGACAGGAACCCAAGCTGGGCGAGCTGGTTCACCACCTGCCCGAGATGATTTTCCGAGATATTGCAGCGCTGTGCGATCTCTGCCTTGGTGACAAGCCGTCCGGAATTCACCGCGCAATACATCAGCAGCCGGACAGCGATATTGGTTCTCTTGGTGATCCGCATGGGGGCGATCTCCCGGTGGCGACGATGTCACAGAGTTGCAAATCCCGCAAAAACCCGGTTTGACATACATCAATGCAACCAGAGAAATTCCCAGAGGACCCATGACCCCGTATTTTTTCGGCTTCGGCAGCCTGGTGAATACCGCCACCCATGTCTACGGAAACACCCGCCCGGCCCGGCTGCAGGGCTGGCGGCGGGCCTGGGTCCACACGCCTGCGCTCCGCCTCGCCTTCCTGAGCGCCACTCCCGCTGATGGGCACGCAATCGACGGGTTGCTGGCTGCGGTGCCGGGCGGCGATTGGGCGGCGCTTGACGAACGGGAGTTCGCCTATGTGCGCGTCGATGTCACCGCACAGGTCGGCCACGATATGACCCCGCCGCCGCAGATCTCGTTGTATCAGGTGCCGCAGGCAGATCAGGCGGCGGGCTCCGTGGCCCATCCGATCCTGCTGAGCTATCTTGATGTGGTCCTTCGGGGCTACACCCAGGTGTTTGGCGCGGCGGGCGCCGAGGCCTTCATGACGAGTACCGATGGGTGGGACACGCCGATCCTCGATGATCGGGCAGCGCCGCAATATCCCCGCCATCAGGAGATCACCCCATCAGAGCGTGACTTCCACGACAGGCTGATTGCCGATGTGGGTGCCTCCGTGCTGGCGGCCGACACATGATTTCGCGCAGCCTCCTGTTGTTGCGGCGGATCACCCGTCAGCTGTGGTTCAGGGTGGTCGCACTTTCGCTGTTTTCGCTGCTGGCGCTGGCCGTCGCGCCGCTGCTGACACCGGTCCTGCCGGAAGATCTGTCCGACCGCTTTGGCCGCGAGGCCGTGCTGCCGGTCCTGACGATCCTCGCGTCGGGGATGCTGGCGGTGACGACGTTTTCCCTGAACGTCATGGTCAGCGCCTACCGCACGGCATCGTCCATGGCGACGCCCCGCGTCTACCGTCTGCTGCTGGAAGATACGGTGACGCAGAGTGTGCTCGCCACCTTTACCGGCGGGTTTGTCTATTCTCTGAGTGCGATTATCCTGTTTCGGGCGCAGATCTATACGCCGCAGGCGGCGATTGTCGTGTTTGGCATCACGGTTCTGGTCGTGATCCTGATCGTGGTCGCCATCCTGCGTTGGATCGACCACCTGTCGGATCTCGGCAGCATGGATCACACGCTGCGCCTGATCGAGACCCGGTGCCGCGACAGTTTGCTGGCACGCAAGGACACCCCCTGTCTCGGCGGGAACTGTGGCGAAGCCCCGCCCCCGCAGGACGCCACCGCGATCCCCGCGGCCCGCAGCGGGTTTGTCCGCTTTGCCGATATGGCCGCGCTGAACACGCTCGCCGAAAAAGCCGACGTGGAGGTGCATCTGATCCGGCTGCCCGGTGAATATGTGTTGCAGGATCGCCCGGTTGCCGTGGCAGAGGGGGCGGATCAGACATTCTGCAAGGCGGCGTCCGGCCTGATCGACATCGGCGACGTGCGGAGTTTCGAACAGGATCCGTCCTTTGGCCTGACCCTTTTGGCGGAAACAGCGCAGCGCGCCCTGTCCCCCGGTGTCAACGATCCCGGCACTGCGATCGAGGTGCTCGGCCGTATCGAGCGCCTGTTGTGGGAGAACCTGCCAAAAGACACAGAGGCGGGCCGTGACGACATCCGGTTTCCGCGGGTGCATCTGGCGCCGGTCACGGCAAAAGAGTTGCTGAAAGCCAGCTTCCCCCCCATTTTCCGCAACGGGGGCGACACGCCAGAAGTCATGGAATGGCTGGAAAAAGCCCTGACCGCGCTGGAAGACCACCCGAACGCCCCCATGAGCACCGCAGCGCGCGAGATGCGCGGCTCCCTGTTCGGCTGAGCGCCGCCGGGCGCGCGCGGAAAAACGGGCAGCCCGCTCCGGACTGCCCGCCATTTTTCACTCTGTTCTTCGCTGTGTTCTTCGCTGTGTTTTCAGACCGGCGATGATCCGCGCCTAGCCGCGCGCACGCACCACCTGCATCAGCGCCAGCAGCGCCGACATGTCTGGACCCCGCTCCATACCGGTGACGGCCTTGCGCAGCGGCATGAACAGCCCCTTGCCCTTGCGCCCGGTCTTCTCTTTCACCTCGGCAGTCCATTTGCCCCAGGTCTCGCTGTCGTAGGGGCCTTCGGGCAAAAGCGCCATGGCTTCGGCAATGAAGTCGGCGTCTTCCTCGGCGATCAGAGGCTCCGCCCCGTCCCGGCAAAGCGCCCACCAGCCTTCAAGATCCTTGAGGGTGGTGATGTTTTCCTTGGCCACCGCCCAGAAATCCTGCTGTTTGTCCTCGGGCACCCCGGCAGCATCGAGGTCCGCTTTCACCGCCGTGTGCGGCAGGGTTTGCAGGTAGCGGGCCGTCAGAGGATAGAGATCCTGGCTGTCGAGTTTGGTCGGTGCGGAGCCAAAGCGGCCGAGGTCGAACCCATCGATCAACTCGGCCATATCAGTGCGCAATTCGATCGGATCCGAGGACCCCAGACGGGCCAGCAGCGACAGCAGGGCCATCGGTTGCACCCCCGCCTCGCGCAGGTCACGCAGAGCAAGCGTGCCGAGACGTTTCGACAACGCCTCGCCCTGGGGGCCGGTCAGCAGGGAATGGTGGGCAAACTCCGGGCAGGTGCCGCCCAGCGCCTTGATGATCTGGATCTGGGTCGCCGTGTTGGTCACATGGTCTGAGCCCCGCACCACATGGGTCACGCCCATCTCGGTATCATCGACCACCGAGGCGATGGTGTAGAGCACCTGGCCATCACCGCGGATCAGCACCGGATCGGACACGGACGCCGCATCGATGGAGATATCGCCGAGAATGCCATCGCTCCATTCGATCCGCTCGTGATCGAGTTTGAAACGCCAGACGCCATTGCCGCGCTCGGCCCGCAATGCGGCCTGTTCGTCGGCGCTGAGGCTCAATGCCGCCCGGTCATAGACCGGTGGCTTGCCCATATTGAGCTGCTTCTTGCGCTTGAGATCCAGTTCGGTGGGGGTCTCGAAGGCTTCGTAGAAGCGGCCGATTGCACGCAGCTTGTCGGCCGCCTCGGCATATCGGTCGAGCCGCTCGGACTGGCGCTCCATCCGGTCCCAGGTCAAGCCGAGCCATTCCAGATCATGTTGGATCGCGTCGACATATTCCTGCTTTGAGCGCTCCGGATCGGTATCATCGATACGCAGGATGAAGCTGCCGCCGGCCTTGCGGGCGATCATATAGTTCATCAGCGCAGTGCGCAGGTTGCCCACGTGGATATAGCCGGTGGGTGACGGCGCGAAACGGGTGGTGGTCATCGCAATTCTCCTGTTGGCCTTGCTGTGTCACAGGAGCGCGCAATTGTCCAGTTTTGCAGGCGTATCATGACGCCCCTGACGGGGCGTGGCCTCCGGCGGAGGTATTTGGAAAAAGATGAAGCCGTGGCCCCCCACGCATTCGTGAACATGCAACGGCTGATTTGGTCATGGGATGCGCTAGTGTCGAAGCATCAGTTCCATCAGGGAGAATTTAGCATGACTTTGAACCTGACCCGCCGCGCCGCACTCGCCGGTGTGACAGCGGCCCCTTTTGCCGCCTCGGTGGCCTCGCCCCTGCGCGCTGCAGGCCACGGCGATGCGCCGAAACCCTTGCATGCCCGCGCGTTCAAAGTGGGAGATTATACGGTGCACAGCCTGTTGGCGGGCACGACAGCACGCGACGGGGTTCAGGACATTTTCGGCGGCGGCGCCACGGATGAGGCCTTTGCCGGGGTCGCGGCAGAGAATTTCATCCCGCCCGACACTGCGCAGTTTTATTTCACCCCGACCCTCGTGGATACCGGCAGCCAGAAGATCCTGTTCGACACCGGTCTGAATGCCGGTGGCATTACTGCGGCGCTGGCGGATGCGGGTGTGGTGCCGGAGGAGATCGACGTGGTTGTCCTGACACATATGCATGGTGACCATATCGGTGGCATGACCGCGGATGACGGCGCTGTGACATTTGCCAATGCCCGGTATGTGACCGCCGCGCGCGAGTATGATCACTGGACCGGCCTGCCCGAGGGCAATGGTGGCGGCGACCGCGTGCGGGCCTCTGTTTCTCCGCAGGCCGAGAAGATGACGTTTATCGAGGATGGCGGCACTGTGGCCTCGGGCGTGACCGGGATGGCCGCATTCGGGCACACGCCGGGCCATATGGTCTACATGATCGAGAGCGGCGGCCAGCAATTGCTGCTGACGGCGGATCTGGCCAATCACTATGTATTCCCCTTTGCCCATCCTGAATGGCAGACCAGTTTTGACACCGACAAGGACGCGGCCTCGGCCTCCCGGCGTCGGGTGCTGGAGATGCTGGCCGACAGCCGGGTTCCGATGATCGGCTACCACATGCCGTTTCCTGCCGCAGGTTTTGTGGAAAAACGTGGCGAGGGATTTCGGTTCGTGCCTGTGAGCTATCAGATGATGGGCTGAGGCCCGCTCCGGCCGACGGAGAGGCGTGCTCGGCCGGCAGTGTCGTAGTTGACAGTGTCGGCCGTGCCTGCAGACCCGGACCTGGGCCCCGATCTGGTGGTCGGGGCCTTGGGGATCAGAAGCGGCTGAGGCGGAAGGGTCGCGGATCCACGATCGGGGTGTCGCCGGTGACCAGATCCGCCGTCAGACGGCCAGCCGCCGGGCCGATGCCAAAACCGTGGCCGCTGTATCCCGTCGACAGGAACAGACCCGGACGGGCCTGCACTTCGGAGATCACCGGAATTTCATCAGGCGTCACGTCGATCAGCCCGCCCCAGCTCTGGGTGACATCCGCCTGCGCCAGCGCCGGGAATGCATCGCGCGCTGCTGCCAGCGCGCGGCGCAGGGCTTTTTGCGAGGGCTGTGGGTCGAGGACGCGTGTCTCTTCAAACGGGGTCCGGTCCTGCGCGCCCCAAGGACGGTCCTGCGCGGCCTCGATCCCCCATCGCCCGGAGACGCGGAAGCGGACCGCGCTGATATCCTTCAGAAAGGCCGGCAGGAAGCGGTGACCGATGCGGAACGTATCCGGCACGATATCAAACGTATTCTCGCCCGCTGTGGCGACGGTAAATCCACCATCGGCGCGTTTGCGTATGGAAAAGCCCCTGGTCCAGAGCGCCGTCTCCGTCACACCTGCCACAGGCGACAGGCGCATGACAGAGTTCAGCACCTTGAGTTGCGGCAGGAAAACTCCTTCGTTGCGCAAAAACAGCCGCGACCAGGCCCCGCCCGCAAGCACAACTGCCGTTGCGTTGACGCGCCCCTTTTCGGTGAAGACACCCCGAATACGCCCGGCCTCGACATCCAGAGCCCGCACGGCACAGCCCGTCACGATCACGGCCCCCTTGTCGCGCGCAGCGGAGGCAATGGCATGCGTTGCTGCCTGCGGCTCCGCCCGGCCGTCCTGTGGCGTGTGATAGCCTGCGCGCAGCCGGTTGCCATAGCCCGGCGCCAGTGCCTCAAGACCGGCAGACCGCAGCATCTTTCCTTCGACATCGAAATCCTTGAGATGCTCGGCCCATTTGGCGAGTTCTGCTTCACGGCGCCGCGTACGTGCCGTGAAAACAATGCCCGATCGCGTATAGCCTGTCTTGTGGCCGGTCCGCTCGTCGAGCCCCTCCCACAATCGCAGCGCATGCGCCATCAGCTCCATTTCGCGCGGATCCCGCTGAGACATCCGCACCCAGCCCCAATTGCGCGAGCTCTGTTCGCCGGCAATCATGCCCTTTTCGCAAAGCAACACAGAGTGACCGCGTTCGGTCAGCTCCAGCGCGGTCGACGCACCGATGATGCCGCCGCCGATGACGACGACGTCAACCGTGTGCGGCAGGGCACGGTCACCGTTGAACTGAGGCAGCTGTGGTCCAAGCATGGCTTCTTCTATTCCGCGTGGATTTGACGGGTCTACACGTCAATGGAAACAAGGGGACGGTTCCCCCGCTCTGTGCTCTCAGGGCCTCAATCAGGGCCGGATCGGTCTTGGTTTGGGCGTTCAAGCCCCGCGATCAGGACGGATCGCGCCACCGGTTCACAATGGGATAGCGCCGGTCCAGCCAGAAGGCCCGTTTTGTCAGCCGCGCCCCGGGCGCCGACTGAAACCGTTTGTATTCGCTGATGTAGATCAGATGCTCCACCCGTTTGGCCACATCGCGGTCGAACCCGGCAGCGACACAGTCGGCGATCGACCCGTCCTGATCCACAAGTATATCCAGAATCGCGTCCAGCTCCGGATAATCCGGCAGGCTGTCGCTGTCTTTCTGATCTTCGCGCAACTCGGCGCTTGGGGGTTTGTCGATCACGCTCGGGCGGATGACCTCGCCTTCGGGTCCCATCATCCAGGAACGGTGATTGGCATTGCGCCAGCGGCAGGTTTCGAACACCCGCGTCTTGTAGAGATCCTTGATCGGATTATAGCCGCCATTCATATCGCCGTAGATCGTGGCATATCCGACTGCGACCTCGGACTTGTTACCCGTGGTCAACAGCATCTCGCCGAATTTGTTCGACATGGCCATCAACAGCAAACCGCGCAGGCGCGACTGGATGTTTTCTTCGGTCACATCGGCCTCGCGCCCAGCAAACAGAGGCGCCAGCGTGTTGGTGATCGCGCTGCGCCCTTCGGAGATCGGCACATAGTCGTAGTGAACGCCCAGCGCTTTTGCCACCGCCTCCGCATCGTCCAGAGAGTCCTGCGAGGTGTATTCCGACGGCAGCATCACGCAGCGCACATTCCCTGCCCCCACCGCGTCCACCGCGATGGCCGCCACAATAGCGGAATCGACGCCGCCGGACAGGCCGAGCAGCACCTTGTGAAACCCCGTCTTGGCCAGATAGTCGCGCAGGCTCTGAACCATTACGTGATAGTCCTGCTCCCATGCATCGGGGAGCGACGCCTTGTCGCCTTCGACGATGCGCCAGCCCTCGGGTCTGCGTTCCAGATCGAGCTGCGTCACCGCCTCGTCAAAGACCGGCATCTGAACGGCCAGCCCGCCGCCGGGGTTCAAGGCAAAACTGCCGCCATCAAACACCTGATCGTCCTGCCCCCCGACCATATTGAGGTAGATCACCGGCAGGCCCGTCTCGACCGAGCGGGCGACCATGTGGTTCACCCGTGTCTCCATCTTGCCGCGATAATAGGGCGAGCCGTTCGGGATCAAAAGAAACTCCGCCCCGGTTTCTTCGAGGGTTTCCGCCACATCCTCGTGCCAGCCATCCTCGCAGATCGGACTGCCGATGCGGGTATTGCCGACCGCATAGGGCCCGCCCAACGGCCCCGCATCAAAAATCCGGACCTCGTCGAAAACCGTCTCGTTCGGCAGGTGGTGCTTCAGGCACTTGGACGCCACACGACCGTCCTTCAGTATCAGATAGGCGTTGTACAGCTTGCCGTCCTCGGCCCAGGGGCCGCCAATCGCCAGCGCGGGGCCGTCCGCAGTGGCCTGCGCCAGCGCTTCGACCTCCGCCATGGCGGCTGCGTGAAAGGCGGGCTTCATCACCAGATCCTGCGCGTTGTAGCCGGTGATGAACATTTCCGGCAGAGCGACCAGATCGGCCCCGGCATCTCGGCCTTGCTCCCATGCGGCGAGGGCCTTGGCTGCATTGCCAGCCAGATCCCCCACTGTCGGGTTCAGCTGCGCCAGAGTTACGCGAAATCTATCGGCCATCGTCCGGGGTCCCCAAAACTGTATCGTCAACAGCCGTGTAACAGATCTCCGCTGAAGGAAAAGACCGGCAAGGCAAAACCGTTGCGACAAAGCGACGGCTCGCATAGGTTCTGGGGAAAGCACCCCATAGTACAGGCAGCTCTCGTAATTTCTGAGGCAACTGAGGTTTCCATGACCCGCATCGGCTCCACTCTCGCTCTGACCTCCCTGCTGGCCCTGACTGCGGCAGCCGGGTTCCCCCCCGCTCTGGCCCAGGAGGCGCAGGTCCTGACCACACAGGACGAAATCGGCGGCGTCTACGAAGGCGAATTCAAGGGCGGGCTGCAACATGGTCAGGGCAGCTACAAACTGCCCAACGGGTATGAATACTCCGGCACCTGGGTCGAAGGGGAAATCCGTGGTCAAGGCGTCGCCCGCTTCCCGAACGGATCAGTCTATGAGGGAGAGTTCGTCAAGGGCAAACCCGAAGGCATCGGCAAGATTACCTTTTCCGATGGCGGCACCTATGAGGGCGAGTGGCACAACGGGGTGATCAACGGTCAGGGCATTGCGGTCTACGCCAATGGCGTGCGCTACGAGGGCGATTTTGTCGACGCCAAACACGAAGGCAGCGGCGTGATGCAAAACCCCGGTGGCTATGAATACGACGGCGATTGGGTCGCCGGGCGCAAAGAGGGGCTGGGCAAGATCACATACCCCAACGGCGCCACCTATCAGGGCGGCATCTCGGACGGCAAGCTGGACGGGCTGGGAACGCTGGTGATGCCCGACGGGCTGAAATACGAAGGCGAATGGGCCGCTGACCAGATGAACGGCATGGGCACATTGACCCAGCCAAATGGCGACGTCTACGAGGGACCGCTGGTCAATGGTCGCCGCCACGGTGAAGGCAAGCTGACCTATGCCAACGGCGACATCTACGAAGGCATGTTCGAGGACGACCTGCGTCAGGGTCAGGGCACCTTTACCGGCACCGACGGCTACATCTACACAGGCCAGTGGCAGGCTGGCCAGATCGAGGGCCAGGGCCATGTGACCTACCCGGATGGCTCCGTCTATGAGGGGGAGTTTCGCGATGATCTCGCCCATGGCACCGGCAAGATCACCTATCCGGACGGCTCTACCTATGACGGCGACTGGATTGCCGGGGTGATCGAGGGCACTGGCGCCGCGAGTTATCCCAACGGCGTGACCTATGAGGGGTCCTTCAAGAACGCCAAAAACGATGGTCAGGGGGTGATGACCTATCCTGACGGCTATCGCTATGACGGCAGCTGGAAGGACGGATTGCGTCACGGAGAGGCCAAGGTGACCTATGCGGATGGGTCCATCTACGAAGGTCAGTTCGAAAGCGGCCAGCGTCATGGTGCCGGCAAGATCACCATGCCCGACGGCTTCAGCTACGAGGGCGATTGGGCCGAGGGCAAGATCAGCGGTCAGGGCGTGGCCACCTATGCCAATGGCGATGTCTATGAGGGCAGCTTTGTCAATTCCAAGCGCCAGGGCCCCGGAACCATGCGCTACGCCTCCGGCCAAGAAGCCGCAGGAACGTGGGACAATGGCGCGCTCACAAGCAATGAGGACGCCGATGCCGGGAATGCGGCCGCCGCCAGCGATGCAGCCGACACAGAATAAGACCGCCTGAACAACAATGGCCACGCTCGTTTATCTGGTTCACGGGGATGCACCGCGTGCCCAGCAGCAACTGTCCTACAGCATCCTGTCCGCGCTCCGGCACGGGCTGGAGGGGATCGAAATCCTGCTGATCTGCGATGCGCCCAACCAGAGGCCGGATCTGCCGGTGCGCCATCATATCCTATCCGCAGAGACCACTGCGGCATGGGCAGATCAGAACAATACGCCATTGAAGCGGCTACGGGCCGCCCAACTCGGCCTTGAGGTGACCGGAGGCAACATCTGCCTGATGGCCACAGACACCGCCTTCAAGGCTCCGCCCCGCCAGCTGTTCGACCTCATCACCGCCGGGGGGATCCTGGTTCAGGATCACGACGGCTGGCTGGCCGGGCGCTCCGACTGGGATCAGGTCATTGACGCGTGCCGGGGCACGCAGCTGGAGCCACAGGTTCATGCGGGGGCTGCGATGTTTGACATCGGGGTTCTGGGCCTGACCCCGCAGGACGTGAATTTACTCTTTCATGTCGAAGAGCTGGCGAAATCTGCTGAAATTAAGGATCAGCCATCAGAAATCGAACAATTCGCGTTTTCCGCCGCAATCGAGTTGGAGGCGCGCGACGTGGTTTATGCACGCGACCACGTGATCCATTATGACGGCTACATGCGCCATGTGTATCACGGCAGGTTTGATGCGATGTTTCCCCCCGGCGCCCCCGTCAACACGGCTCTGGCCCACCGTCTCCCGGCGATAACGGAGCCTCCGAAGCCGCTGCCTCTGAAACTGCGGGCCAAGGTCTTCGCGCTTCGTCATCGCATGGGGCGGGCGACGGAATTTGGCTATCTGGCCTATCTCTGCGCCTTTGCGGCCCCCACTGCAGAGGGACGGGATGTCTGGGCGAATATCGCGCTCGACATGATGATGAGGTCCAGCCGCTCCGCCGCGCAGATCGCGCAGCACCTGCCGCGACTGGCACCGGGAGCTATTGACGATGCCGGGCTGAGGCCCGCGACCCTCGCCCGATGGCGCCACTTCTGGGCCGCACGCGGCACCTGATCCAAGCCGCCGTTCCAGCCGTCCCTAGCAGCCCCGGCATCGCACCTGTATCGACGCGCGCCGTGTTTTCAGCCGTGTTTTTCCAGTCGTGTGTCCCGAAAGCGCTGACCTGCATCGATGCGCAACGCCTCTGCCCGCTTCCATTGTGCTAGGCGCAGGCCTTTGGGCAGGGCGCAGGCTGCGGAGCCCCCGCTGATGTCCCGCTTACGGCCACCCGAGCGCGGACCGTGCTCCTGCTGCAATGCAGAGAACTTTGCCCCTTCCCATTCGCTTCGGCAGCTGTATAACTCCCCTCATGACCACGTATGCCGATATCCAGATTGCCGACGCTGCCCATCGCAGCGCGCTGTCGCGTGGCCTACTGCTCCTAATCCGCCTCTGAGCGTGCCATCCGGCGCGCCCGCTCAGAGGATGTGCACGCGCGCCACGGATTGGACCCTTCCCCCGACACGAATGAACGACGCTCGGGGACCAGAGCTAGAAAGAATTCTGACATGACCAGCACGACCGACCAGGATCGCGTATTGATCTTTGACACCACTTTGCGCGACGGCGAGCAAAGCCCCGGCGCCACCATGACACATGAGGAAAAGCTCGAGATCGCAGAGTTGCTGGATGACATGGGCGTTGACATCATCGAGGCCGGATTTCCGATCGCCTCCGAGGGGGATTTCAAGGCCGTCAGCGAGATCGCCGAGAGATCCAGAAACTCGGTGATCTGCGGCCTTGCCCGCGCCAATACCAAGGATATCGACCGCTGCGCCGAAGCCGTGCGCAAGGCCGCGCAGCCCCGCATTCACACGTTCATCGGCACCTCGCCCCTGCACCGCGCCATTCCGAACCTGACCATGGACGAAATGGCCGAGCGGATCCACGACACCGTCACCCATGCGCGCAACCTGACAGACAACGTGCAATGGTCACCGATGGATGCGACCCGCACCGAATGGGACTACCTCTGCCGGGTGATCGAGATCGCGATCAAGGCCGGCGCGACCACGATCAATATCCCCGATACCGTCGGATACACCGCCCCCCGCGAAAGCGCTGACCTGATCCGCCGCCTGATCGAAACCGTGCCCGGCGCGGATGATGTGGTGTTTGCGACCCACTGCCACAACGACCTTGGCATGGCGACGGCGAATTCGCTCGCTGCGGTCGAGGCGGGCGCGCGTCAGATCGAATGCACCATCAATGGCCTCGGAGAGCGCGCGGGCAACACCGCCCTCGAAGAGGTGGTGATGGCGCTGAAGGTGCGCAACGATATCATGCCGTTTTCAACCGGCATCGACACCCGCAAGATCATGCATATCTCGCGGCGGGTGGCGACGGTTTCGGGCTTTGCCGTGCAGTTCAACAAAGCCATCGTCGGCAAGAACGCCTTTGCCCACGAAAGTGGCATCCATCAGGACGGCATGCTGAAGAACAAGGAAACCTTCGAGATCATGCGTCCCGAGGACGTAGGGTTGTCGGGAACGTCGCTGCCGCTTGGCAAACACTCCGGCCGCGCCGCGTTGCGCGACAAGCTCGGCACCCTCGGCTATGACATTGGCGACAACCAACTGAAGGACCTCTTTGTTCGGTTCAAGGAACTTGCCGACCGCAAGAAAGAGGTGTTTGACGACGATATCGTCGCCTTGATGCGCACCGGTGGCGACGACAGCGACCATCTGAAACTGGTCTCCATGAAAGTCGTCTGCGGCACCGGCGGACCGGCAGAGGCCACCGTAGAGATGGAAGTCGACGGAACCGATGTGACCGAGGTCGCAGAGGGGGATGGCCCCGTGGATGCCGCCTTCAAGGCAATTCGCAAGATCCATCCGAACTCCGCGCATCTGCAGCTCTATCAGGTGCATGCGGTGACCGAAGGCACCGACGCCCAGGCCACCGTCTCGGTCCGGCTGGACGAGGACGGCATTATCGCAACCGGAGAAAGCGCCAATACCGATACGGTTGTGGCCTCGGCCATGGCCTATATCAGCGCGCTCAACCGCCTGATCGTTCGGCGCAGCAAAATGGGCGATGGCGCTGACGCGCGCGAGATTTCCTACAAGGACGCCTGAGCGGTGCCGCCGCTCGGATCATCCGGCTCGCACTGCACAGACTCTCGTGAAAAGGCACCCTCGGGTGCCTTTTTTCGCTTCCCTGGTTTCGCTTCCCTGGTTTCGCTTCCCCGGCTTCGCATTTCCGGTTTCGCATTTGCGGGCCTACGCGCTCAGTTCAGATCCGCAAACCGGCGCGTCAGCTCGGCGGTCTGCTGCGTGAACCCGAATGGAGCATTGAGGACAAACACGCCGGAGCCGATCATGCGATGCCCCTCCCGTGCAGGCGGAAAACGCACCTCGTGCCGCACACTGTCCGGCAGGCCCTGTGCCTCCAGCGCCGCAAGCATGTTCCGATGCGGGCCATCCGTCAGGATCGGATACCACAGTATGATGACACCGACGTTCCATTTGCGATGCAGCTTTGAAATGATCCCCGGAATACGCGCGTAGTCCGATTTGATCTCATAGCTGGGATCGATCAGCAACACGCCCCGGCGCGGGGTCGGCGGTGCGAGCGACTGCGCCATCTCGAACCCGTCCTGCAGATGCACCTTTGCGCCGGAGCCGCGCATCGCCTCGCGCAGCGCCTGCGCCTCCTGCGGGTGCAGCTCCGCCAGATGCAGGCTGTCGGCGGGCCGCAGCAGCTCTGATGCAACGCGGGGCGAACCCGGATAGCTGTTGGGGCCGTGCTTTGCGTGCACTGCGTCAATCACCCGGGCATAGGGATGATCCGGCGCGAACCAGTCGCGGGCAATGTCGATGCCACGCGCCGCTTCGCCGGTCTTTTGCGCCTCCGCAGAGGCCAGGTCATAAAGGGCGCGCCCGGCATGGGTTTCAAGATAGCTGACCGGCTTGTCCTTGCGGGTCATGTAGTCCAGAATCCACGCCAAGAGCGCGTGTTTCTGAACGTCAGCGAGATTTCCCGCGTGATAGATATGTTGGTATGACAGCATATCGCCCCCCATAGCGGCAAACCTGCGCCGGAGGAAGACCGTGCCTTAAACCGAATCTAAATCACATAGGGTCATCCTGAGGCCACTTGACGCCCGCAGAAGCAGGTCCGATGCCCCTCAGAACGAGCCTTTTTTTTGGCGCGATGCTCGCGCTCAGTCTGATTTCCCCCGCCTGGTCCAATTCCGGTGGGTATTCGCTGGTTGGCGACGGCAGTTTTTTCATGCGGACATCCACCACGGAGGCTCCGGAACGCGGAAGGGATCGCAGTCTGGGTAGCGGTCGGAGCCGCAGCCTGGGGGGAAACCTGGGCGGCAGTCTGGAACTCGGGGCGGGACGCAGTCCGGCTACGGATGATACAACCGGCCGGGGCGCTGTATCGCTCAATCCCAGCGCCGCAAGCCTGTTTCGCGGGCGCAGCGGTGGCAGCCTGTTCGCCAGCCCCGTCATGGCCTCCGTCGATGTGGCGGAAATCATGAATGTGATTGCCCAGGCCGAAGCCGGTCGGGCCGACTACGATGCGGTCCAGCATGGCGCCCGGATCAAGCCGCCCGCACCGCCCACGCAGATGACCCTCCAGCAGATCTATACGTGGATCAAGGACACGCCCGGACAGTCCCATGCGATTGGACGCTATCAGTTCATCCCTGCGACACTCAAACGCCTGGCCGGGCATCAGGGCGTACCTCTCAACCGCCGTTTCAACGCTGCCCTGCAGGATCAACTGGCGCACCAGCTGATCGAGGAAGCGGGCCTCTCTGCCTTCAAAGCGGGCAAGATGGAGCAGGTGACCTTCATGAACAACCTGGCAAAAATCTGGGCCGGGCTGCCGACATCCAGCGGCAAGTCCCATTACCACAATTATGCAGGCAACAAGGCCACGGTGACCTGGGCCAGCTTCAAAGCGCAAATGGACCAGATTTTTTCCGGCTGACCCGACACCGCCCCGACGCTTCCCACCCACTGCCGGTTTCATGTGCGAAAGCGCACCGGCGGCGCGATTCCCGCGGCCAATCCCCGAATTTGGGGGCATCCACAAGCGAAAAGACGCTAGAGGATTGGATTACGCCCTTTTACGGCAGGCCTCCGCTGCTTATAAGATCAAGATCTGCGGCCCGGGGAAAGAGTCGCGGTCACAAATCGGCAGTACTCACAGGACCCCTCTTACATGGCGCTCTTCGGAAAACTCGGCGGTCTGTTCACATCAGACATGGCCATTGATCTCGGCACTGCGAACACTCTGGTTTACGTCAAAGGCCGGGGCGTGATCCTGTCGGAACCGTCCGTGGTGGCCTACCACGTCAAGGACGGCGTAAAAAAAGTCCTCGCCGTTGGCGAAGATGCGAAATTGATGCTGGGCCGGACGCCCGGCTCCATCGAGGCGATCCGCCCGATGCGCGAGGGTGTGATTGCCGACTTCGACACTGCGGAGGAAATGATCAAGCACTTCATCCGCAAAGTGCACAAACGCTCCACCTTCTCAAAGCCAAAGGTCATCGTCTGCGTGCCCCATGGCGCCACACCGGTTGAAAAGCGGGCAATCCGGTCCTCGGTTCTGGCCGCCGGCGCGCGCCGGGCCGGCCTGATCGCGGAACCCATTGCGGCGGCAATCGGCGCCGGCATGCCGATCACCGACCCCACCGGCAACATGGTTGTCGACATCGGCGGCGGCACCACCGAGGTGGCGGTTCTGTCGTTGGGCGATATCGTCTACGCCCGCTCCGTGCGCGTCGGTGGGGACCGCATGGACGAGGCGATCATCTCCTACCTGCGCCGTCAGCAGAACCTGCTGATCGGCGAGGCCACGGCGGAGCGGATCAAAACCTCCATCGGCACCGCCCGCATGCCCGACGACGGGCGCGGTCAGTCCATGCAGATCCGCGGCCGTGATCTGCTGAACGGGGTCCCGAAAGAGATCGAGATCAGCCAGGCGCAGGTCGCCGAAGCGCTGGCAGAACCGGTGCAGCAGATCTGCGAGGCAGTGATGACCGCGCTGGAAACCACCCCCCCGGATCTGGCGGCTGACATCGTGGACCGTGGCGTCATGCTGACAGGCGGCGGCGCCTTGTTGGGCGATCTGGATCTGGCATTGCGCGAACAGACAGGCCTTGCCGTGTCCATCGCGGATGAAAGCCTCAATTGCGTGGCGCTCGGCACCGGCAAGGCGCTGGAGTATGAAAAGCAGCTGCGTCACGCCATCGACTACGAAAGCTGACCCCCTTTCGTCCCGATCGGACGTGCCCGGGGTGACCCCCTGCGGTTGAAAGGAGAGCCTTGGCCAAAGACCGGTCACAGCGCGAAGAATACACCGGCCCGCTCAAGCGCTTGCTTGTGGGGATTTTGGTGTTGGTGCTTGCCGTCATCTTTCTGATCTGGCGGATCGACAGCCCCCGGGTTGAACGGTTTCGCGCGCAGGTCGTGGATGCGGTGGTGCCCAACATGCAATGGGCCATGGTTCCCGTCACCGGCACCATCAACCTGCTGCGCGATTTCCAGAGCTACCAACGCCTGTCGGAACAGAATCGGGAACTGCGATCCGAGCTGCGTCAGATGCGGGCCTGGAAAGAGGCCGCCTTGCAACTGGAACAGGAAAACGCCCGGCTTCTTGATCTCAACAACGTACGCCTCGATCCGCAGTTGACCTATGTGACCGGTGTTGTGCTGGCAGACAGCGGCTCGCCCTTTCGCCAATCCGTCCTGTTGAACGTCGGCGCGCGCGACGGGATCATGGACGGCTGGGCCGCAATGGACGGTATCGGACTGGTGGGCCGGATTTCAGGCACCGGCCTGGACACCGCCCGCGCCATCCTTCTGACGGATGCCGCCAGTGCGGTTCCGGCGACGCTGCACCCCTCCGGACAGAACGCATTGGTCAGCGGCGACAATACCGCAGCCCCGCTGCTGAACTTTGTCGAGAACCCGGAATTGGTTCGCCCCGGAGACAGGGTCGTGACCTCCGGAGACGGGCATGTGTTTCCACCGGGCCTGCTGATCGGGCAGGTGGCGCAGGACCGTGCCGGGCGCCTGCGGGTCCGCCTGTCGGCAGATTATGAACGTCTGGAATTTCTGCGGGTGCTGCGCCATCAGGGCAGCGCGCCCATCACCGATCCCGGTGCCCTGATCGCGCCGGTGCCCGATGATATGATCCCGCTGCCGCGCCCCGACAGCCTGCTTGACGGCGTCACGCCCGAGGGTCGCGCAGAAGAGGCCGAAAATGGCTAGGATGACGCCGGCCGGAATTTGGTTCATGCGCGCGGTCTTTGTCGCGGTGGCGCTGGTGATCATGTTCTTTCGCCTCCTGCCCCTTGATACCGTGCCGCGGCAATGGAGCCCGCCTGACCTGTTGCTGGCAACCGCGCTGGTCTGGTCAGCCCGCCGCGCGGATTTCGTCCCACCGCTGCTGATTGCATCCGTCATGCTGCTGGCGGATCTGTTGCTGCAACGCCCGCCCGGCCTCTGGGCGTTGCTGGTATTGCTGGCTTGTGAATTCGTCAAATCCCGCCTCCCCGCCAGCCGGGAGACACCCTTTCTGGGGGAATGGTTCGCAATCTCTGTGATCATCGTCGGCATCACTTTGCTCAACCGAGTGATCCTTGGCATATTGGCCGTGGAACAGGCCCATATTGCACTGATACTGGTGCAGGTGATCATGACCATCGCCGCCTATCCGGTCGTGGTGTTCCTGAGCCAGAGCCTGCTCGGTGTGCGGCGTCTCTCGCCTGCCGAGATTGAAACCATGGGAGCGCGGCTGTGAAACGTAGCCCGAAAGATCTCGACGGAAGCCACAGATTGCTGACCCGCCGCACGCTGCTGCTGGGCGGGATGCAGCTCGGCTTTGTCGGCGCCCTGGGCATGCGCATGCGGTTCCTGCAGGTGGATCAGGCGGATCAATTCCGGCTGCTGGCCGAAGAAAACCGGATCAACATTCGCCTGATCGCCCCCAGCCGGGGTGAGATTTTCGACCGCAACGGTCTGATCATTGCCCAGAACTCGCCGTCATACCGTATTGTTCTGGTGCCAGAGGATGCAGGCGACGTCGAGCAGGTCATTGCAAACCTGTCCCGGCTGATCACGATTGACGATGAGGATCTGGAACGGGCACGGGCGGAAATGCGGCGGTCGCCACCCTTCCTGCCGATCACCCTCGCCGATCAGATCTCCTGGAAGGACATATCCAAGGTCGCAGTCAATGCCCCGGCCCTTCCCGGTATCACACCAGAGGTCGGATTGACCCGTGTCTACCCGCTGCAGGATGATTTTGCCCATGTTGTCGGCTATGTGGGGCCGGTCTCGGACTACGATCTGTCGCGGATCGAGGATCCGGAGCCGATCCTGCGCATCCCGAGGTTCCAGATTGGCAAAGTCGGGTTTGAAGCAAAACGAGAGGCCTCACTGCGGGGCAAGGCGGGGGCCAAACGCGTCGAAGTGAACGCCATGGGCCGGGTGATGCGTGAATTGGACCGGCGCGAAGGGGAATCCGGGGCCGACACGCAGTTGACGCTCGATGCCGAATTGCAGAATTACGTGCAGGCAAGGCTCGGTCGCGAGAGTGCGGCAGCCGTCATCATGGATGTGGAGAACGGCGATCTCCGCGCCATCTGTTCCAGCCCGAGCTTTGATCCGAACCTCTTTGTGCGGGGCATTTCGGTGGCGGACTACCGCGCGCTGACAGAAGATCCCTTTCGCCCCCTTGCCAACAAAACCGTTCAGGGCACCTATCCTCCCGGCTCCACCTTCAAGATGGTCACGGCGTTGGCAGGGCTTGAAAACGGCCTCATCAGCCCCGAGGAAACCACCTGGTGCCCGGGGCATCTGGAGGTCTCCGGCCGTCGGTTCCACTGCTGGAAACGGGCGGGCCATGGCCATGTCAACCTGCTGGACTCGCTCAAGGGGTCTTGCGACGTCTACTATTACGACCTCGCCATCAAGGTTGGGATAGACCGCATTTCCGAGATGGCAAACAAACTGGGTCTCGGCGTGCGTCACGACCTGCCCATGTCGGCCGTCGCTGCAGGTCTCGCGCCCAACCGGGACTGGAAATCACGCGTGCACGGACAGGAATGGCTGGTTGGTGACACGGTGAACGCCTCCATCGGGCAGGGCTTCATGCTGGCATCACCACTGCAGCTGGCGTTGATGACGGCGCGTATTGCATCCGGTCGCAGTGTCACGCCGCGGCTGGTCAAATCCATAGACGGTGTTGAGGAAGCCTCGGGCGAAGGCGCTCCGCTCGAGATCAGCGACATTCATCTGCGCAATGTCCGCAAGGCCATGTTTGCGGTCAGCAACGACCGGCGCGGCACCGGATATCGCTCGCGTATCATTGCCGAAGGGATGCGCATGGCCGGCAAGACCGGAACCAGCCAGGTCCGCAATATCACGGCGGCAGAGCGCGCCGCTGGTGTGATCCGCAACCAGGATCTGCCGTGGGAACGCCGCGATCATGCGCTTTTTGTCTGCTTCGCCCCATTCGACAAGCCCAAATACGCCGTTTCCGTTGTGGTCGAGCATGGCGGCGGCGGATCAACGGCGGCGGCCCCCATTGCGCGCGACCTCATGTTGCAGGCGCTCTATGGCGGGACCCCTCCGCTGGAGGCCTATCCGGCCAGTGATCGCCAAAAGATCGAGGCCCAGCAGGAACGGCTGGAACGAGAGCGGCTGAAGCGCCGCGAGAGCAGTGGCAGCGATCAGGCATGAGTTATCTCGAGTATCATTCAAAGACCACGCCGACCGGGCTGCGCAAAATCCTCTATCTCAATTGGCCCCTGGCACTGTTGCTGGCTGCGGCCGCAGGCGTCGGTTTCCTGATGCTCTATTCGGTGGCGGGCGGCTCCTTCAGCCCCTGGGTCGAACCACAGGTCAAACGGTTCCTGCTGGGAATGGGGGTCATGATTTTCGTCGCCATGGTCCCGATCTGGTTCTGGCGCAATATCTCGGTGGTGGCCTATCTGATGGCGCTGCTTCTGTTGGTGGCGGTCGAGTTCTTCGGCACTATCGGCATGGGGGCGCAACGGTGGATCGACCTGGGGCCGGTGCGGCTGCAGCCGTCGGAGCTGATGAAAATCACGCTGGTGATGATACTGGCCGCCTATTACGACTGGCTGCCCGGCAAACGCACCTCCCGGCCCCTGTTTGTCGCGCTTCCGGTTCTGATCATAATTGTGCCGACCTTTCTGGTACTGAAACAGCCGGACCTGGGGACGTCCATTCTGTTGCTGGCGGCCGGGGGCGGGATCATGTTTCTTGCCGGTGTCCACTGGGCCTATTTCGCAGCCGTTATCAGCGCCGCCGTCGGATTGGTCTCTGCTGTGTTCAAAAGCCGTGGCACCGATTGGCAACTGCTCAAGGACTACCAGTATCGCCGTATCGACACCTTTCTCGACCCATCGCAGGACCCCCTGGGCGCGGGCTACCACATCACCCAATCGAAAATTGCGCTTGGCTCCGGCGGATGGTCAGGGCGCGGCTTCATGCAGGGCACGCAATCCCGGCTGAACTTTCTGCCGGAGAAACACACAGATTTTATCTTCACCACATTGGCCGAGGAATTCGGCTTTGTCGGCGGCATGACGCTGTTGTCGATCTATGTGCTGATCATCGTCTTCTGCGTGGCCACGGCCGTGTCGACAAAAGACCGATTTTCATCCCTGGTCACGCTGGGAATTGCGCTCAATTTCTTTTTGTTCTTCGCGGTGAACATGTCGATGGTCATGGGGCTTGCGCCCGTCGTCGGGGTGCCGTTGCCGATGGTATCCTACGGCGGATCTGCGATGCTGGTTCTGCTGGCCGCATTCGGCATCGTCCAAAGCGCAAACGTCCACCGCCCCCGATAGCGCAAACAGTGCCGGATCAGCGCCGGCGCAAAGATTTGAAAAGGACCCCGCATGAGCATTTTTCACCTCGCCTACAATGTGGATGACCTGGACGCCGCCCGAGAGTTTTATGGCGGCACGCTGGGGTGCAAAACAGCACGCAGCACCGACAGTTGGGTCGATTTCGATTTCTTCGGCCATCAGATTTCATTGCACCTTGGAGATCCTTTTGTGACCGCCAAAACCGGCCACGTCGGAGAGCATCTGGTCCCGATGCCCCATCTCGGGGTGATCCTGCCGCTCGACCAATGGAGGGAACTGGCAGAGCGACTGCATGAGGCCGGGGTGGACTTCGAAATCCCGCCGACCACGCGGTTCAAAGGAGAACCGGGCGAACAAAGCACGATGTTCTTCTATGATCCGGCCGGCAATCCGATAGAAATCAAGGGGTTTGCCAATATGGAGGGGGTCTTCGCAACATGATCAACGTGCTTTTTGCCGCCCGGCCCGAACGCTGGAGCACCTATGAGGCCCCCCTGAAGACAGCCTTTGCCGCCCGTGGTCTGACCGTCGATCTCCGTCAGGAGTTTGCGCCGCAGGACGTTGACTATATCGTCTACGCACCGAATTCGCCGCTGCAGGATTTTCGCCCCTACACACGCTGCAAGGCGGTGCTGAACCTCTGGGCCGGGGTGGAAAAGATTGTCGGCAATGAGACGCTGTCTCAGCCTCTGTGCCGTATGGTCGATCCGGGCCTGACGCAATCCATGGTGGAATGGGTCGCCGGGCATGTGCTGCGCTACCATCTGCAAATCGACCGCTGCCTCGCCTGTCAGGATCGATGGGAGCCCTTTGTGCCGCCCCTGGCGGAAGAGCGCAGGGTGGCGATCCTCGGACTCGGCGCGCTGGGGCAGGCCTGTGCGGATACGCTGTGCCATCTCGGGTTCAATGTATCCGGCTGGGCGCGCACCGCAAAAGACATCCCCCCAGTGAGCTGCCATCATGGGCCGGAGGGGCTGCGAGAGGTCCTGTCCACGGCGGATATTGTGGTGCTTTTGCTGCCGGACACGCCGGAAACCCTGAACATCCTCAATGCCGAGAGCCTGAGCTGGCTGCCCGCCGGCGCGCGGATCATCAACCCCGGCCGCGGGCCATTGATCGACGACAGCGCCTTGATCGCTGCCCTCGACAGCGGTCAGGTTGCACAGGCAACACTGGATGTCTTTCGGGTGGAGCCGCTGCCGGCGGGCCATCCCTATTGGGCGCACCCGCAGGTGACCGTCACGCCTCATATCGCGGCGGAAACCCGGCCGATCACGGCGGCGCGGGTGATTGCGGAAAACATCGACCGAGGGGAGGCGGGTGCCCCTTTCCTGCATGAGGTCGATCGCTCTCGCGGATATTAGAACGGGACGGCGAGAATACCTCTGCCGTTCCAGACATCTCCGCGCTGAGGACCGGTCCCGACATAGGCCCCGACATAGGCCCCGGCGCGGAGATGTGTTTCACCCTGCGGGCGGGGTCCGCAGTGTCACTCTGCTGCCAGGCCACGCCCCTTCAAAAGCGCATCGACCCCCGGCAGACGCCCGCGGAAGGCCCTATACAACTCGGCGGCATCCCGGGATCCGCCGGTCGAGAGGATGTTTTCCTCCAGCGCCCGGGCGCGTTCCGCATCAAAAGCTCCACCGGCTTCTTCGAAGGCCGCAAAGGCGTCCGCATCCATGACTTCGGACCACATATAGCTGTAATAGCCCGACGAATATCCGTCCCCCGAGAACACATGGGCGAAATGGGGCGTTGCATGGCGCATCCGGATGGCGTGCGGCATCCCCAGGTCCGCCAGCACGTCGGCCTGTTTCGCCATCGGATCGGCCGGCGCGGCACCATCGTGGAATTCCAGATCGACAAGCGCCGAGGCAACATATTCCACGGTCTGGAACCCCATGTTGAAGGTCGCGGCCCCGAGGACCTTGTCGAGCATGTCCTTCGGCATCGGTGCGCCGGTTTCCGCATGCGTGGCAAATTCCTGCAACACCTCCGGCACTTCCAGCCAATGTTCGTAGAGTTGGCTGGGCAATTCTACGAAATCACGTGCGACAGAGGTCCCCGAGACGCTCTCGTAGGTTACGTCGGACAGCATCTGATGCAGGGCATGGCCGAACTCGTGGAAAAGGGTGCGCGCGTCGTCATAGGACAACAATGCCGGATCCCCTTTGGCGAAATTGCAGACGTTGACGACAATCGGTGTCTGCACCTCGGGGAACTTTGCCTGTGCCCGCATGGCCGAACACCAGGCGCCGGAGCGTTTTGAGCCACGCGCGAAGTAATCCCCGATAAAGACCGCCAGATGCTGCCCGCCCCGGGTCACTTCCCAAGCGCGACAGTCCTTGTGATAGAGCGGCACATCCAGCGGCGCAAACTCCAGCCCGAACAGGCGGTTGGCGCAGGCGAAGGCCGCCTCGATCATGCGGTCCAGCTGCAGATATGGCTTCAATTCCGCCTCATCGAGGTCATGCTCGATCTTGCGCCGCTTTTCGGTGTAGTAGTGCCAGTCCCACGGCTCCAGATCCCCGTTGATCCCATCCTCATGCATCATCCGGGTGAGCACCTCGGCGTCCCTGTCGGCCTGTGCCTTTGCAGGTCCCCAGACATCCATCAACAGATCCCGCACCGCACCGGGCGTTTTTGCCATCTCGGTTTCCAGCTTGTAGGCTGCGAAGTTTTCATAACCGAGAAGCGCCGCGCGCTCCTGTCGCAGCGCCAGAATTTCGGCAGCGATCTCGCGGTTGTCGTGCTCTGCTCCGTTGGCGCCGCGTGCAACCGAGGCGCGATACGCCTTTTCGCGCAGATCGCGACGGGGCGAGAACTGCAGAAACGGTGTCACGATGGACCGCGCAAGGGTGACGACCGGCCCATCGGCCCCCTTGTCTTCGCCTGCGGTGCGCGCCGCGCTGACGACAAATCCGGGCAGCCCCTCAAGGTCGTCATCGGACAGCGGCATGACCCAATCCCGCTCGTCCGCGAGAAGGTTCTGGGTGAAGGTCGTGCCCAGGGTCGCCAGCCGCGCCTTGATCTCCTGCATGCGGGTATCTGCCGCCCCTTCCAGCGCCGCGCCCCCACGGACAAAGCCCCGGTGGGTCAGCATCAATACCCGCGCCTGTTCCTCTGTCAGATCCAGATTGTCGCGCTGGTCCCAGACGGCCTTGACCCGGGCATACAGCGCCTTGTTTGCCGTGATCGCGGAAAAATGAGCCGCCAGTTTCGGCGAGAAATCCCGCTGCAGCGCCTCGCGCTGCGGGTTGCTGTCGGCGCCGGCCACCGCATAGAACACGGACAGAACCTGCTCCAGCGGGGCGCATGGGGTTTCCAGCGCCTCGATCACATTTGCGAACCCCGGAGGCTCGGTGCTGGCGGCGATGGCATCGATCTGCCTGGAATGGATCGCAAGCGCTTCGTCCAGCGCAGGGGCGAAGTCCTGATCCGAAATCTGGTCGAAGGGCGCAATTCCGAAAGGTGTTTTCCAGTCGGACAACAGCGGATTTGTCATGAGGCATATCTCCTTTGCGATGACGCTAGCGGGTCTTGGGAGGCGCTGCAATCGCGTCCCGTCGGCGGCGTGGCCGCCGAGCGCCCAGGCTCGACCTGCGCTGCACCTGTCAGGGTCGACGGCCTGCCAGACGCGCCAGCGAGCCGCGGCCCGGGCATTGCAGGAGCGACAGCAGCCTCAGCCGCGCTGGTGACGGTTGCGCAGCCGACGTTCCAGCCCACGCAGCGCCAGCGACAGGGAGATCGTCATCGCCAGATAGACCAGAGCGACCATGTTATATGTCTCGAAATAGCGGAAGTTTCCGGCGGCCGTGACCTTGCCCAGTTGGGTAATGTCCAACACCCCAAGCACCGACACCAGAGAGCTGTCCTTGACCAGCGCCACGAAATCATTGCCCAGCGGCGGCATCACCGTTCGGATCGCCTGTGGAAAGATGACAAACCGAAACCGATGCCAACTGCCCAGCCCCAGCGCCTTGGCGGCCTCGATCTGTCCGACCGGCACCGAGTCCAGACCGGCGCGAAAGACCTCGGCGATGAAGGCGGAATAGGCGATCATGAGCGCCAGGATCGCCCGCCACAGCAGCGGGAAATGGCGGGTCCGCACGTCTTCCATTCCCAGCAGCCCGCCAACCCAGTTGCGCAGATCGACCAGAGCGGGGGCCAAGACGAAGGCAACATAAAGGAGCAATACGATGATCGGCACGCCGCGGACGATTTCGATATAGAAACGGCACATCTGACGCAGCACAATCCATCGGGATTTGCCACCCAGCGCCAGCAGAAGCCCCAGAGCGCTCGCCGAGAAGAAGCTGACGCCCGTCACAAAGACGGTGACACCGATGCCGCGCCAAAGCGTCGACATGATCTGGGCATAGACCTCGCTCTGGACGACCTCGACACCGAGGTAAATCGCCGTGAGCGCCACAGCGACAAGCCACCAGGGAAAGTCATCCTTTTCTTCGCGCTTGCGCTGTTCGGCCATTGCATCATCCAATTACGACAAACCCCGGCCAAAGTGGCCGGGGTGAGAATTCAGGTCAGAACGTCGGGTTTACTGGCCCATCTTGTAGTCAAGAAACCACGTCTTGTTGAGCGCATCCAGCGTCCCGTCTGCCTTCATCTCGGCCAGAGCCGCATTGACCGGGGCGACCAGATCGCTGCCTTTGGGAAAAATGAAACCGAAATCCTCGGTGCCCAGCGGCTCGCCCACGATCTTGAGAGCGCCCCCCGCTGCGGCGACAACGCCATTGGCGGCCGTGCTGTCCGAAAGCGCCAGATCCACATCGCCCGCGCGCAGCGCCTGCAGCGACGCGCCGAATGTCTCGAACAGTTTGATCCGCGGATTGGCTTCGTCCCCGTCGAGCACATCATAGACCGTCACGTAAAAGGGGGTCGTCCCCGGTTGTGCCGCCGCCAGCAGATCCGTATCGGCGGCAAAGCTTGCCGCATCGTCGAAACGGTCCTCATCCCCCGCGACAATCATCTGCATCTGTGAGGTCAGATATGTGTCCGAAAAGTCGACTTTTTCCCGGCGGTCATCGCGAATGGTAATCCCATTCATCGCCATGTCGTACTGGCCCGCCCCGATGGCCGGGATCATCGCGTCCCAGCTGGAGTTTTCATAAACGACGGTGATGTTGATACGCTTGGCGATTTCGGCAACCGCGTCATATTCCCAGCCGATTGCCGAACCGGAGGCGGGATCGACGAATTGCAGCGGCGGGTATGTGTTTTCGGTCACCACCACCACTTCGCGCCCGCCGAGATCCGGCAGATCGGCGGCAGATACACCAGTGGCAAGAACAGCCGCCGCAGCGGCCAAAGCAAGAATACGGGTCATGGTCAGTTTTCTCCTGTCGAGGCCGGTACGATCCGGGACTGTCCACAGATGGGGCAGTCGGCGCGCGCACTTAGGGTGATCCGGCGGGTTTCACCATAAAGGCCATCGTAGATCAACATCTGCGCGCGCAACACCTCTCCGGCACCCGAGATCTGCTTCACGGCCTCCATCGCCATCATCGCCCCCAAAACGCCGGGCAAGGGGCCGATCACTCCCGCCTCGGCGCAGCTGGGTGCGAGGCCCGGCGCCGGTGCTTCGGGGAATATGCACTGATAGCAAGGTCCGCCTCGCGCCGGGTCAAATACGGAAATCTGACCTTCCCATTGGCTCAACGCACCAGAAATCAATGGTTTTTCCTGCGCAACCGCCACCCGATTGGCAAGATAGCGGGTGGCAAAATTATCGGATCCGTCGAGAATGAGGTCAAAGTCGGAAAACAGATCCGCCGCGATATCATCGCTCAACCGCCTGTTATAGGGGCGTACGGTGATAAACGGGTTCTGCGCCTCCATCGCGGCCTGTGCAGAAAACACCTTGGCGGTGCCAATATCGCGATCCCGGTGAATCACCTGCCGCTGGAGGTTGGCATTTTCGACGACATCGTCATCGATCACGCCGACTGTTCCAACCCCCGCCGCCGCCAGATATTGCAGCGCAGGCGCCCCGAGCCCCCCTGCCCCGATCACCAGGACACTTGCATCCTTCAACCGTTTCTGGCCAAGCCCCCCCACCTCTCGCAGCACAATATGGCGGGCATAGCGATTGAGTTCGACCTCGCTAAATGGCGGCGCCTCGGCACCGGATGCGGCCTGCGCCCCCTCCGCCCGCTCTGCCCGCGCCCGCAGGTGCTGCAGCCCCATGGTGTAGACCGCGACCAGCCCCCCGGCTCCCGCCAGAATGAACCACAGGCTGGCCGACCCTCCGGTCGCCTCACGCAGGGGGGCGCCGTCGGGCAGCGTCAGCTGCAGGATGACGACTGCGGAAAAAAGCACCGTCAGCAGTGAAATTCGGACAGGGCGCGTCACCTGCATGAGACGCCCGCCCCACCAGATCATCGCCGCCAGGCCAAGCACAACAATCACGCGGCACCTCCAGAACCGGTGGACCCAAACCCTCCGGCACCACGATCCGTCTGCTGCGAAAAATCCTCCACGACCTCCAAAACCGGGCGCAAGATCGGGACAAACATCAGCTGAGCAATCCTTTCGCCGGGCTGAATGACAATCGGAGCATTGTCGGCCGGGTTTCGGTTCCACGCGCTGATAAAGACCTGTCCCGTGTAATCCGCGTCGATCAGACCGACACCATTGCCCATCACCAGACCTTTTTTGTGGCCCAGCCCGGACCGTGGCAAAACCAGCGCCGCGCATTGCATATCCTGCATGTGCAGTGCCAGACCGGATGGGATCAAAACGGCGGCGGCCTGCGGCTCCAGGGCAAGTTCGGCGTCGATGCAGGCATATAAATCGACCGCCGCCGCTCCGGTGGTCTGATAGGTGGGCAGCCCCCATTCCCGGATGCGCGGATCAATAATTTTCAGTTCCACCGCAAAGCCCCCGTGCTGCATCTCGCCATCCTCATGCTCTTCTTCTGCCGACCCGTTCTTGGGCTGGCAGTGGTCATGTTGCGGTTATGCCCCGGAACACACCAGAAACGCCACCGGTCAAATGGTGGTCACGGTTCCTGTCCCTGCGACTCGTCGCGATCCGATGCTTCCTGTTCCGGGATGCGGGATCACCCCCGGGCAAATTTCGGGCAGTTGTGCCTGTGCGCCGGGAAAACTGCGGGACCGTGGGGTTGTCTGACCTTGGTGAAAACGGCGGGTCACGACGGTTTTGGCGACGGATCGCCCTCCCATGTATCTTTGGGCTTTGTCCGCTGCGACCGTCCTCAGCCAGTGGGCAGCAGGTCCAAGAGGGCCAGTTGGATATCTTCTTCGGACGCAGGCTTTTGCACAATCCGCCCCCGCACCGGCCGGGATTGCAGCTCGGCCACATTCTCCCTTTCGGTCAGCAGCAAGATCGGTATGGATTTCGCATTTGCCGCAGCCACGGCACGGTGGCAATCTTTTCCCCGTACCGTCAAATCCACGACACACAAATCAAAGCGCTGGCTTTGCAACATCTGGCAGGCATCGATTTCACTGGTGGCCAATTGAGGCGTCCCAATACGGTTCATCAGGATCATGTTGCACAAAAGCTGACCGAGCAGGGCATCGTCTTCCAATACAAGGATCTCAATCTGATGATGTCTCACTCGAGCACCATTGAGCCAAAATAGATCACACAGATGACACCGGGAATGCGTCCATTCCAATTCTTTCCAAGCGTATCAATCATTTAAAACTCAACCTCCAACTCGCGCCGATATCAATATTTCCTTCAATACAGACACATAGCGAAATACAAAGCCCGAGTCGCAAAATTACAGCGACGCGCCCCTCGTCAATTTAGACCCAAAAAAGTTAACCGGCCAACTACCGTCCGTAAAAAAACGAACGCAGAACATTTGGAGAGGGCCCTGCCTGCCAGGCTTCTGACACATAGACTCCGAGGTCTTGGCTGTGTGCGTCTCCGCCTGCAACCCTGCCCGTATTAACAGTCCAGAGCAGATGCGATACGCTTTGCCAGTCGCTCTGCAACCGCCTCTTTTGCCATACGAGGCCAGGTTTCCGCGCCGTCCTCACTGATAAGCGTCACCGCGTTTTCGCCGCCGCCCATTATGCCCGTCCCCGGGGACACATCATTGGCAACGATCCAGTCGCACCCTTTCCGGAGACGTTTCTCGCTCGCATATTCCAGAACGTTATTTGTTTCCGCGGCAAACCCCACAACCAGCGCCGGACGATTGGTCTTCATTGTCGATACGCGTTTCAGAATATCCGGGTTCTCGGCAAACTCCAGAACCGGCAGCCCCTCTTTGGTTTTCTTCATTTTTTGGCTTGCGGCCGATACAACGCGCCAATCCGCAACAGCTGCGGCAAAGACGCCCGCATCCGCCGGCAGGGCCGCCAGGACCGCGGCCTCCATTTCGCGCGCGGTTTGCACCGGTACGACCTCTACGCCCTCGGGCGGGCGCACCGTTGCCGGGCCCGTGATGAAGACCACCTCCGCACCCAATGCCCGCAGAGCACGGGCCACCGCCGTCCCTTGCGCGCCCGAGGACCGGTTGGCGATATAACGTACCGGATCAATTGGCTCATGCGTCGGACCGGAGGTCACGATTATGCGCTTTCCCGCCAAAGGTCCCTTCTCGAATCTGGCGGCGACTGCGGCAACGATTTCCTCCGGTTCAGACAGCCGTCCGGGACCGAACTCACCGCAGGCCATGCCGCCTTGGTTTGGTCCGACCACCTCAATGCCATCGTCAATGAGCCGCGCCAAATTGCGCTGCGTTGCCGGGTGTTCCCACATCCGGACGTTCATCGCCGGAGCGAGAAGCACCGGCGTGTCCGTCGCCAGCAAAAGCGTTGATGCCAGATCGTTCGCCAGCCCCTGCGCCATCTTGGCCATCAGATCCGCAGTCGCCGGCGCAACCACCACCAGATCGGCGCTGCGTGACAGTTGGATATGCCCCATGTCAGCTTCTGCCGTCAGATCAAACAGGTCGCGATGCACGGCACAGCCGGCAAGGGCCGAGACCGAAAGAGGTGTCACAAACTCTTCGCCCGCCTTGGTGAGAACCGGAGTGACCCGCCCCCCCTGATCCTGCAGGCGTCGGATCAGATCCAGCGCCTTATAGGCCGCTATTCCGCCCCCGATGATCAGGAGAATGTGTTTACCTGCCAGCATGATGCGCCCTCATCCCTTGTCTTTTCACAATGCTACCGTGCCCATGGGAGAGAGGGAAATGCTTTTGCGCAGAAGCTACCGGAAGGCGGCGCAGGGATCGGGACGGTCGACCGGATCCGCCGAAAGGACCACGTCAAACGTCCCGTCGATGCGGCTTCCTTCGGCCTGCCCAAGCACCCGAACCGAGACATGCGGCGCGGCCTGTGCCAGATACACCGGCACGCCACGATCCAGACGGGCGTGCCCGTTTCCGGTCACGATGACCACCGGCCCGCCCACCTCATTCCAGGCCTGCAACGCCGCGCGCGCCAGACTGGCATCCCGCAGGCGTTGAATGTCGACCATCGCAGGCAACAGATCCTGAGGCAGCGCATCACAATGAGCCGAAAGCTGGTCGGCTTCGCGGCGCATCTGCTCCGCTTCGGCCAAAGGCTGGTCGAGACCAAAGACCTCGGCATCCCGCGTTCCGAATGACGCAACGATCCCGGATTGCATAGAGGCCCGCGCCTTGTCGCGTGGGACCATGGCCCCGAGGTGGCGCGCCGCACGTGCGGCCTCAAACACGGGTTGGTACAGGGCAAACTCAGGCCATCCCGAGGCGGACCAGTCCAGCAAATCGCCAAGGGTTTCAGGGCTTTCCAGTTCCGCAGGCGTCAGAAGCGCAGCTTGGGAGGGCGTCAGCATCTCCCATACGACCGCCGTGGGATCGAGTTCCGAGATCAGGCGCGCCTGAATGCGATGGTGCTCAGGATTGTCATGGGTTTCACCCAGAATGACGATGTCTGCGGCGGATAGGATTTCTGCCGCCTGTTCTACCGTTTCTGACTGAGCGTAGGCACCACCCAAGCCAAATATTGCAGATCCGACAGAGCTGACAGCGGCGCGGGCGATGAATGAAACGGCATGGCGCCTGAATGGTATCCTCATAGGAGGAAGTTCTGCACCTCACGCGACTGGCCTTCAAGAGATTTTCGCATTTTCTGGAATGCAGCGGCTTCCAACTGACGGACGCGTTCCTTGGAGAGACCAAGCTCGCTGCCAAGGCTTTCCAACGTACGCGGCTGTTCCCGAAGTTTGCGTTCCCGCACGATAAACCGTTCGCGGTCGTTCAACCCATTGAGCGCGGTAATCAGCCATTCCCGCAGCTGGCGCGTGTCGTGATCTGCCTCGACCAGCTCGGCGGCCTGCTCGCTGTCATCCTCCAGCGCGTCGATCCACTCGCGGCCGTCCTCATCCGCCGATTGCACCGCATTCAAGGAAAAATCGGCCCCTGCCAAACGGCCATCCATCATCTCCACGTCGCGCAGGGGAACGCCGATCTCCTCGGAAATCATTTGCTGCAGTTTGTGACGATCCAGCTCGACACCTTCGCTCTGCGCTTCGCGCTCCAGTTGCGCCTGCACCCGGCGTAGGTTGAAGAACAGAGACTTTTGGGACGATGTTGACCCGGTGCGCACCATCGACCAGTTGCGCATCACATAGTCCTGAATCGACGCTTTGATCCACCAGACCGCATAGGTTGAAAAGCGCACCCCCCGGTCAGGATCAAATTTCTCGGCAGCTTTCATCAGGCCAAGACCCGCTTCCTGTATCAGGTCGTTCATGGGGGCACCGTAGCGCCGGAACTTCGACGCCATCGATATAGCCAGACGCATATAGGCGGTGATCAACCGGTGCAGCGCCTGTACGTCGCGCTGATCGCGCCAGGCGTAGGCAAGCGCCAGCTCCGTTTCAGCGTCCAAAAGCTCGGCTTTCATGGCTCGCTTTGGAAGAGGGTTTTCAGATGTGTCATCCAGTGCCATTTTAAACTCCCTTTTCCATAAGCTACGTTTACAACGCGCGAGGGGCGGCTTTGGTTCAAAAATATTTTTGATGCGTATCGAAAATGAACTGAGATTTCGGTAGTACGTCGGCAGCACAGCGCCGTAATGCCGTTTAGAAACCGAACAAATTTAGTGGCACAACGGGCAGCACACTTACAACTTAGAGGTTAGACACCTTGGCAAGCAGAGTCACAGTTATTCTCGGCGGTGCGGCGTCCGGAAAATCGGCGTTTGCCGAACAAACATGCGTATCCACAGGCAAAAACAGGATTTATTGGGCGACTTCACAAATACTTGACCCAGAGATGCAAGACAAGGTGGACCGCCACCTTGCCCAACGCGGAGGCGATTGGACCACGATCGAGGACCCTCTGGACGTCGCGGCGGTTGCATCCCAGCTCTCGGGGGGGGATGTCCTGTTGATGGAGTGTGCCACGATGTGGCTGAGCAATCACCTCTTTGCCGATCATGATCTCGCAGCCGAGACCGACGCCCTTCTGGCCGCGTTTGCCGCCTGCCCGGCGGAAATCGTGGTGGTGACCAATGAAACCGGCCTTGGCATCGTCCCTGAAAACGCAGTGGCACGCCGGTTTCGCGAAGCGCAGGGGCGGTTCAATATCGCATTGTCCGCACGGGCGGATTGTGTCGTTCTGGTCGCCGCCGGCCTGCCACTGGTCCTGAAGGGCGCCCTGTGATCACCCGGTTCCATATGGTGCGGCACGGCCCCACCCACGCGCGCAGCATGGTCGGCTGGTCTGATCTGCCCGCGGACCTGTCAGACGCGGCTCAGCTGTCGCGCCTGGCGCAGATGTTGCCCCCTGAGGCGGTCGTGGTCTCATCCGACCTGATCCGCGCGGTGACGACGGCCGATGCCATTCAGGGATCCCGCCAGCGCCTGTCCCATACTGCGGATCTCCGGGAAATTCATTTCGGGGAGTGGGAGTTGCGGACCTGGCGCGAGGTGGATGCCGAAACCCCGGACCACATCCGCGCATTCTGGGAAACCCCCGGCACGATTGCCCCGCCCGGCGGAGAAAGCTGGAATGACCTGTCAAAACGGGTCTCGACACGCATGGATCATCTGGCGCAGGCCCATGCCGGGTCGGATGTGATCGTTGTCGGTCACTTCGGTCAGATCCTCTGTCAGGTGCAACGGGCAGCGGCCCTGTCCCCCTCCGACGCATTCGGCCACAAGATCGACAACCTTTCGGTCACCCGCATAGATCACACCGACGGAAAGTGGATACCCGGCCCGATCAATCAAATTTTGTGATGGCTTCGCATATAAATATTCATTTTACTGATATTGAGAATATGCACTAGTGTCGCCCTATGACATATACACTCTACATCGGTGATCGCATGTTTTCCAGCTGGTCTTTGCGCGGCTGGCTCATGCTTGAAAAGTTCTCCTTGCCCCATGACGTGCAGTTGGTGGGGCTGTATTCCGGCACAATGGCGCAGGATCTTGCGCCCCTGGCGCCAGCCCGCCTCGTTCCGGCCCTGAGGCTGCCGGAGGGCACTGTGGTGGGGGAAACGCTGGCTATGGCGGAGACGCTGGCCGAACGCCATCCCGATGCCCAGCTGTGGCCCGAGGATGCCGCCTGCCGTGCCACGGCGCGCTGGCTTTGTGCCGAAATGACCTCTGGTTTCAGCGCCTTGCGGGGCGACTGCCCGATGCAGCTGAACCACATCTGGCAGGGGTTTGCCCCCTCGCCGGCGGTTCTGAGCGACCTGGATCGTATTCAGACGCTGTTCGCGCATGCCAGATCCGTTTCAGGTCACAAAAGCGGGCCTCTGTTCGGGGCATATAGCCTCGCGGATGTTTTCTATACGCCCGTGGCGGCGCGGATCATCGGATATGATCTGCCGGTCTCTGACGCCACACGCGCCTATTGCGCCACGCTTTTGAATGATCCCGCCGTGCACCAGTGGCAGAATATGGCCCGACAGGTCACCTACGACCCCCTCCCCTACGCTCAGGACCTCGAACACCGGCCCTGGAGCGTCTGACGATTTCGCGGCAGGTTTACGGCCAACTTAACCAATCAGTAACCACGATTTCCAATGCTGCTGTCCGGGAGTTCCCACGTGAACTCGGGGGGGGGGGAGAGCAGCATTGATTTCGCGGGCACATACAGTGGCATTTCAGGGCGTCGAAGCCTGCCCTGTCGAAGTACAATGCGCCATCTCACCCGGATTGCCGGCGTTTTCGATCGTCGGTCTGCCGGATAAAGCCGTCAGCGAGGCCCGCGACCGGGTGCGCTCTGCACTGGCGGTGATGTCGATCGCCCTGCCGTCGCGTCGGATCACCATCAATCTCTCTCCTGCTGACCTGCCGAAAGAAGGCAGCCATTTTGACCTTCCCATCGCCGTCGCCCTGCTGGTCGCGCTTGAAATTCTCCCGCCCGAGGCGGCCAGTGAAACACTGTCACTGGGGGAGTTGTCGCTCGACGGGACATTGGTCGCCATCAATGGCGCCCTGCCCGCAGCATTGGCAGCAGCCGAACAGGACCGGACGTTGCTTTGCCCCAAGGGGTCCGGGGCAGAGGCCGCCTGGGTCGCCGCTGCCACGGTCATCGGCGCCAAATCCCTGGCCGAGGTGATCCGTCATTTCACCGGACAGTCTGTCATTGCCGTCGCCCAACCCGGAGAGGTGGTCAGCGGCACCGACGACAGGGATCTGTCGGATATCAAAGGGCAGGACAGCGCCCGCCGCGCGCTGGAGATCGCTGCCGCAGGCCGTCACCACCTGTTGATGAGCGGTCCACCGGGCGCGGGCAAATCCATGCTGGCGGCGCGTTTGCCCTCCATTCTGCCCCCCCTGTCGCCGCAAGAGGCGCTGGAAACCTCGATGATTCACTCCATATGCGGCATGATCGAAGCAGGTGGCGTCAGCCGGGCCCGGCCCTATCGCGCGCCCCATCACACGGCCTCCATGGCGGCGATCGTCGGGGGCGGGCGGCGCGCGCATCCCGGTGAAATCAGCCTCGCGCACAATGGCGTTCTGTTTCTGGATGAGCTGCCCGAATTTGCCCGCGCGGTGCTGGAAACGCTGCGACAGCCGCTGGAAACCGGGGATGTGATGGTGGCGCGGGCCAACGCCCATGTGCGGTACCCCAGCCGCTTCATGCTGGTTGCGGCTGCCAATCCCTGCCGGTGTGGATATATGACCGATCCGGCGCGGGCCTGCGCGAAGGCGCCGCAATGCGGAGCCGACTATATGGGGCGGGTTTCCGGTCCGTTGATGGATCGGTTCGACCTGCGCATCGACGTGGAGCCCGTTGCATTTGCCGATCTGGAACGCAGCCGCAGCGGCGAAAGCTCTGCCACCGTTGCGGGTCGCGTTGCAGCCGCCCGCGCCATCCAGACCGAGCGCTACGCGGGCTGCGAGGGCGTCAGATCCAACGCGGATGCAGAGGGACGTGTGCTGGATGACGTGGCCCGGCTGGATAGTGAAAGCCGGGACCTGATGCGCGCCGCTGCGGAGCGGTTTGGCCTCAGCGCCCGGGGCTACCACCGTGTCCTGCGGGTCGCCCGCACGATTGCGGATCTTGACGGCGACCCGACCATCGCACGGGACCACGTGGCAGAGGCCCTCTCCTACCGGCTGTCCGGTTCCGGGTGACTTGTCCGGTTGACCAAGCTGGTTGCCCGGACTGGTCGGACTGGAGCGAACTGGACTGAGCCGGACAGAGCTGGACCGGGACGGAACCGGAGGGGACGTCGGGATCAGACCTTGGCTTCGATCGCCTGCCAGACCTTTTCGGCGATATTGACCCCGTCAAAGCGTTCCAGTTCCTGAATGCCGGTCGGGGAGGTGACGTTGATTTCCGTCAGATAGTCGCCGATCACATCGATACCGACAAAGACCTGACCGCGCTCCTTCAGAAGCGGGCCGATCGCGGCACAGATCTCCAGATCGCGGTCGGTCAGGCCGATCTTTTCCGGGCGCCCGCCCACATGCATGTTGGAGCGTGTCTCACCCGCTGCAGGCACCCGATTGATCGCACCCACCGGCTCTCCATCGACAAGAATCACGCGTTTGTCACCGTTGGACACATCGGGCAGGAATTTCTGCACGATCAGCGGCTCGCGGCTGAAGCCTGTGAACAGTTCATGCAACGAGGACAGGTTGCGATCATTGGCGTCCAGACGGAACACCCCGGCGCCGCCATTGCCATAGAGCGGTTTCAGGATCACATCGCCATGCTTTGCCTTGAAGGCCTTGATGGTCGCAAGGTCACGGGCAATCGTGGTGGGTGGCGTCAGGTGGGGGAAGTCGAGCACCAGCAGTTTTTCGGGAAAGTTCCTGACCCAGAACGGATCGTTCACCACAAGGGCCTGCCCCTTCAGGCGGTCCAGAAGATGGGTGGACGTGATATAGTGCATGTCAAACGGGGGGTCCTGCCGCAACCAGACGACATCGAATTCGGCCAGATCAACTTCGCGCAGCTCGCCCAGGACGGCGGGATCGCCTGCGATACGCTGAACCGTCATGTCATGTCCGCGCGCCGTCACCCGCCCTTCCTGATAGGCCAGTTGGTCGGGCGCATAATAGAACAATGTATGGCCGCGCTTTTGCGCCTCCTCGGCGAGACGGAAACTGCTGTCGGCATTGATGTCGACGCCCATGATCGGGTCCATCTGAAAGGCGATTTTCATGGCGGGTGTCCCTTTTGGTGTTTTTCAGTACATGGCCCAGCGGCTTGTGCGGTTCAATGGGTCAACCGTGGCCAAACGCATTTTCGAGGATCTCGACGTGGCCCGGCCCCCAGACCAGAACGACGTCGAGCCGGGTTTCGGTCAACTGGCCACGCGGCTCGGTATCGAGAAACACCGCCGCACTGGCCATCACCCGCTGCATCTGACGCGCCGAGATCCGGGCGGCTGCAGTATCGCGCGACACACTGGATTTGACCTCGGCAAAGATCACCTCAGTGCCCCGGCGCAGGATCAGATCAATCTCGCCATGAGGCCCGCGCCAGCGTTGCTCCGCCAGGGTATAGCCGCGATCCAGATAGCTCTGCAGGGCCAGCTCTTCCGCCGCCGCTCCGGACAGATGCGACACTTCTCCGCGGGTCTGGCGCGAACGGCTCATCGGCCTAGACCTCCCTCGCGATCTGCAGGGCCTGCTGGTATATCTTGCGCCGCGGGGCCCCATGCGCTTCGGCGACGATGGCGGCGGCATCCTTGACCGAATTGTCCCTGAGGGCCGCACGCAGATCCGCCTCAAGATCGACCTCACTGGTCGCGGCCTCCCGCTGCCGGTCGACCAAAACAACGATTTCGCCCTTCACGGAGGCTTCAGCCAGAGCCGCCGCAAGCTCCGACAGAGGTGCGCGGCGCACTTCTTCGAATTTCTTCGTCAATTCCCGACACAGCGCCGCCTGCCGGTCTCCCAGCACCGTCGCCATGTCCAGGAGCGAGGCCGCGATCCGTTTGGGCGATTCGTAGAACACCAGCGTGCCGGGGATATTCGCCAGTTCCTCAAGCCGCTTGCGCCGCGCGCCGGTCGCATTCGGCAGGAAGCCTGCAAAAAAGAACGCATCCGTGGGCAGACCCGCAAGCGTCAATGCGCAAAGCGCCGCCGACGCGCCCGGAGCCGCCGTAACCAGATGCCCCGCCGTGGCCGCCTCGCGGCTGAGATCATAGCCCGGATCGGCAATCATCGGCATCCCCGCCTCGGAGGCATAGGCCACTGATTTGCCTGCGGACAAGGCCTCCAACAGCTTCGCACGGGCGCCGGGGCCTGAATGGTCGTGATAGGCGATCACCTGCCTGTCACCGAGCGGAACCCCGTGGATTTCAAGGAGTCTGCGCATCGAGCGGGTGTCCTCGGCGGCGATCAGATCGGCCGAGGCCAATACATCGAGCGCCCGCAATGTGATGTCGCGGGCAGTCCCTATGGGGGTCGCCACAAAGTACAACCCCGGCGACAAACTGACGATCTTGTGATTCACGCTGGACCCGCTTTCTTCGTCGTCTATGATCGATCCGAACCAAAACGGGTCCGCGGAAATCGTGGCCGCTGCCCGGAACAGGGAGTTTATGCGCTTTATGTTTGCTGTTTTCAATCGGGCCCGCAAGATTGTCCTCACTGTGACTGCGGTCGCCGCCTCTGCCCTCGTGGCCGCATGTGACCCCGGAGCGATTGGCGGCGGAGGGCCGTCCATCAATACCTCCAAGCCAGTTCCCGTCGCACTGCTGGTGCCACGCGGCTCGGCTCAGCACGGCGATGACGTCCTGGCCCAGAGCCTAGAGAACGCGGCGCGGATGGCAATTGCCGACCTGAATGGCGTCCAGATCGATCTGCGGGTCTATGCCACGGCCGGCGATCCGCAAACGGCCGCCGCCGTCGCGACCCAAGCGGTTCAGGAAGGCGCCCGCATCCTGCTCGGACCCGTCTATGCAGAAGCGGCAAATGCGGCAGGAATTGCGGCCGCAAAGCGCGGCGTGAACGTTCTTGCGTTTTCAAACAACACCTCCATCGCGGGCGGAAACGTCTTTGTCATGGGCTCCACCTTCGAGACCACCGCAAGCCGGCTGACGCAATATGCCACGCGTCAGGGCAAACGGACCATGGTGGTGGTCTCGGGCAACAATGCCGCCGGTCAGGCCGGTCGCTCCGCGATCCAGCAGGCCGCCGTTCAATCGGGCATGACGCTGGCGGGCAACATCAGCTACGATCTGTCCCAGCAAGACGTCATCAACGCGGTTCCCACCATCACGAACACTGTTCGCCAGACGGATGCCGACGTGCTGTTCATGACAGCCACCACCGCCGGGGCGCTGCCGCTTCTGACCCAGCTCCTGCCTGAATCCGGTATCAAAACCAGCGATGTGCAATATGTCGGCCTGACCCGTTGGGATATCCCGGCACAGACGCTGGAACTGCCGGGCGTCCAGAATGGCTGGTTCGCGCTGCCGGACCCTGCGAAATCCGAAGCGTTCCGTGGCCGGTACCAGGCGACCTACGGGGCGGCTCCCCACCCGATCGGCGGTCTGGCCTATGACGGGATTGCCGCCATCGGTGCGCTCGTGCGCTCCGGCAACTCCGAGGCGCTGACCGGGGCAGCCTTGACCCAGCCTGCAGGTTTCCAGGGCACCGGGGGGATCTTCCGCCTGCGCCCCGATGGCACCAACGAACGCGGCCTCGCTGTCGCCACGATCCAAGACCAGAAAGTCGTCATCATTGACCCAGCCCCCAAAAGTTTCGCTGGCGCCGGTTCCTGAACCGTCCGAGGCACAGTCCAAATCCCTGCCAAAACCACTGGGGTCGCTGATCTGCGACCCCAATGCGATTTTTGACACCGAAGCGGTCCGGTTTCGGATCATTGAGCTCTCGCAGGATCTGCAGGGACCAGAGTTCCGGTCCGCAGTCGTCGCGCTCCTGCGCGACGCCAACACAGCCGGTCGCGCAGCGATCGCGGAGGCGTTCGAACTGCAGCCCTTTGCCGCCCGTGAACTGGCGCGATCCTATACGTTTCTGACCGACGGCCTTGTCACCACCGCGCTGATGGCCGCGTCTGAGATCCTGCATCCGAATGCCACCCCCACCACCAGCGAGCGGATCTCTGTGTTTGCAGTTGGCGGCTATGGCCGGGGCGAGATGGCGCCATTCTCCGACGTGGATCTCCTGTTCCTGACCCCCTACAAGATCACCGCCTGGGCGGAAAGCGTCATTGAATCGATGCTGTATATCCTGTGGGATCTCCGCCTGAAGGTGGGCCATTCCAGCCGCACGATCCGGGATTGCATTCGCCTCGGGGGGGAGGATTTCACCATCCGCACCGCGATGCTGGAAAACCGTTTCCTTGCAGGCCACGCCCCCCTTGCCGCCGAACTCGAGGCGCGACTGGCAAAGGATCTGTTTTCCAAGGAGGCCAAGGAATTCATCGACGCCAAACTGGCCGAACGGGATGCGCGCCACCTGAAGCAGGGTGAACGCTACATGGTCGAGCCAAACGTGAAGGAGGGCAAAGGCGGCCTGCGTGATCTGCAATCACTGTTCTGGATCGCAAAATACCTCTATCAGGTTCAGGACGTGGCGGAGCTGGTTCCGCTGGGCCTCTTTCGCCCGGAGGAATTCGACTTTTTCGCCAAGGCAGAGAACTTTCTCTGGGCGGTGAGGGCGCATCTGCATCTGACCGCCGGGCGCGCGACGGAGCATTTGACGTTTGACACGCAGGTCCAGGTGGCCGAGCGCATGGGCTATGTGGATACATCGGGCCGCCGCGCCGTCGAAGTCTTCATGCAGGACTACTTTCGCCATGCCACACAGGTTGGCGACGTCACCCGGATCCTGTTGTCGAAACTCGAAGACGGGCACCTGAAAAGCGAACCCCTGCTGGAGCGGATTTTCCGGCGCAAGCCACGGGTGAAATCCGGCTACAAGGTCACCCACAACAGGCTGGAAATCGCGGAGCCGGAAACCTACCTCCGCGACAAGCTGAACCTGTTGCGCCTGTTCGAAGAGGCGTTGAGAACGGGCATGTTGCTGCACCCCGACAGCATGCGCCTCGTGCGGGCGAACCTGGGTCTGATCGATGATGAGATGCGCAATGACCCGGTTGCACAAAAGATCTTTCTGGATCTGTTGCTGAAGCACGGAAACCCCGAGCGGGTCTTGCGGCGCATGAACGAACTGGGCGTGCTCTCCGCCTTTGTGCCGGAGTTCGAGCCGATCGTCGCCATGATGCAGTTCAACATGTATCACTCCTACACGGTGGACGAGCACACGATTCAGGTGATCTCCAATTTCTCGGCAATCGAGCGCGGCGAACTGGAAGAAGAGCTGCCGCTGTCCTCCGAGCGGATCAAGCAGGGGGTAAACCGCAAGGTTCTGATCATTGCGATGCTGCTGCATGACATCGGCAAGGGGCGGCCTCAGGATCACTCCATCCTTGGGGCGCAGATCGCCCGCAAGGTGGCGCCACGCCTGGGCCTGAACAAAGCCGAATCCGAAACAGTGGAGTGGCTGGTCCGCTACCACCTGCTGATGTCCGATACAGCGCAAAAACGCGATATCGCCGACCCCCGCACTATCCGCGATTTTGCCAAGGCGGTGCAGACCGTCAAACGTCTCGACCTGCTGCTGCTTCTGACCGTTTGTGACATTCGCGGGGTTGGGCCGGACACCTGGAACAACTGGAAGGCGGTGCTGTTGCGGGCGCTCTACAGTCAGACCCGCGAAGCCCTGGAAAACGGGCTAGAGGCGTTCAACCGCGAACACCGGGGGGCAGAAGCCAAGAAGCGGCTGCGCGCCGCCCTGCCCGACTGGGACAAGGCGGCCATCAAGCGCGAAACCTCACGCCATTACCCGCCCTATTGGCAGGGGCTGCATGTCACCGCTCACGTGGATTTTGCGCGCATGCTGCAGAAACTGGATGAGCTCGACGATCCCTCGGCGATGCTGGTGCAGTTGCATCCGGACGAAGACCGTGATGCCACCCGCGCCAGTTTCGTGATGCCCGACCATCCCGGGATCTTTGCCCGGATCGCCGGCGCGCTGGCACTGGTCGGGGCCAATGTCGTCGATGCCCGCAGCTACACGACCAAGGACGGCTTTGTCACCGATGCGTTCTGGATTCAGGATGCCGACGGCCATCCCTACGAGCTGTCGCGCCTGCCGCGATTGCGCAAAATGATCGAAAAGACCCTGAACGGCGAAGTGATCGCGCGGGACGCCCTGAAATCGCGGGACAAAATCAAAAAGCGCGAGCGCGCCTTTCAGGTCCCGACGCATATCCTGTTCGACAACGAAGGGTCGGACATCTACACGATCATCGAGGTCGACACCCGGGACCGCCCCGGCCTGCTCTATGATCTTGCCCGGGCGCTTGCGGCATCGAACGTCTATGTCGCCAATGCCGTCATCGCGACATTCGGCGAGCAGGTCGTCGACAGTTTCTATGTCAAAGACATGTTCGGGCTGAAATACCACTCTGTCGCCAAACAACAGGCGCTTGAGAAAAAGCTGCGCGAGGCCATTTCAGAAGGCGCAAAACGGGCGGATACATGAAACCGATCAAGCTGTTGTCCGGCTTCATGACAGTCGGCTTCTGGACATTGGCGAGCCGGGTGCTCGGATTTGTCCGGGAAATTCTCATTGCGGCCTACATCGGCCCCGGTCCGCTGCTGGATGCGTTTGTCGCCGCGTTCCGGCTTCCAAATCTGTTCCGCCGGTTCTTTGCCGAAGGGGCGTTCAATGCCGCCTTTGTGCCGATGTTTGCAAAACGTCTCGAAGCGGATGACGGCGCTCAGGCGTTTGCACAGGACGCCTTCAACCTGCTTGCCGTCGCCGTTCTCGGGCTGGTTGGGGTTGGTATGGTGTTCATGCCGGTTCTGGTCTGGGCGACGGCGGGCGGTTTTGTCGGGGACGCGCGGTTCGATCTTGCCGTCGGATTTGGCCGCATCGTCTTTCCCTACATCCTGTGTATGTCATTGGCCGCCCTGTTTTCCGGTGTCCTGAACGCGACCGGGCGCTTTGCTGCAGCGGCTGCGGCCCCCGTTCTGCTGAACATCTTCACCTGCTCGGCGATGATTGCAGGCGCTGTTTTGGGGCAGGAGGTGGTAACCTGGCTGGTCTGGACCATTCCTGTCGCAGGGATCGCGCAGCTGTTGCTGGTCTGGCATGCCGCAGCGCGCGCCGGGATCAGGCTGCGTCCGGGAAAGCCGCGCATGTCGCCGCAGATGCGCCAACTGGTCCGGATCGCCGTACCGGCGGCACTTGCCATGGGGGTGACGCAGGTGAACCTTGTGGTCGGACAGTTGGCGGCCTCGAATTTTGAGAACGCGGTCAGTTGGCTGTTCATTGCGGATCGCCTCTACCAGCTGCCACTGGGGGTGGTGGGCATCGCCGTCGGCATCGTGTTGCTGCCCGATCTGTCCCGGCGCCTGCGCGCGGGCGACGACCTTGGCGCGCGGGATGCGCTGTCGCGCGCGGGAGAGTTCTCGCTCTTGTTGACGGTGCCCTCGGCGGTGGCCTTCGTGGTCATTCCGCTGCCCCTCGTCTCGGTTCTCTACGAACGGGGCGCGACCGGGCCGCAGGATGTGGCCGCCATCGCACTGGCGGTTGCCATCTATGGCGTGGGCCTGCCGGCCTTCGTGCTGCAGAAGGTGCTGCAGCCCCTGTATTTCGCACGCGAGGATACCCGCAGCCCGTTTCGCTATGCGCTGGTGGCCATGGCCGTGAACGCGGCGCTGGCGCTTGGGTTGCAGCCGCTGTTGGGCTGGGTGTCACCTGCGGTGGCGGCAACGGTTGCGGGTTGGGCCATGGTCGTTCTGCTGTGGCGGGGCACCGGCCGGATGGGAGAGGCCGCAAGCATGGATGACCGCTTCCGCCGCCGCAGTCTTCGCATCGTGCTGGCCTCGGTCATCATGGGTGCGGCACTCTATTTCGGGGCCACCATGCTGGCGCCTGTTCTGTCCATGGACTACTGGCGATATGCGGCACTGCTCGGTCTGGTCGTCAGTGGCGGCGCGGTCTATTTCGCGGTCGGGCAGATGGTCGGTGCGCTTCGGCTGTCGGAATTCAGATCCACCCTGCGGCGCCGCCAGACCTGAACTGCCAGTCCTGAACTGGCAGCCCAGCGCCGATCAGGCCCGGGCTGCTGGTCAATAGTGAGAAGGACCAGACGCGAAGGCGCCGCCTCAGCGTTCCTGCCGGAGCTTGCCCAGAATCCGGCGCCATCCCCCCGGCACCAGAAAGAAGGACATGCAAAACCCGGTTGCAAAGCCTGCAAGATCCGCCACCCAATCCGGGCTTCCGCCAAAGATCAGACCGAAGACCAACTGTATGCCCATCAGAAATGCAATCAGGGAAAAGGCCCGGAATTGCTGGGCGCCGACCTTTGCGAGGGACAGCCAGAGCAGATGGGTAAAGCCCCCGATCAGCCCATAGACCGCCGGAAAGCCACCGATGAGCGCCGCCTGCCCGCCCACCAACAGCGCATAGGCCAGCGCGCCCCCGATCGCCGAGCCCAGGAAGATGAGCACCACTGCAACCTCGCCCATCGTCTCGCCGACCATCTTGCCCATCGCCAGCAGAAACACACAGACAAACAGGGTTTGGGTGAAGGCCCCATGCACGAAGGCATAGGTGACAAACCGCTTCAGCACGTCAAAGGGCCAGTTTCCGGTTTCCCACATCCACCAGAAATACTGCGAGCCAAACCCGTATTCCTGCAGCGCCGCCAATCGCCAGCCAACGGCCTGCGGCCCGCCGACCAACCCGCGCGCTCCAAGCGAAAAAACAACCTCGATCCCGAGAATAACGATCACCAGCGCCACCACGGCCGGTGGCAACGCGTTGAAGGGGGATTGGTTTGGGTCCTGCATAGTGTTCCTGCTCTTTGGTGCTCTGCCCGTGTGACTGTGGGCATCTGTGGGCGTCTGTGGACGACGGAGGGCGAGTGGGGGGGTGACGGCGCCTGTTGACGATACTGCACGCCATGGGTAAGCGACGATGGTGCATAATTCCAGACGGGAGTTTTCGACAATGAGCGAAACCAGCTTCACCCCGCGAGTCTTTTCCGGGATCCAGCCTTCGGGCAACCTGCACCTGGGCAATTACCTCGGTGCCCTGAAGCGGTTCGTCGACTGGCAGGCGCGCGATGTCGAGACCGTGTACTGCATGGTCGACCTGCATGCGATCACCGTCTGGCAGGATCCCAAGGATCTGGTGAAATCGACCCGCGAACTCTGTGCCGGGTTCATTGCCGCAGGGCTCGATCCCGAACAGTCCATTCTGATCAACCAGAGCCAGGTCCCCGAGCATGCGCAGCTTGCATGGATCTTCAACTGTGTCGCCCGCATGGGCTGGATGCAGCGGATGACCCAATTCAAGGACAAGGCGGGCAAGAACGCCCAGAATGCCTCGCTTGGGCTTTTTGCCTATCCGGCTCTGATGGCGGCGGATATTCTGGTCTACCACGCCACCCATGTCCCCGTGGGCGAGGACCAGAAGCAGCATCTGGAACTGACCCGCGACATTGCGGCCAAATTCAACCACGACTACGGGGTTGATTTCTTTCCGCTGACCGAGCCGGTGATCGAAGGCGCCGCAACGCGGGTGATGTCGCTGCGGGACGGCTCCAAGAAGATGTCAAAATCCGATGTCTCGGATGCCAGCCGCATCAATATGACCGATGATGCAGAGGCGATTGCCAAAAAGATCCGCAAGGCCAAGACCGACCCTGATGCCCTGCCCTCCGAGGCCAAGGGTCTGGAAGAGCGCCCCGAGGCGCGCAATCTGGTCAATATCTTCGCCGCCCTGAACGAACAGTCGGTGGATCAGGTTCTGGCAGATGTCGGCGGCAAACAGTTCTCCGAGTTCAAACCGATGCTGGTGGATCTGGCGGTGGCAAAACTGGCGCCGATCTCGACCGAGATGGCCCGCCTGATGCAGCATCCCGATGAGATCGACAAGATCCTTTCCCGCGGGTCACAGCGCGCGCGTGAAATCACGGCTCCGATCCTGCGCCAGACATACGACATTGTCGGCATGGTCGCGCCGGTCGAGATCTGACGGCTTTCTGCGCCCCTCGCGCCGCCCTGTCTGAAACTGCCGCCCCTCACCGGGCGGCGTTTTTGTTTGTCGCACCCCCTCGCATCTGGTCAGACCCATTGAGGCGACCTGCCGGCCGTCACAGCCCCGCCACCCCGTCCAGCGTCAGCGCCGTGACGATGCGCGCATAGTCCTTGCGCGCCGGGATATCCGCCCCCGGGTTCCACATATAGTGCCAGTTCAGCATCCCGAACACGGACATGGTCACGGAGCGCAGCGTCTGACGATCCTTTTGCATCCGCTCTGGCGCGGCGTCGCGGATCACCCCCATGAGGCAATGCACCATATCCCGCTGATAGGCGCGCAACTGCTCCTGCTGGCCATCGGGGAGCGCGGACATGGCATTGAGCTGGACCTTGTGTTCGTGATCGGCGCCCTCATAGGCGAGAAGCACCTCCGTCAGGATCTGCTGCAGCCGTTCGCGCGGGGCCAGCGCCCGCAGGTCCATTCCACAGATCCGGGCACTGAGCCGACTGAGGTAGCTGTCGAGCACATCAAACAGCAACGCCTCCTTGCCGTCGTAGTAGTGATAGATATTCGCTTTCGAGATCCCACAGGCCTGCGCGATGCGGGTCATGGAGGCGCGATCGTACCCTTCTTCGGCAAACAGGCGCGCCGCCGCACCGAGGATCTGGGCGCGCTTGTGGTCGTGGTCTTTGGCAATTGTCCGAACCAAACTCTCTACCTTTTTTCTCGATTGTCGACGACGCGGCGCGCCTTTCCCTGCGATCGCTCCACACTGCCGGGGTCGCCGACCGCCACCTCGGCCGAAATCCCGACGATCTCCTTGACGCGTGTGACCAGAATGTCCGTACAGGCCCGCCGGTGCTCCGCGCCGCTATGTGTCGGCAGGAGTTCCACATGGATGCGCATCGCGTCCATCTGCCCCTCGCGAAAGAGCTCGATCTGGTAGTAGGGCGCAAGCGCCTCCACCGTCAGCATCTGTTCCTCGATCTGACTGGGAAACACATTGACCCCCCGCAGAATGATCATGTCATCAGAGCGACCGGTGATCTTGGCCATACGCCGCATCGACCGGGCCGTGCCGGGCAGCAACCGTGTCAGATCGCGGGTCCGGTAGCGGACCATCGGCAACCCTTCCTTGGTCAGCGTCGTGAGGACCAGCTCTCCCAACGCGCCGTCGGGCAGCACATCGCCAGTGTCAGGATCGATGATCTCGGGCAGGAAATGGTCTTCCCAGACCACCGGGCCATCCTTGGTTTCGACGCATTCGCTGGCCACCCCGGGGCCCATGATTTCGGACAACCCGTAGATATCCACCGCATGCATGTCAAAAGCCGCCTCGACTTCGCGGCGCATGGCGTCAGTCCAGGGCTCCGCGCCAAACACGCCGACCTGCAAGGACGACGCCCGCGGGTCCAGCCCCATGCGCACATATTGCTCGAGGATGTTCAATATATAGGACGGAGTCACCATGATCCCGTGGGGGCGAAAATCCTCGATCAGGCTGACCTGCCGTTCTGTCTGGCCGCCGGACATCGGCACCACCGTGGCCCCGAGGCGCTCAATGCCGTAATGCGCCCCCAGCCCGCCGGTAAACAGCCCATAGCCATAGGCATTATGCACCATATCCCCCCGCCGCAGCCCCGAGGCCCGCAGCGAGCGGGCGACGAGATCCGCCCAGTTGTCTATATCCGTCTGCGTATAGCCCACAACGGTCGGCTTGCCGGTGGTCCCCGAGGAGGCATGAAGGCGTATGATCCGCTCACGCGGCACCGCGAACAGGCCAAACGGATAGGCATCGCGCAGGTCCGCCTTGGTGGTGAAGGGGAGTTTTGCCAGATCCGCGAGATCCTGCACATCGTCGGGGTGGACCCCGGCCGCGTCAAACCGCGCCTTGTACAGGGGCACATTCTCATAGGCGTGGCGCAGCGACCACTTCAATCGCTGCAACTGCAGGCCTCGGATCTCGTCGACAGACGCGATCTCGATCGGGTCCAAATCCCCCCGGTCCGGTGTCAAATCAAGCATTGGCGTCCTCCATCGCCTGTGTGGATCGGGCCGGTCACACATCGACCCCTTCGGCATCCGTCTCCTCAAACAGATGCCCTTTGACCGTGCGGGAGCAGCCGCGCATCTCCGCAATCCTCCGCCCCGCCGCGGTCCTGACCGTGACGTCGTAGATCCCGCTGCGCCCTGTCAGAGAGACCTCGCGCGCCTCGGCGATCAGGTGGTCGCCCAACTGGCCAGGCGCGACAAAGCTGATGGTATTGTGCTGGGCCACCGTCGCCTGATTGCGGCTGTTGCAGGCAAAGGCAAAGGCGCTGTCGGCCAGCATGAAGATCACGCCACCATGGCAAATCCCATGTCCATTGCAGTGATGGGGCGCAACGGTCAGGGTCAGACGGGCCTGGCCTTCCTCGACATTGTCGATCTCCATGCCTGCCCATTTGGAGGCTGCATCGCCGTCCCACATCGCCGCTGCGGCTCGGTGGGCCCGCTCGGTTGCATTCAATGACATTACTGTCCCCTCCCCCTTTGGCCGCGTCGGATTTCGACCTGTGGCTCCCGGTGAAGGCCGCGCCGGCAACGGCTCCCGACCCGAGCTGCCTCCGCCCTCGCCTTTGCAAAAATTCTTGCATAAACCGACCGGACGGTCAATGCTGTGAGAGAGGCGCATGGCCATCCGCTCGGGCGATCGCCGCCAAGGTGGGCTGACTTCAAAGGGGGACGCAGGCATGGGCGTGAGAGATGTGGCAAGCTATGTCGCCGGACAGTGGATCGGCCCCGATGACGGCGCCCGCGAGATTGCCTCTGCCCTCAACGGTCAGGTGATTGCGCGGGCGGGACACAGCCGGCTGGACACGCAGGCGATGCTGGATCATGCGCGCACGGTCGGCGGGCCTGCGCTGCGGGCCATGACGTTCCACGACCGCGCCCGGATGCTGAAGGCACTGGCGCTCCATCTCGACGCCCACAAACAGCCACTCTACGATCTGAGCTTTGAGACCGGCGCCACGCAAACAGACCACCTGATCGACGTGGACGGGGGCATTGGAACCGCGCTTGTCTTTGCCTCCAAGGGGCGCCGGGAACTGCCCGACGGGCATGTATATGTCGACGGCGAGGTCGAGCAGCTTTCGCGCAAGGGGACATTTGTCGGCCAGCATATCTGCACTCCCAGGCCGGGTGTCGCCGTTCATATCAATGCGTTCAACTTCCCGGTCTGGGGCATGCTGGAAAAGCTGGCCCCGACCTTGCTGGCAGGGGTGCCGGCCATCATCAAGCCGGCAACCGCGACCTGCTATGTGAGTGAGGCCGCCGTTCGGATCTTGTTGGACAGCGAATTGCTGCCAGAGGGCGCACTGCAGCTGGTCAGCGGTGGCTTGGGTGACATGCTCGACCGGCTAACCTGTCAGGACATGGTGAGCTTTACCGGCTCCGCAACCACCGCGCTGAAACTGCGGCAAACGCCTGCCCTATTGGAAAACGCCGTCCGCTTCGTCGCCGAACAAGACAGCCTGAACGCCTCCATCCTCGGCCCGGACGTGGCGCCGGGAACCGAGGAATTCGATCTGTTCCTCCGGGAGGTGCAGCGTGAAATGACGGTGAAAGCGGGCCAGAAATGCACCGCGATACGTCGCATATTGGTCCCCTGCGCTCAGGTGGAGGCGGTGATCGCGGGCCTGCGCGCGGCCCTTGGGCAGATCACCATAGGCGACCCGCGCTTGGAGCCCCCCCACACAGGCGCCCTCCATATGGGGGCGCTGGTCTCTGCCGCGCAAAGGCGCGACGTGCTGGAGAAGGCGGCGCTGATCGGTCAGGAAGCCACGCGGGTCTTCGGCGACCCGGACACTTTCCCAACCCTCGGCGCCGACAAGGATACAGGCGCCTTTGTGCCGCCGATGCTGTATCATTGCACCGACCCTGACGGTGCCCAACACGTTCACCACACCGAGGTCTTTGGCCCGGTCTCCACCGTGATGGGATACCGGGACCTCCGCCATGCGGCAGACCTGGCCAATCGGGGTCAGGGCTCGCTCGTTGCATCCGTCATCACTGCGGATCTATCCGTCGCCCGCGACCTGGCCCTCAATATCGCGGCGTTTCATGGCCGGATCTATATCAACAACGCGACATCAATGGCAGAAGCCACCGGCCATGGCTCGCCCCTGCCCCATCTGGTTCACGGTGGCCCCGGACGGGCCGGCGGAGGCGAGGAGCTGGGCGGCATCCGGGCGGTAAAACACTACATGCAACGCACCGCCGTGCAGGGAAGCCCCGAGATCCTGAGCGCCATCACCGGCACCTGGGTTCCCGGCAGCACCGAAGAAACCGGCCCCGACCACCCCTTCACCCGCCGCTTCGAAGAGCTCTCAATCGGAGAGACCCTGCACTGTCCGGCCCGATTGATATCAAGCGACGACATCGACCAGTTCGCCACCTTCACGGGGGATACGTTCTACGCCCATATGGACGATGCGGCGGCGGCGCGAAATCCATTCTTTCCGGGCCGTGTTGCCCATGGATATCTTCTTCTGTCCTTCGCGGCCGGGATGTTCGTTCAGCCCGACGAAGGACACGTGCTGGCCAACACCGGCCTCGATTCCCTGCGGTTCATGAAGCCCGTCACCCCCGGCGACAGCATCAAAGTCCGCCTGACCGTCAAGGCAAAGACCCGACGCACCGACGCCTACGGGGAAGTCCGCTGGCATGTGACGCTGACCAATCAGACCGACGAACCAGTGGCGGAATATGACCTTCTGACAATGGTCGCGACCTGAGTGCCAACTCGCGTCGGATCGGGGCTGGCGCGTGACTGGCTGGCTGCCTATTCTGGCGCAATGGAAACAGAGGCACATGAGTGGTTTTCCGCCGCGATCGGGGCACTTGCGGATCAGCAAGGCCAACGGGTCTGGTCTGTCATCATCTCGTTTCTGGGCGATATGGCGCAGGGCGAAGGCGCCGGAATCAGCAGCGCAGCCCTGACCCGGGTGATCACGCCGCTCGGCATCAAACCAGAGGCCATCCGCGTCGCCCTCCACCGTCTGCGCAAGGACGGCTGGACAGAAAGCGAACGCCGCGGCCGCGGCTCGGTGCATTTCCTCACCCCCCATGGACGCGCTCAATCGGCCTTGGTCACACCGCGCATCTATTGCCGCACGGCCTGCACCACACTGGACTGGCACGTTCTGATCGCAGGCACCCCGTCCGGCCTCGAGCTACTGGACGCGCTGGCAGATCAGTCACAGGACAGCCTGATCCGCGTCAACCGCCAAACCGGGCTGGCCCCGGGGCCGGCTCCGGACAGCATGGCCGATATGCTGGTGCTGGATGCCCGCGTTACCGAAGTGCCGGACTGGCTTCGCGACCTTCTCTATCCGCGGGCGCTGCATCATGGCTGTGCCGCACTGGATGCCGCGTTGCAGCCACTTGCCCCCCCGCCCCCATTGGATCCGCTGCGGCGCGCCTGTCTCAGGACGCTGATCGTGCATCGCTGGCGGCGCATCGTCCTGCGTCACCCGCGCCTGCCGGAACGCTTTCATCCTGCGGACTGGACCGGAGAATCCTGCCGGCAAAAGGTCTTTGCACTTCTGGATGCTCTACCGCAGCCCAGCCTGACCGAACTTGAACACGCAGAGGCCTTGCCGGTGATGGATTTCACGACAGACAAGACAGTGACAACCTCCTGAGAAGGATCAATAAAATCGATCTGGCAGAAAAAACATCCCGAAATCGGCGCCTTGCGTCGATTTCACCCTTGACCCTTTGGACGCCATTCCGTACATCGCCTCCACACAGCGAGCGGCGGAGTAGCTCAGTTGGTTAGAGCAGCGGAATCATAATCCGCGTGTCGGGGGTTCAAGTCCCTCCTCCGCTACCACCCTTCCCAAACCATGCCAGATAGACATAGCGAAACCAGCACCCTGCCGGGTAATTGGGCTGAGCAGGTTTGATGCCGTTGGCGCACCGAGATGCCCAAAGAGATGCACACAGCTCGACGGCAGCGTCATACCCGTTTCGCTTGCCCTACCGCATTCTCCCTTCGACATATTTTACGGCCCGAAGCTTTACGGCCCGAGGCTGACGATGGCCGGCGAACATGGCGCAGCTTGCACTCTGCGCCATAAAAAGAGATCACCTTGCAACCGGTGACGAACAAAAATTTGCGCACGTAAACCTTTCAGGCCAAAGTATGCATGAAAAACCGTCAATCACTGGATGAGAACGGCAGGGATGAGAGAAGGATCGCCATGCAAAACTCCAAGATCCGCAATATGGAGGAACTCGCCAGCGTCAGCGGCATTTCCCGTCCGACCCTGTCGAAATATTTCAACGACCCAGACAGCGTCAGGGCGTCGACGCGGAAAAAGATCGAAGCCGCACTGGAGACCTACGACTACCGGCCCAACATCTATGCGATGAACCAAAACCGGCGCCTGACCAAGAATATTGGCATCGTGGTCCCCTATCTAGCGGATCCGTTTTTTGCCGAAATCGCAAGGGTGATCGAGGATCTCGTGATCGAAGGTGGCTTTCGTCCGATCTTGCTGAGCTCGCATGGCAACTCGGAGCAGGAGATCGAAAACCTCGACTCCCTGCAGTCGATCCGCCCGGCCGGAGTGCTTATGGCCCCGCTGGGCCGCAACTCGGATATTGCCGCCGCCGAACGGTTCTGCGCCGAAGTCCCGACCGTGCTCTTTGACAATTCGATCGGCGATCTTGGCGAGGCCTTCTTTGGCTTGGACAACCTGCAAAGCATTGGTACCATAGTAAAATATCTCTGCAATACCGGAGAGGCTCCGGTGTTTTTTGAGATGCGGACCCCAACAAACCCAAACGCCTACAAACGCCGCAATGCCTATATTGAGACGATGGAAAAACTTGGCCTCACACCGCAGCTTATTCAGGTGGATGGCGATACATGGGAGTTTGAAAAAATCGGATACGAAGGCGGTCTGGACGCAATTCGGACCCGTCAGCTGAACACAAATACCGTCCTGTGCTCGAATGACCGGCTGGCGATCGGCTTTCTGGCTGCGGCCTATGAATGCGGCCTTCGCGTCGGGCGCGGTCCCAGCTATGCGCTCCGGGTTGCGGGCCACGATGACCACCCCTATGCGCGCTTCACCTGTCCGCCTCTGACCACCGTGGCACAGGACTATGCCGCCATCGCGACCAAAAGCGTGGAGGCGATTCTGTCGCTCATCGAATCAGGCGAGCGCGCAAAATCCCGGGTGACAACGCTGTTTTCCGGCAAGCTGATCGAGCGGGTCTCCGCCTAAGGCCTTGAGAATTCGGGCACAGCGCCAAAATTTTACGCGCGTAAATTATTTGTTGACGAAACGTTAAGCATCCCTCTACCGTGTCTTCACAACATCCAGACATCAGGGAGGATTAGGATGTACTTGAAGAACGCTTTCGGAGCGGCGGCGACACTGTCGCTTCTCATGACGTCTTCGGCATTTGCAGAAACGATCACCATTGCGACCGTGAACAACGGCGACATGATCCGCATGCAGGGGCTGACCGACGATTTCACCGCAAAAACCGGCCACGAGGTCGAGTGGGTCACCCTCGAAGAAAACGTGCTGCGTCAGCGTGTGACCACGGACATCACAACCAAGGGTGGCCAGTTCGACATCATGACAATCGGCATGTACGAGACGCCGATCTGGGGCAAGAATGGCTGGCTCGTGCCGCTGAACGACCTGCCCGCAGAATATGACGTCGACGACATCCTTCCCGCGATGCGTGGTGGCCTGAGCTATGACGACACGCTCTTTGCGGCGCCGTTCTATGGCGAAAGCTCCATGATCATGTATCGCACCGACCTGATGGAAAAGGCCGGTCTTGAGATGCCCGAGGCACCGACCTGGGCATTCGTCGCCAACGCGGCCCGCGCGATGACCGACAAGGACAACGAAATCTACGGCATCTGTCTGCGCGGCAAAGCAGGCTGGGGCGAGAACATGGCCTTCCTGACCGCGACCTCGAACGCCTTTGGCGCGCGCTGGTTCGACGAAAACTGGACGGCGCAGTTCGACAGCAAGGAATGGGCAACCACCCTGAACTTCTACATCGACCTGCTGAACGATGCCGGCCCTCCGGGTGCCTCCAACAACGGCTTCAACGAAAACCTGTCGCTGTTCCAGCAGGGCAAATGTGGCATGTGGATTGACGCCACAGTGGCCGCCTCTTTCGTGACCAACCCCGATGATTCCAGCGTCGCCGACAAGGTCGATTTTGCTCTGGCCCCAGACACCGGCCTGGACCGCCGCAGCAACTGGCTCTGGGCTTGGGCGCTGGCCATTCCTGCGGGCACCCAAAAAGAAGGTGCCGCCAAGGAATTCATCCAATGGGCCACCTCGAAAGATTACATCGAACTGGTTGCGGAAAACGAAGGCTGGGCCAACGTCCCTCCGGGCGCGCGGTCCTCTCTCTATGAGAACCCGAACTACAAGGCCGTGCCTTTCTCGGAAATGACACTGAAATCGATCCTCTCGGCGGATCCGCTCAACCCTACAGTTGACGCGGTTCCCTATGTCGGGGTTCAGTTTGTCGCCATTCCGGAATTCGCGGGTATCGCGTCTCAGGTCGGTCAGGAATTTTCCGCCGCATTGGCCGGTCAGCAAACCGCTGAAGAAGCACTGGCAAAAGCCCAGGCGCTGACCACCGAAGAAATGGAAGCTGCAGGCTACTAAACCGCACTCCTCCTGGACCAGGGACCGCAACATTCGCGATCTCTGGTCTTTTTTTCCCATCTATGTCCGAGACGGGCCCGCCCGTCCAATGATGAGGCTCCCATGGCTACCCAGCATTCCCGCTCAGCCGCGCGCATCATGATGGCCCCCGCCGTTATCCTGCTTCTCGGTTGGATGCTAGTTCCGCTGACGATGACCGTATTGTTTTCGTTCAAGAAATACCTCCCCCTTCGCGGAGGCGACCTCGGTTGGGTCGGCTTTGACAACTATGTGCGCTTTGTCAGTTCCTCGGCTTTCTGGCCCAGTGTTCAGGTCACGTTGGTGATCGTCGGCGGCGTTCTCGCCATCACGGTTGCACTGGGTGTCCTGCTGGCATTGCTGCTGGACCAGCCAATGTGGGGACAGGGCATTGTCCGTATTCTCGTCATCGCGCCCTTCTTCGTGATGCCCACCGTATCCGCACTGGTGTGGAAAAACATGTTCATGGACCCGGTGAACGGGCTCTTTGCGCATCTGTGGAAATTCTTCGGCGCCGAGCCGATCTCCTGGCTGTCCGAGGCCTCCATCCAGTCGATCATCATGATCGTGAGCTGGCAATGGCTGCCCTTCGCGACGCTGATCCTGCTGACCGCGATCCAGTCCCTCGACAGTGAACAGCTTGAGGCATCGGAGATGGACGGGGCCAGCCCGCTCGCCCGTTTCGGCTATATCATTCTGCCGCACCTTGGCCGTGCCATCACCGTTGTGGTGCTGATCCAGACGATCTTCCTGCTGTCGATCTTTGCAGAGATCTACGTGACCACCCAAGGCGCCTTTGGCACAAGAACACTGACCTTCCTGATTTTTCAGCGCGTGCTGGAGAGCCAGAATGTCGGCCTCGGCTCCGCAGGCGGTGTCTATGCCATCATCCTCGCCAATATCGTTGCTGCATTCCTGATGCGCATCGTTGGCAAGAACCTCGACTCATAAAGGGGACCTGACACATGGCACGCTCTGTTACCCAACAACGCAAAGCGATCAATACCGCAGTTGCATGGGCCGTTGGTCTTCTGATCTTCTTCCCGATCCTGTGGACAATCCTGACCTCGTTCAAAACCGAAGCACAGGCAATCAACGATCCGCCCCTGTTCCTGTTCTTTGACTGGACGCTGGAGAATTACGCGGTGGTGCAGGAACGATCCGACTATATGCGGTTTCTGTGGAACTCCATCATTATTGCCGGCGGTTCTACCATTCTCGGGATCATCATCGCGGTTCCGGCGGCCTGGTCGATGGCCTTTGTACCGTCGAAACGGACCAAGGATATCCTGCTGTGGATGCTCTCGACCAAGATGCTGCCCGCGGTGGGCGTGCTTTACCCGATCTATCTGGTCTTCATCCGCCTCGGTCTTCTGGACACCCGCATCGGTCTGGTCGTGGTTCTGATGCTGATCAACCTGCCGATCATCATCTGGATGCTCTACACCTATTTCAAGGAAATCCCCGGTGAGATCCTCGAGGCCGCCCGCATGGATGGCGCGACGCTGAAGGAAGAAATCCTCTATGTGCTGACGCCGATGGCCGTACCGGGGATCGCCTCCACCTTGCTGTTGAACATCATCCTTGCCTGGAACGAGGCCTTCTGGACGCTGAACCTGACCGCCGCCAATGCAGCGCCGCTGACGGCCTTCATCGCCAGCTATTCCAGCCCCGAAGGGCTCTTTTACGCAAAACTCAGCGCAGCCTCGACCATGGCCATCGCGCCGATCCTGATCCTTGGCTGGTTCAGCCAGAAACAACTTGTGCGCGGCCTGACCTTTGGCGCTGTGAAATAAGGACGACAACTATGGGACGTATTACACTCGACAAGGTGACCAAACGCTTTGGCACGGCAGAGGTCATCCCGCCCTTGGATCTGACGATTGAAGATGGCGAATTCACAGTCTTTGTCGGCCCGTCGGGCTGCGGGAAATCCACCCTTCTGCGCCTGATCGCAGGGCTGGAGGACGTCAGCTCCGGGCAGATCCGCATCGATGGCGCGGATGCCACCATGACCCCGCCCGCCAAACGTGGCCTGGCCATGGTGTTCCAATCCTACGCGCTCTATCCGCATATGTCGGTCAGGAAGAACATCGCCTTTCCGATGAAGATGGCAAAGATGCCGCAGGAAGAGCAGGACCGACGGATTGAATCCGCAGCCAAGGCGCTCAACCTGACCGACTATCTGGAACGCCGCCCCGGTCAGCTCTCCGGCGGTCAGCGTCAGCGGGTCGCCATCGGTCGCGCCATCGTGCGGGAACCCTCGGCCTTTCTCTTTGACGAGCCGCTCTCCAACCTGGATGCCGCCCTGCGCGTAGGGATGCGGCTGGAGATTTCCGAACTGCACAAACGTCTGCAGACCACCATGGTCTACGTGACCCACGATCAGGTCGAGGCCATGACAATGGCAGACAAGATCGTTGTGCTGCGGGCCGGATACATCGAACAGGTCGGCTCGCCGCTGGATCTCTATCACGCACCGCAAAACATCTTTGTGGCGGGCTTCATCGGGTCGCCAAAGATGAATTTCATCGAGGGGCCGGAAGCGGCGAAATACGACGCGCACACCATTGGCGTGCGCCCCGAACATATCGCCATCAGCGACAGCGAAGGCCCCTGGAGCGGTGTGGTCGGCGTCTCGGAACACCTTGGTTCTGATACGTTCTTTCACATCCACGACACCGGCCTTGCGGAAACCATCACCGTACGCGCCGATGGCGAGGTCGGCTTTCGCCACGGCGACCGGGTGCATCTGACACCCCGGACCGATGTCATCCACCGCTTTGACAGCGAAGGGCTGAGGATCACCGCATGAGGCTGGACGGCAAGACAGCCCTGATTACCGGAGCGGCGCGTGGGATCGGCAGAGCCTTTGCCGAAAGCTACGTCCGCGAGGGGGCGCGCGTTGCCATTGCCGACATCGACTTCGCCCGCGCACATGCCACCGCAGCCGAGATCGGCGACGCCGCAATCGCGGTGGCAATGGATGTTTCGCGTCAAGAGAGCATCGATGCGGCCGTTGCCACCACCGTAGAGGCCCTGGGCCAGATCGATATTCTGGTCAACAACGCGGCCATCTTCTCGGCGGCGCCAATCGTTGAAATCAGTCGCGAGGATTTCGACCGCGTGTTCGACATCAACGTGGCGGGCACGCTTTTCACCATGAAGGCGGTTGCAAAACACATGATCGGCCGCGGTGGCGGTGGCAAGATCATCAATATGGCCAGTCAGGCGGGGCGCCGCGGCGAATCTTTGGTGGCGGTCTATTGCGCCTCCAAGGCGGCGATCATCAGCCTGACGCAATCGGCGGGGCTGAACCTGATCAACCATGGCATCAACGTCAATGCCATCGCGCCCGGTGTGGTCGATGGCGAACATTGGGACGGCGTCGATGCCTTTTTTGCCAGATATGAACACAAGAGCCCTGGCCAGAAGAAACGTGAGGTCGGCGACGCCGTGCCCTACGGACGCATGGGTACTCCGCAGGACCTGACCGGCATGGCCGTGTTCCTCGCCAGCCACGATGCCGACTACGTGGTGGCCCAGACCTATAATGTAGACGGCGGAAACTGGATGAACTGATGACTGCGCTGCCCCTTACCCCTCCCCCGCTGACAAACGCCACGCTGGACCGTCTTCCGGCCGCGATCGCGCGCCCGACCTATGACCGCGCGGCACTTTCGCCCGGAATCGTGCATATCGGGCTGGGAAATTTCCACCGCGCCCACCAATCCTGGTATCTGCACCGCTTGATGCAGCAAGGCGAGGCTCTGGATTGGGCGATCCTCGGCGCCGGCGTGCGCCCCTATGATGCCGCCATGCGGGAAAGACTGATCGCGCAGGACTGTATGACGACGCTGATCGAACTCTCGCCAAATTCCACCAGTGCCGAAGTGGTCGGCTCCATGATTGATTACCTGCCGATCGAAGAGGGCAACGGAGCCCTGACCGCAGCCATGGCCCGTCCCGAAATCCGCATTGTCGCCCTGACCGTCACCGAAGGCGGCTATTATCAGGATCCGGTCAACGCAGGCTTTGACGCGGCACATGCCGACATACGTCACGACATCGACAACCCCGAAAGCCCGCGCACCGCCTTTGGCGCGATCGTCGCCGCGCTGGATCTTCGGCGCAAGGCCGGCACCGGCCCCTTCACCGTGCAGAGCTGTGACAACCTGCAGGGCAATGGCGCGATCACCCGCCAGACCATTCTCGGGCTGGCCCGTGCCATCGATGCCGAACTCGCCGCGTGGATCGAGGCAAAGGTCAGTTTTCCCAATTCCATGGTCGATTGTATCGTACCGGCCACCGGCGCTGCTGAAATTGCCAGCGCCGAACAGCTCGGTGTCTCCGATCAGGCTCCGGTGACACATGAACCCTACCGGCAATGGGTCATCGAAGACGACTTCTGCGCCGGTCGTCCCGACTGGGACCGCGTGGGCGCCACCTTCACCGACGCCGTGCATGACTACGAAACGATGAAGATCCGCATCCTGAACGCGGGCCATCAGGTTATCGCCAATGCGGGTGAGCTTCTGTCCTGCACCACAATTGCAGAGTGTATGACCGACCCGGATATCGCCGGATTGTTCCACCGTGTACAAGCCGAAGAAATCGCCCCCTATGTGGCAGCGGTGCCGGAGATCACACCACCTGAATATGTGACCCTGATCGCCAGCCGGTTCTCCAACCCGGCAATCCGCGACACCACCCGGCGCGTGGCCTTTGATGGCTCGTCCCGTCACACTGGGTTCATCCTGCCCATATTGCGCGACGCGCTGGCCGCTGAAGGGCCTGTCGAAGGCATCGCCCTGGTTGAGGCTCTCTGGGCACGTATGTGTGCCGGAACCCGCGAAGACGGCAGCACAATTGCACCGAATGATCCGAATTGGGATGGGCTGACTGCGGCGGCACAGGCTGCCCGGCAGGATCCGGCCGCATGGCTCGCACAGAAGGGTCTCTATGGCCCGCTCGCTGATGACCCCCGGTTTGCCGAGGCCTTCGCAGCATGGCTGCGCCTGATCTGGAGCGCAGGCACACGGGCAGCGCTGCGCCAGTATCACACGCCCGGCTAGCGCCTCCCCCTCACATCACGGTTGATCCGGGCTGTCCGCCACGCGGGCCGCCCGCTCTCCTGTCCTCGTCGGGAGGCGGCCCGCTCTACCTGCCGCGCCCTTCTCCCCGCGCTCTCCTGCCCGTGCTCTGATCCCTTGCTCTGGAAGACGTTCGACCCGGCGCCAATCTTCCGGATCAGCGGCCCGATCAGCAGGTCGGTCGGCTTTCGGGGCCGGTCAATCCAAGATCACTGAGCGACTTGGTTCCGGAGCGCGCCTGCGACCGATGTTTCAGGGACAGGTGATCCAGCCGGTGCGCCAGCCCGCTCAGCCGAGGATCCTCCAGCATCAGGCAGCCTTGGCGAATGTGGCCCGTTTCATCGCAGGTGGCCTGGCAGCGCCAGGCTCTGGTGCTGACCAGCCTGCGGAGGTCGAGGGAGGGATGCAGCCGGTCGCGGCGTCCGTCTCTTTCCGGCGTGACGCCCGGCGCGTCTATTTCGGGACCCGGCCAGAGCCTCGCTTCTCCGGCGGAATGAAATGCAACCAGCATCAACACCGCACAGGCCGATAGAGTCCACCGAGGCCGGTGGCCTCGCGGCGCCAAACCCGAGCCCGAGCGAAAACGTCCCATGCAGATCCTGTTCTCCTTGTGCCGCGCTGCCCGATGCAATCTGATACGTTCGATCAAGAATCCGGCAATGGCGCAACCGTCCCCTCGAGACGCCAGATTGACGTCCTGCGGAAGTTGACCTTGCCCCTGCAGACGTTAACACGGTCTTTCCGGGATCAAGAACAGCAACCCTTTATTCAGACAACTTTCACAAAGATGAAGACGTCAGCCCGCCCCATCGAGCGGCAACGGCGGCGTCGCGCCGCTGTCTTCCAGATGCCAGATAGCGCGCCAGATGTCGTCCTTGCGGCTGAGCTCCAGATAGTTGCGCTCCGCCGCATAGCGATGTTTCTGCCCCGGCAAGGGATGGATCCGGATCGGATAGCCGGGAACCGGCGCATCCCCCAGCCCGGCCAGCGCGCCAAGGCCACGTGCATAGCTTTGTGCCGGGGCCCGATGCGCAATTCCAGAGGCGACCAATTGATGCATACGCGTATCGCCCGCCCCCATCTCGGCCCGCGTCGCCAGATGGATTTCACCGGACAGGACGGTGACCGGCGCGTGCTCGCGCCACTTCAACGCCTGTTTCAACATACGTGTCCATTCGTCGCGATGCGCCCGGCTCTGCCACTGGTCCCGCAGGTCGTCCTCGTATTTCTGGATGGTGGGGATCATCAGCATGAAGCGTTCCACCAGAGAGAGCCGCGGCCCCAGAAGGGGGACGCTGGAAATCACAAAAGTATGCGCGTCTCCCGGCGTCATCGCCTCGGTTGCGGACCAGCCATAGGCCCCCATGACCCGGCGGCGCTGCCGTTCGGACCGCAGATCCGGTGCGAGGAGCTTCACCCCAGGCAGCGCCCGTTCCCAGGACAGCGATGTGCCGGTCGCATCGAGAAACAGCTCGGGAATATCGGCCTCTGTCGCGGCGTGTTGAAACAACAGATACATTTCCCGTGCGATGCGGAACAGGCATTGCCCCACCTCGGAATGGGTCCGGCTTTCATAGAGAGAGCCCCAGCCGTCGCAAATGTCATGGTCGTCCCATATCGCCAGCGTCGGCACCCGCGCCATGATCCAGGCCGGGGCCTCGCCGAACATGGCCTGCACATAGTGGTCCGCAAAGCGCAGCCGCAGATGGTCAGCGAGGCTTTCCAGCTCTTCGGCATTTTTCGGCCGCACAACCCGTTCCGGCCACGCATCGCTGAGGGGATGGCCCAACGTGGCTTCATCCGCATAGATCTGATCGCCGCCCTGCAACAAAAGCGCGAAAGGCGCACGCTTGTGTTCGCGGCACATATCCGCCCACATGAGATTGCGTTCGGACTGATCGCGGTCCAGATCCCCTTCCTCCTCGCCGTTGCAGGAGGCAAATGCGATCCGCAGATCGCCCGTGACATCTGTCTGCACCGGGTAAGTTTCGCTACCAAGGCTGTATTCCGCCCCCCCCTGCGGCAGGGCAAAGTCGAAACGCCAGATGGCATTCGCGCCGATCTCGCGCAGGCAGACGGCCTCGTGTTCGGCACCGGCGGCCCGCAAGATGCCCGGCGTCTCCCCGAGCGGAAGCAGGACCATGGCAGAGAGCCGCAAATCCGCCCCCTCCAGACCGCGATAATACAGTATGGGTCCGAGCCGGGCCGCCCCGAGTTTCGATGTCATATGCCGTCTTCCTGCCTTCGGTTTCGGTCCTGAACACGATCAGACCCGTGAAAAATCGCTTGATGCTCCGGCTCGGTCCAGTCGCTCGCGTGGCCGATGCTCGATATCTGGCGCGCCCGCTATGTGAACGCCCTGTTCCTCTTTCTGTTCCAATCGAGTTTTGCCCTTCGCGATGCCTCTCCCCGTACCTCTCCCCCTACGTCTCTCTCTGCCTGCCCGCGAAGGGCTGGCGCGACGCAGCTGACCCGCCATATCCGGTCAGGTCACCTCCACCCGCAGGGGCGCAAAGGGGGCGCAGGTCAGCTCCAGCCGGTCGCCCCGCACGACCGGTCCCACTCCCGACGGTGTTCCGGTCAGGATCACATCCCCAGCCGCCAGTGTATAGTAGCGCGACAGATGTGCGATCATCGCCGGAACCTTCCAGATCATCTGATTGAGATCCCCGTCCTGGCGGATCTCACCGTTGACCTTGAGCCGAAGGGCACCTTCGCTCGGATGACCAACCTCCACCACCGGATAGAGCGGCCCCACCGGGGCGGCGTGTTCAAAGGATTTTCCGATTTCCCAGGGACGGCCCATTTTCTTGGCGGCGCCCTGCAAATCCCGACGGGTCATGTCCAGTGCCAATCCATATCCCCAGACGTGCTCCAGCGCCGTGGTCTCGGCGATGTCGCGTCCGCCGATGCCCAATGCCACCAGCAGCTCCGCCTCGTGATGCACGTCCTCGCTCATCACCGGATAGGGAAAGTGGCCAGACCCATCCAGACAGTCCGGGTTCTTCTGAAAAAAGAACGGGGGCTCGCGGTCAGGATCATGGCCCATCTCCACCGCATGAGCGGCGTAGTTGCGCCCGATGCAATAGACCCTGCGAACCGGAAACAGCGCCTGAGACCCATGCACCTCAAGAACGGCTTGCGGCGGCGGAGCAATGACATAGTCGGACATGTTTCGTTCCTTTTCTGTGTGGTTCCTCAGTCATACTCCGTGTTCCGCGGAGCGCCAACCACCGGACCTGGATCGACACACGCCGCCGACGCGCCACGTTTTCGGGGCCGCAAACGCCGACGGCCGGAGATCGGCCCAGAGGCGCCAGGCGATAGGTTTCTCCGTTGACACCCCTTGCGCAGTCATATGCTGTTTTTGCCCCCTGCTGTCAGTCACAGCATGCCTTTCCCACAGCGTGCCTTTCCCACAGCGCGCCTATTCCAAACAGCTGAACCCTGACAGATCTGCGGACATCTGTGATTTCAGCTGCTCGCCTTGGCCGCCATGTCATGAAATCGTCGCGCAGAAAAGACCGGCTTCTGTGGTACTGTCTCAGCAGGATTTTTCCAAACACAACTTGAAGTTCATTCTCTCAGCACCTTTGCCTATCGCGGCCCGAACACTTCAGGCAGTTGGAAAATATGGATTGTTTAAATGATGGCCAGTTCCAGAAGTTCGGAATCTGAAAAGCCGCCTGTTGGCTCTGTCCGCGCTGCCGAATATGCGCGCATGTCGACAGACCACCAGCGCTATTTCACCGAAAACCAGGCTGAAGCGATCAGAGCATACGCTGCACGCCACAGCATGGAGGTCGTCAGAACATTTGCGGATCAAGGAAAGAGTGGCCTGCGCAGCGAAGGGCATGAGGCGTTGCAATCGCTGATCGAGCTGGTCAACTCAGGACAGGCCGGTTTCGATGCTATCCTCGTATACGACCTGAGCCGTTGGGGCCGGTTTCAGAACGCCGATGAGAGTGCCTATTATGAGTACACGTGCCGCCGCGCAGGGATTGAGGTCTACTAATGCGCAGAGCAATTCGACAACGACGGGGGTACGGTTGCCACTATCGTCAAATGCGTCAAGCGCGCTATCGCCGGTGAATATGGCCGGTGAATATGGCCGAGAATTATCAGGAAAAGTCTTTGCAGGCCAATGCCGACTGATCGAAAAGGGGTGTCGGCAAGGCGGGCCTGCTGGCTACGGTCTCAGAAGGCTCCTGATCGATGAGAAGTATATCGGCACGAACGTCTGGAACCGAACCTCGTTCAAGGTTCAGAAGCGACGCGTTCGCAACGCTCCTGACAACTGGCTTCGGGCACCAAACGGCTTCCCAGCACTCATTGATCCTGAAAAATTTACAGCTGCGGCCAACATCATCGTCACTCGGCATGCCAACCTTTCTGACAGAGAAATGCTCGACAAGCTACAGGATCGCCTCAATGAACAGGGCGCGGTGTCGGGCCTATTCTCAATGAAGCCGTGGAACTCCCTTCTAGCAGCGCCTATTCCTCCCGATTTGGCAGCCATTTGCGGGCATACACCCTCGTCGGCGACCATCCTCGACGGGACTATCCGTACATCGAAATCAATCGCAGGCTCCGTGAAATGTATCCCGGCGTTGCCCAGGACGTTCAGAACGGAATTCACGCCAATGGGGGTCGCGTTGTGAAACGAAACCTCCGGCCTTCTGAGCATCAACGAGGAACTCACACTTTCAATTGTCGTCGCGCGCTGCACCCAGACGCAGTCCGGTTCCTTGCGATGGCAAGTCAGGTTCGACACTGGCCTCCTTCCCGACCTCTCCGTTGTGCTCCGCATGGATCTCGGAATCCGGCAGCCACTGGACTATTTTTTGTCCTCCTCGGCCTCAAGCGCCCTATCACAGTTCGGCGCCGTCCAGGTGATCCGGACGCCTATGATCTGGTTTGCGGTGAGGCGCGCCTGGATGCATCCAGAAGGCTTGGCCAATCGACGATCCCGGCCGTCACAATCGACGCTCGGCAAGACGAATGTTACGTGATGCGCCTCGTCGAAAACATCGCGCGGCGTCAGCATCGACCGATTGAATTGATGGCTGAAGTCACCAATCTACGATCGCGCGGACACTCCGAAAACAGTGTTGCCACCAAAATCGGCTGCACGCCCAGTTGGGGGCACCGCATTGTATCGCTCCTGGAAAAGGATGAAGAAAAGCTGGTTACTGCGGTTGAAATGGGCGTGATCCCGGTGACCTCGACCGCAGAAATAGCAAAAACTGAAGGTGAAGACGTTCAGGCATTGCTGATATATTGGGACTGGACGCGAAATCCATCCTGCGCCGGGTCCCGTTTGCTGGATGGGATCTGCCCTGAGGCTGCGGATCGGCTACAGGCGGGCGACTGTCCGTTGGCACGCCAATGGCAAGTTTTGGTATTCTCAGGAAGATGGCGCCACTCCGCCAAGTTGAGGCTGCATACCTGATGATCGGTCAGAACAACTTTTCGAGCAGTTTCGCGAAAGCCCTGCTGGCCGCGACGCCTGATAGCCAGCGTGTCAGGCCAAGTAAGCAAGCCACTCCGATAAGAAATCGAGCGGTTTCGCTGGGGGAAATGGCAAGAATGGAACATGAACTCGCAAGCCTGCAATCACAGCTCAAAGTGTTTGAAAGATACATTTGGTCTCGACATGCTGCACCTGACTGTCGCGCGCGGTTCCCTTCGCAGGCTGATCAACAACCAAAACGTCGTCACCCGGCTCGCGGCAAACTAGGCAGAGTATTTGGGCGAGTTTCAAAGTATCTCGGATAGCGATCTGGAACCAGCCGAGGACAGAACCGCACCCTGACGCGGGGGACCCGGCCTAGTATTTCGACGCGCAATGCAGCAAATGCATGCTGATCTTGTGGAGCTTGGCGATGACGCCTCATACGAGCGCGTGGCGGCTTTTGCCCTGGCGTTGCGTGAAGATCGACATCGTGCTGAGCAGACGACCGCGCGCCGAACTTTTATGCCTTTGATTTTCAAGCCAGCCAAAGCCTCTCGGTTCGGCTGGGGGGCAGGCAGTGCGCCGACGTTGCAGTTTCGCTATGGGAGCTTCTCATCGTGTTGCTGGCTTCAAAAGATACCCCAATGCGCCCAGCAATGCGCAACTGGGACTATAGCCTCCTTGCGCAAACCTACGCATTCATTTGCTTTCTGCGCCTCCGGGGCCTTCGTATTCGTCGACGTGCCCCCCATGACGAAATGCACATTTTTTGCGCAGGGCATCCAGAAAATAAGCAGTAAATGATAAAACGCGGACCTCCTGCGTTTGCCTCTGCCACGCCACGACCTAAGCTCAGACTATCGCTCGTCCTGCAAAGAGGCATTTCATGCGCCGGCTTCTCATATTCAGTGACCTCGACGGCACTCTGTTGGATCATGAGACCTATTCCTACGCGCCTGCCGTCCCAGCCATCGAACAGATCAAAGCCCGAGGAGGGCTTTTGGTTCTGGCGAGTTCGAAAACCGCCGCAGAAATTTTATCGCTCCATCAAGAACTTGACCTCGGTGATACGCCGATGATCGTCGAGAACGGAGCGGCCTCTATCACTGCTGTTGCTGTCGGGTCGCAAGATGCGGAATACCGTGCCATACGGCAGGTTCTGCAAAGTCTGGACGCGCCCTTTCGGGGGTTTGGCGATATGAGCGTCGCGGAGGTGAGCCGACAGACCGGCCTTGACATGGCCGCCGCGAAACGCGCCAAGGCACGTCAGTTCAGCGAGCCGGGCCTGTGGGAAGGCGATGCCCGTCAGCAGTCCGCGTTTCTTGCGGCGCTTGCCCGGCGCGGTATCTCTGCCCGACACGGAGGCAGGTATCTGACGCTGTCCTTTGGCGCAACCAAAGCAGATCAGATGCTGCTCCTCCGCGAAAAATACGCGCCGTGCTTTACGGTTGCACTCGGGGATGCCCCCAATGACACCGAAATGATCGCCGCCGCAGATCGGGGCGTGATTATCCGCAATGATCACAGTCCCAGCCTGCCGCCCCTGCCCAATGAGCTTCAGGTTCTGCGGACAGACCAGCCCGGTCCGACCGGCTGGTGCACCGCAATGCTTGAGATACTCTGCGAATGGGACCAAATTCAGAAAGGAACCGCCTCGAATGGCTGATTTTCACCAGAACGGCAATATCGCCCAATTTCACGATCTGCGCTGTCGCCCGGTGGAAGAACTGGAATACGAACTCACGACCTTCGCCCAGACCCGCAAGATCTCGTTGATCCTGCCCTGTCTATACTCCGAACTGGAAGGGCCCGCGCTCGGCCATATCCTGAGCGAGCTGGCCAAGGCTCCCTACCTCCATGACATCGTCATCGGTCTGGATCGCGCAACCGAAGCCGAATTCAGGCACGCCCGGAAATTCTTCTCGGTGCTGCCTCAAAATCACCGGGTCCTGTGGAATGACAGCCCCCGCATGCAGGCGCTTGGCGCCGAATTGGGAGAACAGGGGCTGGCGCCACCCGAACCGGGCAAGGGCAAAAACGTCTGGTCCTGCATCGGCTATCTGCTCGCCAACGCCGAAAGCTCCGTGGTGGCCATTCACGACTGTGACATCACCACATATTCAAAGGACATGCTGGCGCGCCTCGTCTACCCGGTGGCCCATCCCGCATTCTCCTACCAGCTGTCGAAGGGGTTCTATGCCCGTGTCGGGGGCGGCAAACTGAATGGGCGCGTGTCGCGTCTGTTGGTGTCCCCGCTTCTCATCGCGCTCAAGCGGACCATCGGAGACCGGGACTATATCGACTACCTGCGCAGCTTCCGCTATCCGCTCTCGGGCGAAATGGCGCTGCGCACCTCCTTGCTGGCTGATCTGCGTATCCCATCCGACTGGGGGCTGGAAATCGGGGTGTTGTCAGAGGCTTGGCGCAATCTCGGGCGCAAGGCAGTGTGTCAGGTGGAAATCGCAGACAACTATGACCACAAGCATCAGACCCTCAGCCCGGAGGACGCGACCGCCGGTTTGAACCGCATGTCGACGGACATCTGCAAGGCGGTATTCCGCAAACTGGCGGCCGACGGCACAGTCTTCACCCCCAACATCTTTCGCACGCTCAAGGCGACATATTACCGCTCCGCGCTCGATCTGTTGGAATCCTACTCCCATGACGCGACCATGAACGGGCTGAAGATGGACCGCCACGGCGAAGAGAAAATGGTGGAGATGTTCGCCAACAACATCATGACGGCCGGGCAGATCTTTCTCGACAATCCACACGAGAGCCCTTTCATCCCGAACTGGAACCGGATCCATTCCGCGAATCCGAGCTTTCTCGGCGACCTGAAGGCCGCGGCAATTGCCGATGATGCGGACTATGCCCCAGACTGACCCGGCCCCGCCTGACCTGACCTGCGGGGAGACCGGCCCCTTCAGCCTCCCCGCCGGTTGGTAATCCAGCGGCACTGGTACGGCGTCAGAGGAATGATAGTTTCTCCCTCAAAGACTTCACCGGTCAGCAAGTCGTACCACTCCTCCCCTTCGATCAGGTTCAACGCAGCCGGGGGCAAAATGACCTCATCCGCGCTAACATTGTGAAGTGCAAAAATCGACTGGGCCCGATCCAGAGATTGCCGCCAGAGGGCATAGACACGGTCCTCAAGCTGCAATGTGAATTGCGTTGCGTTGGGATGGAATGCCGGCTGTCGCGCACGAATACGCAGCCGGTCAGACAGCGCCGTCAGCACCCGCGCCTGCTCGGTTTCGGGATCGGCCAACCGCTCTGTCAACTCAGGATAGTCCCAGCGGTGGCGGTTGATCGCACGGTTCATCCCGCGCCGCGCCACCGCTTCGTGATCGTTGGGGGTCGCCAGCATGGCGTGGATATAGAAGGCCGGAATGCCCTCGAGGCTCATCGGGATGGTCTGCGAGCAAATGAACCGCGCGACCTTCAGATCATCTTCACCGGCGAACGTGCGCGTCATCGCGTCAAAGAGGGTGCAGTTCACCTCGTAGGGGGCCTCGCCGCCATCCGGAAGCGACCGCATCGACACAAGCCCGCCGCTCTCACGAATGGTCGTGATCATCCGGTCCACTTCGTCCTGCGGCAGAACACCTTCGGCCGGGCGCATCCCGATACCATCGTGGCTGGCGGTGAAGTTGAGATAGGCACAGCCCAGCGGCGCCGGCGGCATCGCTCTGGCCCATTTCCGCAGATAGGTCGCAGAGCCCGCCAGCATCGCATGCAGGACCAGTGGCGGCAGCGGGAAGTTATAGACGACATGCGCCTCATTGCGGTTGCCGAAATAGCTCAGATTCTCCGCCCGTGGCACATTGGTCTCGGTCAGCAGCACCACCGTTTCGGTCGCATAATCCGCAAGAAGGCGCAGCAGTTGCACAATCGCGTGGGTCTCGGGCAGGTGGATAGAGTTGGTGCCGACCTGTTTCCAGATAAACGCCACCGCATCCAGCCGAATGATCCGCACGCCTTGATCGATATGGATCCGAATGATCCGCAGGATCTCCAGCAGGACCTCGGGGTTTTCAAAGTTCAGATCCACCTGGTCGTGGCTGAAGGTGCACCAGACGTTCTTCACCCCATTTGCGGTGTCCACTTCCTGCAGGAGCGGCGTCGTGCGCGGGCGCACGACGGCCGACAGATCATCCTCCGGACTGGCTTCGTAAAAGAACCGATCAAAAGGCGCCTGCCCTTGCCGATAGGCATTGAACCAGGGGCTCTGCGAAGAAACATGGTTCAGCACCATGTCCGACATCAGGTGAAACGCAGCCCCGATACGGCGGATATCTGCCCAGTCCCCCAGTTCCGGATTCACCTTGCGGTAGTCGGTCACTGCAAATCCGTCGTCCGAGGTATATGGGAAAAACGGCAGGATATGCACGCCGTCAACCACACCCTTCATGTGACGAAGCAGAAAATCATATAACAAGTCCAGCGGCTTATGAGCCCCGTCCACAATCGAATTGCCATAGGTGATCAACAAGGCGTCCGCTTCCGACCAGAGCCCGTTTCCAGGCCTGCGCGGCCGTTTGCGCCGATGGCTCTCATCCGGCCAAAAGGCCTCAACCACCTTGGAGCCGAGGATTTCACTATCAAGATCTGGATAAATATCGCTCAAAAGCCGCGACAGGCGGGCCCCGAATGACGCGCTGCCTGATGCCATTTTGCTGTACTCCCCCGGTTTCCAGTTGATGATTTCCGCTTTGTGCTCAAATGCTTCGATCACATGGGGCCATCGCGTCCAACTTAGGGCCAGCCCGCCCCTCTCGTAAACCTTCAGCGACCAAAGTTGCAGCATCGTCCGGCAGAATGTCCATTTTATTGGCACACACAGTGACCCGGGCCGGAACCGCGCTACAACTTCCGGTAGCCTGACGCGCCGCGTTTCCGTCCCGATCTGCCACGAGAGAGGGCTTGATCGATAGCGTCGTTAGCGATAACGATGAGCAAGAGTGATAGCGGCATCACTAGGGTGCCGCGCCCGGAAAACCGAACCGGAGTTATAGTTCAGATGACCTTGAAAATTGCGATCAACGGATTTGGCCGGATAGGCCGGAACGTGCTGCGTGCCCTTCTCGAAAACGACACGCAGGACGTCGAAGTCGTGGCAATCAACGACCTCGCCCCACCTGCCACCCAGGTCCACCTGCTGAAATACGACAGTGTCCATGGCCGCCTGGACGCGGATGTTGTGGTTGAAGGCGACACGATGAAAGTCGGGCGTCACGAAATTCGCCTGACCGCCATCCGCAATCCCGAAGAACTGCCCTGGTCCGATGTCGATGTCGCCTATGAGTGCACCGGCCTGTTCACATCTCGTGACAAGGCAGCCCTGCTGCTCAAGAACGGCTCGAAGCGCGTTCTGATTTCCGCCCCCGGCACCGAGGTCGACCGCACAGTGGTCTTCGGCGTCAACGACCGCGAATTGTCGGCGCAGGATGTGATCGTTTCAAACGCCTCCTGCACGACCAACTGCCTGGCACCGGTCGCCAAGGTGCTGGACGATGCCTTCGGCATCAAAACCGGTTACATGACGACGATCCACGCCTATACTGGCGACCAGCCGACGCATGACACCACCCACAAGGACCTCTACCGTGCGCGCGCTGCCGCCCTGTCAATGATCCCGACCTCGACCGGTGCCGCCCGGGCCATCTCGCTCGTTTTGCCGCATCTCAAGGGCCGCCTGGAAGGCTCCGCCATTCGCGTGCCGACCCCGAATGTATCCGTGGTGGATCTGACCTTCGTGCCGACAAATCCTGCGACGGTCGAGGGCATCAACGCTGCCATCAAAGCGGCCGCATCAGAGGGCCCGCTCAAGGGTATTCTCGGCTACGAAGAGGAGCCGCTGGTCTCGATTGACTTCAATCACGATAAACGCTCGTCGATCTTCGCGGCCCCGCAAACGGCCGTCACCTCCGAAGGTCTGGTCCGTGTGGTCAGCTGGTACGACAACGAGTGGGGCTTCTCCAACCGCATGATTGATACCGGACGCGCGATGGGTAAATTTCTCTAATCCCGGTCCAAGCGCCTCAAACCCGAGGATCGCAACCGGCATCGAACTCAGTCAAAGGGGCCGCGGCAGTCGCATCGGCCCCTTTCATCTTTTTTTAAATACCTCGGAGCGCGAGGCAGAGCCTCG
>NZ_VCNK01000120.1 GCF_006265095.1 Phaeobacter sp. B1627
CGAGTGTAGCATATTCCACGGCGTCGAAGGTCCGCTATTGCCCCGCCCTGTGGATAAGTATGTGAATAAGGCAGAGGATAGATTTGCGTTCGTCAAATCTCAATATTCTCTCCATAAATATGCTTTCGGGATCAAGTGAAATAAGTTTTTTTTTAATACATGTTGCACGACGCTGTCTATTCTACTAGTTAGAGAATTGGGGCCTCTAAGATGACGGACTACGCGAGTGTAATGAATACACTGATTGAGTTGGGGGTATTCGAAAGCAACCGGGCGCGTATGGAGCGTCAGACGGTGCGGGCAAAAAGTTTCCGCGATGCCTATAGGAGAAACGGTTGCTCCGAGATGCTTTTTTCTGTCAGTACAGCAGAGTCCTCGAGGTCCTTTGGGCCGTGTCACGACGGTTTCCCAACATGGGACCAGTCTTGGCATAGCTGAGAAACGCTCAGTTGGTTGATGCCCGCACGTCTTGCACAGGCGGTCAATAGCGGGGAAAAATTTAGCATCCGGCGGTCTAGGGTCAGGACTCATTGAGTTTCAAAGCCAGTAGATTGAAGTGGTCCCAGCTTTTC
>NZ_VCNK01000121.1 GCF_006265095.1 Phaeobacter sp. B1627
ACCATGAAAAGTTCATCAGTTTGCACTATCGCAAAGCGCCCCGCCGGTCGTAAGGGAGCCTCTGCGCTTCGCCGTCACAGGGCTGCGTGTCTGGCGCAGGGTCATGTGCGGTTCTTGTTTTGCCAGGCCGGCAGGATAGTCTGTCGACAAAACCAGGAGCGCCCCAAATGTCGAGAATCGTTCTGGCCTGGATCTGCCTTTGCTCCGCTGTCTCCGCCGGAAGCGTTCCTGACTGCGGGCTCTATGCCTACCGGGTTGAAATCGTTCGGGTGATCGACGGCGACACAGTCGTCGCGGATATCGACCTCGGCTTTGATGTTTGGCTTTGCAATGAGCATCTGCGACTCTTCGCGATCCAATCTGAAGAGAGGAACGAAAAAGGCTTTTTGCCTGCGAAGATCGCCCTTGAGCAACGTCTGACTGGCCAGGATGTCTACATTTGCACGGTCAAAAGCGCGCGCTCTGACAACGAGAAAACGGGGTCCTTCGGGCGATATCTGGCGACTGTGTATGTCAACGGCGAAAACGTGAA
>NZ_VCNK01000122.1 GCF_006265095.1 Phaeobacter sp. B1627
CAGGCACTCCGCCCGGAACCGGCGTCCAATCTGCTCCGGCAGGCGGTCCTGGCCGAGGACTGCATTGCGCGCCCCTTGGCCCTGCACGCCGACAATGACAGCCCAATGAAGGGGGCCACGATGAAAGCAACGATGGAAAAGCTGGGATCACGGCCTCCTGCAGCCGCCCGCGCGCCAGCAATGACAAGCCGTTCTCCGGAGCCCTGTTCCGAAGCTGCAGATACCGCCCGAACTGGCCGACCAAGGGCTTTGCCACCAAGGCCGATGCGCAGACCTGGGTGAAATCCTACGCCAGTTGGTATAACAGCGAGCATCTGCACAGCGCTATCCGCTTTGTCACACCAAATGCGCGCCACGCTGGATATGACCGCGTAACACTGGCCAGCCGAGCCAGTCTCTATGCGAATGCGCGGGCCCAGAAACCAGAGCTCGGGTCAGACAAACCCCGCAACTGGCAACCGCCTGGACCCGTCTGGCTCAACCCAGAAACCGAAATCAGCGCCCCCGAAAAC
>NZ_VCNK01000123.1 GCF_006265095.1 Phaeobacter sp. B1627
CGTCACGCGCAGAGGCGTGATACGGGCATATTTAGCCATGAGGGACTCCTAGCCGAGTTCGTTATGGTCAGGTCCGCTACGATGTTGGCGCATCGTGGTGGACCGTTTCATTTGTGCAGTGTATGTATATACGCTGAGATGCAAGATGTAAAGAGATTGTATATACAAAATGCGAGAAAAAAAGACATCGCAAATCAATCTACGTATTTCACCAAGCCTCAAGGTCGCAGCAGATCGTGCGGCGGCGGCAGACCAGAGATCGCTAACGTCGCTGATCGAGAAGTTACTTATGGATCACTTGCGTAAGTCCGGCTTCATGGACGACACAGACAATATCCAACGGCACGAGGAGTAAAGGAATATGGATGGCACGTAGCTGAATCTGAGCAAACAGACGGGTGCCAATGTTGCCTACCGCCTAAGGCGTTTGCGCGCTTTGGTCCATTGATGGGCTTCGATCTGGCTTGAGCTGTCCAGTCAGGGGCAAGGGGTGTCGAGAGGGGCGGAGCC
>NZ_VCNK01000124.1 GCF_006265095.1 Phaeobacter sp. B1627
TCAGGATGTCGTCGATCTTCTGGCAGAGCGCGACGTCACGGTTGATCGCTCAACGCTGTATCGCTGGGTCCAGAAGTTCGGCACAGAACTGACCAAGCGCACCGAGAAGCATCTGCGCCGGGCGAGCCTCGACTGGCATGTCGATGAAACCGATATCCGCGTCGGCGGAAAGTGGCGCTACCTCTGGCGTGCCATTGATGCAAATGACCAGATGGTCGACTTCCGCCTCACCGGGCGGCGGGATGCGAAGGCGGCCAAATCCTTTCTCTACAAGGCGATCGAGCGTGTCCGTCTGCATCGGCCCGTTGCGATCTGTACCGACAAGGCGAAGGCCTATCGGCGCGTCATCCGCGAGATCAACCACAGCTATGACCCGCATTTTGACAGCATCCAGCGCATCGACCGATAAATGGCGCAACAATCGGATCGAAAGCGATCACGCCGCCATGAAGCGACTCCTTGGAGACCGTCAGAGCTTT
>NZ_VCNK01000125.1 GCF_006265095.1 Phaeobacter sp. B1627
GATGGCGCGGACAAGCTCTATGGCGGCGCAGGAAACGATAGCCTCAATGGTGGCAATCACAATGACAGCCTGTATGGGGATGCCGGCAATGACACACTCAAAGCAGGAGACGGAAACGACTACCTGCGCGGCGGCGCCGGTGCCGACGAGTTGGATGGCGGTAGCGGTGTCGACCGTGTGAACTACGAAGACTCCAATGCTGCCGTGAACATCGACCTGAATCGTGCAACGCAATATGGGGGGTATGCCCAAGGGGATCTACTGATTGGTATCGAGCGGGTCTATGCCTCCAATCACGCCGATACCGTATCCGGTAGTTCTGGCAACGACAGCCTGTGGGGCATGGATGGCAACGACAGGCTCTTTGGTCGGGATGGGAATGACGTGCTTTACGGCCAGGATGGCCATGACACTCTGGAAGGAGGAAACGGTACAGACCAACTGCGGGGCGGCAATGATAACGACTTG
>NZ_VCNK01000126.1 GCF_006265095.1 Phaeobacter sp. B1627
CGTCACGCGCAGAGGCGTGATACAGGCGTGTTTAGCCATTTTTGATCTCCTGATGATCAATGCGGTTAGGGCGAGGCAGGAGGGTAGGATCTCTTGCCTTTGCCCGTTTAATATGTGATATTGCCATTATGATGTCAACATCAAAATGGTATTATTAATGGCACCTCCAAAAAAAGACACCGAAGCTCTAACGCTCCGGCTTCCCCGAGATTTGATAGAGATGATCGACGACCGCCGCCGCGTCGAGCCAGATTTGCCAACTCGGCCCGAGATGATACGGCGCGCGCTGGTCCAGTGGTTTGAGTTGACAGGCACGCGCGAGAATTGAAGAGGGAGCTGGTGCTGCGGAGTTGCTGTATCGCGTTGGGTCCTGCGAAAACGCGCGTTCGCGCTTGGGGTGTCGAGAGGGGCGGAGCC
>NZ_VCNK01000127.1 GCF_006265095.1 Phaeobacter sp. B1627
CTGGGTCAGCTCGACAAAGCCGGTGGGGGTTTTCCACGCCAGCGGTGCGCTGATCATGCCCTGCTGCAGCGCACTGACGGCGCCGGAGAGCGACAGCCGGGTCACCTCATCGCCCGGCACCTGCAGGCCACCCGGCAGCAGCACGCCCGCCATGGCACACTGCCAGCGAATATCCGCGAGCTTTGCCAGCGCCCTGGCCCGGTCCTGTTCGATGCGCGCGGCAGCGGTGACCACTTTGGAATAGTCGATATTGCTCATGCCTCGGCCTCCGGTTCATCCGTTGGGGCCTGCTCCACCTCATAGGGCGGCAGGGGCACCGGCCCGTCGCCGGTCAGGGTCACCGGCTGCGGGAAACGGGTTTCCTCTGGCGCGTCCGCACCATGCGGCAGGATCAGGGTCAGGTGGAT
>NZ_VCNK01000128.1 GCF_006265095.1 Phaeobacter sp. B1627
CTATTTTTAGGGGGGATTACCCACTACAGGAAGTCAGGTCCAAGAAGACCTTTCCATCCACATCTTCGGCCGTAGCCCCCTTGGCACGCTTGAAGATGATTTCAAAGCGGGACTCTTTTTCCCAGGCCGTCAAGCAGCCGTCGTCTGCAGATTTCAACATGCGTAAATTCCTTACTTTGCTGCCAGCGCCATACGGCGGGCATTCGCCATGATTGTGTGGGTGGGGTTGCTGTTTCCGGCGAAGTTCATGACTGAGCCGTCCATTGCGAACAGGTTGTCATAGTCATGCAAACGGCCGTTTGGAGCCGTGACCGAGCTTTCTGCGTCGCTCCCGGATCTAAGGGTTCCATGCAAGTGAGAGCTTCCCTTCCCATGTTGAAAGGGCTCG
>NZ_VCNK01000129.1 GCF_006265095.1 Phaeobacter sp. B1627
ACGCCCGCATCCTGTTCGGTGAGCGGGGATTTAGGCAATCATGCGCGGGGCTGCAAGCGGAAAATGCGGTGAGCTCGCGAAAAACCGGCAGGCCGGTTTGATGCCAGTCCGATACCAGTCCGATGCGGGGCTGATGGTGGTCCCATGGTGGTTCCGGGCTGGTCCCAAGGCGGTCCCAAGGCAGCCCCGTGGGACTTGGAGGCCGGTTCTGGATGGGGGCCGATGCGAACGCCGGGGATTGGTTCTGGCGGGGCAGCACCGGGAGGGACCGCAGGCGGATATAACGCACCCCCACAGGTTTCGCAGGGGGGCCGCGTTGAGGTATCTGCTGTCGAGGAGGGAACCGACTGGAGCGGGCGAGGCGA
>NZ_VCNK01000013.1 GCF_006265095.1 Phaeobacter sp. B1627
TATTCCGTCCTTGCACATGCAAACAGGTTTGAGTATGCCGCCCTCCGCCTTTTGAGTGCAGTCGCCCCGACCAAATACAACAGAGCTGGCCCACTGCTCGCATCCTCCGGCGCCTTGCACACAGCCGCGCTTCGGGTCACAGTGATCCGGTCTGACCAGGTGCCCGTGACCCGTCAGCGGGAGGGAGAGCCAGCTGTTGTTTAAATCCGTCCGCCTGCGCTTGTTGATCCTCGCGCTCCTGCCCCTCATCGTCCTGATGCCGCTCCTGATGGTTCTGGCGATGGCCCGCTGGAACAGCGATTACGACAAGGTTCTGATCGCAAACGTGGAAAGCGACCTTCGGATTGCCGAACAATACCTGGGCCAGCTCCAAAGCAACTCCGCCCGCACCCTTCAGGGGCTGGCGGATTCCGCACGTCTCGCCGACCTCCTGGAGGCCGACGCCACAATACTCGACAGGTTTCTGACCGAGCAGCAAGAAGCGCTCGATCTGGATTTCCTCTACCTCCTGCAAGGCGACGCCCTGACCCAAGCGAAAGCAAAATGGCCTGTCATCCATTCTGCTGCGGCCGGTTTCATGTCCTCTGAAATAGATATCCTGTCATCCGAGGACCTGCAGAGCCGTTCTCCGGAACTGGCGGCCCGGGCCCGCATCGATCTGATCGACACCGAGGCCGCAGCCCCCGCCGACCGCACGGTCGAGGATCGCGGCATGGTCGTTCACACCGCAGCCCCCCTTCGCGGGCCGCGCGCCAACGGCGTCTTGGTGGGAGGGCTGCTGTTGAACCGCAACCTCGACTTCATCGATACCATCAACGCATTGGTCTATCTGCACGGGCAGTCCGATGTCAGCCGGCAGGGCACTGCCACCCTCTTTCTCGAGGACACCCGCGTATCAACCAACGTACGTCTCTTTGAGGACGTGCGGGCCCTGGGCACACGGGTGTCTGCTGCGGTGCGCGGAGCCGTTCTGACAGAGGGCACAACCTGGCTCGACCGCGCTTTCGTCGTCAATGACTGGTATATCTCCGGCTATCTGCCCCTGACCGACAGTTTCGGCAAACGGGTCGGGATGCTCTATGTCGGCTTCCTCGAGGCCCCCTATCAATCCGCGAAACGCGCCGCCTACTGGACCGTTTTTGGCGCCTTTGTACTGGTGATCGCGCTGTCGATTCCGCTGTTCCTGTGGCTGGCCAAAGGCATATTCGCACCGCTCGAGCAGATGACCCGCACCATGGGGCGGGTCAAACGTGGCGACCTGACCGCCCGCAACGGCACCAGCGGGCGCAGCGACGAAATCGGGCAGGTCGCGACCCATCTCGACACGCTCCTGGATCAGGTACAGGAGCGGGACCGGCGGCTGCGCAATTGGGCGGGCGAGCTGAATGCCCGCGTCGAGGAACGCACCAGCGAGCTGAAAATTGCCAATGCCAAGCTGGAAGAAACCTTCCGCCAGCTTGTTATGAGCGAAAAGCTCGCCTCGATCGGCGAAATCACGGCCGGCGTCGCGCATGAGATCAACAATCCCGTTGCCGTCATCCAGGGCAATGTGGATGTGATGCGCATGACGCTCGGAGCGCAGGCAGACCCGGTCAAAACCGAGCTGGATTTGATCGACAATCAGGTCATGCGGATCGGCGCCATTGTCGGCAAGCTGCTCCAGTTCGCCCGCCCTTCGGAATTTGGCACCTTCGCCGAGAGCGTCGACATGGCCGCCGTCGTGCAGGACTGTCTGGTTCTGGTTGACCACGTCATATCAAAGCAGGAAATCCGCGTCCTGACCCAGCTCGACCCGGCCCCGCTGACGCGAATTGACCCGGGTGAGCTGCAACAGGTGATCATCAACATCATGATCAACGCCAGTCAGGCCATGGACGGGCACGGCACGCTCGCGATTTCCCTCTGTGCCGAGGATCGCAACGGCCGCCCGGGCGCGGCTCTTCGGATTGCCGACACGGGGGCGGGTATTCCTGCGGACCGGATCGACAAGATCTTTGATCCGTTCTTCACCACCAAACGCGGCGAAGGCACCGGGCTTGGCCTGTCGATCAGCCAGACCCTGATCCAGCGCGCAGGCGGCCGCATCACCGTGCGCAACCGGCGTGCCAGAGGCGCGGAGTTCCTGATCTGGTTGCCCATGGCCACCGCCGACCAGGACTTCGAAGCGGCGCAGGTCCGGATCATCTAGGCAACAGGCAGGAACGCGGCGCGCGTGGAGGCTCCGCCAGCGTCAGACGCCCCAGCTTGCGCATTTCCTGTCAATCGTCTTGCGCGAGATCCCCAACCGCCGCGCCGCCTCTGCCCGGTTCCCGTCACTCTCATCCAGCACATGCATGATGTGGCGCTGCATCACCATATCGAGGTTGTCGACGGCGGCCACCCCGGTGACCGAGCCCGTTCCCGCAAACGCCTCGGGAAAGGCGCCGAGGATCACCGAACGCTCTATCAGATTGCGCAACTCGCGGACATTGCCGGGCCAGTCATAGCGGGAGAATTTGAGCAATGTCTCCTCGTCCAGCGTCAGCGCAGGCATTCCGAGGCTCAGGGAGAACTGTTCCATGAACAGCGATGCCAGCTCGACTATGTCCTCGATCCGGGCCTTCAGAGATGGCATCTCGATATTGACCACATTGATCCGGTGATAGAGATCCGCCCGAAACCGGCCCTCCTCCACCGCCTGTGGCAGATCTGCGTTGGTGGCAAACAGAAACCGAAGATTCAGCGGGATGTCACGTTCGGCCCCGACCGGTCGCACCTTCTGATCTTCCAGGACCCGCAACAGCGCGGCCTGCACCTGTTCCGGCATTTGCGCCACTTCATCAAGAAACAGCGTGCCGCCATCGGCGTGCAGGAACAGACCATCGCGCCGCCGGTCCTGGGCATCGATGACGCCAAACAGCTCTTCCGCCAGTCGCCCAGCAGACAGGCTGGCGCAATTGACGGCCACAAACGGCTTGTCGGCCCGGTCAGACAGAGAATGCAACGTCCGCGCGGCGATTTCCTTGCCCGTTCCGGAGGCCCCGGTAAACAGCACCGGAGTCGGCAACGGAGCCAACCGCTTCAACATATCGCGCGCCTTCACGATGGCGGCAGACTTACCCAGCAGCCGACCGCGCGCTCCGGTGTGTTCCGCCGACAAGGCGTGTTTCAACAGGTAGTTTTCACGCCGCAGATATTTTCGGTCGAGCGCCCGTGCGACAGCATTGAGGATCTGGTTGGCGCGAAATGGCTTCAGCACGAAATCGGCGATCCCGATCCGCAGGGCCTGGATCGCCGTGTCCAGATCCGCGTAGGCCGTTACCAGGATCGTGTCGGCAAACAGCCCGACCCGCCGCTGCTCCGCGACCCAGTCCAAGCCGGTTTTGCCGGGCATGATATTGTCCAGAACGATCAGATCAAAATGCGCTTTGTCCAGAATGTCCGACGCTTCACTGGCAGAGGCGGCCTGTTCAACCCGCTTGCACCGCGGCGCCAGAATTTTGGTCATGAAGTTGCGCATCCCCGGTTCGTCATCGATCACGAGGATCGACGCGGACGACAGGGATTCGGAGTATTCGTCGCGAATGACTGTGACGTTCATCGTCGATGCGCCATCAATTCAAGCGCACGGCTGTACCGGAATTACGATCCTGAGCCGAAAACCCTACCCCATCGAGCGTAAGATCGGCCCCTACAGCGATAAGAGCAATCAGAGCAAACCCTGCCAGCATGGCTTTCATATCAGTTGTCCTCCTGAGTGTTGGTCGCGATTTTCAAGTAGTCTATCAGATCCTGCCGGTCTGCGGAGGCCGTGATCCGCTGCATCGGCATCTTGGACCCCGGAATATAGTGGTCGGGGCCAAGATCGAAAAGCGCATCAATGGTTTGGGCGGTCCAGACGATCTCCGAACCCGTCAGCGTATCAGAATAGCGATACCCGGTCAGACTGCCGGCCCGGCGGCCGAAGAGATCCGCCAGATGCGGGCCCGCCTTGCGGGCGCCGGTGTCGCTGAGGGCGTGACAGATGGAGCATTTGCGCATGAACTGACGCTCTCCGTTCGTCATGGTCTCGGGATCCTGCAGGAAGCTCCGGGGGGCTGCATCAACCGCGTCAAACTGATCCATCAAGGCCACCGGCCATCCGTAGACCAGATCATGGATCCCCCCGGCCCAGATGCGGCCCCCATCCGGAGCAAAGGCAAGCGCCCAAACCGGTCCCTCGCGCATCGCACGGAAATCGCGGGCAATGCGCCAGGTCTGCGTATCGATCAGCATGATATAGCCCTGACCGTCTCCGACTGCGATCTGACCGGAGGCCGGGTGGTGCGCCAAAGCCAGAATTGGCCGTCGGTCAAGGGTGAAATCCGCAATTGCCGCGCCCGTTTCGGCATCGATGGCCCGGGTGACACCGTCCACCGCCCCGTAGACCAGCCAGCCCTGCTCCGAGATCAGCAGCCGGTTGATGCCGAACCCCTGCCGTACCAACTCCCGCGCGGGCGCGTGCGGGTCCTCGTACACGAGAATTTCGCCGGTCGCGGTCGCCGCAATAAGCTGCCCTGCCGGGCCGAACTGCACATCGTTGACGCCAGAGCCGACCTCGATCATATGCGGCGTTCCTGTCGCCAATGGCCCCAGTGGCCATATCCCGATCCGGCCGTCCCATCCGGCAGAGGCCAGCCAGCGCCCGTCGTCTGAGACATGCAAGGCCCGGATCTTGCCTGCGTGGCGGCCAATCTCCGTCGCGCCATGCACGGACCAGCGATAAATCACGAAATCATCCCCGGCACTGAACAGATCGCCATCTGCCCCGAGGGTCACAGCGGTCACCGCCGCATCATGCGCCTCCAGCCACGTCGGGCTGCCGTTCTGCCAGAGGGCAACGGCATTATCGAAACTGCCGCTTGCAACCCGACCATCGCGATCGACCGAGATCGCCATCACCGGCCCGCCATGCCCCTTCAGCGTCAGAAACTCCCCGTCCTCGTCGCCCATCGCAAGTGTGGCAGACAGGGACAGGGCCAGCACGAGCGCTTTCATCCACGCTACTCCGCCGGTGTCGCGCCCGCCTTGCCTGCCGAGGTGCGGTCCTTCTCCTGCACCTCCTCAAGCCAGATCGAGTGGTGCTGATGTGCCCAGGCCTCGTCCACCTCGCCGGAGCCCATCGCATCATAGGCGCCCTCCATGCCAAGCGTGCCGATATAGATATGGGCGATGATGATCGCCATCAGGACGAAGGCGACGATGGCATGCCACAATTGCGCCAGCTGCATTTCCTCCTGCGGCGCGAGGCTGGTGGGCAACGCATCATAGCCCAACAACTGGGGCGCTCCGAGATCGTTCAGAATGCCGAAGGTCTTGGCAAACAGCGGCAGCTCAAACGGAAACAGAAGCGAAAGACCCGAGATCGAAATCGAGGCGCCGAACAGGATGACCGACCAGAAGATGACCTTTTGACCGGCGTTGAATTTCTTGGCCGGTGGGTGTTTCTTGCCGATGATGCCACCGAACTGCTTCAGCCAGACCAGATCCGTCCTGTTGGGAATATTGTGGGCCACCCACATGAAAAACACGGTGGCCAGTGCCAGCATGAAGGCCCAGGAGACCGAGTTGTGGATCCATTTCGACCCGATCAACAGCAATGAGTTCACGTCCTTGCCCAGATACGGCAGGATCGCCACCCGGCCAAAAAGAGTGAGCAAGCCGGTCACGCCAAGCAGGATGAAGGAGCCCGCAAGCGTCCAATGCGCCATTCTTTCAACGAACTCGAACCGCGTGACGGTGCGGCCTGTTTTTTCGGCGTCAATGCGGATGCGTCCGCGGACCAGAAAGAATACCGCGAGAACCGCAATCGTGCCCAGAAGCAGCCAGCCGCCGTATGTCCGCAACGGGCCTGCGCGAAACGCCAGCCAGCTCATGCCGCCGTCCTGCACCAGAACCGTCGCCACCTCGCCGCCGGCCGATACGCGGATATCGGCGGAATTGTAGCGTAGCGCGCGCCAGATCTCCGGGTCGGAGACCCCGCCCAGCGTGCCCAGCTGCTGATCAATCCCTGCGGCGCCCTCCGGATTTCCGGTAGCGGTACTGCGGAAACTGTCTTCGACGGCCTCGCCCCGCTGGCGCGCCATGATGTCTTCGAGTGTCTGGGCACCGCCTGTGGCGCTTCGGTCCGGCGCGTCGGGGGCGGCGTCCTGTGCTTGGGCCGAGAGGCCGCACATCAGGGCCAGGTTCAGAAAAATCGCAAATATCAGGCGCGGCATGGGCATACTCCCCCCGGGCTCCGCTTCGGAAGCCGGATTTGAAAATCTGTTGTTCCGTGATCCGGAGGGGCCCGCCAACTGGCGGGCCGCCCCGATCCGGATTGCCAATTTGCTCAGTCAGGGGCGTCAGCCACCCTTCTGATCATAGGCGGTCCCCCACCCCCAGGCGCCGGAGCCGAAGCCACGGGCCACCACACGTTCGCGGTAGACAGCCGAGACCACGTCGCCGTCCCCTGCCAGAAGCGCCTTGGTCGAGCACATCTCGGCACAGATCGGCAGTTTGCCCTCGGCGATCCGGTTGCGGCCGTATTTCTGGAACTCCGCCTGAGAGTTGTTCTCCTCCGGGCCACCGGCGCAGAAGGTACATTTGTCCATCTTGCCGCGAGAGCCGAAGTTGCCCGCCTGCGGATACTGAGGCGCGCCAAAGGGGCAGGCGTAGAAACAGTAGCCACAACCGATGCAGAGGTCCTTGGAGTGCAGAACCACCCCTTCTTCGGACTGGTAGAAACAGTCCACCGGGCAAACCGCCATGCAGGGCGCATCAGAGCAATGCATGCAGGCGACCGAAATCGACCGTTCGCCGGGTTTGCCGTCATTGATGGTAACCACCCGACGGCGGTTGATGCCCCAGGGCACCTCGTGCTCGTTCTTACAGGCGGTGACGCAGGCGTTGCATTCGATGCAGCGTTCGGCGTCGCACAGGAATTTAGCTCGTGCCATAAATCCGTCTCCTTACGCTGGCATGATTTTGCAGAGAGTGGCCTTGGTCTCCTGCATTTGGGTGACCGAGTCATAGCCATAGGTCTGGGCCGTATTGGTGCTTTCGCCCAGAACATAGGGGTCCGCTCCGTCCGGGTATTTGGACCGCTGGTCCTCGCCCTGGAAATGACCGCCAAAGTGGAAGGGCATGAAGGCAACGCCCGATCCCACCCGCTCCGTGACCATCGCCATGACCTTGACCTTGCCGCCTTCGGGACCTTCGACCCAGACCTGCGCCCCGTCACGCACGCCAATATCATTGGCATCTCGGGGGTTGATCTCGATGAACATGTCCTGCTGCAACTCGGCCAGCCATGGGTTGGAGCGGGTTTCGTCACCGCCCCCCTCGTATTCGACCAGACGGCCGGAGGTCAGGATGATCGGATACTCCTTGGACACATCGTTCTTTTGGATCGAGGCGTACATGGTGGGCAGACGGTAGAATTTCCGGTCCTCATAGGTCGGATAATCCGCCACCAGATCCCTCCGGTTGGAGTAGAGCGGTTCACGGTGCAGCGGGATCGGATCCGGGAAGGTCCAGACCACCGCACGGGCCTTGGCATTGCCGAAGGGGGCGCAGCCGTGTTTGATCGCAACCCGCTGAATACCGCCCGAGAGGTCGGTCTTCCAGTTCACAGACGCGCTCTTGGCGTTGAAATCGGAGGGGAACGGAGACATTGATTGCTCGCCCACCTCTTCACCATTGCCCTGGGTTCCGTCACCGCTGGTGATGCCTTCGCCCATGCCGTTGAGCTGGATGCCTGCAACGCTTGCGATAATGGTGCGTTCTTCATCTGTGAGATCCTTGTCCCAACCCAGATCCACCAGCATCTGCATGGTGAATTCGGGATAGCCATCCTGGATCTCGGCACCGGGGTTGGACACGCCCTCTGCCAGCAGATTATCGCCGTCACGTTCAACCCCGAACCGGGCACGGAAACACAATCCGCCTTCGGCCACGGGTTTGGACATGTCATAGAGGTTCGGCGTCCCCGGGTGCTTCATCTCTGCCGTTCCCCAGCAGGGCCACGGCATACCGTAGTAGTCGCCGTCCGCCGGGCCGCCCAGCGCCCGAAGCGTGGTGCGGTCAAACGTGTGCTGGTTCGCCATATGCAGTTTGATCCGCTCCGGGCTCTGGCCCGTGTAGCCGACCGTCCACATACCGGAGTTGAACTCGCGGGTGATGCTTTCGATGTTCGGCGTCTCGGCGTCTTCCATCTCGATATTGCGGAAGAGACGATCCCCCCAGCCGAACTTGTTCGCGAACTTCGCAATGATCACGTGATCAGGCAGGCTCTCGAACAGCGGATCGACGACCTTGTCGCGCCATTGGATCGACCGGTTGGAGGCGGTGACCGAACCGCGGGTTTCGAACTGCGTCGCAGCCGGCAGCAGATACACGCCATCGGTGCGGTCGTGCAGCACAGCTGACACCGTCGGATATGGATCGACCACGACAAGCATGTCGAGCTGTTCCATTGCCGTTTTCATCTCCGGCATCCGGGTCTGGGAATTGGGCGCATGGCCCCAAAGAACCATGGCCCGGACCTTGTTCGGCTGGTCCATGTTTTCCGCATCTTCCAACACGCCATCGATCCAGCGGCTGACCGGGATCCCGGTTTCCTGCATCAGGTTCTTGTCTTTGCCGTCAGCGCCCTTCACGGTCTGGAACTGCGCCTTGAGCCAGTCCATATCCTCGCCCCAGACGCGGCCCCAGTGGCCCCATGCGCCTGCTGACAGACCATAGTAGCCGGGCAAAGTGTGGCTGAGAACGCCAAGATCCGTCGCGCCCTGCACGTTGTCGTGGCCGCGGAAGATATTGGTGCCGCCGCCTTCGGTGCCCATGTTGCCCAATGCGAGCTGCAGGATACAGTAGGCGCGGGTGTTGTTGTTGCCGTTGGTGTGCTGCGTGCCGCCCATACACCAGATCACGGTACCAGGACGGTTGTTGGCAAGGGTCCGGGCCACTCGCTTCAGCTGACTGCCGGGCGTTCCGGTGACACGTTCAACTTCTTCAGGCGTCCACTTGGCCACTTCGTCACGGATCTGATCCATGCCCCAGACACGGGTCCGGATGAACTCCTTGTCCTCCCAGCCGTTCTCGAAGATATGCCACAGGATGCCCCAGACCAGTGCCACGTCCGAACCGGGGCGAAAGCGCACATATTCGTCCGCATGGGCCGCCGTCCGGGTAAAGCGCGGATCGCAGACGATCAGCGGCGCGTTGTTCTGCTCCTTGGCCTTCAGCACATGCAGCAGCGAAACGGGATGCGCCTCTGCCGGGTTGCCGCCGATAATAAAGATCGCCTTGGAGTTGTGGATGTCATTGTACGAATTGGTCATCGCCCCATAGCCCCAGGTGTTGGCAACACCTGCAACCGTGGTCGAGTGACAGATCCGGGCCTGGTGATCCACGTTGTTCGTGCCCCAATAGGCTGCGAACTTGCGGAACAGATAGGCCTGCTCGTTGTTGTGCTTGGCCGAGCCGAGCCAATAGACGCTGTCAGGTCCGCTTTCTTCGCGGATCTGCATCATGCCGTCGCCGATCTCGTCGATCGCCTGCTCCCAGGAAATGCGCTTCCACTCGCCGCCCTCTTTCTTCATCGGGTACTTCAGGCGACGCTCGCCATGGGCGTGTTCGCGCACCGAGGCCCCCTTGGCGCAATGCGAACCGAGGTTGAAGGGGCTGTCCCAACCGGGCTCCTGCCCGACCCAGACGCCATTTTGCACCTCGGCCACGACGGTGCAACCGACCGAGCAATGGGTGCAAACGGATTTGATGGTTTCGACCGATCCGGTCGCGGAGACGGCCGCATTGGCCTGCGTCACCGTACCGCCGGTGGCGCTGATCGCTGCAAGCCCGCCAATGGCGAGGCCTGACCCGCGCAGGAATGCGCGGCGGTCGACGGATGTTTCACCGACCTTGGACAGGATACTTGTCCGCTGGGGGCGTCGCGCAACCCCGTTGGTCTTTTTCCTAAGCATATTCTACCTCCCTTGCTTATTTCCAACATTGGAAACGCGCTGGGTTTGACGAAATCCTTTGCTCAGTCGGGCGTCACGCAACCAGTCGGCAAAGGCATGAGAAACAACCGGATCCTTGGCTCAGAACCGGGTGCTGTCGTAGTAGGCGCGGGTATGCGCGGTATCCTGCATCTTGTCAGATGTCGGATCAGGAGCTGCAGCCTCGGCTTCGCCTCCTGTGGTCGCCAGGGCCACTGCCGCTACGGGCGTCGTGGTTGCCGCCAGCTTCAGAAAGTCACGGCGACTGGCGCCATCCTCTTTTTGTGCCATATCAGGTCTCCTCCTCATTGCGTTATCGGAACCGATATTTCCGGTTCCTGTACGGGGCAGCCGGTCCGCCCCACCCTGCACGCGATCACCCCGTGCGCCGAAAGTCTCCGTGGCCCTCAGCTCCCCATCCGGAATGCGTCGGCCTCGATCTCCATGAAGGCACGACCGACAGTCCCGAGCGACGCATAAAGAACAGAGTTCTTCGCGCCTTCGAGGTCGGAAAAGAAATGCCCGGCCCATGGGCCTATGTGCTTGTTGAAAAACGTTTTCTGATCATCCAGATGCGCGGGCGTGCCGAACCGGCCAACAATCAATGCGCCCATCATCTCCATCAGCGAGGCGATATTGTCTTCGGGTTCGAACACATTGTCCGCTCTGCTCAGGCCTCGGGCCGTCATGTCATTGCGCAGCGCCGCCAGCGGTTTTTCGTTCAGGAACCCAGTCAGATAGTAGCTGGCATAGGGCAACAGCTCGCCCCGGCCCAGGCCGATGAACAATGCGTTGAACTCACGCTCGGCCGCCGCCGGTTTGGTGCGTTTGGCCACCCGCGCCAGCTGTGTGACCCCCTGCCCCAGCGGCGAGTCGTCGCCCGAAAGCGCTGCGGTCTGATCCAACAGCATCTGATCCGGAGCCGCCGCCAGCATCAGGCCGATATAGTTGTAGAGGTCCGCGCGCAGGCGGTCTTCTTCGCTCACGGGTGGCACGGCCAGCGCTGCGTCTGTCATTCTGTTGTCCTCTGTCATGCGGTTTCTCCAGCGCCACCAAAGACGAACCGCATCCTGCGCGGCACCGCCGCCAGCAACGCGTCCTCTTCGATTTCGCAACCGGCAGCCCGCCGTGTGTCTGCATTTTCATCTGTGTCTGGATTTTCATCGCTGGCTGAAACAGCTGCCGAAGGCACCGGATCAGGGCCCGCAATCTGCGCCGTCTCGGCCGACGGATCCTCGGACCCGGGCGCCTCTCCGTCAGCAGCGTTGTCGGCGGCCTCCAGCTCCGTTTCGCCGGGCGCGTCGTCGATCTTTTCTGCGCACCGAGACAGCGCCTCGGTCCGCTCAGCCTCTTCCTCCGCCTGACGGGCCAGCTCCTCGACATGCGCCGTCATCCCCTTGCCCACCTGATAGGCGGTCTGGATATTCTCCACCGCCATCGCGGCATCGGTAAAATCCTCGCCATAATCCAGCAGGCCATCGACATTTGCGAGCACCGGATTGGTCGTCCACAACCTGCGCAAGGCGCGCGTCTTGATGCGCGCAGGAACCGCTTCGGTCAGGAAGGCCTTGAAATCATCGCCGATCCCAAGCGTGTCCGGGTCTGGCAGGTCCAGCTCCGCGAGGATGTCCGCATCGTCCTTTTCGGCATGTTCCGCCTCACGCAGCGCCGCTTCCGCCTCGATGGATGCGCGGCGTTCGGCCTGCTGCTCCGCCTCGACCGCAGCCCGGCGGCGATCCCAGAACGTCCGGCCGGTCATTGCAGACGCTCCTTCCGGCTTTTTGCCGGAGCCCGGTACACATCCGTCAACTGCGGAATACGGGCGTCGCCGACGCCGTCCTCCTCCAGATCGGTTCGCGTGCGGTCCCGGCGGCGCTTGCGGAATTCCTCTTCCTTGAAATGGGCCAGGGTGAAATCGCGCACCCAAGCCACAAGACCCGCAGGCATTTCCACTTTCTCGACCTGGTCCTCGCCGGTGTCGGCGTAATCCTGCGCCTCAAATGGCGAGGCCGTCACCAGCGTCAGATCGGGGCGGTCGAGCGCGCCGCTGCGCATCACCACATAGACGCTGGGCGGCGACGCGGTCAGCCCCTGCATATAGGCCTCCGCATCGGCGCGGTGCAATTCCAGCGGCAGGGTCGCGGCGTGAAACTCGGACACGCCCTCGCCTTCGCGCAGGAGCGTCCAATCCGCTGCGGCGGCGCCGGGCAAGACAGCGACCGCTTTCCACGCCCAACGCGCCCAGGGCGTCACCCCGGCGGTGCGACGCATGACGATACCGAGCGGCATCATGTCGATCTTTGCGTTGGCTTGGTCCAATCGTCTGTCCTTGCTTGTGCCCCGCAAGACTGCCGCAAACCCGACCGCATGCGAAAGAACACTGTTCACCGACCGCTCGCATTTTCAGCACAACCGGACATTTTGGACAGCCTGCCCCCCGATGTCCCCACCCGCAGGACTAAATGTCTATTTCTAGCATTTTTATCAGGCATTCAATTTCGCTGATCACCGCGCGAATCACCTGACCCATTGCACCCGTTCGCCTGTGTCCCCGCAGCTGTCAGAGTGGTTTACGAGCGCAGGGAATCATGTCTAGGGTATGGTCCTGACCCGAGAAACCGGCGCCGATTGCCAGCCTGACCGCCAGCGAGGAAACAATGTCCAAACGTCTGATTTTATGTGATTGTTCCGGGACGCAACCGCTCGACCCGGCGGCGCTTTCCGACCTCACCGGCCTTGACTGCTCAAAGGTGCATTCTGCCCTGTGCACCACCGAAACCGATGCGGCTCTGCAGGCTCTTGCCCAGCCGGACACAATTTTTTGTTGTGGACAGGAGAGCCGCCTTTTTGCTGAGCTGGCGGCCGAAACCGGGGTCGAAGCCCCCCCCTTTCTGGACCTGAGGGACCGGGCAGGATGGTCCGCCGACGCGGCGACACCGGCGGCAATACTACCCAAAATGTCCGCATTGATCGCCGAATCCCGGATGCAAGGCACCGCCGCCAAGACTGTCGATGTCATCAGCGAAGGCCTCTGCCTCATTGTAGGCCCCGCCGAAATCACGCTGGCCGCCGCTGAAAAGCTGCAGGATCTCCTGAGCGTGACCGTGCTGCTGACAGAGCCGGCAGATCCCCCACTCGGCCGCGGGTTCGACACGGTGCAAGGGCGCCTGCGCAGCGCGCGCGGTGCGTTGGGCAACTTTGAGGTGACGATAGACGCGCTGCAACAGCTCGACACCACCGGGCGCAGCTGGTCCTGGGACAGCCCCCGGGACGGTGGCCGCTCCAGCTGTGACATCCTCCTTGATTTGCGCGGCGAGGCCCCCCTGTTCCCCGCCCCGGAAAAACGCGAAGGCTACCTGCGCCCGGATCCCAAATCCGCGAGCGCCGTCGCCGATGCAATCCTCACCGCCAGCCAGCTCATCGGGACCTTCGAAAAGCCGCTCTATGTGAAGACAGAGCCTCTTCTTTGCGCCCATTCGCGGGCCAGTCAGGCCGGCTGCAACCGCTGTCTGGACGTCTGCCCTACCGGCGCCATCACTTCGGCCGGCGATCACGTCACCATCGACCCGATGATCTGCGCGGGCTGCGGCTCCTGTGCCTCGCTCTGCCCCTCCGGCGCCATCACCTATGACGCACCCCCGGCAAGCGATCTGTTCCGACGTGTGCAAACCCTGGCCAAAGCCTTCCTTGACGCGGGCGGCCAAGCGCCGCGCCTGCTGGTGGTGGATGCCCATGGGGCCGAGATGATCCGGCTCGCCGCGCGCTTTGACAGGGGCCTGCCGGCGGCGGTGATCCCGCTGGAGGTCGAGGCCCTGAACACTTTCGGGCACGCCGAAATCCTCGCGGCGCGGGCCGCGGGCTTTGTCGAAGTGACCATTCTGCCGGGGCCTCGGGCCGACCTTTCAGTGCAGGAACAGGAGGTGCGGCTGGCCAACGCCATCTCTCCCGTTGCGGCCGAACTCCTCGACATCACCGACCCGGAGGCCCTGTGTGACGCGCTCTATCAAACCCGCGCGCGCCCGGCGCCGGTCACGACCCCGCAGCGCCCCATGGGAACACGGCGGCAGATCACCCGCCAGGCCGCATTGGCGCTGAACGGCCCGGACGTGCCCCTGCCCTTGCCCGAGGGCGCGCCCTATGGTGCGGTCCTCGTCGATCAGGACGCCTGCTCCCTGTGCCTGTCCTGCGTGTCGCTCTGCCCGTCCGGCGCATTGGGGGACAATCCCGATCTGCCCCAGCTGCGCTTTCAGGAGGATGCCTGTCTGCAATGCGGCCTTTGCGCCAATATCTGCCCCGAGGATGCCATCACCTATGAACCCCGCCTGAACCTCGCCGCCAGCGCGCTCGATCAGGTGGTGCTGCACGAAGAGGAACCCTTTGCCTGTGTCGAATGCGGGGCGCTCTTTGGTGTCAAATCCACGGTAGAGAAGATCACCGAAAAACTGGCCGGCAAACACTCCATGTTCGCCAACGCAAATGCGGCCCGGATGATCCAGATGTGCGACGATTGCCGTGTCAACGCACAGTTCCACCAGCAGAACTCCCCCTTTGCCGGGGCGGATCGCCCACGGGTCCGGACCACCGAAGACTATCTCAGCAAACGTCGCGACCACTGATGAGCCCATCGCATGAGCGGATCTCTTCACCGACAACGGGCGTCTGCCGCCAGCGGCAGCCCACCCCGCCCGCGGGCGCATACCCTGCCCCGCATTGCCGTCGAGGCAGAGGCTGCGCGCCCGCGACCGGCCCGCTTCGCATACCGCTTGTCCCTGTCGCATGTACCGCAGCCCATGCTAGGACAGCTGCAAGACCTCCGTCACGCGGACCGACCCGCCTCTGACTTTCACCGTCCAACCAAGGAGTAGCCCCGCGTGTCCATAACCCGCGACGCCGTTCTCGACGCCCTCAAGACCCTCACCGACCCCATCAGCGGCAGCGATATCGTCGCGGCCGGAATTGTCCGTGCCCTGACGCTCGACGGCGCCAATGTCCGCTTCGTACTGGAGATCGACCCCGCCCGGTCCGAGACCTACGCCCCCATTCGCGATCAGGCAGAGGCCCTGATCAAGGATCTTGCCGGAGTGGGCACCGTGTCTGCCTTGATGACCGCGCATAGCACCCAGGCTCCGCCGGACCTGAAACCCTCGAAGCCCGCCGCCCCCTCCGGTCCGCAGAAGATCCCCGGCGTGGACCGCATAATCGCGGTCGCGTCCGGCAAGGGCGGCGTCGGCAAATCCACAGTATCGGCCAACCTGGCCTGCGCATTGGCCCAGGCCGGTCGCCGGGTCGGTCTGCTGGACGCCGATGTCTATGGCCCCAGTCAACCCCGCATGCTGGGGGTCTCCGGCCGTCCCGCCAGCCCGGATGGCAAGACCATCCTGCCCCTGCGCAACCACGGCGTCACCATGATGTCGATCGGCCTGATGACCAATGACGACCAGGCCGTCGTCTGGCGCGGGCCGATGCTGATGGGCGCGCTGCAGCAGATGATGATGCAGGTACAATGGGGCGCGCTGGACGTGCTGATCGTGGACCTGCCCCCCGGAACCGGCGATGTGCAGATGACGCTGGCACAAAAGGCTCATGTGGATGGGGCGATCGTGGTCTCCACTCCGCAGGATGTCGCCTTGATCGACGCCCGCAAAGGCATCGACATGTTCAACAAGCTGAACGTGCCGATCCTTGGCCTGATCGAAAACATGTCGACGCATATCTGCTCCAGTTGTGGCTATGAGGAACATATTTTCGGCCATGGTGGCGTGGCCGCCGAGGCGCAAAAGATGAACGTGCCGCTGCTGGCCGAAGTGCCCCTGCATCTGGATGTGCGGCTTGCCGCTGACGGTGGCGCGCCGATCGTCGTCTCCAAACCCGACAGCCCGCAGGCCAAGGCGTTTCAGGACATTGCCGCCGGTCTGGTGGAGCGAGGCGCGGCATGACCGGAGACGTCACCTTTCCGCCGCTGATGTCCGGCGAAGCAGCAGGTCCGGGCCTCGATCCGTTCGATCTCGCCTGCCAGAAGGCCGAGCTGGGCGTGGATGCGGGACTGGTGATCTACGACCTCGGCGCCGATACCCTGCGGGCGGCCCTGATTTTGGCGCCGGATGTCGCGTTGCTCAAAGCCATGGCCATGCTTCCGGTCTGTGGCTTGGGGTTCCAGAACGCCCTTGGTGCGCTGGCCCCCCCCGAGGTCGCCGTCCATCTGGACTGGGACGGAGGCCTGCGGATCAATGGCGCATCCTGCGGGGCCCTGCGCGTCGCCGCCAGCGGTGATGACCCGGAGCGCGTGCCAGACTGGCTGGTGATCGGCCTGACCTTGCCGCTCTGGCCGACAGGCGACGGCGGCCAGACGCCGGATCAAACCGCGCTTTATGCCGAGGGCTGCGCGGATGTGGCCGCACCCCAGCTTCTGGAAAGCTGGACCCGCCATTGCCTGCACTGGATCAACCGGTGGGAGGATGGCGACCACAAAGCCCTGCACGCGGACTGGCGCGGTCTGGCCCATGGCCTGGGCGAGGAGACGACCCGCGCGGGCCTCACCGGAACCTTCCTCGGCGTGGACGAGGATTTCGGAATGCTGTTGCGCGACCGAGAAACCACCCACCTGATCCCTCTGACCAGCGTTTTGGTCCGGGACTGACAGGAAAGAGAGACGATATGAAACTGGCCCGTGCCATCCATTTCGACGAAAGCGACATGAACGTCTTTGCAAGCCCCGCCCGGACCGGCGAATGGTGCATCTCCGGCGGCTTTGAATTCTCCAACTGGACCGAGGGTGATCTGGTCGGAAAGCAGCGGCAGGCCTTTGCCAATGGCTGGATGGGGCTGGACACAGCAGGCCGCGTGACCTTTGTCGCCGTGACCCAGATCGAACCGGAAGAAAGGCGCGCGTTGATCGAGCAGCTGGCCCAACATTTCGTGACAGTCTACGGCGCCCCCGATGTCAACGCGGCCCGTCCGGTCGCAGAGGCTGAGATACAGCAGATGTCAGATCTGTGCGACGATCATTCGGCCAACACCCTTCTGACCGTCGCGCGCGAGCTGACCGAAGCCGGCGTGCGCGAAAGTTACCGCACCATCGCGCCCCAGGACGCGGGCCTGGAACAGTTCGCCATCCACGTGACGTCCGATTGACACTGCGCCGCGTTGAGGATTTGGCAGGATTTCACCTTTAGCTTGCTGCATTATCAATTTTACTCAGGACTGTTTCATGTTCATGCTGAAATCCATCGCCGGGACCAAAACGCGTCTCTCCGGTTCAATTCTGTCTGGCTTCATGATCTTCGCGGCAACGCTAGCACAGGCCGGGGACCGCTATTTCGAAAGCGGGAACTGGGCGAGTGTCAAAATCGGCCGCAATTGCCACGTCTTCTCGCTGCAGGCCGCGCCCAATACCAGTGGTTTGCTGCAATTCGTCTTTGGCGAAGGCGGCTACGATGCGATGTTCGACTACATCTATCTGCCATGGACCGAGAACGACGTGGATCCGCCCTGGGACATGGAACAGGACAGCGTGTCCCTCTATGTCGACAATCAGCCGGTCTGGATGGGCGAAGAGATGTTCTTTTTCAACGGTGAAGCCTTCACCTTTGGCGCATCGATGACAAGCTCGATCGTGCCGGAAGTGGTCGCGAGCATGCTGGCGGCGCAAAACAGCTTGGGGTTTGCCGTTGACCGGGCAGCCGAAGGGGAGGTCTGGCTCTACGGTGATTTTTCCACTGCGGGCTTTGGCCAGGTCATGGACGCCGCAGGGAGCCAGTGCAGCTTCAACCCCCGGTCGTTGCCCGCATCCTGACGCCTGTAGCTATGCGTGGGGGGAGACCAGGCCAATCTGCGGCTCCCCTCGGGCTCATACTTCCGGCCATCATCCCCCATCACCTCTGTCGTCGTCCCTGCCATCAACGGCTTGGGATTTTTGGCGGTCGCAGCGCCGCATCTGACAAACGCAGCTCTATTCCTGCTGCGCTGCGCGACAGGGACCAGCCGGTTTCCGGATCTGGTCCTTTGAGGCTCGCCGACAGGACCTCACAGGCGGCTGGCGTTTCTTCACACAGGATCACCTGCCGCCCCGTGAGGTACTGCAGACGCAGCCGGAACCCACGCGCATGCTGAATGCCTGCACCCAGAACCGAGGGCAGTGACAGGTAGGTCCCACTCACGAACACGGCTTCGGGACCTGTGCCAATCTGTTCAGCCATCGCCCGCGTTTCGTGTTGCCAGGGAACCATTTCCCTGTGCTGCAGGATCGAAAACATTGCAAACAGCATCGCAAGCCCGGCCAGCATGGCCCTTGCGATCCGTTCTGGCAGTCTGCGCGACACATGCCCCAGCAGAACCGCATAGAACACCAGCGCAAAGCCGAGAACACGGGGCGGCATGACCACGCCGCTTTTCACGGCCTGCACCGCGATCAGGGCCAACCCGATCCCGATCCCCGTCAGCGAATAGATCACCTCCCACGGGTTTCGCCGTCCGACCCAAACAACCGCGAGCCCCCCCAGCCCGAGCAAACCATAGGTCAGTGGCATGAAATTATATGCGACCACGCGCGCCGCGATGCCCATCACATCGCCCATCCGCACCAGATTGCTGAGCGCAGAGGCCATGTCATAGGCCGGTGTCGGTGTCCGCCAGGCCGCCATCGGAATGCCGAAGACCCCGTGGAAATGAAGGTTCAGCGTATAGATCACCCCCATGCCCAAAGCGAAACTGGTTACAAACAGCGCCAATACCTTGGCCAGATGCAACGCCGACCGCGGTGCGTCGCGCCGGGTCAGACAAATCGCCAAAAGCAGGAGCGGGTTCATCGTGTATCCCATCAGGGCCAGGGGCACGAAGGGAAGAAGCAACCAGCGGCCCCAGCGCTCGGATAGGGTGGCGCAGAGAAGCGCATAGGCCGCGCAAACCATGAGGCCCGGCAGTAACGTGTTGAACCACAGTGAAATCAACAAAGTCGGGGCCGCCAGACCCGCAATCATCGCCACGGAGAGCTTGCGCCAGACCGCATCCCCGGCGCCAAACGCAAGATGGACAAGCGTACCGAGGTAGATCGCCCAACAGGCCTGATAAAGGATATAGGTGACTGGGGCCGACAAGGCTGGCGACCACGCCAACCAGAGGTAGTTCAGCCACCGCCCCTCGCTCAGGGTTTTGGGATAGTAGCCGCGCGCGTCGTTGAAAAGCGCCTGAAAATCATCGTGGCGGAGCAACGGATCCATGATCTGCGGCGCGGAGGCCAGCAGGATCCCGGCAAAACACAGGAGGATCAGACGCAACAGATCGCGCCACGGCAGATTTTGCGGATTCTGCCCTCTTTCGGTGCCGATGACGGGAGGGGCATCGGTCACCGCAAAGGTCCACCACTGACGGTGAAACCGCGCGCGCCTCCGTCACGGTGGTGCGCCACCTGCGAGATCGGATCTTCGCCCGCATTCGGGGTCCATTGAGACACCCCAAAGCCGCAGCCAAAGGACGTCGGCGGCACGCGACACTCATCGACCTCCGGATGGTGCATCGGGTTCGGGCCCCTCATTTCGCTGCTGCGGCAAAAACCCAGATCCGGAACATGACGTAATTCTGGATCGGCAACCATAGCATGACGACGGCCCCGGAAAGCGCCGGAGGCCAGCCCAGATGCGGCCCGACATGCGCCGTAATCAGGGTCGAGACGACAAAGCCCAAACCGATGGTACAGGCAAACCGCAAGATCTGCTCTGGCACCGCCAGCGGCCGGCGAAAGGTCCAGGCCGTCTGAGCAATATACTGCACCACGACGGCACAGCCGAGACTGATGATATTGGCCGCAGCTTCGGCCAGCCCAAGCTCCACCCCCAGCAGGAACAGCCCGAGATAGAGCCCCGCCACACCGGTCCCGACGACGCAGAACCGCAGGATCTGATCCCGGTCCGTTCGCATTGTGCGGGGCCGATCCGGCACGGTATCTGATGGTACAGTATCGGATGGTACAGTATCTGATAGCACGTCGGTGGCCATTGCGCTCATCTCGCCTGACGGCGACGGCCTGTTTCCGCCTCGATGTCGGCGAATGTCTCACTTTGGTAGTCGCCGGTCTCCCGATCGAGAAAGAACAGAGGGCGCTGCTTCATTTCCATATAGAGGCGGCCAATGTATTCCCCCATGATCCCCAGCGTCAGCAACTGGATACCTGAAAAGAACGACATCGCCAGCAGCATCGAGGCCCAGCCCGGAGCGGTCTGATACAGGATCAGTGAGTGAAATACATAGATCGCCACCAATGCCGAGACCCCGAGGGTGCAGAATGACAGACGGGTGGCAAAGCGCAGTGGTTTGATCGAAAATCCGGTGAGCGCATCGGTGGCCAGCTTCAGCATCGCCCGCAGCGGGTATTTTGTTTCCCCGACCATACGGGCATCGCGCTGATATTCCACGCCAATCTGGCGAAACCCGACCCAGGCGAACATGCCACGGACAAACCGCGAGCGCTCCGGCATCTGCAGAACACTGTCCAGAGCGCGACGGCTGACGAGGCGAAAGTCACCGGTATCCTTGGGGATTTTCACATCCGACAGAGCGTTCAGGAACCGGTAGAAGGCCCAGGCCGACAGCTTCTTGAACGGGGTTTCGCCCTGACGCTGGGCCCGCTTGCCGTAGACCACATCATAGCCCGTATCCATCAGGCTCATCATCTCCGGCAACAGTTCAGGCGGGTCCTGAAGGTCGGCGTCCAGCATGAAAACACGCTGCCCCTCGGCGGCGGCGAGACCGGCGGTCAGGGCAATCTGGTGACCACGATTGGCCGAAAGCTTCAGGCCACGCACCTCGGGATGGGACGCATGCGCCGCTTCCAGAGCGGCCCAGGTGCCATCGGTTGATCCGTCATCGATCAGGATGATCTCGGTCTGCCCCGCCCAGGGCGCAACTGCCGCCAAAAGGCGGTCCACCAAAAGCGGGATCGCCTCTTCCTCATTGTAGCACGGTACAACCACCGACAGTAGCATGGGGCATGCCCTCACTTTTTCCACCTGCTTGATCGAGACCCAATCTGCAGGACAGCCCCGCGAAATTTCAAACGCAGACAGGCGCGTGACAGCATTTTCGCACCAATTGATTAACGCGCTGTGAGCTTTTGAACACGCATCATGTCATCGAGGTGTCAGCGGTGTGTGTGGTGCCACAATCCCGCCATGGCACCACCTGTTTTGCCTTTGAAACCCCGCAATCAACAGGGTCGCAAGACCGTTCACAGGACACCGCGCAGCAATGATTCGGTCCATTCCCGGGTCAGCACAATCGCCCCGCCTTCCTTTGCCGTGACCCGTCTCCACAGGTGGAAATGCGTCCGGTCACAGGTCATGCGGTTCTCGGTCCCGATCTCGACCCCCCAGTCACCGCGGGCAAATTCGAACGTCCAATCGCTCTCGAACGTGGCGGAGGAAGGATCGTCCGGGTGGATTTTATAGCGCATCATCACAGTGCTGTCGGCGATCAGACCATGGTCCGAGTTTTCCGCCCGACCGTAGTCGTCAAAGGTTTCCAGCACATGGGTGCCATCCGCCTCCACGCGCCGTTCCGAGGTGCCGGAGGCCGCGCGGAAGTCTCGCCCGCCGATGGTCGGGTAGTCTCGTGCCGGGGGCGGTGCCATCGGCGCGATCTCTTCGGTCACATTGCGCTCGGGCAGAACCAGCATGCATCCCTCAAGCGCCAGTGTGATCTCTGCGGCCTCTGGCGCGGGCCACACGATGGGCCAGTAGGAGGTGGACAGAGCCAGCCGCAAACGGTGCCCCTCCACCAATCGATGGGCGCATTCGTTCAGCTCAAACTCCACCTCATAGACCCGGCCCGGCTCCAGTCGCGTCGCCACCTCGTGGCTGTCGTCATGACACAGGTTGCGGGCCCGGTAGCTGATCCGCTGCGACACCCCACCCGGGGCCACGTCACAGAGCCGCGCCATGACCTGAGCCACGGGGCGGTCGACGCTGAACCTCAGCCGCACCCGCGGGCGACCGAGCAGCTCCAGCGGCGCCGTCAGCGGGGCGGTCTCGAAACAGGCGGACAGCGCATCGTCGGCCTGCTGATCCTCGGGCAGCTCATTGTCAATCCGCATCCCGGCGCAGAAATATCCCCCCGCCTGCCCCAGCGTGGCCGGGTTGGCCACAGTGACTGAACCAGTCTGGGGTGTTTCAGCAAAGCCGCCGGGCGCCAGTGGCAAGCACAGGTCCTGTACATGCGGCGACGGCCACTGCGCCTCTGCCACCCATCGTCCCTTGCGTGGTGTGTTCTTGGCCGTGGGGTTGAAATGCTCCTGCATGTAGGCGCGATAATCGGGCAAGGCCTCCGCGCCGCTGTCCTCGCCCTTCAGGTACTGATCAAACCAGCGCAGCACCTCGCCATGGAAATCCGAGGGCTCCAGTTTTGAGATATGCCCGTAGCGATGCTCCCATGGGCCCATCAACGCCTTGCCCGGTGCGTTCGTCAGCCTGGCCGCAATCGCAGGCGGGGCGTTCACATAGGCATCCGCCCAGCCGGTGATGGCCAGAACCGGCGCCGTGATCGCCGACCAGTCTTCGCAGACGGAGCCATGTTTCCAGAATTCGTCCCGTGTCTGATGGCTCAGCCAGTCGGCCCCCATGAACGGCAGATCCCGGATCCGGCCCAGCCATTCCTCGCGCCAGTCCGGGCGCAGATCCGGGTCCAGCGGCCGGGTCATATAGGCAAACATCTGGCTCGACCAATTCTTGTTGTCGCTCAGCAGGCAGCCGCCCATATAGTGGATGTCATCGGCATAGCGATCGACGGTAGAGGCAACCGAGACCACCGCCTTCAGCGCCTCCGGACGGCGCCAGGCGAGCTGCAAGCCGTTGAAACCACCCCAGGATATGCCGATCATGCCGACGCGTCCGGTGGACCAGGGCTGAGCCGCAATCCAGGTCAGAACCGCTTCGCCATCGGCCAGTTCCTGCTCGGAATATTCATCATCGAACCGACCGTCGCTATCGCCGGAACCGGTGATATCCACCCGGAGGCAGGCGTAGCCATGGGCGGCAAACACCGGGTGCGTGGTGGCATCGCGCGGCGCGGTGCCGTCGCGTTTGCGATAGGGCAGATATTCAAGGATCGCCGGAAACGGGCCAGCCCCCTCCGGCATCCAGAGCCGCGCCGCAAGACGGCGGCCATCGGGCAGCGGAATCCAGAGATGATCTGTCGTGGTGACGGCGGTCTGCTCGCTGGGCACGTCTGTGTTGTCCTTCATTGTCAAAGTGGATTTTCGTCAACGTGGCTTTTCGGGGCCGGTTTCATGCAACATTTTGCGACGCCGACGCCGTGATAGGAACTGCGCGCTTGTACGCATCTGTCAGCAGGTTTACGCAGAACTGCGTCACATCGCGAAAGGGACAGTGATGAGCAGCGAGTTTTCCCGGAACCTGCGGTTTCTCTGTGCCGAGGCGACCTCCATCGCGCAGGTCTGCCGCGAGATCGGTCTGAACCGACAGCAATTCAATCGATACCTCTCCGGGGCGGGCTTGCCCTCGGCCCATAACCTGCGCCGTATTGCGCGGCACTTTGACCTGAGCGAAGCAGATCTGCTTGGCGATCACGCGTCCCTATGTGCCCACCGCAGCCGTGCCAGTGAAACCAGGCTGCCCGCGCCGCTGCTGCATCTGGGGCAGGGTTTTGCAGGACAGGCGCGACACATGCGCCGGTTCCTCGGGAGCTATCATTCCTATTACCGCACGCCCACCTGGCCCGGTCAGGTTCTGCGCGCGCTGGTCCGCCTGAAAGAAGCCGACGGCTATGTCATGAGCCATACATTCGAACGCGCCAGCGCCCGTGACGGCAGTATCCGCCAACGCAGTGCCTATCAGGGGCTGGCGAGCCTGCGCGGCGAGCGGATCTGCCTCTGCGAACGTCCCCGCAACGCCACCAGCGCCATATCAGAGACCATTCTGATGCCCGCACACCCGCATCAGATCTCATACCTGCAGGGGCTGACGCTCGGGGTTTCTGCCGGGGCCAGTCGTCGCCCGTTTTCCGCCCGCACGGTCTGGGTACGGCTGGAGGAGAAAGTCACCGCCCGCGAGGCCGTCGCCGCCACAGGCGCCCTACCCCAGGACAGCCCCCGTCTCGACCCGAAGGTGCGCCGCCTGCTGGGCGAGGACACGCCCCTGTGCCTCGCCGTCGAGACATTCCCGCCGCGCTGAGGCCGCTGTTTTGAGGTCCCTGTGTTGAGATCGCAGTGTGGACGGCATCGCAATCAGTAGCGGATGCTGCTCAGTCGTCCTGTCGCGGCAGCACCGGTGCCGAACGCTCCAGCGCCAGTTCGGCCTCTGAAAAGACCCATGGCCCCCGCACCCCCGGCACGCCTTCCGGCGAAATCTGCATCCCCCGGTGGATCGTCTGCGGGTCGTCAAAGGCCTGACCGATGCTGTTGATCGGCCCCGCTGGCACAGTCGCCTCCTCGAGCGCGGCGAGCAGCGCCGCCTGCTCCCATTGCGCCAGGGCCGCGCCGAGCATCGGGGTCAGATCGTCCCGGTTCGCAACCCGCAATTGATTGCTCTGAAACCGGGGGTCCGTTTTCACGCCGCCCAGATTCAGCACATCGCAGAGACGGGTGAACTGGCCGTCATTGCCGACCGCAAGGATCACATGGCCGTCGCGCACAGCCATCACCTGATAGGGTGAGATATTGGGATGTTCATTGCCCATCCGCGTCGGGCTGGTGCCGGTGGTCAGGTAGTTCATGTTCTGATTTGCCAGCATCGCCGTCGCGCAGTCCAGCAACGACATGTCGATATGCTGCCCGAGGCCTGTGCGGTGGCGCTGCTCCACCGCCGCCAGAATGCCGATGGTGCCGTATAGGCCCGTGACGATATCGGTGATGGCAACCCCCACCTTCTGCGGCTCCCCGTCCGGCGCCCCCGTGACCGACATCAAGCCCGACATGCCTTGCAGCAGAAAATCATATCCCGCCCGGCTCGCATAGGGTCCGTCCTGACCGAAACCCGTGACAGAACAGTAGATCAGGCGCGGGTTGATCAGGCGCAGGCTCTCATAGTCCAGCCCGTATTTCTTCAAGCCCCCCACCTTGAAGTTCTCGATCAGAATGTCGGCCCCTGCCACCAGATCCCGCACCTGCGCCTGCCCTTTGTCCGTGCGGAAATCCGCCGTAACGCAGTGTTTGCCGCGATTGGCTGCGTAGTAATAGGCGGCCGTGCTGTCACCGTCGCGCTCGATAAACGGCGGTCCCCAGCGCCGGGTGTCGTCCCCCTCGGGGCTTTCCACTTTCACCACATCAGCGCCAAGATCCGCCAGCGACTGGCCAATCCAGGGACCTGCGAGAATACGGGCGAGTTCCACCACCTTGAGGCCTTGAAGCGGAGTCATGAGGGGCGTCCTTTTCGGGATGTAGGGGTCAATTCAACGCCCTCCATACCCGAGCCGAAGCGGCGAGGCCAAGCCCGGACAGCCACATGTTTTTCAGGACCGCGACAGATTGTCCCCGCAGGCGCTCCCCAGCGTCTTGGGCGGCCCGGCCCGCATGGGGTCATCTCGCCCGGTCATGCGCGCCGGGCAGCGCGCCGCAGGCGCGCTGCCACGCCCAACGGGGATGTCTGCATATTCAATGCAGGCAGCACGGGCGGGAGCGCCACCGCCGCATCTCAGACCGACACGCCCTCCAGCAAATCGTCACGCGCCAGTTCGCCTTTGCGGCCTGCCAGCACCACCTCCCCGCGGCGCAGCACCACAAAGCGGTCCGCCAGCGCATAGGCAAAGTCGAAATATTGTTCCACCAGCACAATCGCCATCTCGCCCTGGTCACGCAACAGGCTGATCACTTCGCCAATCTGAGTGATGATATTGGGCTGGATCCCTTCTGTCGGCTCGTCCAGAACCAGCAATTTCGGCCGCGTGATCAGGGCGCGGGCAATCGCCAGCTGCTGTTGCTGCCCGCCGGACAGATCGCCGCCGCGCCGGGTGATCATGTCTTTCAGCACCGGAAACAGCTCAAACACCTGATCGGGGATGTGATGTTCGCTGGCTGGCAGGCAGGAGAACCCCGTTTCGAGATTTTCCTTCACCGTCAGCAACGGAAAAATGTCGCGCCCCTGAGGCACATAGGCAATCCCTTTCTGCGCCAGCGCATGGGCCGGGAGCACGCCGAGGATCTCGCCGTCCAGTGAAACCGTCCCGCCCGAGCGTGCATGGGTGCCGGTAATCGCCTTCATCAGCGAGGTCTTCCCAACCCCGTTGCAGCCCATGACACAGGTCACCTCACCCAGCTGGGCCTGCATGGAAATCCCCTTCAGGATCTGGCTGTGACCATAGTGCAGAGTGATATTGTTCAGATCCAGCATCTTGTTAACGTCCCAGATAGACGTCGATGACGTCAGGGTTGGCGGTCACATGGTCGAGACCGCCTTCGGCGAGTACAGATCCCTCATGCAGAACGGTGACCTTGCAATTGAGGCGGCGAACGAACTCCATATCATGCTCAACAACCACCACAGCCCGGGTCTTGGCAGCCTCCACCAGCAGATCAGTGGTATGCTCCCGCTCCTGCGGTGTCATGCCGGCGGCCGGTTCATCGACCAGCAGGAGCCGTGGCTCCTGTGCCAACAGCATGCCAATCTCCAGCCATTGCTTCTGACCATGAGAGAGCTCACCGGCCACCCGGTCCAGGTGTTCCTGCAACCCGACTTCCTGTGCCAGTTCCTCGACGCGGGTTCTATCCTGCGCGCTGGCGCGAAAGGTCAGAACCGCCCACCAGCTGCGCGGCGCACGACGCGCCATCATCAGGTTTTCGCGCACCGACTGCTCTTCAAACACGGTGGGTTTCTGAAACTTTCGCCCCACCCCGGCCTGGGCAATCTGCGCCTCGTTCAGGGCCAGCAGGGAGATGGATTTTTCGCCCCAGAGCACTCGCCCTTCGTCCGGACGGGTCTTGCCGGTTACGATATCCATGAAGGTGGTCTTTCCCGCGCCATTCGGCCCGATCACCGCCCGGAGTTCTGAAGGGCCGATCTGGAAGCTGAGGTTGTTGATGGCGCGAAACCCGTCAAAGGACACCGAGACGCCAGACACCTCCAGCAGCGTGTTCATCTGGCTCATGCCTTGTCCTCGCGTTTGAGCAGATCAAAAAGACCGCCGATGCCCTTGGGCGCAAACAGCGTCACCAGGACAAAAGACAATCCCAGGATCACCTGCCACCAATCCACCCATTGCACCGTGTAAAACCCGAGATTGATATCCGGTGCCTGCCCCCCCGTGAACCAGGTCGACACCAGCGACACAAAAGCCGCCCCGAGCACGGCCCCGTAAAGTCGGCCCCGCCCGCCAATGGCGACCCAGACCGCAAGATAGATCGAGGCAATCGGCGCAATTTCTGCGGGGTTTATGATCCCTGCCTGAGGATAGTAGAGCGCCCCTGCCACGGCGGCGATCATGGCTGTCAGGGTGAACAACATCAGCTTGAAGCTCTCGACCGGGTAGCCCAGGAACCGCACCCGCGCCTCATTGTCGCGAATGCCGCGAATGACCGAGCCGAATTTACCCGAGACCACCCAGGCACTCAGGATATAACCGGCTCCCAAAGCCAGAGCCGAAGCCCAGAAAAACCACAGGGAGACCGCCGACTGCGGTGCGGTGACACCGGGCAGGTTCTGCAGACCCGAGAGCCCGTTGTTGCCGCGCAGGCCGCTGTCGTTCTGGAACAGATACAGGGCCAAGGCCAATGTCATCGCCTGTGTCAGGATCGACAGGTAGACGCCGGTCACGCGGGACCGGAATGCCAGCCAGCCGAAGACCAGCGCCAACAGGCCCGGCACCACAAGCACCAACAGAAGCTGGCTCATAAGGCTGTCGGCAAAGGTCCAGACCACCGGAAAATCCGAGCTCCCGACGACACCGAAGATCTGATTTCCGATACCGTCGATAATCTCCTGCGGGGTCGGAGGTATATCCCCCTGCGCCAGAGCGCCTTCGACGATGATCTCGGTGCGGGCATACATGAGCCACATGCCCACCATATAGCCACCCAGCCCAAAAAAGGCGAAATGGCCGAGGCTGAGGATGCCACAATAGCCCCAGATCAGATCCATGGCGATCGCCACCAGGCACAGACACAGGGTTTTGCCCAGGGTCTTGATGAAGCTGGTGGAGAGGGCTCCGACGCCGAAGCCCTCGGCCAGGACGGTGACCACCACCGTGAAGAGGGAAAGGCAGATCAGGAAGACCAAGACTGATGGGTTTTGTGCAACAAAGGACTTACGCATGTCTGTGATCCTTGCCTGCGGGGGGCCAGCCCCCCGCGCCCCCCGAGGTATTTTGAAAAAGATGAACAGGACAGTTCAGGCTCATGGTCAGTCCCCCGCCGCCCGGCCCTTGAGGGCGATGATGCCACGCGGCCGGAACTGGATGAAAACGATGATGAAGATGATCATGTAGGTTTGCGCCGCCAGTGTGTTTGACGGGTTCAGCCATTCGATCCCCTTCTGCAGGGTGCCGATCATTGTCGCGCCCAGAAGGGCGCCCCAGATATTGCCAACCCCGCCGACGACCACGGTCATGAAACTTTGCACGATATAGTCGGCCCCCAGTTCCGACGTCACCTTGGCATAGAGCCCGATGGCGACGCCCGCGATGCCTGCGATGCCGGAGCCAAGCCCGAAGGTCAGCATGTTCACCCGGCCCGGGTTGATGCCCATCGAGGCCGCCATGCGGGGGTTTTGCGTGACCGCGCGGGTTTCCAGGCCAAGGCGCGTGCGCTTCATCAGGAAGAGGAAGAAGCCGAGGAAGATCAACGCCAGCACAAAGATCGCAATGCGGATGTAGCTGATCGCGACCACGTCATTCAAGACCAGCGCCCCGTCAAGCCAGCCGGGCGCGGTCAGGGGGCGGGCCTGGGTGCCGAAGAGGTTCTTGGCCAGCTGCTGCAAGGCGATGGAGATCCCGAATGTTGCCAGAAGGGTTTCGAGGGGGCGGTGGTAGAGGTGGCGGATCACCAGACGCTCCATCGCCACACCGGCGGCAAAGGTCACCGCGAAGGCCAGCGGGATCGCAACCAGAATGGAGACTGTGTGATTGGGGATCACCTGTTGCACCACATATCCGGTGTAGGCCCCCATCATGATGAACTCGCCATGGGCCATATTGATGACCCCCATCAGGCCAAAGGTGATGGCCAGACCGATGGCGGCAAGGAAGTAGATCGACGCGAGCGAGATCGCATCCAATCCCAGATCGAGTGATTGGTTCAGCCCCACCCGCGTTGCAATCGTCGCAAGCGCCGCCTCTGCCGCATCCGTCACCGCCGGGTCGGGCTCGGCGTAGGTTTCAAAGAAAACATGTGAGGCGAGTGCATTGTCGATATCGGCGTCCGACACCCGTGGCGGCACCAGCCCAGCCGCGAAAAGCGCGCTATAGGCCGTCACCCGTGCCTCCGGGTCCGACAGTTGCGCAACGGGAACCCCGCCGACGCGGCCGCCGTCGATATGAGTTGCCAGCAGGGTCTTAATCTCTGCCGAAGATCGCCGCGGCGGGGCGAGATCTTCGGCGACCAGCATGTCATAGGCTGCGAGCCGGTCCAGCTGCGGGCTGCCCGGCGCCAGCACCCGCGCGACATTCCGGTCGTCGGGAAGCGTCGCGGCGGTGGTCAGCGTGGTGGCAACCAGCGGGTTCAGGGCCGCGCGGACGTCAACACCGAGATCATGTGACATCGCTTCTATTGCCGCGATCCGTTCCTTGGGATCGCGATCATAGGCGATGCTGAGGAGCCGCTCGATCCGCATCTTGCGTGCCTTCAGATCCGGGTCGGGCTCCGCAGCGACGGACGCCCTGAGCGGCAGCAGCAGATCGGGACCGGGGCGGCGCTCAATCGCGACGAGGGCCTCTTCGCGGGTGGCCCGGTCGGGATCGGACAATTGAAACTGTACCAGCGCGGTGGCAATCAGCCCGCGCACGCCACTGTTCGGTTTCAACTGGACCAATGCGTCCTTGGGATAGTCGCCGACCACTGAATCGCTGTCGAGATCCGTCAGCACGAAACTCCGGTCGCCGGTTTCGCCGGCGACAAAAAACAGACCGTCGGATTTGCGCTGCCAGATGCGTTTGTTCTGCCAGGCGGACAAAAAGGCAGGCACGCCGGGCAATTCAGAGGATAGGATGTGATCAATCACCGGCCCGATTGTCTTGCGCGACGCCTTGGTGATCAGCGCGGCCTCTTCTTGCAGAACAGATTGCAATGGGCCGATGCCGGGCTCGGTCTGGGTGAGCGCTGGTTCGGCGCTGAGTTCGGCGCTGGGTTCAACCCTGGGTTCGGCCGTGGTGTCCTGCGCCGAAGCGACCTGTGCCAGGGCCAGCAGCGCACCGCAGATCAAAATGCGGCAGACGCGAATGAGATGTGTCATGGGTGGTGATCCGGCCCTATTGCCGCCCGGTTCGTCCGGGGGTCATGTTTGCATCACCCGGGCCGCAGTACCGCCCGGGTGAATGTCCCTCAGGTGAGGATCAGATCAGTAATTCGATTTGATCTGCACGCAGGTTTCGGTGGCCGTGTTGTACATGCCGCAGCCGAGGTCTTTCCAATCGGATTTCAGGACCGCAGAGTCGGGCAGAAAATCGGTCCAGGCATCGCCCGGCACGGGATCGGTCGCGGAGATGATATCAAACTGGCCGTCTTCCTGGATTTCGCCGATCAGCACGGGTTTCGCGAGGTGGTGGTTCGGCAGCATCACGGCGGTGCCGCCGGTCAGGTTCGGGAACTCCTGCCCGTACATCGCGGTCCGCACAGCATCGACATCCGTGGTTTCAGCGGCTGTGACCGCGTTTGCCCACATGTTGAAGCCGATATAGTGGGCCTCCATCGGGTCATTTGTCACCCGCTCTTCGCCCATCAGGGTCTTCCATTTGTCGATGAAGCCCGCGTTGGCCTCGGTATCGGCGGACTGGAAGTAGTTCCAAGCGGCCAGATGCCCGACCAGATTGGAGGTATCAAGCCCCGACAGCTCTTCCTCGCCGACCGAGAAGGCCACGACGGGGATGTCATCGGCAGAGATGCCAGCCGCGGCCAGCTCCTTGTAGAAGCCGATGTTGGCATCGCCGTTGATGGTGGAGATCACGCCAACTTTCTTGCCGTCCGCGCCCAGCGCCACAACGTCAGAGACGATCTTGGACCAGTCGGAGTGACCGAAGGGCGTGTAGTTCACAAAGATATCGGACTCGGCGATGCCTTTGCTTTTCAGATAGCTTTCGAGGATATTGTTTGTGGTGCGCGGATACACGTAGTCGGTGCCCAGCAGAGCGAATTTCTCCACGCCCAGCTCATCCAGGAAATAGTCGGTCGCCGGGATCGCCTGCTGGTTCGGGGCAGCGCCGGTGTAGAAGACGTTCTTTGACGATTCCTCACCTTCATACTGCACCGGATAGAACAACAGCCCGTTCAGTTCTTCGATCACCGGCAGCACCGATTTGCGGCTGACAGAGGTCCAGTTGCCAAAGATCACGTCAACGTCATGCACGCTCAGCAGCTCGCGCGCTTTTTCGGCGAAGAGCGGCCAGTCGGACGCAGGATCGACCACCACGGCCTCCAGTTCGCAGCCCAGCAGGCCGCCTTTTTCGTTCTGATCGGCCACCAGCATCAGCATGGTGTCCTTCAGGGTGGTCTCGGAAATTGCCATGGTGCCCGACAGAGAGTGCAAAACACCCACTTTGATCGGGCAATCGGCGGCCATGGCAGCGCCGGCGCCAATGGTCAGCGCCAGCGCGCTGGCAGCGGTTTTATTCAGAAACGTCATAGATCCCTCCATGCAGGGCACGCAAATAACGAACGCTTGCCCCGGGGGCCGCGGAACGATATTTTGCCTCCCTGCAACTGTTGTTGCGTATTGAGTGTGGCGGCCCGACCGAGGTGCAATTCATACGGTCGCCACACATCTTTCCAATCAGGTCGAAACGCTTGTGACATCTCTTCCGGATGTCTATCCGCCCCCCGACCCGCCAAGGTTTCAGCAGCGTCGCGCAGCTTTGCAATTGCGCGACGGGAGCGACCCTGGCGAAATCCACACATGCCCAATTCATGAGCAGATTTTGCGGGAAACGCCGCAAAATTCACCAGAACAGCCATCAGCTGTCGCAATTTTGCGGTAGAAAATGGCAGTATCGCGACGAGACTGGGAAAAGACGGTCAAACAAGGTGAACCGCTCCCGGTGCAGGTATGGTGCAGGTATATGGACCAGCAGCGCGGGCGACCCAGGGGGAGAAAACAGATCAACAGCTTGGCCAGGATCACGGCACAGGACGCCCAGGATGCGCAACCGGCAGAGGAACAACCTCGCGCCGTCGGACGTGCCTCGGTGTCGACGAAATGCCGGGCCGACGGCTGCGTTGCGATTGACCAGCTGCATCAGGCCGGAGCGTTGAAACTGCTGTTCCCGCGCGGCCGCCCCCCGGTGGAGGCTGTCATGGTCAACACGGCCGGCGGCATCACTGGCGGAGATCGCTTCACCCTTGATGCAAGTGCAGGCCCCAACAGCCAGCTGACCCTCACCACCCAGGCGGCCGAGCGCGCCTATCGGGCTCAGCCCGGCCAAACGGGTCGGGTGCAGACGACACTGACCGTTGCCGAGGGGGCGCGTCTCACCTGGGTGCCGCAGGAAACCATCCTGTTTCAGAATTGTGATTTTGACCGGCGCCTGCGGGTGGATCTGGGGTCGGATGCGCGGCTCTTGCTGGCCGAACCGGTGGTCTTTGGCCGGGCGGCCATGGGCGAACGCCTGACCTCGGCGCGGTTTCAGGACCGGATCGACATCTATCGCGGCGACCGGCGCATCTATCATGACGCGATCCGCGTGCGCGGCGACCTTGCCGCCGCCCTTGCGGGTGCTGCCACGGGGGGCGGTCTGTCCGCGCCCTCGGGGGCGATGGCGACGCTGGTGCTGGCCGCGCCCGACGCCGAGGCGACCCTCGACTGGATCCGGGCCGCATTGCCGTCCGGTGGCACCGCGATTGGCGGCGCCTCCCTTTTGGCGCCCGACCTTCTTCACCTGAGGCTGCTGGCGGTGGACAGTTTCGTCCTGCGCCAGAGCCTTCTGCCCCTTCTTGATCGCCTGACCGACGGCGGCCTGCCCCGCTGCTGGAGACTGTGACCTCATGACCTGTGATCCCATGACCTGTGACCTCATGAAAGTGTGGACCCGATGAACCTGACCCCCAGAGAAAAAGACAAACTGCTGGTCGCCATGGCTGCCGAAGTCGCCAGAAAGCGACTGGCGCGTGGTGTCAAACTGAACCACCCGGAAGCCATCGCGCTGATCACCGATGCCGTGGTCGAAGGGGCCCGTGACGGGCGCTCGGTGGCGCAGATGATGCAGGAAGGCGCCGAGGTCGTCACCCGTGATCAATGCATGGAGGGCATTGCCGAGATGATCCACGAGGTTCAGGTCGAGGCCACCTTTCCCGACGGCACCAAGCTGGTGACCGTGCACAACCCCATTCGATAGATCCAGACAGGAGAGTTTCCGGATGAAACGCCAAATGAAACCATTGACCGCTCTCGTCCCTGCCCTCGCGCTCACTGCGGGACCCGCACTCGCCCACGGCGGCGCGCATGTTCACCCCCACGGCGCCGAAGTCTGGCTCGCCCTCGCCCTGGTTGCGGTGGTGGTCCTCGGATGCGTCAGCCTGATGCGGGGCCGCAAATGATCCCCGGGGAACTCCTGCCGGCTGCCGGGGATCTGATCCTCAACGAAGGCGCCGAGGTCATCGCACTGATGGTTGCCAATACCGGGGACCGCCCGGTTCAGGTGGGAAGTCACTATCATTTCGCCGAGACCAATCCGGCGCTGGAGTTCGACCGGGCCGCCGCCCATGGCCTGCGGTTGGACATCGCCGCCGGAACTGCCGTGCGGTTCGAACCCGGCCAACGCCGCGAAGTGCAGCTGATCCCGATCAGCGGCGCCCGCAAGATCTATGGTTTCAACGCAAAGGTGATGGGGGCGCTCTAGCGCCCACCAGCGCCACGCCCGAACGCGCCCCAAAGCCATCCGCCCGACAGATCCCCCGTCTCATCAGGAGAGACCAATGCCTGCAAAAATTTCACGCGCCGATTATGCTGCCATGTATGGCCCGACCACCGGGGACAAGCTGCGGCTGGCCGATACTGATCTGATCATCGAGGTCGAGCGCGACCTGACCGCGCTTGCGGCCGGACAGAATGCGCCGATGTATGGCGAAGAGGTCAAATTCGGCGGCGGCAAAGTGATCCGCGACGGCATGGGGCAATCCCAGGCCACGCGTGCCGCCGGGGCGGTCGATACCGTCATCACAAATGCGCTGATCCTGGACTGGACCGGTATCTACAAGGCGGATGTGGGGCTTCGCGACGGGCGCATCGCGGCCATCGGCAAGGCCGGGAATCCGGACACGCAACCCGGCGTCGACATCATCGTCGGCCCCGGCACCGAGGTCATCGCGGGCGAGGGGCGGATCCTGACGGCGGGCGGCTTTGACAGCCATATTCATTTCATCTGCCCGCAACAGATCGAGGACGCGCTGCATTCCGGCCTGACCACCATGCTGGGCGGTGGCACCGGGCCGGCCCATGGCACTTTGGCCACCACCTGTACCCCCGGTGCCTGGCACCTTGGCCGTATGATGCAGGCCGCAGATGCGTTTCCGATGAACCTCGCCTTCGCAGGCAAAGGCAATGCCTCGCTGCCGGCCGCGCTGGAAGAACAGGTCAACGCCGGTGCCTGCGCCCTGAAACTGCACGAGGACTGGGGCACCACGCCCGCCGCCATCGACTGCTGCCTCGGCGTTGCGGATGCGATGGATGTGCAGGTGATGATCCACACCGACACGCTCAACGAAAGCGGCTTTGTCGAGCATACGGTCGCCGCCATGAAGGGCCGCACGATCCACGCCTTTCACACCGAAGGCGCAGGCGGCGGCCACGCGCCGGACATCATCAAGATCTGTGGCGAGGAACATGTGCTGCCCTCCTCGACCAACCCCACCCGCCCCTTCACGGTGAACACGCTCGAGGAACATCTCGACATGCTGATGGTCTGCCACCACCTCGACAAGTCGATCCCCGAGGACGTGGCCTTTGCCGAGAGCCGCATCCGGCGCGAAACCATCGCGGCAGAGGATATCCTGCACGACATGGGCGCCTTTTCGATTATCGCCAGCGACAGCCAGGCCATGGGCCGCGTCGGCGAGGTCATCATCCGCACCTGGCAGACCGCCGACAAGATGAAGAAACAGCGCGGACGTCTGGCGGATGAAACCGGCGAGAACGACAATTTCCGCGTCCGCCGCTATGTCGCCAAATATACCATCAACCCGGCAATTGCCCATGGCATCGCGCATGAGATCGGCTCGATCGAAGTGGGCAAACGCGCGGATCTGGTGCTCTGGAACCCGGCGTTCTTTGGCGTGAAGCCCGAGATGGTGCTGATGGGCGGCACCATTGCCTGCGCCCAGATGGGCGATCCGAATGCCTCGATCCCGACACCGCAACCGGTGTATTCCCGCCCGATGTGGGGGGCCTATGGGCGCTCGGTCGAGAATTCAGCCGTCACCTTCGTGTCCGAAGCGGCGCAGGCCGCCAGCATCGGCAAGACCCTCGGTCTGGCGAAACAGACACTGGCGGTCAAAGGCACCCGCGGGATCGGCAAATCGGCGCTGAAGCTCAACGATGCGACCCCCCAAATCGAGGTCCATCCCGAAACCTACGAGGTCCGGGCCGACGGCGAGCTGCTGACCTGCCAGCCCGCCACCGAACTGCCAATGGCGCAGCGGTATTTCCTGTTCTAGTGTCACCACAACAGGCAGGGGCAGCCGCTGCCCGGCCATCCAACTGCCCGTTTTCTGTGCATCCGCCTCTGTGCGGATCCGGAGACGGGACAGACCCGAAATCGATCAGGGCTTTGAAATAATGCGCGAATTTTCAACACACCCCACAGTGTTGCCTCTGATGCATGACGGAAATGCGTCAGCACTACTAACCTATTTGCTGCGATGCGGCTATGTAGATGCCACGGGAGACGAAACCTCGAACACAGGAGCATTCCCAAATGGCATATACTTCGAACGCGCAAACAGCCTCGACCTTCAACCCGCTGGCCCTCATCGTTGGCTTCTTCCGTGCAATCGGAAATGGCATGGTGAAAATGGGCGAAGCAAACTACCGGGTGGATCGCGCACGGACCCTGATGGCCCTGTCGGACGAAGAGCTGGCCGCACGCGGCATGAAACGCGACGACGTGGTCAAGCACGTGTTTGGCGACATCATGTACCTCTGAATGTCCCTCTGAGCCATCGCGTTCAATCGGACATTCCATATCGCAGCCAGGGGGGCCGGACATGAGCGCCCCCCGGTTGATCGCACGCCACTACCACGCCCATGCGCATGAGGATGCGCCCCACGACAGCGTGGTGCTGGACTATGACGGACGCTTCCTGCGCCGCAAGGTTCTGACCTGCGAGAGTGGCGACCGCCTGCTGGTGGACCTGCCGCAGACCACATCGCTCGACCATGGTGGGGTTCTATGCCTGGAGGGCGGCGGCGAAGTCACCGTTCTGGCCGCATCCGAACCGCTTCTGTCGGTCACCGCGGACCATCTGCCGCGCATTGCCTGGCACATCGGCAACCGCCACACCCCCTGTCAGATCGAAGAGACCCGCCTGTTGATCCAGCGCGATCACGTGATCCGTGCGATGCTGGACCATCTTGGCGCCCACTGCGAGGAGGTGGAGGAGCCGTTCACGCCGGAAGGCGGGGCCTATGGTCACGGCCGCACCCATTCCCATGAACATGGCCATACCCATCACGATGGCAGCCACAGCCACGCCACGGACCACAGCCACGCGCACGCACATGGCCGCCCGCATGACCACTGACGGGACGCTGCTGTTGATGCAATGGCTCTCGCCTGCCTATCCGGTCGGGGCATTCGCCTATTCCCACGGGCTGGAGGGCGCGGTCGAGGCCGGGATGGTCACGACGGGGGCCACTCTCTCTGATTGGCTCGCGGATTTGCTGTCTCATGGCGGCGCGCGCTCCGACGCGCAGCTGCTTGCCTGCGCCTATCGCGCCGAAACGCAGGAGGAGCTGGCAGAGATAGACAGCACGGCCCGCGCCTTTTGCCCCTCGGCCGAACGCCTGCGGGAAACCGATCTGCAGGGCGCCGCCTTCTGCCAGACCACTGCCGGGATCTGGGGCGATGATGCTGGCGCGCTCACCTATCCGGTGGCGGTTGGCCATGCAGCCCGGCGCCATGACATCCCGCTGGAGCTGACCCTGCAGATGTATCTTCAGGCCTTCACCTCCAACCTCATCGCAGCCGGTCAGCGGCTGTTGTCACTCGGGCAGCTCGAGGCACAGCAGCGCCTCGCAGCGCTTGCGCCCGAAATCTGCGAGACGGCCCGGGCTGCCCTGGCCGGTGATCTCGACGATCTGCATGGCGCAACATTTGCCGCCGACATCGCCTCCATGCGGCACGAAACCCAATACTCAAGGATCTTTCGCTCATGACATCACACAACGGCCCTCTGCGTGTTGGAATCGGCGGCCCCGTGGGCGCAGGCAAGACCACCCTCACAGCGCAGCTCGCCCGCGCCCTCAAGGATCACCACTCCATCGGTGTCATCACCAATGACATCTATACCCAGGAAGACGCCGAAGCGCTGATGCGCCAGCAGATCCTGCCCCAGGATCGGGTGATCGGGGTCGAGACCGGCGGCTGCCCGCATACAGCCATCCGCGAGGATGCCTCGATCAACCTCGCCGCAGTGGCAGAAATGCGCACGCGCCACCCCGAGATCGAAATCGTATTGATCGAATCCGGTGGCGACAATCTCTCTGCGACATTCTCGCCGGAACTGGCGGATGTGACGCTCTATGTGATCGACGTGGCCGCAGGCGAGGAGATCCCGCGCAAGGGTGGCCCTGCCATCACCCGGTCAGATCTGCTGATCATCAACAAGACCGATCTGGCCCCCTATGTGGGCGCCTCGCTCGAGGTGATGGAGCGTGACGCCACCCGGATGCGGCGCGGCTTGCCCTTTGTCTTCACCGCCCTGCGCCATGGCAAAGGGGTGGAGGACGTGGTGCGCCACCTCTGCGAGATCGGCGGCATCGACGCGCCTGCGGTTGCCGAAGAACGGGCCTGATCCTGAAGCCGCAGAACTGTTCTGACCGCAGGGACATCCGATAGACCTGTCGTCAGGGAGCGTCATCAGGCGGCGGGGGCGTCAGGGGAAAAGCGTCACGCGGTACCACATCATGACGGGCCGGCTGCAAAACCCAACGGCCCGGCGGCGATCCCGGCTGTCACAGCCCGGCGGTCACGTCCTGATGGATGGCATGGGACGCCCTGTGACACCCTCCCTCGGCGGCATAGGCCTTGGACAGGGAGACGCCCGCAATCAGGGCAACGAGGGCAACAGTTTTAATGTGCTGAATCATATCAATGTCCTCCGACAGCTGAGCGCGCAAAAGCGCCCTTCGATAGGACTTTGATACACCCGATGCCGCGCCCGAAATATGAACCGCTTCACACAGGCTGTGAAAAAGTCAGATCTCCTGTTGGTCCGTCTCCGCCCCCGTGCCATATAGTTTCAAGGTAGGGACAAGCGGGAAATCCAGTCCATGCGGGCAATGACGACAGACCGGCCCTTCTGTGCGCCCCTTCCTGCGCGCGCCCTGACATGGCATTGTAACACTTGAGAAATAGAACTGGAATTGTTAGCGCTAACTTGGCATATAGGCGAAGAGACTCACCCCCTGAGCCCCCTGCGCCAAGGTCAGGCCTCTTCTGTCCAACGCCCGAGACCCACAAGGAGCTGATCCGATGAGCGATATTTGGCACCAACTCACCGCCCACCGCGCCACCACCGAAGCCACACCGATTGCATCACTGTTCGACGCGGACAACGCCCGGTTTGACGGCTTCTCGGCCGAGGTCGACGGTCTGTTGATGGATTATTCCAAAACCGCGCTGGATGGCACGGCGCGCACGCTTTTGCTGCAGCTTGCCGATCAAGCCGGCCTCAAGGGCCGCATCGACGCGCTGATGTCGGGGGAAAAGATCAATACCACCGAAGACCGGGCGGTTCTGCACACCGCCCTGCGTGCACCTGAGGACGCCGAAATCACGGTGGACGGGGAAAATGTCGTGCCCGCCATTCAGGACGTGCTGAGCCGGATGGGCGCGTTTTCCACCGCATTGCGGACCGGCAGCTACACCACCGCCTCAGGCGCGGCGTTTACCGATGTGGTGAACATCGGCATCGGCGGCTCTGACCTTGGTCCGGCGATGGCGACGCTGGCGCTCGCGCCCTATCACGACGGGCCGCAGTGCCATTTTGTGTCCAACGTGGACGGTGCCCATATCCATGACGTGCTGAACCGTCTTGATCCGGCGACGACGCTGATTATCATCGCCTCCAAGACCTTCACCACGATCGAAACGATGACCAATGCCAGGACCGCGATCTCCTGGCTGCAGTCCGCCTTGGGACAGGACGTCTCCGGCCATCTGGCGGCCGTGTCCACCGCAATGGACAAGACCGCCGCCATGGGCATTCCCGACTCGCGCGTGTTTGGCTTTGCCGACTGGGTCGGCGGCCGCTATTCGATGTGGGGGCCGATCGGCCTGCCGATCATGATCGCAGTCGGCCCGGACAACTTTCGCGCCTTTCTTCAGGGCGCGGCTGCAATGGATACCCATTTCCGCACCGCCCCGCTTGATCGGAACCTGCCTGCGCTTCTGGGGCTGATCGGCATCTGGCACAGCAACATCTGCGGCTACGGATCCCGCGCGGTGCTGCCCTATGATCAGCGGCTGGCCCGCCTGCCCGCCTACCTGCAGCAGCTCGACATGGAATCCAACGGCAAATCGGTCGCTTTGGACGGCACCCCGCTGCCGCGCAGCTCCGGCCCTGTTGTCTGGGGCGAGCCGGGCACCAATGGCCAACACGCCTTTTACCAGCTGCTGCATCAGGGCACACAGGCGATCCCGGCGGAATTCCTGATTGCGGCCGAAGGTCACGAAAGCGACCTCGGGCATCAGCACAATCTCCTCAAGGCGAACTGCCTCGCCCAATCCGAGGCGCTGATGCTGGGACGGTCCCACACTGAGGCCCGCAAAATCGCCGAGAGCCGGGGCTTTGAGGGGGCCGATGCGGACCGTATGGCCGGGCACCTTGCCTTCCCCGGCAACCGCCCGTCGGTCACGCTGGCCTATCCGAAACTCACACCTTTCGTGCTTGGGCAGATCATCGCACTATATGAACACCGGGTCTTCACCGAAGGCGCGATATGGGGCATCAATTCCTTTGACCAATGGGGCGTTGAGCTGGGCAAGGAATTGGCGACCGGCCTTCTGCCCATGGTCGAGGGGGGCGATGCTTCCGCAAAAGACGGCTCCACCCGTGGCCTGCTCGCCAGACTGAACACGTGACCCAACCCATACCCCGTGGCTGAGCATTCAGACACGACACATCAGACACCAAAGCCAGACAAGAGGACGACACCCCAATGGTATCCCGCGTCATCCCCGTAGACAGTTTCGATTTCGTCCTCTTCGGCGCCACCGGCGACCTTGCGCGGCGCAAAATCCTGCCCAGCCTGTTCCACCGGTTCCAGATCGGCCAGTTCGACGAAAGCTGCCGCATCATCGGTGCCTCGCGCAGCCAGATGGATCAGGCCGGATTTCAGACCCTGGTCAGCGACGCGCTGACCGAATTCGGCGGCGTCCCCAAAGAGGACCAGGCCGATGTCGACCGGTTTCTGGCGCTGCTGGACTATGCGTCGGTCGATGCCCGTGGTGACGGTGGCTGGTCCGATCTCGGTGCCAAGCTGCGCGAAGGGGTCGTGCGCGCCTTCTATCTTTCGGTCGCGCCCAGCCTGTTTGGGGATATCGCCGGTCAGCTCAAGGCGACCGGCATCGCGGATGACGAAAGCCGTATCGTGGTCGAGAAACCCTTTGGCCACGATCTGGCCTCGGCTCAGGCGCTAAACGCCGCGCTGCGGGCCCATTTCCGCGAAGACCAGATCTACCGGATCGACCACTACCTCGGCAAGGAGACGGTGCAGAACCTGATGGCCCTGCGCTTTGCCAACTCGCTGTTTGAGCCGCAGTGGAATTCGCACCACATCGACCATGTCCAGATCACCGTCGCCGAGAGCATCGGCGTCGCCGGGCGTGGCGAATACTATGACAAATCCGGCGCCATGCGGGACATGGTGCAGAACCACCTGATGCAGCTCCTCTGCCTCACCGCGATGGAGCCGCCCTCCACCTTTGAACCCAACGCGGTTCGCAACGAGAAACTGAAGGTGATCGAAAGCCTGGAGGCGACGCCGATCGACAATATCGTGCGCGGTCAGTACCGGGCCAAGGAAGGCGGCGACAGCTACCTTGATCATGCCGGCGACCGGCATTCGCGCACCGAGAGCTTTGTCGCGATGAAGGTCGAGGTGGCCAACTGGCGCTGGGCGGGAACGCCCTTCTATCTGCGGACCGGGAAATGCCTGCGCCAACGGGTCTCGGAGATCGCAGTCTACTTCCGCAAGCCGCCGCACAACATCTTTGGCGAGGACAATGCGATCGACGGCAATATGCTGGTGATCCGGCTGCAGCCGGACGAAGGCATCACGCTCAAGACCACCATCAAGGACCCCGGCCCCGGCGGCATGCGCCTCACCAGCGCGGATCTGGACATGACCTTTGCCGACAGCCTGCCCGAGGCCGGACGCCCGCAGGACGCATACGAGCGGCTGATCATGGATGTGATCCGCGGCAACCAGACCCTGTTCATGCGCGGCGATGAGGTCGAGGCCGCCTGGGCCTGGGCCGATCCCATCGTGACCGCATGGGACGACTCCACCCGGGAGCCGCAGCCCTATGATCAGGGCGGCTCCGGTCCGGAGGATGCGCTTTTGCTGCTGCACCGCGATGGTCGTCGCTGGCGCCCCATCGGCGCCTGACCAACGCCCCTGATCAATACCCCTGACCGGGGCACCCCGATCAAAGCCCGCCCAGAGACCCGTGACACGCAATCGAACTGACCGAAAAGAGGCACGCCATGACGCTCCACGCCACGCTCGCCGCCGTTACTGACCGTATCATCGAACGCAGCGCCCCCACCCGTGACGCCTATCTGGCGCGGATGCGTGCCGCGAGCCTCAAGGGTCCGGCCCGCGCCCACCTCAGCTGCTCCGGGCAGGCCCATGCCTATGCCGCCACCGGCGAGGATCAGGACACGCTGGCCAGCGGCACCGGCGGTCACCTCGGCATTGTCACCGCCTATAACGACATGCTTTCGGCGCATCAGCCGTTTGAAACCTACCCGATGCTGATCCGGGAGGCCGTGCGCGAGGTCGGCGGCACCGCTCAGGTCGCAGGCGGCGTGCCCGCGATGTGCGATGGCGTCACCCAGGGCGAGGCCGGCATGGAGCTGTCTCTTTTCTCGCGCGACAGCATTGCCATGTCCGTGGGCATCGCCCTGTCGCACAATGTCTTTGACGCCGCTGTCTTTCTCGGCGTCTGCGACAAGATCGTCCCGGGTCTGGTGATCGGGGCGCAGGCGTTTGGCCACCTGCCCTCCGTCTTCCTGCCGGCCGGACCAATGACCTCGGGGCTGTCGAACGACGAAAAGGCCCAGATCCGTCAGAAGTTCGCCAAGGGCGAGGTCGGCCGGGACGAGCTGCTCAAGGCCGAAATGGCCGCCTACCATGGTCCCGGCACCTGCACCTTCTACGGGACCGCCAACACCAACCAGATGTTGATGGAGTTCATGGGGCTGCACCTGCCCGGCTCTTCCTTTGTCAATCCGGGCACCGAGCTCCGCGATGCGCTGACCCGCGAAGGCGCCAAACGGGCGCTGTCGCTCTCTGCGCTCGGCAATGCCTACACCCCCACCTGCGATATCCTCGACGAGAAAGCATTCGTGAACGGCATCACCGGGCTGATGGCCACCGGGGGGTCGACCAACCTACTGATCCACCTGATCGCCATGGCGCGCGCCGGCGGCATCATCCTCGACTGGCAGGACTTCTCGGAAATCTCCGACGTGGTGCCGCTGCTGGCCCGCGTCTACCCCAACGGGCTCGCGGATGTGAACCACTTCCATGCCAGCGGCGGCCTGGGCTATATGATCGGCCAGCTGCTGGACGCGGGCTTCCTGCATCCTGATACCAAGACGGTCACGGGCGAAGGCCTCGGCTCCTACCTGATGGAGCCCTTCCTCGACGGGCCCACCCTGACATGGCGTCAGGGCACACGCGAGAGCCTCAACGACAAGATCCTGCGCCCGACCTCCGATCCGTTCCAGGCCAGCGGCGGGCTGGCGCGCCTGTCGGGCAATCTCGGGACCGGCGTGATGAAAATCTCCGCCGTCGCCGAGGAAAACCGGATCGTGGAGGCGCCTGCGCGCGTGTTTCATGACCAGGACGAGGCCAAGGCCGCCTTCAAGGCCGGCGAGCTGAACGAAGGCGATGTGGTGATCGTCGTCCGCTTCCAGGGGCCGAAGGCCAACGGCATGCCGGAACTTCATTCCATGACCCCCTTTCTGTCCATCATGCAAGGGCGCGGCCAGAAGGTGGCCCTGGTCACCGACGGCCGCATGTCCGGTGCTTCCGGCAAGGTGCCCTCGGCGATCCACGTGGTCCCCGAGGCGCTGGACGGCGGCCCGATCGCCAAGCTTCAGGACGGCGATATGGTCCGCGTCGACGCCGTCAGCGGCACGCTGGAGGTGCTGACCGAAGGTGTGATGGACCGCCCGGCCACCACCGCCGACCTCTCCGCCTATCAGCACGGAACCGGCCGCGAACTCTTTGCCCTGTTCCGAAATTCCGTCACTTCCGCCGATACAGGCGCAACCGTATTTGGAGTCTGATCCATGCCCATTCTGCCCCAGGACGCCAGCAAACAGGCGCGCGAGATCTGCGCCCTTGCCCCTATCGTTCCCGTACTCGTGGTCCATGACGTTGCCCACGCCCGTCCCCTTGCCGAAGCGCTGGTCGCGGGTGGGTTGCCCGCGCTGGAGGTCACGCTGCGGACACCCGTCGCACTGGAGGTGATCCGCGAGATGGCCAAGGTCGAAGGCGGCGTCGTCGGTGCCGGTACTCTGGTCACCCCGGCCGACATTCGCGCCGCACTGGAGGCGGGCGCCAAATTCGGCGTCTCGCCCGGGGCCACCGACGTGCTGATGGAAGCCGCCGAGGCAGAAGGTCTGGCGATGCTGCCCGGCGCGGCCACCGCATCCGAGGCGATGGCGCTGCTGGCGCGGGGCTATGACATGCTGAAATTCTTCCCCGCCGAAGCCTCTGGCGGTGCCCCTGCCCTGAAGGCCATTGGCGCGCCCCTGCCGCAGATCTCCTTCTGTCCGACCGGTGGCGTCAGCCCGGCCAATGCCGACAGCTACCTGAGCCTGCCCAATGTGATCTGCGCCGGTGGCAGCTGGGTTGCGCCTGCGAAACTGGTCGAGGCAGGCGATTGGGCCGCAATCGAGGAGCTGGCCCGTGCCGCCAGCCAGTTGCCACGCGGCTGATCTCCGCCATCTGCGGCCCCGTTTTGACACCCCGGCTCCGGCCCCTTCTCCGGCCGTGACCGCAGGTGCCGTGACGGGGGTGCAATTTTCCACTTCATCTTTTCAAAAATACCTCGGGGAGCGCGAGGGGCAGCGCCCCTCGCCACCAACAAAATCCGAATAATCAGATCAAACGGCGAACCAGTCTGAATGTCACTACACGCCCAGACTGCCCCGGTTTCCAGTCACGGCCACGTCAGATCAGACGGCAAGGATGCAGCATTGATGCGCGCCACATTCGCAAGATCATTGCCCCGCGCCCGCGCCTGTGCAGCAGCTTGGTCCAGACCATGGTCCCGCCAGCGTTGGACCAACCGTGCTTCCAGCTCCTCCACCGGCACAACAAGACGTACGGACAGGTCCCACAGCTCCGCCAGGTCGCGCCAGCCCGGTTCATCCAGCAGCAGATAGTTTCCTTCCACGATCACCACCCTGCAGCCGGGACCGACCTCTGCCGCTCCGGCCACGGCTATGTCGCGCGCGCGGTCAAACAACGGGTAGACCACCCGCTCCGAGGACTTCAGCGCCGCGCACAGACGGGCAAAACCGTCGAGATCGAAGCTCTCGGGCGCCCCTTTTCGCTCCAGCAACCCCCGCGGCGCCAACATGGAGTTGTCGAGATGGAATCCATCCATCGGCACCACCTCGGTCGCAACTCCCCGGGCCGACATCGCCGCCGCCAAGGGGGCGGACAGCGTGGATTTCCCACTACCCGGCGCTCCTGAAATCGCAACCAGCTGCCGCCGCGCGCTGCTCAGGTCAAGCCGCCCAAGCACCGTATCGCAGAGCGCCTGAAGGTCGGCCTCTGACGGGGCGCCTGCGGAGACGGCACCCCGCATGTCACTCGGCGCTGCGGTCATGCCGCGGACATGGCCGGATCCGGTTCCCGCGCGCCTGTCATATAGGCCACCGCATCTGACATCTCATGTTGCTTCGGATCAATCACACAGAGCCGCTTGCCCAGGCGATGCACATGGATGCGGTCTGCAACCTCAAACACATGGGGCATGTTGTGGCTGATCAGAATGATCGGAATACCACGCGAGCGGACGTCCTGGATCAACTCCAGCACCCGGCGGCTCTCCTTGACACCAAGCGCCGCAGTCGGCTCGTCCAGAATGATCACCTTGGAGCCAAAGGCTGCGGCGCGGGCCACGGCCACCCCCTGACGCTGACCGCCAGACAGGGTCTCGACCGCCTGGTTGATGTTCTGAATCGTCATCAACCCCAGATCGTTCAGCTTTTCACGGGCCACATTTTCCATTCTGGCCCGGTCCAGCTGCCGCAGCACCTGGCCGCGCCAGCCGGGTTTGCGCAATTCGCGCCCCATGAACATATTGTCGGCGATGGACAAGGCCGGAGACATGGCCAGCGTCTGATACACCGTCTCGATCCCGGCCTCGCGGGCGTCGATGGGAGAGTGGAAATTCACCGGTTTGCCATCCAGCTCCACTGTGCCTTCGTCCGGGATCACCGCACCGGAGAGCGCCTTGATCAAGGTGGATTTTCCGGCGCCGTTGTCGCCGATCACCGCAAGGATCTCGCCCGGCATCAACTCGAAATCGCAATGATCTAGCGCCGTCACCCGGCCATAGCGTTTCACCAGACCGCGGCCTTTGAGAATAGGTTGCATTATACCGATACCTTTCTGATCCACTGGTCCACTGCGACGGCGGCAATGATCAAGACGCCGATAAGAAGATAGGTCCACTGCGCGTCGGCCCCAAGAAGCCGTAGCCCCAGCGTGAAGACACCGACAATCAGCGCCCCGAAGAAGGTCCCGAGCACCGAGCCGCGCCCCCCAAAGAGGGATATGCCACCGATCACCACGGCGGTGATGGACTCGATATTGGCCAGCTGCCCCGAGGTCGGCGACACCGAGCCGATCCGCCCGATCAGGGCCCAGCCCGCAAAGGCGCAGATCAGGCCGGAGAGCATATAGACCGAGATCAGCACCTTGTCCGTGTCGACACCGGAGAGTTCGGCTGCTTCCTTGTCATCGCCGACCGCGTAGACATGCCGCCCCCAGGCCGTGTGCCGCAGGATATACGCAAGCAACAGCACCAGCAGCACCATGAACAGGACGCCATAGGTGAAGACCGCGCCGCCGACTTTGAACTTCTCGCCAAAGAACTGCAGGAAGGGCGCGTTGGCAGAGATATCCTGGCTCCGGATGGTTTCATTGGCGGAATAGAGGAAGTTTCCGGCCAGAACGATCTGCCACATGCCCAGCGTCACGATGAAGGGCGGCAGTTTCATACGTGCGACCAGCCAGCCGTTGATGAAACCACAGGCGGTCCCGCAGAGCAGTCCACAGGCAACGCCCACGGCGGGCGGCAGGCCATAGCGAAAGGTGAACTGCCCCATCACCACCGAGCTCAGCACCATGATCGCACCGACAGAGAGGTCGATCCCCGCCGTCAGGATCACCAGCGATTGCGCGCAGGCCACGATGCCGACGATCCCCACCTGCTGCAGGATGAGCGTCAGCGCGAAGGGTGAGAAGAATTTGGACCCGAGCAACAGCCCAAAGATCACAATGGACAGCATCAGCACGATCAGCGGCACCAGCGATGGCGTCACATGCAAGGCGTGCTGGAATTTCTGGATGAAACTTTGATGGCCGTGATCGAATTCGGCCACCGTTTCCGGACTTCCGGCAGCCGCGGCCTCGTAGCTCTGCGGGGTTGACATGACACTCCTCCAAATCGCCCGCGGTTTCGGGGCTGGTCTCTATTGTTTTTATGCAATGCGTTAAGAAAAAGGGCGGCCCTTTTTGGTGCCGCCCCTCCTCACTGCTCTTGTTCAGACGGGTCTGAGGGCGGGGCTCAGCCCCAGCAGAGGTTGGTGCCCTCTGTGGTATCGATGCTGTCGACGCCCTCGACCGGTTTGTCGGTGACCAGCGCCACGCCGGTGTCAAAGAAATCCTTGCCCGGTGTTGGTTCCGGCTTCACGCCCTCTTCGGCCCATTTCTGGATCGCTTCGACGCCCAAGGCGGCCATCATCATCGGATATTGCTGCGAGGTGGCACCGATCACCCCTTCCTTGACGTTTTGCACGCCGGGGCAGCCGCCATCGACAGAGACGATCAGCACGTCGTTTTCGCGACCGATGGATTTCAGCGCCTCATAGGCACCGGCGGCAGCGGGTTCGTTGATGGTGTAGACCACATTGATCATCGGATCCTGCGCCAACAGGTTTTCCATTGCCTTGCGGCCGCCCTCTTCGTTGCCGGCGGTCACATCGTTGCCGATGATCCGCGCGTCATCTTCGTCGCCCCATTTGTTGGGGTCATTCAGATCAATGCCAAAGCCCTTGAGGAAGCCCTGATCGCGCAGCACACCCACGGTGGGTTGGCTGACGGCCAGATCGAGCATGGCGATCTTTGCGGTTGCAGCCTGCTCGCCCAGCGCCGCTGCGGCCCATTGGCCGATCAATTCACCGGCGAGGAAATTGTCGGTGGCAAAGGTTGCATCCGCCGCGTCAATCGGGCTGAGCGGGGTGTCGAGCGCGATCACAACCAGCCCGGCATCGCGGGCCTGCTGCACGGCCGGAACGATGGAGGACGTGTCAGAGGCCGTCAGCAGGATGCCCTTGGCACCATCCGCGATGCAGGTTTCGATAGCCGCGACCTGCGTTTCGTGGTCGCCGTCGATTTTACCCGCAAAGGTCTTGAGCTCCATTCCCAGCTCTTCAGCTTTGGCGGTTGCGCCTTCCTTCATCTTCACAAAGAACGGATTGGTGTCGGTCTTGGTGATCAGACAGGCGGTGGTGGCCTGCGCTGCACCGGTCATCAGGGTCACACCTGCAATGGTGCTCAGCAGAAATTTCATCATGGTCTCCTCCCAAAGAACACTGAAGTCATGTTGCGTCGCCCGCTGGTGTTCTCATCCAGCCTCGACGTCGCCTGCCCTCATTAAGGCGCGATTCCATGAAAACTGTCAATAAGTAATTAAACTTGATTTATTAACGCGAGAGTTGCACCCTCTTGCCTTATCAGGAGGAGAAGGGCAAAGAACCGGCCATGCCAAAACTACGCCCCTATAGCAGCGGCGCGAACCAGAGCGAGGTCCGCGCACATAATGAACGGCTGATGCTGTCGGTCCTGCATCAGGACGGCGCCATGCCGGGCAGTGAAATGGCCCGTCGGACAGGCCTGTCGCCGCAGACCGTTTCGGTCATCCTGCGCAAGTTGGAGCATGACGGGCTGATTCTGCGGGGCGCGAGCCAGAAAGGGCGCGTTGGCAAACCCTCCGTGCCGATGGATATCAACCCGGAGGGGCTGTTCTCCTACGGGATAAAGATCGGACGCCGCAGTACCGATCTGCTGCTCACGGATTTCCGCGGCACTGTTCATGCCCAACGGCGCCTGCGCTATCCCTATCCGCAACCGCAAGAGGTTTTTGGCTTTATCGAGCGGAGCCTGAGTGAAATCCAGGCTGGGCTGTCTCCCGTCCACCGGCTGCGCGTCTGTGGCATCGGCGTCGCCACACCCTTCAATCTGTGGCGCTGGCATGAAGAGGTCGGAGCCCCGAAGGCCAGCCTGGAGGCCTGGAAAGAGCTGGATCTGGTGCAAGAGATTGGCAAGTTCAGCGATCTGCATGTCTTTGTGATCAACGATGCCACGGCAGCCTGCCGCGCCGAGCATATGTTCGGTGGCAGCAGCATCTGGCGCGATTGCGTCTATTTCTTCATTGCCTCGTTTCTCGGCGGCGGGGTCGTGCTCAACAATTCCGTTTACGAAGGCAGCCAGGGCAATGCGGGCGCTCTTGGTCCCCTGCCCTCACGCGGGACTGACGGGCGCGAGGCGCGGCTGCTGGATACCGCGTCAATCCGGGTCCTGGAACGGCGCCTGATCCAGGCCGATATCGATCCGACCGTGCTGTGGCAACAGCCACAGGACTGGAGCCGCATTCAGGACTACGCCGACCGCTGGCTGGAGGATACCGCCCAGGCGCTTGCCCGTGCAGCTCTGGCAACCTGCGCGGTGATCGACTTCGAGGCAGTGGTGATCGACGGCGCCATGCCTGCCGATTTAAGGACCCGGCTCGTCGACCGTGTCCGTGAGGAATTGCCCCTGCTGGATACGCGAGGGCTGATTCTCCCGGTCGTGCAGGAGGGCCGTATCGGGGCCAATGCCTCGGCGCTTGGGGCCGCAGCCAAGCCATTGATTGCGCAGTTCTTGCTGGATTCTCACTCTGGGTTTTCCCACCCCTACTGACCCGACCGGCCCATCATCGCGGCCGACCTGCGTTCGTCGCATGCCTGTCGCCGTGGCCTGCCTGCTTTCGTGGCGTGCCTGACCGAGCTTGACCAATCTCCCCTGGAAAGCTACACACCAATCCTAAATTGGTTTTAAATACGGCACCCATTTTCGCCTGCAACAGGCCAACAAACCGGAACAGAACGACATGCTGGAACTTGGAACATTGTTGCCCCTACTTGCGGTTGCCGCTGCTGCAGGGGTCATCGGAGGCATTCTTGCGGGGCTGTTGGGCGTTGGAGGTGGTATCGTCATCGTGCCCGCATTGTACTTCGCCTTGTCGCTGACCGGCATGGATCCGGCACTGACGATGCAGGTCGCGGTGGGGACCTCTCTTGCGACGATCGTCTTCACCTCGATGTCCTCCGGCTATGGCCACTACAAGAAGGGTGCGATCGACACCGGGTTGCTGCGGCTTTGGGCGCCATCGATCCTGATCGGCGTGGTCATCGGCGGCATTCTGGGCGGGCTGGTCTCCGGCAATGTCCTGCTGGTGGTGTTCGCCACTGTTGCGATGGCGGTGGCGCTGGACATGATCCTGCGCAAACCCAATGACGCCCCCGAGCCCAGGTCGTTCTCGAAACCGGTCTGGGCGGGCCTTGGTGTTTTTGCCGGTGGCGTGTCCGCCATGATGGGGATCGGCGGCGGCACCGTCTGCGTCCCGACGCTGAGCTTTCTCGGCTATGACATCCGCAAGGCCGTGGGCACATCCGCAGCCATCGGTTTCATCATCGGCCTGCCCGGCGCCGTGATCTATATGGTGACCGGTTTCGGCGCCGAAGGCCTGCCGCCGCTCTCCTTCGGCTATGTCAATCTGCTGCTTGCGGTGGTGATCATCCCGCTGTCGACAACCTTTGCCCGCGTCGGCGTGAAGGTGGCGCATGCCATCCCGCGCCGCATGCTGAAGCTGTGTTTCGGCTTTTTCCTGATGCTCACCTCGCTGCGGATGTTCGCCGATCTGGCCCAGCAGGCAGGCTGGCTGTGATGCGCCCGACGCCCACAACGGAGGAATTGCGCGCGGCGATCCTGAGCGGCAGCCTGGCCGTGGACGACAGGCTGCTGCCCGAGCGCACATTGGCGGATCGGTTGGAGATCTCGCGGAGCCGACTGCGTGCGGTATTGGACGATCTCGCCCGAGAGGGTCTGATCTTTCGCCGCCACGGTCAGGGGACTTTTCTGCAGCCGCCTCCGGCGCAGGCGTCGGAACGGTTTGGAGTGCTGGCCCGGCGCGTGTCACCGGGCGATCTGATGGAAGTCAGGCTCGAACTGGAACCGGCCCTCGCTGCCTATGCGGCCGAACGGGGCAGCGCCGAAGACAAGGCCCGCCTGCTGCGGCTGATGGAAAACACGCTGCGTGCGCCGGATCTGGCCGGGTATGAGCGCGCCGACGATATTTTTCACTATAAAATTGCCGAAATGTCCGGAAACGCCGTTTTCCTGACCCTGTTCGAGGAAATTCGCAGCCTGCGGCAAGCGGCCGAGTGGACCCGCGCCCGCCAAACGGCCATGGGGCCGGAGGAAATCGCCGAGAATTCGATCCAGCATGGCGCGATCGCCAATGCGATCTGTGCCGGCGCAGCCCCTTCCGCCAGACGCGCCATGCGCCTGCATCTGCAGCATGTCGAGGCCTCATTGCTGAAGTCCCTGCAGTAGCCTCGCAGGGTCGGCACTGCCCGTCAGGGGCGATCCACCGGAAGCCCGCTGGGCACCTGCTCCGGCACCCCGTAGGGGGGATCCGAGACCGAGAGGGAGCCGGTCAGGCTTCTGAGAAATGCCACCAGCGCGTCAATCTCGGGCTCTGTGCGCGGCTGCAGGTCGATGTCGCGCCGTGCCGCCTGGCGCGCCATCTCGAAGCGGTCGGCCTGCACCATGAAATCCACCGCCGTCAGCCATGGAACCTCCGGCAGGGTCAGATCGCTTCGCCGCCAGTTGCTACGTGCAGTCTCCGGGTCCAGGTGATGGCGGATCATCGCCTCAAGGGTCGGATAGGCGCCATTGTGCCCATAGGGGGCGGTCAAGGCCACATTGCGCAGGCTGGGCGTGCGGAAGCGATAGGCATCGGCGAGATCGTCGCTTTCTCCCATGCGGCCGGTATCTCGCGCGATCAGATCAAAACGGCGGGTGCGGCCGGGCCCGAAGGCCGGGAGCCCGAGTGCCCGGAACCCCTGATCGGTGAAGAACGGGCCAGAATGGCATGCGGAGCATCCCGCGTCACCGAAAAACAGGTCCCTGCCCTTCTGCGCCGCCGGTGAAAGCGCCGTTGCATCCCCCGCAAGATAAGCGTCGAAGGGGCTGTCCGTACTGCGAAATTCCAGACTGATAAAGGCCGCCAGCGCATTTGCGATCTCGACGATGGTGACTTCTTCGGGCGTGTCGATGTGGTCAAATGCGGAGACGAAACCTGCTCCGTAGGCCGGGATCGTCCGCACCCGCTTTGCCAGGATCGGCCAGCCCTTGTCGATGCGGTCGAACACGGCCCCTGCGACTTCGTTTTCCTCGGTGCCCCCCGCCATCTCGCGCTCCGAGCTGAGTGGGAACAAGGCCTGAGCGGCCAGAACGCTGTCGAGCCCCGGCGGCAGCCATTCCTCGGCCGGCGTGTTGAAGCCATTGCCATAGAGGTTATCCCGGCTGATCCGCCCGTCGTGCATCAGCACCCGGAAATGGTTGGCACCGAGGTTCCACAGACCGGGCGCATTGCGCGGAACCCGCCGTTCGATCCGCCCCCGCCCCTGCCCGCCGGTCCGCTGCGGCCCGAGCCCCTCGCCGCCCTCGCCAATTCCGAGAGATAGCGCATCGGAAGAGCCGAATGCCGGGTGATGACAGGTCGCGCAGGCGATATTTCTGTTCCCCGAGAGGATTTTATCATAAAACAGGAGCTGACCCAGGTCAGCCTGCGCCTTTGAGACGGGTCGGAAATCCTGAGCCCGCAGCGGCGACAGCGCATCTTCGGCCCATACCGGAGCCGAGAGCCATAGGCCGAGAACGAAGCTTCCGAGGAGCGACACGATATGATGCGGATCTTTTTGCTGATTTTGGCTCTCATTCCCCTGTCTGCTCAAGCCGACATTGAGGACGCGCGCGATCTGATGGAAACCGGAGCCTATGAGGCGGCCTATGAGGCGTTTCTGCCTGCGGCGCGATCGGGGAATGCCGATGCGGAGGAACTGATCGGCGTGATGTTCGCGCTTGGTCTTGGGGTCACTCAGGACGACGAACGTGCCTTTGAGTGGTATCTGCGCTCCGCCATGAAAGGGCATCCCGGCGCGCAGTCGGGGGTCGGCTGGTATTATGAGATCGGACGCGGCCTGCCTGCCCCGGATCTGACGCGGGCCTATATGTGGTACACGCTGTCCGCCATCGGCGGGGACCCTGACGCCGCGATCAGCCTTGAAGAGGTGGTCAAGAAGATGACGCCTGATCAGATCGAAAAAGCGCATATACTGGTCGATGACTACAAGGGTTGGATGTATCCGTTTCATTGATCCCCCTCAGCGATCCGGTATGAACGTTGTCCGGGGCGCTGCCCCCGGCCCATGCGGGCCTCCCCCGAGGTATTTGTAAAAAGATGAGGGTTGCCGCCTGCTTCCGGCTGGCGCGGAAGCGCCTGAACCTGTGCGCCGCAGGCGCTCCGCCGGGTCACCTCGGACTGGCAATGTGCCACGGGCATGGCCCGCACTTGTGTCGTCGCATCAGCCTGATCGAGTGGCTTAAATGAGGATGACCCGCATGGCCTCCAAATTTGGGCACCAGGCACGCCGTCTGCTGTGGCGATGTGTGCTGTGGCGATGGGGCCGACCGGTGGCCCGCCCCATCCTTGTGCGTGCGGTCTCAGACTACTTCAGGTCCTTCATCCGAGCGGCGTTGATTTCAGTCTCCGCTGCGGCGACCGCCTCAGTCAGGGCGGTGAACGCCGCGTCCCCTTTGGTCACATTGGCTTTGAACCAGTCATAGACCGGTGAAGCGGCGTCTTTGAACGCGGCTTTTTGGTCGGGTGTTGGTACATAAAGGTCGCCGCCACCTTCTACGAACTCCTGATAGGCGGCAATGGACTTGCGCTTGGGCGAGGCAAAGGTCGCCTGCTGCAATGCGTAGAACCCGTCGACGACCACCTGCCGCATATCCTCCGGCATGGCCACGAAGGTTTCATTCGACATCCACCACAGCGCGCCCATGTAGGCGTGACCGTCCAGCGTCACATACTGCAGGCCGGCATCCGGGAACTTCATGCCCATAATGTCGGTAATGCCATTCTTGGAGCCTTCGACGACGCCCGTCTGGAAGGAGGTGAACAGCTCCGGCCACGGGATCGGAGTGGGCGATGCGCCCAGCGCCTTGACCAGTTCCTGGGGAAGGTCGGCAACCACCGTCCGGATCTTCAGCCCAGCCATATCGCCCGGCTCTGCCACACGGCGTTTGGTATTGGCAAAGTTCCGCCAGCCGCCAGTGTTGCCGATGGTCATCAGGCGAATGGTGTCACCAGAATCCTCGAGCGCCATGTCGCGAATGGTGCGGGTGAAATCGCCGGACAGAACATGTTCCGCCACCCGGTCGTCCGCCATCAGATAGGGCAGATCAAGCACCTGCACGTAGGGAAACAGCCCCGAGGCGCCGCCAGAGGTGGAGATGTAGACATCGATCGAACCATCGGCCACACCCTGGAGGCATTCTGCGCCGTTCGAGCACAGTTGGGTGCCGATGAACAGTTCCACCTCGATGGCCCCGTTGGAGGCTGCCTCGACGTAGTTCTTGAACACAACGAGGCCATCATAATCCTCGTCATTCTCGTTGGAGTTGGCTGTCGCGCGAATGGTGTAATCCGCAGCGGCTGCCGAGAGCGCGGTCGCGGACAAAAGGGCCGCAACGGCGGCGGTTTTCAGAGCGGTCTTGAGCATATGGTTTCCTCCCTGGTGCTCTTGTTATTCGTCTTATTCGTCAGATTGTTGGTCGGATCAATTCGCGAACCCGGTCAAACGCGGGATCGTCATGGAAATCGCGGGGACATAGGTGATCAGAAAGATCACCGCAATCTCCACCGCCAGAAACGGCAGGATCGCACGGGCGATTGTGGTCACGCGCTCGCCCGACACGGCCGAGGCCACGAACAGCACCAACCCCATGGGCGGTGTCGCCAGGCCAACCGTGAGATTCACGCACATGATGATGGCGAAATGGACGGAATCGACACCCATGCCGGTAAACACCGGCCCAAGGATCGGACCCAGGATGATAATGGCAGGCCCCGCATCCAGAAACATCCCGACGCCAAACAACAGCAGGTTGATCAAAAACAGCAGCAGCAGCGGGTTTTCGGTCAGCGATAGAATGAAGTCGGCCAGATGTTCGGGCGCATGGCTGAGCGAGACCACGGTCTTGAACGACATTGCCGCGCCGACCAGCAGCAAGACCACCGCCGAGGTGATCCCGGCCCGGGTCAGGATATTGGGCAATTCCGTCACGGTCAGCGTCCGCAGGACAAAAAAGCCGATGATCAACGCATAGGCCACGGCCACGGCAGCGGCCTCGGTAGGGGTGAAGACGCCGAGGAGAATACCCCCGAGGATGATCACCGGGGTCATCAGCGGAAAAAACGCCTTGAGGCTGGCCTGGCCGCGCTCGCCCCAGGTGTAGCGGCGCGAGGCCACCGGGAAATCGTAGCGGTCGGCCATGACCTTGACCATCAGCATCAGGCCGACACCGACCAGGATACCGGGCACCAGACCCGCCAGGAACAGCGCCGCAACGCTTTCACCCATGACATAGGCATAGATGATCATGATCCCCGAGGGCGGAATGATCGGGCCGATCACGGAACTGGCTGCGGTGATGGCAGCGGCAAATCTGCGACTGTATCCCTGTTTCTCCATCGCCGGGATCAACATTGACCCAAGCGCCGAAGTATCTGCCACCGCAGAGCCGGACAGCCCGGCAAACAGCATCGACGACAACACGTTCACATGCGCCAGACCGCCCCGCAGATGCCCCATCAGAGCCTGCGAGAACTCGACCAGACGCAGCGTGATGCCGCCTTTGTTCATCAGCTCACCCGCCAGCATGAAGAAGGGGATCGCCATCAGCGGGAAACTGTCCATCCCATTGTAGAGATTGCGGTACAGCAGCGTGATATCGCGCTCTTGCCCGTTGAACCACAACAGCAGGCCCGGCGCCGCCAGCAGGCCGAAAAACACCGGCAGACCGATCATCAGAAAGACAAGAAAGAGAGGCAGGAACCAGATCAACATCACTCGGCCCCTTCGACTGTGGCGTAGCGGATTTCCGGCAGCCGGGCACCGCCGCCAAGGAGCGCGACGATACGGTGCAGGATCAGCTCCGCATTGACAAGGATCAGCAGCCCGATCCCCACCAGCAGCGACATCATCATCCAGCTGCGCGGCACCCGATACCAGCTGTCAAAGCCCAGCGACGTCGGCAGGTAGAGCGATGCGGTGGTGAAGCGGCCACCGATGCCGGTGACCTCTTTGTATCCGATTTGAATGGCGACGATCAGGACCAGCAGGCTGAGACACAGAAGCAGCAGCGACAGCGCGCTGCCGAGCCGGACGGGAAGCAGCGCCGACAGGGTGTCAATGGCCACAAAGCCACCTTGGCGAAAGGCCGTGGGCGCCATCAGCCCGGTCATCCAAAGCATACAGAACCGGGCGGCTTCATCAGGCCAGGGCAGCGCGTTGTTCAACACGTAGCGACAGAAGACCTGAATGAGGATGGCCACCACCATGGCGGCCACGGCGGCGCAGCCCACCCAGCGCCCGAGGCGCAGCAGGGTCGCGTTGACCCAATACAGCGGTGTCACTACCGCCATCAAAGCGTTCATTTCCGTCCTCCCCTATACAGACATCCCGAGGCGTCCCTCAGGCTCTGCACCCTGCCCGGATCAATGCCCGGATCAATGCGCCGAAATTCGTCCCAACTGTCCCTTGAAAAAAGTCAGCGGCTCGCCGCCGTCCCGCATTTCCGCCCGGTTTACGACGCCCAGCACAATGGCATGGTCTCCTCCGTCGTATACCGCGCGGCGGGTACATTCAAACCGGGCCAGACACCCCTCAAGCACGGGCACGCCTTCGGCATTGCAGGCCAGATCCAGCGCCCGCAACCCGCCTGCATCCTTTGCCACCCGGAAACACAGGTCGTCCTGATCTGCCGCCAGAACATGGATCGCGTAATGCTCGGCGCGTTCGAAATGCGGAAACCGCCGGGAGGTGCGATCCGGCGACCACAGCACCATCGGCGGCGTCAGCGAGACGGACGAAAAGCTGCTGGCGGTGATCGCCACGACGCCTTCGTCAGTGGCGGCGGTCACGATGGTGACCCCGGTGGCAAAGCGCCCGAAGGCGTCGCGCAGCAGCCGCGTGTTGCTTTCGTCCGGCACAAAGGCCTGAAAGCTCTTGTCGCTCATCTGTAGGCCCATGTCACGGAACCTCCCGGCCCAGACCGGTCTGGTAGAGGTTGAACCAGGTTTCCCGGTCCATCTCGACCGTCAGCGCATCCGAGATAGACTTGATCCGGGTCAGGTTATTGGTGCCCAGAACCGGCAGGATCCGCGCCGGGTGGCGCAGCAGAAACGCCACCGCCACCGCTGCGCGATCAACGCCCTGTGCCGCTGCGATCTGATCCATCAGCGCCGTCAGATCGCTGGTCCCGGTCATCAGGCTGCCGCCGCCCAAGGGCGACCAGGCCATGACCGGCTGACCGTTTTTCTGATGGAACGCCAGGTCGCCATTGGTGAAGGGCGACAGCTCGGAGAGGGAAAGCTCGATCTGGTTGGTGGCCAGCGGCGTGCGCATGCCCGACTGCAGCAGCTCCCAGTCCCAGGGCCGGAAATTCGACACGCCAACGGATTTCACCTTGCCCGCCTTGACCAGATCATCCAGCGCGGCACCGGTTTCCATATGATCCATCAAAGGATCCGGGCGGTGGATGAGCAGCAGGTCGATCTGCTCTATCGCCATTTCACGCAGGGAGGTCTCGACCGACAGCTCGATATGGGTCCGCGAGGTGTCATAATATTTCACCGGTTTGTGCGCATAACGCCCGATCGGGGCGACGATATCGCATTTGGTCACGATCTCCATCCGGTCGCGCAGGGAGGGGTTGGCCTTCAATGCGGCACCAAGGATCGCCTCGGCGCCGTAGTCGCCGTAGATATCCGCCTGATCAAAGGTGGTGATGCCCTGTTCGAGACAGGCCTCGATCTTGGCCTCTACATGTTTGACGGAGGTGTCGCTGTCGTTGCCGATCCGCCACATGCCGTAAATCAGGCGCGAAAATTCCAGGTCATCGTTGAGTTTGATACGGTCCATTAGCGGCGAACTCCTACACCAAGCGGCGTTTCCGGTGTGCTCGCGGGCACCCGGCCATAGGCCTCCGGCAGCGAGCAGGTTTTCATATTGGGCAAAATACGGCTGCCAAAATGGCGCGCCTCGTCAATATGCGGATAACCGGACAGGATGAAAGCGCGGATGCCCATTTTCTGATAGGCTTCCAGCTTGCTCATCACCTGATCGGTGGACCCGACCAGCGCCGCGCCGCAGCCCGACCGCGCCCGCCCGATCCCTGTCCACAGGTTGGGTTCGATGAAACCGGCATCATCCGCGATTTCCCGGTTTTTGGCCTGATGGCTGACCCCAAGCGATTTGGCATCCAATGCCCGGTCACGGATCGCAGTGCCCTGCTCGTCGTCGAGTCTGGAGACGAGGTAATCCGCATATTCCCGCGCTTCTGCCTCGGTGTCACGCACGATGACATGTACCCGCAGACCATAGTCCAGAGTGCGGTTGTATCTCTCTGCGACCGCGTGAACGGCTTCCATCCGGGCGCGCAGCTCTTCCATTTTTTCCGGCCACATCAGGTAGACGTCGCAATGCTGCCCGCACAGCTCCAGCGCCGCCGGGGAATAGCCGCCGAAATACAAAAGCGGCCCGCCGCTCTGATAGGGCCTGGCCGGGTCCGTGGTGAGGCCCTCGAAATTGTAGACCTCGCCCTTGTAGTTGATCTCATCCTGCGTCCAGGCCTGTTTCAGGATCTCCACCACCTCACGCGAACGCTGATACCGATAGTCGCTGGCCGCCGTCTCTCCGGGAAAATCCGAGGAGATGATATTGACCGTCAACCGCCCCTCAAGCATGTGATCCAGCGTCGCAATGGTGCGGGCCAGCATGATCGGCTGCATCTCGCCGCAGCGCACCGCCGCGAGCATGTTGATCTTTGACGTGATCGGCGCGCAACCCGCAACGAAGGACAGGGTGTCCTGACCGACCTGATAGGAAGAGGGGCACAGGATATTGCGGAACCCCTGTTCTTCGGCGGTCTTCACGATCTCGGAACAATGGGCCCAGGAGGACCGCAGGTCCCCGTCCGGCAACCCGAGAAACTGATAGTCGTCCGAGCACAGAGCCGAAAACCACGAGACTTCGGCGGCATCCAGATCGGGAGAGGTGATGGGGACTACGGTCATTTCTGTCTCCTGATGAGCGAACGAATTTCCTCTTGCGTAGCAGCAGATTTAAAGTACATCAATGGTGCATCAATTATTTTCATCCCCTCCCCTCCCACAGTCGGCGATTGCATGACCCCGATACATGACCTTGATCGCGACACCCCGACGGCGCTGCCGATCTATATGCAGATCAGCGAATTCCTGATCCGCGAGATTGCGGCTGGGCGTCTGGTCGACGGGCAGCGGCTGGCGCCGGAACGGGAGCTGGCAAAAAGCCACGGCACAACGGTCCGCACCCTGCGCAAGGCCCTGTCGGAGCTTGAGAAAAAAGGCATGCTGGAGCGCGTGCAGGGATCGGGGAACTACATCCGGAGCACCCACGCGGCGCCGAGCGTCTATTCCATGTTCCGGCTGGAGCTGACCACCGGAGGCGGCCTGCCGACAGCGGATATTCTGGACCTTGCCGTGGTGGAGAAACCGGCGGATCTGCCCCGGTTCGGGCGCGCGGATCACGGCACCCGCATTCGCCGGCTGCGCTATCTGAACCGCCTGCCCATCGCCGTCGAAGAGATCTGGCTTGATGGGGCGGCGGGAGAGATCAGACCCCAAAAGATGTCGGATTCGCTCTATCGGACCTATCAGTTGCAGCTGGGCCTGATCATCGCCCGCGCCGAAGACCGGGTCTCGATCGGTGCCGTCCCGGATTGGGCACCGCAGAGCTTTGCGCTCCGGCCCGGCACGCTCACCGGATTTATCGAACGTTTCAGCTGGGCGCAGGATCCTGCGCCGGTGGAATTTTCCAGAACCTGGTTCGACACAGACAAAGCGCTCTATGTTCAGCGCCTGATTTGAGGGAGAAGACCCGTGTCAGATATCATTCACTACGGCATCATCGGCTGCGGCATGATGGGGCAGGAACATCTGCGCAATATCGCGCTGCTGGAGGGGACCCGGGTTTCGGCGATCTTTGAACCGGATCCGCACATGGCCACGGCCAGCCTGGCCTTTGCCCCCGGAGCGCAACTGGTGAACAGTATCGAGGCGCTGCTGGCGGTCGAAAACCTCGACTGCATTCTCATCGCGAGCCCGAACTTCCGCCATGTGGAGCAACTGGAAGCGCTCGCCGCCACGCGCCCGCTGCCGGTGCTGGTGGAAAAACCTTTGTTCACCGATGCCGCGCATATCGCCCGGCTCGACGCCTTTCGCGCCGCCTATCCGGCGCCGGTCTGGGTGGCGATGGAATACCGCTACATGCCGCCCGTCGCGACCCTGCTGACCGAGGCGGAGGCCGCCACCGGCGGCATTCGGATGCTGACCATCCGCGAACATCGCTTTCCGTTTCTTGAAAAGGTCGGAGACTGGAACCGGTTCAACCGGTTCACCGGCGGCACCTTCGTCGAGAAATGCTGTCACTTCTTTGATCTCATGCGGTTTGCACTGAAATCCGAACCCCTGCGGGTGCTGGCCTCCGGCGGCATGGATGTGAACCATCTCGACGAGACATACGATGGCGAGACGCCAGATATCTTCGACAATGGCTATGTGATTGTGGATTTCGCCAATGGCGCCCGCGCGATGCTGGAGCTGTGCATGTTCGCAGAAGGATCGCGCTATCAGGAGGAGATTTCGGCAGTGGGGCCCAAGGGCAAGATCGAGGCGCATGTCCCGGGACCGGGGCGGTTCTGGCCTGAACATCTCGGCGCGCCGCCGGTGCCGCAGGTCGTGGTCTCCCCACGCACCCCCAAGGGGCCGGAGGTGCGGGACATCCCCGTCGATCCGACGCTTCTGGAGGCCGGAGACCACAATGGCTCCACCTTCTATCAGCATCGCGGGTTTCTCGAAATGGTCCGGGGTCTGCGCCCGCGGCCCGACGTCTCTCTCGAGGACGGCAAAATGGCGGTTCTGATGGGGATGGCTGCGCAAATCTCCATGACGGAGCACCGGGCCGTGGACATCGCCGAGCTGCTGTAGCGCCCTCAAGCGCCGGCATGGCCGTCCCCGGGAGAAAAGGCCGCCCTGCCCGACCTGTCGGGCGGTTTGGCGTCCCTGCCCCTCGGGCTTTGGCGCCTCTCGCGAGAGGCTAGCGCGCAGCCAGATAGTTGCGCGCGCCGATCAGGCCAAAATTCGGCTGATGATAGAGGTGCAAGGGCAATTCCTGACGCCAGGACGTATGGCGCCCCCCCGCATTGAACGCATCGACAAAGGCCTGGTCAAAGATCCACGGGTTTGCGGCTGCCACACCGCCCGTCACGAACACGCCGCCCTTGGCCGCGAAGACGAGGCCGAGGTCACCGGCGACCCCGGCGAGGTATTGCGCAAACAATGCAACGCTGCGCACCGCTGCGGTGTCGAGCCGGGCCTTGGCGGATGCAAAAATCTCCGCGCCCGTGGTCAGAGGCGCGGTCAGATGCATGCTCTTGGCCACCGCCCGGTAGAACACCGGCAGCCCGGTCCCCGACAGGATCGCCTCGGCTTCCACCACCAGCCCCGGCCCCATGCCGACCTCCGGCCATTCCTCGCGCAATGCTTCGAAAATCGGAACTTCCTCTGGCGTACGCGGCCCCAATGCCACGTGGCCGCCCTCGCCCGGTACGACACAGGGGTCCCCGTTGCTCCAGACCAGCGCGCCGACGCCCAGCCCGGTGCCGGGGCCGATGATCAGGCAGGGCTCCTTCGGGAAAACCGCCTGGCCTTGCAGCACGGTCACATCGCTTTCGCCGACCGAGGCCAGCGACCAGGCGGCGGCTTCGAAATCATTCAGTACGCGCGCGCGCTCAATCTTCAGCGATGACGCAATGCCGCGTTCGGAAAAGCTCTGGTGGGCGTTGGTCAGCTGTACCGATCCCCCCCGCACCACGCCCGCGGCCGCGATGACGGCCCGACCCGGGGCGCTGCCACGATGGGCCGCAAAATCGGCACAGGCCTGCTCCAGATTCAGCGTCCCCTTGGTGTCATAGCGAGACTGCTCAAGGATCTCGCCCTCGGCATTCACGGCCGCAAGCCGCATATTGGTCCCGCCTACATCAGCGATGAGATTCCACATCTTTGCCCCTCCAGACCGACGCAGCCGGAAGGCCGCGCGACTTCGATGCTCAGGTTGTCATTTGCCAGTGGTCAAACAGGCTCATGCGGCGCAGGTCAAGCCCTGCCCGCGCTTTCGCCCCTGCTTTGCAGCAGATCCTCCGCCGTCAGTGCAGGTCATGGCACGCAAAATGCAAAACACAGGCGTTTGCGCCTCCACCAAGGCCGGCCATGGCTCAGGACAGCCAAGGCTCAGGACAGAATGGCAACCGGTTCGAAATGATGCATGGTCTCAAAATTGCACAGCTCCAGCGGCCCGAGATCAATCCGCGACAACCGATCCCTGTGGCGGGCAAACACCTCGTCGGAAAAAGAAATCAGGTCAGAGGCCTCGGACGCGTCCAGCCAGCGCAGCAGATAGCCCAGCGTGCTGTGGAACGTATAGGTGTCGAAATGATCATGACGCAGGCCGGTCAAATCCCGCAACGACAGGCGCGTGGCCCGCAGCCGGGCCTCCTCGGTGGCATCCGCCCCCTCAAGCGTCACGGAATGCCCGGCATAGAGGCCCCGTGCGCGGACCTGGTGGTGCGATGGCAGGCCCTGCTCAATCAGACGATCATAGAACTCCGCCGTGACCTCATCGCGTGAGGCCTCCGGGCGGATGCCCCGGGGCCAGTTCTGCTCGCCCGGCGAGATACCCTGAAAAACCGTCATATGGAGGCTCGACGGCGGCAGGTAGGTGAACAATGCGCCAAAGTCGCTGGCGCGCACCTCAACCTGCATGTCGCAGAGTGCGGCATGGGCATCGCTGGCAGGATCGATATGGCAGATGACCGTGTTACCGGGAAATGGCAGGGGCGCGCCGTCAGGGGTGAACTTGCCACCCTGTCCCGGTTCCGTGATGGCCCGGGGGCGCGATGTGTCTGCGCTCGCACCGGTCAGGAAACGCATTGGATCGGGGCGAAACGTGGTCATGGCTGTCAGTGTCCTTCGGATTGGCGTACCCACCGGGTGTACGCGCCGATCATGTCAGTCATTTGACAGCCGGGAAAATCAGCCCGAGGAGACGGCGGATACCGCTTGTCCGGTCAGCCCCTTGAGGCTGTTGACAGTGCGCACCAGGGCAGGTCCGACCTGTTCACGGATACGCTGATCGCTGAGGTCGTCCACATTTGCGCCACAGAAGAACGAAACCGGCTCGCCGATCTCGGACGGGTGAAAGGGCGTCGCCACAGCGTTGATCGACCTGGAATAGCGGGCCTCCCCCTGCACAAAGGCATAGCCGTCGCGACGCAGCTGCGACCGTTCCCTGGACCAGACCTCGGCACAGTCGGCGGCCGCCTCTTCCGGCATCAGGGTTTCCAGCCTTTCCCGTTCTTCGCGCGACAATGCCCCGAGATAGGCGATCCCGGAGGAGGAGGTCAGCACCGGCATCCGGTAGCCCACATCCAGCCAGATCGTGTGGGATTGGGCCGGGCGCCAGGTCTTGACGATCAACATATTGCCGTCGTCCTGAATGGAGACGCCGACCAGCGCGTTCACCTCATCGGCCAGTTTCTGCATCAGGGGCGAGGCGACCGTGACAAAGCCGAAGGCCGCCGAGGCGATATTGCCCAAGGCCAGCGCCGCAGGCCCGAGACGGTATTTGTCGAAATGCCGCCCGTGGGTCAGGTAGCCAAGGGCGCAGAGGGTGAAGGTCAGCCGCGATACGGTGGATCGTGGAATGCCGGTGCGCTGCGAGATCTCAAGATTGCCGAGACCGTTGTCAGATGGCCGAAACGCCCGCAGGATACGCAGCCCGCGGGCAAGGGTATTGGCGTAGCGCCGGTCCTGCTCAAGCTCGCGCATTGTCTTTCGTCCGGTTGCTGCATTCGGAGGGGGCATCATACTGGGGTTTCCCGAGGAAAGAAAAGCACCTTCACTTCACGGCCTCTGACAACACAAGTGAAATCGCCGGGAATGCCAAAATCAGCCCCAAAACGATCACATCGGCACAGAGGAACCGCCAGATGCCCGCAAAAATCGCGCCAATCGGAGCGGCCCGCCCGACCACATTGGACAGAACAAAGACATTCAGCCCGACAGGCGGCGTGATCAGTCCGATCTCCAGCAGCTTGACCACGACGACGCCAAACCAGATCAGGTTCATGCCATAGGCTTCGACCATCGGCACCGCGAGCGGCAAAGTCAGGACCATGATCCCGATGGGATCGAGGAACATGCCGAGCGCAAGGTAGACCGCGCAGATGCACAGCAGCAGAACCGGAAACGACAATTGCGCCTCAGAGACCGTTTGCACCAGAGCAGGCGCGAGGCCGGTCAACGCGATGGCCGCGACAAAGATCTTGGCGGCAGCGGCCACGATGAAGATGGAGGTGGACTGGACGCAGGTCTCGCGCACGGCCTCCCACATGTCGCGCAGGGACAGGCGGCGTTGGGCAAACCCGATGGCCGTGGTCACCACGACCGCGACGGCGGCGGCGGCGGTTGCGGTGAAAAATCCACCATAGATGCCGACCACGACGATCAGGAAAATGAGGATCGCGGGCCAGGCCTCCAGCGCGGCCCGCAGGCGTTCGTCACGCGTTGCCCGCTGCGCAGCCAGCGGCGCGACCTTGGGGTCAACCGCGGACCAGATCACCACGACAGTGACAAACCCGACAAGCGTCAGGAAACCGGGCAAAATGCCAGCAAGAAACAGCTTGGAGACCGATGTCTCGGTAAAGATCGCGTAGACGATGAAGAGGACGCTGGGCGGGATCAGGGAACCCATCGTGCCGCCGGCCGCAACGCTGGCTGTGGCTAGGCGCTTGTCGTATCCCATACGCAGCATCTCGGGCGTGCAGATCCGCCCCATGGTCGAGGCGCAGGCAATCGACGAGCCGGTGATGGCCGAGAACCCGCCGCAGCCGACAATGGATGCCATCGCAACCCCGCCGCGCAGCTGCTGCAGCCAGACCCGGGCGGAGTTGTAGACGGCGGTGGTGATCCCGGCCCGGTAGGCGATATTGCCCAGCACCACGAACAGCGGGATCATCGACAGATCAAAGCTGTGTATCAGATCAAAGGAATTCGAGAACACGATAGACGCGGTTGCCCGAAGCGCCCTCTCGGGCATGAAGGTCCCGGTGCGAAAAGCAAAGATCGCAAAGGCCGCGATCGTTGCGACACCCATCAGGGCAAATGCGATCGGCACCCGCATTGCAAGCAGAATGAGCATGAGGCCAAAGGCCAGCAGTCCGATAGTTGCCGGATCCATATTATATTCCCTATCCGTCGGTATCGTGTTGAGCGTTCAAGCGGCCTGCGTCCATTTCAATGCCCCTTGAACGTAATCTCGCCGCCCCGCAGCGCGGTCACAGCATCCCCCGCCAGCATCACCAGCAAGCGGATCCAGGTGAGGCCGGTTCCAATCACAAAGGCCAGCCGCCCCGGCCATTGCGGCAGACCGAGATCACCGTAGAAAACGCTGCCGGTGCGCCATTGATGGAGCAGATCCTTGGTGCCCGCATAGACCAGCGGGCTGAGCGCAAGCAGGGCAAACAGGCCGCCGAAGACCACGAACCAGTTGACCACCCGAACTGGCAGGAAATTCGTCACGAACTCTACCGCGATATGCGCACGGCTGAACGTCGCGGCCGCCAGCGGCAACACGATGGCAATCACCATCAGCTCCCGGACGATGATGATCGTGTCGGGCAATGGTGCCGCAAACACATTCAACGCCACCACATCGGCAAAGATCAGAAGACCCAGAAGGATGATGGCCATCGCCGCAACATCCACAAAGATCCGTTCTACCCGGTTCAGCATGCCTGTCTTCCCTTGCTCTGGTGGAGACGGTTTCAAAATCCTGCGCCCCCGGCCTGTACCTTGGGAATTGCCGGATCTGCTCCGGCAACTCACCTTCAATTCACTGGCAACTCACCGAATATTCACTAGCTATCCGGTGTGGGGCGCACGTGTTGGCGGGTGTCAGTCCCGCAGCCAGGGATACCCTTTGGCCTCAAGCTCGGCGGTGTATTCCACGACCGCATCGCCATAGACTTTCATCAAAGCATCCGGGTCGAGGCCCACCGTCTGCGCGGTCTCCTTCCACTCGGCAATGAACGGCTGAGCCGCCGCATTCAGGGCCTCCGCCTCCTGGCCGCCCGCTTCGATCAGCTTGATCGGACGGTCATAGCCCCCGTCGCGCAGAGTATTGAGCGCCTTTTCATTTGCACCGATCACGATCTGGGCAAATTTGTCGGGCAGCTCTTCGCCAACCTGGATCAGGGCGGCTTTGACGCTCTCGGGATAGCTGTCAAAGATCTGCTTGTTGAAGAACATCCCATAGCCGCCGATCTGGCCCCAGTTGAGCACGGTATAGCTGTCGATCTGTTCGTGCCATTTCAACGCCGGGATGATGTAGGAATAGCCCTGCGTGCAGTCGATCAGCCCGGTGTCAAGCCCTTGATAGGCCTCGTAGACTGAAAGGTTCACCATGGTTGCGCCCAGCTCGCCGAAGACCTTGCCGTAGACACCCGCACCGCGCACCTTCTTGCCCGCGATATCGGCGATTGAATTGATCTCGCTGCCCTTGCAGGCGACGTTCACATCCGATGCTGTGAAGGTGCCGACATAGACCAGATTCTGTGCGGCCAGATGCTGCGTGACCGCCGGCAGACGCATCATCCGGTCCGTGGCCCGCATGCCGACCCAGGGGTCAGGCCCGCCGAGCGGCAGGTCCGACAGCGCATAGGCCGCCATTTCCTTGGGGAAATAGGCCGAGATGATAGAGCCTGCATCCGCTACGCCGTCGCCGATGGACTGCACCGCAGAGGAGGCTTTGAACAGAGCGCCGCCCCATTGGATGTCCATCTTGATTTCGCTGTCCGACAGCTCTGCCAACCGTTCGTTCACCCAGTTCAGCGCAGCCGGAACCGTGCCGCGCGGCGGGCCGGCATGGCCGTAAAATATCGTCGTCTCAGCCAGTGCCATGGCGCCCGTTCCAAGGCTCAGAGCCGCTGCGGCCGCAAGGGTTTTCAATGTGTTCATCCGAATGCCTCCTCCAGTCATTGGATTCTCCTCCGTTTCATATGTCAGAATTCAGTTCTGTTTCTCAAAGTTGGTCGTCTGTATCGCCGTTGCTGGTCTGTGTTTTCGTCTTGGCCCCAGGCAACATCATCTGCATGACGGATTGTCGCCCCTTGTTTAATTTGCATTTGTTATCATAACCTTGCCGACTCCTCCGAGATTGGCACCGGCGCTCAGTTCAGTTGATCGGCAAAGGTGTCGATCAGTTTTGCCTTCAGGATCTTCCCTGTCGGGGCGGCGGGCAGATCCTGCGCCAGAATAATGCGCGACGGCCGCTTGTACGGGGCCAGACGATCCGCGGCAAAAGCCTTCAGCTCCGCCTCGGTCACGCGGCTTTCGGCGCCAACTTTGACAAAGGCCAGAACCTCTTCGTTGCCAGCCACGGCGCGCCCGATGACCCCCGCGACAATCACCTCGGGATGGTCCGTCAGGGTTGCCTCTATTTCGACGGGATAGACATTGAACCCGGAGCGGATGATCAGCTCTTTGGAGCGGCCGACGATATGCATCCTGCCCAGAGCATCATACCGGCCAAGGTCCCCGGTTCGGAAAAACCCGTCGTCGGTGAAGGCCCGTGCGGTCTGTTCCGGATCGCGGAAATACCCTTTCATCACCTGTGGTCCGGCGACAAGGATCTCTCCGATCTGCTCTTCGGGGTTCGCACCTGTGGCCGCCATATCGAGGCGAAACACGCAATGTCCCATCGGGCGGCCGACGGAAATATCCGGGTCGCCAATGTCGTTTCTGGTGGCACAGACCCCGGCCGAGGCCTCGGTCAGACCATAGCCGTTCTGAAGCGCCAGCCCGTAAAACGCCTCGGCCTCCCGCTTCCAGGCCGGGTCCAGCGGCGCCCCGCCCGAGGACACCGCGCGCAAAAGGCCCCGAGAATACTGCGGCTTGCCGTTTTCGCGCATGTAGTGGAACAAATGCGCGTGCATCTGGGGCACTGCGGGCAAAAAGGTCACATCCTCCTGCAACGCATCATACAGCCGCTCGGCCTGAAACCGCGCCTCGAGCCGCATTCGGCCCTGTGTCCGTGTCACCGCAAGCAAGGTGACCAGACCGAAGACATGGGACAAAGGCAGGGCGAGGAAGCAGACATCGCAGGCATTGATCCCCCTGACATCAGCCGTGGCCTCGGAGGCGGCAATCAGGTTGCGGTGGGTCAGCATCGCCGCTTTTGGCGCGCCGGTGGTGCCGGAGGTATAGAGCATCAGGGCAACCTGCGCCTCGGCCGAGCGGTGGACCTCTTCCGGCGTGGCCCCGTCCCGCGCCAGGATCGCAACGGTCCCAAAGGCCCCCTCAAGCGGCTGGGCCGCCAGCCTGTCGGCATGCGCACGGGCCGCCTCAGACACGTCGGTGGTGAAAACCAGGGCCGAGGGATCGCTGTGGGTGATGGTCCGGGCGAGCTCCGCCTCCGAGAGACGTGCGTTCACCACCACAGCCGAGGCATTCAGCCGACTGCAGGCAAAGAAGAACGCAGGCACCGCCGCGCAGTTCTCAAACACCAGCACCACACGGTCGCCGCCCTTGACCCCCGCTTCCGCCAGCGTGGCGGCGGCTTCGAAACTGGCGGCAGCAAGCTCGGACCAGCTCATTTGGCGGCCGGAATACTCAACCAACGCAATCGCGTCGCCGCGATCCCCGGCGGCCCGGTCCAGCAGGTCGTGCACTCTGTCGGTGACGATCTCGGTCATAGCTCTCCCTCCCCTGAGGCCATTCATTTGGTTGCGAGGCGCGCCGCCGGGGCGCGCGCCAACGCGTCTTTTACCGGAACACCGGTTGCGCCTTGTTCAGGAAGGCGGTGATACCGATGCGGGCCTCCTCGCCCCCCAGTGCCACGGCCATGGCATCGCGTTCGCGCGCCAGCTGATCCTCCAGAGACAGGCTGGCCTCTGCAGTGGTGAGCAACTGCTTGATGCTGGTAATGGCCTGCTGCGGACCCCGCGCGATGTCCCCCGCGAGCGCAGCTGCCGCGTCCAGCACCGTTCCATCCGCAACCAGTTCGCTGACCACCCCCAGCGCATGGAGCCGTCCGGCCCCGATCGGGCGGCCCAGCATGGCCATTTGCGCCAATGTGGCCCTCGGCAACACCCGCGACAACGTCCATGTGGCGCCACCATCCGGCACCAGCCCCGCCTTGACATAGGCGAGGGTGAATTTCGCGTCGGCCCCCGCAACGATCAGATCGCAGGCCATGGCAATCGACAGCCCCGCCCCCGCCGCACCGCCTTCGACGGCTGCGATCACCGGTTTGGGGCAGTTGCGAATGGCGCGGATCACATCGTGGAGCTTTTCAATATTCGCCTTGCGCTCCTCCAGTGACATCGCGCGCCGCGCCTTCAGCAGCGTCAGATCACCGCCGGCACAGAAGAAATCACCTTCGCCCGCGAGAATGACAGCGGCGGTCGAGGGATCATCAGCAGCCGCCTCAAGCCCGGTGATCACCCCGGCATAGTAGTCCGGGCTGAGCGCATTTCGACGCGCGCCATTGCAATTCCAAAGAATGACATGGTCGCCGCGATGTTCACTGCGAAAGAGATCCCCCACCTCAGGCGGCCTCCTGCCCAAGTTGGATGAACCGCTCCAGATGGTGATCGACGTCCCCAAACAGGTGGTCGATCATCACGATCCGGCGCACGAAATGCGACAAGGCGTATTCATCCGTCATGCCGATGCCCCCGTGCAGCTGCACCGCCTCTTCGGCGACCAGCGCCCCGACCCGACCGATCAGGTTCTTGGTGGCACTGACGTTGCGTTCGCGCAGCGCGCGGGGGGCCTCAAGATGACCGGCGAGGTTCACCACGGCCGAGCGTGCTTGCTCCACCTCGGTCAGAACATCCGCCATCCGGTGCTGCAGGGCCTGAAACTTTCCGATCGGGCGGCCAAATTGCTGCCGTTCCTTCAGGTAGGAGATCGTCATCGCCTTGGCGCTTTCCATCGCGCCCAGCGCCTCGGCAGAGACCGCGAGTGTGGCGCGGGCAGTGACGGTTTCAATGGCGTCATAGGCCGCCCCCGCCGCGCCGAGCCGTGCGGACGGCGGCACAACCACATCCGCCAATGTGACGGTGGCTGCCGAAAACCCGTCGATCGTCACATGCTGCGCCACGGTGACACCCGCAGTCGCTGCGGGCAGGAGGAAAAGCGAGATCCCCTCCCGGTCATGATCGGCGCCGGCCTCGCGTGCGGAGACGATCAATGTCTGCGCCTCCGCCCCGCCCAACACGTGAGTCTTGGTGCCGGACAAGACGATCCCATCGGTGGTGGTGGCTTTGGCCGTGGCGCGCACCGCTGACAAATCATAGCGTGCGCCCGGTTCCGTATGGGCAAAGGCTAGGAGCGCCTCGCCGGTGATGACTTCTGCAACCATGGCGTTCTGGCTGTCATCGCCCAGCGCCGCCAGCAGCCCCCCACCGAGAACCGCAGAGGACAGCAGCGGCTCGATCACACCGGCCCGGCCCAGCTCTTCAAACACCAGCGCAATATCGAAACCGGCACCGGCAAATCCCCCCTGCGCCTCGGTGAAAAGAGCGCCGGGAATGCCCAGCTCGGCCAGTTGACCCCAGATCGCGTGGTCAAAGGCCTCTCCCCGCGCCAGCAGAGCACGGCGCTTTTCGTGGTCGTAATTCTCTCTCAGGAAGCGACGCAGCATATCCTGCAGCATCACGCGGTCGTCTGTCAGTGTGAAATCCATCGCGATGAGCCCCTCAGAGTTCCAGAATAGCCTTGGTAATGATCCCGCGCTGGATCTCGTTCGAGCCGCCAAAGATCGACAGTTTGCGCATATTGAAATACCCCGGCGCCGTCGCGGGCGCGTGATCGGGAAGGTCGGTGATCTGGTTGTCGCCGCCGTCGAGGTACTCCGGCAGGAACGGCAGGGCATCGGGCCCCGCCGCCCGCCGCAACAGGGAGGTGAGTTCCTGACGGATCTGCGTCCCCTTGACCTTCAGCATCGAACTTTCTGCCCCCGGTGCCTGTCCGCGCGCCGCCGCCGAGACCACCCGCAGGTTGGTGGTTCTCATCGCCATCAGATCGATTTCCACCTGCGCCATGCGCGCTGCAAAATGCGGGTTCTCGGCCAGAGGGCGCCCCCCGGACATGGTCGCAGCCGCCACCCGCTTCAGCGTGGTAAGCGCCGCATTGGAAAATCCGACGCCCGCAATATTGGTCCGCTCATGGGTCAGCAGGTACTTGGCATAGGTCCAGCCCTTGTTCTCTTCGCCGACGAGATTTTCCACCGGCACGCGAACATCATCGAAAAAGACCTCGTTCACCTCCGCTTCGCCATCGATCAGGGTGATCGGGCGCAGTTTCACCCCGGGCGAGTCCATGTCGATCAGAAGAAAGGAAATCCCCGCCTGTGGTTTGCAGTCGGGATCCGTGCGGACAAGGCAAAAGATCCAGTTGGCGTGCTGTCCCAAGGTGGTCCAGGTCTTTTGCCCGTTCACGACGAAATGGCTGCCATCGCGCACTGCACGGGTGCGGACGCTGGCAAGATCAGACCCCGCCCCGGGTTCGGAATAGCCCTGACACCACCAGTCATCGCCATTCAGGATGCGTGGCAGATAGTGCTGCTTCTGCGCCTCGGAGCCAAAGGCCAAAAGGACCGGCGCCAGCATCATCAGGCCAAAGGGCACCACCCGTGGCGCATGTGCGAGGCAGGCTTCTTCCTCAAAGATCTGCCGCTGCACCGCATCCCATTCCGCGCCGCCGTAGGCTGCCGGCCAATTCGGCGCCAGCCAGCCGCGCGCGTTCAAAATGGCGTGCCATTCCTCCATCTCAGCTTTGCTCAGACGCTTGCCAAGCCGGACCTTGTCGCTCAGCCGTTTGGGCAGGGCGGTGGCGAGAAAATCGCGCACCTCCGTCCGAAAGGCCTGCTGGGCGGGGGTGTAGTTCAGATCCATCTCCGCCTCCGCTCAGAATATTTCAAACAGGCCGGCCGCGCCCTGACCACCGCCGATGCACATTGTGACCACACCCAGTTTGGCGCCGCGCCGCTTGCCTTCCAGCAGCAGATGACCGGTCATCCGCGCACCGGTCATGCCAAAGGGGTGGCCAATGGAAATCGAGCCGCCGTTGACGTTGCAGATGGCAGGATCAATCTCCAAACGGTCGCGACAATAGAGCGCCTGCGAGGCGAAGGCCTCGTTCAGCTCCCACAGGTCAATGTCGGACACCTTCAGTCCGTGACGTTTCAGCAGACGCGGCACGGCAAAGACCGGACCGATGCCCATTTCATCCGGCTCACAGCCCGCGGTGACAAAGCCCCTGAGCGCGCCCAGCGGCTCCAGACCCTGCTTTGCCGCCAGATCCGCATCCACCACGACCAGCGCCGCCGCCCCATCAGAGAGTTGTGAGGCATTGCCGGCCGTGACGAACTGCCCCTCTCCCCGCACGGGCTTCAGACCGGAGAGCCCCTCAAGCGTGGTGCCCGGACGGTTGCAATCGTCCATGGCAAAAGTCACCTCCTTGAACGAGACCTCTTTGGTGTCCTTGTCGACGATCTTCTGCGTGACCGTGACGGGGACGATCTCATCCGCGAAGACCCCTGCGGCCTGCGCGGCTGCGGTGCGCATCTGACTTTCGTATGACAGCTGATCCTGCGCCTCGCGGCTGATACCGTAGCGTTGAGCCACGATATCGGCGGTCTCGATCATGGTCATGTAGACCGCTGGCTTATTGGCCTCGACCCATGCATCGCGGCGTTGCGCCGGGCGCGAGGGAGGCATCTGGCTGATGCTCTCCACGCCGCCCGCGATCGCCGCCGTGGCCCCTTCCACCGTGATCGCATGGGACGCCATGGCAACGGCCTGGAGGCCGGAGGAACAGAACCGGTTCACCGTTGCCGCGGCGACGGTGACGGGCAGACCGGCACGAATGACGGCCTGGCGCGCGATATTGCCGCCGGTCCACCCTTCGGGGTAGCCGCAGCCGACAAAGGCGTCTTCGATCAAGGCCGGGTCAATGCCCGCCCGTGACACCGCCTGCCCGATCGCATGACCGGCCATATGCGCGCCGTGGGTATCGTTGAACGCCCCGCGATAGGATTTCGCAAGCCCGGTCCGGGCAGTAGAGACAATAACGGCTTGTTTCATATCAGAAGTCCTTCGGTGCGATCAGGCGGCATTCAGGTCGGCAAAGGTCTTGCCCTCGGCGACCAGACGTTTGAGAAGCGGCGCCGGCTGCCAGAGAAAATCGTCCTCCCTGGCAAACCGCTCAATATCGGCGAGAATTTTGTCCAGCCCGACGGTATCGGCGTAGTGCATCGGCCCTCCCCGCCAGCGCGGAAACCCATAGCCATTGAGAAGCGTCACGTCGACATCAAGCGGCCTGAGGGCAATGCCCTCTTCCACCACGCGGGCGGCTTCGTTCACCATGGCGGCCATATACCGGTCGACAATGTCCTGATCGGAAATTTCGCGCGGGGTCATTCCCTTCGCCATGCGATCCCGGGCAACATGGTCCAGAACCTCATCATTTGGGCGTGTGCCGTCGGCATCATAAATATAAAATCCCATGCCCGTCTTGCGCCCGAAGTGGCCCGCCTCGCACAGGCGATCGGCAAACGCGGCATAGGTTTCCCGCGGGTCGCGCGTCGGCGCCAGCCGCTTGCGGGTCGCCCAGCCGATATCGAGCCCCGCCAGATCGCTGACCGCGAAGGGGCCCATCGCCAGGCCGAATTCAACCAATGCGCGATCCACGGCGAAGGGGCTGGCTCCCGCCAGCACCGCGCCATCCACGGCCTTGCGGTAGTGGCTGAGGATCCGGTTGCCGATAAACCCGTCGCAGACACCGGCCCGAACGGCGATCTTTTTCAATCGCTTGGCAAGCGCGAACCCGGTCGCCGTCACCTCGGGTGCCGTTTTCTCGGCCACGACGACTTCCAACAACCGCATCACATGGGCGGGCGAGAAGAAGTGCAATCCGATCACATGCTCTGGCCGCGCGGTCATTGCGGCGATCTGATTGATATCGAGATATGACGTATTGGTTGCCAGCACGGTGCCGGGTTTGCAGATCGCATCAAGCCGGGTGAACACGTCCTTCTTGACATCCATGCTCTCGAATACGGCTTCGATCACCATATCCGCCGCAGACAGGGACCCGTAGTCGCTGCTGGCGCGGAACGAACCGGCCATGAGGGTGTTGTATGCGCCCTCGCTCAGCTTTCCCCGTTTGACGGAGCCTTGCAATATGCGCGCGACACTGGCCTGCGCACGCGACACCGCCCCGGCATCGCGTTCGATCAATGTCACGTCCAAACCAGCAAGCAACGCCGCCACCGCTATCCCGGCCCCCATGGTTCCGCCGCCGATCACCCCCAGCCTGGCCAGTTCGCGCGCAGAGACGCCCTTGATCTCGGGGAGTTTGGCAACCTCGCGCTCGGCAAAAAATGCATGGATCAATGCGCCGCGTTGGTCACTGTTCATCAACTCCTGAAACAGGATGCGTTCGTTGGACAGCCCTTCGGCAAACGGTAGGTTCACGGCGCCCTCGACGGCGCTGATACAGTTCTGCGGCGCGAGCTGGCCACGGGATTTACTGGCCATCTTGGCCCGGAACTCCGCAAATACACCCGATGTTTCGTCGGATCCGTCGGCAAGGTCGATGTCGCGGGTTCGGCGCGGGCGGGCGTCGGCTGCGATGAGATCACGCGCGAAATCAAGCCCGGCAGCGCGCGCGGCGGCGCTGGGTTCCGCGTTTTCAACAGGGTCTGTCGGGGCTGCGATACGGTCGATCAGCCCCATCCTCAGCCCCTCCTCCGCATCCACCTGACGGCCGGAGGTGATCAGATCGAGAGCCACACGAACGCCCGTCAGTCTTGGTAAACGCTGTGTCCCGCCCGCTCCGGGCAAAATCCCCAAGGTCACCTCGGGCAGGCCAAAACGTGCGGACGGCACGGCGATGCGATAATGCGCGCCCATCGCGACCTCGAGCCCGCCTCCCAACGCTGTACCATGCAGCGCCGCGACAACCGGTTTGTCGCAGGCCTCAATCCGGTTGATCACGTCCGGCAACAAGGGAGCTTGCGGCGGCTTTCCGAATTCGCGGATATCAGCGCCGGCAATGAACGTCCGGTCGCGACCGTAAATCACCACTGCGCGAATGGTGTCGTCCTGCTCAATACACGCCAGGGCAGTGTCCAGCCCTGCCCGTACGGCGTGGCTCAATGCGTTGACCGGCGGATTGGCGATTGCAACGATGGCAATGCCGTCGAGGACCTCGGTGGAAACAGGATCAGGCTCGACGTTCAGCACGACGTTTGACACGGGGCGGCTCCTCTTTCCACAGCGTGGCATTGATTCTGATCTATTCCTACGGCGGAACCTCAATAATTTCAATATGTGGAATTTAGTCTTCCATTGTGGAATTTAGATCTACAGTTCCTCCGCAGCGTCATTTTAAACGGCAACACCCCCGGCGAGGTCATCAGACCGCCGGGGGTGCGAGGAATTTTTCTGATTGGGCGTGTGGACGTTAGGACGTTCCGGTGGCCTGCTCGTCTTCGTCCCAGTTGAAATCTGACCAGTCCGTCTCAGCAGAGGAGGCAGCCGCTTCGACCGGAACCGCCGCATCTACATCCCAATCGGTATTTTCGTCCTCCCCCCAACTGGTCGGAGCAGGCGCAGGTTCCGCGGCATCCGACACACTGACCACCCGTGCAGTTCCGGATTTGGCGGTCTGGAAGCGCGCGACCAGTTCACCCAGCTTCTGTGCATCGGAATTCAGCAGTTGCCCGGCTGCAGTTGCTTCTTCAACCATAGCCGCATTTTGCTGCGTCACTTGATCCAGCTGGCTCATTCCGGTGTTGATCTCATAGAGGCCTGTCGACTGTTCCTGCGATCCCGTTGCAATATTGGAAATCAATTCAGAGATATGGCCAACACGCTGCAGGATGGATTGCAAAGCGTCCCCCGCTTTGCCAACCAGGTCCACACCACGCTCCACCTGTGTGGAACTATCGCTGATCAGGGTCTTGATCTCATGTGCCGCATCTGACGAGCGCTGCGCAAGACCACGCACTTCGGAGGCAACCACAGCAAACCCACGCCCGGCTTCGCCCGCACGCGCCGCCTCAACGCCCGCATTGAGCGCGAGGAGATTGGTCTGGAAAGCAATGTCGTCAATCACGCTGATGATCTGGGAAATCTTTCCGGAACTTTGTTCTATCTCCGTCATTGCGGCCACGGCATTTTGCACGATTTCGCCACTGGCCTCTGCCTCGCTCCGGGCTTCGTTGGTCGTGCGCTCCACATCGCGTGCACCTTCTGCGGCGGATTTAACACTGGCGGTCATCTGATCAAGCGCGGCTGCGGTTTGTTCCAGGGTGGCCGCCTGGCTCTCAGTCCGGTGCGACAGATCCTGAGAGGCCTGACTGATTTCAGACGCTCCGTTGCGGATCGAACTGGAGGATTCGACCACCTGCCCGACCGTGTCATTCAGCGTATCCAAAGTCCGGTTGAAGTCCTGGCGAAGCTTCTCATATCCTTCCGCAAGCTCCTCCTCGATCCGCGCAGTCAGGTCCCCGTCCGACAAGCGTGACAGACCGCTCCCCAATGCGGCGACCGCAGTATTCTGTGCCGCCATGCGGTGATTGCGCTCCTCCTCGGCCAGCCGCTCCATTTCTTCCTTTTCGACGATTCCGTCGCGAAAGACTGACAGAGACCGTGCGATCCTGAAAATCTCGGTACTGGACCGCTCAAAGCCGGTGATCGGGCCGCGGTCACCGTCCGCCAGCCTTTCGGTACTGGCGCTGATCCGGTTCAGCGGGCGCAGCATCATCAACTGAATGGAAAAGAAGGCCATAGTGAACACAACCGCAGCAAGAGCCAGGGCGCCGTACATATTCATTTCGGCATCCACCACCTCCTCAGAGATCTCTTTGGCCATCCCGGCGATGGTGTCTCTGGTCTTGACTGAGAGCGCTCCGGCCTCGGCCGAAATCTGCACAACGGCCCCTTCGGTTGTCTGCGTCGCCTCGTCCGCAGCCTCCTGCGCCTTCAGAGCGATATATTTCTGAGCCGCGAGCCCCTGTTCGGGATCATTGAGAACGGTCAGTTTTTTCAACAGATCGCCCACTCGGGCATCCCCGAAATCCTCATAGAAGGACAGGTTCAGACTTGCGCCTTCCATGTCGAAGGCGGCATTCTTGACACCGGCTTCATCGCGGGATGTCAGCACATTGATCGCTGCGACCTGAAAGCTGCTGACCCAGGTACTGATTTCCATCAGGGTATTCAGGAAACCCACCTGATTGGACATCAACTGGCGCAGTGCCTCGCCATTTTCACTGCTGGCGCGTTTCGCAGCCTCTTCCAGTGCGACTACGCGGCTCGCGACGGCCTCGGCCAGAATGGCGTCGGTGTCGGCCCGCGCGGTCATTGCCGCCCGGCGCAGGGTTTCCGAGGGAAAGAGGCTCTGCGCGATAACGGATTGCAGGGTGAATGACGCCGTATGCAGGAGCTGCACATCGAGGATATCCGGCGCTCTTTCGTGAAGTTCGTCGGCGATCTCAAGCAGTCTCGCGTCGGAACTCTCGGCTATGTCTGTCAAACGCGACAGCGTTTCCTTATCCTTGGTTCCCCCGAAGGCCACGGCCGTTCCGGCGAGCAGGTTCAGCTCGGCGCGTGCCTCCAACAAAAGCTGCAGCATCTCGAAGTCGACCTGGACAAGGTTCTTGAGCGATGTGTCGATTGCGTTGTAGGTGTTGACCGCGCCCTTGTTGAGCTCGACCGAGGCAGTCTGCGACATCTCTGTCATAATATCGCGGAGTTCACCGCTGATATTTTGCAGTTCACCCACCCGTTCTTCTATCTGCTGATCGCTTTCCACAAGCGTTTGACGTGCATCCGCGAGCCGGTTCAAAGCGACCTCTGCGGCCTGCAGTTTGACTTCGAGGTCCGCGCGCACGCTAGCGTCGAGGCCTGCAATCAGATTGTCGAGCGTGGCAACCGTCTCCACCATATCGGCTTTGGCGGCATTGATGTCGGCAACCTCTGTCGCCACCATCAGCGCAATCATATTGTCCTTCGTGTGACCGGCCGTCTTGGTGATTTCACCGGTGATTGTCAGCGCAGGCAATCGCGCCTCGGTCAACACCGCCATGTTTTTCTCAATGCCGACAAGGACATTGTTCATAAAGTAGCCAAACGTGCCGACCGATCCTGCCATCATCAACAAAATGAGCACCATCTTCGCCCGGATACTGCGCAAGATGCCGCGTCGGCGACGAGGAGGCGTGTTGGTTTCATTGGTATCAGACATCATGTTACCCTGAGCGATGAAGAGAGACCACAATGTGCAAAGAATGCATCATGCGGTCATATGAAGGGGAAAATTGGATTTTTGAGCCGCAAGCTTTTGTCATCTGATCGCAGGGATCGGAAAGGACACAGCGACGCCGGACAACCCGGGGCTGGCTCCACTTTGGATCTACCTGACAAATTTCAAAGGTCACAAACGTCTCCAGTTTCTATTACCGGCTACACTGTGACGCGGGCGCTTAATATTCGATGAAACGCTGTGAGCTTGACCCTGTCATTGCAGTGATTTCACGGGTCTTGCGGGTGCCATGCCATCGCCAGAGCGGTGTTTTATCTGAGGTATTTTAACAAAATTGACGACACCCGAAGCCACTGCCTGGCGATTCGCAGCAGCAGACATATGCCGCCCGCCGGTGAATGCTCGGCAAACGGTCAGGCAGACGGCTGCTACTGGCCACGTATGTTGTCCGGCAGCCAGGTCGCGAGCTCAGGCCAGATAATCAGAATGCCGACCATCACCAGCATCAGACCGACCATAGGAATAGCGGTTTTGGCGATGTAGGAGATCTCGTGTCGTGTCATCCCCTGAAGCACAAAGAGGTTGAAGCCGATGGGGGGCGTCACCTGTGCCGTTTCAATCACCACCACGAGAAAGATCCCGAACCAGATCACGTCAATCCCAGCCTGCCGGATCATCGGTTCGACAATCGCCATCGTCAGCACAACCGAGGACAATCCGTCCATGAACATGCCGAGGATCAAATAAAAGACAGTCAAAACTGCAATCAACGCGATCGGAGAGAGGTTGAAACTGTCGATGGCCCCCGCCAGCGCCCGCGGCAGCCCCGTGAACCCCATCGACAGCGACAAAAACGCCGCCCCCATCAGGATGAAGGCAATCATTGCCGACGTCCGCGTCGCGCCCATCAGGCTTTCAGAGAAGGTTCGCCAACCGAGGCTCCCCTGCATCAGCGAGAGGCCCAGCGCGCCCAGAACCCCGACGGCGGCCGCTTCGGTCGCGGTCGCAAACCCCATGTACATCGACCCGATCACCACAACGACCAGGCCGAAAATCGGCAGCAGAAAACGACTCTCGGCAATCATGTCACCAAAACTCAGCCTTGGTTCCTGCTGCGGGCGTTCGCCGGTGCCAAGGAAATGCCAGCCCACGATATAGAGCATGAACAGCCCCGCCAGCACCAAACCGGGAAAGACGCCGGCCATAAAGAGCTTGGTGATGCTTTCGTTGATGGTGACCCCGTAGACAATCAGCGTCAGCGAGGGCGGGATCATCAGACCAAGCGTGGCCGCCCCCGCAAGGGTTCCGATAATCATATACTCCGGATAGCCCCTTGCCCGCAGTTCGGGGATCGACATTTTGCCGACCATATTCAGCGTTGCAGCCGAGGACCCGGAAACCGCCGCAAAGATCGTGCATCCGGCAATATTCGTGTGCAGCAGTCCCCCCGGCAGGAACCGCATCCAGGGGGCCAGTCCCCGAAACATGTCCTCGGACAATCGCGTCCGATAGAGGATTTCGCCCATCCAGATGAACAGAGGCAGCGCCGTCAGGGTCCAGCTTGAGGCCCCGGTCCATATGGTGGTGATCATCGCGTCACCTGCGGGGCGGAGGGTGAACAGCTCCATTCCGACCCATGCCACGCCCATCAGCGCAAGGCCGATCCAGACGGAGCCGCCAAGCAGCGCGAACAGGACAAAGAGAAAGATGACCGTGGTGTAGATTTCAATCATTCGAGAACCTCGCCCCGGATCTGCGGCGACCCCGTGACCAGCATGCGCGAAAGATAGTCCCAGAGCGCAATGGCCAGAAGCACGGTGCCGATCGACATCGGCAATTGCGGCAGCCAGACGGGCGTATAGACCCACCCGGATCCGCTGCTGGCCCAAAGCTCCCCCCAGTTCCACGGCCAGGTGCCAAACATGGAGACAGCGGTCAGCAGCGCCTCTGGCACGAAGTCCTGTCCCTGCGTGCGGTCATTCAGCATCTCCGACAGGAGATTGGTTTTGATCGCGTAGCGGGCGAAATACGTGGCTATGACCGCCGAAACCAGCATCGCGGCCACATCCAGCCAAAAGTGATGGCGCCCACCGAGGTTGAGGAAAATCGACACCCGGATGTGGCCGCCATGGGTCAATGTATAGGCCAGTGCAAAGAAGGACGTCGCCGCCATCGCGTAGCCTGCGTATTCCGTTGAGCCGGGAAAGGTCAGCGACGCCCAGCGCGCACCCATCTGGCCCATAATCAGCAGAAGGATGGTGACCATGCAACAGGCGGCAATCACTCCGGCGCCGTTGTAGAGCCGATCCAGAACCCGCCAGATCGGCTGCAGCACCCGCCGCATCACCTGCGGGCGCAGGTAACAGAGCAGCATCAGCACCCCGGGCAGGACGAAAAGCCAGACCCAGAGGGGCAAGCCCAGAACAGGTTGCCAGTCACGCATATCTTGTCCTTCAGTTCTGATGTCTGATCAGAGGGCGCGGAGCACGGCCCCTCGGAGGCATCACCGATCCGCGCGCGGGATCAGTTGGCGGCTTTGAAGGCGTCGAGTATCGCTTGACCGTCCTCACCGGCCGCTGCCAGCCAGTCCTCGGTCATCGTGCTGCCGATTTTCTGAAGCTCTGCGAGGAATTCCGGGCCTGCGTCGACCACGGTCATGCCGTTGGCTTCGAGTTGCTCGAAGTACCAGTTCGCCAACTCTTCGGATTTCGCGGCGCAGGCGGCTCCGGTCTCGTCGGCTGCCTTCTGGACCGACGCCTGAGTGGTCGCGTCCAGCCCGTCCCAGACCTGTTTGTTCACCATCACATAGTTGCGGGGCAGCCATGCGTTGACCTTGTAGTAGTGGCTCAGATGTTCCCAGACCTTGCGGTCATAACCCGTCGAACCGGAGGAGATAAACGCCTCCGCCACGCCGGTCGCCAGAGCCTGCGACAGTTCGGCCGCCTCAACCTGGACCGGGATCATGCCGAGCTGTTCGGCAAAAGTGGCCGTCGCGGTGTTGTAGGAGCGGAACTTGACCCCTTGAGTGTCCTCGGAGGAGCTGACTTCCTTGTTGAAGTAGAACCCTTGCCCTGGCCACGGACAGGTATATAGGGTCACCAGGTTCTGGTCCGCCAGCTGGGCGTTGACCTGATCCTTTGCGACGGCCCAGAGCTTGGCATTGTCAGCATAGGAGGTGGCGAGGAACGGCAGGTTGTCCCAGCCCAGCAGCGGAACTTCATTGGCATGGGCAGACATGAAACGCTCGCCGATCGGGGCCTGACCGGTCTGCACCGCACGCTTGATCTCGCCGCCCTTGAACAGGGACCCGCCCGGATGCACGGTGATATCAACGGCTCCCCCAGTATAGTCGCGAACCTTGTCAGCGAACTCCACGCCCATCTCGGTGTGGAAGTTCGAGGCCGCATAGGCCATGGGCATATCCCATTTTTCGGCCTGTGCACTGCCCGCTGCAACCGCGAGCGCCGCAACCGCGACAGAAGCCCTTGCCGTAGCTTTCAGGGTCATGAGGGTCATTTTCTATCTCCCGTGTTGGTATTATCTCTTTTGTTATTATGGTTTTGCAAAACGCATTGGATCATAGGCGCTGACATCCGCATTCGGCCAGTCGCCCGTGATCATATCGGCCACCAGTCGGCCTGTCTTGGGCCCGCCTGTCAAGCCTATGTGGTGATGGCCAAAGGCCGTGTAGACGCCACTGCCGCGCAGTTCACCAATCAGCGGCAGGCTGTCAGCCGGAGCAGGCCGAAAGCCGAGCCATTCCTCCTGCGAAGTGTAGCTGAGATCCGGAAAGGTCCGGGCAACGGTGCGGCGCAGGAACTCCAGTGGTTTCGGCGATTTGTCCTCGGTGAGGCCGCCGAACTCGACGATGCCGGCACAGCGCAGCCCCTGATCCATCGGCGTCGCGACGAACTTGCCTTCGCTCAGCATCATCGGGCTTTTGGGCAGTTGGCTCGGGTTCTTGAATACGATGTGATAGCCGCGCTCGGCCTCCAACGGCACATTCAAGCCCAACTTTTTCGCCAGCTCCCCGGACCAGATACCGGCAGAAAGAACCGCCTTGTCACAGGCGATGCGCCCCTGATCCGTATCCACTGCGGTGATCTGACCGCCCAGAAGGTCAAAATCCTTCACCTCGGCCTGGATGAAGCGACCGCCCATGGCCTGCAGCTGCTGAACAAGGTCGGCGACGTAGTCACCCGGATTGAGGATATAGCCGTGATCCTTGTTGACCGCCAACAGCCCCATTTCCTGTGACAGGATCGGTTCATGTTCCTGCACCGCGGGCCCTTCGATGATCTCGGGCACGAACCCCGCCTCGCGGCGCAGGGCCCAGGTATATGCATCGGCTTCAAAGGCGGCGCGATCGCGGTAGACAAAGTTATAATCACTGTCCCGGATCCACTTCGCCGCCGGTGTTCCCGCTGTCAGCGCCTTGTGCTGTTCGACACTGTCACCGACGATTGTCGCCACTCCCCTGGCGATCCGCCGGGTATCTGCATCATTGGCATGTTTCAGATACCTGGTCAGCCAGGGCAGCAGGCGGGGCAGATATGACCACCGCATGAACAAGGGAAACTCCGGGTCGAGCAGGTATTTCGGCCCCTTCGCAATGAGCCCGGGCGTGGTCACCGGCACCATCGCACAACGGGCAAGAATGCAGGCATTCCCATAGGAGGCCCCCCTGCCGGGTGCGCCTTTGTCGACGAGGGTGACCGCCATCCCGGCGCGACGCAGCCAGATGGCGCTGGCAGCGCCCACGATACCGGCGCCGACGACAACAATATGCTGAGATGACATGTGAATTCCCTGTCCGATGTTGCCCTTCAGACTGTCGGCAACAGGGGGTCATTTCAAATACATTCTGCGACGCGCATCAGACAAAAGGTGGCCCCGCGCATGAAGACCCGTTTTTGCCCGCGCAAGGCGGTTGATGCGACCGCAGCGGGCGCATTGCAAACCGCAGAGGGGACCGCGTCAGCGTCCTTTGATCCCGATGGTGTACTGGCGGCGGGCGCCTGCGGGCGGTGGCGGAAAGGGCGCGGCCTTGCGGATCTGCTGCATCGCCAGCCCATCCAGCTCAGCCGAGCCGGAACTGCGTGCGATGCTGACCGAGGTCAACGCGCCGCCGGGTCCGATTGCAAAGGCCACATGCGCGGTGCCCTTGACCGAAGTTTTCGGCTTTCTCAATCGGGAAATCTGCCGCAGCACCTTGCCGGGGTAATTGGATGCAGCCGCGTTCCCGGCCCCTGTGGACTGGCCGGGCTTCTGACTGGCCGCCTGCGCGGCGCTCTGATCCTCGTCCCCTGTTTCCGTTCCGGCCCTAGCTGAAACAGTGCTGTTTCCACGGGGCGCCACCGCTGGTTTTTCGGCAGGTTTGCGCGGCTTCTCCACTTTCTCAGGCGGTTTTTCCCGTTTCGGCTCGGGTGCAGGCCTTGTCGCGGGTCGCATGCTGGTTTCCGGTGCGAGCTCTGACGGCTCCTGAACCGGGGCGACCTCTTCGGGCGGTGTGGGCTCGACGGGTTCGGGGACGGATTCGGGGGCGGGTGTGGCCGCAACCTCTGGTGTCACCGGGGTCGGGGTCACCGGAGTCGCCGGCAGGGGCGTAGTCGGAACGGGCGCATTCGGCGCGACCGCAACAGCGACGGCCGCAACCTCGGTCGCCGGAGCCGTCGCCTCCGGCAGCGCCGCCACTGTCGCTGATACAGTCGGGACTGCCACAGGAGTTTCGGAGGACACCTCGGATCGCGTTGCAGTTGGCGGCAGCGGGCTTTGCGCCGCCACGACATCCGTTCTTTGGGTGACGGGACTCTCTTCGACAGGAGGAACCGGCACAGGGGGAACAGGCGTCGTCTCGCTCTCAGCCTCAGACGTGACCTCTGCCTCGACCGGAGTGGCGGTTCCCCGGGCGAGGTCAGCGAAACTGCTGCCCAAGGCCGCAGGCGCCACATTGCCGCCGCCTTCGATCTCGACTGCATTGAGGTCCGTGTCCACCAGCATCGCCCCATGGGCCGCAAGAGCCAGCAGGAGGGACACCGCTCCGATCACGGGCGAACGCGGAATCATGGCAAATTCCGTTCTGACAACAAGGTGATACGCGCCGCACCAAGGGCGCGCAGTTCTTTTGCCACCGCCACCAGCTGTATGGCCGGCAGATCCCGGTCGGGAACCACTCGGGCCGCGAAATCGGCGTCTTCCTCGCGCACGATACGCACATAGGCCTGCGCCGAGGTCATCTCGGCCCCGCGAAAGGTCAGCGTGCCATCGGAGCGGATGACCAACGCGTCGGGTGGCGGGCTGGCTTCCAGATCGGCGGCCTCGACCAGGCGCACGGCCGGATCCATCGAGGGCGCCAGGGATCCGGCGACCATGAAGAAGATCAACATCAGGAAGACCACGTTGATCAGTGCGATCGTGGGCTCCCGGTGGCGTTTTTGTGTGCCGCGTCGCGATAACATGTGCCTAGCCCAAAACCGTGACAGTCAGCGTGGGTTGCCGGTTCAGGATCGCCAGCACGTCGACCAGACGCTGCGATGTGACCTCGGGCGAGAGGCTCAGAAGCACCTGCTGCGTCTGCTGCTCTGGCGAAGCAGCCGCGCCGGTCATCGACTTGAGCCGCAGGTCCAGATCCGCCAGTGCCAGCGTCTCGCCATTCAATGAAATCTGCGCCGTGTCCAGTTTCAGAAACAGCGGGCGACTGTCGGCCGCCACGCCCTGCCCGCCCTCTGCAGCCATCAGATCGATGGCACCGTAGCGGGAAAACGTCGAAGAGAGCATGAAGAACAGCAACAGAAGAAATATCACATCGATCAGCGAGGTCATCGACAAACGCCGGGCGCTGCGCTTGCCCATCCGCAAGGCCATCAGGCGACCTCGCGCGGGGCCGCGTGGGTGTCGGCGACCTGCTCTGGCGAGAACGCCTGTCGCAACGCGCAATTGGCGAACACCCGATCCCGTTCGACCGTGCCGCTCAGCCAGCCATGAACGGCGGCGACCGGCATTGCCACCGCAAGCCCCGCCGCGGTGGTCAACAGAGCGACCCAGATGCCTCCGGCCAGAACCGTCGGATCCACCGAAGTCCCGGCAGCCTGCAGACCCTGGAAGGCTTCGATCATGCCCAGAACAGTCCCGAACAGTCCGATCAGTGGTGCCAGCTGCGCCACCAGGTCGAGAAATCCCAGACCCGTTTCAAGACGCAGGAACAAGGCTTCTGCCTCGGCATCGCAGCGATCGGAACAGGCCGGGCTCTCCGCCGTGCCGGTGCCTTTGATCGCACGTGCGACGACATTTGCAAGGTAGCTGCGCGAGGCGGACAGGGTCGCGTTTGCGGTGGCCATATCGCCTCTTTCGAAGGCCTGCAACGCCAGTTTGACGCGACGGTGGCGCCCCACGCCTGCCCGGCGAAACTGCCAGATTTTATAGAGAACCGTGGCAAAGCTCACGACGGACAGCGCCATCAGCAACACCACAACCGGGCCACCCACAGTGACGATTTCGGCAACCGAAGCCAGCACGCCTGTCCAGATCTCGGTCAAGTTGTTCATCCCAGCAGCTCCACATCGGTACGGCTGCTGAGGACAAGTCCGTCTTCACATATCAGACTGTCGTTACCGCCGCTTGTGCAGCGGCTGGCACCGTTGATCAGCACGCGGCCCACATCGGCGCAGGCAATACCCGGCAAATCGAACTGCCGTACTCTCGGGCGGGCAGCGGGAAGGTCACGAAAATCAAACAGCGTGAGCATCATCACGCCGCCGGTCTGATCGAAGAGGACGGTCTCATAGACCGCCTCCTCAATGTTTGTGTTCCGGGCGTTCTGCGCGAGGAACGACAGGCGGCACGCGCCGCCCTGATCCGAAAGCGCATTGAGTTCGATCTGAACGCCCGACTGTGGCGGGGTGTCTCCCGCATGTACCACGCCCGCCCCACCGAGGGAGGAAAGGACGAGAGCGGCACAAGCGAGTGTGTGAACCTGGCTAAGTTTTCTCATTGTTCAAACCTCGTGATCAGAAGGCGGCTGCAAGCGACAGTTTGACATTGCGGCCGGCGGCGGCGCGAGTGGCCAGATGCGGCGTATACTGAGCGTCAAACAGGTTCTCGATCCCCAGGCGCACTTCGGCTTCTTTCAGGAACCCGGTTTCGATCGCATAGGTGGCACGCACATTATGCACCGCGTAGCCGGATGTGGTCCCGATGTCCTTTGTCAGCACGGCTTCCCAAGAAAGGTCGAGGGTGTCGTTGAAATTCTTGCCGACGGTCAGGCCCATGCTGTTGGCAGGCATACGTTCATAATCCGCAACCGAGGTGTCCACGTAGGTCCATTCACCGCTGGACAGGTTGGCGTTCATGTCAACATAGGCGCCGGATCCATGGCTGTAGGACGCCTCGATTTCCAAGCCTTCTGTCTCGATGCGGTCAATGGTCTGGTAGTTGGTGCCGGAGGTGTAATCCCACAGGCGCGTGGTCCAGTAGTTGACCTTGGCTTTCAGCTGATCATCATCGGAAAAGAGACCGACCTTGTCATAGGACGCACCCAGTTCATAGGTCACGGCCTTTTCGCTCTGGGCCATTAAGGTCTCATAGGTCGCATAGTCGAAATCGTCGAGGATCGGCATGCCGGTGGTGTAGGCAAGCGAACCGAAGATCGCGAAACCGTTTTCAAAAGCATAGCGCGCGGAAATCCCGCCCATCACTTCGCTGTTGCTGAAGCTTTCGCCGGCCGTCACGTAGGTCCCGTCCGAGCTCGCTTTCAGATCCTGAATCTCGTAGCGCAGCGCCGGGGTCAGGCTCAGTCCGTTGCCGAAGTCGATTTCGTCGATTGCAAACAGCGCAAACCGCTTGTCCGTTCCGCCGGGCGCAGAATCGGCGTCGAGACGTTCCTTGCGGATGACCTCCACACCGGTACGCAGGCTGTGGCCCACACCAAATGTCTGGAACAGCGAGGTGTTCTTTACCGTCAGTTTGGTGGTCTCGTAGCGGTGGTCAGCATTCAACAGTTCATCGTTGGTGTTAACCACTTCCTCTTGTTCAATATACTGATCCGCGTAGGATAGGGTCGCCGTCAGATCGATCAGGTCGTTGCCGATTGGATTGTAGGCATATTCCAGGCTGCTGGTCGTCGTTTCGATGTAGCGATCCACATTGCCGAAGAACCAGAGCGCTTGGAAGGCGTCATAGGGGACGTCCTTTTCCTCAGAGGTGGTGTGGGAATAGGAGAAAGTCAGCGACTGATCGGCGGCTTCGCCGAAGCTGTATTTACCTTTGACAAGATAGGACGGCAGTTCGTAGCCGGTGTTGCCGATTTCGTTGCCGTCACCGTCCTTGTAGTTATCCTGCTCACGGTAGGTGTAGTTCAGAAGGAATTCCAGCTGCTCCGTCGGCTGCCAGCCCAGGATGGTCGAAGATACACGAGTGTTGCCGTTGCCGTAATGCTCAAAGGTCTGCCGACCGGACAGGCCAATCTCGCCATCGGTCAAATCGGCGGCATCGATGGTTTCCAGTTTCACCACGCCACCGACAATACCGGAGCCGTATTCGAACGATCCCACGGTGCCGCGGATCACCGAGACTTCGCGGAACAGCGACGGGTCAGTATAGAGTTGCGTGCCGATACGGTAGAGCTCTTCGGATCCCATGCTGGCACCGTCCAGAAGGATCTGCACCTTCTGGTTGGAACCGTAGGTGCCATCGGCGCCAAAACCGCGGATGTTGATACCGGCACCTGTTGGCGTTCCGGCATTGACCAGGGTCACGCCCGGCACGGAATCGATCAGCTCAGCAACGCTGGCAGCCTGGCGATCCTGAATTTCTTCGGCGTTGATGACAGTTTCCGGCGTGGCCGTGTCTGTCTGAACGTCCCTTTTGTTATTGCCCAGGACCAAAAAGCCCAGGAAGCCTTCGTCCTCGGCCAGGTCTTGTGCGGCGCTTACGTTTGCAGTCATGGCGAGTGCCACGCCTGAGACAGAGCACAGGAGTGCCCGGCGCATATTTTTGATTTTCATAACGTCCCCAATAGTTCGATGCAGGCTGGTACCGCATGCTTGCCTCAGGGCTGGCTTGGTATCTGGCTTTGATTTAACCCCGATAAGTGTTGGCAATCGGGCGTTCTCTCTTGCGGCGCCTAATTTAATTTATTAATTCTGTCAAGAAATATCCCGGCATTGTGATGACCCCATCCTTGCCGGACGTCAGCCTGACGGATCGGGATCACCGGCCGCAAGCCAGCAAAAATCACAACACAAAATCGAGGACCATGATGGCCCAGGATATACTGACTTCTCCGGAAGAAATCCGTGCACTACGCGCAGAAAAGAACACTTTGCGCGCCCGCGACTTTTGCGACAGCCACGACATCGCCGAGGCACAGTTGGTGGCAGCATATACAGGTCAGGGAGTGACCCGGATTTCGGCCCATCCGGACGCGTTGATGCCCCAGATCGAACGCCTCGGCGAAGTGATGGCCCTGACACGCAATGCGTCCTGTGTTCATGAACGGGTCGGAACCTATGGCAACTACAAAAGCGGTCCTCATGCGGCGATGATTCTGCAGCCGGAAATCGATCTGCGGATTTTCCCATCCTACTGGGTCACGGCATTCGCGGTGGAGAACGAGAGCGAATCCGGAGTGAAACGCTCCATCCAGGTCTTTGATGCCGCAGGGGACGCGATCCATAAAATTCACCTGCGTGACACCTCGGAGCATGACGTTTGGGAAGATGTGGTGGCGACGCTTGCCACTGGCGAGACCTCCGACCGGCTGGAGGTCGAGGCCCGCAAGGCGCCGGAAGCGCCCAAAGCCAACCTCGAGAAAATGGACATCCTGCGCAGCGAATGGGCAAAGATGACCGACACCCATCAATTCATGCGGCTGACTTCCAAGCTCCGGATGAACCGACTTGGAGCCTATCGCCACGTCGGCGCCCCTTTCGTCAACCGGCTTGAAACAACCGCCGTCAACGACGCATTGCAGGCCGTAGCCGGAACGGGCACCGAAATCATGGTGTTTGTGGGCAACAAGGGCTGCATCCAGATCCACGGCGGACCTATCGAAACCCTGCGCGCGATGGGGCCATGGCAAAACGTGATGGACCCGCGGTTCAACCTGCATCTGCGGCTCGACCACATCACCGAGGTCTACGCCGTCACAAAGCCGACCCAGCGTGGCGATGCGGTCTCCGTCGAAGCCTTCGACGCCGACGGCAGTATCATCCTGCAAATTTTCGGACGCCGGACCGAAGCTCTCGACAGCCGTCCGGCATGGGACGCTATCGTTGCTGACCTGCCGCGCATCCAACAAGAGGAAAACGCATGAAGCGCCCGGCTTTTCTGACCCTCATCGCGCTGGCCGCCACCCTGAGTGCACCGTTGCCGGCTGCGGCCGCTGATCGTATCCTGTCGATTGGCGGCTCGGTCACCGAAATCATCCACGCCCTTGGCGCCGGTGACCGGCTGATCGCCCGTGATACCACATCCATCTACCCTGAGGCCGCACGGAAGCTTCCCGATGTCGGCTACATGCGTGCGCTCTCCCCTGAGGGGGTTCTCGCCGTGAACCCGGACCTCATCGTCTCGGAGGCTGGCGCCGGGCCTGTGCAAACGATCGAGGTTCTCCAGAACGCCGAGATCCCATTTATCGAAGTGCCCGAAGTATATACAGGGGCGGGCATCATTGAAAAAATCAACGCCGTCGGTCACGCGATTGACCGCTCGGCCGAGGCGGCGGCTCTCGCAGAGGACGTCGAGGCCGGACTGAACGATGTTGCTGAAAAGATCGCGACCATTGATGACACAAAGCGCAAACGCGTTCTCTTCATCCTGTCCACACAGGGCGGACGCATCATGGCCTCTGGCCGCGCGACGGCGGCGGATGGGATCATCGCCATGGCAGGCGGCATCAACGCGCTGTCCGGGTTTGAGGGCTACAAACTGGTGTCGGACGAGGCGATCTCCGAAGCCGCACCGGACGTGATCCTGATGATGGATCGCGGCGGAGATCACGGTGCTGCCACCGAAGACCTTCTGGCCATGTCCGCCATCGTCACCACCCCGGCCGCAAAGACCGGCTCTGTGGTGCGTATGAACGGTTTGTACCTGCTGGGTTTTGGCCCGCGCACGGCGGCGGCGGCGCTGGACCTCGCCCAGACCCTCTATGGAGCACTATGATCGATGGTGGCCATAAATCCGACTGAAACCAGTCCGCTGCAACCCGACATGCGCGGTCTTGACCGGCGCATCCTGGCCCGCAAACTGAGCGTTTTGCTGCTCTGTCTGCTTGCGGTTGCGGCGGTTGTCAATCTTGCATTCGGCGCCTCGGGGACATCCCTTTGGGGCGCTGTCGCAAAGCTCCTCACCGGAGCCCCCCTCAGCACGATGGAACGCGTCGTCCTTTGGGACATTCGCATGCCACGGGTGGTGCTCTGCATCCTCGTCGGGGCGGCACTTGCGGTGTCCGGTGCGGTGATGCAAGGTCTGTTTCGCAATCCGCTCGCGGATCCCGGTCTGGTCGGCGTGAGTGCCGGCGCCAGCCTCGGTGCGATTGCGTCGATTGTCCTCGGCGGCCTGCTCCCTCTGGGCCTGCAGAGTTTTCTTGGCGGCTACATGACCCCGCTGGCCGCCTTCATCGGCAGCTGGAGCACCACGTTGGTGCTGTATCGGGTATCCACGCGCGGGGGGCGCACCTCTGTCGCAACGATGCTGCTGGCGGGGATCGCGCTCGGTGCCCTTGCGATAGCCCTGTCTGGGATCATGATCTACATGGCGAATGACCAGCAGTTGCGAGACCTCACTTTCTGGCAAATGGGGTCATTGGCGGGAGCCACTTGGGAAAGATCGCTCATTGCCGGACCTGTGATCGTACTGGCCACGGCCGGGTCGGTCTGGCTGGCGCATGGGCTCAATTGTCTGGCCCTCGGAGAGGCGGCGGCCGCCCACATGGGTATTCCGGTCCAGCGCATGAAGAACGCAGCCGTTTTTTCCGTTGCCGCCGCCACCGGCGTTGCGGTTGCAGCGACCGGCGGCATCGGGTTCGTCGGCATCGTGGTCCCGCATGTTCTGCGGCTGGCCACCGGCCCGGACCACAGCACGCTGTTGCCGAATGCGGCGCTGTTGGGGGCGACGCTCCTGCTCTGTGCCGACCTCATCAGCCGCACCATCATAGCGCCGGCCGAACTGCCGATCGGCATCGTCACGGCTGTGATCGGCGCGCCGGTCTTTTTGTGGATTTTGCTGAATCGTCGGGGGTTGGTAGAGCAATGACCCTACGTGCAGAAAACATAGACCTGACCATCGGGCGCAAGACAATCCTGCAAGGCGTCACCTTCCAGGCGCGCGCCGGCGAAATCTCCGCCATCGTCGGCCCCAACGGATCCGGCAAATCCACCCTGCTGAAAGCGCTGGTGGGGGAGTTGCCCTGTAGCGGGCAGATCATGCTCAACTCCCGGCTGCTGGCAGATTATGCGGCCTGGGAACTCGCCAGCCTGCGCGGAGTTCTGCCACAGGCAACCGTTCTGGCCTTTCCCTTTACCGTGCTGGAGGTGGTGCGCCTTGGGCTTGCGGCAGGTCCCGACGCCAATAGCCCGGACCTGCCGTTCCAGGCCCTGTCGCGCGTCGGCCTGGACGGCTACGCGGGCCGTTTCTATCAGGAACTGTCCGGCGGGGAACAGCAACGGGTGCAGCTGGCCCGCGTCCTGGCACAGGTCTGGCAACCACACCGCAACGGGAAACCCTGCTGGCTGTTCCTCGACGAGCCTGTCTCAAGCCTCGATATCGCGCATCAGCTGACAGTGATGGATCTGGCGCGGCGATTTGCTGCAGGCGGCGGCGGCGTGGTCGCCGTGATGCATGATCTCAATCTCACCGCGATGTATGCCGATCATGTTCATGTCATGTCAGCAGGACGGTCGGCCGGAGACGGCCCTGTTGCCGAAGTAATAACCGACGCCCGCCTCAAGCAAGTCTACGGCTGCGCATTGCGCACCGGGGTTGTCCCGCAAGACGCAGGTGTTTTTGTGTTGCCGCAAACGGCGCGGGCTACTGCAATGGCGCCGGCGGCAGAATAGCAGTAAAGAGCCCCCTTCCCCGTCGGCATCCGGGTCGCCTGCGGGGAAGGCACCCTTTGATCCGCATTTGATCCGCAGTCCTGTCTCAGGCGGATTCGGCGCTGCGGATCTCCTCTGCCTCATTCATCATTGAGGCCATGTAGCTCAATAGCTGTGGTTTGTTCACCGGTTTGGACAGGAAACCGTTCATACCTGCCGCAAGGCATGCGTCGCGATCACTGTCAAAGGCGTTCGCGGTCAACGCCAGGATCGGCGGTTGAGGGATCGACAGCGCCCTGATCGCCCGCGTCGCAGCGATGCCATCCATTTCCGGCATCGACATATCCATCAGAACCACATCCGGGCTCCGCTCCGCGCAGAGCTGAACCGCACGCAAGCCATTGTCGGCCTCGATCAGATCAATAGACAAGCCCGCCAGGTATTTACGGATCAGCAGACGGTTGGTGTGGTTATCCTCCGCCAAGAGCACCCGGCGGCCCCGCAGCCGGTCCAAATCAACGATTTGCTCTGCTTCGGCGGGCTCCTCAACCCCAAGCGGAGCCGAACATTGCACGGTAAGGGAGAAACAACTGCCCTTTCCGATTTGAGAACGCACGTCGATGCCTCCTCCCATCTGTTCAGCGAGATGTCGAGAAATCGTCAAACCCAGACCTGTTCCGCCGAACGACCGTGTGGTTGCCGCATCCGCCTGCGCAAACCGCTCGAAAATATTTTTGCGTTGGGTCTCAGACAATCCGATCCCTGTGTCTTCCACATCAATGGAAATTTTGTACGGATCGTCCCTTGCATGAGACACCCGGACATCCACCTGCCCGACGGAGGTGAATTTCACCGCGTTCCCGATCAAATTCACCAAGACCTGTCGCAGGCGCCCGTCATCTGTGCGCACATCCTGCGGCAAGCTCGTGGCATAGCTGACGTTCAGTGCCACCCCCTTGTCCTGTGCCACGGGCCGCAACATCTCCACTGCGTTCTTGATGCAGGCGTGAAGATTGAAATCTACTTCAGACAAGGACAACTTGCCCGACTCCAGCCGCGACAGGTCAAGAATGTCGTTGATGATCTTCAGCAAGGCTTTGGAAGATGTCCGAATGTTTTCAACATATTGTCGCTCTTCTTCGGGCAGACCCATGTCGGCAAGCAAATCTGCCATGCCAATGATGCCATTCATCGGCGTGCGGATCTCATGGCTCATATTTGCGAGGAATTCTGATTTGGCCCGATCGGCGAGCTCGGCATCCCGTTTGGCCTCGGCCAACTCCGCGGCGTGGCGTTTGGCGAGCGTTACATCCCGCTCGATACCGATCACCATTCGCACTTCACCATTCTCGTCGTGGACGGGTACGAGATGGGTATCCACCCAGATAACCTCACCGGTTTTGGTGTAGTTCATGATCTCGGTCCGATACCGCCTGCCCTCTCGGACATGCTCGGCGATTTCACGAATTGTATCGGGGTTGGTTTCGGGTCCGTTGAGCAATTCACCGGGCGTTTTGCCCAATGCCTCCTCCAGTGGATAGCCGGTCATGGTGGAAAACGCGTCATTTGCCCAGATGATCTGTGCCTGCCGGTCCGTCAAAACGATACTGTCCGACGCGTTCTGAGCGACAGCCGAAAGTTGTTCCAGCTCGACCTGTTTGCGCTCCAGTTCCTGCTCCCGTTTGCGCAGGATTTTGATCGCCCCCCGCCGAATGGCTGACAGGCGGCAGGCGAGAAAGGTCGGCACAAGGATCAGGATGCCTGCGACACAGAGGACCAGCCGCATCGCCCAGAGGTTGCTCGGATGGTCCGGCCATCCCCCTCGCGGGATCGCCGCCAGTTGCCAGCCCCCAGTCGGCAGAGCAATATCCATCAGAACCGGGTTCTGGGTCGCGATGTCCGGATCCCCATAAAACAGCTCTCCCTGATGCCCGGTGCCATCCCGTCCCCTCAGCGCAAGATCCAGCGACATGTCCTTGCTGATCACGCCAGTCTCTTCGTAGAGCGCTGTTGTGTCGATTACCGCGGACACGATTCCCCAGAAGCGACGGGATGCACCCGTGCCAACAAAGATCGGAAACCGGCCAATAAAGCCGGTCCCGCCCTGCACAAGCTCCACCGGTCCGGCCAGCACCATTTCGCCGCCGTCCCGCACACGCAGCGCGGCTTCCCGCTGTGCTTCGGATTTGTTGTAATCGAGCCCAAGAACAGCCCTGTTGGGCTCCAGAGGGTGGACCAGACGCACGACCAGATCCGGAGCCACCGCAATGTTCAGAATTTCCGTCTTGTCGCCGATCGCATGCGCGGCAATCTCGCTAAATTGCTCCTGCGTCATATCCGGCCGAGACGCGAGAACCGCAACCAGGCCCTTTACCAGTTGAATATCGGCATTCACGTACCCTTCAAGACGAGACTGGATCAGGCCTGCCTCGTGGTACACATCCGCCCGGACGCTCTGATCATGAATGATTCTGTTCTGCGCTTCCGCAAATACCATGGCGACGAGCACCACAAAAACGGCAATCCACGCAGGAAGATACGTGCGATTCCCCATGACATATTCAAATGCCCGAACCAACTTAGGTACTATGACCGCCTCCATCTCATGGGGAGATCCTCTCAAACTCGTATTGCTGCTTTATCGCAGAGATTTCTTCTCGTTTTGTTAACTGAACATCATTGACCGAAATATCCTTCGGAACGAACTCGGGCATCGATTTGACGGGTAACCCGCAATCTTCGGCCAACTGAACTGCTATCATATGTGTGTAGGAAACATCAGGTAAACGGCATGTAGAAACGCTTCCGTTGCAATCTGCGCTATGGAACATACCTGCGAAATCCAAGGTCACAATCAAGGATGTCGCACGTGCATACGGCTGCGGAATGACAACGCAAGCCCGGCTTTCTTGCACTGCGTTTTGCCCTTCACCTTGGGCGCCGGGGCAACGCTCTCGCCTCCCCGCGCTCAAAAGAAACATGACGGCTGCCGGGATGCCACATGACAAAAGAACTCGGGTCAGATCATCGCGCAGCTGGTCGCCAAAAGACCAGCCCCGTTGCCGATATCGCCTATTCTGGCGTGGCAACAGGCATCAAGGCCGGAAATGACCGTCTGGCCGCCGCGAACAAAGCCGAAGGCTCCGATGAGATCCCGATCCTCTTTGATATCGATCTCAAGGCCTATCGGCCAAAGGCGTAGAACACGGCCATTTCAAATCCGTACTGCCCTGCGAAAGGTCGGTGCGGATGATCGTCCTACGGCTAGCAACCGGTCCCCCACCCTGCGCAGCCACCCCGCCGTGCATGCATCAGCGGCCGTGCGCGGCGACGCGGCTCTGAGAGAGCACCGCACCTCCTCTGCTGGCGCTGATGCCGTCGTTGCGAAATCAGCGTCAAATCAGCACCTCACAGGCCCCGTCAGGTGCCCGTATCAATGTCGAACAGCTCAGTATCCCAGCTGTCATCCGCCGGGTCCATCTCCATCCGCAGGGCGTCAAATCGCGTGGTGAGGTGATCGCGCATCGCCGTGCGGGCCACATCGGGATCGCCGGTTTCGATAGCTTCGATGATCGTGACATGTTCGCAATGGGACACTTCCAGCGACGGCCCGCTGCGGGCGCGTGCCCGAATGCGGATCCACTCCCGGTTGGAGCGAATTTTGTCGAGCAGCGCAAAGGAAGTGAGCAAGGGCCGATTGCGGGCGCATTGCGCGATCAGGCGGTGAAAGGCACCATCCCAGAGTTCGATCGCTTCGGAACCATTGGATTCAAACTGACGCTGCGCCAGGCGGCGGAGCCGCGCCAATTCCTCCGGTTGCATGCGCTTGGCACAGAGCGCAGCCAGCTCCGGCTCGATGCACAAACGCGCCTCCATCACCTGCAACGCGTTGGTTTCACCGGCAATCTTGGCAGCCAGTTCGGCGGTAGGATCCGCTGGCTGGCCCGCAAAGGTTCCCTTGCCCTGCTTGCGCCAGACCAGGCCTTCTTCTTCCAGACTGTCCAAGGCCAGACGCACCGCCCGGCGGCTAACGTCGAATTGCCCGGCCAGAACCCGTTCTGTCGGCAATTTACCATCGGCGGTGAGATCCCCGGATCTGATAAGGGACAGGACTTTTTGTTTGATCGGCTCGACCGACGGAATACGTGTTGATGATGTCATTTCAGCAAATTCCCCGAAATGATCAGCGAAGAAAAGCCCGCTTTCCTATGGGAGATCAAAAAAAGCATCTGCGGGACCACACGTCACTTTCTTTCATCAGGGGGCGTATCGACCGCGAATGAGCGGCTGCAGCGGCCGTCTGCGATCCGCTGCGCCTCGGCGCGGGCGATATCCGCATCTATGCCTTCGCGGCCCGGAGTGCCGGAAAAATTCGCGGCGCCGGGCATCCCCTTGGCGAAATGCACATAGCGTTCCTGGGCCACGTCCCAAAGGCGTGCCAGTTCCCCCAGTGGTTCAGCATGATCGTCGGCGCGAATATCGAGCCAGGCGTGTTCTTCGCCGCGGTGGATCACAAGACCTGCCGCCTGCCGTCCGCGCTTGTCCCCGCCCGCAGCCTCCCCCGCCTGCATCGCAACGATCAACCGCGTGGCGAAGGGCAAATCGGCATTCTCGCGATAGCTGGCAGAGGTCGCTTCGATCACCTCGGCAGCTGTCAGCATATTGCCCGCAACAGAGTGATCCTCCGCCGTCAGATGCCCAGCCCAATCGGTGCAATCGCCACCAGTGAAGGCCGCGAACCGGCCCTCCGCGTCCATCATGTGGGCCTGACGGATGGCCTGCCCCAAATCCCGCCCGGCCAGATCATCGAGAACATCCTGCGCCGCTTCTCCGGCCGCCATACGGGCCTTGCCTTCGGTGCCCCAGACCGGGTTGCAAAAGGCCTGTGTGGCGACGGCCACCCGTGCGCCCACATAGGGCACCGCCGCCCCGCAGGCAAAGAACCGCGAGGCCACGATCACGCCGATCGCGCCCTCCTGAGGACAGCGGGCGATCAACGACCAGGTCATCGTCCGACCGCATAGGCTTGCATCAGGCGCGGTGTCGCTGCCGCCCGCAAGAGCCCGTCCGGTTCCCGCAGCGCCGCAGTGAGACGCCCGACCGTCCATGGGTCGGCCACGATCACCTTGTGCCCGCGCGCCCGCAACTCGGAGATCACCGCCTCACCAAAGGCAGGCTCCACCATCATTTCAGCGCTGCGCACCTCGCGCGGGAAAAAGGAGCCCTGGAAATGCATGGAGTGAAACAAGGGCGCATCCATGCATTGCTGCAGTTCCATACCAAAATGGACGAAGCGCAGGAACCAGATCAACTGCCATTGGTCCTGCTGATCGCCGCCCGGCGTGCCAAACACCATCTGGACGCCGTCCTTTTCGGCAAGGCTCGGCGTCAATGTCGTGCGCGGGCGGCGGCCCGGAGCCAGCGAGGTGGGCAGACCGTCCTCCAGCCAGAACATCTGCGCGCGCGAATTCAAAGGAAAGCCCAGCCCCGGAATGACCGGAGAGCTTTGCAGCCAGCCGCCGGAGGGGGTTGCCGCGACCATATTGCCCCAGCGGTCGATCACATCGAGATGAACCGTATCACCGCGCTTTTCCGTCAGATGCGACATCGTCGGTTCCTGCGCGGCAACCGGACCCACGTTGAAATCACGCGCGGCCCGCGCAATATACGCCTCCGCCAGATGTTCAAAGCCCGGCACCCGCCCTGGCCGCTGTTCGGTCGAGGCTGCGTCCGTGATCAGCTTGCGCCGCTCTGCGTTATAGCCGTCGCTCAGCAGGTACTCCATCGGAATATCAGAGTGGGCCGGGTCGCCGTAGTAGGCCTCGCGGTCGGCATAGGCGAGCTTCATCGCCTCTGTGACGACATGGATGAACTCGGCCCCCAGAGGGTCCATCGCCCCCAGATCAAAGCCCTTGAGGATTGCGAGGGCCTGCAGCAACACAGGCCCCTGGCTCCAGGCCTGGGTTTTGTGGACCGTCCAGCCTTCGTATTCGTATGACAGCGTGTCCTCATAGGTGGCACGCCAGTCCCGAAGATCATCGGGTGCCAGCACGGCGCTGTGTTTTTCATCAGACACATCCATCACATGGGCATCTTTCAGGTAGGTGAAGATTGCCTCTGCGACAAAACCTTCGCGCCATTCCTGGCGGGCGGCGTCAATCTGCTCTGCCCGGTCGCCGCCTGCGGCCTCTCCGGCCTCGACCAGCCGCTCATAGGTGCGGGCCAAATCAGGGTTGCGGAACAAGGCATTGGCCTGTGGCGCTTTGCCGTCGGGGGTCCAGACTGCGGCCGACGTTGGCCATTCCTCGGCAAAGAACTCCGCGAGGCCTGCAATGGTGTTGGCCACCCGTGGCAGCATCGGGTGGCCGTCACGGGCGTAGCCGATTGCCGGTTCCATCACCTCGCGCAGGGTCATGCTGCCGTGGTCGCGCAGCATCAGCATCCAGCCGTCAAATGCGCCCGGCACCACCGTCGCCATCAGGCCGGACCCGGGAATGAGGGTCAGGCCCTGCGCCTGATAGGCCTCGATGGTGGCCGCCGCCGGAGCGACACCCTGAGCGCAAAGCACCTTGGTCTCGCCCGTATCAGCCTTGTGAAAGATCGCTGGCATATCGCCTGCGGGCCCGTTCAGATGCGGCTCGACCACCTGCAGTACAAGAGCGCTGGCGACAGAGGCATCAAAGGCATTGCCGCCCTTTTCCAGAATGCTCATGCCGACGGCCGAGGCGATCCAGTGGGTCGAGGTGGCAACCCCGAAAGTGCCACGGATCTCGGGCCGTGTGGTGAAATCGGACATGGTGTACTCCGTTATTTTCAGTGTTCGCGCGGGTCCAGCGCATCACGCAGGCCATCGCCAAGTAGGTTGAACCCCAGCACCACGAGAAAGATCGAGATGCCCGGCCACAGGGCCATCCAGGGGGCTTGATTGAGAAAGTTCTTCGCCGTGTTCAGCATTGATCCCCAACTGGGCTCGGGGGCCTGCTGTCCAAGGCCAAGGAACGACAGGGAGGCTTCGGCGATGATGGCCGTCGCGATGGTCAGCGTTGCCTGCACAAGGATCGGCGGCAGCACGTTGGGCAGGATGTAGCGGCGCAGGATCTTCGCGGTGGGCAAGCCGATCGCACGGGCGCTCTCGACGTAGTCCTCGGATCGCACGTTCAGAACCTGCCCGCGGGTCAGGCGCACAAAGATCGGCGTGGCCGAAATACCGATCGCAATCATCGCGTTGGTCAGCGACGGCCCGAGAAAGGCCGCCAGCGCAATCGCGAGAATAAGGAAGGGGGCGGCCAGCAGTGCCTCGGTACAGCGCGAGATGACGGCATCGGTCCAGCCGCCGAAATACCCGGCCAGGATGCCGAGAGGGACACCCATGCACAGGGCAATGCCGACCGAGACCACGCCTGCGAGCAATGAAGCCTGCGCGCCCCAGATCAGCCGCGTCATCACATCGCGACCAATTTCATCGGTGCCCATCCAATGCGCGGCAGACGGCGCCTTGCGGACCGCGCCCCAATCGGTGGCTGCCGGGTCCGGGATCGGCAGAACCGGTGCCAGCACTGCAATCAGAACGAAAAAGCTGACCAAAACCCCGCCGAACAGGGCGCTGCGGTGGGTTTTGAATTTCTTCCAGACGCGGTTCTCGGCCTTTCCGGGCTGGTCCTCGAATGCTGAAACCGCTGTGGTGGTTGCATCCCTCATGTCACAGCCCTCTCAGGCGGGGATTGAGGATGAAATACATCGCGTCTGCCAACAGGTTCATGAAGATGAACCCCACCGCAGTGACCAGAACGATGCCCTGTACAACCGCGTAGTCCCGATTGAAAACCGCGTCGACGACCAGTTTGCCAAAGCCGGGAATGGTGAAGATCTGTTCGGTCAGCACTGCCCCTGCAACCAATTCTCCGAACAATAACGCGGTCAGCGTCACGATCGGAGTCAGCGCATTGCGGAACGCGTGCTTCAGCACCACGCGCCGCTCCCGCAGCCCTTTGGCCCGCGCGGTGTGCACATAGTCGGCGCTGAGCACGCTCAGCATGGCGGATCGGGTGTGCCGCATCATGGTGGCCGCCAATGCGGTTCCCAACACGAACGACGGCATCAGCATCGTGCGGAGCGACTGGCCGAAATCCTCGCTCAGCGGCACATAGCCGGAGGCGGGCAAGAGCTGCCATTTCACCGAAACCAGCAGGATCAGCATGATGCCCAGCCAGAAATTCGGGATCGAGAGCCCGGACAGCGCGATCACATTGGCAATATAATCGGTGAGGGAGCCTTTTTTGTAGGCCGACAGAATACCGGCCGGCACGCCAATCGTGAGCGCAAACAGCATCGACATGGCCGCCAGTTGCAGGGTCACCGGCAGTTTTTGCAAAATCAGCTCGCTCACCGGCTGATTGGTGCGCAGCGAAATTCCCAGATCCCCCTGCAAGGCGTTGGTGACCCAGGTGAAATATTGCACCACCAGCGGATCATTCAGGCGATATTTCTCACGCAGCAGCTCCAGCACCTGCGGATCCCGCTCTTCACCGGCCAACACCAGCAGAGGATCCCCCGGCAGGAGCTTTTGCAGGGCGAAGACAAAGATCGAGATCAAAAGGATCGTCGGCACGGCTATCAGAAGGCGGCGTGTCAAAAACAGGAACATGGCGTGGCCTTGGGAGGTCTGGAGGGTGCGGGGAGCATCCTGGAAAGCGAAAAGATCGTGCCGCCGGTTCCGAAAACCAGCGGCACGCACCAAAACCGTCAGTCAGCCCAGCTGACACCCTCGAGGCGGATCATCCCGTCCGGGTAGGCGGTGAACCCTTCGAGCTTGCTGTTGTGCGCCCAGATCCAGGTCTGGTGATAGAGGTAGACCAAGGGCGATTCGTCAGCCAGCACATCCCGGGCAGCATCATAGGCCGCCTTGCGGTCGGCGGTGCTGGCGGCCACACGAGCGCCGTTCAGAGCCTCATCCACGACCGGGTTGGAGAAATGGCTGTCGTTGAGGCCTGCTCCGGTGGTGACGAACTGATGAATATTGCCATCCGGATCGACCCGGCCGGACCAGCCGATCTGGCTGGCCGTAAAATCGCCCGCCGATTGATCCGCGAGAAGGGTCGCGAACTCCTTGGAGACGATTTTCAGCTCAATCCCGGCCTCTGCGACCATCGCCTGAACCACCTGCATCAGCTGCAGCGGGACCGTGGTGTTGGGCACCTGAACCTCCAGCTGCAGCCCATCCGGGTAGCCAGCCTCGGCCAGCAGCGCCTTGGCTTTGGCCACATCCCGAGCAGGCACCGGATAGTCGGCATAATACCAGGGCGACGTTGGTGGGAACGGCTGGTTTCCGGCCGCAAAGGCGCCCTCAAACACCACCTGGTTCAGCGCGTCACGATCAATGGCATAGCTGAAGGCCTGGCGCAGGCGCTTGTCATTGCCCCACGGATTGTCGCCCTTGGCCCCATTGCCCACGTTGAAGGTAATCCCCTGATAGCCCAGCGAAACCGCATCCGCGACGGTGATATTTGCGTCGGCTTGGGCTTGGCTCAGATCCGTTGCGGCCAGCCGTTCGAGCATGTCGATGTCACCGGACTGGAGGTTTGCCAGACGCACGGTGGTGTCGGGGATCGGCAGAAAGGTCACGCTGTCAAAGGCGATCGCCTCTGCGTTCCAGTAATCCGCGAACCGTTTCAGCACGATCTTGTCCTGTGCCACGCGCTCGGCAAAGGTAAAGGCCCCGGAACAGACCGGATTGAGGCCAAAATCGACCCCGGCAGCCGCCGCCGCCGTCGGCGAGACCATCATCCCGGCGCGATCTGCCAATTGCGCCATCAGCGTCGCGTCCGGACCGGCCAACAGCAGCTTGATCTCGTATTCGCCGGTGACTTCGGTCGAGGTAATCGACGCCAGCTCTGATTTGCGCCGGGATTCGTCCATGGTTTTGGACCGTTCTATGTTCGCCGCCACCGCTTCGGCATTGAAGGGCGTGCCATCGTGGAACACCACCCCTTCGCGCAGCTGCAATGTCACGGCGGTGCCGTCTTCCGAAACCTGCCATGCGGTGGCGAGCTGGGGAATGATTTCCAGATCCGGAGTGATGTCGACCAGCTTGTCACACAGGGAGGCATAGACGATGCGCCCGACGAAGGTGCGCGATTGATCCGGATCGAGCACATCCGCATCCGATTGCAGGGCGATGCGCAGATCCTTGGCTGCGACTTCATTGGCGGACAACCCCAGAGCAGTTGCCCCCAGCAGCGCTGCCATGAGCGTTGGTTTCAGGTGTTTCATCGATGTCTTCCTCTCTGTTGGTGTTGGTCTGTTGGTCTTTTTTTGGTTTTATTCGGATCAGGTCGCAGCAGTGGGAACGCGGGCCTTGAGCACGACCTGCCCTCCCTCGATCGCTGCGCGGTACAAGGCAAACCGAGCCTCTACCGGTTCGGAATGAGGCGCGGAGCGGGCTGCACCGGCCGGCAAGGGGATCTCTCGCCAATGGTGACAGGCCACCCGGTGATCTGTGCCCGTTGCAGCTTTGCGTGAGCCGACTTCGCCTGTGTCGACAGGGGCAAGCTCCGGGACGGAGTTTCTGCACTCTGGCCCGGCAAAGGGGCAGCGGGTGTGAAACCGACAGCCCGGCGGCGGCGCGGTAGGGCTCGGCATTTCGCCGGAAAGTTGCGGCGCACGCCCTTCTCCCTCGACGCGCGGGGCGGGAATGGAGGCGAGAAGCGCCTGCGTATACGGGTGACGGGGGCTGTCAAAAACCTCCGCTGCGGTGCCGGTTTCGACGATGCGTCCCAGGTACATGACCGCGACCCGGTCGCTCATGTGCCGGATAACGCCAAGATCATGCGCAATGATCACAAGCGTCAGCCCCAGATCGCGGCTGAGATCCCCCATCAGGTTGATAACCTGCGCTTGAATGGAGACGTCGAGCGCCGAAACAGGCTCATCCCCGATCACCAGCTTGGGTCCCGAAGCCAGCGCGCGCGCGATCCCGATCCGCTGTCGCTGACCGCCGGAGAACTCGTGCGGATAGCGGTTTGCATGCGCGTCGGTCAGGCCCACGGTCCGCAACAGATCGCCGATTTTGGCGCGCCGCTCCCGTGCCGTCAGGTCGGGGCGATGGACTTCCAGCGGCTCCCCGATCAGCTTGCCCACTGTCATCCGCGGGTTGAGTGAGGAAAACGGGTCCTGAAAGATGAACTGCATGTCGCGACGCAACCGGGTCAGGTCCGGACCAGCGGCATGGCTGATGTCCTCGCCGTCGAAAACGACCTGACCGGCCGTCGGCTCCAGCAGCCGCATCAAGAGGCGCGCAAGCGTGGATTTTCCACATCCCGACTCTCCGACGATGGCAAACGTCTCCCCCCGGCGCACCTCAAGCGAGACATCATCGACCGCCTGCACCACCGGCGCTCTGGTCAGAAAACCACCGCCACCAAATCGCTTCGTCAGGCCCGAAGCCCGCAGGATCAGATCGCCGCTCATGCCTGCACCATCACGTGCTCTTCCAACGGCGCGAAATGGCAGGCGACGCGATGGCCCGATCCGGCCGCCATCGGCAGGGGACGTTCGGTACAGGTTTCATTGGCAAAGGCACAACGAGTGCGAAAGCGGCATCCGGAGGGCATGTTTTCAATCGCCGGAACAGAGCCCGGAACGATGGCCAGACGCCCGCCGGGACGGTCGAGCCGCGGCATCGCACTCATGAGACCAATCGTATAGGGATGCTGCGGGTTGGCGAAGATCTCCCGCACGGGACCATATTCGACGACTTCGCCGCCATACATCACTGCCACGCTATCGGCAATTTCGGCCACGACTCCAAGATCATGGGTGATCATCATCGTGCCCATGCCGGTGTCGCGGCGCAGGTCGTCAATCAGGTTCAGGATCTGCGCCTGAATGGTCACGTCCAGCGCGGTGGTCGGCTCATCCGCGATCAACAGCTTGGGATCATTGGCGAGCGCGATAGCAATCATGACTCTCTGACGCATACCACCGGACAATTGGTACGGGAATTCTTTCAGCCGCTGATCCGGCGCGGATATCCCCACCTTGACCAGCAAATCACGCGCACGCCGCAGGGCCTCAGCGCGGGTGCCCCCCTGGTGCTGCAATACAGATTCCGCGATCTGATCGCCCACGGAAAAGGCCGGATTGAGCGAGGTCATCGGTTCCTGAAAGATCATTGCGATCTGATTCCCGCGCAAATGCGACGGTAGGTTTTCCCGGCGCAGATCGTAGGATTTCCCCATAAAAGAAAGATCACCGGACAGAACATCGGAGGCGCCTTTCGGCAAAAGCCCCATGATCGACATCGCCGTTACGCTCTTGCCGCATCCGGATTCGCCCACGACGCACAGGATTTCGCCCGCCGAAACCGATAGGCTGATACCGTTGACGGTGGCTACCGTTTGCCCGCGAAAGCGCAGTGTGAAATCATCCAACCGTAGGATGGCTGCCGGGGAAACCCGGGTCGGCCCTTCTATTGGAACTCGTTGATCGGACGACATCCGGGTCTCCTCTGGCAGCTGCTGGGCCTGAACGCATTGCACCAATTACATATTGGTTCAGGATCCATGCTGTCAACCAGGCACATCTTCGAAGCGGCCGATCTGTATCGGCGCCACTAGGGCCTCATCAAAAGATGCTCAGAAAACAGGCGCTGGTGAGGGGCCAGGCGTGACGGGCAAAGCTGGCAGACAGGCCACTTTTTCCGGCCCGGTTTTCGAACCAGAACGGGGACGTCGGCCGCCCAGCGCAGATGCGCATTCGCCTGCGGTGGATCAGGAGCCCGCGACGCCCCTGATCACGCCACGCAGTTCCGCCAGCCCACGCAATCGCCCGATCAGCGGGTATCCCGACACCAGCTCGCGCGAATGGTCGCTGAGCAGGACATGCCCGTGATCCGGGCGAAACGGGATCAGGTGATCCTCATGACCCGCGTATTTTCGGTGCTCCTGCTCGGCCAGCAATACCCGGATCAGAGCCACCATATCTGTGTCCCCCTCCAGATGGGCCGCTTCTTCGAAAGAGCCATCTGCTTCCTTCGCCACGTTCCGCAAATGCGCAAAATAGATACGGTCCGCGAATTCCTCGGCAAGTGCAGGGACATCATTCTCTGGATTGGCCCCGAGAGAGCCGGAGCACAGGGTCAGCCCGTTTGCCGGGCTGTCAAAAGCGCTGAACAGCCACCTCAGATCCTCGGCGTCCGAGACGATGCGTGGCAGGCCGAGGATATCGCGTGGCGGATCATCCGGGTGCACCGCAAGGCGAAGGCCGAGATCTTCGGCGGCAGGCCCGACTTCATTGAGGAAGCGTTTGACATTGGCGCGGATTTCATCCCGGCCAACACCTTCGTACGCAAGCAGCGCCCCGCGAAGACCCGCAATGTCATACCGTTCGAACGCGCCGGGAATCCCCGCCATGATCGCAGCAAGAAGAGCGGAACGCTCGCTTTCGGAAGAGGTCTGATACCAATCACCAGCCTTGACGAGAACATCCGGCGGGTAGTCATGCGCCGCATCCTGACGCCCGAGCATATGGAGTTCGAACGCACACATCTTGACAGCATCGAACCGCAAACAAGTCCCACCCCCTGCGACGGGCGCAGCGAGATCGGTTCTGGTCCAGTCCAGAAGCGGCATGAAATTGTAGCAGATCGTTTTGATACCCTGGGATGCGAGGTTGGCCATCGACTGGCGGTAGTTCGCAAACAGCGGGGACAAGTCCCCCTCGCCGCGTTTGATCGACTCATGGATCGGCAGGCTTTCCACTACGGTCCAGTCAAAACCCGCAGCTTCGATCCTGGATTTGCGCGCGGCAATCGTCTGCGTAGGCCAGACCTCCCCATAGGGGATTTCATGGAGCGCGGTCACAATGCTGCCTGCACCAGTTTGCGAAATCTCCGATAGCGAAATCTTGTCGAGGTCACCGTACCATCGCCAGCTCTCGATCATGAGGTCACATCTTTCACTGCGTCACGCGCCCCCAGCGCACACAGACGGGCGGCGGCCGTCGTCAACGGTGCGCGCAGCGGCTGGACCAAATCCGGTGGAAAGATCGCGCTCAGCGACAGAAAAGCCGACACTGTTTCAGCAGGCGACGCGGCGCGCTCGGACAGATGACGCAGCGTGTCGGCCATTGGATCGCGCACGTCAATCGGCTGGCCCGCCTCATCCACACCGCCCGCGTATCGCATCCATGCGGCAACCGCGAGGCAGAGCGCGCCGACCTCGCGCCCGTTTTCCAGATTGTCGCGCAGCGTCCCAAGCAGGCGCTGAGGCAATTTCTGGCTGCCATCCATCGCGATCTGCCAGGTTCTGTGATGAATGGCAGGGTTTGCGAAACGGGCGAACAACGCCTCTGCGTATTGTGTGAGGCTGACCCCCTCAGGGGCCTCTACGGTCGGCGTGATCTCCTCCCATAGTCTGCGCGCGTAAGCCGCAAAAACCGGGTCGGCCACTGTTTCGGCGATGGTCGCATGCCCCGCAAGATAGCCTGTGTAGGCCAAGGCTGAATGGACACCGTTGAGCATGCGCAGTTTCATGTGTTCATGGGCGGTGACATCCGTCACCATTTCAGCGCCGGCCGCCGCGAAATCCGGGCGCGCCCCGCCGACAAAATCATCCTCGATTGCCCATTGGGAGAACGGCTCGTGCAGGACCGGGGCCGCGTCTCGGTAACCCAGACTCTCGCTGATCCGCGTTATGTCGGCCTCTGTTGTGGCCGGGGTGATGCGATCAACCATGGTTGACGGAAACCGCCCTTCCACAGCAATCCAGCGCTCCAGCTCCGGGTCGATTTCTGCCGCGAGTTGCAGCACCAGACGGCGGACCAGCCTGCCATTCTCCGGCAGGTTGTCGCAGGTCAGCACGGTATAGGGCGCGGTGCCGGCCGCCCGGCGCATCTGCAACCCGCGCACCAGATAGCCCAAAGCCGATGTTGGTATCCTGTGGGTCAGATCGTGGCGGATGTCAGGATGCGCCATGTTCAAAAGCCCCGTGGCCGGGTCGTGACAATAGCCTTTTTCCGTCACCGTCAGCGATACGATCCGCGTGGTGGGAGCGGCCAACGCGTCGAGCACGCGCTGTGGGTCTTCCGGTGCCACCAACACGGAATTCAATACCGTGACATCGCGGAAGTGCTGTTGCCCGGGCGCCAGCGTTACCGAGGTATAGGCCCAATTTCGCGCCCGCAACGCATCCCGGGTTGCCGGGCTGCGCAAAGAGACCCCGATGATGTCCCAATCGCCACCGGAGGCCGCCATCGCATCGGCCACATACACACATCCAAAGGCGCGGAAGAATGCGCCAAGTCCCAGATGCACGATACCGGCCGCAGGAGACTTCTGTTCAACGGGCAAGCCAACCCCCATCAACATTCAGGATGGCGCCATGCACATATTGGGCAGCAGGCGTACAAAGGTAGACCGCTGCTCCGGCGATATCTTCTGCGGCGCCCCAGCGGCCCGCCGGAATACGCTCCAGAATGGCGGCATTGCGCGCGGGGTCATCCCGGAGCGCTTGCGTGTTGTTGGTTTCAATATAGCCGGGCGCGACCGCATTGACGTTGATCCCCTTGGCGGCCCACTCATTCGCCAGGAGCTTGGTCAGCCCGCTCACGCCATGTTTCGATGCAGTATAGGACGGCACCCGGATACCGCCCTGAAAGGACAGGAGCGAGGCAATATTGACCACCGCGCCGCGTCCTTTGCGGGCAAACACGGCCTTGCCAAACGCCTGCGTGGTAAAGAAAAGCGCCTTGAGGTTCACATCCATGACGCAGTCCCAGTCGTCTTCGGTAAAGTCGATTGCATCATTGCGGCGGATGAGACCTGCATTGTTGACCAGAATATCCACCGCTTCGCCGTCAAACAGCGCCCTGCCCGCCATCGGATCACTGAAATCCGCGAGGACGGAGGTCGCCACCCCGCCGGCGGCCTGGATCTTTGCGACCGTTTCGTCACAGGCCCGGCGCCCGACGCAGACGACCTCGGCCCCGGCGGTGGCAAGCCCCTGCGCAATCGCCTGCCCGATACCGGTGTTGGCACCGGTCACCAACGCCCGTCGCCCCGCGAGAGAAAAGGCTGTACTCAACGCAAATCCTCCATCGCGATCATGTCCATATCCGTGAAATCAACGTTGTCGCCCGCCATCGCCCAGCAGAACGTATAGGATGACGTGCCCGCACCGGCATGAATGGACCAGGGCGGCGAGATCACCGCCTCCTCGTTGGCCATGACAAGATGGCGGGTCTGGCTCGGCTCTCCCATCATGTGAAAGACGCGGGCGTCGCTGGGCATGTTGAAATACAGATAGGCTTCCATGCGGCGGTCATGTGTGTGTGCGGGCATGGTGTTCCATACCGATCCCTCGGCGAATTGGGTGTAGCCCATCAGCAACTGACAGCTTTTGCAGACCTCGGGGTGCAAAAGCTGGATGATGACCCGTTCGTTCGCAGTTTCTTTCGACCCCATTTCAACGCGGCGGGCGTCCGATACCCTGATCAAGGTGGTGGGATAGGTCTGATGCGCGGGCGCCGACAGGATATAGAACCGCCCCGCCCCGGCAAATTCGACGGCTCCGGCCCCCATGCCGATATACAGCACCTCGCCGGTGTCTACCTCGAAGGTCTGCCCGTCCACGGTGATCGTGCCCGCATCGCCGATGTTGAGCACACCCATTTCGCGGCGTTCCAGAAAGCTGGCCGTACCAGTGGCCTCCATCTGGTCCAACGTCAGCGCTCCTCCGCCGGGGACGGCCGATCCCAGGATGAGCCGGTCATAGTGACTGTAGACCAGGTTGATCTCGCCGTCGGCGAACAGGCCACCGACGTGGAAATGATCCCGCAGCTGCTCCGTATCAAGGGTCTTGGCCGTCGCCGGGTCGATCGCATAGCGCGTTTCGGATTTCAGCATGATATCATCGCTTTCTGTTCATAAAAAATCATCACGGCGCGGCGTGAACGTGTCGATCAGAGTGCCCGCGGCAACGCAGGTGCATCCGTGTTCCGTATTGCCGGGGATCACCAGACTGTCGCCCGGCGCAAGTTCGTGGCTGGTCCCGTCCACATGGAACAGGAACCGCCCGCTTTGCACATATGTGGACTGGACGTGGGGATGGTGATGCAGTTTGCCCTCGCCACCGGTGTCGAACCGGAAGGCAACAACCATCAGATCGGGGGTCTCGGCGAGCACCTGGCGGGTCACGCCGGGATCGGCATCAACAACGGGAAAGCTCATAGTGTCCTCATCTGAAAAGGGAGGGCAGCCACAAGGACAGCCCGGGGATATAGGTGACAAGCAGCAGCACAGCAAAGGCCGCACCGTAGAACGGCCAGATCGAGCGAACGGCATTGCCAATCGGAATGCGCCCCACTGCGCAGCCGACGAATAGCACCGCCCCCACCGGTGGCGTGCACAGGCCAATGCCGAGGTTCAGGATCAGGATGACTCCGAAGTGAACCGGGTCGATCCCAAACGCGAGCGCCACCGGAAGGAAGATCGGTGTCGTGATCACGATCAGCGGCGACATATCCATGAATGTTCCAAGGATCAGCAGGACCACGTTCATCAGCAGCAGGATGACAATCGGATTGTCCGACACCCCCTGCAGCAAGGCGACCATCGACGCAGGCACTTTGGTGTAGGCCAACAGCCAGCCGAAGGACGCGGCACAGCCGATCACCATCAGCACCATGGCCGTTGTGCGGACGGCGGCAAAGGTCGCCTGGATAAAATCATGCCAGCTGAGGGTGCGGTAGACGAAGAACGTCACCAGCAGCGCATAGACAACGGCAATATTGGAGGATTCAGAGGCGGTGAAGATCCCTGACCGGACGCCGCCGAAAATGATCGCCACCAGAACAAGACCCGGAGCAGCAGCGACAAACAGCACTCCGATCATCCGGAACCCCTGAAAGGGCTGTACCGGGTAGCCTTTGCGCTTTGCCACCCACCAGGACACGATCATCAGCGCCAGCGCCAGCAGAAAACCGGGCAGGATGCCTGCGGTAAAGAGATCCGCGATCGAGATCCGCCCGCCTGCCGCGATCGAGTAGATGATCATATTATGCGACGGCGGCAGCAGCAGGGCGATGATGGAACTGACGACCGTGATGTTCACGGCATAGTCCACGTCATAGCCCCGCTCTTTCATCTGCGGCACCATCAGCCCGCCCACCGCAGAGGCATCAGCGGCGGCCGAACCGGACACACCGCCGAACATGACGGATGACAGAACGTTGACCTGCCCCAATCCGCCGCGCAAATGCCCGACAAAAGCCCCCGCGAGGGCCACCAACCGGCGCGCGATGTCGCCGCGAACCATCAGATCGCCGGCAAAGATGAAAAAGGGAATCGCCATGAGCGCAAAGACCGAGACGCCGGAATTGAGCCGCTGAAACACGACGACCGGCGGCAGGCCCAGGTATGCAATCGTCGCAAAGCTCGACATACCGAGGCAAAATGCGACCGGCGTGCCGATCAGGAGCAGCACCACGAAAGTGCCAAAGAGGACGTATAGTTCCATATTCAGTCCCCTGTCGCATCTTCGCCAAAGCGCGCGGTCGCCAGACCCGCTGCCCGGCGTGCGACCCGCTCAATTGAGAAGAGCACGATCAAAACGCCGCCGATGACCAATGGAACGAAATCAAAAGCGCCGGAGATTCCGAGGCTCGGCAGTATATTTCCAGACGTCTTTTCCGCGAGTTGCCAGCCGTACCAGATCATGCCGCCGCCAAATGCCGCGACCGCAAGATCGGACACGGAATGCAGAATTTTCTTGAGCCGAAGCGGGCTCATATAGAGCACCACATCGAAGGACAGGTGGTAGCCTTCGCGGATGCCCACCGCGGCGCCGAGGAAAATGAACCAGCCCATGATCATCACCGAGGCAGGTTCGGTCCAGACGATGCTGTCATTCAGGACGTAGCGCCAGAAGACCTGTGCTGCGATCAGCGCCGTCATCAGAATTAATCCGCAGGCCGCAGCCCACAATGCGATATGCGCGATGCGTGATGTGGCCCGCGCAACCGACTTCATCGTCTCTTCCATGTCGTATTCCCATGACCACGAAAAAGCCCGCCGACCGAGGTCAGCGGGCCTGAAAATGGCTTACTCTGTTGCCTGAATGTCTGCGACGAGCTGCTTCAGAACAGGCGAGGTCACATATTTTTCATAGACGGGAGCCATTGCTTCGATGAAGGGCGTCTTGTCGATATCCGTCACGATCTCGACCCCGGCTTCGCGCACGCGGGTCTCTGATTCCAATTCCCGCGCGGCCCAGAGTTCCCGCATGATCGGGACCGAGTCCTTGGCAGCCTGACGCACCAGAGCCTGATCCTCGGCGCTCAGTTTGTCATAGGAGGTTTTGGACATCACCAGCACCTCTGGCACAATCAGGTGCTGATCCAGAGTGTAGAACTTTGCCACTTCAAAGTGACCGGAGCTGTCATAGGACGGCCAGTTGTTTTCGGCCCCGTCGATCACCCCTGTCTGGATGGAAGAATAGACCTCCCCGTAGGGCATGGGCGTCGCATTGGCCCCCAGAGCGGAGACCATGTCGACGAACATGTCGGACTGCATCACCCGGAATTTCATACCGGCCAGGTCCGCCATGGAATTGATCGGCTTTTCCGAGTTGTAGAAGCTGCGGGAGCCACTGTCGTAGAAGGCCAGCCCGACCAGATCGTGATCGGAAAACGCATCAAGGATCTGCTGGCCGACGGGGCCATCCATGACCTTGTGCATATGTTCAACCGACCGGAAGATATACGGCAGGGACGGGATTTGGGTTTCTTCGATGATATTGTTGAAGGGGCCAAGCGAGACCCGGTTCAGATCGATCACGCCAAATTGTGTCTGTTCGATGCTGTCTTTTTCTTCGCCGAGCTGCGCAGAGTGGAACACTTCAATGCACAGCCGGTCGCCGGAGCGCTCTTTCAGCATCTCGCCCATCGCGTTGACGGCAGCGACCGTCGGATATCCGTCGGGATGGGTATCAGAGGAGCGCAGCGTCACTTCGCAGGCGGTTGCCGCTGCTCCCATCGCCACGGACGCCAGCAAGGCCGCCCCCAGAGTTTTCATATATGTCATTGTTTTCCTCCCAGAAAATGGCTCCATCAGAGCCGGTAGGCTTGTTTTGCAAGCCGGTATGCGAGGTCAGTTGCGACCTCGTGTGCTTCGTCCCTGTCCAGCCGGCCGGTTTCGACCAGATTGGCAATGAACGAGCAGTCCACGCGCCGCGCCACATCGTGACGGGCGGGAATGGAACAAAATGCGCGGGTGTCGTCGTTGAAACCGACGGTATTGTAGAAACCTGCCGTCTCCGTCGTCATCTCGCGGAACCGCATCATGCCTTCATAGCTGTCGTGGAACCACCATGCCGGCCCCAGCTTGAGCGCCGGGTAAACCCCTGCCAGGGGCGCCAGCTCGCGGGCATAGCTGGTTTCGTCCAATGTGAAGACGATCACCGAGAGGCCGGGCGCTGCGCCGACCGCGTTCAGCAAGGGGCGCAGATTGCTGACATAATCGGTGCGCATGGGAATATCATAGCCCTTGTCGCGGCCAAACCGTGCAAAGATGTCTTTCGAATGGTTGCGCAAGGAGCCCGGATGGATTTGCAGAACCAGGCCATCATCGAGGCTCATCCGCGCCATTTCAGTCAGCATATGGCCGCGAAACCTGTCTGCCTCCTCCGCCGAACATTTGCCCCTCAACGCCTTGTCAAAGAGCTCTGCCGCTTCTGACTGCGGCAAATCCTCGGTCCGGGCCGTCGGGTGGCCATGATCGCTGGAGGTGGCGCCATAGGTTTTGAAGAAGGCACGACGGTTGCGATGCGCAGCCAGATAACCGCTCCATGTGGTTGCATCTTCGCCTGCCAAATCGCCAAACCGACCGATATTCCGCGCGAAGCCTTCGAACTCCGGGTCGACCACAGCATCGGGTCGGTATGCGGTCACAACCCTCCCCTTCCAGCCGCTGGCGCGGATCATCTCGTGCCAGCGCAGATCATCAAGGGGGCTTTCGGTCGTGGAGATCGCCTCGATATTGAACCGCTCAAACAACGCGCGCGGCCGATAGGCATCCTGTGACAGACACTCTGCGATCCGGTCGTAGATGGCATCGGCAGTCGCTTCGGAGAACCGTTCTGTGATGCCAAACACCTGCTCAAAGGCATGGGTAATCCAAAGGCGCGACGGAGTGCCGCGAAACAGATGGAAATTCCGGGCAAACAAGCGCCAGATCTTCCGTTTGTCCTGCTCTGTTCCCCCCCCATCGATACGGGGCACCCCCAGCGACTCCAGCGGGATTCCCTGCGAATGAAGCATACGAAACGCATAGTGATCGGGGGTGACGAACAAGTCGGTCGGATTGGGGAAATGCGCGTTCTCGGCAAACCATCTTGGATCTGTATGGCCATGAGGGCTGATAATGGGCAGGTCCCGGATACCATCATACAGCTCGCGCGCCAGTGCCCGCACCTGCGGGTCGACCGGGAAAAGCCGATCCTCATTCAAGACTGCCATATCACCCTCCCAGATGCGGCTTTTGTCGTGTGTTCACGATTCTGCCATACTAATAACCTAATTTTTCAAACTCCCTCATGTCAACTAGTAACCCAGTTGCACTCGCGAATGGAAAGTGCGATACAGCTCAAGGCGAAGAACGGATATGAGTGGGACTTGAAAATGGGAGGAACATTGAAGCAGCCCAATGATGCTTTGCCTCTGCCGCTGATCACGCAGCTTAATCAGCCCACAGTCGCGGACCGGGTTTTCGAAGAGCTGAGACAGCGCATTCTGAATCTGGATTTGCCGCCCCGCACAAAGATATCCGAGGCGGAAGTCGCCAAGACGATGGGTGTGTCCCGACAACCGGTGCGGGAAGCCTTCAAACGCCTGGCCAAGATCGGTTTTCTGGTGATCCGACCGCAAAGCGGCACCACCGTCAGCCTGATTTCGGGCGAGGCCGTCCTGCGGGCCCGTTTCGTGCGGACGGCCCTCGAGGTGAAGACCTGCCGCACCCTGTGCACCATGATCACACCAGCGGGGCGGGCCGCGCTCTCCGCGCTCATCGAGCAGCAACGCGAAGCGGTCAAAGTCGATGACCGCAGCAAGTTTCACGCCGCCGATGATGCCTTCCACCGTGAAATTTGCGTCCTTGCCGGGGTGGAATACGTGTGGGACCTGCTGACCGAAACCAAAACCCATATGGACCGCATTCGCATGCTGTCGCTCGATTCCACCTCGCAGAAACTGGCGCTGAAAGAGCATGTCGAGCTCTTCGATGCCATCTGCAACAACAAGCCCGATGTGGCGGAAGACGTCATATCGAACCATCTGTCGCGCATTCTGCTGCTGATCGATGAACTCAAAGAACAAAACCACACGTTTTTTACGGATGCTGCAACATGAGCCGGATTGTCGCGATTGGCGAATGTATGGTCGAAATGGCTTCGAAGGATGCGGACACCTACCGCATGGGGTTCGCAGGCGATACCATGAACACCGCCTGGTATCTGCGCAGGCTGCTCGATCAAGCTGACACGGTCGAGTATTTCACCGCCGTGGGGACAGATGCCCTGTCGGACCGCATGGTGACGTTCCTGCAGGACGCGGGGCTTGAGACCGACCATATCCTGCGGCGCCCCGATGTGTCGGTGGGCCTCTATACGATCCAGTTGCAGGAGGGCGAACGCAGCTTCAGCTATTGGCGCGGCCAGAGTGCGGCGCGCAGTCTCGCACAGGACGAGCGCGCGCTCATATCCGTTCTGACGCATGCGGATATGGCGTATTTTTCCGGGATTACCCTCGCGATCCTGCCGGAAAATGATCGGAACACGCTCCTGCAGGTTCTCGCTGATTTCAGGAAAAAGGGCGCAAAGGTTATTTTTGACCCGAACCTGCGCCCCAAACTTTGGGAAGACGAGGAGACGATGCGGCGGGTCGTCATGGAAGCCGCCAGCGTCAGCGACATGGTGCTGCCGTCGCATGAGGACGAGGCCCTCTGGTTTGGCGATGCGGACCCGGCCGCAACGGCGGCACGATACGCGGATCACGGCTCGTCTTGGGTCATCGTCAAGAACGGGGCGGGTCAGATCCTCGCATGGGAGAACGGCAACCTGAGCCTGCACGACCCGGTCGCTGTCTCCGAGGTCATCGACACCACGGCAGCGGGCGACTCTTTCAACGCGGGCTTTATCGCCAGTTGGATAACCGGCGCGTCTGTTGCCGGGGCCATCCAATCAGGGGCCGGGCTTGCGGCTCAGGTTGTGCAATCTCGCGGTGCGCTGGTCAACCTCCGCTGATCAGCGGAACCTGACGCCCCCCCGCCCCCGACATGCCAACTCCGACATGGGCCGGATGTCCTCCGCTTCTCTTTGCCTTCCCCCTTGCCTATATCCGGCCCTTCGGAGTGATGGTGACGACGGGGCGTGAAACAGCTCCGTGAGACAGCAGGCCTCTCGCATGATGGCTTCGGGGATGGGGCCAGAGATCGGGCTGGAGAGAGGGCCAAGGCACGCCTTCGGCAAATGCACGATCAGCGTCGATAGCCCGGATCAGGGCAGCAGCCGGACCCACGATCTGCGGCACCGGTCGCAACGCCACACACCCGCAATTGCCGATCGGGAACACCTCAGGCGTAATAGAGCTCCCGTATCGTCTCGACGCCTCCTTCATCCAGCGGCTTCACAACATAGCCTTTCACCGTCGGCAGGCTCTCGGCCTTCGCCCGGTCTTCGGGATTGTTGGAGGATGTGAACATCAAGATCACCACGCTGTCGGGTCCGCTGTCGACGTCCATGCGCCGCTGAAGCTCCTCTATCGTCTCGAAACCACTCATCTGCGGCATATTGATGTCCATTAGCACGAGGAGCGGCTTCGACTGCTGCGTTGTCAGCCTTGGTTCGCTGAAATAGGCCTCCAGGAACTCCCCCCCTGTGGCCACTTCGAGCACCTGCTCGAAATCATCGCACTTCGCCAGTTGCCGTTTGACGATGTATCGGTCAATCGTCTCATCATCGACCACTATTACCGGAATTTTGCTCAAGTTCCTTGTCCTCCGTCGGCAGAGTGAAGCTGAATTCAGCACCGGTCCCCACCGTGCTTGTCAGGGTAATGTCACCACCAAGGCGATCAATTTGTTTCTTCACCAATGCAAGGCCAAGCCCATCGCCACTGCGGTCATCAAGGCGTTTGAACATCAGGAAGACCATTTCATGGTTTTCTTTCGGAATGCCGACACCATTGTCGGACACCGACACATGAAGAGACTGATCGACCGTCCAACTCCTGACACATACTCTGTGCTCCGGTTTGTTGGGATCTCCATAGCGAAGAGCGTTCGACAACAGGTTTTCCATAATGATCTTGATCGTCGCGGGCTCGCTTATCACGGGGGCGTCGTGGTTTAGCTCCAGCAGGAGTGCGGTCGTGGATTTCCCCCCGGTCAAATCAAGCCAGATGTCCTGAACAACAGCGTCCAACTGTACAACAGCGCGCTCCACCGGATCACGCCCTGACCGGGCGACGGTCAGGATGCCCTCGATTTTATTCGCGCTGCGGCGGCTGATTTCCATGACTTTGGCAATATTCACCCGGACTTCGTCGAGCTCATCGTCATCCAGATCCTGAAGACAGATATTCAACAGACCGACGATCGAGGACAGCGGGGCCTTCAGGTCATGACTGGCGCTATAGGCGAAATGAGAAAGTTCGACATTGAGCGCCTCGAGTTCCTTGTTTTTGCGGGCCATAACTTCAGCTGCGGCAACCCGCTCCGACAAGTCGATGATCGTGCTCATGACCATCTGCCCTTCGGGCGTATCGACAGGTGTCAGCGCGATTTCCACCGGGATATTGCTGCCGTCGCGCCGACGTGCGAACAGATCTTGACCGCCCCCCATCGAACGCGCCGTTCGGTTGCTCATGAAGCTGCTGGTATAAACCGGGTGTACGGGGCGGAACTCTTCCGGCACCAGCATCTCAACGCGTTTTCCCAACAGGTCCCGTTCTTCATATTGGAACAGTTCGGATGCTGCGTGGTTGACTAAAACGATACAGCCCTTGTGGTTGACCATAACCATCGCGCTCGCCGCAGCATCCATAGCCTGTCGCAAACGCACCTCATGTGCCTTGCGCTGGCGGATATCGATCGCCGCAACAAGCGCCATAGGCTCGTCACTGTCCAAAACCGGTTCAAGCCCAAGTTCGAGAGGGATAACAGTACCGGACTTGGTCACTCCGTAGAGGTCACGCCCTGCCCCCATGCTGCGTTTGGTAGGCACCCGGTGATAGGCACTTCGCAGGTCGGGATGGCGGTTTCTCACCGGTTCCGGCACCAACACCTCAACACTCAAGCCAATCAATTCGCTTGCTTCATACCCGAACAGATCAAGAAAGCCGGCATTTGCCAATACAATTTCACCGCTGCCCGAAATGAGCAGCAGGGGAACCGGGGAGATATCGAATGCCAGCCGGTATTTCTCAATCATCAACATTTGCTACACTCGTTATTCGTAGGATTGCACTATTCGCAGGATTGGCCCCGGCGCAAACGCGCCGCTATGCCCGTTGAATAGATCCCGTGGCTCTGTCCGCCTGGCGCATGGGACAGGCGGCATGTCCCAACCGATCCTCTGAGTTCAGTTTTTGTGCCCTGTACAGCCCTCTCTCACAGACCTCCTGTGATGTTGAAACCCCTCCGATACCAGTGGGAATGCCATAACACAGTGGCACTCAGACACCTAACAAATGACTAACCAGCTTGCTTGCCGACGATCTTTGATCACATGTGGGATCTGCGGCCGGACATCAGTGTCGTCTTTGACCGTCCTGGGGCTTTTTCACGCCGGTCATCCACTGCGGCCAAACACTAGTGATCAGATATGCAACCCCATGATTTGACGGGCTTCGTTCCTGAATACGTTCACCAAGCGTTTGAATTCCGCGAGCGGCAGGTCACCTTTACGTGATGACTGCTCGTTTGGTGACAGCGCGACCCGCGGCAATATGATGCCACGACAGAAGGACAGCGGCTGCGCCGATCGCAACAACGACAACAAGCGGGGTTTTCCACAAAATCAAGACTGCCAGGAGAAGCCGCAACCCGACTTCTGGCCCATTGAGCTTTGCTCTGTCGAACCGCGCCAATGCTGATGCCAATAAGTAGAGCGACAGCGACAGACGCAGCAGAAGCAGGCTTAGATGGCCCCAATCGGTCTGGCTGGAATATCCATCCAAAAGAACCTTTTGGCCGGAGCTGTTGGTGATCGTTACAGCCTCTTCGATCAACAGGATTTCGGGATACCATGCGAAGACGAAGGGAATGGCGAACATGACAATCCCGACACGCACCGCCGCAACGCCTGTGCGCATGGGTTCGCCACCTGTGATGGACGCGGCGGCAAATGCGGCCACGGCAACAGGTGGCGTGATGGCCGATGCAACCGCGAAATAAAACACGAACATATGCGCGGTGAAGAAACTGACGCCAAGATTGGCAAGCAATGGCCCCAACAGAAGTGCTACGTTCACATAGGCGGGGACTGTCGGCATCCCCATTCCCAGCAAAATCGCGCACAGCATCGCACAGGTCAAAGCCAGCATCAGATAGACCCCGCCGACAATTGGAATTTGCCAACCGAACAAGCTCAACATATCCGCGCTTTCCAGCCAGGTGGTCACAGCGCGGGTCAATTCGCCCGTCAGGCCGCTTTCATTGAGGAATGCCGCGATGATGGAAACGGCGAACAGCAGCAAGAAAAGGCGCGAGATCAGAATCCCGCCCTCGCCGAGCGAAACAAGTATCTTGGATGGCTTTGCGCGCGTTTGGGGATCAAGGAACAACAAAGGGACCAAGACGGCGACCGCCCACCACCCCGCAGAAGTCGCATCACCAGTGGCATTGACAATCGTCTGCAGAACGCCGCTCCGCTCTGTCACGACGCGCAGGCCGTTCCGTAGCTCAGTTTCAGCGCCCAAAATCCATCCCAATGGCCCAACGCCAAAAGCATCTTTGTTGCCAAGGAGCAAAAGCAGGATCGTCAGGATGGGCAGGAAGATGATGATCAGGTTTACCCAGTCCTGACGGTGCATGATCAAATCATCCGGAACCACACGCATCGCCTCGACCTTGTCGCGGCGGGCCTGAAACAACACGGCCAAGAAGATCGAGAAGAAAAAACACATAGCCGGCAGAAACGCTGCCGTGATGACCTTTGTGTAGGGTACGGCAGTCAGTGCCACGAGCACAAAGGCCGCGACCCCCATAACAGGCGGCATGATTTGCCCGCCGGATGACGCCGCGGCTTCGACCCCGCCTGCGAAGTACCTATTGAACCCGTTGCGACGCATCATCGGGATGGTCAGCCGCCCGGTCGACAGCACATTTGTCACCGGTCCGCCTGTAATCGTGCCAAACATCGCTGATGAAACGATAGCGGCATGGGCCGGACCGCCGCGCAGATTTCGGGTCAACCGCACCGCCAGTTTAATGAGGGATGTGCCCCCGGCAGATGTCCCGAACAAGGCACCCAGGATCACATAGGGGAAGACTTGGTTCACGACGATGTCCATAAACCGCCCCATGAACCCGTCCGGCGAAATGAAGACATTCGTCGCCTTCTGCGTCGCAGCAGCAATGACATCCCCGCCCTCCGCGCCGAGCTTGGTCAAAAGGAAGTTGTTGTCGGACAGATCGAACACCCAGATCAGTGTGGTGGCGACGGTGTATAGGACGACAATGCTGGCCACCGCCACCAGCGGTAGCCCCCAAACCCGAACGTTATATAGGAAGAACAGCGTGATGATGGTGAACAGCAGTGGGATCGTCCAACTGCCGAGTCGTGACTGGCAGGACGGAACTTCTGCGGCAAAAGAAATCCCCGGGATGACATTGGACCGCTCCGCGGCATCCGCGATTAGCCGTGCGCGTTCGCCTGTGATCTGATCAATCAGACAAACACTGTCAATTTCGACGAGATAGCCGAACGCGCCAAGGGCTGCCCCGAGCAATAAGCCCGCATCCAGCAACAGGCCAAGCCAGGCCTTCTGCGGATGATCGACCTTCCACGCGCGATAGATGCTGGCGTCAAACACAACGATCGTCATCATCAGCATGAACATCGGTGGGAAGAAATACTCGGTCGGAAAGCCAGAGACACGGAAAAACGGTTGACCTGTAACCTCGCGCGCCCAATTTTGAAGCCCCGCGATTTCCGGCATCGTGTTCAACAAACCAAAGAAAACCAGCACCAGCGCGCATAGGATGGCGATGTTTTCAGAGGTCGTGCGTCGGGGACTCGTGGCGTTGGTCACGGTGAACTTCCTGTAGGGTATGGGGGAGCGCGGATGGTCCGGCGAAACACGCCGGACCTGATTTTTTACGGCCGCAGGCAGTCGGCAACCGTATGGCCAGCGGCCTCAAAGGCGCGAATGGCACCGGGGTGCATTTTGATCTGCACCGCGCCGCATGCGCCTTGGCTCACGCCATCAATATCACCGAAGGTCAGCGCCAGATGGGGCCCGACTGGGGCCCCCTGCTCAAAGCGCTCTTGCGCTTCAAGAAAGGCCGTCACGATGTCAAACGCCAGCTGTTCATCCATGCTGCCGGATGTGATTTCCGCAAATGCGGTGACATAGCTGTCAAACGTATCGTCATCGGTGACGATGGTGATGTCATTGCCCGCATAGGCCGCACGGTACTCTTCAACTGGCATCGAAAACGGCGCATGTCCCGGAGCTGCAACAATCTGCTGGCCAAGTTCGCTCGCCAACAAATCGGATGGCACGTCATAAAGTGTGGTCCCGCCGGCCGCTGCCAACTGGATTTGGCGACCGGACGGAATGCCATCGGGGGATGTCCATGCGTCAGCACCGCCCCCCGTGATGGTCGCAACGGTGTCGGGCCAAGGGGTTTGAATGCCCTCATAGCCCTCTCCGTCCTGCACGCCAGACAACAGCTGCACCATGGCGCGACCGGATGTCAGCGCGGCACCGCGTGGCGGGCCGTTCCAAATGCGCAAACCTTCAAGTTTGCGGATGTCTTCAATCGGCGCGGAATTGTAATGGCCAAAAATCTGGTGCGATCCAGCGTGGAAAAACAAAACCCGAATATCTGCGGCCAGATCGGCACCGCCCTCGGCACCGACACCGCTGTAGGGACCAATGCCGCGCGACAGCAGGAACGGTAAAATCATGGGAGCAGACGCCATATCAAGGCGGCCCTCAGCAACAGCCTGAACTGAATTGGTCAGCGTCGCGCCTTCGGTTACCTGAACGCTTGCGACGCCCGCGCTGTCAAGAACGGCGGCCAATGTCGTGTCCACGTAATGCGGCGAAGACCCCACGCTTGAGGTTTCAGATGTCAGTGTGACCTGCGCGGCCACGGCAAGTGGTGCCAATGCGACGGCCACACCCGCGAATGCAGATTTCATCATAGTTCTCTCTCCCTAATTCGCGCCGCTCCCGAGACGCAGCGCCCCGTGTCCAGGGCTGCTGGTAAAAAACGTCGCAGAAACTATATGACTTGTCACGTAATATTCTTCGGTGTTTAAGTTTGGAGGGGAGACACTGATGATGCAAACACCGACAGAACCTCAGGCTGAACGGATCAAACGGCGGCGCTTGCGCGAGAAAAACAACCTGTTTTCGCGTCTTCCTGCGACCTATGCGGCGTCACGTCTGCAGGGCCAGCGCATCCTTCAACGCGCAAGCGGTTTGTCGATTGTTGAATGGCGGGTGCTTTGGGATTTGTCTGAAGCGGGACCAATGACGATCCGCGACTTGGCCGAAATCCAACGCATTGATCACTCACAACTCAGTCGTGCGCTGCCAGCCATGCGGGACAAAGGGTATGTGACAATGGCGCGCAATGGCCAAGACGGTCGTCAGGTCTTGGTATCGCTGGCCCCTGCTGGCATCGCGGCCTATGCGCAAAGCGCGCCGGTGATGAAGCAACGGCGCGACGCCCTCAAGGCGGCCTTTACAGATGAAGAGTTGAAGACTTTTGTCGGCCTCCTCGACCGCCTTGAAGATTTTTTTCGCCTGCCCATTGATGCTATAGTTGAAAGTGAACCTGCCCAGTGACCGATACACCAAACGTTTTGTGGATTATGGCGGACCAGCTGCGGTTCGATTATCTGAGCTGTTACGGGCACCCGCATCTGCACACACCCCACATTGATGCGTTGGCAAAGCGCGGCATGCAATTCAATAAGGCCTATGTGCAGTCACCCGTCTGCGGCCCGTCGCGCATGTCTGCCTATACGGGCCGATACGTGCGCAGCCATGGGTCCACGTGGAATGGGATGCCGCTGCGCGTAGGCGAGCCGACGCTTGGTGATCACCTGCGCGAGGCAGGCGCGCGCGCAGTGTTGGTGGGGAAGACCCATATGACCGCCGATCAGGAAGGCATGGCGTGGCTGGGGATCGACCCAAAATCCGAAATCGGTGTGCGGGTGTCCGAATGCGGCTTCGAAGCGTTTGAGCGCGACGACGGATTGCACCCTGACAGCGCACGACAGAGATGGTCGGCCTATGACGATTATTTGGTCAACTTAGGCTACACATCTGAAAACCCATGGGAAGACTTTGCGAACTCGGGCGTGGATGCAGATGGTGAACTTCTGTCCGCATGGTTGCTGAAGAACTCTCGACTTGCGGCGAATGTGCCCGAAGAACATTCCGAAACCGCCTATATGACAAACCGTGCGATCGAGTTCATGGCGCAGGCGCAGGCAGACGGGCAGCCATGGATGTGCCACCTGAGCTATATCAAGCCCCATTGGCCCTACATCGTTCCCGCGCCGTATCACGATATGTACGGTCCAGAGCATATCATTGATCCGATCCGCTCGGATGCTGAGCGCGATGTGGACCATCCCTTGTTGCGTGCCTATCAAAACGCGCGCGTTTGCAAAAGTTTCAGCCGCGATCATGTGCGTGAACACGTCATTCCGGCCTACATGGGCCTGATCAAACAGCTTGATGACAATCTTGGCCGGTTGTTTGCCTGGATGGACGAAACTGGGATCAGCGAGAACACGATCATCGCCTTTACCTCTGACCACGGCGATTACATGGGTGACCACTGGATGGGGGATAAAGACTTCTATCACGAGGTTGCGGCCAAGGTGCCGTTGATCATCAGTGATCCGCGCCCAGAGGCCGACTCGACCCGCGGCACGGCGACAGATGAATTGGTCGAAATGATCGACCTTGCGCCGACCTTTCTGAATGCCCTTGGAGGCGAGCCAAAACCACACATCCTTGAGGGACGCGATCTGACACCCCTGCTACATGGCAGATCAGGGTTTTCACGGCGCTATGCGATCAGCGAGCATGACTATTCCAGCTTTGAAATGGCGCAAGAACTCGACGTTCCGCAAGAGGATGCCCGCACCGTCATGATCCACGACGGGCGTTGGAAATATATCCGCTGCGAGGGCTTCGCGCCCGTGATGTTCGATCTTAAGACCGACCCGCAAGAACTGCGCGACATTGGCAGCTCAGATGAGGATGAACATATCGCCGCGCGCGCAAAAATGGAGCAGGCCCTGACCGCCTGGTCCTTGCAACACCACACCCGCATAACAGCGACAGCAAAGGTATTGGCCGGACAGCGTAGGGCAGCCGAGACCGGTATTTTGATCGGCTTCTGGGATGAGGCCGAATACGAGGCTGCCACAGGCAAGCCCTTTGCTGCACTGATGCCCATCGGCAAGCCAGACAAAACTTAAGAGGCGCCGACGTTTAAGAGAAATGGAGGATTGCAGCCCTCAATCAGAATCGCGCTGCCCGTAGCAGATTGGTCGCGATAGATCTGCCTCGGCTCAGGACTTCGGGAACGGGGCCTCTCCGTCAGCGCCTTTTGACATGCGGAGCCGACCGCCTGTCTGCGGCGTTGATGAGAGTTCTGACGATGCCGAGCCGTTTCCACTACCGCCTTCGTCCGAGATCCCCCGGTGCCTGCTTCGGTCCATGGTCAACCCGGGACTACCAGAATGGTGCTGGTTCAATGCAATTGCGATGTCACCATCTCATTGGCGGTCTCGACGTGGACGGCACCAGCCCTGAGCACAGCATCATCGAAACCACGTCCCCGGGGGACCTCCGGGGCCTGCAGTCAGGCAGGCAACGGCTGGGAACACAATTTGTCAGGCCGCATGATCGCTTTCATCTTCGATCTCTGTGCAATTCCAGGCCACAGGGCGCAGATATCGCCCATAAACCGAGGCAGATCAAAGAAGTCGGCCTGAGCCGCCCCAATTGAGTGG
>NZ_VCNK01000130.1 GCF_006265095.1 Phaeobacter sp. B1627
AGGAGGCATGTACCGCAGCGATATTGGATCCTTCAGCTATCCGGCAGCCTTCATCGGGCCGGTGGTGGGCGGTCACAGCGGTGAGTTGTTCAAGCATGGCTTTACCACATTGGTGGAGGCCACGAATAGCAGCTGGAGGGTGCGCTTTGCGCGGCCTGATGTCTGGTCTGCATTGGACGGACCCAATGTATCGATGCTGGCAATTGGCCGCTGGTTCTGAAGGAGTATCACAGCATGCAAATCTCATTCACGCCAACGCGCTGCGATACAGCGCTGACCGCAACCCGCCAGGGCGACGTGCTGACCCTCAACGGCGAGGCCTTTGACTTCACCGCATTGTCCGAGGGCGA
>NZ_VCNK01000131.1 GCF_006265095.1 Phaeobacter sp. B1627
TTGCGCAGATGATGGTGGGTTTGAGGGGCATCCTGTTGTGGACTATAGAGGGCCCTTCATCCCTCATATTCTGGTGCGGCCGGAGGGGTTCGAGTTGGACCGCGCCGTGCTGGACACCTTTGGGATTGGGGAAGCCGACAAGTATTTCGGGGATGAGTAAGCTTCTGGCGTAAAGGGCTGGGTTGCTTCTGCCGTGCGCTAAATCTGGGCCGGACTTGCCGACACCATCTTGCAAGGGAAGTTTGACCAAGTCGGCCCTGCGGTCGTAGAAGAAGAACTTACTTGCGTAGATTGGCCGCGGGCTTGAGCGACGAATTGGCTTTTGGCGCCGCATCTAC
>NZ_VCNK01000132.1 GCF_006265095.1 Phaeobacter sp. B1627
AGGCCTTGCTGGTAATGATGTTTTGAACGGCGGCGAGGGTGGTGATGTTTATCAGTACAGCCTTGGCGACGGGAACGACCTGATTGTTGATTGGGACAATGATGCGGGTGTTGTGGACCGGCTTGTTCTGAACGGGATCAGCGCAGCGGACGTGTCGTTTGCTTCGACTGGTGGCGAAGATCTGGTTGTCACCTTCTCAAACGGCGAGCGGGTGACAGTACGCGATCACTTTGCCGAGCACGATGACAATACGATTGAAGAAATCGAGTTCTCTGATGGCATCCTGAGCACAGCCGCGATCCGCAACAAATCGGTTGCGGA
>NZ_VCNK01000133.1 GCF_006265095.1 Phaeobacter sp. B1627
AGTGGTCCACATTGAAAGTTAGTGCATGATTGGCCTTTGGTCCATCAAGACGATGGTTTCAGGCGCTGGCGGGCGGTAGCCCAATGCACTGTGTGGTCGCTTGGTGTTGTAGTGGTTCCTCCATCGTTCGATGATGATTTGGGCTTCACGCAGCGAGTAAAAGATCTCGCCGTTCAGCAGCTCGTCGCGCATCCGCCCGTTGAAGCTTTCGCAATAACCGTTTTCCCAGGGTGACCCCGGCTCGATGTATGCAGTCTTGGCACCAACGGCTTTGATCCAATCCCTGACGGCCTCAGCGATGAACTCTGGGCCAT
>NZ_VCNK01000134.1 GCF_006265095.1 Phaeobacter sp. B1627
GACCCATGGCTCACTGGCCCGAGGTGGCGTCTACAAGGCTCCGGCCGTGGCGGTGTAAGCCGTCAGGGTCGCGAGGACGTCGGAGCGAAAGAGGGCAAGGAGCCGTTTGGCGCAATCGTCGTGAGACGGGATCGGAAGAACCAGTGTGCAACAGAGTGCCTTCGAGCACGCGGCTTTGATCTGGACCCGATCTTCGAACACCATACGGGCCCGCGGCATCTGTGAGGCCGCATCATGAGGCAGGACACATGTCAGCACCCGATGACGCGCCAAAATCAGTTCTGAAGATTCCTCTTGCGCATGGGGCTG
>NZ_VCNK01000135.1 GCF_006265095.1 Phaeobacter sp. B1627
ACCCCGTCGCCAGTCGCAGCAGCGCCGCAAGATCCCCCTCCAGCTCGATCTCAACGCCCGTGCTCCCCTCCGACGGGGTCAGCACAAGCCGGTCCACCAAGGCCCGCAGCGCTTCCTTCGCAGCGGGCATCTCTGTACTGTTGCCCAGACCCGCGATCAGTGCCGCCACCCGCGCGCGGTAAGTCACCGCCATCGACGGATGGATCAGGATCGGATCCGGGGCAGGGGAAGTGGCCAGGTTACGTTCCAGCTGCTGCCGTTGCTGATCCAGCTCGATCATCCGGTCTTTGACCTGCTCCGCCGG
>NZ_VCNK01000014.1 GCF_006265095.1 Phaeobacter sp. B1627
TCCAGTTTTCTGGGACCACTTCATCCTACCGCCTCGACCTAATGGACACGGCTATTCAGAAATTGCAGCGGGGAGGTGGAACATCGCTGCGAAAAACGCAAACGGACAGATTGGGGATATTGGCAGACCGACTGGTCTTGAGAATACTCTGACGAAAGCTGACTTCTGTGGATGCCTGGGGCAAATAAGCTTCGGTTGATCTATCAAGAAATTCTCCTCACGACTTTTCAGAGAAAGCGGCAGGTACCATTCACTTGCCAGCCATGTACCCCGTCGACTTGTACCGGGTGGTAGTCGGCAAAATCGTTCCTTACCTTGGCACCAGGATGACCCCACTTTCCGAGCGGATCAGAGCAATAGAGGCTCGCTACCGGCTTAAACAGAGAAGCGATGTCATCTCTCCAGTTTGCATCCGACCCATGATGCATCACTTGGAAAATCGCACCTCGACTAATCCGATCGCCAACACTGTAGAAGACCATGAAATCAGCAACCTTCTTCTTGGTGTGGAGAAAACCGTCACCTGTCAAAATCTGTCCGAACCGATCAGTTCCCAACCAACCGTTTGGTACCTGACCGATGTGTGAAACCATCTCATGGCGCGGGATCGTCACCTTCACGTTTACAAGTTCAACTCGACCAATTGGCCCCGCATAGAGAAACAGCGAAATTTCATTCCGCCGTCGTGGCGTGATGTTTTTTGCCGTTCGAGATTTGAACGTTGCATCGTAAAGTTTAGTCAACTTCTTGAGTGCCGTCTGCCGGTGCTCTTCGTTTTCGGCGTGAGTGAGTTTGTGCGCAAGGGGGCGCGCTTTGTTCTTAAATGAATTGGTGGCAAGCGCTTCGAGCCGACAGTCGTTGTAGGGGACAAACTCCCAGGCCTGAGAGACGAGGATGTATCCCCCTGGGTGGAGAAATCGCACCCGAGGATCGGCCAGTCCATCGTCAGCTCCAAGCCCGTCGATGTCGTTTTCCCCTTCGGGCTTATGATCCTTGATCAACAGCTTCGGCAACGCCTCCGGCTCAGTCTCACGTGTTGGTTCGTCCGGCGAGATCGGGGGGGCTGCCGCCTCTCTGCCCGCGCTCGGTGGTACGAGAAGGATACGTTCGATCCGCATGTCTGCACGCGCCAGAAGAAACTCCGTCGGCGCGGTCAGGAAGGTAAAAAGATCCGATCCAACAGCAGTTTGCTCGGAAATGGCAACGATCAGCCTTTCCCAAGGAGTGAGATAGGGCAAGAGCAAGGTACCTACGCTGAATTTTTTCAAAAGGTCGAGCATCCCGCTCAAATGATCTTCGTCGAAATGCGATAGCGTCACGAGGTCGAGATGGGACGTTGCCTGATCGTTTTGGAGCGCCCTAATTTCAGCGCGCACATGTCGAGCACGGGTTGATCTGCGCGAGCCTGCCTCGGTGCCACAATCGTAGACCCAGCGGAACGGATCCTGGCCGGCCCGGCTGAAGTGACCGGAGCAGAACAGGCCCTGACCGACCGGATGGAAGCGGTAGCCGAATTCGAATTCATCTAACGATGAATTTGGCGCGCCGGCGACCTCTGCCGCTCGGTTGTTTTCCTGCCAATCACCAGTCCATGCGTCCAAAAAAAAACGGCAATTTGGCAAGTCCGCGGGAGGATAGTCGGCGACGCTGGCACAAACCTCTTCGCGCGCGATCGCAGAAATGACGTTGTGATGAACGGTCCGCTGTGGGAACGAGAAATAGGCAATGAGACGCTGCTGATTGATCCCCAGTTGCTTACGATGCTTGATCAACCCTTTGACAAGGCAAATTTCGTGATCGCTTAGCGGTACACTGTCGCGCGACACTACATTCATGATTTTATCTTTTCATAGTAAAGCGGGCAGTCAGCCGCATTCATTCGGTCACCTATTTGCTGGAGCCTTCAAAAATGATCGCAGGCTGCCGAGTCTCATTCGCACCGCCCTGGTAGCCGATCCAGAGAAGCCGTGGTTCACAGCCATTGACGGCTGTTGACATGGACGGATAGCCGCCATTCTCTGGATTTGTACAGGGAAAGATCAAGCCGGAGCGCATTGATCGCCTCGAAAAGCATTATCGGCTCGCCATTCGAATAGCGACGGCGTTCAATGCGGCAACGTCTGGTAGTTCCTGGGCCCAACCAGCTGCAAACGAAATATCATTGGATTTTGGCCTTTGGCCTTCAGCCAAGAACGTTAGCTTAATCCTGGACGGCAAAGCAGCTGCTTCACCAACAAACAAAGCCTCTCTGCGTGGTAATGACGGCAAAAGTTTTATCAGAGCAGCCATGGAATCGGGGAGAAATCGGCCAACATGTTCTTGATCTCGGCCATTCGTCAGACGCAGTACGAGCCAAGAATTACACTGTGACAAAACTGTACTCTCAACGTCAGATGGTCTCTGTGATACCAGCATTAGGCCAATCCCATACTTTCTTCCTTCCCGCGCGATCCGGCGAATTGCATCTTGGGCTGCGGCATACTGCGCTTCTCCTCGATCAGGGACGTAGCGATGTGCCTCCTCGCAGACCAAAAGAATTGGGTCTCTTTCGCGCTCCTCACGCGTCTGTACTAACTTGTATGAAAACAACAGGCGCGCGAGAGCTGCAGTCAAAGGACCTGCCACTTCGGTAGGTAAACCCGAAATATCGAGAATCCGTATGGGCGCATTCGGCTTATCTTCATCCCCGCCGACAAACTGAGCCAAAATTTCTGCAAGCGCTGGATCTCCACCCACTTGGTTCCGCATTAAGAAAGATAACCGACTATCCAAGCGAAGAACCGATAGTTTGTCCAAAATTGAGGCGAATTTTTTCTGAAACTCACTTGGAGTTTCTGGTGCCCAAGTGGCCCCACTGGGCCGATTGTTTTGGCAAAGTTCGATATGCTTTCGAAACTCATCCAGATCGAAAGGGATTGGCCAGTCTCGATCAAACTGCACAATTTCCTCCATCGTTTTGCCGGGCGCTGGACGAGGAAGATCAGGATGCCCAAACTCATCTGTTTTTCTTGCTGCATCTTCGGCAGACAGCACCAATCCTGCTGCAAACATCCGGGCATGAGCCAGCGCCTTATAAACAACGTTTGATTGCGAAGTCGCTTCAAACTCCCCTTTTCCAACGACAAGACGACGAAATTCCTCGCTGGACATTAACCAATAAGGAAGTTTCGCTGCGCGAAAACCAGCGCCGCCATCTCCAGCGTCCTGATATGCTCGGTAGACAACAGCGCGGTCCCCAAATGCTGGGCCATACTCCCCGTGCGGGTCGATTATGATTACCCGTGGTCGTGAAAGCTGTCCGTCTTCCGTTGCTTTGTGACCAAGAACAGCGTGAAGGATAGCGGCCACGGCAGTAGACTTACCGCTACCTGTTGACCCCAGAACGGCAAAGTGCTGTCCGAACAGCTTGTCCATGTCAGCATGGCAAGCAACCCCATCTGCACCGACATACGAACCAAACGAAACAAAACGATTGGGGCCGCCTCCGCCTTGCATTTCGATGGCGGTATAGAGACGTCGCGCCTCCGAAAATGTGACGATGAAAACACCCTGGAGAGGAAGAGGTGAATTTCGAACGCCTCGGTCAAAGGTCAAAGCCTCTTTCGATTTCTGCCAGCGGGCTTCCTCGAATAAGTCTGCTTCAAGTACCCGCCGATCCATCCCGTCTGTCACACCATGTGCAGCAGCCTCTTCCTCAGTCTGCAAGCGAAGCAATCGAACCATACCGAAAAGGACTGTACGACCAATATGAAGTTTCACCAAGCTCCCTATTTGACCAACTGAATACACCGTTCCACCATGGGTTTGAACGAGTTCAGTTAGACTGCGCTTCAACGATACTTTAATCGTGGTTCCAGAAATCTCGAAGACTGTACCAATTTGAATGTCTGGGTCGTAGTCAAAATCACTCATTCAATTGCCTCCGCAATATCGTCAGGCAAGCCATTTTCCAGCAAATTAGTTGCACCAGAGAAGGTCCACCAATCCCGGTCCGCCAAAGGCGCGGATGGAGGAAAATATGGCCCATTCTTTCCACGGTAGAGCCCATCTTTAGCCAGTACGAATATTCGATCCCCGGCTCCGCTTGCTCCCCACTCTTCCAGTTTGCCGCCGTAAGCACCGGCAAAGGCCACAAGGGTGGTCTTGCTTTCTGGGTGAAGGAGGTGCTGACTAATGATAGAGTCAATGTGATCATCCCCAAAAGAATAACCGCAGACAAACAATACCTGCTGGCGCTCGTACGAAAGAAGACTGCGAAACCTCTGGAAAAGGTTTCCAAATGGGTCTTCACGAGATGCCATATACTTTGTAGATTGGGGATAGATCACAACATTTCCGTTCTCGTTCGACCTGCTTGGATAGATATCGTCATATCGAACACGGAAAACGCGCCCATTTTCTTCGCCGCTTCGGTACCAATCGATTGAACCATGGAGCTTCGTGATAATTGCTTTTAGACGTTGGTCTGTTGATGCCGCCTCAAAAAGGCGTTCATCCCAGGCAGCGATGGCACCACCAGAAAATCCGTCCGCGTATGGAATGCGTTCGAGGGAAAGAGCGTCTTCAATCAAGGTATCATAGTTTGTCGTAACAAAATGGATTGCATCCCGGCGTTCATCTAATCCAGCACGATTTACCCGATATAGTGTGCGAATAAATCGGCGGTGGTCTTCGATGGAAACGATTGGTTTGCCTTGCATTCCGACTTTTTCAGAATCTTCGCCCGATGCTGGTTGATACCCCCACCGAAGAATATCTCGAATGTGCCGCAGAATAGTGTGATGCGCAGCCTGAAGATTGATCTTCTTCACACGTTCATTTCCGATAGTGGCGCTCATGTCTTTTGCTCGCTCTGCAAGCGCTATGAGATCACCAAGATGGCTGAGAATATGTTCGATGTGGAGTTTGTCAGGCAGGTCGCAGCGCACCTCCGTAACGAGTTTATGCACATGCTCGTCGGCTGGATTTTTTTCCAGGAGGTGAAAGACTCGATCTGTAAGTGGATACATCAAAGGGAGTCCAGCACCGAAACTGATACCTGCCCCCGTCAGCCAAACTTGTCTGGGAGCGCGGAGATGATGGTCAAGTTGCCGCGCGGCTTCAATGTTCCCAGTCATAATTTCCCCAATACAAAATACCCTAATCAGACACTAAATCTCCCCTCCACTTCAACGCAACCTGAAAGAAGAATTCACCTTTCTTCATATTCTCTCTGCCTACGAAAGAACATGTTTTCGCTTGGGGACAAACCAACTCCGATACATTTAAGTCATATTGCTCTCGTGAGCCGGTGCGGTCATCTCTGTCAGTCTGGGGCGCTGCTACGCAGCATATCAACTGGGAAGAAATTCTGCTTTGAACCGATTTCTGGTATCAAGGTTGCAAATTTCTCCATCTGGTTTGGGCCCTAAAATTAGCCACTGGCAACTGCGGAAACCTGGTCCAGCCGCAAAATTCAGAAACGGTGTGGTCATTGCTTGGATAATACCGGTGAACGCAAAGTCTGCACCCCCCGCCACCATTTGTTTGGAACGATGGAACAAGTCCTATTTTACTAATGAATAACAGACACTTGAGACGTTCCATGGATATGCCACAGAATGTTCCGGAAAAACTCAATGGCACATGTCTATTGGCACGAAACCAAGATCGCTTGGCACAGACAAATGGCACATCCACCCTATTGAAAAGTCTATATATTTTCCATTGCAGTTTCAAATAAGATGCCGATGGAAGCATTTTTTTCCAGTAGTTTCAACCGTTTAATAAAGCCCAGCCATGAAGAACACTTGTGTGAAGTCTCACTCTCCCAAGCATCGTGTTTTCGACAAAAAAATGGGTGCTGCACAACACGTTTTGAAGCCTGCACAACACCCGAAATTTAATTCAATTTTATCAATGCGTTATATTGTATTCACGACATCCCAAGCGCTTCTTTGTACATCTCAAGCACTGCCTCCTCCTCGGCGATATCGTCTTTGTCCCTTTTCCGGAGCCGTATCAGTGTGCGCACGACCTTCACATCGTATCCACGCCCCTTCAGCTCTGAAAATACCTCTTTTTGCTGTTCCGCGAGATCGGCCTTTTCCTGGTCAAGTCTCTCGATGCGCTCGACGAACTGGCGCAGTTCACTGGCAGTTACCTTGTAGGAGTCGGTTGCTTCTTCGTAGTCACTCATCGTTTCCTCATTTGCATTCTTGGCATGGACTGGCGCTGTGGAAACCACACTATGGGATAGTGCCTCCCTCTCAGCCTTTGTTTACTCAGTCACAAAAAATTTTGGGGTGGTACTTGCGCCGACGCCGGCTGGCCTCGAAGGACGTCTTTTGCGGCGCTTCGATTGCCCTTTGCTCTTTGTCCAGTCACTCAAAGCGCTCGACAAACTGACGCAGGTCGCCTGCGGCCACGCGATGGTTTCCGCTCTTTTCGTCTTCGGTCATATCCATGGGGTCGCAGCCTCCGCAATTTGACTCATTCGCCCGGTTCAGACCCGGTCAAAGCCGAGGGATACAGGCGCGCACCCGGCCCTGCAAGACAGGAAAGGCGGCCGCCGAAAGGACCGGAAGCTTGCGCCGCCGACGCCACTGAGGTAGGCGCAGGGTGAAGCACAGGCGAGGCCGGGTTGGCGGCCATAGAGTGGAAAGGGAAACAGATGGACTATCTGATCTGGGCCGGCGGGGCCCTTTCGCTCACCGGGATGATCGGCCTCGTGTGGTGCGTAATCGTCGTGCTGCGCGCCAAGCGCAAAGGGCTGGACGACGACCAGCTCCGCGCCGTTCTGCAATCGGTCCTGCCAAGGAACCTCGGCGCGCTGCTGCTGTCAGTCTTGGGGTTGATGCTGATCATGGTGGGCCTGTTCCTGCGCTGACTGCGTGATCTGCCGATCCGACGATTTGCCCGCAGGGGTCTCTTGTATCGGACCGCAGGGCCGATGGAGATTGGCACTCGCGGCCCGATGCGGCCACCCCCCACTCTGCGCCCTATTGCGCCGTACCCATGGCGCCGTCGTCTCGGGAACAGAGCGGCGCAGGGATCGCCGCACGCAGTTTTGGTAAAAGGCCGCTCTGTCAGACCGGCACGTTGTCAAACTGGTTTTCGACCAGCTCATCAAAAAGCACCTCTTCCGTTCGGCGCAGATGCGCAGGAATGCGGGCGCCGCCAGCCTTGATCCGCGACATCACGCGGACAAACTCATGCTGAAAATCAGACCGCGCCATTTCTGGTGTCGTTCGAATTTTCTGCTCCAGAAGGCAGGCTCGTTCAATCAGTTGCTCTATGGTCATTTGATATTCATCCCCTCCACCGCAGCTTGCCGCCACCGGACCTCCGGCATTGGGCGGACTACACTTATCCACCCTACAACATTCTAAGGTTGTATCAACGGCAAAGAGAGTATTTTTGCCACATTCCGAGAAAATCTGAATATATGCCAAGATAGCAGGCATTATCTGACCGGTATAATCGACGTGACTGACCACAGCCCCAGGCTTCCCCTGCACAGTCCCCGCACATTGATGTTAGCGTTGACTCTCCTTTAGCGTGTATTATTTATCCGCATCTGGCTATGCATTGACAATCGTTTCACAATACATATCTACTTTATCGAATGTGATATTGCCCGCAGGGGTCAGGCCGCGAGGCAGGACGTGCCCGCATGAGGAATCGGAGAACACATGCCACAGGAATGGATAATGGGACTGGCCGGAGGGCTGACTATCGGGATCGCAGGCGCGATCTATTTGCTGGGCGCCGGACGCATCATGGGAGCCAGCGGAATCATTGGCGGGCTGGTCGACGGATCCGGCCGCGACACCGCCCTTGACCGGCTGTGGTTTCTGGCAGGCCTGATCGCCACTCCAGCGATTCTGATGGCTCTGTTCGGCCTGTCACCGCACACCAATGCCAGCAGCGCTCCGGCCGTTCTGGTTCTGGCGGGCGTATTGGTGGGGGTCGGAACCCGGCTCGCCAATGGGTGCACATCGGGGCACGGCGTTTGCGGGTTGTCCCGCCTGTCACCCCGCGCGATCGTGGCGACTGCACTCTATATTTCTGCAGGGATGCTGGCGATGGCTGTCCTGCGCCATATCTGGGGGGTGATCTGATGCTCCGTTCGATGATTTCACTGCTGTCCGGCGGTCTGTTTGGTGCGGGACTGATGATCTCCGGCATGACAGACACGACCCGAGTTCAGGGTTGGCTGGATATATTTGGCGCCTGGGACCCGACGCTGGCCTTCGTGCTGGGCGGCGCCTTGCTGCCGATGGCGCTGGCCTGGCGCTTGACCAGGGCTGGCCGTCCCCTGGCCGGAGGCCGCTTCCCTGCTCCGGCAACACCGACGCCGGACAGGGCGCTGATCGTCGGGTCGGTTATCTTCGGCTTCGGTTGGGCTCTTGCCGGGCTGTGCCCGGGTCCGGCGCTGGCCTCGCTTGGCTTTGGCGGCTGGCAGGGGATATTATTCGTGGCGGCAATGATTGCAGGGATGTGGATGGCACCCAGGCTGCGCTTGGTTCTGGACCGGCGCCCGGCAAAGGCGTAAAGAAAAGCCATGGATGCACGTACGCTTACCCCCCGCTATTCCGTTTCTCCTCAAATCTCAGTTGAGGATATCCCCGCAATTGCCGCCGCAGGTTTCACCACTGTGATCTGCAACCGGCCGGACGGAGAAGTCCCCCCCAGTCATCAGGCCGACACCATACGCGCTGCCACCGAAGAGGCTGGCCTCACGTTTCAGGACCTGCCCCTGACCCATCAGACGATGACGCCCGAAAACATCGCCCAGCATCGCGCCTTTATTGACGAATCGGACGGGCCGGTCCTTGCCTATTGCGCTTCCGGGACCCGCAGTTCAGTGGCCTGGGCATTGGGTGTGGCAGGCGCCGGTGACCTTGGTGTCAGCGATATCCTGACCACGGCGCAGAAGGCGGGGTATGATCTCTCAGGGTTGCGCCCGACGCTGGAATCGATGGGCGCAGAACAAAGCTGAGCCGCACTCTATTCGCGTCATATTATATGCGACCCCGAGACCCGCAGATGCTCCTGCGGGTCTTGGTGTTGGTACAGGGGCACAGACCGGGAGCACAGACCCGGAGCTCAGTCTCGGAACACAGGCCCGGACCTGGGGAACGACCGCGGCAGAACATCCGGCCAGCGCAAAGACACAAAGAACCCCTCGCATCATTGAGAACGTCACTGAAGAATCAGGAGCAGAACTCAAGAGCAGAGGCAACGATCCAAGGTGTTGCCGACGAGATCAGGTGCCTGTTTCAGGCAGCTCGCTGCCCAGACCGGCCAATTCGGAAATTTCCGCCGCCGCAGCATCCGGGTTGAAATCGCCGAGATCATTCATCGGCAAATCAGGCAGTTCTGCCATTCCGCCAAAGTCGCCCATCGGCATGTCGCCGCCCTCAAGGCCGCCGCCGAAGTCACCACCCAGATCTCCTCCGCCGAGGTCGCTGCCCAGATCACCGCCCCCCATCATGCCGCCCATATCCGCATCAAAGCCGCCAAGCGCATCGCCCGGCTCCTGCAGGCCCTGCGCCGCGATGGACAGGCCGAGTGAATTATCTTCGAGCGCCGGAGCATGCCCCTGCCCCAGGCTTTCGGAAAATACGCCTTCCTCAATGGCCATCACATTGGTGCGCGCCTCATTCAGACGCACGGCGCGGGCCCCCTTCTTCTGACCCAGCCGTCCCTTTGCAATCGTCTGACCATTGATCGCAACCATATCGGTCTCGTAGAGATAGGCCTGATCCAGATGGAGCAATTCGCCCTTTTTCAGCGCCGCGAACTGACGCAGGGGGATACGCATCTTGCACAGCACAGCCGAGAGTTCAGCCCGCATGGACCCGACGCTTGACCCCAGTCGCGGTCCGCGCACGGCGTCGGCCTCATCATATTGGTCGACGGATGGTTCGGGCAGAACCAGACAGATTTCACCCTGCATTTTGCCCGAATCAAGGTCAACGTTCAGGTTGATCACGCGGTAATCCTCCGCTTCCATCCCGAGCACGAGCGTGCGCACATCCTCAACCTGCGCGCCAAACCGATAGCCTTCAAAGATCCGCAGGTCGGTCTGGTCCTTCAGCAAGGCAGAGACTTTGCCGAACAGTTTTTCCAGGAATTCCGCGACCATGGCCGCATCTGTCGGCGTGTAGATCCGTTCGTCCGAGTTCATCCCCAGCACCGACCCCATGGTCTGTTGCTGAATGAGCGCAGTTACCGCCGCTGCATCCAGCGTCGCCGCACCGATACGGCCCTGCGGGCAATCCAGAACCACCAGAAGATGCTTGTTCGACAACAGGCCGCTCAGGTCCTCGGGCACACGGTTGGTCTGACGGGCCGCAATCACGGCCATGGGCAGCTCGCACAGGTCCTCGGCGGCGCGGGCCACTGACCTGCGCAATGCCTTGAGCGTGATCGAGCCGCCACTGCCGCTCGTCCCGTCCTTTGAGGCAGCAAGTTTCCGCGCCAGTCCCCCGACCGCGCGGTTGCTATCCTGCGTTTGATCCTTGTCAGTCATAAAATGAACCTGAGCCTTCCGCACCCTTGTAGAACTGGTTCTAGCGTAGTGCTGGTTACTAAGAGCTTTACAGCTTTCAGAGGATTTCTTCTATTTTCGTATGAAATGGCAAAGTTACCCGAAATGCAGCGCCATTTTGGCCCGGTAAATATGAAATATCCCCCCCAAGCCGACGCATGATTTCGCGACAAATCGCCAGCCCGAGACCCGCACCGCCGGCACGTTCCGGCGTAACCCTTGAGAACTTCTCGAATATCACTTCCTGGAAATCAACCGGCACGCCTTCACCATTGTCGTAGAGATCAATATGGACCACCTGTTTCCCAAAAGTAACGTCAATTCGCAATTCCGGATCTGGCGCAACGCAATATTTTTGGGCGTTGGCGATCAGGTTGATGAAGACCTGTGACAATCGATCCACATCGGTTTCCAGCTCCACCGCTTCGGCGCGATGATCGCGGTGCACGCGCAGCGCCCCCTCCGCGCCTGCCAAAGCCGAGGCCACTGCATGATCCAGCACATCCGACAGCTGACGGCGCGACACATTCAGCGTCACCTCGCCGCTCTCCAGCACACTGAGATCCAGCAGATCGTTCAGCAGACGGGTCAGGCGCAGGGCTTCGTCGTGGATGATTGATGCGTATTTATGCTGCTCGGCAAGGCTCAACCCCTGCTCATCCCGCAGGATTTCCGAAAAGGCCCGCACCGAGGTCATCGGGGTGCGCAATTCATGGCTGACCTGGCTGAGAAACGCGTCCTTCTGCTCTGACAGGCGCGTCAATTTCTGATTGGTTTCCCGGAGCTTGCGGGCGGTAGTGGAGAGTTCCAGCGATTGCGCCTCCAGCCTGCTGGAATACTCCAGTAGCTGCGCCGATTCGTCGGCGACCGCCAATAGGTCCTCGACCGAGACGGCGGCGCCGCTGACGATCTGGCCGATCATCGCATGCGCGGCTGCGGCACCAATAGAGGCGCTCAGTTCCCGTTCCAGTTGCTCCAGAAAGGCCGGTGTCGGTTCCGGCAGAGGGCCTTGCCCGCCCTGCCTGTCCACCGCCGCCTGAAAAAACGCCTGCGCGTCCTCGGGGCCCAGGATGCGCTGCGACATGATCATCAGATCCTCGCTCTGTGCGACAGACCCCGTCCACCCGCCCGGACCTGCGGAATGGTCAAAGACATGCACGAACTGCGCCCCCTGCAGCCGTTCCATCGGGCTCGGGAAACTCAGCACAGAGACCACGCAGAACACCACGACGTTGAGCGTCATCGACCACAGCACGCAATGGACGATCGGATCCAGCCCCTCGATCCCGAACAGCGCCTGAGGCCGCAGCCAGGACAGGCCGAAAGGACCCGCGCGGAGGGTCTCGGCTGAGAACACGCCCCCCGCCACCTCCGGCAACAAGAGCGTGTAGCCCCAAAGACCAAAGCCGACAAAAAGCCCCGCCAGCGCGCCCGCACGGGTCGCCCCGCGCCAGAACAGCCCCCCGACAAGGGCCGGCAGGATCTGGGAAATTCCGGAAAACGAGATCAGCCCGATCGCAGCCAGCGCCGCCCCGCCACCGGAGATCTGATAATAGGCGTAGCCAAGCCCCATGATCGCCGCGATCGAGAACCTGCGGGCAAACAACACCACGCTGCGCACATCGCCCGACACGGAAGCCCCGCCAAACGCATCGGTGGAGCGCAGCCACACCGGCATCACGATATGGTTCGACACCATCGTCGAGAGGCTCATGGCTGCCACGATGACCATCGATGTCGCCGAGGAGAACCCGCCCAGAAACGAGAGCATCGCCAGCCCGTTCTGGCCCTGCGACAAGGGCAGCGTCAGCACGAACAGATCCGGGTTTGACCCTTGCGGCATCAGCTCCAGCCCGAGTGCGGCAATGGGGATCACAAAGATCGAGATCAGCAGCAGATAGGTCGGAAAGGCCCAGGCGGCGATGCGCAGGTGCCGCTCGTCCTCGTTTTCGACCACCATCACCTGAAACATGCGCGGCAGGCAGACAAAGGCAGCGGCGGAGAGAAACGTGATCGCGGTCCAGCGCCCGCCCTCCACCTGCCAGGCCCCGATGGGCGAGGCGTCGATCCGGGCCAGCGTCTGTGACACCCCGCCCGCAAGCCCCCAGACCACGAAGATGCCGACCGCCACCAGCGCCACCAGCTTCACCACCGCCTCCAGCGCGACGGCCATGACCACCCCGTGGTGGCGTTCATTGGCATTCAGGTTGCGGGTGCCGAAGAGGATGGCAAAACAGGCCAGCCCGGTGGCGATCCAGAACACCGTGCCGCTCTCGTTGTAGCCGCGGGCCGGATCGGCGGCGGCAAAGGTCGCCACGGAAAGCGTGATCGACTGCAGCTGCAACGCGATATAGGGGGTGACGCCCACCACCGCCAGCAGGGTCACCCCGATGGCCAGCACATTGGACTTTCCGTATCGTGCGGACAGCAGATCGGCAATCGAGCTGATCCGCTGACTGCGCCCGACCCGGACCAGCTTGCGCAGCCCCCACCACCAGCCGATCATCACCAAAGTCGGCCCGAGGTAGATGGTGACATACTCCATGCCCGACCGCGCCGCGTAGCCCACCGCGCCATAAAAGGTCCAGGCGGTACAGTAGATTGACAGCGACAGCGTATAGATCAGCGGCGATCCCATGAACCGCGCCCCCCGCCCCCGCAACGCCTGTCGGTCCGCCCAGAAGGCCACCATGAACAGGATCGACACATAGCCGATACTGACCAGCGCCAGCAGGTTGAGTGAGGTCATGCGCCGCGCTCCGGATCCTGGGGCCCGACCACAGTGGTCGCAGTGGCCACAATAGCCACCTCTGACTCCGGCGGCTCTTCCAGATCCAGCGGGGCGCTGAGCCCGGTCCAATGCACCGCCCAACGGCGCACCGCAACTGAGAAGCCAACGGAGAACAGGATCAAGCCGACCCAGACCGAAAAGATGTAGATCATGGCAGACGACATGCTGCTGCCGCCATCGCCGCCGCCGCGCTCCGTATCACCTGCCATCCGAGAGGCGGACAGAGCGTCCTCAACAGACCCCTCGCCCTCCGGCCAGAGCAGAGGCACCAGAAACAACAGCGCCCCGATCAAGGGAGCGAGCCGCGCGATATCCATCAACCGGCGACGACGGTAGGTGCGCTGCTCCACAAAGGGGGCGCGCAGCTCATCCTTGCCCCCGGCCCCGTCGGAACGGATCATCCGGCCCTGCTCAGCCTGCGTCGCGCACGCGGGCGCTCTGCAGAGCCTGCGCGTTCAGATCCCGCACAGCGGTCAGAACCTCGGCATTGGAGAATGGTTTTGTCATGAAGCGGGTCACCCCTGCACGTTCCGCCATTTCGCGATCTTTCACCTGACCGCGCGCTGTCAGCATCAGAACCGGTAGATGAGCCAACGCATCCATCTCTCTGATTTCACGGATGATTTCCATACCGCTCTTTCCGGGCAGCATCAGGTCCAGAATAACCAGATCCGGTGCAGCGGCCTCGATCACCGCCAGCGCATCGCTGCCATCGGCGTGCACATCCACCTGCCATCCCTCGCGCGACAGCAGAAAGCGGATGGCCTCCGCTATATTGGCTTCGTCTTCGATCAGAACGACTCGTCCAGCCATAAATCCTATTGCCCTCCCCCTTGCACCACACCGATCGACGGCTCCTCCGGGTGCAGACCGGATCTTGCACCAAACGGCGCCCGGTGTCACGTGGCAGTTACACGCGATCCAGCCCGGGATCCTCGGAGCCGCGCAGAATCGAAGGCTCGCGCCGGGCAGCACAGCCGCGCCGGACGCAGATCCGGCAACTCGCCCCCACCGGGCGCGACCCGGCCGCCGGAGAGGCATCGGGCTGATCTCCGGGCAGGATCAGCATCGCCGCGCGCCGGACCGGATCGCTGTCAAAGGTCAAAGGTTCCGCCGCCCAGGAAATCGCAAAGCACAGGCTGTCCCGTGCCGCCCGCCCCTGTTGGTGCACCTGCCGCCGGATCGGAACATCCGGCTGGGACAAGGCCGTGAACAAGGGCCACAGCGGACAGGAGGCGCCAAGGCGCGGCAGCGAAAACCCCGCCACCGGCTTGCGAAACAGGATGGAACCGGACGCATCGCACACCACCAACCCCGAAGCCTGGCCGAGGGTTTCTTCGGGCAGCGCAGCAAGACGTCGCAGAACCCTGTGCACCTCGACGCCGAATTCCCGCGCCAGCGCCCCGGGCGCCACCCCAAGTCGGCCCAGAGCCTCGCTCAGCACCGTCAGCGGCATCGCACGTGCGTCGGTCTCGTAATCGGCCAGGGCGGACGCTGCGAGTTTCTGCGCTGCACGCCCCTCCAGTTCGGGCGCCGCAGTGGCCAACTCTGCTGCCGTGGTGCGCCCCTCCTCAAGTTCGGGGAAATGAAATCCCCGCGCCGCGAAGAACGCCTCCACCTCCTCCTGTGGCAGGCCGCGCCGGTCGGCACTGCTGTCGCCGTCGTCGAGAAACCGCACCAGCGCCCGGCTGCTGTCGGCGAGCCGCTGGGCGTCCTGATCGAGGTTGCGGTGAAACCTGTCGCGCCACTCGGCCGCCAGCTCGCCCGGTTCGGCCAGAATGGCAGAGGTGGAGCGGATGGCCGCAGCGGTGGACAGAACCTCATGCAAGGAGGCCGCCAGATGCGGGTCATGGGTCAGGCGGTCCGACAGCCCGCGCACGGTACGTTCCAGCGCGCCAATGCGGCTGTGGGTCTCGGCCAGCACCTCGGCCCAGCCGGGAAAGCGGCCCGCGAACTCGTCGACGCGGTCCAGTTCGGCATTGCGCGCGCGTGCATCCGCGGCCGCCTCCCGCAGGGCCGCCACCAGCGTCGCCTCGACCCCTTCGCTCAGGACCGACGGCTCCACCCCCAGCGCCTGCGCCAGCGTCACCAGCAGCTTGCCGCCGATTCTGCGACGGTTGTGTTCGATCAGGTTGAGGTAGGAGGCAGAGATCCCCACCTCCCGCGCCAGATCCGCCTGACGCAGCGCGAGCATCAACCGTCGTTCCCGGATCCGGCTCCCTGTGAGACTGTCTGACCCCAACGGCATCCTGTGGCATCCCTCTGACCAAAACGCCGGTTTTTCAACAGCTTTCTGCAAAGCAGAATAACACAATTTACCAAACCACCGCCAACGCTGTACATTTATTTACAGAAAAACTCCGCGAAACAAGGGTTTTATTGCGCGGCTTTACAATAGCCCCGCATACTCGCTTTGCACAATGTTGCAGGGGACGCGCGAAAGTGAGGAGTCGCGCCTCGCCTTTTTCATCCAAGGGAGGAACCCAATGTCCAAATTAGACGTAAGCCGTCGTGGCCTACTCAGAACCGGTGCCGTGACAGGTGCAGGTCTGGCGCTGCCGACCATTTTCACCGCTCAAAGCGCGGCGGCTTTCACCAATGATCCGACCGGTGGCTCTGTCACGCTCGGTTTCAACGTGCCACAGACCGGCCCCTATGCCGATGAAGGCGCGGATGAATTGCGGGCCTATGAGCTCGCCGTAGACCACCTGAACGGTGACGGCGACGGCGGCATGCTCAACTCCTTCAGCTCCAAGGCGCTCGAAGGCAGCGGCATCCTGGGCAAGAAGGTCGAATATGTGACCGGTGACACCCAGACCAAATCCGACGCGGCGCGCGCCTCAGCGAAGTCGATGATCGAAAAAGACGGTGCCATCATGATCTCCGGCGGTTCGTCCTCCGGTGTTGCGATCGCGGTTCAGGGCCTGTGCCAGGAAGCCGGCGTGATCTTCATGGCGGGGCTCACCCACTCCAACGACACCACCGGCAAGGACAAGAAGGCCAATGGCTTCCGCCACTTCTTCAATGCCTATATGTCCGGTGCCGCGCTGGCGCCGGTGCTGAAGAACCTCTATGGCGATGACCGCAAGGCCTATCACCTGACGGCCGACTACACCTGGGGCTGGACCCAGGAGGAATCGATCAAGGCCGCCACCGAGGCGCTTGGCTGGGAAACTGTCAACACGGTGAAGACCCCGCTCGCGGCGACGGACTTCTCCTCCTATATCGCACCGGTTCTGAACTCCGGGGCGGATGTGCTGATCCTGAACCACTACGGCGGCAACATGGTGAACTCGCTCACCAACGCGGTCCAGTTCGGCCTGCGCGACAAAGTGGTCAACGGCAAGAACTTTGAAATTGTCGTGCCGCTCTACTCCCGCCTGATGGCCAAAGGCGCAGGCGCCAACGTCAAAGGCATCCACGGCTCCACCAACTGGCACTGGTCCCTGCAGGACGAAGGCTCCAAGGCGTTCGTGCGCTCCTTCGGCACCAAATACGGCTTCCCGCCGTCACAGGCCGCGCATACCTGCTACGTGCAGACATTGCTCTATGCGGATGCGGTCCAGCGCGCGGGCTCCTTCAACCCCTGCGCCGTGGCCGAAGCGCTCGAAGGGTTCGAGTTCGACGGTATGGGCAACGGCAAGACGCTCTATCGTGCCGACGACCACCAGTGCTTCAAGGATGTTCTGGTTGTGCGCGGTAAAGAGAACCCGACCTCCGAGTTCGACCTTCTGGAAGTTGTCGAGGTCACTCCGCGTGAACAGGTTGAATATGCACCTGACCACCCGATGTTCGCAGGCGGCCAGCTCGGCTCCTGCAACCCGGGCGCGTAAGCGAGAGCAAAACAGCCAGGTCGGGCGCCCATGATGCGCCCGACCACCCTTCTCCCGCACAGTCCGGCCAACCTGAAACGCGCCTCGGCACTCCCGGGTCGTGGCCTGCTGCTGCATTCCCAAAACCAACCACCCAGACGAACCGGAAGGTGGGACCCATGGACGCGTTCCTTCTACAGATCCTAAACGGGCTCGATAAGGGCTCTGCCTATGCGCTGATTGCGTTGGGCCTGACACTCATTTTTGGCACATTAGGCGTCGTGAACTTTGCCCATGGGGCCCTGTTCATGATCGGGGCCTTCTGCGCGGTGACCGTGCAAAAGATTCTCAGCCTCAGCGTAGAGACCATCGACCCGGACAAGACCGACTTTCTCGGCAATCCGCTGAAGGTCAAAACCCCCTATGTGGAGAATTGGTTCGGCCCCGACATCGGCGGCACCATCATCGACTGGTCGGTGCCCCTCGCGATCCTGTTCGCGATCCCGATCATGATCGCCGTCGGCTTCATCATGGAGCGCGGCCTGATCAAGCATTTCTACAAACGCCCCCACGCGGATCAGATCCTGGTGACCTTCGGTCTCGCCATCGTGCTGCAGGAAGTGATCAAGTATTTCTACGGCGCCAACCCGATCCCGACCCCCGCACCGGATGCCCTGAACGGCGTTGCCAACCTCGGCGCGATCATCGGCATGGACCTGATCTATCCGGTCTGGCGGATCGTCTATTTCTGCTTTGCCTGCCTCATCATCAGCGGCGTCTTTGCCTTCCTGCAGTTCACCACCTTCGGAATGGTGGTCCGGGCGGGGATGGCCGACCGCGAGACGGTGGGCCTTTTGGGCATCAACATCGACCGCCGCTTCACCATCATGTTCGGCATCGCCGCCGCCGTGGCGGGGCTCGCCGGGGTGATGTACACGCCGATCAACTCGCCCAACTACCACATGGGCATGGATTTCCTTGTGCTCAGCTTCGTGGTCGTCGTCGTCGGCGGTATGGGCTCTCTGCCCGGGGCCGTGCTCGCGGGGTTTGTGCTCGGGATCCTCGAAAGCTTTGCCTCAATGGAATGGGCCATCAACCTGATCCCCGGAATCAACCAGATCATCATCTACCTCGTCGCAATCGTCATCCTTCTGGTCCGCCCGCGCGGATTGATGGGGCGCAAAGGCGTGATGGAGGACTAAGACCATGTTCGGACTAGATAAAAAAGACACATCCCTGCTGATGATCGTCGCTGTTCTGACGCTCTTCGCACCCTTCATCCTGAACCCGTTTCCCACCGGATCCGGTCTGGCACAGTTCAATGCCGGCTATCCTGATCTGATGCAGCGGTTCGTCATCTTCGGCATCTTCGCCATCGGCTTCAACATCCTGTTCGGCCTCACCGGATATCTGTCCTTCGGCCACGCGGCCTTTCTCGGGGTGGGATCCTATTCGGCGGTCTGGATGTTCAAACTGCTGAGCATGAACGTGCTGCCTGCCATCCTGCTCAGCGTCATCATCTCAGGTCTGTTTGCGCTGGTGATCGGCTTTATCAGCCTGCGCAGGTCGGGCATCTATTTCTCGATCCTGACGCTGGCCTTTGCACAGATGTCGTTCAGCCTCGCCTACTCGGTGCTGACCCCGATCACCAACGGTGAAACCGGCCTGCAGCTGACGCTGGATGATCCGCGCGTTCTGGGCGTCACCGCCACCGCAGACGGGTCGATCCCGGTGACCAACCTCTTTGGCCTTGAGATGCGCGGCACCTACGAGATGGCCGTCGGCCCCTGGGCGTTCCAGTTCAACATCGGCTACTACCTCTGCGCGCTGGTGCTGATCGCCGCCTTCTACCTGGCGATCCGGATCTTCCGCTCCCCCTTCGGCATGATGCTGCGGGCGGTGAAATCGAACCAGCAACGGATGAACTACACCGGCCTCAACTCCAAACCCTACACCCTCGCGGCCTTTGTGATCTCGGGCATGTATGCAGGTCTTGCAGGCGGGCTGATGGCCTCGATGGATCCCCTCGCGGGGGCCGAGCGGATGCAATGGACCGCCTCGGGCGAAGTCGTCCTGATGACCATCCTCGGCGGCGCAGGCACCCTGATCGGGCCGGTTCTGGGCGCGGGCTTCATCAAATACTTCGAGAACATCTTCTCCAAGATCAACGACAACGTGCTGCACGGCTGGTTCAGTTTCATGCCCGACGGGCTTGAGGATTTCGTCGTCTTCATCGTGCACCCCTTCATCGGCAAAGGCTGGCACCTGACGCTTGGCATTCTGTTCATGCTGGTGGTGATCTACCTGCCCGGCGGGCTGGTCGAGGGCGGGCAGCGCATCGCAGGCTGGATCAAGGGCAACAAGCAGTCCGACGCCCAGCAAAGCGAAACCAAACCCGCGGAATAAGGAGAGAAAACAATGGGTATTCTCGAAGTCAAAAACGTGGGCAAACGCTTTGGCGGCTTGCAGGCGCTCTCTGATGTGAACCTGTCGGTCCGTGAGAACTCGGTCCATGCGATCATCGGCCCCAACGGCGCGGGCAAATCCACCCTGCTGAACTGCCTGGTGGGCAAGCTGATCCCGGACAGCGGATCGGTGATGTTCGACGGCCAGTCCGTGCTGGGCCGCGCGCCCTACGAGATCAATCAGATGGGTATTTCCCGCGTGTTCCAGACGCCGGAGATCTTTGGCGATCTGTCGGTGCTGGAAAACATGATGATCCCCTGCCTGGCCAAGCGCGACGGTTCGTTTGAACTCAATGCCATCGCCAATGTCATGGGCCAGAGGGACATCATCGAAAAGGCAGAGCGCATGCTGGAGGAGATGAACATGGCCGACAAGCGGCACATGAACGCCGCCTCCCTGTCCCGCGGCGACAAACGTCGGCTGGAAATCGGCATGTGCCTCAGTCAGGAACCACGCCTGTTGCTGCTGGACGAACCGACGGCGGGCATGGCGCGCGCCGATACCAACAATACCATCGATCTGCTCAAACAGATCTCCGATCAGCGCAGCATCACCATCGCCATCATCGAGCACGACATGCATGTGGTGTTCTCGCTGGCCAACCGGATCACGGTGCTGGCGCAGGGAACACCGCTGGTCGAAGACGATCCCGAAAACATCCGGGGCAATCCAAAGGTCCGCGAAGCCTATCTCGGCGAGAGCGCGTAAAGGAGCACGACAATGAACGTCAAACCTGATTTCTCCAGAAGCTCGAACCAGGCAGCGACCGCTCCGGCCTTTCTGTCGGTCTGGGATGTGCATGCCTACTATGGCGAGAGCTATATCGTTCAGGGCATCAACTTCAATGTTCACGAGGGCGAGATCCTCGCCCTGCTGGGGCGCAACGGCGCGGGCAAGACCTCGACCTTGCGCTCCATCGCCCGCACCGGATCGCCCATGGTCACCAAGGGCGAGATCTGGCTCGATCACCAGCCGCTGCATCTGATGGCCTCGCATGAGGCCGCCACCGCAGGCCTCGGTCTGGTGCCCGAGGATCGCCGCATCATTCCCGGCCTCACGGTCGAGGAAAACCTGCAGCTGGCTCAGATCGCACCCCCCATCGGCTGGTCGATCGAGCGCCTCTACGAGCTGTTCCCCCGTCTCGGCGAACGGCGCAAACAGGAGGGTGTGACATTGTCCGGCGGCGAACAGCAGATGCTGGCGATTGCCCGGACGCTCGCCCGCGACATCAAGGTGCTGCTGCTGGATGAACCCTACGAGGGTCTGGCCCCGGTGATCGTGGATGAGATCGAAAAGACCCTGGTCCATATCAAGGAGCAGGGCATGACCACCATCATCGTGGAACAGAATGCCGTGCGCGCGCTGCAACTGGCGGACCGGGCGGTGATCCTCGACACCGGTGGTATCGTCTTTGACGGCCTCGCCGAGGAGGTTCTGGAAAACGAAGAGCTGCGGGCCGAATACCTCGCGATCTGATCTCGCTCGCTGCAATTTTCTCCCTGTCGCACAGCAATGGACGGCTGCGCGCACCTCATCGACCGGGTTCCCTCAGGGCCCGGTCGTTTTTTGTCGGCCAACTGATCCGCCTGCCCTTCCCCCCCGCCCGGACTTCAGCGTAAAACCATCTCCATGAGCGATCCTGCCTTTGATTTTGCCCCCGTCGGACTGGCCCTGCTGGAGCACCGCGTGATCAAGCGCTGCAACCGGCAGTTTGCGGAGACCTTTGGTGGCACCTGCGCCGAGCTGACCGATCTGCCGATCGCCGCGCTCTATCCCAGCCCCGAGGATTACCGGCGGATCGGCGCGCGCCTGCAACTGCCCGAAGCCCGCAGCGGCGTCTATCACGACGAGCGGATCATGCGCCGCACCTCCGGCGCGCTGTTCTGGTGTCGCGTCCGGGGGCGGTCGATCAGCCGCGAACAGCCCTTCCAGACCGGGGTGTGGTCCTTTGCCGACCTCTCGGACGAGCGACCCGTTGTCAGCCTGACCCCCCGGGAACGCGAGGTGGCCATTCTGACCTGCCGGGGGCTGTCGGCCAAGGAGATCGGCCAGCAACTGGATCTGTCCTATCGCACGGTAGAGACTCACCGCGCCCGGCTGCTGGACAAATTCGGGGCCCGAAAGCTGCCGGAACTGGTGGCCAAACTCACCGGCATGCCATTGTAATCCAACCGTCAAACCCGAGGGAATGCGCTAAAAACGATTGAAACCCTTGGCCTTCGCGCTCATCTTGTGGCGAAACCAAGTGCGCTTTCCTTATGGTCATCGATGGCCTATAAGGCCGAAAATTTCCGCTCCGGTATCTCCCGGGGCCAGACAGGACCCTGCCGAGGAACAAAATGACAAATAAATCTCATGACGCAGATGTGGAATTCATCAAGGCTCTGGCAGAGCTTTTGCGGGAAAACGACCTGACCGAACTGCAGGTCAAGCGCGATTACGGTGAGGATGACAGCCTGAACGTCCGGGTTTCGCGTCAGCTTGTGGCCGCGCCAGCAGCACCGGTGCAGGTTGCCGCCGCAGCCGCCCCTGTTGCCGCCGCCGCCCCAGCCGCCCCTGCGGCCGAGGTTGCCGAAGATCCCGCAGCCCACCCCGGCGCTGTGTCTTCGCCCATGGTCGGCACCGTCTACCTGCAGCCCGAACCCGGCGCCCCCTCCTTTATCAAGGTGGGACAGCAGGTGGCCGAAGGCGATACGCTGCTGATCGTCGAAGCCATGAAAACCATGAACCATATCCCGGCCCCCAAGGCCGGTACCGTGAAACGCATTCTGGTCGAAGACGGTGCCGCGGTCGAGTTTGGATCGCCGCTGGTCATCGTCGAGTAAGGATCCCACATGTTTGACAAGATCCTGATTGCAAACCGGGGCGAGATCGCGCTGCGCGTGATCCGTGCCTGTCGCGAAATGGGCATCCGGTCCGTGGCGGTCCATTCCACCGCCGATTCCGATGCCATGCATGTGCGCATGGCTGACGAATCGATCTGCATCGGCCCCCCCTCCGGCGCCCAGAGCTACCTGTCGATCCCGGCCATCATATCCGCCTGCGAAGTGACCGGGGCCCAGGCCATCCACCCCGGCTATGGCTTTCTGTCGGAAAATGCCAATTTCGTGCAGATCGTCGAAGATCACGGCATCACCTTCATCGGCCCCTCCGCGGCGCATATCCGCCAGATGGGGGACAAGATCACGGCCAAGGATACTGCCAAATCCCTTGGCATTCCCTGCGTGCCCGGCTCTGACGGGGGCGTTCCTGACGTGGAAACGGCCAGAACCGTCGCCGCCGAAATGGGCTATCCCGTGATCATCAAGGCCACCGCCGGCGGCGGCGGGCGCGGCATGAAAGTCGCCAAGACCGAGGCCGACCTTGTCCAGGCTTTCCAGACCGCGCGCTCGGAATCCAAAGCGGCCTTCGGCAATGACGAAGTCTACATGGAGAAATACCTCCAGAAACCGCGCCACATCGAAATTCAGGTTTTCGGCGACGGCAAGGGCGGCGGCGTACACCTGGGAGAGCGCGATTGCTCTCTGCAACGCCGCCACCAAAAGGTCTTTGAAGAGGCGCCCGGCCCCTGCATCACCCCAGAAGAGCGCGCCCGCATCGGCAAGATCTGCGCCGATGCCATCGGCGAAATGGGCTATTCCGGCGCGGGCACCGTGGAATTCCTCTATGAAGATGGCGAATTCTATTTCATCGAGATGAACACCCGCCTGCAGGTGGAACACCCCGTCACCGAAGCGATCTTTGGTCAGGATCTCGTGCGCGAACAGATCCGCATCGCCGCCGGCCTGCCGCTGTCGTTCACGCAGGACGAGCTGCAGATCAACGGCCATGCCATCGAAGTCCGCATCAACGCCGAGAAACTGCCCAACTTCTCGCCCTGCCCGGGCAAGATCACGGCGTTTCATGCGCCCGGCGGGCTGGGCGTCCGAATGGATTCCGCCCTCTATGACGGCTATTCGATCCCGCCCTACTACGACAGCCTCATCGGCAAGCTGATCGTTCATGGCCGCGACCGCAACGAGGCGCTGGCGCGGCTCAGCAGATCCTTGGGCGAGCTGATCGTCGATGGGATCGACACCACCGTACCGCTGTTCCATGCGCTGTTGCAGGAAGAGGCCGTGCAAACCGGGGACTACAACATCCACTGGCTGGAAAAATGGCTCGACGCCAACCTGCAGGGCTGATCTGCCAGAACCGGGGCGGCCCCCATGGTCGCCGCCCCGCCGCGCCGCGTCGCGCCTGCTGCCCTCTCTGTGATGCCTGTGACGCCACTCTCGCCTGTGTCGGGGTCGGTTCGTGACGCTCAGTGCCGATCTGTTGTTGCATGCCTATGCCAGCGGCGTCTTTCCCATGGCCGAAAGCCGCGATGACCCGGAGGTGTTCTGGGTCGATCCCAAACGCCGCGGCATCCTGCCGCTTGACGGGTTTCACATTTCCCGCTCGCTCGCCCGATCCCTGCGCCGCGATGACTATTCCATTGAAATAAACAGGGATTTCTCCGCCGTCGTGGAGGGATGCGCGGCGCGTGACGAGACCTGGATCAACGAAGAGATCTTTGATCGCTATCATGAACTGCATGAAATGGGCTTTGCCCACTCGCTCGAAGTCTGGGGCGAAACGGGGCTGATCGGCGGCGTCTATGGCGTGTCCCTTGGCGGGGCCTTCTTCGGGGAAAGCATGTTTTCCCGCCGCCGCGACGCGTCAAAAATCGCCCTCGCCTATCTGATCGATCGCCTCGACCGCGCGGGCTACCTTCTCTGCGATACCCAGTTCATCACACCGCATCTGGCCTCGCTCGGAGGACAGGAAATTTCTCGCGCGTGCTATCGCAGATTGCTAGCCGAGGCGCTTCAGAAAGAGGCCTCATTCCTGGCCCCCGCCATCCCGTCGCCTCAGGCGCTCTTGCAGCGCAGAACCCAAACATCGTAGCGCCGGTGATCCAGCGCGTTCAGCGCCGGACTCGATGCGATCATCCAACCCTCGAAAAACACCTGACCATCCATCGGATCACGTACCGTGAGATAGGCAAAGGCATCGCCCGTCGGATTCTCGGCCGGGTATCTGCATTCCTGCAGGGTCACGAGCAGACCAAAAATCTCGGCCGATCCGCCTGTCGGCAAGTCCACGTCGATGCTCTTGCCGTTGACCTTATCCAATCCCCGCAGGCTGACGGTATTGCCGGTCTCGGCCTCCAGTCGTTCCACGGTTTCGCGGATCTCGGGCACAAGCGGTTGCGCGGGCGCCGGAGTCAGCTCTTCGATAACGATGGATTGGGCCAGGGCAGAGGATGCGCACATCGCCGACAGGATCAGGGCCGATGCCGCCCGCCGCAGCCGCATCAGGAGCCGTCGTCGCCGCTGCCTGCGACGAACTTCACCAGAAGCGAAATCAGGCTCACCGCCCCTTGCGTATCGGTGATCTCGTCCCCGGCCTCAAGATTGAAGGGCGACCCGCCCGGCATCACCTCGACGAAATTCCCGCCCAGCAGGCCTTCGGAGGCGATCACGATCGCGCTGTCATCGGGGATCATGATCCCCTCGTCCACGGTGAAGGTCGTATCCGCGCGGAAGGTTTCCGCATTCAGCGCAACATTGGTCACGGTGCCGATCTTGACCCCCGCCAGACGCACATCGGTGCCGACGCTCACTCCCTCCAGAGAGCGAAAGGAGGCGGTCAGCGGATAGCTGTCGCCGCCGCGCGCCAGACCGGCCGCCTGCGCCGCAAAAATCGCAAAGCCCGCTGCCACGGCGAGCACAACGCCGCCGGTCAGAACTTCGGTGGTGGAATGGGTCATCTCATCCTGCCTTTTGGCCAGATCAAAGAGTGCGCCTCCCTCTGCGGGAAGAGCAGCCAGACTAGGTTATTCGGGGCTCCAGGCCTCGTAATCGCTGCGGTCCTTGGGCTCACCACCCGCGCGGATAGACCCCGCAGGCGCATAGGCCAGCATGGTTCCGGTCAGGTTTTCCTGATGCGGCTTTTCCCAGACCTTGTGCGGCAGCGGCTTTTCGCTCGGCACCTCGTTGAAGGTCCGGTGCAGCCAGCCATGCCAATCCGCACCCACCCGAGACGCCTCCGCCTCGCCGTTGAAAATAACCCAGCGACGGCTGTCATCGGCCGTGTGGTAGAACACATTGCCCTGATCGTCTTCCCCGACTTTGACACCCTTGCGACGGGTGAAAAGCATGGTGCCCAATGTGGCGCCGTTCCACCATGTCACGGCCTGCAATAGCGTATTCAGGATTCCCATGGGTCCCTCCGAAAGTATCGTCTCCGATATGGCGTATTCTGCGCCCGAGGTCCAGTGGTTCGCGCGCCCCCGACCGAAGACACCGGCGGGAAATGGCACTTTTAACGCAAACGCTTAGGCCGAAGTCTGTTTTCCAGAGGCCTCGCTGCGCTGTTCACAGAGCCGCAGCCGGTTGCCAAACGGATCGGTGACGGTGATCTGCAGCCCCCATGGCATCGCATCCAGCCCGGGTTTCAGATTGTGATATCGCTTTTCGCCCAGCTCCTGATGCAGGGTCATCGCGCCGGACACCGGGACAAAACAGGTGGAGCCCGGCGTTGCATCCCCGTGATGCTCACTCAGATGCAGCAGACAGCCGGACCGGGAAATCTGCATATAAAGCGGCATATCGTCTTCGTAGCGATACTCCCAATCCACGCGAAAGCCGAGGTAGTCGAGATAAAATTCCCGCGCCTTGGCGTCATCAAAGATGCGGATCACCGGAATGGCCGGAGAAATCTCTACCTCGGGGCCTGTGGGTTCGGGATGGTGCTCAGTCATTCACATGTCCTCTGCCGGGCTGGCCAAAGCCGTGACTTCGATCTCGATCCGATACTTGGGATCAATCAGATTGCATTCGATCATGGTGGCGGCAGGTGGGTTCGCCCCGAAGGTTTCGGCAAGGATCGGCCAGCAGGGTTCGAACTCTGACGCATCGGGCAGATAGTAGGTCACCCGCACGACGTCTGCGAAACTGACACCTGCTTTTTCCAACGCGGCGCCAATGACTTGAAGCGCGCTCTTGCATTGCGAAACCACATCGCTGCCCTGCCCGACGGTGCCTGCAACATGGACAAAGCCACCGGCAACTACGGCGCGACAATAGCCGATTTTTGCCTCGAACTCGCCGCCGGACGAAATCCGTTTGATCGTCATGTCTACTGTCTCCTTTTGTGTTTGAAGGATATGCTATGCGCGCAGTGCGGGCGACAACATTGCGTTTTGTTCAACCCTGCTATGCATGCGTGTTTCCCCCCAGGGTTTCGTCGAAAAAGCCCAGTATTGCCGACCAGGACCGCGCCGTGGCCTTGGCGCTGTAGTGCATACCTCCGGACACGTTCTTCGCATTGGGGTTGGTAAAGGCGTGACCGGTGTGGCCAAAGCTCAGCACCTGCCAATCCGCACAATGGTCGGTCAGCTCCTGCGCCAACTGTTGCAGCGCGGTGGGCGGCGCCAGTGGATCGTCCCATCCGTGCAGAACCAGAACAGCGGGCTGCATCTCTTGGGTGGCGAAATTCGGCGCGTCATAGACACCATGGACCGAAACGCAGGCCCGCAGCGCAGCACCACTGCGCGCCAGATCCAGCACTGCCTTGCCACCGAGACAGTACCCCATTGCGCCAATCCGAGAGGCATCGACATGGCTCAGCCCCCCGATCGCGTCCCGCGCTGCGGCCATCCGGCGGACCAGGACCCGCCGGTCCGCCGTGACCCCGGCCATCAGCGCGCGCGCCTCCTCGGGTGTCTCGACCCGGGTGCCATTGCCGTAGTAATCCACCGCCAGCGCAACATAACCCAGCTCTGCCAGGTCATCGGCCACCGCCCTCTCGAACCCGCTGATGCCGCCAAAGGCCGGGGCGATCAAAACCCCCGGCTTGGGTTCCGGGTCTTCCTCATTCCAGGCCAGATACCCGATGAATGTGTCGACCCCGTCGCTATAGGAAAACACCTCATTTTTCATAAAATTGCCCTTATTTCAATGCAATGGAGCGCGGACCTCCACTGAATACAGGCCAAGATCAGCCCCCTATCCGCCCTCTGTCACACCCTTGTCCGACCTCTGCCACACCAGAATCAGGCGCCCGCTATATGAAAAAGGCCGGTATCGCGCGGACACCGGCCTTTCTGCAATCTGACGTCAGGCCGTCCGCAGGGTCATCCTGCGCTGGCAGATTCCTTTCCTTCGGCATGGATCATCAAAGGCTGGGCGTTGGTATTCACCGCCTCCTCATTGACCACGACCTTGGTCACGCTTTCCATTCCCGGAAGCTCGAACATGGTGTCGAGCAGGATATCTTCGAGGATCGACCGCAGGCCACGGGCGCCCGTCTTGCGCTCGATCGCCTTCTTGGCGATTGCCGACAGGGCCTCCTCGGTAAAGTCCAGCTCGGTTTCTTCCAGTTCAAACAGGCGCTGATACTGTTTGATCAGCGCATTTTTCGGTTTGGTCAGGATGGTGATCAGCGCATCCTCGTCCAGATCTTCAAGCGTCGCCAGAACCGGCAGACGTCCGACGAACTCCGGGATCAGGCCGAATTTCAGCAGATCTTCGGGTTCGAGATCCTTGAACGTTTCCCCGACTCCCGCTTCGCTTTCGTCCCGCACATCGGCGCCAAAGCCCATGGCAGAGCCCTTGCCGCGCTGCTTGATGATCTTGTCCAGGCCGGCAAAGGCACCGCCGCAAATGAACAGGATGTTGGTGGTATCCACCTGCAGGAATTCCTGCTGCGGATGCTTGCGCCCCCCCTGTGGCGGCACCGAGGCAACGGTGCCTTCCATCAGCTTCAGCAAGGCTTGCTGCACGCCCTCGCCGGATACGTCGCGGGTGATCGACGGGTTTTCCGACTTGCGGGTAATCTTGTCGACCTCGTCGATGTAGACAATGCCGCGCTGCGCCTTTTCCACATTGTATTCAGAGGATTGCAGCAACTTCAGAATGATGTTTTCGACGTCCTCGCCGACATAGCCCGCCTCGGTCAGCGTGGTGGCATCGGCCATGGTGAAGGGCACGTCGAGAATCCGCGCCAGCGTCTGCGCCAGCAGCGTCTTGCCGCAGCCGGTGGGGCCGATCAGCAGGATGTTCGACTTGGCCAGTTCGATATCGCCGCCCGACTTCTGCGAGTGATTGAGACGTTTGTAGTGGTTGTGAACCGCCACCGACAACACCCGCTTGGCGGTCGCCTGACCGATCACATAGTCGTCCAGAACCTGGCAAATATCCTTGGGCGTCGGCACGCCATCGGTTGCCTTCATCCCCGAGGCCTTGGTCTCCTCGCGGATGATGTCCATGCACAGCTCGACGCATTCATCGCAGATGAACACGGTGGGGCCCGCGATCAGCTTGCGCACTTCATGCTGGCTCTTGCCGCAGAAGCTACAGTAAAGCGTGTTCTTGCTGTCGCCGCTCGTGTTCGTTGCCATGGTCTACCTTTCATCCGCCTCGGAGCCAGCGCAGGTCAGTTCGCCCCGATTTCCGGCCAGCTTAGGACAGCTCCCAACCGGCCACAATGTCAAATTGTGCTCCCAGCCCCCCGCAGAGGTGAAGGGAGCACAAAGCCCGTGCGATCGCGCGGGATCAGCTCTCGTCGTCGTCGCCCTTGGCGCGGTTTTCCACGATCTCGTCGATCAGGCCAAATTCCTTGGCCTGCTCCGGTGACATGAAGTTATCCCGCTCCAGCGCCCGTTCAATGGTCTCATAGTCCTGACCGGTGTGTTTTACGTAAATCTCGTTCAGGCGACGCTTCAGTTTCAGCGTCTCTTCGGCGTGGATCATGATGTCCGTCGCCTGGCCCTGATATCCGCCGGAGGGCTGGTGCACCATGACCCGGGAATTGGGCAGGCTGAAGCGCATGCCTTTCTCGCCCGCCGTCAGCAACAAGGACCCCATCGAGGCCGCCTGGCCGATCACCAGCGTCGACACTTTGGGTTTGATGTACTGCATGGTGTCGTAGATCGACAGGCCCGAGGTCACTACGCCACCGGGCGAGTTGATATACATCGAGATTTCCTTGGACGGGTTTTCCGCCTCAAGGTGAAGCAGCTGCGCCACGATCAGCGACGACATGCCGTCATGAACCTGCCCGTTCAGGAAGATGATACGCTCCTTCAGCAGGCGCGAGAAAATATCATACGCCCGTTCGCCGCGGCTGGTCTGTTCAACGACCATCGGCACGAGAGTGTTCATGTAGGTTTCTGTTGGATCAATCATTGGACCTGCCTGTCTTGGGATCTCGACGGGTACCATACCCGAAAGAGGATTACCCGAGTCTTAGTGCTGCGAAAAATGAGCTGCAAGAGGTCGCCCCGCATTTTAGCGCCAGTTCCGCCCGTCTGATGCGCCGCTGCCCGTTGCGGCTTGCGGCGTACCGAACGGCCGTGGTGTCGCAATTCACCAGATCGGCGTCGTAAAATCCCGGCAAAATCCGCTGCCGGAGCGCTAGCTGATACAGCAATGCCCTATCCCTATCCTGTGCGGGCCAGACCCTGCCAACATGGATTTGCCCATGTCAGATGACAGTTTTGTTCAAAAAGGCGCGGCCGCGAACCTGACGGTCGCCCATGCCGGCGCGCCGCAGGATTTCTATTTTCTGCTGCTGCCCAAGGCCACCATGCTGCCGGTCGCCGCCGCGATAGAGCCGTTGCGGATTGCAAATCAGGTCACAAACACAAAGCTTTACCGCTGGTTCATCATGACCGAGACCGGAGCGCCGGTGCGCTGTTCCAACGGCATGGTGGTGACGCCGGACATGGCGCTGGCGCCGCTGCCTTCGGAGGCTGTGGGCTTTGTCTGCGCCGGGGTCGAGCCGCAGGACGCCGCCAGCGAGACCACGCTGAACTGGCTGCGCCGCCAGCATCGGTTTGGCCGCCAGATCGGCGGCATCTGCACCGGCGCCTTTGCGCTTGCGCAGGCCGGGATCATCAGGGACCAGCCCTTCACGCTGCATTGGGAAAATCAACCGGGTTTTACGGAACGTTTCGAACATCTGAAGCCCTCACCGAATATTTACGAGGTCACGGCCGGCCTGATGACCTGTGGCGGCGGCAGCGCGGCCACCGATATGATGCTGACCCTGATCGAGCAGCGCCATGGCAAGCAACTGGCGATCATCGTGGCCGACATGTGCCTGCACGTGCGCTCCACCAGCGGCGCGGCACCGCAGAAATCCACCTACGCCGTCGCCATCGGCAGCCGCAACCAGCGCCTGCTGAGCGCCCTTCAACTGATGCAGGACGCCATCGAAGAGCCGCTCTCCATCGCTGCGCTCTGTGATCGGCTGGACATTTCCCGCCGCCAGCTGGAACGGCTGTTCTCCCGCTATCTCGATCAGAGCCCGATGCATGTCTATTCCGACATGCGGCTCAGCCACGCCTTTGCGCTGATGAACGAAACCTCGATGTCGGTGACCGAGATCGCGCTCGCCTCCGGCTTCAACAGCGCCACCCATTTCTCACGTCAATTCAAACGGAAATTCGGCGCCAGCCCGCATTTCTTCCGCAAGGGCTGGGCCTGATCCACCGCAGGACCCTGCCCGCCATCGGCCCGCAGCCGCGAACGGTCCGGCACCGGGACAGGCCGTGAAACGCACTGAAATGTGACGAGTATTTCAGCCACAATGCGGCTACACCCCTGTGCAGGAGCGGAGGACCCAAATGTTTCAGACCCGACTGCGCGGCTTTCACTTGTGCCATTCCCGATCGCGCCGCCAGCGTGGCAGCCGGTGCCGCGCCCTCACGCTCGCGATGCTCCTGCTGGCCCCGCCCGCCTTCATAGCCACGCCCGGCGTCATAGTCCCGCCTGCCTTCGCCGCGAATCTCCAACCGCGCGAGGGGTGGTCGATCCAGACCAGTGACAAGGGCTACGCGGCTCTGCTGCGGGACCTGAAATCCGCGGTCAAGACCGCCGGCATGGGGCTCGTCACCGAAGCAGGCCCCACCGGCGCCGCCGCCGCGCGCGGCATCATCCTTCCCGGCAACCGGGTTCTGGGGGTCTTTCGCAATGACTTTGCGGTCGCCATCCTTGCGCTCTCCACCGCCGCCATGATCGAGGCCCCGGTTCGTATTTATGTCACCGAAGCTGCGGATGGCCGCGCCACCCTGTCCTACAAGACACCGACGCATGTCTTCGCCCCATATATGGCCGAAGCAGGCCCGGATCTGGCAACCCTTGCCGCTGAACTTGATACAATTTTTGCAGAAATTGCCGGGGCCGCGCTGCGCTAGGCGCAGCCTCCCGGCGCCACAGAAACGGACAGACCGATGACAGAAACTCTCCGCGCCGCCGATGTTCTGGCCCGCCGCCTGTATGACGCGGGCTGCCGCCACGCCTTTGGCATGCCCGGTGGCGAAGTGCTCACGCTGATTGATGCGCTGAGGAAGGCGGGCATTGCCTTTCATCTCGCCAAACATGAAAACTGCGCGGGTTTCATCGGCGAGGGGGTCCACCATGCCGACGGCGCCCCGGTTCTTCTCGTGGCGACTCTGGGCCCCGGGGCGCTGAATGGGGTGAATGTGGTGGCCAACGCGTTTCAGGACCGGGTGCCGATGCTGGTGCTGACCGGCTGCGTCGATGCGGATGAGGCCCAGACCTACACGCATCAGGTGCTCGACCAGCAGGCCGTCTTCGCGCCCATCACCAAAGCCAGCTTCCGCCTCGATGCCGCAGCAGCCGGGGTTATCGCCGACAAGGCGGTCACCCTCGCCACCGCGCCCCGCCAGGGACCGGTCCATATCGACGTGCCGATCACGGTCGCCACCTCCCCCGCCAGAGAGCGCGACCTGCGTCAGGCGCCTGCGGGCGATACAGTGCCAGCGGATGCAGCATTGGCGCAGGCGCATCACTGGCTGACGGATGCCGACCGGCCAGTGGCCATCGTCGGACTGGACGCGCTCTGCCCGGGTGGCCCCGACGCAACCCGGGCCTTTCTCGAGACCCATCAGATCCCCTTCATCACCACCTACAAGGCAAAAGGCATCCTCGCGGAAGACCACCCCCTTTGCCTCGGTGGTGCGGGCCTGTCGCCGCGGGCCGACGGCCATCTGCGGCCCCTGATCGACGCGGCCGACCTGATCCTCTGCATTGGCTATGACCCGATCGAGATGCGCACGGGCTGGCGCGATCTCTGGGACTGCCGGGCGACCCGGGTGATCGATATCTCGCCCGAGCCCAACACCCACTACATGCATCAGGCCTCGCTGACGCTGCTGAGCAGCCTGCCAGCGACACTGACGGCCCTCACGGCACTGACGGCGCGGTCCGCTCCCGGGGCGTCACGGCCGCTCTGGACCGGTGGCGAGGTCACCACCGCCCGCGCCGCGCTGGACGCGGCCTTCCCGCTGACCGATGATTGGGGTCCGGCGGGCGTCATTGCCGAATGTATGGAAAGCTTGCCGCCGGATGCCCTCCTGACCGCCGACAGCGGCGCCCACCGCATTCTGCTCAGCCAGATGTGGAGCTGCAGCGAACCGCGTCAGCTGGTTCAGTCCTCCGGCCTGTGCACCATGGGCTGCGCCCTGCCCCTGGCCATCGGCCGCAAGCTGGCCGAGCCGGATCGCACCGTTGTCAGCTTCTCCGGCGATGCCGGTTTTCTGATGGTCGCAGGCGAGCTGGCCACGGCCGCCGAACTGGGCATTGCGCCGGTCTTTGTGGTCTTTGTGGACGCCTCGCTGGCGTTGATCGACCTCAAGCAGCGCCAGCGCCAGTTGCCGGGCACCGGCGTGGATTTCGGCCACCATGACTATGCCGCCATGGGACGCGCCTTCGGAGGCCACGGCCACAGCGTGCGCACACGGTCCCAATTGCGCGCCGCCCTGACCGAGGCCATGGCCGCGGATCGCTTCACCGTTATTGCTGCTGAAATCAACCGCGAGGGCTATGATGGCCGTATCTGACCTGCCTCCCCACGGCCTGTCCCATGGCGCGCTGCGCGGCGTCAAGGTGCTCGACCTCACCCGGATCCTTGCCGGGCCCACCACCACACAGTTGCTGGGGGATCTCGGGGCCGATGTGATCAAGGTGGAAAACCCCGGCACCGGCGGCGACGATACCCGGCAATGGGGGACGAGCGTTGCCCGGGACGCGGATCTCACCCCCTATTTCATGGCCGCCAACCGCAACAAACGATCTCTGGCGCTGGATATATCCCAACCGGACGGGCAGCAGGTGATCCGCCGCCTCGCCGCGCAGGCCGATGTGCTGATGGAGAACTTCAAACCCGGCGGGCTGGCCCGCTACGGGCTCGACTACCACAGCCTCCGCGACGCCTGCCCGCGCCTCGTCTATGCGTCGATCTCGGGCTATGGCCACACCGGGCCGAACCGGGAGAAACCAGGCTACGACCTGATGGCCCAGGGCTATGGCGGCATGATGTCCCTGACCGGCGCCCCCGATGGTGCCCCGATGAAGGCCGGGGTCGGCATCGCCGATGTGATGTGCGGCATGTACGCCGCCGTCGGCATCCTGTCTGCCCTGCGTCACCGCGACCTCACCGGCGAGGGCCAACAGGTCGAGGTCGCCCTGGTGGATTCCCAGATCGCCTGGCTGATCAACGAAGGCGTCGGCTACCTCAATACCGGCCAACTGCCGGTGCGGCGCGGCAATGAGCACCCCTCGATCATGCCCTATGGCAACTATCAAACCTCCGATGGCCACGTGATCCTCGCCGTCGGCAACGACAGTCAGTTCCGCCGCTTCATGCGGTTTCTCGCGCTCGAAGGGCTGGCGGACGATCCGCGATTTGCGACCAATCCGGCCCGCCTCGACAACCGTCAGGCGCTGACCGACATCCTGATCCCGGCCCTGCGGCGGCACAGCACCCAGACCGTGATCACCGCGATGGAGGCCGCAAAAGTGCCGGTCGGCCCGGTTCAGACGCTGGATCAGGTCTTTGCCAGCGATCAGGTCGGCGCGCGGGATCTTGTGGTCACGATGGAGTCCAACGGAACCCCTTTGCGCCTCCTCGGCAATCCTCTGAAATTCTCGCGGACCCCGGTCACCTACCGCAGACCGCCCCCGACCTGCGGCGCCCACAGTGACGAGATTCTCGCCACCGACCACCCCTTCGCCGAGGACTGAAACATTTGCGCAATTGCGGCGCCCCCTACCGGCGCCGCAATGTTACAAACCCCGCCACAAGCCCCCCCGCCTGCTGCCCAAATCAGCAGGTGCGACTGGGTTTGTGCGTCTTTTTGCCCACCAGGCCGCCGCAAGCCGCCGCTTTCCCGCCGACCGCCACACGCGCCTTCACCAAAGCGCGAGCAGGGGGCGCGCGGTGAAACCAGCTCCGCTAGCATCTTTCGCAAGACCTGTATTTTCAGCAGATTGCGAAAGTGAAACGCCCATGGCCCAAGATATCTTCGGACAGGACTGCAGCCTGTCGGACGCCCGCGTACTCAACGAGTGGAACGCCGTGCAGATCGGAGTGCTGGCCCATGCGGCGCGCACCGCCGATCACCTCGGCGCAGTGCTGGCGGCGGCCCCGGACTTCGCGCTGGGACAGGCCATCAAGGGGCTCTCTGTGCTGATGCTGGGCCGGTCGGAACTGCGCCCGGTGGCACAGGACGCCCTGCGCGACGCCCGCGCGGCCTTTGACACCGCCCTGCCCCGCGAACGCAAATATGTGGAGGCCCTGGCCGCCTGGCTGGACGGCGCCCCGTCGCGCACGGTGGCCCTGATGGAAGAGGTCCTCACCGACTGGCCCTGTGACACGCTGGCGATGAAGCTCAGCCATGGCACCCGCTTCATTCTGGGCGACGCCCGCGGCATGCGCGCCTCGGTCGAGCGCGTCCTGCCCGCCTATTCTGCCGACCACCCCGGCCATGGCTACCTGTTGGGATGTCACGCCTTTGCGCTGGAGGAGACCGGCGAATACGACCGGGCGGAAATCACCGGCCGCCAGGCGCTCTGGACGGCGCCGGACGATGCCTGGGGGCTGCATGCGGTGGCCCATGTCCACGACATGACCGGCAATGCCCGGGCCGGTCTGGACTGGCTGGAGGGGCGCGAAGAGGCCTGGGCCCATTGCAACAATTTCCGCTACCACGTCTGGTGGCACAAGGCGCTGATGCATCTCGACCTTGGCGAGGCCGACGCCGTGCTGCGGCTCTATGATACCGAGGTCCGCAAGGACAAGACCGATGACTACCGCGATATCTCCAATGCGACATCACTGCTGATGCGGCTTGAGCTGGAGGGGATCACGGTGGGCGACCGCTGGGAGGAGCTGGCGAACCTCTGCGCCGGGCGGACCGAGGACGGCAGCCTGATTTTTGCCGATCTTCACTACCTTCTGGGCCTCGTTGGCGGCGATCGCCGGACCGCCACACAGCGTCTTGTTCAGCGGATTCGCGCCGATGGCGCCAACCCCACCACAGAAGCTGCGCAAAGAATGGCCGATCCGGGCTGCGCCGCAGCATTGGGGCTTGAGGCCTTTGGCGAAGGGGATTACCGAACAGCATTCGGTTACCTCGCTAAGTCGCGGGATTCTTTACAACTTGCAGGCGGCAGCCATGCCCAGCGCGATGTCTTCGAACGGATGACAATCGACGCGGGTCTGCGGGCAGGAAACTGGTCGCAGGTGGAGGCCATTCTGGAGGACCGGCGACGCAAACGCGGTGGGACCGAAGACAACTACGCGCAGGCCCGGCGCGCCCTGATTGCATCCGCCAGAAATCCCCGGACCGACAGCCGGAACAATGGCGATGCCCAGAGCGTTCCGGCTGAGTGATCTTTTGGAGAATTGAAGCAGATGGCAGACATCGCGCCCTTTCCGGCGCCTGAACAGGGCAGTGCGTCTCGGGCTGCCGCCAATGCCCTGACCGCGCCGACGGACGCGGAGACAACGCCCGCGCGCCTGCGCGATCCGCGGCTTGATTTCTATCGCGGCATTGCGATGTTCATCATCCTCGTGGCCCATATCCCCGGCAACCGCTGGACCGGCTGGATCCCCGCCCGGTTTGGATTTTCCGATGCGACAGAGATATTTGTCTTCTGTTCCGGCATGGCCTCCGCCATCGCCTTTGGCGGATCTTTCGCGCGCCATGGCTGGTGGATGGGAACGGCCCGCGTGGTCTATCGCTGCTGGCAGGTCTACTGGGCGCATATCGGGCTGTTTTTCTTTCTCGCCATGTCGATGGCGGCGCTCGACCTGACTGTCGGCGGGAGCGGCGGCGGCAGTCAGGAGAGCTATATCGGTTCGCTCAACCTTCACCCCTTCTTTGCCAACACCGTACAGCAGATGGTCGGGATCTTCACGCTGACCTATGTGCCCAATTATTTCGACATTCTGCCGATGTATCTGGTGGTGCTGGCGCTGATGCCCGCCGTCATGGGGCTGCAGCGCGCAGGCAGCTGGGCGGTGGGATGTTTCTGCGTCTCGCTGTGGCTGCTGGCCAACCCCTATATGCTGGCGCTCGGCCCCGATGGGCTGTCCCTCCCGGCAGAGCCCTGGTCAGACCGCGAATGGTTCTTCAATCCCTTCGGCTGGCAACTGCTGTTCTTCACCGGATTTGCCTTCATGTCCGGCTGGTTGCCAAAACCCCCCGTCCACTGGGCGCTGGCGGCGCTGGCGGCGGGCTTTCTGATCCTGTCAGCCCCCTTCGGCTCGTGGAAAGTCTTCGGCTGGCTGAACACCGCAGCGCCCGACCTCGGCAGCGCCATCCGCCCGGTCTGGACCGTCACCGCAGAATGGCGCGAAAAGACCGATTTCGGCCTGTTGCGCTACGCCCATTTCCTGTCGCTGGCCTATCTTGCCTGGATCGTTGCCGGTCAGAACGGTCAGAACCTCGTGGCCCGGGGGCGCTCTCTCGCGGCCCGCAGCTGGTCGCATCTGCTCGCCATTGTCACCAAGGTCGGCCAGCAAAGCCTCGCGATCTTTGTCGTGTCGATGGCGCTGGCGCGGTTCCTCGGGGCGGCGCTCGACCAGACCGAGCGCGGCATTGCCGTGACCGCCGCCGTCAATCTCGCAGGTTTCGCCCTGATCATCCTCTGTGCCTATGGCGCAGCCTGGTTCAAATCCCAACCCTGGAGACGCAAACGATGAGCACATTCAGCCGTCGTGCCTTTCTCGCCTCTGCCTCGGCACTGACCCTTGTCGCCGTCGCACCCGCCGCCCGATCCAACGGCGCTGTGCCGTTTTCCCGCGCCGAGGTCATCGCCCGCGCCCGCGCCCTTGCCGGTCGCCCCTTCAGCCCGCGCAGCAAAGTGCCCGCCGACTGGCTGTCGATGACCTACGACCAATACCGCTCCATCCAGTTCGACGTCGGCAAGGCGCTCTGGTCGGGAACCGATCGCAGCTACAACGTGGATTTCTTCCTGCCCGGCCTCTATTTCGAACGTCCCGTCCAGCTGCACACCGTCACAGGGGGCATGGCCGCCAGCGTCCCCTTTGACATCGACCGATTCACCAGACACCCCGAGATCTCGCCCGAGCTGTCAACCGAGGGCGCGCTCGGCTATTCCGGGTTCCGCCTGCGCACCGATCTGGACGATCCCGATCACCCGGGCAAAAAGACTGAATTCTGCGTCTTTCAGGGCGCCAGCTATTTCCGCGCCATCGCCAAGGGCAACGCCTATGGGCTCTCGGCCCGCGGATTAGCCCTGAAAACCGGCGAGCCGGAGGGCGAGGAATTTCCCGACTTCGTCAGCTTCTGGCTTGAGGCCCCCGGACCGCTGCAGGAGAACATGGTGGTCCATGCGCTGATGGATAGCCCCTCCGTCACCGGCGCCTACCGGTTTGACATCACACCCGGAAACCCCTGTGTGATGGATGTGGAGGCAACCCTCTTTGCGCGGGAGGAGCTGACCCATGCAGGCCTTGCGCCGCTGACCTCGATGTTTCTGTTCGATGGCACCAACCACCAGCGCTTTGACGACTTCCGCCCGGCCGTCCACGACAGCGACGGGCTGCTGCTGAAGAACGGCAACGGCGAGGTCATCTGGCGCCCGCTCGCCAACCCGACCCGGCTGCAGGTGTCGAGCTTTGTGGATGAAAACCCCACCGGATTTGGCCTGATCCAGCGGGCCCGCAAACTGTCCGACTTTGCCGATCTTGAGGCCCATTACCATCGCCGTCCCTCGCTCTGGGTGGAACCCAGGGGCGATTGGGGGGCCGGTGCCGTGACCTTGGTGGAGATCCCCGCCGACAAGGAGATCTACGACAATATCGTCGCCTACTGGCGCCCCGCCACCCCCTATGAGACAGGCGCCCAGATCGATCTCGCCTATCGCCTGTCCTGGGGCGAAGAACCAGTTCTGGATCTGCCGCGGGTGATCAACACGGCCTCGGGGGCAAAGATCTTTGGTGATCCCGGCCGCCTGATGGTGATCGACTACGAGGCGCATCCCCTGTTCGAGGCGGAGCCGGATGCCTTTGAAATCCACGTGTCCTCGCCGCATCTCGATCCCAGCGCGGGCATTCTGGAACGCAACCCCGAAACCGGTGGCATGCGACTGGCGTTTTCCTTTGATCCGGGCAGCCGCACCCATGTGGAACTGCGTGCGCAGTTGCGCCACAACGGCAAAGCGGCGTCCGAGGTCTGGCTTTATCGGTGGACTGTTTAAATGACTGTGTCTTCTCACCCTCCGCTTGTTCCCCCGGAAACGCCGCTGGCGATGCCGGAACAGGATTTCGACCGGGCATTCCGCGACAGCGCGGCCCCGCAGGACAGCCTCTCCCACCCGGATGTGGCACTCTGGCGCATCCTTGCCTTCTCGCCCGCGATGGCGGCCACCCTGGTGCTGGGCTGGGTGATGCAGGGCTGGTTTGCCGCCGATGGCACCACCGCGCTGGAATGGGTGCTGCTGGTGCTGATCGCGTTCAATTTCTTCTGGATCACCTTCACCGTCTCGACCGTTCTGCTGGGGCTCTACAGCCTGTCGCGCACGCGTCCGAAAACCGCCAGAACCCCGCGACGCCCGATGCGGGTTGCGCTTTTGGTGCCGGTCTACAACGAGGACCCCTCCTATGTGCTCGGCAATGCCCGCTCCATGCTGGAGGAGTTGCATGCGATCGGCGGTCTGCACCACTATGAGATGTTCATCCTCTCCGACACCCGCTCCCCGGAGACCGCAGCTCAGGAAGAGCAGAGCGTCCGCGCCCTGCAGGCCGAGCTGCCGCCGGGGCTGGCGCTCTATTATCGGCGGCGCGCGAAGAATACCGCCCGCAAGGTCGGCAATATCCACGACTGGGTGACCCGCTGGGGCGGCGCCTATGAGGCCATGCTGGTGCTGGATGCCGACAGTCTGATGACCGGGCGCGCCATTGTCCGCCTGACCGATGCGCTGTCCCGCGATCCCGGCGCCGGGCTGATCCAGAGCTTCCCGCAACTGATCGGCGCCCGCTCCGTGTTCGGCCGCATGCAGCAGTTCGCCAACGGTGTCTATGGGCTGGCGCTGGCCGAAGGGCTGGCACGCTGGACCGGCCATGAGGGCAACTACTGGGGCCACAATGCCATCATCCGCACCCGCGCCTTCGCGGCCTGCGCGGGCCTGCCGGAACTGCCGACGCTGACGGGCGGAACATCGATCATCATGAGTCATGACTTTGTCGAGGCCGGCCTGTTGCGCCGGGCCGGCTGGCGGGTCCGCTTCCTGCCCCGCATTCGCGGCTCCTACGAGGAAACCCCCGCCACCCTGATCGATCATATCCAGCGCGACCGCCGCTGGTGCCAGGGCAACCTGCAGCATCTGCGCCTCCTCGGCACCACCGGATTTCACTCCATGTCCCGCTTCCATCTGGCACATGGGGCAATCGGCTATCTGATGGCGCCCGTGTGGTTCGCCCTCCTGGTGATCTGGGCGCTGATCGGCCGGGACGATGGCGGTTCGGTGCTGACGTATTTCTCCGAAACCAACCCCACCCGCCCCTCCTGGCCGGACATGAGCGAGCCGCGCCACGTGGCGGTGATCATCCTGATCTACGCAATGCTTCTGCTGCCAAAGCTGCTGTCGGTGGTGGCGCTGCCGCTGACCGGGCGGCGGATGGCCGATTACGGCGGCCTCGGGCGGTTCCTGCTGTCCATGCTGACCGAGATCCTGCTGGCGATCCTCTATGCGCCGATCCTGATGGTGCAGCAGATGATCGCGGTCCTGCGCACCGTGTTCGGCCTGCAGAAAGGCTGGGCGCCGCAGGCGCGCGACGGCGGCCACTACAGCCTGCGGACCCTGCTGCACTGCCACGCGCTGGAAACCCTCAGCGGCCTGGCCTTGTGGATCGGGATCGGCTCCGGTCTGGTCTCGCTCTGGCTTGTGCCCATTGCCGTGTCTCTGGTGCTGGCTGTCCCGCTTTCGGCGCTCTCCAGCCTGCGTCTGCCGCCCGGCTGGATGGGCACGGCAGAGGTCCTGAGAGAGCCGCGCATCAACCGTGCGGCGCGCCACTATCGCAGCCTGCTGCGTCAGAACCTCCTCGTCCGGGACAGACCCGTGCAGCCCGCCGAATAGCGCAGCCCCGCCGGCCTCCTCCCGCAGGCCCCCAAGGGGGAAACGGCTGCGGGCGGGGCGAGAGAGTGGGGCTCGACAAAGGCCCCGCAGGAGTACAGATACGAGTACAGGCAGGATTTCAGGCGGGCGGCGCGCCCGATCAATCCGCCGCGTCGCCTCCGCGGTGCGGATCCTCCAGCCAGTCGAGCACCCGGTCGGCCCATCCCGGCGGCACCATATGTCCGCCGGGAAACAGCTCAAACGTCAGCGCGCCGCCGGAGCCACCCTCCTCCCGGCCTTCACTTTCCGCGCCTCCCTCGCCAGTCTCGCCCCCCGCGCCAGTCTCGCTGCCCTCACCTGACCCGCAGGACCAGCTCCGCAACAACAGCTGCTCCTCTTGATGTCGCCAGATTGCATCCGGGGTATGGTTGTCACAGCCCAATGTCTCGCGCCACAGCTGGAGCCCGGCCCAAATGTCACCCTGGATAAACCGCCTGCCCCCCGTTACGCCCCCCAGAACGCGCCCCTCCAGCGGCACCGTCCGATCCAGCCAGCCGTGGCTGTGGTAGATCCGGACCGGCCCGGCACAGGTAGCGGGCTGCGGCCGCCAGAAGCCGCCGGACACCGGCAGATAGGCCGCAAAGGCATCCGGCTCCCGACAGGCCAGATAGTTCACCATGAAAGCGCCGGAGGAAAAACCCGCAAGAACAGAGGCTTCGACGTCGATATCAAAGCGTCTCCCGGCGTCGTCCAGGACCTGCGGCAAGAAAGTGAAATCATCCCGAGTGCCGAGTTCCGGCAAAAAGGACCAGCTGCGCGGACCATTTGGCCGAGGCGCACCATCCGGTGCAATCACCGCATATCCGCGCGCGGTCAGCGTCTCGACCATTGCGCTCATGCGCAGAACCCCTGCCCCGGATCCCCCATGCCCATGAAGGAACATCACGGCCGGAATGGCGCCCGTCTGCTCCGGCGGCAGGACGATCTCATAGGTGCCGCCGGGCAATCTACAGGCGCCCGGCTCCGCGCCGCATCCGGCCAGGCCCGCTCCCGCCGTCAGGCTCAGCGCCGCCGCGACGCCCCAGATCACCCTCACCATGCTGTCCCCGGCCCTCCGGACCTCAGCCACCCCGGTCCCGCCGCCGGATCTGCGCCCAAGCAGCAGCGCCCGACGGGGCGGCTGGATATCCGGAGACCCCGTGCCATCCGGTTCCGGAGCTCTCCCTTTGCTGCCGCCGCGCGGCAAGCGGCCCTGTTCAGGGGAGGGCTACATCTGGGGTGTTCCTGTGTCATGGCCGGTCCCGTTTTGACGTCCGAATGGTTTGCTTTTGCCCCGATGTAGCATGTTTGCCCGGGGCCGTCACAGCGCCGTCACAGGGCCAGACCAGCGGCCGCGATCACCATCGCGTCATTGGCCCACTGCGCCCCACAGTTCGCCTCACTGCGCCCCACAGTTCCCCACAGCGGCCGAAGCCGCCTCCGCAAAGAGGTCGAAAACATGCGGCCAGGTGTCACATTTTGTCGGTTCCGGACCGAAATACCCAAGATTCTGTCCGGAATGGCTGGAACAGCGCTGGAAAATTCCTTAGTCAGCTCACAACTTGCAGCTTAATGTCTGCTTAATATCTGCCAAAAGATCCAACTGCCCGACCAGGAGAGTATGACGTGTCCCTTTTCTTGATTGCGGCCCTGCCCTTTCTCGGCGCGCTGTTTCCCGCGCTTCTCATTCGTGCCGGACGCAATGCCTCGGCCTCTTCTGCGGCGCTTGCCTCCGGGCTTGCCTTTGTCGGGCTGATGCTCCACGCCCCCGCCATCCTGAGGGGCGAGACCGTGCAGGTGGGCATCGACTGGCTGCCGGTGCTCGGACTGCATGCGAATTTCTTTCTCGACGGGCTTGGGTTCCTCTTTGCAACCATGATCCTCGGGATCGGTCTGTTGATCATCCTCTATGCCCGGTTCTACCTGTCGCGACAGGATCCGATGGGGCAGTTCTACACCTATCTGCTGCTGTTTCAGGGCGCCATGGTCGGCATCGTTCTGTCGGACAACATATTGCTTTTGCTGGTATTCTGGGAGCTGACCTCGCTGTCGTCCTTCCTGCTGATCGGCTATTGGAAGCACCTCCCCGAAGGCCGTCAGGGCGCCCGTATGGCGCTGACCGTCACCGGCATGGGCGGGCTGGCGATGATCGGCGGCATGCTGATCCTGGGCAATATCGCAGGTTCCTACGACATCAGCGTGATCCTGCAGCACAAAGACGCCATCCAGTCCTCTGATCTCTACCTGCCGGCGCTGATCCTGATCCTGATCGGTGCCTTCACGAAATCGGCGCAGTTTCCCTTCCACTTCTGGCTGCCCCATGCGATGGCGGCTCCGACGCCGGTCTCGGCCTATCTGCACTCTGCCACCATGGTGAAGGCGGGCCTGTTCCTGATGGCGCGGCTCTGGCCGGTGCTGGCAGGCACGCCCGAGTGGTTCTACATTGTCACCACCACCGGCCTGATCACCATGGTGATCGGCGCGGTGATCGCGCTGTTCAAGGATGACCTGAAGGCGCTGCTGGCGTTTTCCACCGTGTCTCACCTCGGTCTGATCACCATGTTGCTGGGCTTTGGCACCAAGGCGGCGGCGATCGGCGCTGTTTTCCACATCATCAACCACGCCACGTTCAAGGCGGCGCTCTTCATGACCGCAGGCATCGTCGACCACGAGGCCCACACCCGCGACATCAAACGTCTGGGCGGGCTGCGCCACCTGATGCCGGTGACCTTTGTCATTGCCACCGTGGCGGCCCTGTCGATGGCGGGCATCCCGCCGCTGAACGGCTTCCTGTCAAAGGAGATGATGCTGGAAGAGGCGAGCCATACCTACTGGCTGCAGAACCCCTATGTGGTGCCTGCGCTGGCCTGTTTCGCCGCCGCGTTTTCCGCCGCCTATTCGTTTCGCTATATCGCGCATGTGTTTCTCGGCCCGAAACGCGACGACTACCCGGCAAAGCCGCATGATCCCGGCTTTGGCATGTGGGCCTCGCCCGCGCTGCTGGTCACGCTTGTGGTGCTGATCGGGCTGTTTTCGGCGAAAATGGTCGGCCCGCTCGTCGATGCCGCCGCCGGAGCCGTCACCCAGAGCCACCCCCATGCGCATCTGAAGCTTTGGCACGGGGTCACCCCCGCGCTCTATATGTCCGGTATCGCGGTGGGGGGCGGTGTCCTGCTGCTGGCGCTGCACGCCGGGCTGGAGCGGATCTGGACCGCGCTGCCACGACCAGAGGCCAAGGTGATCTTTGACCGCCTCACCGGGGCGCTGACCGAACGGTCCGCGGCGATCACCGCGCGGCTCCACGACGGTTCGCTGACCCGTTATGCGCTGATCATGGTGACCTTCACGCTGGTGATCAGCCTCTTTGCCTATGGCACCGGAACAATCGGAGCCCCGACCCGCGACCTGCAGGACGTCGGCCTGCTGCCGCTGGTCGGCTGGATCTGCCTGATCGTGGCCACCGCCTGCATCGTGCTGTTCCACCGCCAGCGCTTCATTGCGCTGATCCTGATCGGCATCATTGGCCTGATCGTGTCTCTGGCCTTCAACTTCCTCTCTGCGCCCGACCTGGCGCTGACCCAGATCTCGGTCGAGGTGGTCACAATCATCCTGATGCTGCTGGCGCTGAACTTCCTGCCCAAGCAGACCCCCGCCGAAAGCCCGGTTCCGGCGCGGATGCGCGACGGGGCGATCTCCATCCTCTGCGGCCTTGGGGTTGGCGGGCTGATCTATGCGCTGATGCTGCGGGATTTTGCCGTGCCCTCCATCTCGGAGTTCCACCTGGCCAATGCCTACAAGGGCGGCGGCGGCACCAATGTGGTCAACGTTATTCTGGTTGATTTCCGCGGCTTTGACACCTTTGGCGAAATCATCGTCCTTGGCATTGCGGCGCTGGTGATCTTTGCCCTCACCGAAGCGGTCCTGTCGACCCGTGTCCGCGCCTATCTGCTGAACCGCGAGCCCGACATGCCGCAGGCCGGTGACAGCCACCCGGGCCTGATGGTGGTGGTCACCCGGATGATGATGCCCGTCGCGCTGATGGTTGCGGCCTATATCTTCTTCCGCGGCCACAACCTGCCCGGCGGCGGTTTCATCGCCGGGCTGATCGCGGCCATTGCCGTCATCATGCAGTATATGGCCTCCGGCTTTGGCTGGGCGACCGAGCGCCAGCGCATCCCCTACCACGGGATCATCGGCTCCGGCGTGCTCATTGCCGCCGCCACCGGCCTCGGGGCCTGGTTCAGTGGCCAGCCCTTCCTGACCTCGGCCTTCGGCTACGTCCATCTCCCGCCGCTGGAGGAATTCGAACTGGCCACCGCGGCCCTGTTTGACCTCGGCGTCTTTCTCGCCGTGGTCGGCGCGGTGATGCTTGCGCTCGAAAGCCTCAGCCGCTTTGCCTGGCAACCGGGCATTCCGACCGAACACGCCATGGACATCAACCCCGCCCGCGACACCGCGGCGCAAGACCCCAAAGAGGCCTGAGCATGGAATTACTAGTTGCCTCAGCCGTCGGCCTGCTGACCGCAGCCGGGATCTACCTGATCCTGCGCCGCCGCACCTTCCCGGTGATCCTCGGCACCTCGCTGCTGTCCTATGCGGTAAACGTGTTCCTGTTCGCCACCGGGCGGCTGATCACCAATGCGCCGCCGATCCTGAACAAATACGCCGATGTCCCCTATACCGATCCGCTGCCGCAGGCCCTGGTGCTGACGGCGATCGTGATCTCTTTTGGCATGACCGCCGTGGTGGTGATGGTCGCCCTCGGCGCCTACCTCAGCGCCAAAAGCGACAGGATCAATATGGATGAAACGGCCAGCGCCGACGGAGAGGACGCATGAACCACCTTTTGATTGCGCCGATCGTGCTGCCTGCTCTGGTGGCGCCCTTCATCATCATGACGCTGCGCTACCACATTGATCTGCAGCGCATATTCTCTGTTGCCAGCACGGTTCTTCTGGTGGCCATCGCGCTGGTGCTGGCGGTTCAGGCCGCCGATGGCACCGTCCAGATCTACGAGCTGGGCGACTGGCAGGCCCCCTTTGGCATCGTCCTGGTGCTGGACCGGCTGTCGGCGATGATGGTGCTGTTGACCACGCTGCTGGCGCTGGCCGTGAACCTCTATGCGGTGGGCAGCAAATGGGACGAGCGCGGACATAACTTTCACGCCCTCTACCAGTTCCAGCTGATGGGCATCCTCGGCGCCTTCCTGACCGGCGACGCCTTCAACCTCTTTGTCTTCTTCGAGGTGCTGCTGATCGCCTCCTACGGTCTGATGATCCATGGGGGTGGCACCCGGCGATTTCAGGCCGGGGTGCAATATGTGGTCTACAACCTCCTCGGCTCCACCCTGTTTCTGTTTGCGCTCGGCACCATCTATGCGGTGACCGGCACCCTCAATATGGCGGATCTTGCGGTTCAGGTGGCGGCGCTGCCGGCCGAGGACAGCGCCCTGATCCGGGTCGGCGCGGTGATGCTGCTGCTGGTCTTCGCGATCAAGGCCTCCTTGCTGCCGCTACACTTCTGGCTGCCTGCCTCCTATGCCCATGCGCCTGCCCCGGTGGCAGCGCTGTTCGCGATCATGACCAAGGTCGGCGCCTATGCGATCCTGCGGATGTACACGCTGGTCTTCGGCCCCGATGTCGCCGTGGTCGAGGGGCTGGTCGGGGACTGGCTGCTGCCTGCGGCCCTGCTCACCGTCGCCGTCGGCGCCATCGGCGTGCTGGGATCGAAAGAGATCGGTCGGCTGATGTCCTTTGGCGCGATCACCTCTGTCGGCACCTTGCTGACCGCCATTGCGCTCTTCACCCCCGAGGCAGCGGCTGCGGCGCTCTACTACTCCGTGCATTCCACCTTGGCGGCGGCGGCGCTGTTCCTGATTGCGGACATGGTGCGCGAACGCCAGGGCGGCGCCATCGCGGCCCATCCGGTCATGGCCCAGAGCGGGTTGATCTCGGTGCTGTTCTTTGTCGCCGCCATCGCCACCGCAGGCATGCCGCCGCTCTCCGGTTTTCTCGGCAAGCTGCTGATCCTCGACGCCGCCCGCGACGATCCGCATGCGGTCTGGGTCTGGGGCGTGATCCTCGTCAGCTCGCTGATCACCATCATGGGCTTTGCCCGCGCAGGCACGCTGATCTTCTGGAAGAGCCATGGCCTCGACACCTCGGACACCCTCGCAGAGCCGGAGATCGAAGTCACCGGCGCGGATCAGGACGCGGCCCCTGTGCCCGCCCGCCCGGCGGCATTGCCCTTTGTCGCGACCTTCGCGCTCCTTGCCGGGCTGGTGGCGCTCACGGTCTTTGCCGGTCCGATGACCCGCTACACCGCCGCCACGGCGCAGGACCTCTTCGCCCCAGGGGCCTATATCGACACGGTTCTGGCCAATAGGGATCGCCCCGTCACGGAATCGGATCATGAGTCTGCGGGCTATGGGACTGCGGCTCACGGGGACGGCTCCGGCCACGGCGCCGACGACGCCACCACCACAGAGGAGAGCCACTGATGAAGCTTCTGAACCGCTTCCTGCCGCACCCGCTGCTGACGCTGATGCTGACGGTGATCTGGCTCCTGCTGGTGAACCGCTTTTCGCTCAATTCGCTGGTGTTCGGATTTTTCCTCGGCCTGCTGATCCCGGTGATCACCCAGCCCTACTGGCCGAACAGGCCAAAGCTGAAAAAACCGCTGAAGCTGATCTCCTATACTCTGCTGGTGTTCTGGGACATCATTGTCGCCAATGTCACCGTCGCGCGGATCGTGCTGTTCATGCCCAACAGCAAACGCCGGCCCGCCTGGGTGGAAATCCCGCTTGATATCCGCACCCCCGAAGCCATTGCCATGCTGGGCGGCACCATCACCATGACGCCGGGCACCCTCACGGCGGATATCTCGGCGCAGGGGCGCTCGCTGCTGGTCCATTGCCTGCACGCGCCCGACACCGATGAGATACGCGACGAGATCAAGACCCGCTACGAGGCCCGCCTGAAGGAGATCTTCGGATGATCGACTATGCCTATGCTTTTGCCTTTTCCTGTTTCGCCGCCGCGCTGCTGATGAACCTGTGGAAGATCCTGATGGCCCACGAGATCACCGACCGGATCCTGGCGCTGGACACGATGTTCATCAACGCCATTGCCATGGTGGTGCTGTTCGGGGTGCTGCTGGGATCCGAAATCTTTTTTGAAGCGGCGCTGATCATGGCGATGCTCGGCTTCATCTCCACCGTGGCCTACGCGCGCTTCCTGCTGCGCGGCAACATCATCGAATGAGGAGACGGACATGATCATCGATATCCTCATCGCAGGGTTCGTCGCCGTCGGCGGTCTCTTTGGCTTTGTCGGCTCTTTCGGGCTTCTGAAGCTGAACGATCCGATGTCGCGGATGCATGCGCCGACCAAGGCCACGACGCTGGGGGTTGGCGGTGTTCTCATCGGCTCCATGCTGCATGCCTGGGCCTATGAGGGACATATCTCGGCGCATGAGCTGCTGATCACGCTGTTCCTGCTGGTCACCGCACCGGTCACGGCAAATTTCCTTGCCAAGGTGTTCATCAATCAGCAAACAAAACCCGACGATCTGCCCGGACCCAGCGCCTGCAGCCTCTGGGCCACCCACGACAAACCGGAACATCACCGGACCTCCGAGCAGCCGACCGACACCTGACGACCGCAGACCGGTCGCATGACACGCCGAGGCCGACCGCAATGATACAGCCCCATCTGCCCCTGACCCGCGATCTGGTGCTTGTGGGCGGCGGGCACAGCCATGCGCTGGTGCTGCGGATGTGGGGGATGAAACCGCTGCCCGGCGTGCGGCTCACCCTGATCAACCCCGGCCCGACCGCGCCCTATTCCGGCATGTTGCCGGGCTTTGTCGCGGGTCATTATGACCGCGAGGCGCTCGATATCGATCTGGTCCGGCTGGCGCGCTTTGCCGGTGCCCGTCTGGTTCCGGGCGCCGCAGAGGGGATCGATCCGATCGCGCGCCGCATCTCTGTGCCCGGGCGGCCCGCAATCGCCTATGACCTGGCCTCCATCGACATCGGTATCACCTCCGCCATGCCCGCGCTGCCGGGGTTTGCCGACCATGCGGTGCCCGCAAAACCGCTGGGCGCCTTTGCGGCGGCATGGGACAGCATCCGTCAGGGCGAAGGCCCCGTCCGCATCGCCTGCATCGGCGGCGGCGTGGCCGGGGCGGAGCTGCTGCTGGCGATGGCCTACGCCCTGCGGCAACAGGGCCGACTGGCCGGGGCCACATTGATCGACCGCGGCGCGGCCCTCTCGACCCTCGGCCCCCGGAGCCAATCCCGCCTGCGCGACGCCCTTCGCGCCCATGACATCGAGATCCGCGAGCATTGCGAAGTGACCGAGATCACGGCCCGGTCCGTCTGCCTGGGCGACGGCAGCGAAATCGCCAGCGACTTCACCGTCGGGGCCGCCGGGGCGAAACCCTATTCCTGGCTCGCGACCTCGGGCCTTCAGCTGCACGAGGGCGCGCTTGTGGTGTCGCCGGGCCTGCGCACCTCGGACGAGGCCATCTTTGCCAGCGGCGACTGCGCCCATATGGCCCATGCCCCACGCCCAAAGGCCGGTGTCTATGCCGTGCGTCAGGCGCCGGTGCTGTTTCACAATCTGCAGGCGACACTGGCGGGCGGCCGACTGAAGAGCTACCAGCCGCAGGCGGACTACCTCAAGCTCATCTCCATGGGCGCAAAGACCGCGCTGGCCGACCGCGGCGGGCGCAGCTTCGCGGGGCCTGTGCTATGGCGCTGGAAAGACCACATCGACCGGAGCTTCATGGCAAAATTCGCCAAACTTCCGGTCATGGCCATGCCTGCCCTGCCACGGTTCCGCGCCAAAGGGCTCGATGCCGCCGTGGGAGACAAGCCCCTCTGCGGCGGCTGTGGCTCCAAGGTGGGGCGGCGCAGCCTGCAGGCGGGACTGGGCCATTTCACCGGTGCCAGCCGCCCGGACGTCACCCGGCTGCCCGGTGACGATGCCGCACAGCTCAGTACCGGCGGCGCGACACAGGTCCTCACCACCGACCACCTGCGCGCCTTCACCGAAGACCCGGTCACCCTGACGCAGATCACGGCCGAGCACGCCCTGAACGACATCTATGCCATGGGCGGCGACCCCCAGGCCGCCACCGTCACCCTGATCCTGCCCCGTCAGTCCCCCGCCCTGCAGGAACGCCTGCTGGCCGAAATCGCCGAAGCCGCCGATGCGGTGATGAGCCGTGCGGGCGCGGCCATCGTGGGCGGGCATACCTCGCTCGGCTCCGAACTGACGGTGGGATTCACGGTCACCGGCCTGTGCGACACCGCCCCGGTGACCCTCGCGGGGGCACAGCCGGGCGATCATCTGATCCTGACCAAACCGCTCGGTTCCGGCACCATTCTTGCGGCGGAAATGTCCGGTCAGGCCCGTGGACGCTGGGTGCAGGGCGCGCTGGACCTGATGCGCCAGAGCCAGCGCAAGGCCGCCGAGATCCTGCGCGACGAGGCGCACGCCATGACCGACGTCACCGGGTTTGGCCTGATGGGGCATCTGCAGGGGATCTGCGCCGCCTCCGCGCTTGGCGCCGACATCCGCTTTGGCTCCATTCCGACACTGCGCGGCGCGCCGGAACTGGCGGAGGCCGGACTACGCTCGACCCTGTTTGCGGAAAACGCCGCGCTTGTGCCGGACCTCGTGGTCACCGGCGCGCGGGCCTTGGTGTTTGACCCGCAGACCTCCGGAGGCCTTTTGGCCGCCGTCAGCCCGGATCAATCGGAAATCCTGCTCAACCGTCTGCGCAACCACGGCTACCGCGCCGCAGTGATCGGTCGCATGACAGAGACCGGCGGTGGCATCACCCTGCGCTAGCCCGTCTGTCCTCACGCCCCGGCCAGGGTCAGAACAAGGACAGCGTCAGAACAAGATCAGGCGGGGGTCAGGCCAATTTCAGGACAGGGCCGCCAAAGTCGTCAGTATAGTGTCCGCCGCCCGGTTCAGATCGCGCGCGTCAAGGGTCGGCACCGCGATCCGCGCGAGGACCTCCGCCCGGTAGCGGCCGCGCGCCTTGCGATAGGCGGGATCATAGTGATCGGCCATCAACCGCTCGGTCAGGGCCGGTTTGTCACCTGCGTCAATCAGCTCCATCCAGCGGTCCACCACCGCATGAGACCGATGCGCGCGCAGCGGATCCAGCCGCCTGCGCAGCCTGTCGCCGTCCGAGAGGATATCGTCATAGGCCTTCGCCAGATAGGCACAACGCGCCGCAAACGGCACCTCCAGATCGATCCTCGGCGCCGCCTTCATCGCCGACCAGAGACTTGGCGGCAGACTCCGCGCTCCGATCTTGCTGGCCTCGGCCTCGATCAGCACCGGGCGCGCCGGATCCATCCGCAACAGGGTGCAGGCGATCAGGCTTTCAAACCGCTTCTGGTCCGGCTGCCCGCCCGGCATATCCCCCAGCAAGGACCCCCGGTGACCCGCCAGCCCCTCAAGGTCCAGCACCTGCCCGCCCCGCTGCCCCACCTGCTGCAGGAGCTCCGTCTTGGCCGTGCCCGTCAGCCCGTCCAGCAGCACCAGCCGATGCGGCAGCACATCCCGGTAGAGCGCCGCATGCACCAGACGGCGATAGGTCTGATAGCCGCCGCTGACCACCTCGGCCCGCCAGCCGATCTGCTGCAGCATCCAGGTGAAGCTGCCCGACCGCTGCCCCCCGCGCCAGCAATAGACCAGCGGTCGCCAGCTGCCCTCGTGGTGGCTGAGCCGATGCTCAATGTGATCGGCGGCGTTGCGAAACACCATGGCAGCGCCGATTTTGCGGGCCCGAAACGGATTGTCCTGCACATAGATCGTTCCCACCTCGGCGCGTTCCTCATTGCTGAGAACGGGCAGATTGAGGGCGCCGGGCACATGGTCCTCGGCGAATTCCGCCGGGCTGCGGACATCGATCACAGTGTCGTGCCCATGGGCGAGAAAATCGGAAAGTGTTTGAAACGACTGGGCCATGCTCCATCTCTATCGTCACGGGGCATGCAACAAAACAGAAATCCCGCCCCGCGCGGGTCCCCTCCCGGAACGACCCGATGATCCCCACGATCAAAGATCGGTAGAACGCCCACCATGCCGGACCGTGATTTTGAATTCGACCGCTTGCCTGCGACGCTCATTCGGCGCCTGAACCAATTTGCCGTTGCGCGGTTCACCACCAGCATGGCCGAGGCCGGGCTGGATCTGACGCCGGTCCAGTTTTGCGCGCTTGCCGCATTGCACGCCCATCCCGGCGTCGATCAGGCGACATTGGCAGGCCTGATCGGATACGACCGCGCAACCCTCGGCAAGGTGGTGGGTCGGCTGGAAACCAAGACGCTGCTGAAACGGCAGATCCCCGCAAATGATCGCCGCGCCCGCAGCCTGCATCTGACCCGGGCCGGCGCAGAGCTGCTGGTCAGGGCTGAGCCCTTGGTGGAGCAGTTGCAGCCGGACATCCTCGCAGGCCTCACCCCGGCCGAGCAGTCAAGGTTGGTCAGCCTGCTGGGCAAGCTCCTGTGCGCGCTGGAACGCGGCGCACATGACGCCCCGCCGATGCTGTCCTCCCGGTCCGAGGATCCGTGACGCCCCAGGCCGCGCAATGCAGGCTGTTCAGTTCCCCAGCCGCTCAGCCGCGCCCACGCGCCAGTTCAATGCGGGCTTCGATCAAAGACAGATCCGCAATGATCCGGCGCCGTTGCGTGCGATCCCCGGTGTCGCGCAGCTCGGCGCGCAGGCGCGCCAGTTCACGACTGAGCGAGACCACCTCCGGCACCGCGCCTGCGTCCTTCAGGATGCGGTTCATCACCGCGTTCTCCGGGTCATCGCAGGGGGGCAGTGGCTTGCCTGCGCCTTCGAGGTTGTCAAAGGCGCCGTCTTGTTCCGCAGCCGCGATCCGCGCGTTGATGAGGTCGATCAGAGGATGGTCCATTGCCGCAGAAATAGCGCCCACCGGCCGATGGTGCAACCGTGCGCCCGGGACTTCAGAGCGATGGGAGGCCCGCACGCCCAAGGCAGGGAAGTTGTCCCCCGCACGGCATGCGCCCCCGCACCCCAATGAAAACCCCCGCCGGATCGCTTCGGCGGGGGTTAATACTGTGTTACCAATATGTCACACATCCTGACCCATTGTTTCGCACGCGAAACATCAGGTCAGCAGTGCTGACTTATTTCTTGGTGATGCGACCATCGGTATAGGCGCTGTAGGGACCTTCGGCAGCCAGGAACTCTGCGACCACATCTGCCAGATCGGGACCGAAGTCATAGGCGTTCTTGTCATCGCCCGAGAACATCTTGTAGCCGTCACCGCCATTGCGAACATAGTTGTTGGAGACCACACCGTAGATCTTGGCCGGATCGATCGGGGTTGCCGTTTCGCCCTCCAGAACCATCACGTCGGAAACCCGCGCGCCCGGCTCTTTCGAGGCGTCAAAGGCAAAGCTCAGCCCTGCGACCTGCGGGAAACGCCCGCCGCCTTCCTCGACCTGGCTGACACCGTTTTCCAGCGCATCAATCATGGTCTGACCGCTGATCTGGAAGGTCGACAGGGTGTTCTGGAACGGCAGAACCGTCAGCACTTCGCCCATGGTGACCTCGCCCGCGTCGATGGAGGAGCGCAGGCCGCCGCCGTTCTGGATCGCGATGGAGACGCCCTGATCCTTCACCCGTGCCAGCATCGCATCGGCCACCAGATTGCCCATCGGGCATTCCTCGGCGCGGCAGACATCGCGCGAGCCTTCGATTGCGGTCTCAGCTGCCGCCACCACTTTGTTGCGGATCTCGTCCAGCGGCGCCGCCAGTTCGGCAATCCGGGCCACGGTGGTTTCGTCCTCGGACACGGCTGCATCCATGATCAGCGGCTCGCCCGCGGCCTCGGTCACATTGCCCGCGTCATCGAATGTGACGTTCAGCTCGCCCAGGAATTTGCCATAGGCATAGGCCTGTACGATCGCCACGTCGTTCACCATGGTCGGATAGGGGCCGGCCGCACGATCGGATTCGTTGGACAGATAGGTGTTGGAATGGCCGCCGACGATCACATCGACGCCGGTGGTGCCCGCAGCGACTTTCTGGTCGACCACATAGCCCGAGTGGCTGAGCACGATGATCTTGTTCACGCCGCTGGCAGTCAGACGGTCCACCTCGCCCTGCACGGCCGCGACAGGATCCGAGAAATGCACGTTGGGACCGGGGCTTGCCAGCTCGTCGGTGTCTTGGGGCGTCAGGCCGATCAGGCCGATCTTCTCGCCGCCCTTTTCAATCACCGTGGATTTCAGCAGCTTGTCGGACAGGAATTTCTCGGCCGAGAAATCGGCGTTGGACATCAGCACCGGAAAGTCCACCGCATCCATGAAACCGCGCAGCACTTCGGGGCCGTCGTCGAATTCGTGGTTGCCCACGGTCATGCCGTCATAGCCGAGCTTGTTCATCATCTCGGCAGCGACCTTGCCCTTGTAGTAGGTGTAGAACAGGGTGCCCTGGAACTGGTCGCCCCCATCCACAAGGATCGAATTCCCTGCCCGCGCACGGGCCGCTTCGACCGCCGTCACCAGTCGAGCGGAGCCGCCAAAGCATTTGCCTTCTGTGTTGTCCTCGGAGGAGCAGCCGCTGTCGTATTTGCTGATCGGCTCAAAACGGGCGTGAAAGTCGTTGGTATGCAGAATCGTCAGCTTGTACTCTGCCGCCGCCATGCCTGCGGTCAGACCCAGCGCTGCGACAGTTGTCAGAAAACGTGCGATCATGAGATATTCCCTCACCTTTGTTATGGCACCGGAACCGGTGGTGTTATGCGACCGATACTCGGGGTGTTTGCCCGGTCAGTCAAAGCCATTTTACCTGACAGCACCAGCTCGACGCAGGGGAAACTTTGATATGGTGACAACACAAGCATCTTGCACCGGACACGGCCTGCGGGCATGAGGGATCTCATGCTGATATACAAGATTTTCCGTGACGATGAGTGGCGCGCCTTCGAGGCCGCCGGTGAAACCGAGGGCGCGCCCGTAGATCTTGCGGACGGGTTCATTCATTTCTCGACCGCCACGCAGGCTGCCGAAACCGCTGCGCGCCATTTTGCCGGGGCCGAAGGGCTGTGGCTTCTGGCCTTTGACGCGGACGCCCTGGGCGATGCGCTCAAATGGGAGCCCTCGCGCGGCGGGGCGCTGTTTCCGCATCTCTTCCGCCGGCTTCAGCGCGCCGAGATGCTCTGGGCCAAGCCGCTGCCGCTGGTGGATGGCCAGCATCAGTTCCCCGGCGAGATGGTCTGACACACCGCTTTGATACGCCGCTCTGATGCACCGCTCTGATGCACAGCAGAGCTGACAGTCTACTCTCAAACGCCGCTCTGACAGAAGGACCCGAGACCGATGAAGCTTTCCGAGACACTGGCGCTGGCGGTGCTGCACCGTATGGATCCGGAGGCCGCCCATGGCCTGTCCATCCGGGCGCTGAAGGCCGGGCTGACACCGCGTCCCGGCCCTGTCACCTCCGCCCGGCTGAAAACCGACGTGGCCGGGCTGTCGCTGCCCAACCCGGTGGGTCTGGCAGCCGGGTTTGACAAGAACGCCGAGGCGCTCGCCGCCCTGACGCAGGCGGGCTTCGGCTTTATCGAGGTGGGGGCCGCGACGCCCCGCCCCCAGCCCGGCAACCCCAAACCCCGCCTGTTCCGCCTGACCGAAGACCGCGCAGCCATCAACCGCTTTGGGTTCAACAACGCCGGGATGGAGGTGATCGGCTCCCGCCTTGCCAAACGTCCTGCGGCAGGGGTGATCGGCCTCAACCTCGGGGCCAACAAGGACAGCGCTGACCGGGCGCAGGATTTCGCGCAGGTGCTTGGGCACTGCGGCGCGGACATCGATTTTGCCACCGTCAACGTCTCCTCTCCCAACACCGAAAAGCTCCGGGATCTGCAGGGCAAAGCCGCGCTGTCCGCGCTGTTGGCAGGGGTGATGGAGGCACGGGCGGATCTGCCGCGGCCGATCCCCGTCTTCCTGAAGATCGCCCCGGATCTGGATCAGTCGGCACTGGATGACATTGCGGCGGTGGCGACCGAAAGCGGGATCGACGCGGTGATTGCCACCAATACGACCCTGTCACGCGCGGGGCTGCAGAGCCGCCACCGCGACGAAGCCGGCGGGTTGTCCGGTGCGCCCTTGTTCGAGGCCTCGAACCGGATCCTGGCGCAGCTCTCGCAGCGTCTGGACGGTGCCGTGCCGCTGATTGGCGTCGGCGGGATCTCCTCTGGGGCAGAGGCCTATGCCAAGATCTGTGCGGGTGCCTCGGCAGTGCAGCTCTACACCGCTCTGGTCTATGGCGGGCTGTCGCTGGCGGGGGAGATCGCGACAGATCTCGACGCGCTGCTGGCGCGGGACGGGTATGACACCGTCGCGGAGGCCGTTGGCAGCAAACGGGCTGACTGGCTCTGACCGGCGCGCCGTGATCTGCAGCGGAGCGGGGCTGGACCGGACCGGGGGTCGGTGAGCTCCCGCGCGGCTCCGCTGCTTTGAAAAGCCGCGTTTCCCCTTGGGCCGGGCAGGCCGCGCCGAAGGCGCGGCCTGCCCCCCGGCGATTTGCACAGCAAAGCGCAAACCCTCGGCCGCCCGCCATCCTGCCACGCAAACGTTCCTCAGCCCCCGTCTCTCAGGCCGCAGCGACGGCCCCCAGCAGCCGGGGATAGCGCGCACCAAGGGTCACCGCCCGCGCCACATTCAGCACCATCACGGCCAACCACAGCCCATGGTTGCCCAAGGCCGGTACAAAAACCGCCAGCGCCAGACAATACACTCCAACCGACTGCAGCATGGCGATCCGCATGTCCCGGGTCCAGGTGGCCCCGATGAAAATCCCGTCCAGCATATAGCTTGCGACGCTCACCAACGGCGCCAGAGCCACCCAGAACAGGTAGTGGCGCGCCACCGCGCGCACATCCGGCGCGGTCGCCATCAGGTCAATCAGCACCGGCCCGAAGACCCAGAAACAGCCGGCAATCACCACCGACAGACCCAGCCCCCATTGTCCCGACACGGTCACCGCCTGGCGCAGGCGGCCGGGATCGCGGGCCCCCACCGCACCGCCCACCAGCGCCTCGGCGCTGAAGGCGAACCCGTCCAGCGCAAAGGCCGTGATCTCCAGAAACTGGATCAGCACCTGATTGGCCGCCAGCGTGACATCGCCGAGGTCCGCTGCGAGAAAGAGAAAGGTGGTGAAGGACACCGTCAGCAGCACCGAGCGCAACATGATGTCGCCATTGACCTGCATCATCCGCCGCAGCCGCCCGCGATCAAAGATCCGGCCCCAATCATACCACTGATTGCCCCGAAACGCCGATCCGCAGAGCCAGAGCCCCAGCGCCAGCCCGGTCCATTCCGCCAGCAACGTCGCCGTCGCGACCCCCTCGACGCCCCAGCCGAGGCCCAGAACAAACCACAGATCCAACAGGATATTCAGCCCGTTCATCCAGATCTGCAGCACAAAGACGCCGCGGGTGCGTTCCATTGCGATCAGCCATCCGGTGACCGCATAGAGGCCGATGGTCGCAGGCGCCCCCCAGATCCGGATTTCCAGATATTGCCGGGCCAGGCTCTCCACTTCGGCGCTGGCGGGCGAGAGCGCAAAGGCACCGCGGAACACGAGGGCCTGCGCGAGGATGAAGAGCAGACCGGCCGCCCCCGCAAGGATCAGCCCCCGCATCAGCAAGGCGCCGGTCTCGGCCTCATCACCGGCGCCACGGGCCTGCGCCGCCAAGCCGGTGGTGCCCATGCGCAGGAAGCCGAAGACCCAATAGATGGTTGACAGGATCACCGCGCTGATACCGACGGCCCCGATCGGCGCCGCCTGCCCCAGCTGCCCGACAACGCCCGTGTCGACCGCACCGAGGATCGGGACGGTGGCATTGGACAGAACAATGGGCAGCGCAATTTTCAGCACCCTTGCGTGGGTGATCGGCCCGCTCGCCTCAGACATGTGCAACGTCCCTTGAAACGATCAGATCAGCTCTCGGACGCGCGGTCCTGCGGCATCAGGAAATGGCCGGTGGCCTGGGCAAACAGCTTGTCCTTGTGATCCTGCCAGGCCTCCACCTGGACCGACGCATAGCGCCGCCCCGAGCGGTTGACAGTGGCGCGCGCGTAGGAATCGCGTGGCAGGCCCGAACGCAGATAGTCGACGGTGAAATCGATGGTCTTCGGCAGCCGTGGCATCTGTCCGGATGTCATCGCCTCCACATCCAGCGCGCCGGATTCGAACTGCGGCCAGAGGTGGAACCATTGCAGGGTGATCACCGCCGTGACCTCCAGAAAGGCCGCCGTCGCGCCGCCGTGCACTGCTGGCAGCAGGGGGTTGCCGATCAGGTTGTCATGGAAATGCATGGTCGAGGTCACCTCGTCCCCGCGCCGCTCGAAGGTGATGCCGAGAAAGCCGATATAGGGCACCGATTCGACCAGCGCGCTCAATGCTGCATCGCGACGTTGCTTGATCACCTGTACGGGTTCCGGACGGGGGCGGCTCATCGCTTGATCTCCACGGTGAAGGCGCCCGAGGCCGTTGCCACCGGGGTTTCGGTCTCATCATCGGTGGCAATCGCCCGCACGAAGGCCACGTTGCGGGTGACATGGTGACAGGTGGCGGTGGTGCGGATGGTCTGCCCCGGCGTGGCCCCGCGCATATAGTCGATGCGCAGATCGATGGTGGCGGTGCTGGAGGGGGCGCTCGGGTGGCTCATCACGGCCGCGCCGCAGCAGGTGTCCATCAGCGCGGACACGGCGCCGCCGTGGATCACGCCGGTGTCCGGGTCGCCGATCAGCTTCTTGTCATAGGGCATCACGATCACCGCGCGGCCATCGCCGATCTCGGTCAACTCCATCCCCAGCGCCCGCGAATGCGGGATTGCTTCGATGAACTGACGCGCCAGTTGGGTCTTGTCGGCCATGAGCTGCTCCTTGCCCGGATGTCCCCCTTTTATTCCGCGCAGCCCGCCAAAGCGCAAGGCCTGCAAAAACTCGCAGTTGCACCACTTGGTTCAGTTGCATAGGTTGCGCCTCAAGGGAGGACGTGGATGACCGAGACATTACTGTCATTCAAGGAGATGTGTGCGCAGTTCGATGTAACCCCGCGCACCCTTCGGTATTATGAATACATTGAACTGCTGAAGCCGGACCGGCAGGGTCGGTCACGGTTTTACGGTCCCCGCGAGGTCGCGCGCATGAAGCTGATCCTGCGCGGCCGGAAATTCGGGTTTCAGCTGGAAGAGATCCGGCAATGGCTGATGATCTATGAAAACGAAGGCAACGCGGCGCAGATGCGCGCCTTCATCGAAATGGCCGACCGCCAGATGAAAGAGCTGCAGTCGCAGCGCCAGCAGATCGAGGACGCGATGCGCGAACTGGGCACGCTGCGCGAAGCAACGCTCAAGCTGCTGGACTGAGGGAACGCAGACGCGCCGGACAGGAGGACAGGCTGGCAGAACAGGCGGGCAGAACAGGCTGGCCCGCCCTCTGACCCTGTCCCTTCTGACCCTGTCCCTCATACCTCGCACCTCATACCCCGGCATATCCCGGCCGGTGCCTGTGCACCCTGAGTATTTCGTCTGATAATTCCCCCCGGGCGCCGGCCCCGTCGGCGCGGGATTTCGTTGACCCTTCATTTTTACGAAGTTTTCGCGATCCCCCCGGTTCGTTTCGGGCGAGGATCACCTTGACGTAGCGTCACCTCCCCTTGTCACAACGTCACCTTCAGAAGTGACGCGGCGTCGAAGTTACGTAAACGTAAAGTTCATGTTGTAACCTTTGGGCAGACGCCTAAAGTTGACGTTGTGACCATCAACGTAAAGAGACCCGTGACCGAAGACATCAAATCCATTCGCGAGATGTGTGACGAGTTCGGAGTGACTCCGCGCACGTTGCGGTTCTACGAGGCCAAGGAACTGTTGTTTCCGACCCGGGATGGTCAGAAGCGTCTGTTCACCAAACGCGACCGCGCCCGGCTGAAATTGATTCTGCGCGGCAAGCGCTTTGGCTTCAGCCTGGAGGAAATCCGTCAGCTTCTGGACCTCTATCACATGGGCGACCAGCAACTGACCCAGCTGAGCCGCACCTATGAGATCGCGCAGGACCGTCTGGCCGACATGGAACGTCAGCGCGACGAGCTGAACGAAGCCATCGACGACCTGAAAGATCAGCTGAAATGGGGCGAGAAAGTCATCGCCTCCATGCGAAACGGTGCGAAGGCCGCGGAATAACCCCGCAGGCCCTCGTGCAACCGGCCATTCGGCCAGCCGGCCCCAAGTGCCGTCCACCAATATCTGACCGCGAATAGCGCAACCGACGAGGAACGCGATGCCAAGCTACACCGCCCCCACCAAGGACACACAATTCGTCCTGCATGACGTTCTGAACATCAAAGACTCCGGTATTCCGGGCTATGATGAGCTTGATCCGGAGTTCACCGGTGCCGTCCTCGAAGAGGCGGGCAAGATCGCCAGCGCCGTGCTGCATCCGCTGAACACGGTCGGTGACACCGAAGGCTGTCGGCTGGAAAACGGCGTGGTCTATACGCCGACCGGCTTCAAGGAGGCCTTCGAGCAGGTCAAGGAGGGCGGCTGGACCGGTCTCGACATGCCGGAACAATACGGCGGCCAGAACATGCCCTATGTCATGGGCACCGCCGTGGGCGAGTTCTTCTCTGCCGCGAACCAGGCGTTCACCATGTATCAGGGCCTGACCCATGGTGCGGCCTCGGCAATTCTGGTGCATGGTACGGACGCGCAGAAGGATATGTATCTGCCCAAGATGGTGTCCTGCGAATGGACCGGCACCATGAACCTGACGGAGCCCCACTGCGGCACCGATCTCGGGCTGATGCGCACCAAGGCAGAGCCGCAGGACGACGGCTCCTACAAGATCACCGGCCAGAAGATCTTTATCTCGGCGGGCGACCACGACATGGCGGAGAACGTTATCCATCTGGTGCTGGCCAAGATCCCCGGCGGCCCCGAGGGCATCAAGGGTGTGTCGCTGTTCATCGTGCCGAAGTTCATTGTCAACGATGACGGCACCCCCGGCAGCCGCAACGGTGTCTCGGTCGGAAAGATCGAAGAGAAGATGGGTATCCACGGCAATTCCACCTGCGTGATGGATTATGACGCGGCCACGGGCTGGTTGCTGGGCGACATGCACAAGGGCATGCGCGCCATGTTCACCATGATGAACGAGGCCCGGCTTGGGGTTGGCATGCAGGGTCTGGCACAGGCCGACGCCGCCTACCAGAACGCGCTGGACTACGCCAAGGACCGCCTGCAGGGGCGCGATGTCACCGGCGTCAAGAACCCCGACGGCCCGGCTGATCCGCTGATCGTGCACCCGGACATCCGTCGCAACCTGATGGATCAAAAGAGCTTTGTCGAAGGCGGCCGGGCGTTCCTTCTGTGGGGGGCGACGCTGATCGACAAATCCCACCGCGGCGAGGACAAGGACGCGCTCGGGCTGATCTCGCTGATGACGCCGGTCATCAAGGGCTTCTTGACCGACAAGGGCTACGACATGACCGTGCAGGCCCAGCAGGTCTATGGCGGTCATGGCTACATCGAGGAATGGGGCATGTCGCAATACACCCGCGACGCCCGTATCGCGATGATCTACGAGGGCGCCAATGGCGTTCAGGCGCTGGATCTGGTCGGCCGCAAGCTGGCGCAGGACGGCGGCAAACACGTCATGGCCTTCTTTGAGCTGATCAAAGCGTTCTGCAAGGAAAACGGCGATATTTCCGAGGCCTACACCAAGGAGTTCATCGATCCCCTGAAGGCGGCCTCGAAGGATCTGCAGGCGGCTGGCATGTATTTCATGCAAAACGGCATGAAGAACCCCAACCACGCGCTCGCCGGGTCCTATGACTTCATGCATATGTTCGGGCAGGTGTGCCTCGGCCTGATGTGGGCGATGATGGCAAAGTCGGCGCAATCGACGCTTGACGCGGGGGCCTCTGACGCGGCGTTCTACGAGACAAAGATCGCCACCGGCCGCTACTACATGGCACGTCAGCTGCCTGCCACAAAACTGCACCTCGCCCGTATCGAGACCGGCGCCGACACGGTGATGGCGCTCGCGGCCGATCAGTTCTGATTGCAGCAGGCTGTGACCTGAGAAACGGATGCGCCTTTCGGGGCGCATTCGGTCCCTGTGACGGCCGGGGCGCATTTGGAGATGAGAGGATCCGGATATGCCCAAACGCTTTCGCCTGACCCGCCGCTTTCCCGTCGCCATGACGGAGGACGGCTATCGCAGGCTCAAACGGTTTGCCCATGAGGCCGGTCTGGATGAGGGAGAAGCCCTGTCCTTCCTGTTCGAACATTTCGACAGCGTCACGGACACCGAAAACCTGAGCCACCGGCTGCGGCTGTTCAACGCCGAACTGGAGGCCCGAAAACGATAGCGCAGGTCGAACAGATCGCGCCAAAGGGGAGAGAGATGGACGCAGATTTGGATTTTCGGTCCTCTTCCGCATGGATGACCGACGAACATCAGATGCTTGCCGATATGACCCGGAGCTTCATCAGCCGGGAGTGGGCACCGAAGTTCGAAACCTGGCGCAAGCAGGGCGAGATGGACCGGTCGACCTGGTCCGAGGCTGGCGAGCTGGGGCTGCTGTGTCCGTCTGTTCCCGAAGAATATGGCGGCGTCGGCGGCGATTTTGGCCATGAGGCCGCGATTCTGATCGAAGCCAGTCGCGCCAATCTGGCCAGCTGGGGCCACGGCATCCATTCTGGAATTGTTGCGCATTACATCCTGTCCTACGGCACCGAAGAGCAAAAACGGCGGTGGCTGCCGAAGATGATCACCGGCGAGTTGGTCGGCGCCCTTGCGATGACGGAACCCTCTGCGGGCTCGGATGTGCAGGCGATCCGGACAAAGGCCGTTCTGGACGGGAATATGTACCGGTTGAGTGGTCAGAAGACATTCATCACCAACGGTCAGCACGCCAACCTCATCCTGGTCGCGGCCAAAACCGACCCCTCTGAGGGCGCCAAGGGGATCTCTCTGGTGGCGCTGGAGACCGACCACGCCAAAGGTTTCACGCGCGGTCGGAACCTGGAAAAGGTCGGCCTGCATGCAGCGGACACCTCCGAATTGTTCTTCGACAACATCGCGGTTGCGCCGGAAAACATTCTTGGCGGTGGAGAAGGTCAGGGATTCTACCAGATGATGCAGCAGCTGCCACAGGAGCGTCTGATCATCGCCTGTGGCGCTGTCGGCGCCATGCAGGGCGCGGTGGAACGCACCATTGCCTACTGCAAGGAGCGTGAGGCCTTTGGCGGACCGCTGACACAATTTCAGAACACCCGATTCAAGCTGGCCGAATGCCTCACCAAAAGCAAAGTTGCCCGCGCGTTTCTTGATGAGTGCATGGTGGAGCACCTACGTGGAGAGTTGACGGTCGCAAAAGCCGCCATGGCAAAATACTGGATCACCGACACCCAGGGAGACGTGCTGGACGAATGTCTGCAACTGCATGGTGGCTACGGTTTCATGCAGGAATATGCGGTGGCGGAGATGTGGGCCGACGCGCGCGTGCAACGCATCTATGGCGGAACAAACGAGATCATGAAGGAACTGATTGCGAGGTCGTTGTGACACATCAGTCGCGGTTCTGTGATGAGATCGGTGGATGCCTCCGGCGGAGGTATTTCAGAAAAGATGAAAGCAAGGGGTGCATCCGCCCCCTGGCCTTGCGCCTAATGGGCGGATGCACTTTCACCTTTTACGGCCATCGGCTCCCCAGCCTGTACCGCACCGCCATATTGCCGCCTTCTTGGTTAATATTCCCTCAATTCAATTCATCTTTTGAGAAATACCTCACGGGGGTGTGGGGGTGTGAAACCCCCACCGTGCCATCACCAGAAAGAGGAGCGGTTTGATATGGAACTCTATTGCTTCGGAGAAAGCGGACATTCGTACAAAGCGGCACTGGCGCTGGAGCTCGCGGGGCTGGAATGGACCCCGGTGTTTGTTGATTTCTTCAGCGGCGAGACACGTGGCGAAGATTTTCGCGATGCGTTGAACGAAATGGGCGAATGCCCGGTTCTGATTGATGGCGACCTGACGCTCAGCCAGTCGGGGGTGATTCAGCAGTATCTGTCTGACACCTACGGGCATTTCGGCGGCTCCGGCGCGGAAGACAAACGCGAAATCCTGCGGTGGCAGCTTTGGGACAACCACAAGCTCTCATCCATGGCTGGCATGTGCCGGTTTTTGATGAATTTCATACCCCGGGACAAACGCCCGGCAGAGGTCATTGCCTTCCTGCAGGGGCGTCTCAGAGGTGCCTATGGAATTCTGAATGCGCATCTGGCGGAGCGTGACTGGATGGTCGGCCAATCTGTGACCAATGCCGATCTGACCTGCTGCAGCTACCTATACTACCCAGAACCCTTCGGGTTTGACCGCACCGAATGGCCCCATATCGACACCTGGCTGGCGCGTATCAGCGACCTGCCCGGCTGGAAACACCCCTATGATCTGATGCCCGGCAACCCGTCGGATCGAGCTTGAGGAGACTATAATGACCGAAGCGTATATCTATGATGCCGTCCGTACCCCACGCGGCAAGGGCCGCAAGGATGGCGCGCTGCAGGAGGTGACCTCGGTACGCCTCTCCGCGCTGACGTTGAACGCGGTGAAAGAGCGCAACAACCTGGAAGGCCACGCGGTCGAGGATGTGATCTGGGGCAATGTGACCCAGGTGATGGAACAGGGCGGCTGCCTGGCGCGCTCGGCCGTGCTCGCCTCTGATCTGGATCAATCCATTCCGGGCCTGGCGATCAACCGGTTCTGCGCCTCCGGCATGGAGGCCGTGAACCTGGCGGCCAACCAGATCAAGGGCGGTGCGGGCGATGCATATATCGCCGGCGGCGTGGAGATGATGGGACGCGTGGCCATGGGCTCGGATGGTGCGGCCATCGCGGTCGACCCGACATTGGCGATGGAGACCTATTTCGTGCCCCAGGGCATCTCGGCTGACATCATCGCCACCGAATATGGCTTCAGCCGCGATCAGGCCGATGCATTGGCCGTTGAATCCCAGCGTCGCGCCAAGGCGGCCTGGGACGACAACCGCTTTGCCAAATCCATCATCACCGTGCGCGACCAGAACGGGCTGCCGATCCTCGGCCATGATGAATACATGCGCCCCGGCACCGACATGCAGGCGCTGGGAGCGCTCAATGCATCGTTTCAGATGATGGGCGAGGTGATGCCCGGCTTTGATGCGGTAGCGAAACTGAAATACCCGCATCTGGAGCGGATCAACCACATCCACCACGCGGGCAACTCCTCCGGCATCGTCGATGGCGCCGCGGCCGTTCTGATCGGCAACAAGGAATTCGGCGAGAAACACGGGCTGAAACCGCGCGCCCGCATCCGCGCCACCGCCAAGATCGGCACCGACCCGACCATCATGCTGACCGGCCCCGTGCCCGTCACAGAAAAGATCCTTGCCGACAGCGGCATGAAGATCTCTGACCTCGACCTGTTTGAGGTCAACGAGGCCTTTGCCTCGGTGGTTCTGCGCTTCATGCAGGCCTTTGATATCGACCCGGCCGTAGTGAACCCGAACGGCGGCTCGATCGCCATGGGTCACCCGCTGGGCGCCACCGGTGCGATCATCATCGGCACCCTGCTGGACGAATTGGAACGCCAGGACAAGGAATGCGGTCTGGCCACGCTCTGCATTGCGTCCGGAATGGGGGCCGCAACCATCATCGAGCGCGTCTGATGCCAAAGCTCGACCTGTCACAGATCCCGGCGCGGGACGGAACCAGCTACCCAGGCCGGCTCGCTGCGTGTGTTGCCGGGCGCAGCGCACAACCGCTCGGCGATGCCGGGGGGCTCAGCCAGTATGGTGTGAACCTGGTGCATCTGGAGCCCGGCGCCCTGTCGAGCCTGCGCCACTATCATATGGAGCAGGACGAGTTCGTCATGGTCACCGCGGGCGCTCTGGTGCTGGTGGATGATCAGGGCGAGCAGGCGATGAACCCGGGCGATTGCGCCGCCTTCCCCAAGGGCGACGCAAACGGCCACCACCTTATCAACCGTAGCGATGCGCCGGCCTCTTTCCTCGTGATCGGAACGAGGACCGCAACCGAGACCGCAATCTACAGCGACCTCGACATGATGGTGCAGGTCGCAGACGACATATCAAGCTACACCCGGAAAGACGGCAGCCCGCTGACGGCTGACCAGATCGGAGACGAAACATGAGCGATTTCACATACGACGTAGACGCAGACGGCATTGCCATCATCACCTGGGATGCGGTCGACAAGAGCATGAACGTATTGACCCGCGAGGCCTTCAGCCTGGTGGAGGAGTTCATCGACCGCGCCCTTGGCGACGATGCGGTCAAGGGCGTGGTGATCACCTCGGGCAAGAAGGATTTTGCCGGCGGTATGGACCTGAACGTGCTGGCCTCCATCCGCGAGGAATCCGGTGAGAACCCGGCGCAGGGCCTGTTTGATTTCACCATGAACGGGCACCGCATCCTGCGCAAACTGGAACGCGCCGGCATGGAGCCCAAGACCAACAAGGGCGGCAAGCCCATCGCCTGTGCCATCAACGGCACCTGCGCGGGCATCGGCACCGAAATCGCACTGGCCTGCCACTATCGCGCCATGACCGACAATCCCAAGGCAAAGATCGGCCTGCCGGAAATCCTGCTGGGCATTTTCCCCGGTGGCGGCGGCACGATCCGCTACTCCCGCATGGTCGGGGCCGTGGCGGCCGCGCCCGTGCTGCTTGAAGGCAAGATGCTGGACCCGAAAAAGGCCAAAGGCGCGAGCCTTGTCGATGAGGTCGCCGCCGATCCGCTGGAAGCGGCCCGCCAATGGGTGCTGAACGCGAAACCTGCTGACATCGTCAAACCCTGGGATGCCAAGGGCTATAAAATGCCCGGTGGCGCGCCCTATCACCCGGCCGGTTTCATGAACTACGTCGGCGCATCGGCGATGGTGCATGGCAAGACCCAGGGCGCCTTTCCGGCCGCCAAGGCGCTGCTCTCTGCCGTCTATGAGGGCGCGCTGGTCGATTTTGACACCGCGCTGAAGATCGAGGCGCGCTGGTTCACCCATGTTTTGATGAACCCATCCTCCTCGGCGATGATCCGGTCCCTGTTCCTGAACAAACAGGCGCTGGAAAAAGGCGCTGTCCGTCCCAAGGGGATCGAGGACCAGACCGTGCGCAAGGTTGGTGTTCTGGGCGCGGGCATGATGGGCGCGGGCATCGCGCTGGTGTCGGCGCAGGCCGGCATGGAGGTTGTGCTGGTGGACCGCGATCAGGCCGCCGCCGACAAGGGCAAGGCCTATTCCGCGAATTACATGGATCAGGGCATCAAGCGCGGCAAGGCCACGGCGGAAAAGAAAGAGGCGCTGCTGGCCCAGATCACCGCAACGCCCGATCTCGATGCGCTGAAGGGCTGCGATCTGATCATCGAGGCCGTGTTTGAAGATCCCGGCGTCAAGGCCGAGATGACCCGGAAGGTCGAGGCGATCATCCCCGACGACTGCATTTTTGCCTCCAACACCTCCACCCTGCCGATCACCGAACTGGCCAAGGCCTCAAGCCGCCCCGAGCAGTTCATCGGCATCCACTTCTTCTCGCCGGTTGAAAAGATGCTGCTGGTGGAGATCATCAAGGGCGCGGAAACCGGAGATCGCGCGGTGGCCAAGGCGCTGGATTACGTGCGCCAGATCCGCAAGACGCCGATCGTGGTCAATGACGCGCGCTTCTTCTACGCCAACCGCTGCATCATCCCCTATATCAATGAGGGCCTGCGCATGATCACCGAGGGCGTCAGCCCGGTGCTGATCGACAATGCCGCGCGTCAGCTTGGTTTCCCGGTGGGGCCCGTGCAGCTCAATGACGAGACCTCGATTGATCTCGGCGCCAAGATTGCCCGCGCCACCAAGGCGGCGATGGGCGACGCCTATCCCGAAAGCCCCGCGGATGATCTGATCTTCTGGATGGAGGCCGAAGGGCGTCTGGGCCGCAAGGCGAATGCGGGCTTTTTCGACTATGACGAAAAGGGCAAGCGCACCCACTACTGGCCTGGTCTGGCGGAGAAATATCCCCATGCAGACAGCCAGCCGTCGCTGATCGAGGTGCAGGAACGGCTGATGTTCTCGCAGGTGCTCGAAGCAGTGCGGGCGCTGGAAGAAGGTGTGCTGATGGACATCCGCGAAGGCGATGTGGGCGCGATCCTCGCCTGGGGCTTTGCCCCCTGGTCCGGTGGCCCGCTCAGCTGGCTCGACATCATCGGTGCCCCCTATGCCGCCGAACGCTGCGACCAGCTGACCGAGGCCTACGGCGATCGCTTCGCCTGCCCGGCGCTGCTGCGTGAGATGGCGGAAAAAGGGCAGACGTTCTATGGCCGCTTTGCCCCGGCAGAAGATCAGGCCGCCTGATCCGCAGGGTCTCGGGACAACGCAGGGTCTGGGGACAACAGAGGGTCGCCTTCAGGGGCGGCCCTTTTTCGTGCCCGTTCAGGCCCCACTCAGGCCCCGTTCAGGCCAGCTCTCGCGCCGTGCTGGCCGGTTCAGGCGTCGTTCCGCCGCAATCCTGACCCGGGCCTGTGCGCCCCAGGTCCGCACGCGCGACCGAGGCCGGCACGCGGTCAGCTCGCTGCGGGGGCGTCAGTTGTAGGTGGCGTATTGCGGCTCTCCGGTGCCACCGCCGCCGGCCAGCACGCCGGGTGTCCAAAAGCTATCTTCGGTGATCATATCAATGACCAGTTCGCGCGCTTCGAGGGCAGAGAGCGGCGTGTAGAGTTTGTCGTCCTGTTCGGTGACACAGTAGTGTATCAAATCCTGCCGGGCGGGACAAAACGCCAGAATATCGGCGTCGATATAGATGACCTCATCCTGATCGAAGGTCAGAATGATTGCCTCCATCGTGACCTGCTGCGGCGAGCGGGAGATCCCGCGATAGCCTTCCAGCGTGCAGGCCGGAACGATGGCATAGGGATCGCCCAGCTTGTCCTCGACCAGGTCATGTTCGATCATGATGCCCTGCTCGGACTTCACCCACATCGGGTTGCGATTGCCGATGGCATCCCGGGGAATGTAGATCGGAGCCATGTCCTGGGCGCAGGCGGTATCTCCGAGCACCAGCACCTGCCGCTGAATGGTCTTCACCGCCTGCATGCCGTGATCGAAGGTCAGGACCTCATCGCCGATATTGAGCAGCTCGACCGGCCGCCAGCCAAAGGAGGTGGCAACCATGGTCCCGGTGAGAAACCCCGCATGGCCCGTGGCCACCATGGGATATTGCGTTGTAAATGCCTCTGCTATCGGGGAGGCATTTCGTTTTGCAAACCAATCCAGCATGTTCCTGTCCTTTCGACCTGATCTTGTGCGACGAACCTCTCAAGGGTTCAAAGCTCCAGCGACCGGTCCATGTTCACGAGTGTAGCAAACCGGTTCGGCCTGGGCGCGGTCTCTTTCGGAGCCGCCAATAGGCAAAGGGATAGGCGTTATTCGTTAAAAGAGTATTCAAATCGTTCGATTTCAACCGCACAGCATTTCCTCACGGCAGAGGCGGCGGCGTCATCGTAATAGGGCCGCCAGTCCCGCTTGCGCTCCGACATATTGGTGCGCGGCAATTTCAGCCGGAACCCGAGATGGTCAAACAGCGGCTCTGCATCGGTCCCGAAATGTTCCAGCCGGATATAGAGGCTGCAATGCTCCTGGCCGTCGGATTGCCGCATGTAAGACGGCACTGGCGCATCGGAAAACGCGCGCATCACCAAAGGGTCGGTGATGAACCCCACAAAGGAGCGAGACTGCGCCAGCGGCACCATCGGGTGGTCGAAACGCTGATGCTGCAGCCAGTGATAGAGGCTGACCGCGCGGTCCCAGGGATTGCGCACGAGGGTGAAGGCAAACATCTGCCGCAGCTCTTCGGGTGTGGCCAGACCTTCGATGTCCGCCAGGGTGGAATGTTTCCACAACCGGCCGCGCGTCGTGACCCCCTGCAGGCGGTGGCGACGTTTTTTCGCCTTGGGCGTGTCGCCGAGCATCTCATCGCTGGCCATGGCGCGCGATTCCAATGCCAGCGCCAGCGCCGTTCCCCCGGTTTTCGGAGCATGGATAAACACGTAATTGCGGCCGCGCGACAGGATCATATGCGCAGGCTAACCCATTCAAACCCATCCCGAAACCACCTTTGACCCGCGCCGCGAACAGAAGAATGGCAGGGCCTTTGCGCAATCTCTTTCAATTTCCGCAAGAGCAGCGCAATATTCCATCCGACGGGGGAATTTCGGACAGGTTACAGGTCCAGACAGGGTACAGGTCCAAACAGGATACAGGGGAGGAGAGCTCATGGGGTGGCTGGCGGATGAAACGGGATTGGAGCGGACGGCAGCGAACTATGTGCCGCTCACGCCCCTGTCGCACCTGCAGCGCGCGGCGCATGTTCATGCGGGCGAAACCGCGCTGGTCTACGGCCAGAGCCGGGTCAGCTATGCCCAATACCATGACCGCTGCACCCGGCTGGCGGCGGCCCTCGCGGGCATGGGGGTGACACCGGGCGATGTGGTGGCCACGATCCTGCCCAACATCCCCGCCCAGGCAGAGGCCCATTTCGGCGTGCCTGCCTGTGGCGCGGTGCTGAACACGATCAACACCCGGCTGGATGTGGAAACGGTTGCCTATATCTTTGACCATGGCGAGGCCAAAGTGGCGCTGGTGGACAGCGAGTTCCTCACGCTCGCCGAGGCGGCCAAGGCGCAGATGGAGGGTGACGGCCCGATCCTGATCGAAGTCCCCGACGGGGAGGCCGGGATCAGCGCCAGTGGCCGCCACCCCACCTATGAGGACATCCTGGCCGAAGCCCCGCATGATTTCGACTGGATCATGCCCGAGGACGAATGGGAGAGCCTTGCGCTCAATTATACATCCGGCACCACCGGGCGGCCGAAGGGCGTGGTCTGTCATCATCGCGGCGCCTACCTGATGACCATGGGCACGGTGATTTCCTGGGGGCTGCGGATCCGTCCCGTCTATCTGACCATTGTGCCGCTGTTTCACTGCAACGGCTGGAATCACACCTGGATGATGCCGGTGCTCGGCGGCACTGTCGTCTGCTGCCGCAATATCACCGCCGAGGCGATCTACACGGCCATCGCGCAGGAGGGCGTGACCCATTTCGGCGGCGCGCCCATCGTGTTGAACATGATCGTCAACGCCAGCGATGCGGATCGACGCGCCTTTGATCATACGGTCGAGGTCTTTACCGCTGGGGCGCCCCCTGCCCCGGCCACGCTGGAAAAGATCGAGGCGCTCGGGTTTCATGTCACCCAGGTCTATGGCCTGACCGAGACCTACGGGCATGTGACCGAATGCCTGTGGAAGGACAGGGAATGGAACAGGCTGGACACCGCCGGACGCGCCGCGATCAAGGCCCGCCAGGGGGTTGCCTTTCCGATGATGGAGGCGGTCACGGTTCTCGATGACACTCTGACGCAGGTGCCCAAGGACGGGCGCACGCAGGGCCAGATCGTGATGCGCGGGAATTCCGTCATGAAGGGCTATCTGAAAAACCCCACCGCCACCGCCGAGGCCTTTGAGGGCGGATATTTCCATTCCGGCGACATCGCCGTGCAGCATCCCGACGGCTATATCCAGATCGCCGACCGGGCCAAGGACATCATCATCTCCGGCGGCGAGAATATCTCGTCTGTCGAGGTCGAGGGCGTGCTGATGGGGCATCCCGATGTCAATCTCGCGGCGGTGGTGGCGAAACCGGATGACAAATGGGGCGAGGTGCCCTGCGCCTTTGTCGAACTGAAGGCCGGTGCCCAGGTCGATGAGGCGGGGCTGATTGCCTTTGCGCGCCAGACTCTGGCCGGGTTCAAGGCGCCAAAGGCCGTCATCTTTGAGGAATTGCCAAAGACATCGACCGGGAAAATCCAGAAGTTTGAGTTGCGCAGACGGTTCAAGACCTTCTGAACACACAATAATCACCTCATATGACCATTGGGCCAGCAAACCGGTTTGCCGCCGGTGCCCGGCCCGTGCTAAAGCCGGTGAAGAACAAGATGGAGCAGGCAGACCGGTCTGATGACGGTACTCCGTGAATTTCAGCGGCTCGAGGCGTCAGGGATCTGGCGCCCGTCGCCAGACGACCAGCGGCGGGACGTGATCGTCTCGCTTGGGGACGCGACGCTGACCATAACCGATATGCAGGACCGACCGCTGGCGCATTGGTCGCTGGCCGCCGTTGAACGCGCCAATCCCGGTGCCTTTCCGGCGATCTACCATCCCGATGGCGACCCCGGCGAAACGCTGGAGCTGGGCGAGGATGAGGTCACCATGCTCGACGCCATCCAGAAGGTGCAGGCCGCCATCCTGCGGGCCCGTCCCCATCCCGGTCGGCTGCGTCTCTTTGGCGGGCTGGGCGTTCTGGTGCTGGCGGTGATCCTGCTTGGCTTTGGCCTGCCCCGCACCATGCGCCAGCAGACCCTCGCGGCCGTCTCCGACGTGCACCGCAAGGCGATTGGACAGGCCTTGCTGGGGCGGATCGAACGGGTCTCGGGTCAGGCCTGTTCAACGCCCGAGGCAGATCCGATCCTGCGGGCCCTCGCCGAGCGCGCCGGCGTGCGCCGGGTGGCGGTGATGCGCTCCGGCATTGCCGAAAGCCTGACCTTGCCCGGCGGCATCGTCCTGATCCACCGCGCCTATGTCGAGGATTTCGAAGATCCCGCGGTCGCCGCCGGGGCCGTCCTCATCGAACGCGCCCGTACGCAAGACCATGATCCGATGGCAGAAATCCTCGATATCGGTGGCATCGTCGCGACCTTCCGGCTGCTGACCACCGGCGAAATCAAGCGCGAGACCCTCGACCGGTATTCCGAGGCGGTACTGGCCGCGCCTCGCCCTGCGGTCGCGGATGAGACCCTGCTGGCCGAATTTGCCCGCGCCGCGATCCCGTCGACGCCCTACGCCTATGCCCGCGATGTGACCGGAGAGAGCACGCTGGGCCTGATCGAGGCCGATCCGATGGCCGGTCGCGATCTGGCGCCGGTGCTCAATGACAGGGATTGGGTTCAGTTGCAGAATATCTGCGGCTGACAGCGGAACCTGTGACCGCCCACAGGACGCCGCTCGCGGGACCTGCTCTGGCCGCGCCCTGCCCACTCCCGAATGGTTGGCTCCCAACTTGGCCCCAGCTGACTGTGGACCCGGCGATTTGGGTTCCAACTGACAAGACCCAAACGGCCTGAACCTGGGCTGACCGAACCTCGCCTGCCCGGATCTCGCCTGCCCGGACCTCAACTGACTGGCCCCCAAATTGACGGACGGCGGGCGCTCTTCAGTTGCTGAGCCGTGCACCCTTGAAACCGGCCGCCTGCACCCGCCGCAACGCTTTTTGCGCACTGCCCGTATAGGGCCCGGACAGGACGACGCTATAGGTCTGACTGCCGCGTGTGACTGTTCCCAGGCGCATGATCAGGCCGGTCGCCTCGGCAAGGCTGTGCGCAACGGCTTGGGCCTCGGCAGGGTCGGCAAAGGTGGCGGCGCGGATATACCGCGCGGGCGCGGATGAGCGATCCGCTGCGGGGCGCGGCGCGCCGGCGGCAGAGCGGGTGGACAAGCGCAGCACCAGATCGCTGTCTCCATCCTGACCGGCGGCAGACCGACCGGGGGTCCCAGCCTGTGCCCCAGTCTGCACCTGTGTCTGTGGCTCTGTCTGTGTCTGGGCCAGCTCGGCGGCGTATAAACGCTGGGCCTTGCGAAGGGAGAACGGGACTTTATCCAGCGGTTGCAGCACCTGTTTGCGCGGCAGCCCGTTGGTCCAGACCTGAGCCATCTGCGCCTCTCCCGCCGCTGTATGCATGCCGCGCGACGCGCTCATGCGGTTGTCATCGCGATTGACGCGCATATAGCCTTTCGGCACCGAGGGGCTCGCCAGCACCGCAGGCCGGATGGTCCGCTCTGCGCGATGCGGGTTCAGGCGTCCGTCCTGCCAAGCGGGCCGATAGCCCTCCGGCACACGTACGTCTGCAAGCAAGAGGCGCTCCTCGTACAGGTGACGCGGCAGGATCCGGGTATCCGGTGTCAGCGTGCTGAGCGGATCCTCACGCTGCGGCCCGCAGCGGACGCCGGGTCCTTTATTGATGTACTGCTGGCTCAGGGCAGAGGCTCCGGCGCAGGGGCCGGTGGCAGGGGCCGGTATCGGCTGTGGCACAGGCGCAGTGGCCGGCCGCACCGGTTGCGGCGTCGGCTGTTCTGCTGGCAGCACCCTGCGGGGCACCACTGCCGCACCGGTGGAGGTCGAGGCCGGGGTCCGTTCGGGCCTGACCGTGGTGACAGGCGGCCGCGCCGCAGCCACCCGAGCCGCCGCAGCCGCAGCCGTTGCGCCGGTCGCCGTCGCGGCCGTCGCATCCGGTGCACGGTCTTGCGCAGCTGCAGGGCCGGACACTGCCGCGGGCTCTTCGGGGGCGAGAGTGATGACATCGGGCCCTTGTTGCGAGACGGGGCGGTTCTTGGTTGTGCCCGCCACGGCGGTCGGCTCGGCTCCGCATAATTGCTGGCGCGCCCGGTTCACCCGCGGCACCCAGTTCACGTTGCCATCGACACCGGCGCGAATAAAGATGCAGCCCTTGCTGTCCACATACTGACGCCCCTGATAGGAGGTCGGCGGAAATTCAGCAGGCTCTGCGGCGCTGCGGATGGTCTGCGCGCCAGCACCTGTGCTCAGTCCGGTCGCCAATATAATGGATACTGCCGCAATTCTTGTTATTTTCATGGACCCGCCCCACAAGATATAGGCTCAGGATGCCCGAAGTCCGAATCCGAGTAAAGCCGTTGGCGGCAACAATATGGCCGCGCGGACCAAATCATCGCCGTTTTGTCCCTCGTTTCGTCGCTCGGGTTTTCCCGCACCTGCAGCCCGGACCCCAGCGTCTGTTCGGACGCTCGGCAGCGGCGTTATTTCGTGCCGAACATCCGGTCGCCTGCATCCCCCAGACCGGGCATGATGTAGCCCTTTTCGTTCAGCTGACGATCCAGCGAGGCCGTGACGATCGGCACATCCGGATGCGCCTCCTTCATCCGTGCGACGCCTTCGGGTGCGGCCAGCAGGCACAGGAAACGGATATCGGTCGCGCCTGCCTCTTTCAGCAGGTCGATGGCCGCAACCGAGGAATTGCCGGTGGCCAACATCGGATCCACCGCGATCACCATCCGGTCGGAAATCTGCTGCGGCACCTTGAAGTAATACTGAACCGGCTGCATCGTCTCTTCGTCGCGGTACATGCCGACAAAGCCGACCCGCGCCGAGGGCACCAGTTCCAGCACCCCGTCCAGCATCCCGTTGCCCGCCCGCAGGATCGACACCAGCGCCAGCTTCTTGCCCGCAAGGATCGGGGCCTCCATGTCCTCCATCGGGGTCTCGATCGAGGTGGTGGTCATCGGCAGTTCGCGGGTGACCTCATAGGCCAGCAGCTGGGTGATTTCGCGCAGCAACTGGCGGAACTCCGACGTGGAGGTGGCCTTGTTGCGCATGATTGTCAGCTTGTGCTGCACCAGCGGGTGGTCAACGACTGTCAGGTGGTCACTCATCGGGCGCGCTCCTCTTTGGCTTTTGTGTCTCATAGTCGGCAGGCCGGGAGGCAGGCAAGGTGTTTTCCCGCTCATGCCCCCGCGCCCGTCCTGTCCACCGTCCCGGATTGGCCCCTGATCGGCCCCGGAGCGGCCCTGTCTCACCCCCGACCAGCTACAGAAACGACCGCCCCGGCCCCTGTGCCGCCACCCCGAGATGCGCCGCAACCGAGGCCGCCACATCGGCAAAGGCAACCAGCCCGAGGCCCCCGGCCCCGGCGCCCGCAACCAGCACCGGCACCCGTTCGCGCGTGTGATCCGTACCCGGCCAGCTCGGGTCATTGCCGTGATCGGCGGTCAGGATCAGGAGGTCGCCCTGCCGCAGCCCGTCGATGACCCGGCCGATCTGCCCGTCGAACCACTCCAGCGCCCGGGCATAGCCCGAGATGTCACGCCGGTGGCCATAGAGGCTGTCGAACTCGACGAAATTGGCAAATGTCAGGCTGCCGTCCTCGGCGGTCTCCACCGCATCGAGGAGATGCTCCATCAAGGTGGCATCCTCGCCTTTTTGCAGCGTGTCGATCCCCTGCATGGAGAATATGTCGCCGATCTTGCCGATGCCATGCACCCGTCCCCCTGCCGCCTGCACCCAATCGGTCAGGATCGGGGCCGGCGGGCGGATCGCAAAATCGCGCCGGTTGGCGGTGCGGGTGAAGCCGGTCTCGGGCGTTCCCACAAAGGGGCGCGCGATGACACGCCCCACCTTCATCGCATGCAGGCGCGGGGCGACGGCTTCGCAAAGCGCCAGCAGCCGGTCGAGGCCAAAGCTCTCCTCATGGGCGGCGATCTGGAACACGCTGTCCGCAGATGTATAGCAAATCGGCCGGCCGCTCTGCATATGGGCGGCGCCAAGATCGGCAATGATGGTGGTGCCCGACGCGTGGCAATTGCCCAAGATACCGTCCGTGCCGGCAGCCGCCGCCACATGGGCCACCAGATCCGGATCGAATGCGGCGCCGGTTTCCGGAAAATAGGTCCAGTCCCAGGGCACCGGCACCCCGGCCAGTTCCCAATGCCCCGATGGCGTATCCTTGCCCGCGCTGATCTCGGTGGCGGCGCCCCACAGACCCTCGGGCCGCGCCACCGCCGATGCGCCGCCCCGGTCCTTTGCGTCGCTCACCCCCGGTGCCGGCTGATGTGACGCCAGCTGCACCGCCGCCCCCAGCCCCAATCGCACCAGCGTCGGGACGCGCAAGGGACCGGAGCGGCCCTCCTCTGCCCGCCCCTCGGCACAGGCCTGGGCAATATGGGCCACCGTATTGGCGCCCAGATCCGGCAGGTCCTTGTTGAAATACGCCGCCGCATCCGGCGCTCCGCCGATCCCGACAGAATCCATCACCACCAGAAAGGCGCGCGCCATCATCCGATCCTTTCATGCACCAGTGGCAGCACCGACGGGGCTGCAGACGCCACGCTCACCGCCGCCCGCAAGGCCGACGCCGCCTCTTGCGCGGCCTCCGGGCGGGCGGCATGGACCCGCGCGATCACATCGCCCCGCCCCACTTTGGTCCCAAGCGGCACCACATCGGACAGACCAACCGCCGGGTCGATTCCGTCGCTTTCCACCATGCGGCCACCGCCAAGCTGTACCACACACAGCCCGAGCGCCTCGCCGTCGATGGCGGCAACATATCCGGCTGCCTCGCTGGTCACTTCTAGAATGACCGGTGCCTCCGGCAGGAACCGCTCCCACTTGTCGGCAAATCCCAACGGGCCGCCCTGGGCCGCGACCATCCGTGCAAACCGCTCCGCAGCGCGGCCGTCCTTCAGGATCGCGGCAATCCGTGCCTCGCCCGCCTCCGCCGTTTCCGAAAGGCCCGATTTCTGCAGCACTGTCCCTGCCAGGGCCGCCGTCAAAGCGATGATCGGACTGTCCTGCCCGCTGGTCAGTGCCCGCATCACCTCGGCCACCTCCAGCGCATTGCCGAGGCTTGCAACCAAGGGCTGGTTCATATCGGTGATCAGCGCCTGTGTCGGGCAGCCCGCCGCATTGGCCGTCTCCACCAGCGAGACCGCCAGCGCCCGGGCCGCCTCCGGGGTTTTCATGAACGCGCCGGAACCGATTTTCACATCCAGCACCAGAGCCTCGGGGCTGGCCGCGAGCTTCTTTGACAGGATCGAGGCCGTGATCAGATCGAGGCTCTCGACCGTCGCGGTGACATCGCGCACCGCATAGAGCCGCTTGTCCGCCGGCGCGATCCGGGCCGTGGCCCCGACAATGGCACAGCCCACATCGGCAATGATCTGCTGCAGACGCGCCTGGGGCACCTGGGTGCTCAGGCCGGGGATGGCTTCCAGCTTGTCCAGCGTGCCACCCGTGTGACCCAAGCCCCGCCCCGAAATCATCGGCACGAAGGCGCCGCATTCCGCCAGCGCCGGCGCCAGCAGCAGCGAGACACAATCGCCGACGCCGCCGGTGGAATGCTTGTCGACCACCGGCCCCGGCACATCCCAGTGCAGCACATCGCCACTGTCGCGCATCGCCAATGTCAGGGCGCTCCGTGCCGTGGGCGGCAACCCGTTGAGGCAGACCGCCATGGCAAACGCCCCGGCTTGTGCGTCGCTGACCTCGCCGCTGGCAAGACCCTTGGCGAACCAGATCAGCTCCTCCTCCGTGGGGACCGCCTTCTGGCGGAGCTTGGCGATCACCGCGCGTGCATCCATTGCCGTCAACTCCGTTCCATATAGCCCGCATCAAAGGCACCGGGCAAAAGGTCACCGATGGTGGTGGTCTGCTCAACCCCGTCCGTGGTCGCAAGCGTGACAGAAACATCCGTTGCGCCGAACTCCTTGAGCTTCTGCCGGCAGCCGCCGCAGGGCGGCACCGGCGCGGGGCAATCCGCGATCACATAGGCCTCGGTCAGCTGTGTCTCGCCAGCCGCCACCATCGCGGCAATCGCCCCGGCCTCGGCACAGGTGCCCTCCGGGTAGGCCACATTCTCCACGTTGCAGCCCACATAGACGGTGCCAGACGCAGCCCGGATGGCGGCGCCGACCTTGAACTTCGAATAGGGCGCATGGGCGTTTTCACGCACCGCTGCGGCACGCGCACGCAATGGGTTTTCCGGCGGGGACAGTTTATCAGCAGACATGTTATCAGCAGGCATGGGCACACTCCATTTTCAGATTCTCCATTTTCAGATTTGAGCACCATTTGAGCGCCAGGGGGCGGAGGCGCGCCGTCGGGCTTTGAAACTTGCCATCCGTTCTTGCCGATCCTGACCAATTGGTCAAATGTGATCTGCCCTCTCTGGGGTCGGTCTGGGGCCTGCCGCCTCCGGTTGCCTCCCCTCTGCGCAGCGCAGCCCTGTCTCACTCAAGCCTGTCTCGCTCAAGCCAGATCCGTGTGGAACCGTCCCGGCAGGGTCACCTCCAGCAGTTCCAGATCCTCAGATGCCCCGCAGAGACGCGTCCGCATATGAGGCGGGATCACAAAGGCGTCGCCCTGCTCCAGATCATAGGGTGTGCGCCCCTCTCCTTCCAGCGTCACGGTGCCGGCCATCACAAAGGTGAAATGAATGTCGGTGTCATGGGCGGCCCAGGGACTGCTGCCCCCGCCCGGGACCGGCCGCACCACCTGGACCCCGGCCACGCCCCCGGTGTTCTCGGCTATGGTGGTGTCGCGACATTCAAATCCCGGCAGACGAAACGCCTGCCAGTCCGCCCCGGCCGCCTGATTGAAGACAAACCGCTGGCCGTCCCATTCGCGATCCGGCCGCAGATGCGGCGTGGGCAGCGTCATCTCGTGGTCGATCTCTGTCACATGTTCCGCGGGAACCCCGATTTCGATCACCTGAACATTGTCACTGGCCTCCAGCACCCGGTGGCGGATTTCAGGCGGCTGAATGAAGCAATCCCCCGGCGTCAGGCGCATCTTGTCGCCTTGATCCTCATAGACCACATCGACCCAGCCGTGGATGCAGAAAATGAGCTGAAAGCCGACCTTGTGGAAATGCACCATATCCGGCACCGGACCGCCATCGGGAATGCGGATGTGGCTGGCAATGATCGACCCACCCAGTCGGTCCGGCACCAGATCCCGGTACTGCATGCCGGCCCGGCCAATGATCCAGGGCGCCTGATCCTTGAGCCGCCGGACGACGAAACTGTGCACCGTTGGCGGCATCTCCAGCGGCGGGTTGCGCGGCTCGATCAGGATCCTGGTCCCGTTGGGCGCGGTCAGGGTCCGGGCCCCGTTCGCAAACGCCTCCGGGTCCTCGGTCAGGATGCGGATCAGCCCCGGCGCAGTCTCGGCATCGCGGTCGATCCGAACCCGGATCCCATGGCCGGAAAACACGCCAACCCGGGGATCATCAGCCGGGTATATCATATCAAGTTTCAGACCGAGGACCTTGGTAAAAAAGGGAATATCGTCCCGGAGTTCGGAAGTGGGCAAGAGGATCTCGGCGACCGTATCGGCCATGTGCTTCTCCCAATCAGTTTTGGCTGTGGCGTGATTTGCGTCACCCTGCGCGCTCCGTCGGCCTTGATCAAGGGCGTTTGCCCGTTGCTGCAGAGGGTCGCGCCCGCCCGTGACCCTCTGCAGGCAATTGCAGGCAGCGCTGCGCCGATCCTTCCCCGATCCTTCCCATGCGTCAAGAATGCCGGTTCCCCTCCGTCACAAGTTAGTTTAACACTAAACAATCACCATGAGGAGCGCCCTTTCATGACCGACAAGACCTCGGAATCCCTGCGCGACGCGGCTCTGCGCTATCACGAATTTCCGCGCCCCGGAAAGTTGGAAATCCGCGCCACAAAACCTCTGGCCACCGGCATTGACCTGGCCCGGGCCTATTCGCCCGGCGTCGCCGAAGCCTGCCTCGAGATCAAGGACAACGAAGACAACGCCGCCCGCTATACAGCGCGGGGCAACCTTGTCGCAGTGGTGTCCAACGGCTCTGCCGTGCTGGGTCTCGGCAATATCGGGGCGCTGGCGTCCAAACCGGTGATGGAGGGCAAGGCGGTCCTGTTCAAGAACTTTGCCAATATCGACTGTTTCGATATCGAGCTGAACGAAAGCGACCCGGAAAAACTGGCCGATATCGTCTGCGCGATGGAGCCGACCTTTGGCGCGATCAACCTTGAGGACATCAAGGCACCCGATTGTTTCATCGTGGAAAAACTCTGCCGCGAGCGGATGAATATTCCCGTCTTTCACGACGATCAGCACGGCACCGCCATCGTGGTTGGCGCCGCCGCCACCAATGCGCTGCATGTGGCCGGGAAACGGTTCGAGGACATCAAGATCGTTTCGACCGGGGGCGGCGCGGCCGGGATCGCCTGTCTCAACATGCTGCTGAAACTGGGGGTGCGGCGCGAAAATGTCTGGCTCTGCGATATCCATGGGCTGGTCTATGACGGCCGCAGCGAGGACATGAACCCGCATAAGGCGGCCTTTGCGCAGGCCTCGGACAAGCGCAGCCTGGATGAGGTGATCGATGGTGCAGACCTGTTCCTCGGCCTCTCCGGTCCCAATGTGCTGACACCCGAGATGGTCGCGAAAATGGCCCGCCGCCCGATCATTTTCGCGCTGGCGAACCCGACCCCGGAAATCATGCCCGACGCGGCCCGGGCGGTCGCCCCCGATGCGATCATCGCCACCGGGCGCAGCGATTTCCCCAATCAGGTCAACAACGTCCTGTGTTTCCCCTTCATCTTTCGCGGGGCGCTGGATGTGGGTGCGACCGAGATCAACGACGCAATGGAGATCGCCTGTGTTGACGGTATCGCGGAACTGGCGCGCACCACCACCTCGGCCGAGGCGGCAGCGGCCTACAAGGGCGAACAGCTCACCTTTGGCGCCGACTACCTGATCCCGAAGCCGTTTGATCCGCGTCTGGTGGCGGTGGTGTCCTCGGCCGTGGCGGGGGCGGCGATGTCGAGCGGGGTTGCCAAGCGCCCCATCGACGATCTCGGGGCCTATCGGTCGAAGCTGAACCAGAGCGTGTTCAAATCCGCCCTGCTGATGAAGCCGGTGTTTGAATCCGCCCGCGCCGCCTCGCGCCGCATTGTCTTTGCGGAAGGCGAAGACGAGCGGGTGTTGCGGGCCGCCCAGGAGATCCTGCGCGAAACGACCGAAACACCGATCCTGATCGGTCGGCCGGAAGTGATCGAAAGCCGCGCCGACCGCCTTGGCCTGTCGATCCGGCCGGGCAAGGATGTGGAGATCGTGAACCCGGAAAACGATCCCCGCTACCGTGACTATTGGTCCAGCTACCATCAGATCATGGAACGTCAGGGCGTCACCCCGGATCTGGCCAAGGCCATCCTGCGTACCAATACCACCGCCATCGGCGCCATCATGGTCCATCGCGGCGATGCCGACAGCCTGATCTGCGGCACCTTCGGAGAATACCGCTGGCATCTGAACTATGTGAGCCAGATCCTCGGCGGTGGCAAATATACCCCCCACGGAGCGTTGTCGCTGATGATCCTCGAAGACGGGCCGCTGTTCATTGCCGACACCCAGGTGCGGATTGAACCCACCCCGGAGGAAATCGCACAGACCGTGCTCGGCGCGGCCCGCCATGTGCGCCGCTTTGGCCTCAAGCCGCAGATCGCGCTGTGTTCTCAAAGCCAGTTCGGCAATATCCAATGCGACACCGGCGCCCGGCTGCGGGCGGCCATGAAACTCCTCGATGAGGCGCCCCGCGATTTTGTCTACGAAGGCGAGATGAATATCGATGCGGCGCTGGATGCGGATCTGCGCGAGCGGATTTTCCCGAACTCGCGCCTGGAGGGCGCGGCCAATGTGCTGATCTTTGCCCATGCAGACGCCGCATCAGGGGTCCGCAACATCCTGAAAATGCGCTCGGGCGGTCTTGAGGTCGGTCCGATCCTGATGGGCATGGGCAACCGCGCCCATATCGTATCGCCCTCGATCACGGCGCGCGGATTGCTGAACATGGCGGCCATCGCGGGCACGCCTGTCGGTCTCTACGGCTGAGCAACGGGGCTGGCGCCCCTGACCGGCCCCGGCTCCGGTCAGGGGACGGTCAGCGCCCGCCGCCAGACAGACCCGCGACCCCGACATTCCCAAGAAAGCAGCGGCCACTGAGTCGGTCCGCCGTACCCCAGTTTGCAAGTCGGATTGCAGCCCGGATTGCAGCCCGGACCGCTTTGCAACTTTGCAGAGATTGCGGGTCAACTTAGCGAAACCTGCTTCTGCCAGAGAGTTTGCAAAAATTTGCAATCTGCTCTGGCAAAATTCGCCTCAAAACAACGCCAATGTGACGCAGGGGCGCTCCGCCTGCTTGCCCCGGTGAAATGCTTGCGCCTACCCTCGCCGCCAAGAGGAGACAGAGAGGAGGATCGCGATGACATATTCTGAGGTCTACGCACAGTGGCAGGCAGACCCGGAGGGGTTCTGGATGGACGCTGCGGGCGCCATCAGCTGGGACCGAGCACCGACACGGGCGCTGAGCGATCTCGGCGAGGGCCTGTATGAATGGTTCGCCGACGCCCGCGTCAACACCTGCTACAATGCCGTTGACCGCCACGTCGAGGCCGGCCGTGGCGAGCAGGCCGCGATCATCTACGACAGCCCGGTCACCCACACCAAACGCGAGATTTCCTTTGTCGAGCTGCGCAACCGGGTCGCGACTCTGGCCGGGGCGCTCAGGGCCAAAGGGGTGGAAAAGGGCGATCGGGTGATCATCTACATGCCGATGGTCCCCGAAGCGCTGGAGGCGATGCTGGCCTGTGCGCGGATCGGCGCGGTGCATTCGGTGGTCTTTGGCGGCTTTGCGGCCAGCGAACTCGCCGTGCGGATCGACGACGCCACCCCCAAGGCGATCATCGCCGCGTCCTGCGGGATCGAACCGGGGCGGATCGTGCATTACAAACCGCTGCTGGACGGCGCCATCGAACAGGCCAGCCACAAGCCCGATTTCTGCGTCATCCTGCAGCGCGAACAGGAAGTTGCGGAGCTGATCGAGGGGCGCGATGTCAACTGGCACGGCTTTCAATACGGGGTGGAGCCTGCGGACTGCCTGCCGGTCGAGGGCAATCACCCTGCCTATATCCTCTATACCTCCGGCACCACCGGTCAGCCGAAGGGGGTGATCCGCCACACCGCAGGCCAGCTGGTGGCGCTGAACTGGTCGATGAAAAACATATATAATGTCGACCCCGGCGATGTGTTCTGGGCTGCCTCGGATGTGGGCTGGGTCGTGGGGCATAGCTATATTGCCTACGGGCCGCTGATCCATGGCAACACCACCATCGTGTTTGAGGGAAAACCTGTCGGCACGCCGGATGCCGGCACGTTCTGGCGGGTCATGGCCGAGCACAAGGTCAAAACCTTCTTTACCGCGCCCACGGCCTTTCGCGCGGTCAAGCGGGAGGACCCCGAGGGCGATTTCGTCAAAAAATACGATCTGTCCCACCTCGGCCAGGTCTTTCTCGCCGGTGAACGCGCCGATCCCGACACGATTGTCTGGGCGCAGGAGCAGCTGGGCGTTCCGGTGATCGACCATTGGTGGCAGACGGAAACCGGCTGGTCGATCGCGGCAAATCCGCTGGGGATCGAGGCGCTGCCGGTCAAACTTGGCTCTCCGGCGGTGCCGATGCCGGGCTATGAGGTGCATATCCTCGACGAGGGCGGGCATCCTGTCAGCGCCGGAGAACTGGGCGCGATCGCGATCAAACTGCCGCTGCCTCCGGGCACGCTGCCGACGCTGTGGCAGGCGGGCGATCGGTTCAGGACGAGCTATCTCACTGCTTTTCCAGGCTATTATGAAACCGGCGACGCCGGGATGATGGACGAGGACGGCTATCTCTATATCATGGCGCGCACCGACGATGTGATCAATGTGGCGGGTCACCGCCTGTCCACCGGCGCCATGGAAGAGGTGCTGTCGGGTCACCCGGATGTTGCGGAATGCGCCGTCATCGGGGTCGCGGACAGCCTCAAGGGGCAGATGCCGCTGGGCTTTCTCTGTCTGAACGCAGGCTGCAACCGCCCCCATAGCGAGATTGTCACCGAGGTCGTGAAACGGGTGCGGGAGAAGATCGGGCCCGTCGCCGCGTTCAAGCTCGCCTGCGTTGTGGACCGGCTGCCCAAGACCCGCTCGGGCAAGATCCTGCGCGCCACCATGGTGTCCATTGCGGATGGCAGCAGCTGGAAGATGCCCGCGACCATCGACGATCCGGCCATTCTTGATGAGATCAAGACCGCGCTGCAGGAATTGGGCTACGCCTCCTGATCCCCGCAGTTCTGTGTGGCCCCGGATGGATCATTCACACGCAAAAGCGGCCCCAGACGGGGGCCGCTTTCTGATCCGGACTGTTGTCGGATCCTGTCTGTTTTTCGTATCTGCGTTTCGAGCCTGTGTCGTGAGCTTGCGTACTGCGCCTGTGCTCTGGTCCGGCCTGTGGATCCCGGCGCACAGGGGCTCTCAGCGCACAGTGGCTATCAGGACACTGCGGCTCTCAGGATACTGCGGCGATCAAAGCAGCTCTTTTTGACGTTCGGCGAAATCGTCGATCTGACGTTCGGCCTCATCCTTGGCCATGCCATAGCGTTCCTGCAACAGGCCCACCAGTTTCTGCCGGTTGCCCGCCACCTGATCGACTTCATCCTCGGTCAGCTTGCCCCATTGGTTCAAGGCCGAACCCTTCAGCTGCTTCCATTTGCCTTCGATGATATCCCAGTTCATGATCTCTGCTCCTTTATGTTCAGGTCGGATCACAGTGCGCCATGCAGGGCGCGTGCTGCTTGACCGGACAACGTAGAGATGCGGGATTTGTTCCGCAGGCTGCGAAGATTTCGCGTGCGCGTCCACAGGTTCGCCTGTCACCCCCGAAACTGGCGGCGCGGCGTCCGGGGGCGGACAGGCGCGTGCGACACCTGCCCCCCCCTGTACAGAGAGGTCAGGGACGGACCGGCTTTGGCGTCGCAAAGAAGCGCACCGAAATCGCCGCCCGCGGCGCCGGATCGCCAATGCGGTGGCGGAACCGCACCTGATACTGCCCCTGGGCCATCGGATAGTAGCCGGCACAGGGTTCATCCCGATCCGCGGCCTGCGCCAACTGGGCCTGGATCTGCCGGGCATAGCTCTCGCCCAGTTCCGGCTGCCCGCCGGAGGAATAGGACACCCCCGGTCCCTGCCAGCTGGTCGAGCAGCCCCACCCCATCACGGTCTCATATTCCGAATGCGCCTGAAAGACCCAAGGGATGCCGCCCGGGTTTGGCATCGCAAACCATGATGTGTTGTAGATGATCCCCTCCTCCGAATACATCAGCGACACGCTGGAGCAACTGTCCGTCGCCGGATCGTAGTCGGCGCATTCATAGGGTGTGTCGATCATGTCCTCCATCACCTGATAGACCGAGACATAGTCCTGCGCCTGCAGGGGAGAGGCGAGCACGCCAGCACTGCCCAGCAATAGGGCACAAACTGCTATCGGTTTCATTTTGTTATCTTTCTCTCAAAAACAGGGGTCTTCAAACGGAGGTCGACCTTGCCACCACTCTGCACTCCGGCAATGAAGAAACAGCTAAGGCCAAACCCCCTTCTCACAGCCGGACGGGCGCATTAGGCTCCCCGTTCAAGGAGACCCCATATGGCACATCAAGACCTCTGGCGCCTCAGCGCGCGTGAATTGTCACATCTCACCACCCACGGCGAGGTCACCCCGACCGAAGCCGTGACCTCCACGCTTGCCCGGATGGACGCGGTCAACCCTGCGCTGAATGCGGTGGTCGAGGATCTGCGTGACGAAGCCCTGGCCCGCGCTGAAGCTCTTGATACCCAGGCGGCGCTTCTGCGCGGCCCGCTTTACGGGGTGCCGGTCACCATCAAGATCAACGTTGATCAGACCGGACACGCCACCTCGAACGGGGTGACCGCACTCAGGGATCTGATCGCCCCGGATGACGCTCCGGTGGTGCAGAACCTTGAACGTGCGGGGGCAGTGGTGATCGGGCGCACCAACACGCCCGAATTCTCCTTTCGCGCCGATACCGACAATCCGCTCTTTGGCCGGACCCATAATCCCTGGGGCCCGCATATTTCGCCGGGCGGCTCTTCCGGCGGCGGCGGCGCGGCGGTCATGGCAGGCATCGGCGCCCTCGCCCATGGCAATGACATCGGCGGCTCCCTGCGCTTTCCCGCCGCCGCCAATGGTGCGGTCACCGTGAAGCCCGGCCTCGGCCGCGTCCCCGCCTGGAACCCCAGCCAAAAAGCCGAACGGGGCCTGTTGGCACAATTGATGAGCGTTCAGGGCCTGATAACGCGCCGCGCTGCGGATCTGCACCTCGCCATGCCCGCGCTCATTGCCGCCGACATCCGCGATCCGTTCCATGCCCCGGTGCCCTGGAACGGCCCCACCCCCGGCGCTCCGATCCGGGTGGCCTTCACCCGGAACACCTTTGGCTACGACTTGCACCCCGAGGTCGAAGCCGCGCTCCTCGCCGCCCGCGATGCCCTCACCGACGCAGGCTATATCGTCGAAGAGGCCGAGCCCCCGAATGCCTTCGAGGCCGGGCGCACCGGCTACCGGGCCTTGATGGGCGAAGTCCAGTCCCTGCTGAAACCAGATATCGACGCCCATGGATCAGATACCATCCGCGCGCTCTTTGACACCTACTTTCAGGAGTTTCCACCATTCACCGGCGATGCGCTCCTGGAAGTCTATGCAAAACGCAGCCACTATGCGCGGCAATGGGCCATGTTCATGGCCGACTATCCGCTGGTCCTGACCCCCTTCCTGCCACAGCCCTTCTTTGCCCCGGACCGCGACCTCGAAGGCGCCGAAGGGGCCCATGATGTGCTCGGTTGTGCGGTTTATTCCTACGCCATGAACTACATGGGACTGCCCGCCGCCTGTGTGCCCTCCCGTTTGGCGGCGCTGCCGAAGGGCCCACAGCCCATCAACGTCCAGATCGTGGCACAACGCTGGCGCGAGGACATGGCGGTTGATGCAGCCATCGCCATCGAGGACCGCATTGGGCCGATGGCGCCGCATCTCTGGGAGCAGATGACCGCCCCGTCCTGACCGCCTTCCGTCCCGAGCCCGCCTCCCTCGGTTTCATCTTTTTGAAAATACCTCCGCCGGAGGCATCGCCCCGGGCCAGAGGTCCGGGGCTGGTCCTGTCGCGCGTCAGCGCGCCCGCATGGGTGATCCGACTAGTTGAACTGTTCAGAGATCAGCCGCTCTTCCAGCCCATGGCCGGGATCAAACAGGATCTTGTGACTGATGCGCCGCTCACTCTGGATCTCAACCCAATCGATATCCTTGAACGAAACCGAGTCCGCCTCCGCCATCACCGGCCGTTTGGCAGCGTCGATCACGTCGAACCGAACCGTCGCGCCACTGGGCAGCAAGGCCCCGCGCCAGCGCCGGGGGCGAAAGGCCGCGATCGCAGTCAGTGCAAGCACATCCGCCCCGATCGGCAGGATCGGACCATGCGCCGAGTAATTATAGGCGGTGGAGCCTGCAGGTGTCGCCACCAGCGCCCCGTCACAGACCAGCTCTGCCATCCGCTGGCGCCCATCGACAGAGATCTTCAGCTTGGCCGCCTGCGGCCCCTGCCGCAGCAGCGACACCTCATTGATGGCCATCGCTTCATGCAGCCCGCCCCGGCGATCCCGCGCCCGCATCCGCAGCGGGTGAATTGTCTCCTCCACCGCCGCCGCCAGCCGCTCCAGCAGCCCCTCTTCGCTATAGCTGTTCATCAGGAACCCGACGGTGCCGCGGTTCATGCCGTAGATCGGGACATTCAGATCAATGGTGTCGCGCAGGGTGTGCAACATGAACCCATCCCCCCCAAGCGCGACAATGACATCCGCCGCTGCCGCATCGACAGTGCCGTAATGCGCAACAAGTCCCTCCCGCGCGGTCTGCGCCAGAGGGGCCTCGCTGGCCAAAAATGCGATTCTCATGCGGCGCGATCCTGTTTCCGGAAGGGTCCAATCGGTTCCGAAACAAGCACAGGTTTTCCCCAATGACCAGACTTGCCGTTCCCCCGGCAGATTTCGTCGCTTTACAGTCTTTCAGATCGGCAGAGTTTCCGATAGGAAATCCCGCAAAGATCATCCCCAACCAGACGGAGCCAGCATGACTGTGACCACCCGTGACCCCGGTTTCTTCACTCAGAGCCTCTCGGAGCGTGACCCCGAACTCTTTGCTGCCATGCAGGCGGAACTCGGGCGCCAGCGCGATGAAATCGAACTCATCGCCTCCGAGAATATCGTCTCTGTTGCGGTGATGGAGGCCCAGGGCTCTGTCCTCACCAACAAATATGCCGAAGGCTATCCGGGCCGTCGCTACTATGGCGGCTGCCAATATGTGGACGTGGCCGAAAACCTCGCCATCGACCGCGCCAAGCAACTCTTTGGCTGTGAGTTCGCCAATGTGCAGCCCAATTCCGGCTCGCAGGCCAACCAGGGCGTGTTTCAGGCGCTGCTGAAGCCCGGTGATACCATCCTCGGCATGAACCTCGCCTCCGGCGGGCACCTGACCCATGGCGCCGCCCCGAACCAGTCCGGCAAATGGTTCAACGCCGTACAATATGGCGTGCGTCAGCAGGATTGCCTGATCGACTATGACGAGGTCGAGGCTCTGGCGATCGAGCATCAGCCGAAAATGATCATCGCCGGTGGCTCTGCCATTCCGCGCATCATCGATTTTGCCCGTTTCCGGGCCATCGCCGACAAGGTTGGCGCCTATCTGCACGTGGACATGGCCCATTTCGCCGGTCTGGTCGCCGCGGGCGAGCACCCCTCGCCCTTCCCGCATGCCCATGTGGCCACCACCACCACGCACAAGACCCTGCGCGGCCCCCGTGGCGGCATGATCCTGACCAATGATGCGGACATTGCCAAGAAAGTGAACTCGGCAATTTTCCCCGGCATTCAGGGCGGCCCCCTGATGCATGTGATCGCGGGCAAGGCAGCAGCCTTTGGCGAGGCGCTGAAGCCCGAGTTCAAGACCTACCAGAAACAGGTGCGCGCCAATGCGGTGGCGCTGGCGGACGAGCTGATCAAGGGCGGTCTGGACATCGTGACCGGCGGCACCGACACCCATGTGATGCTGGTGGACCTGCGCCCCAAAGGCGTGACCGGCAATATCGTCGACAAGGCCCTGGGCCGGGCGCATATCACCACCAACAAGAACGGCATTCCCTTTGATCCGGAAAAGCCCACCGTGACCTCCGGCATCCGCCTTGGCACGCCCGCAGGCACCACCCGCGGCTTTGGCGAGGAAGAGTTCCGCGAGATCGCCCGCCTGATTGTCGAAGTGGTGGACGGGCTTGCGCGCAATGGAGAAGAGGGCAACGCCGAGGTCGAAGCGGCCGTGCGCGAGAAGGTCTCGGCACTCTGCGCCCGCTTCCCGCTCTATCCAGACCTCTGAGTGATCTGCCGGCGCCCTTGGGTCTCAGGGCGCCGAACACGAAAGAGAGACGAAACGCCGCCGCGCCCTCCACGCGTGGCGGTGTTTTGCATGCGGGCCCCTCCCGGACCCATCAGGCAAATCCGCGCCAGCGCAGCACGACCAACAACAGTGCGATGACCACCAGCAGCGCAAATCCGGTCGTCGCCGCAATGTCCAGCACCCGCCCCTTGCGCCGGTCGGCCAGATCCAGCTCGCTCAGATAGGCACGCAGACGCCGGGCCTTGCGCAACAGCCGCGCCTGATCCAGCGTCACCGCCAGCCGCGGGTTGCAAGACGCCTCTTCTGCCGAGGCCAGATCCTCGGCGACCCGGCGCAACCTGTAGGGCAGATGCCGCCGGGCCCGCCGCAGACTGTCCGACAGGCTGCCGCTCAGCTTCAGCCGCTGTTCCAGCAACAGGCTGATTTCGCTCAATTCGCCTTGTAGCGTCTCGGTCATTGGCTCGGGTCTCCGCAGATGGTGGCGGCAATGACCCTACGCGCCGCCGCCCAAAAGCTCAATGTCGGCCCGGCCACAGAACCGGGCGGATCGGGGCAGATCAGGGCAGATCGGATCGGGACAGATCACCCCGCCATATGGGGGCTGACAGTCGCTTGAGTTGCGGCTATCACGGCGACATGCTGAACACGATCTCCCATGGCTCCCCGACCGACCGCCCTCCTCTTTTGATCGCGCACGGGCTCTATGGCTCGGGCCGCAATTGGGGGGTGATCGCGAAACGTCTGTCCGATGAGCGCCTAGTCATCGCCGTCGACATGCGCAATCATGGCGACAGCCCCTGGCAGGACAGCCACAGCTACACCGATCTGGCCGAAGATCTCGCCGAGGTCATTGCGGCACACGGCGGACAGATGGATGTGGTGGGCCATTCCATGGGCGGCAAGGCCTCCATGATGCTCGCCCTGAACCACCCGCAACTGGTGCACCGGCTGGTGGTGGCCGATATCGCCCCCGTCAGCTACAGCCATACCCAGGCCCATTTCATCACCGCCATGCGCAGTGTCGATCTCGACGCGGTGACACGTCGCTCGGACGCGCAGGAGCAACTGGCCGAGGCCGGTGTCGATGCCCAGCTTCAGAGCTTTTTCACCCAGTCGCTCGATGTCGAAAACCGCCGCTGGCGGCTCAATCTCGACGCGCTGGAACGCGAGATGCCCCATATCCTCGGCTTCCCCGAGGTCAGCATCTCCTGGGCCGGTGCCGCCCTGTTCCTGACCGGTGGCACCTCTGACTATGTGCAGCCCGCCCATCGCGACCGGATCAAACAGCTGTTCCCCAAAGCGCGCTTTGCCAAGATCCCCGATGCCGGGCATTGGCTGCACGCCGAGACCCCCCGCGCCTTCGAGGCAACGGTGCGCGCCTTTCTGAACGCCTGACAGCCCTGCGAACAGGCGGGGCGGTTGCGGAGGGCTGCACCAAGGGCACAGCCTGACAGCCCCCCTCAGTACGTCAGCAGCAGGCGGTCCCGCACCGCCTCGGTCTCCATACGCTGACCGCCCATCTGGAACCGTTTCAGCATCGACTGGCCGGTATTGACCAGCGTTTCGCGCTCAAACAGCCCCGAGGGGATTTCGATGTTGCAGTAGACATCGCCCGATTTCTTGGTCCCGTCGATGGAGAGGGCCACCCGCACGCCGCGCGCCTTGCAGGCGGCGATGGTGGCAAACAGCTCCTCCAGACGGAAGGCCTGCGCCCCGTAGAGGATGGTCTGGGAATGCGCATAGGGCGGGTCGCAATAGATCACATCCCCTGCCCGCGCCTGCGCCATAGCCATCCGGTAGTCGAGACAGGCAAACCGGGCGCCGGCCATGCGGTCGCGCCAGACCCCGACCCGCGTGGCAAATTTCTCCGGGCTGATGAGCGGGTGGCTGCCGCAGGGCGTCGACATATAGCTGTCCTTGCGCCGAAACCGCACCACCCCGCCATAGCAGGCGCGACACAGAAACAGGAAATCCGCCCCGTTGGGCGCCGCATTGTAGCGCGCCTTGATCGCCTCATAGACCTGTATCCGGTCGCCGCTCTCAAAGGCCGCATAACGGTCGCCATACCACGAGATCAACGTCTCCGGTGTTGCGCTGAGCGCCTGCCAGATCTCGACCAGCGGTGCGAAACTGTCGGATCCGAGCGCCCGGTGAGGCCGCAGGTTCGCCATCACGCCACCGGCGCCCAGAAACGGTTCGAAATAGGTGCCGTAGTCCTGCGGCAGGAAGGACACGATCTCATGGGCAAAGCGCTGCTTGTTGCCGACCCACTTCAGAAGCTGGCTCTTGAAGGGCGCAGGCGGCAGCCCGGTGGCCCCGGAGGATGGCAGCGCCCCGTCCGCCTCCGTCAGCGCTGTCTTCATGCCTGGGGGTCCCCTCTGTGATACTCTGGCATTCTGGAATTCCGGGCTTTATGACCCAGAAACCGCCATGGCGCCATGCGAAACAGCCCTGCGCCGCAGGCCGCATTTCACCTTTTGATCCGGCCCGCGCGCGACTATAGTGATCGCCGGACCGTGGAACTGGAAAAGGCTGTACTGGCTGTGACTTCGATCAAAGTCCCTTTTAACCGCCCCTCGTTTGTCGGGCAGGAACTGCGGTGGGTCACTGACGCCATAGAACGCGGTCAGCTGTCCGGCGACGGCCATTTCACCCAGCTCTGCAACCAGCAGATCAAGGAGACCACCGGCGCCCGCGCCGCGCTGCTGACCCATTCCTGCACAGCAGCGCTCGAGATGGCGGCGATCCTGTGCAATCTGGAGCCGGGCGATGAAGTCATCATGCCCTCCTTCACATTCGTCTCCACCGCCAACGCCGTGGTGTTGCGGGGCGCGGTGCCGGTGTTTGTCGACATCGATCCGCTGACCCTGAATATTGACCCCGCCCGCGTCAGCGCGGCCGTCACCGGCAAAACCCGCGCCATCATTGCCGTCCACTACGCAGGCTTCCCCGCCGATATGGATGCCCTCGCCGAGATCGCCCTGGCGCATGATCTTGTCCTGATCGAGGACGCCGCACAGGCCTATGGCTCCACCTACAAGGGCCGCCCTGCGGGCTCGCTCGGCGATATGGCCGCCTTCAGCTTTCACGAGACCAAGAATATCATCAGCGGCGAAGGCGGCGCCCTGACCCTGACCCGGCCAGACCTGGTGGACCGCGCCGAGATCATTCGAGAAAAAGGCACCAACCGGTCCCGTTTCTTTCGCGGTCAGGTGGACAAATATACCTGGGTCGACATTGGGTCATCCTTCCTGCCGGGCGAACTGATCGCAGCCTTCCTGCATGGGCAACTGGAGATGGAGCCAGAGATCCGGCGGCGGCGTTGTGGTCAGTTTGACCGCTATATGGCGGCCTTTGCCGATCTGGCGGCAGAGGGGGCCGTGGCGCTGCCGGTGATCCCGGCGCAGACCACAGGAAACGGGCATATGTTCTATCTGCGGCTGCCCGATCAGCAGCGGCGGGATGCCCTGATTTCCTACCTGAAGGAGCGCGGCATCATCGCGCCGTTTCACTACGTGCCCTTGCATTCAGCCCCGGCCGGGCTGAAATACGGCCGCGCCGCCGGTGATCTGCCGGTCACCGACAACACCTCTGACTGCCTGTTGCGGCTGCCGATGTTCTACTCTCTCGGCGACCAGATCGAAGAGGTGATATCAGCCGTGACCGCCTTCTTTCGCAGCGGTGGCCGCTGACATGGCCTATCTCACGCCGGCGCAGCTGGAGGCCATGGGATTTGCAGGCCTGGGCCGCAACGTCCGCATCAGCGACAAGGCATCGATCTACGAGCCGGAAAAAATGTCGCTCGGCGATCACACCCGGATCGATGATTTCTGTGTGGTGTCCGGGCATGTGACCACCGGGCGCAATGTGCATATTGCGCCGCTGTGCCTCGTTGCAGGCGGCGCGCCGGGCATTCGGTTTGGCGATTTTTCGGGCCTTGCCTATGGGGTCAAAGTCTTTGCGCAATCCGATGATTATTCGGGCGCCTCCCTGACCAACCCGACCGTACCGGCGGCCTACAAGACCGAGACAATGGCGCCTGTCACCCTCGGACGGCATGTGATTGTCGGCGCCAATTCCGTGGTATCGCCGGGGGTTGACCTCGGCGAGGGCACGGCAGTGGGCGCGGGTGCCGTCGTACTCTCCTCCAGTGCGCCCTGGACCATTCTCGCCGGGGTGCCCGCGAAGGCGATCAAGGCGCGCTCGACAGAGCTTTTGCACCTGGAGCAGGACTTCCTGCGGAGTGAAGCGCCGTGAGGCCTGACCCTGCCCGCGCCAACTACGTCATCTATGCGCCGGGCTTTGATCCCGACAGCGGCGGCGCGATCTTTCTGCACCAGCTGGCTCATGCGCTGACCGCGCTGGGCGAGGACGCCGCCCTGTGGCCCTGGGGCGTGCCCGCAAAGCGGTCCTTCGGCGGGTGGCTGAAACAGGTGCTGCGCAAACCGCGCGTCCTGTGGCAGGGAAATGCCGCCTTGTTGCGCAGGAACCCGACCTTGACGACCCGGGTCGCCCGACCCCGCGATCTGCGCGACACGACGGTCGTGGTCTATCCCGAAGTCACTCTGGGCAACCCGCTGGAGGCCCATCGCATCGCCCGCTGGCTGCTCTACAAACCCGGGCAAAAAGACCCCTATGCCTTCACCGAAGGAGAGATGTTCTTTCGCGCAGGCGAAATGTCGGATCTGCCCGAGATCACCGGCGGCGCGCAGGATCTCTACCTCTGGCAACGCCATCCCGCCTATCGCAACGAGAACCGGCCCGACCGCAAGGGGGCCTGCTATATCCTCCGCAAGGGCCATGAAAAGGCGCGCATCCCGCAGACCGAGGATGCCATCTGTATCGACGGGATGTCACATGAGGAGACCGCGGAGGTCTTCAACGCCTGCGACACGTTCTACAGCTATGACGAAGCGACGTTTTATTCGCAATATGCCGCCATCTGCGGTTGCACCAGTGTCATCATCCCCGGCGCTTTCCGCACCCGCCAGGACTGGGTTGCCTCGCATCCGATCGGGCGGGTCGGTGTCGCCTATGGGCTCGACGATCTGGACCACGCCCGCGCCACGCAAGACCAGGTAGCCGAAGTACTGGCCGCTCAGGAACGGGCCGGGCTGGACACTGTTCGCAATTTCATCTCTCGGACCCGTGCCCCCTCCCCCTAGCAGGCTCCGGCAAGAGAAATGCCCTCTCAGACCGGCAGAATCGATTTTCCCGGATCGCCACCCGCCCTCTTTTGCTTGGCGCGCTTATTGCAGTCGTATGTCAGCGCCGCCCTCCCGATCCCCCCGACGCCCCTGATGCCCCCTGACGGCGCGTCAGCCGAGGACCTCGACCGCTCCCCTGGCCGCGCTGCTGGCCAGGGAGGACATGGCACTGAATGATCTGGCTTGCGGCTCAGCGTGTCGACAAACTGGGCGGGCGACCTTCAGCCGCAAAGACCTACAGCCGCGAAGGTGTGAGCGGCAGTTGGCAACGAATGTTGTGGAGTTGCTGCAGAGCCTATCGAAAACGACAAAGGCCGCTCTGATGAGCGGCCTTTATGCCATTGATCCCTTTGAGAGATTCTGGCTCCGGCGGTAGGGATCGAACCTACGACCAATTGATTAACAGTCAACTGCTCTACCGCTGAGCTACGCCGGAGTGTGGGGGCTCGTATAGCTTCGTGAACCGGGGGCGTCCAGCGAAAATTGCGTCTTCAGAACAAAGAATTTCACTGAGACCCGAGCCGATTTCGCCCAGCCGCTTAACACCCGCTCAACCGCCTTTATGCCCGGCTCACCCCGTTTCAGGACCGCCCACCAATAGGGAATTTCCAAAGCGCTTCTGCCGTGTTCCACTTAACGAAATAGAAATTGTCTTGAGCGAAGCTGGGTCATGCGAATTGGAGGGACACCGTGTTGTCAAAGTCTTGGTTTCGGAACATGCCAGTTAAACAAAAAATCCTGCTTCCGGGGATGGCTGGTCTGTTAATTATGATTGGCGTGATTACGACGTTCTGGGCGCAACGGTTGTCCTCGGCGCTCTATACCGGTTTTGAGCAGCAGGTCGAACTAACCGAAACCTATATTGCCGCGCCGCTGGCGACCGCAGCATGGAACTACAACGAAGAACTGGCAGAGAGCACGCTGCAGTCACTTGCAGAACGCGAAAGCTTTGTATTCGCGCGCGTCGTCAGCAGCGGAGATCTTCTGGCTGAGGCCTCCAAGGGCGACGCGATGCAAGAAGACTGGATCGCCAAAGCGGATGAATTGCTGGCTTCCGACACGCCGCGCCTTGAGACCGACGGGATCACCTACTTCCAAACCCCGCTGCTGTTTGAAGGCGAGCTCGCTGGAACCATGGTTTGGGCGCTCGATACGTCGGTTATCACAGGCCAGATCATGCAGGCCAATATCGTGGCTGCGGGGCTCGGATTCGCCATTTTTGCAGTTTTCTCGGTTATCTTTTACATGATTGCCAGTGCGGTATCCCGACCGATCAATTCGATTGTAACTCACATCGACGCACTTCAGCAGGGCAACATATCACTTGAAATCCCGGAAGCCGCGCGACGGGACGAAATCGGCGCTCTCGGCAAGGCTCTCGTCGACTTTCGTGACACCACCGCTGAACAGCAACGCATGGAAGAAGAAAAGCGAAAGCGCGATGAAATGCAGTCGCATGTCGTCTCTGCCCTGAGCGAGGCCCTTGGCAATCTGTCAACCGGCGACCTGACAGCGCAGATTACAGAGTGCTTTCCGGATGATTATGAAAAGCTGCGCACAGATTTCAACGCATTGGTCAATCGGTTGTTTGATACAGTTTCTGCTGTCGTTGAGGCCGCGGACAGCATCCAGAACGGTTCAGCTGAGATCAGCGCCGCTTCGGACGACCTTGCCCGACGCACGGAAAGCCAGGCCGCCACATTGGAAGAAACTGCGGCTGCCCTAGACGAACTCACCGCATCTGTTCGTCAGGCGGCAGAAGGCGCCAGCAGCGTCTCTGACACAATGGAAGAAGCTAAATCCGAAGCGGTGAACAGCGGCACAATCGTCAACAGCGCAGTGTCAGCAATGACTGAAATTGAACAATCGTCCTCCCATATTGGCCAGATCATCGGCGTGATCGATGACATTGCCTTCCAAACCAACCTTCTGGCCCTGAACGCGGGCGTGGAAGCCGCGCGAGCGGGTGAGGCCGGGCGCGGTTTCGCGGTCGTGGCCTCCGAGGTGCGGGCCCTTGCGCAGCGGTCCTCTGACGCAGCCATGGAAATCAAGACTTTGATCGGAAATTCCTCCATACAGGTCGACCGCGGCGTCGATCTGGTCGGCAAAGCCGGCGAAGCGCTTCATTCCATCGTAGAACGCGTGACCCAGATTTCCGGATTGATTTCCAACATCGCCCAGGGGGCCAGCGAACAATCTGCCGGCTTGGGTGACATCAACAGCGGCATGGTCGAATTGGACCAGGTAACCCAACAAAACGCGGCCATGGTCGAAGAATCCACAGCCGCCAGCCACATGCTGAAAGCGAACGCGACAAACCTCGCTTCCATGGTGTCTCATTTCAAGCTCGGAGACGGCGTCCGAAGCATCCAGGAGGTGGCCTCACCCGAGATCATGGAAGACGCGCCAGTCACGCCCTCTGCACATGGTGATGAATGGGACGAATATACCCCCGAGCCGACGCAAGCAGCAGTCGGCGCTCAAGGCGGGACGGGCAAGATTTGGGATGATTTCTAAGGCCTGACCTACTGGGATGAACTACCTTCCCACCAACCCGCTGCTATTGCGGCGGGCATAGGTGGGCGATGATCACAACGCAGAGGCACTTGCCGAAGCCGCGACGCGCCCGGCGAAGTCACTCGTCGCAATCGAATCGGAGGAACAGCTTGACCTCCAGGCCTTTCACCCGGCGCAGCAGCCTCTGGTGTCGGTCAGGAGGCGGCTGGCCAATCAAGGGTCGCCGCTTCCTGATGGAACGCGGCATGCGGGTTGGAACAGGGCGCCACGTCGTTCAAGAGGAACAGGCCAGATTGGCTGCGAAGGGCAATGACGATCTCTCGCACTCAATGCCGACACTTCTGTCTGTCATGACGCCACAGCTGGACGTGATCAATGACCGAATCGCAGCGATTGATGTCGAGATCACGGTTCTGGCCAAGGCGGACCCCGAGATGCAGTGGTTGATGGACAACAACCTGAGCTGACTGTCTGAAAGAGCTGGATCAGTCGCACCTCGTGGCCCAGCTTGCCGATCTCACGGCCGCATAAAACGGGCGCCGCTGTGAGCTTCCATCGCGACAACGCACGTTGGCAGATGGCAGATGGCTAAAAACTCCAAGACCTGGCCCTCGTCGCCGATTCTTGCGCAGGACTGCGCACCCTGCTCTTGGACGACAGTCTTCGCCAGATCTAGCCCGACCGTGACAATCTCCGAAACAACCGTCCTCCTTTGTGGATCATCCCAGCCCCCCATTGGCACATTGATGCCGTCAGGGAGCTGTCACATCATCAAGGCCCCCTGATGAGCCAATATAGGAGAGTACACCAATGGGGCGACGCCAAAGCGCGGCCTCAATGGCTGACGAAACTCCCCAGCAGTGTGTCCGCAGTTGCCCAAGCCTCGTATAGCCCGTCCAACATAGGAACTTCATCTGTAGAGACCTGCTCGATTGCAAGCATCGAATCCCGCAGCTCCGCCAGTCCCAATACCGCCGCAGATCCAGCCAAACGATGGGCTTCCTGGCGATGGTCGGTCGTCAACTGCGGGCTTCTCGCCAGTGTATCGCCCAGTTTGTGCATATCGCTGCGGAACACGGACAGGAAATGCTGAGCCTTCTCGCGGCCAACAGCGGCGATGAATTGTTCGATATCGGACTCCGTCTCGGAAGGCCGGTCATCGCGTTTTGGGCGCGTCACGGGTGGAGCGCTGCAGCTGCGGCGATCCACCAGGTCCCCGAGATCGGCACGGCTGATTGGTTTGGTCAAGACTTCTGCGAAACCAGCAGCGAGAATACGCGCGTGATCCTCGGCCGCAGCATGGGCCGTCAGGGCGACAATATCGACCCCCTCGGCCAGCCTCTCGGCGCGCGCGCGACTCAAGACTTCCAGCCCGTCGATCTCTGGCATACTGATATCTGTCAGGATCAAATCAAACGCCTGCGCCCTTAACGCGGCAATCCCTTCGCCGCCCCCCGCCGCACACACCACCTCATGTCCGAGTTTCCCAAGCATTTTCTCAAGCAACAGACGGTTTACGTCATTGTCTTCTATGACCAAAATCCTTTTGGCGCGCTGAGCATCAACCTTCTTGGGGGATTTGTCCTGCGGAATCAACTTTGACGGCGGCAATGGAATGGTAAAGCTGAACGTACTCCCCTCCCCCAGCTCGCTGTCGCAAGAGATCTGCCCGTCCATCAACTTGACCAACCGTTGCGAAATCGCAAGCCCGAGACCTGTGCCCTCGCTTCCACGGGTGTAGCTCGGATCGATCATCATAAAATCATCAAAGATATGGTCGAGATGTTCAGCCGCAATCCCTTTGCCAGTGTCAGCAACACTGAATTCTACCCGGTCGTCTTCTTTGCGGATGACATCGACCGAAACCGCGCCCTCTTTGGTGAACTTCAGGGCGTTGCCGATCAGATTGAGTAGGATCTGCTGGATGCTTCGGGCCCGGCCAATAACACCGGCCTCAGGACCAAGACTGCAGAACACGCTGAGGTCATTGCTATTTTTCTGTGCATTGGCCTGCTGGCTGTCGACCAGACTGTGCACAAGCCCCTCCAGATCGAAGCTGCGTGCGGTCTCAAATTCGGCCCCCGCTTCGAGCCGCGACAATTCCAGGACATCGTTCACATGATGCAGCAGCAATTCACCAGAAACACGCATGGCCTGAAGAAACTTCTGCTGTTCCAGAGAGGGCTCCATGTCATCCAGGATATCGAGAGACCCCAAAATCCCGGTAAGCGGCGTGCGCATTTCGTGGCTCATTACGGTAAGCAAACGGTCTCTGGCCTTGACCCCCGCCAATGCATCATCGCGCGCCTGGCGCAATTCCTCCTCCGCACGCAGCCGCCTTGATATATCCCGCACATAGCTGACCAGCACCTGATTGCCGGCGGAGCGGCTGACGGTGAGCGAGACCTCAACCGGCAGACAGGCACCGGATTTCCGCGTTGCGGTCAGTTGAATGCGCCCGTCCCTTTCCCCCATTCCCTCCGGGAGTTGCCCGGCGGCAATCTTGGCCGGGTCGGCAGAGACGAGGCGCTCAAAGGGCATGCCCATTGCTTCATCCGCAGAATAGTCGAATATCTGCTCGGCCGCGCCGTTCATCGCGGTAATCCGTCCGCTCTCGTCCGCCATCAAAATCGCGTCGAGCGAGGAGGTCACCATAGCCTCCGCCCGGGCAGCATCTTGTGCCTGCAAATAGGCCAGACGTTGCCCCCGACGATAGAGCCAGAGGATCAGCAAGGCCGTCATGGTCAGAGCAAGCAGCAGCGTCACCACGACGATCGACAACCGCAAAAACAGCGTGTGCAGGATGACCCGTTCCACCCCGGCTGTTTCGGCCTGCAAAACAACACCGATCAATGCGAGTTTGCGCACATCGTCGCCGTCTTGCGCGACCAGCTGGCGCAAGAGGTCAAGACCCCCCAGCAGCACGTCGTCTGACGAATCGATCAGACCTGCCTGCTGTGTCAAACCTTGCTTGATCCGTTCGAGTGTCGCCCCGCCTTCTGTATTATCGCGTATTTTAGCGTAAAGCGCGCTTTCACGATAGGTTGCGACCCGACTGTAATAAATATCGAACTGACGTCGGAGTTCGGGCAGATCCGCCGCCGTCGAGGCGCCGAAAACGGAGCGTTGATATTTCAGATAATCGACCTCCGCCTGTGACAGATTCCACTGCAGGTTATCTGTTGCGGCGGAGGCCAGCGCCTCGATCCGGCGCTGTACGTCTTTTCCCAATCGAACGGACTGAACCGCCAATAGTATCAAAACTACGGCGGCGGCAGCGATCAACCAACGTTGCACAAGCGGAACCTTTTGGCTTTGCAAGGGCCCAGGTACTCCTCAATCGTAGCCACCGAAGCGGCAAAGTTTATCTTACGGTAATCCTGTTCAGCTGCCAGATGCTGCGTGAATAGATTTCCTCGGTACGGAATTCGGCACTACTATCATAAGGATAGACGAGCCATAGCGGCCCTTTGTCCCGCAAGGACATCGTCTTGCCGTTTCGCATATAAGCAATGATCGGGCCGCCTTCGCGGGCGTCCGACATGGGGATTTCAACAGCGTAGTCATTCACAGCAGCAGCTTCCAGAACTCCGCTGCTCACGCCGGCATGGTCCAGCAACTCATTGAGCGAGACCCCCACGAATTCCTGCACCCCATCACTCCAGATGGTGGTGGTATCCACTGCCCGTTCTTCGATGTCACGCAACTGCGGTATGGAAAACTCATGAACATCGTCCCCATTGCGTAGTGTCAGAACAACATCAGCCTCCGACGCCATGGCAGGTTGGGAAAACATCAGAGCAAATATCGTCGCCACAATCGTAAAAATGCGGGTCATAAGGCATCTCCTAAATCGGTCAGGCCCCGTGATGAGGCGTCGCCCGATAGTGGCATGGCGCAGCAAAAACGGAATGAGCGCCTGCGTATAGTCTGCTAGACTTTCGTATAAGAAGGGTAAACCACATCGCTCAAAGGTGAACTGTTTTGTGCCCCTCATGTGCACGGGGTGCTCTAGCTTTGATATCAGCATGGCACTTTGGCCGGCCGCGTCAGGGAGGAGCACCACATGAGAAGCCATTTTAAGGCGCTCAGTACACGATTCAGCTCAAATGTTGATGGAAATGAAAGACCTGCGCCGGTACAGTCCCTCTACAATGGTAAAAATAGGGTACCGGGCCACATGCGTATTCTTCTGGCAGATGATCACGACATGGTACGTGACACAATTTCGGCGTATCTCAGCTCCGAAGGCGGAGCAGAGATCACGGCGACTACAGATCTGCCCCGCGCCATGAAGGAACTCGAAGACAACGGCCCCTTTGACCTGGTGCTTCTGGACTATAATATGCCTGGCATGAATGGTCTGGATGGTCTGACACGTGCGCTCAAGGCCAATGGCGGCGGCGGCGTGGCAATTCTCTCCGGCAGCGCTCCGACAAATACCGCACAGGACGCATTGGATGCCGGGGCTATCGGTTTCATCCCGAAAACCATGGGGGCCCAATCACTGTTGAACGCAGTGCGCTTCATGAGCGCCGGCGAAATATACGCCCCGGTGGAGCTCATGCGGCGCGACGCCGCGGCGCCGACCCATCCACTGCTTGCGCAACTCAGCCCGCGCGAGATCGAGGTCCTGAGTGGCCTGTGCCGCGGTCAGTCAAACAAGGAAATAGCGCGCGATCTGGGTCTGCAGGAAGTGACCATCAAATTGCATGTGCGCACGCTCTGCAGAAAGCTGGACGCCAAGAACCGCACGCAGGCTGCTATGACCGCCAAAGAGGCCGGTCTGTTCTGAGCCGTCCGCCTGCCGCGCGCGTCTTGACGCAGGCGTCTGATAGCGACAGGCGTCATACCATGAGGTTGGAAAAATATCACGAATGTGAAAAGGTTTGTGGCCGCTGCTGTATTCGGGGCCGCTGCCCTGGCGGATCCAATCCACGCAAATGAGCCGCATTTCCCTGGCGATCTGTTTCCGCTCCATATGCGGCGGTTCGGGCCGATAGGCCGCTTCGCAGCCCGCGTCACGTCAACGCCCCGCAACCGTACGGCAAAGCCCGCGACAGGCTCAGGCGAAGCCCGCTGGAATGCCGCCGATGGCTGCGGGCGTCGATGGTGCGGGCGGCGTCGCGGATGCGACTTGCATCTGCACCATATGGAGCGGCATAGAGCCGGAATTCTCGATGCGTCTGCTCCGGCCCGCAGGGATACGGGCGCTCTGGGTCTCCCAGATCCTTCGGATGTGAGCTCCCAGCGTGACCAGCGCATCGCCCTTGACCACAATCCAATGCTCGGCCCCACCGGGTCCCGCCCGGAGCCGGACGGCCTCGCCCGGCTTGACCACCAGACGCTTCAGCGACAAACCCGGCCCCATCGCCACAGTCTCCCGGCGTCCCCAATCGAAATCCACAGAGCTAGAAACGGGCGCGCCGCCGGCCTGGGCTGAGGCAAGGCTTTGGTACAGGGCAATCATGTCGGCAGCATGGGGATGAGCGGCCGCCTGTTCCTCAAGACAGTCCGCGTGCCAGCCGGCAACCCCCGGATCCTGGCGGCGATCCAGGGCCGCATCGCGATCCCACTCGCTATATTCGGTCCAGGCCTGATCGACCTGGATCGCCACCACACTGCGGGCCCGCTGGGCCACCGTCTTTTCAAAGGATTGCGGCTTCACGCGGCGATAATTCTCGTTGTCCAGAAGCAGGGCGCCGCCCGAGACTGTGGCGCATTGGAAGGCATTCTTCACCGGCAGGAACACCCGACTTGCATGAAATTTATAGGCCGCCAGAAGCATATCAACCCGTGCAACATAGACCCCCAGCCCGCACAGCTGATGGTTGCCGACCAACAGATTGGACAGCGAGGTTTGCCGGTCAGATGGCATGACCCGGTTGACCGCCACAGGGTTTGTGTCGCGCGGGATCGAGGCGACCTCCAGGCTGCCATATCCCATGTAGTCGCGGCTGCGCCGTTGCCCAAGCATGACAATCTCGCCGCGTTGCGCCGCCGGGATGGCCTGACACAGAGCTTGATCCAATTGGCTTGCGTCCTCAAAATCAGCCGAGGCGGGAGCGACCACAACCAGCGCATGCGGCGTGTTCTGAAGCGACAGGACGGCACTCAGCAGAGCCGCCGCTGGCTTGTGTTCACCGGGTTCGAGGATCAATCGCGTCACGGCGCCCGGCTGTGACTGCTGGCGGACGAGCGCGGCGCACTCCTGTGGTGCCACCACAACCGCCGGGGCGAAAATGTCACCGGATAATCTGGTCAGGAGGTTCGAGAACCGGCTCGCCACCCCAGGCGCATCTTCAAAGTGCATCGGACGCACACCGGATGTGAGATCGTCGGACTGTTGAGTGGAACCGGCGAGAATGATGGGATGCAGCATTTGAACCTCGTTTGGTTGGTATTCCGTTGCATACATATTTAAACGAAATCCCTTGGTTCTGCGCCTATCCATCCGTCTCTCCCCCGCTTGCGAAAGGATAGAGACCGATCTTTGGGATAGATTCGCCACCTCCGAGGGTCACAAATTACCGGCATTTGAGATATCATTATTTCATTTCGGAAAGACTAACGGCCCTTAACCATAATTTCCCTCAACTATCTGAAATAATTAACCAAGTATTCACCGAATCAAGCAAGGCGAGGTTTCTGTTGGCCGCCCTTCCAGGGCGCCCGTCTAGGCTCGGCAGCGGGCTGACGACGGGGGCTGACCTTTGAGCAAAGCCGCGATAATGTCACGGCTATGACCACCCCCGTCTCCAGCATCCGCAACCTTGGACCCGCCTATCAGGAGGCCTGTACCCGCGCGGGCATTGACAGTGCTGAAGACCTGCGCAGGCTCGGCGCGGATGCGGCCTATGCCCGGCTGCTGCAGTCCGGGTCCAAGCCGCATTTCATCGGCTATTACGTATTGGTCATGGCGCTTCAGGGGCGACCGTGGAACGATTGCAAGGGCGACGAGAAAAAGGCGCTGCGCAAGCGGTTCGACGCCATCAGGGCACAGTCATTTGATAGCGAGCAATCGGCCCTGGATGCGATCCTCGACGAGATCGGCGTGATCGAGCGCCGCCGCGGGTGACCGGCACGTCCCGGACTACCAAATCCCGCATTCCGCAAAATGAACACGAAAAAACCGCCACGCGCGATCACGTGGCGGTTTCAGACTGCCAGCCCCTCGGGGCATATACCCCGGCTGGCCGGTATCTTTTCAGGCGCGACGCGGCTTAGCCGACCAGTTCGAGGCCTGCGAAGAAATATGCGATTTCTTCCGCTGCGGTTTCTGCGGCATCGGACCCGTGTACGGAGTTCTCACCCACGGATTCTGCGAATTCGGCGCGAATGGTGCCGGCTGCTGCATCGGCGGGGTTGGTGGCGCCCATGATCTCGCGGTTTTTCGCGATGGCGTTTTCGCCTTCCAGAACCTGCACAACCACCGGAGCGGAGCACATGAACTCGCAGAGTTCGTCGTAGAAGGGGCGTTCGGCGTGGACTTCGTAGAATTTGCCGGCCTGTGCCTTGGTCATGTGGATGCGTTTCTGCGCGACGATGCGCAGGCCTGCTTCTTCGAACTTGGCGTTGATCGCACCGGTCAGGTTGCGGCGGGTTGCATCGGGTTTGATGATCGAAAAAGTGCGTTCCAGTGCCATCAGGCGATCTCCTTGGTCAGGTATATGTCGTAGGTTCAGTCGAGGTCAGAAGACCTCCGCAACGATCTGGCGCCGGGTAACACGGCTGATGCGTCATGGGAAGGGGCTTGTCGGTGCCTGAGTGCGCAATCCCTGCCCTGCGGTCCAGTGGAGCCGCGTTTCTTGCCGCTGCGACAGGCTGAAGAGGCGAGCCCCGGCGCGGAAAGCCCAGCGCGAGACTTACGGCGCGAGACCCACGGCGCGATGGCTCCGCCGGGCCACAGTGGGCAACACAAGGGGCAACACAGGGGTCAACTCTGACGCTCGATCCGGACTGACAGGCTGCCTGCGTTATTGCCGTACATGTGCCAGGCGTCATTGGCAAAGAGGTAGAGATAGCCACTTTGTTCCGCTGTGAAGGTCACGTCCTTGCCAAGGCGGTGGATCTCGTGCTCTTCGACGCCTTCGGCAAATTCGCTGGCCCCCTGCCCGTTCGCGATCGCCCCGATCAGGGCAAACCAGGGCGCATCGGGCACCCGGCGCGTGAAGGGCACATCCGCCTTTGCCAAACGTTTCACCGAGCGCAACAGGCCGCGCAGGGCTTCTGGCACCGCAGCAAGCCCATAGGCGATCTTGCCCAGATGGGCACCCGATTTGGCACCATCCGCCGTGGCGGGCACAGACGCATCCAGCCACTCCCCCTTGGCGATCACCCGGTAGGTTGCACCCTCTTCGATATAGATGCCGGTGCTGTTCCATCTCGGCCGCGCGCTGGCCTGCGTCTGACAGCTCTCTCCCGGAGCCAGACGCAGGCTCGGCCAGTAGCTGCGCTCTCCGGGCGGGGGGGTCCGATGGCGGCTGAGGACAGAAGTATCAAAGCAGGTCCGTCCGTCCCAGCCGCCCGCACAGGACGCGCCGCCTGTCACTTCGGGCACCGCGCGGGGCCGGGTCGGCCGGTAGCGGAACAGACCAAGGAAAGAATTATGCCGCATCGCAAAGGCATCCGGGTTCAACTGACCGGGTGCGACGGGGCGCAGGCCCAACCCGTTTTTGCGCGCGTCCTGCAGCATCCAGTCGAGAGTGAGATCGCCGAGACCGCAGTCTGAGTAGCTTCCTCCCACGTCGCCGTGCACGCCGGGAAACCACCGTTGCTGCACATCCTGACCGGGGGCCCATTTGGTCCAGAGGGTGGGCGTGAAGTCCTGTCGGCGTTCATCCATGGCAAGCGCCTGACGCGCGCATACCACATTGCCCCCAAGCTCCGTGTCGCGGAACCCGTGTTTGCGCGGGTCCCCGAGCACCAGCCGCAACAGCCCCTTGTCGTCGGGAATGCCCAGCGCGCCCACCGTGTCCCAGACGCCGATGAACCGGAACCCGAGCGTCTCGCGGTCGTGAAATGCGGTGCGCGTCAGCGGGCGCTCTCGCAGCAGGGCCGTCTGCAGAACCGTTTTCTCCCCCCGCACCTTGTTGGACTGATAGCGTTCCATCAGTCGCTTCACGATCTGCCAGGGGTCCTCATAGGGGGAGAGATGGTCCGGTCTGAGATCCGCAAGCCCCACATTGGACACCATCCCGGCGAGGCTGCGCACGGTATAGGCGCCCCGGCTGAACCCGAAGAGAAAGATCTCATCCCCCGGGGCGTAGGTCTCGGCCAGGAACTTATAGGCGCTCATGATATCATCTTCGAGCCGCAGCCCGATGGCACCGCCGAGGACGCGGCGGAAAAAACCACCCGAGGTGCCAACGCCGGTGCGGTAATAGACGATCTGCTCGGTTCCGGTGCTGTCTTGTGTATCCACCAGCGAATGCAGCTTTGCCACATTGGTGGGCGTCGGCGTGCCGTTGTCATGCTGATCCGCCGTGTTCCACGTTCCGTCGCAACAAATGACCAACCTGCGCATATCGAAATTCCCCCTTGATAAAAAAAACATTTGCACCGGGGGGCAGTCCCCCCGGAGCGCTTAAAACCGGGGGCAGCCCCCCGGACCGCTTAAATATGACAAGGGTAGCATATTTGCGCTCAGGACCAATGCAGGAACCGGCCTTTCCCTGTCCTGCGGCAGACAGAGTTCCGGCAGGCGGCGGATAGTCATTGACCCCCTTCCCCGCTTTCGACATGAGAGACCCCATGCTCAGGATCGAAAACATCACATATTCCGTCGAAGGCCGTCCCCTCATGGAGGAGGCTTCCGCCACCATTCCGACAGGTCACAAAGTCGGCGTCGTCGGCCGCAACGGCACCGGCAAGTCCACCTTGTTCCGCATCATACGCGGCGAGCTGGCATTGGAGGGGGGCAGCATCAGCCTGCCGTCCCAGGCCCGGATCGGCGGCATCGCACAGGAAGTGCCCTCCTCGTCGGACTCGCTGATTGACACCGTGCTGGCGGCAGATGTCGAACGCGCGGCGCTGATGGCGGAATCCGAGACCGCCACCGATGGCACACGGATCGCCGAGATCCAGACCCGGCTGGCCGATATCGACGCCTGGTCAGCAGAGGCCCGGGCGGCCTCCATCCTCAAGGGGCTGGGCTTCGACGATGTCGACCAGCTGCGGCCCTGCTCGGATTTCTCCGGCGGCTGGCGGATGCGGGTGGCTCTGGCTGCGGTCCTGTTTGCCCAGCCCGACCTGCTGCTCCTTGACGAGCCGACCAACTACCTCGATCTCGAAGGGGCGCTGTGGCTGGAGAGCTATATCGCCAAATATCCCCATACGGTGCTGATTGTCAGCCACGACCGCGGCCTTTTGAACCGCGCGGTGGGGGCGATCCTGCATCTGGAGGACCGCAAGCTGACGCTCTATCAGGGGCCCTATGACACCTTTGCGCAGACCCGCGCCGCCCGCATCGCCGCCGCCCAGTCCGAGGCGCAGAAACAGGATGCCCGCCGCGCCCATCTGCAGAGCTTTGTCGACCGCTTCCGCGCCAAGGCCTCCAAGGCGAAACAGGCCCAGTCGCGCCTGAAGATGATCGAGAAGATGAAACCGATCTCTACCCCGCAGGAGGCGGCCATGCGCGCGTTCTCCTTCCCGGAGCCCGAGGAAATGTCGCCGCCGATCATCCACCTTGAGGGCGGCACCACGGGCTATGGCGAGGTCGAGATCCTCAGCCGGCTCAACCTACGTATCGATCAGGACGACCGTATCGCCCTCTTGGGCAAGAACGGTCAGGGCAAATCCACCCTGTCGAAACTGCTGGCCGACCGCCTGCCGCTGATTTCGGGCAAGATGGTGCGCTCCTCCAAGCTGCGGATCGGCTATTTCGCCCAGCATCAGGTGGACGAGCTCTACGTCGATGAAACCCCGATCGATCACCTGCGCCGCCTGCGCCCGAATGAGGCGCCCGGCAAATGGCGCACCCGGCTGGCGGGGTTCGGGCTGCGGACAGAGCAGGCGGACACGCTGGTGGGGCGGCTTTCGGGCGGTCAGAAGGCGCGGCTGTCGCTGCTGCTGGCCACGCTCGACGCGCCCCATATGCTGATCCTCGACGAGCCGACCAACCACCTCGATATTGAGAGCCGCGAGGCGCTGGTGGACGCGCTGACCGCCTATAGCGGCGCCGTCATCCTGGTCAGCCACGACATGCACCTGCTGTCGATGGTCGCCGACCGTCTCTGGCTGGTGTCCGGCGGCACCGTCTCGCCCTATGACGGGGATCTGGACAGCTATCGCGATATGCTGCTGTCGCGGGAGAAACCGGCGTCAAAGTCGGCCCCGAAACCCGCCAAGAAGCCCAAGCGCCTGACCCGGGACCAAATCCTCGCACTGCGCTCTGAGGTGCGCAAGGCGGAGGCACGGGTCGTCAAACTGTCGGAGATGCGTGAGAAGCTTGACGACAAGCTCGCCGACCCGGAACTCTACGAAAAGGGCAAGACCTCCGGCGTCGAAGTCTGGCAGAAGAAACACGCGGAATGCATCGAGGCGCTGGAGCGGGCAGAGGCGATGTGGATGAAGGCGCTGGAGAAGCTTGAGGTGGCAGAGGCTCAATGATCGACACGGCGTTTTTGGTCACATCCTTTGTGACGCTCTTTGTGATTATCGATCCCATCGGTCTGATGCCGGTGTTTCTGGCGCTCACGCAGGGCATGACCTCGCGCCAGCGGCGTGCCATCGCCCTCCGCGCCTCTCTGACAGGGGTCGGCATTCTGACGGTTTTCGCGCTGTTCGGGGAAAGCGTTCTGGGCTTCATCGGGATTTCAATGCCGGCCTTCCGCGTGGCCGGTGGGGTGCTGCTGTTCCTGACCGCGCTCGATATGCTGTTTGAACGTCGCGCCGCGCGTCGGCAGCATCAGGGAGACGATATCGCCCCGGAGGATGACCCCTCGGTGTTTCCCATGGCGATCCCGCTGATTGCGGGTCCCGGCTCCATTGCCACCGTGATCCTGTTGACGGGACAGCATCCGGGCATCGAAGGGCTGGCCTCGGTGATGGCCATCGTGGTCGCCGTGATCCTGCTGATGCTGGGGCTGTTCTCCATCTCCGGTCTGGTGGAGCGCCTGCTTGGCCCGGTCGGGATCAATGTCGCCACCCGGCTGCTGGGTATGCTGCTGGCCGCGCTTTCGGTGCAGTTCGTTCTGGAAGGTCTGCGCGCCTTTGGCTTTGCCAACTAGACATCGCGGCACCGGATACCTAGGTCCAGCATCAGGAGGACGCCTTTCAATGACATCAGATGATATGGGCCGGCTGGTCTACCTGATCGTATTGCTGGTGGCGGTCGGATCCTGGGTCTTCGTCCAGAACCGGCAGTCCCTGGGCAAGACCGCGCAGTATCTGGCCATCTGGGGGCTGATTTTTCTCGGCGTGCTCGCGGCATATGGGCTGTGGGATGATATCCGCGCGACGGTTCACCCCCGCCAGGCTATCGTCGCCGGAGGCGAGCAGATCACCGTGCCCCGCGCCCGCGACGGCCATTATTATCTGACATTGCAGGTCAACGGCCAAGCGGTCGAATTCCTCGTGGACACCGGAGCCAGCCAGATGGTTCTGAACGCGGCAGTGGCCGAACGCATCGGCATCGACACCAGCGACCTTGCCTATCTCGGCCGGGCGATGACCGCGAATGGCGAAGTGCGCACCGCCCGGGTCAAGCTCGACACCGTGACGCTGGGCCCCGTCACCGACAGGAATGTGGTGGCCTGGGTCAACGAGGGTGAGCTGGACCAGTCCCTGTTGGGGATGGGCTACCTGCAGCGGTTCTCGGGGATTGAGATCCGCAACAACGAGCTGATCCTGACGCGCTAGGCCAATGGGCGCCTGAACAATCGCCACACGTTTTGGCGCCCCGCGCGGGTTCTGAACCGCAGACCGTTTCTGCACTGCTCACCACAAGCAAAACCGCACGCCACTGGAAAATTCGGACAAAGCGGCCCTCCCCCTTGCCCCTGACAGGCCAGCCCGCAACCGGCAACGCCCCTAGGCAGAGGCCGCCTCGCTCTCGGCCTTCTTTTCCCATCGTCCCGACTCTTCGGACCAGTATTGCGCCGCGCAGCCCGCCCCCGTCAGCGCCTTCCATTGGCCACGCGCCTGCTGAACCGCCTGCGGGTCAGTACCGTCAAACAGGATGCAAACCCGCTCCAGCGTGGTGACGTCCTCCGGGGTCACGGCCGCTCCGTCCACGCTCATCACACAGGCCGGCTGATTGGGGGCCTGCGCCGATGTGGTCAGCAGGATCGGCTGAAGCGCGTCATGCGCGCCCCCCGCGAGCCCATGCGGCAAAAAGCTGGTCTCCCCCCCGGACCAGAGCACATCATCCAGCCACGCCAATCGGTCCGGGTCAGCGCCGCGCACCGCGATACGCCACCCGGCGCCGCGCGCCTTTTCCAGCAGCACAGGCAATGTCTCCTGCAACGGCTTTCGCGTCAGGTGATAGAAATAGGCCGCCCCCATCTGATTGCTCATTCGTCCTCGAACTGATCTCTCACCAGACGGTTCAGGGACATCACCCCCCAGCCCGTGGCCCCTTTGGGCGCGTAGGTGGTGTTGGATTTGACCGAGGCCACCCCCGCGATATCGAGGTGGATCCACGGGGTTTCATCCTTGATGAACCGCTTCAGGAACTGTGCCGCGGTGATGGCTCCGCCGGGACGGCCCCCGACATTCTTCATATCCGCGATATTCGACTTCAGCTGGTCATCATACCCCTGGCCCAGCGGCAAGCGCCAAGCCCCTTCATCCTCGGCCCCGGCCGCCTTCAGGAAAGCCTGGCACAGCTTGTCGTCATTGGAGAAAACGCCCGCGTTTTCATGTCCGAGACCGACAATCACGGCGCCGGTCAGCGTTGCCAGATCAATCACCCCTGCCGGTTTGAACCGCTCCTGCGTGTACCACAGCACGTCACACAGAACGAGCCGCCCCTCGGCGTCGGTATTGATGATCTCGACCGTGTCCCCCTTCATCGATGTCACCACATCGCCGGGGCGAATTGCTGTGCCCGAGGGCATGTTCTCGACCAGCCCCACAAGGCCGACCACATTGGCCTTGGCCTTGCGCAGGGCGAGCGCGCGCATAGTGCCCGCCACCACGCCTGCGCCGCCCATGTCCATGGTCATGTCTTCCATGCCCCCGGCCGGCTTCAACGAGATCCCGCCGGTGTCAAACACCACGCCCTTGCCCACAAGCGCCAGCGGCGCCGCCCCAGCCTCGCCTCCGTTCCAGGACATCACCACCACTTTCGACGGGCTGGCAGAGCCTTGCCCGACGCAGAGCAGAGTGCGCATGCCCAGCGACTCCAGATCGGCCTCTTCCAGCACTTCCACCTCGAGCCCGAGGCTCTTCATTTCCGTCAGGCGATCGGCAAACTCAGTGGTGGTCAATACGTTCGCCGGCTCGCTGACCAGATCGCGGGTCATGTGCACACCTTCGGCAACCGCCATCAGCGGCTGATAGGCGAGTTCGATTTCCTCGGGGCGGTTGTGGCCGATCACCACCTCGCCGCGCGCATCGCTGCTGGCGGTTTTATGGGCGTCGAAACTATAGCCCCGCAAGGCCAGCCCAAAGGCGAGATCCGCCGCACGGGCCATATTTCCCGCTTTGACCATGAGCGCCGAGGTGCCCCGCGCCTCAGCCAGTTTGGCCCCGGCCTTGCGCGCCTCGACCGGCGTCATCCGGCGCGACAGGATCACAACATGCAGCGCCTCTGCCGCCAGACCCGCAGGCCATGCGAGGGTAATGACATGCCCCGGTTTGGCCTTGGCAAAGCTCTCGGAGGCGATCAAGCGGGCCACGGCCCCCTTGGTCAGCCGGTTGGCGCTGCGAGCGGCCTGATCCATTGTGCCCTCGGGCGTGACCACAATCGCAACATGGCCTTCGATGTCAGCCAGAGATTTGGGATCGTAGCTGGAAAAACGGATCGGTGTGAGCGCGCTCATTCGGGTCTCCTGTGGATCATCAGTTTCGGTGGTTCCGGACATGTCCGACCACTATTGCCCCCTAGGAGTAGCCGCTGCATCCAGCGAATACCAGTAGCGGAAGGTCGGGGGCTTCACTCCACGCAGAGCGCGTCGCGGACAGGGCCTGGCACGCATAGGTTTGATCCTGCCCCGCCCTGCGTGCCGACGCGCTTGCCAGCGGCCCTCCGGCCCCCCTCCCAGATCACTTCAAAGCAGCCTCCCTGCCCGATGCGCAACCTGACGCGCAGCCTGTGACCCATCTCGCATCTGCCGGAGAAGAATGCAGTTTTCCCCCCTGCACAATTCCTCTAAGGTCCCGGCAACAATCCGAGCGCAAGATCATGGGGGGATCGGGTGTCACATAACGACGGATACTTGTTGCCGCTCAGTCTGGCATACTGTCTGGCGCACAGTCTCGCGCACAGCCTGCCGTTCAGGCGCGCATACTCTCTGCCGCACTGGCTGGCATACAGTCTGGCACACAGTCTCTCGCTCTGCCACTCACTCTGCGGCCACGGGATCTCGGCCGCCTCCCGTACGGCTTCCCGCTCCGACGGTGAGGCCGGGCCCGGCGCGGCCCGGGCAGAGGTGCAGAACCTTCCGGGGAGAGGGCCTCTGCGATGATTTTGGATTTCTACTACGCCCGGCGCTTCACCCAGTGGTTTCTGGTGATCTCCGCCGTTCTCATGAGCCTCGTGATGCTGATCGACCTGAGCGAACAGGTCCGGCGTTTCGAAGCACAGGATCTGAACATTTCGCAACTTCTCGGCCTGACGCTGCTGAATGCGCCCGGCACGCTGAGCGAATTTCTGCCGCTGATCATGATCCTCACCACCATCGTGCTGTTCGTTGGCATGGCCCGCAGCAGCGAGCTGGTGGTGACGCGGGCGATTGGCCGCTCCGGCATCCGGGCCCTGGTGCCGCCGGTGGCGGTCTCGCTGGTCATCGGCGGCCTCGCCGTGGGTATTCTGAACCCGATGGTGGCCGCCACCACGAACCGCTACAAGGAACTCGCGGAGAGCTATCGCCAACCCGGCGCTGCGGCGGCCGTATCGCTGACCGGTGAGGGTCTCTGGCTGCGGCAGGGGGGGCAGAATGGCCAATCTGTCATCCATGCCGCCAACTACCGCGGCGATGCGGACGCGCTGTTCCTCTATGATGTTTCGATCCTCACCTACGCGCCCGACGGCGGCCCCGTACGCCGTACCATCGCCGAAGAGGCCTCGCTCGATGGCGAGGATTGGGTCCTGCGCGACGCCAAGGTCTGGCAGCTGGCCGTCGGAGTGAACCCGGAGCAAGGCGCGCGGCGCTATGACCACCTGCGGCTTCCCACGACACTCACAAACGAGCGCATTCGCGACACCATCGGCTTTGCCGAGGGGATCTCGATCTATGATCTGCCCCAGACCATCGCGGCCCTGACCGAGGCGGGGTTTTCCACCACCCGGTTCCGGGTCTGGCTGCAGGTCGAACTGGCCCGTCCGCTGTTCCTTGTGGCGATGGTCCTGGTGGGTGCGGCCTTCACCATGCGCCATTCCCGACTGGGGGGAACCGGGGTCGCGGTGCTGACCGCCGTCATGTTGGGGTTTTCGCTGTATTTCGTCCATAACTTCGCCCGCATCCTGGGCGAGAACGGCCAGATACCGGTGCTGCTGGCCGCCTGGGCCCCGCCGGTGGCCTCAATACTCTTGACGATGGGATTGCTCCTGCATGCCGAAGACGGTTGAATTCATGACACGTCAGCGCCGCCCTGTGCTGCTGGCGATGGTACCCCTGTGGCTGGGTCTGACCGGGGCGGCTGCGCTCGCGCAGACGGTGGCCACCCTCGCCCCCACCCCCCCTGCTTCGGCACCCGCGCAGGCGACCGAGGACGAGAACGCGCCCGCGATGCTGGTGGCCGACCGGGTCTTTATCTCACCCGGACACAAATTGGTGGCCGAAGGAAATGTCGAGGTCTTCCAGGGGGATATACGGCTTCAGGCCAACCGGATCGTCTATGACCGCCAGAACGGTATGCTGAATCTTGAAGGTCCGATCCGCATCGATCAGAGCGGCGCAATCACCGTTCTGGCCGATACCGCAGAGCTGGACAACGGTCTGCGCGACGGCATCCTGCGCGGGGCGCGGCTGGTGTTTGATCAGCAGGTGCAACTGGCCGCCCTGCAGATGACCCGGGTCGAGGGGCGGTATTCCCAGCTCTACAAGACCTCCGTGACCTCCTGCGATGTCTGTGACGACGGCCGCCCGCCGCTCTGGCAAATCCGGGCGGAACGGATCACCCATGACGAGCAGGAACGGCAGCTCTACCTGGAGAACGCGCAATTGCGGATCAGGGATGTGCCGGTCTTCTACTTTCCCGCCCTGCGCCTGCCGGATCCGACACTGAACCGCGCCAGCGGGTTTCTGATCCCGTCGCTGTCGAGCTCGTCCAACCTCGGGTTCGGTTTCAAACTGCCGTATTTCGTGACCATCGGCCCCCACAGGGACCTGACCATCACGCCCTATCTGTCGGCCGATACCACCACATTGGACCTGCGCTACCGCCAGGCCTTTCGCAACGGGCAGATCGAGATTTCCGGCGCGTTCAGCCGGGATGACATTCAGCCCGACGACGGACGCGGCTACCTCTTTGCCAGCGGCAGGTTCGACATCCAGCGCGGCTTCAGGCTGAGCTTTGATCTCAGGACGGTCTCTGATGACGCCTATCTCGCGGATTACGACATTTCCGACACCGACCGGCTCCGCTCCGATGTGACCCTCAGCCGGGCGCGACGGGATCAGCTGATCCAGATCGCGGCCTATAACTACAAAACCCTGCGGGACACGGAGAACCAGGATTTTGTGCCCGCGACCATCCTCACCGGGACGTTCGAACAACGCCTGTTTCCCAAACGGATCGGCGGCGAGCTGCGGCTCAGGCTGAACGCGACGCAATTCAACCGCGCCTCCTCTCTGGATGCCACCGCAACCGAGGCCAACGGGCGCGATGTTACCCGGGTCTCTGCCGACATCACATGGTTGCGCAGCTGGATCTTGCCCGGCGGCGTGGAAACCACCTGGACGGCGGGCATCGGGCTCGACAGTTTTGCCCTGTCCGATGATGCCGCCTTTGACAACGAAGCGAACCGGGTCACGCCCAAAACCGCGCTGACCTTCCGCCGGCCGATGGCGCGCCAGACGGCCTCGGGCGCCACCCAGATCCTGGAGCCGATCCTCCAGCTGGGGTGGACCAAGGTGAACGGCGATGATGTCCCGAACGAATCCAGCAACATCTCCGAATTCGATCAGGGGAACCTGCTCGCCCTGTCCCGCTTCCCCGAGGCAGATGCGCGGGAGGATGGCCGCTCTCTGGTCTACGGCGTGCATTTCTCGCATTTCGACCCCTCCGGCTGGGAGGCGACCGGCATCGTGGCACAGGTCCTGCGGTCAGATTCGCAGGACGGTTTCACCTCCAGTTCCGGGCTGGACGGGCAGAACTCCAATATACTGGTCGCCGGGCAGATCGGATTGCGGAACAATCTGACACTGACGGCACGGGGCCTGTTCGATGAGGAATGGTCCGTGTCCAAGGCAGAATTTCGCGGCGACATCAGCCGCGACCGGCTGACGCTTGCCGGCAGCTACCTCTGGCTGCAGGCCGACGCCGAAGAAGATCGCGACAGCGAAACATCGGAACTGTGGTTTGACGGCTCATATGCGCTGACCCCCGCATGGGAAGCAGGCGCCAGCATGCGATATGACATCACCGACGGCCGGGCCACCCGCGCGGGCATTGGTTTGACATATCGAAACGAGTGCGTGACCCTCGACCTCTCAGTCAGCCGTCGCTATACCTCCACCACAAGTGTTGAGCCGTCGACCGATTTCGGTTTTACACTGTCACTCAACGGCTTTTCCGTAAAAAGCGGCACCACAACAAGCAGGCGATCATGCAGCACAACGTAATTCTCCGCCGGGCCATCCGGGCCCTGATCAACCGGACGCGCACAGCTGCAGGCCTCGGCGCTCTGACCCTGTCGTTTGTGGCCGCTCTGCCGCTCTCACCGAGTGCCGCGCAGGGATTGTTTGCCCCGGCCATTATCGTCAATGAGGACGTGATCACCGCCTACGAACTGGAACAGCGCGCCTTGTTCCTGTCGGTTCTGGGCTCCGCGCAGGGCGATCCCCTCGTTGCCGCCCGCAAGGATCTGATCGAAGACCGGTTGAAACGGTCCGCAATGGCCGAGGTCGGGCTGACCCTCAGCGATGCGGAAATCACCGAAGGGATGCGCGAGCTGGCCGCGCGCGCCAATCTGCCGCTCGAGGACTTCCTCGCCCGGTTGCAACAGGCCGGTGTCGCCCCCGAAACGGTTCGCGATTTCGCCTCTGCCGGATTGGGGTGGCGTGAATATGTGCGGGGTCGTTACCTGTCCCGGGCGCGCCCGACAGAAGAAGAGATCGACCGCGCCATGGGCTCTGCCGGATCGGGCAGCGTTCAGGTTCTGCTTTCCGAAATCATCATGCCCGTGGATCAGAACAACGCCGCACAGGTCGAGGAACTTGCGACCCAGATCGCGGACGTGAAAACCAGCGAGGCCTTCGCGGCATCGGCGGCGCAGTTTTCCGCCTCTGACAGTCGTTTGGACGGTGGCCGCCTGCCCTGGATGCCCCTGACCCGTCTGCCGCCTCAGCTACAGGAGGTCGTGCTGGCCCTCAAACCGGGTGAAATCACCCGCCCGTTGTCGCTGCCCGGTGCGGTTGCGCTGTTCCAGATGCGGGGCCTGCGCGAAGTGGACGGCCGCAGCGCCCGTTTTGCCGCCATCGATTACGCGACATACCGCATTCCCGGTGGTCGCAGCGCCGACGCTCTGGCGCGCGCCAAGGAGGTCCGGGACGCGGTCGATACCTGCGACGACCTCTATGGCATCGCCAAGGATCAGGACCCGGCCGTGTTGTACCGCGGCAGTGTCGCCCCGGCGGACATCCCGCAGGACATCGCGCTGCAGCTGGCCAAACTGGACACAGGCGAATCCACCGCTGATATCACCCGCGACAACGGTCAGACCCTGCTTCTGGTGATGCTTTGCGGCCGCACGAGCGAGATCAACGCCACCCAGGAAGATGCCCGCCTCACGGTTGCCAACGCCCTGGTGCAGCAGCGGCTGAATGCCCTGGCCGACAGCCTTGTGGAACAGCTGCGGGCCAACGCGCGGATTGAGATGCGATGACACGACCGCCGCAGGTGATTGCGCTCTCCTGCGGCGAACCAGCAGGCATCGGACCCGAGATTGCCGTCGCGGCCTGGTCGCAGCTGCGCAGCTCCTGCCCGTTTGTCTGGATCGGCGACCCGCGCCACTTGCCGGCAGGAACAGAGTTCACCGAAGTCGCCACCCCGGCAGAGGCGCTCACCGTCAGTAGGAACAGCCTGCCCGTCCTGCCGATCCCCTTCGAGGGCGCCGCAACCCAGGGCACCGCGGATCCGCGCAATGCCACCGGTGTCATCCGGTCGATCGAGACGGCAGTCGCGCTGGTCACGGCCGGTCAGGCCTCTGCCGTCTGCACGGCGCCGATCCACAAGAAAGCGCTGATCGACGGAGCCGCTTTCGCCTATCCCGGACATACGGAATTCCTCGCCGCCCTCGCCGGTGTCGGACGTGTGGTGATGATGCTGGCGAGCGCCGAGCTGCGCGTCGTTCCGGCCACCATCCACATCCCGCTCTGCCAGGTGGCCGAGACGCTGACCCCGGCGCTCCTGCGCGAGGTGATCACCCTCACCGCAGAGGGTCTGACGCGCCAGTTTGGCATAGCCGCGCCCCGGATCGCGATCACCGGCCTCAATCCCCATGCCGGCGAAGGCGGTGCCATGGGGCAGGAAGAGCTGGCGTGGATGACCGGGCTGATCACACAGATGCAGGCCGAGGGCCATCTCCTGACCGGGCCTCATCCTGCCGATACTTTGTTTCACGCGGCCGCCCGTGCGCGCTATGATGCTGCAATCGCAATGTATCACGATCAGGCGCTGATCCCGATCAAGACGCTGGACTTCGACAAGGGCGTGAATGTCACCCTTGGCCTGCCCTTCATTCGCACCTCGCCCGACCACGGGACGGCCTTTGACATCGCCGGTCAAGGCATCGCATCGCCCTCCAGCCTGATCGAGGCGCTGAAGCTCGCCCAGACCATGGCCGCCTCCGTCTGAGCGCCCTACAATCGCGGTGACGGATGGCGCCCGCAAGCCGGTCACAACAGATCGGGGCAGATCAGGCCAAACCGTGGCATATCAGAAACAACCGCTTTCCAGATCGGTCCCAGCCGCCTATGAAGGCGCATCATGAGCGCCATCGACACACTCCCCCCGCTGCGCGAGGTCATCGCGACCCATCAGCTCTCGGCCCGCAAATCGCTGGGTCAGAACTTTTTGCTGGACCTGAACCTCACCGCCAAAATTGCGCGCCAGGCCGGCGATCTGTCCGGCTGTGACGTGCTGGAGATCGGACCCGGTCCCGGCGGGCTGACCCGGGGCTTGCTGAGCGAAGGCGCGCGCCGCGTGCTGGCGATTGAAAAGGATCAGCGCTGCCTGCCGGCCTTGGCGGACATCGCGGCCGCCTACCCCGGCCGGCTGGAGGTGATCAACGGCGACGCGCTGGAGATAGACCCGCTGGCCCATCTGACACCGCCAATCCGCATCGCGGCCAACCTGCCCTACAACGTCGGCACCGAGCTTCTGGTGCGCTGGCTGACGCCAAAAGAATGGCCGCCCGTGTGGCAGAGCCTGACATTGATGTTCCAGCGTGAAGTTGCCGAACGCATTGTCGCGCAACCCGGTTCCAAGGCCTATGGCCGTCTGGCGCTTTTGGCACAGTGGCGGTCCGACGCCAGAATTGTCATGTCGCTGCCGCCGGGCGCCTTTACCCCGCCGCCAAAGGTCAGCAGCGCGGTCGTCCACCTGACCGCCCTTCCCGAGCCACGCTTTCCCGCCGATGCGGCGGTGCTGTCGCGGGTTGTCGCCGCCGCGTTCAATCAACGTCGCAAGATGCTGCGCGCCTCTCTGAAGGGGATCAGCCCCGCGATTGAGGACCATCTGCGGGCCGCGGGCATCCCACCGACCGAACGGGCTGAACAGATCAGCCTGGAGGCCTTTTGCGCCCTCGCCCGCAGCCTCAAATCTCTGTAGCCACCGCAGGCAGGACCCGCCCGTCTTCAGGTTGACGACGTCAGATACGCATAAGACAGATACGCAAAAACCCCCGTGCGGCCGCATCGGGGGTTTTCATTGGCGTGCTAGGCTCCGATCAGAGATTACTCTGCCGCTTCCTGAGGCTCTTCCGGCTTGGGCTTCGGCTTCGGCTTTGCCCGGCTGCGCTTTGGCTTGGCCTCGGCATCGGGTTTCGCCTCGGAATGTCCGTCCGGATTGCCGTCTGGCATGCCATCTGAGGCGGGCTCTTTCGGAGCAGCAGGCTTGCGGTTGCGCGGTTTGCGGCTGGGGGCCTTCTTGACCTCGGGGGTCTCAGGGGCAGAGGTCTGCCCCTCCGGCGTCTCCACCAGACCGCTGCTTTCGCTCACGGGCGCTGCAGCGTCGCGCGGATCCTGGATCTCGGGCTGCGGGCCCTCACCGGAAGCCGCATCCGTCGTCGCTTCACGCTCCTGACGTTCAAGCCGCTCAGCCCGTTCCCGATCACGTTCGGCCTGGCGTTCACGGTTTTGCCGCTCCTGCTCCTCCCGACGAGTGTCGATTTCGCGCTGCGCTTCGTTCAGCATCCGCAGGTAGTGTTCCGCGTGCTGCTGGAAGTTCTCAGCCGCAACCCGGTCGTTGCTCAGCTGAGCATCCCGCGTAAGCTGATTATACTTATCGATGATTTGCTGCGGCGTACCGCGCACTTTACCTTCTGGTCCATTGCTGTCGAACACGCGGTTCACAACATTGACCCCATTCGGGCGATTTCGGTTCGACTTTGAACGCGAACGTGATTTGGACGATCTCATATGCCTAACGTCAGCCTTAATTCTAATTGTCGAAGTCCTCTACTGCGCATCCTGCGCTGGGTCTGCGAACTTTTTTGGGCTTGGCGTCGCCGAGAAAACTGTCGAAGTCCTCTTACAGCAGCGACACCTTGAGTAACCATTTTCCGACAGCACAAACAAGGGGGCAGTGCATGATATTTGACTCTTTTTTGTATTCCGCCGCCAAAATCGAGGAATTTCCGCCGAAATGTCACGTCTTCCGGCCCAAAACCACCCGGTCGCGCCCGTCCAGATCCTGCAGCCGGGTGACACCAACCAGCCCCGCTGCCCCCATCATTTCCGCAACCTCCGCCCCCTGGGTCGGCCCGATTTCCACAATCAGGCGGCCACCTTGCGTCAGATATGGCGCGGCGCTGCCGCAGATTTTGCGATAGGCCGTCAGACCATCGGCCCCATCGGTCAGCGCCATCTGGGGTTCATGGTCGCGCACCTCTGCCGACAGGCCATCCATTTCACTCAGCGCAATATATGGCGGATTTGAAACAATCAGGTCAAAACGCCCCTCGACGGCCGAAAACCAGTCTGATCGCCGGATATCCGCGCGCGCCTGCACCCGGTGCAGCACCGCATTCGCGCTGGCCTGCAGGCAGGCCGCCTCGCTCAGATCGACCCCAAGCCCAGTTGCCTGCTGCTGTTCGGCAAGCAAGGTCACAAGAATGCAACCCGACCCGATCCCGAGATCCAAAACCCGTTCAAAAGGATGCGCCAGCGCCGCCTCGATCAGCGTTTCCGTCTCGGGCCGCGGATCGAGCACATCCGCCGAGACTTTGAACCGTCGTCCGTAAAAATCCCGCTCCCCGACCAGATGAGACACCGGCACCCGGATCGCCCGCAGAGACACCAGCTGTTCATAGCGTTCGACAATCTCGGACGGCAGATCCTCCGGCGCGATCAGGGTGATGCGGCTGGCATCCACCCGGGCCGCATGTGCCAGAAGAACCCGTGCGTCCCGCGCCGGATCATCCACACCCGCCGCCCGGAGCCGCGCGGTCGCCGCGACCATGGCCTGCGCAGCGGTGGTGGTCATTGCCCCATCTCCGCCAGCATCTGCGCCTGGTGATCCGACGTCAGCGCATCGATGATTTCGTCAAGGTCGCCCCCCATGATCTGTTCAAGCTTGTAGAGCGTCAGGTTGATGCGATGATCCGACATCCGCCCCTGCGGAAAATTATAGGTACGGATCCGTTCGGACCGGTCGCCGGAGCCGACCTGGCTTGCGCGATCTGCGGAGCGTTCGGTATCGATCCGCTGCCGCTCCAGATCATAGAGGCGGGTCTTCATCACCTGCATCGCGATCTCACGGTTGCGGTGCTGGGATTTTTCCGAGCTGGTGACCATCAGGCCGGTGGGCAAATGGGTGATGCGTACGGCCGAGTCGGTGGTATTGACGTGCTGCCCGCCTGCGCCGGACGCCCGCATTGTATCGATCCTCAGGTCATTCGGGTCGATCTTGATGTCCACGTCTTCCGCTTCCGGCAGAACAGCGACCGTCGCCGCCGAGGTGTGGATACGCCCCCCGCTTTCGGTCACCGGCACACGCTGAACACGGTGCACGCCGCTTTCGTATTTCAACCGCGCAAAGACACCCTCGCCATTGATCCGTGCGACCAGCTCCTTGAGCCCGCCGAGTTCGGTGGACTGCTCTTCGATCACCTCGACCTTCCAGCCGCGGGCCTCGGCATAGCGGCTGTACATCCGGTACAGGTCACCGGCAAATAGCGCCGCCTCATCGCCACCGGTGCCCGGCCGGATCTCCAGAATCGCCGCCCGGCTGTCGGCCTCGTCCTTCGGCAGCAGGGCCAGCTGCAGCCGGTGTTCGGCCTCGGGCAAAGCCGCCCTGAGCGTCGGGATTTCCTCCAGCGCCAGCGCCTTCATGTCCGGATCGTCCAACATCTCTTCGGCATCGGCAAGATCGCTCAGAAGCTGCCGATAGGCACCGATCTGTTCCGCCACCGGGCGCAGATCGGAGTATTCCTTCGCCAGACGCGCGATATCGCCCCCAGGCCCATCGGCCATCGCCGCCTCGAGATACTGATAGCGTTGCAGGATCTGTTCCAGCCGGTCTTCGGGGATCATCGTCGGATCTGTCTCACTGTTTCGGGCGCCGTCAGGGCTTTGGCGCGGGGCTTCACCTGTGATAGGCTAGTGCCATGAAACATGCCAGTGTTCTTGTCTGTCTCGCCCTTCTGGTCGTCACGGCGGCCCGAGCAGATGTGACCGGCCCCGGCGGCAAGACCGTTGATTGCTATTGCACCGACAAACAAGGGGGCCGTATCGAATTGGGCGAAACCATCTGCCTGCAGGTCGACGGGCGCATGTTCATGGCCCAATGCCAGATGTCGCTCAATGTGCCGATGTGGCGCGAGGTACAGGAGGGCTGCCTGTCCGCGCGCGCCCACCAAACACCGGCGCCAGACAGCCTGCCGCAGCTGTAGCGCGCTCTTGGCCGGGCGAAGCCCGGCGCCCGGCCCAACAGGCGGGAGATTTCGCACGAAATCGAAGCGTCGGCGGGAGAGCCACCCCTGACCGGAGCGCACCCGCACTAACCTGCGCCCCCGCCCGACCCGCCGCAAGGCGCCATGGCGCGACCCGCCACAAGGCGGGATGGCCCGCGTGCAAATGCCCCGGCAGGGTCACCGGGATCACCGGCAGTTCAGCCCGCAGTTCAACCTTCTGGCACCTGCCCGGGGAGAATGCACAGCATCTCATAGATCAGATTCGCAGCCACCAATGCAGTATTGCCCGAGGTGTCATAGGGAGGCGAGACTTCAACCAGATCAAAGCCCACCACATTCAGCCCCTTGAAGGCGCGGATCAGCTCCAGGGCCTGCATCGTCGTCAACCCGCCGATCTCCGGCGTGCCCGTTCCCGGCGCAAAGGCCGGATCAAGACTGTCGATATCATAGGAAATATAGACCGGCCGATTGCCGATATCGCGACGGATTTCGGCCCCCATATTGTGCAGCGACCGGTTCCACAGCTCTGATGCGAGAAAATGCTGAAAGCCCCAGCCCTGGGGTTCTTTCAGGTCATCGGGACCATAGCCAGTCCCCCGGAGCCCGATCTGATACACTTTGTCATCCACCAGCAGCCCCTCTTCGTGGGCGCGGCGGAACACGGTGCCGTGGGTCTCTTTCTCGCCGAACATCTCGTCATTCACATCCGCATGCGCATCGATATGGATCAGCGCCACCGGCCCGTGTTTGCGGGCAATCGCGCGCAAAATCGGCAGGGTGATCGAATGGTCTCCGCCCATGGCGACGGGCATGACATCCTGCGACAGGATCGCATCATAGCTGTCTTCGATAATGCGGAGCGATTCCGGCAGGTTGAAGGTGTTGATTGCCAGATCGCCAATATCAGCGATGTTCAGGTGATCAAACGGAGCCCCGCCCGTGGTCATATTATAGGGCCGGATCATCGCGCTTTCGGCGCGGATCTGCTTGGGGCCGAACCGGGTCCCGGACCGCCACGAGGTCCCGATGTCCATCGGCACCCCCAAAACCGCAACATCCAGCCCGTCCAGCGAGGTCGCCTGCGGCAGGCGCATATAGGTATTGGGTCCCGAGAACCGGGCCAGATCATTGCCGCTGATCGGTTGATTGAACTCTGTCATCGCTCTCTCATCTTCCAGCCCAGAAGGCAGATAATACTCATTGCAACATGCGCGCCTGCGATTGCCGTGGCGCCGGTGGTATCAAAGGGAGGCGACACCTCGACCACGTCGCCGCCCTTGATGTTGATCCCGCGCAGCCCCTTGAGGATCGCCTCCGCCTGCGCCGAAGTCAAACCGCCCCAGACCGGCGTGCCGGTGCCCGGCGCATAGGCCGGATCGAGACAGTCGATATCAAAGGTCAGATAGACCGGCCGGTCCCCCAGTATCTCGCGGATACGGCGCGCGGTCTCTGCGGGGCCGATCTCGTGAACGGTGGGCGCATCGATCGTGGGCACGCCAAGAGTGTCCTCGTTGGTGGTGCGAATGCCCACCTGCACCGAGGTTGCAGGGTCGATGATGCCGGATTTCACCGCCTTGTAGAACATGGTGCCATGATCGACGCGGGTGAAATCATCATCGGCCCAGGTGTCGCTGTGGGCATCGAAATGCAACAGCGACACAGGCCCGTATTTCTCGGCATAGGCCTTCAGGATCGGGAAGCTGACATAGTGATCGCCGCCGATGGCAACCGAGGCCGTCTCCGTCGCCAGAATCCCCCGGATATGATCCGTCAGCGTATCCGGAAAGGCAGGCACATTGGCATAGTCAAAGGCCAGATCGCCATAGTCGACAATGGCCAGCTCGCTCGCCGGGCAGATGTCCCAACCATAGGGCGCATCCGGGCTCTGCAGCGCCGACGCCTCGCGCACGGCCCGCGGCCCCAGACGGGTGCCGGGACGGTTGGTCACCGCCTGATCGAACGGAATACCGGTGACGGCGATATCTGCGTGGGTCAGATCCTTGCTGTAGCGTCGTCGCAAGAACGACAACGCCCCGCCAAAGGTATTCTCGAAACTCAGACCTTTCAGGTCTTCTCGGGTGAACGCCTGATCCACCTGGGTCTTTGCGTCTTCCAACGCCATATCCGGCTGCTCCCTCTTCTCGGGTTGTGGCCCTCGCCATAGCGAAAGCGGACGGGCTTGTCATCCGAAAGCCCGCCCGGCTGTGAAACTCAGACCACCGGCTGTGCTTTCTCCACCAATCGGGCGAAAAACGACGCCCCAACGGGCGCGATGGCATCGTTGAAATCATAGTCCGGATGATGCAGGCCGGCTGTCTCTCCCTGACCGAGGAACAGATAGGCGCCGGGGCGGGCCTGCAGCATATAGGCAAAATCCTCCGCCCCCATTTCGCGCCCCCCGTCGGCCTCGACCTGCGAGGCCCCGGAGATATCGCGCGCCACATCTGCCGCAAAGGCCGCCTTTGCCGCGTCGTTGATGGTGGCGGGGTAGCCGACCTCATAGTCCAGCTCCGCACGGACGCCATAGGCCACCGCACAGCCTTTGACGATCTCGTCCAGACGGGTCATCACCATGCGCTGGACATCAGGATTGAAGGTCCGGATCGTGCCATTGATAAAGGCGGTTTCGGGGATCACATTGTCCGCCGTGCCGGTATGGATCTGAGTGACAGAAATCACCAGATCCTCGGTTGCGTGGTGGTTGCGGCTGACGATGGTCTGAATGGCCTGCGCCATGCCACAGGCGGCCATGACCGGATCCCGGGTTTCATGCGGCATTGCCCCATGCCCGCCCAACCCGGTGATATGGATGGTGAACGTGTCGACTGCCGCCATCAGAGGGCCCGGCGCTGTCAGAAATGCCCCCTCCGGCAGGCCGGGTGAATTGTGCAAAGCGTAAACTTCAGCGATGTCAAAGCGGTCCATCACCCCCTCTTCGACCATAATGCGGGCTCCGCCCGTGACCTCTTCGGCGGGTTGGAACAACAGCGCCACACGGCCCGCAAAATTGCGCGTCTCTGCCAGATACCTGGCCGCCCCCAACAGCATCGTGGTGTGGCCGTCGTGGCCGCAGGCATGCATGTTTCCCGGATGCGTGGACCGGTACTCCGCCCCCTCCGGCTCGGTGATCGGCAAGGCGTCCATATCGGCCCGCAGCCCGATGGTCGGCCCCTCGCCGCGGCCGTTGATAATCGCCACGATCCCGTTGGAGGCAATCCCGCCATGGATTTCGTCGACACCAAACCCTTCAAGGATTTCCGTGACATAGGCGGCGGTCTTCACGGTCTCCAGGCCCAGTTCGGGGATCTGGTGCAACCGGCGCCGCCAGATCTTCATATCCTCAGAGAAATCGGCAATACGATTGACGACCGGCATGGGGTGGACTCCTGTAAGATAGTCGGGAAAATGCACATCACCACACAACGCAGGCAGGTGCAATGAGTGACGACAGTCTGATCCACGACGAGACGGCAGGTATCGAACGGCTGCTGAAAATCATGCAACGGCTGCGCGACCCGGACACCGGATGCCCCTGGGATATCGAACAGGATTTCGCCTCTGTCGCCCCCTATACCATCGAAGAGGCCTATGAGGTCGCCGATGCGATCGAGCGCCGGTCCTGGTCCGAGCTGAAGGGGGAATTGGGGGATCTTCTGTTTCAGTCGGTGTTTCATGCCCAGATGGCCGATGAGGCGGGATATTTCAATTTTCAGGACGTGGTCACCACCATGTCGAACAAGATGGTGTCGCGCCACCCGCATGTTTTCGGAAACGAAGACCGCGAGAAATCCGTCGACCAGCAAGCGCAGGACTGGGAGAGGATCAAAGCTGCCGAGCGCGCGTCGAACGCCCAATCCGGCGCCCTTGACGGCGTGGCCGTTGGCCTGCCTGCGCTCCTGCGGGCCTTCAAATTGCAAAAACGCGCCGCGCGGGTCGGATTTGACTGGCCCTCGGCGCAGAATGTTCTGGCCAAGATTGCCGAGGAATCTGCCGAGTTGGTCGAGGCCCGCGAGCAGCTCAGTCAGACCGAAGTCGAAGAAGAATTTGGCGATCTGCTGTTCGTGATGGCCAATCTCGGTCGTCATCTGGGCGTCGAACCAGAGGCCGCCCTGCGCCGCACAAATGCAAAATTCACGCGCCGGTTCACCGCCGTAGAGGAAAAACTTGCGGCAATCGGAAAGCGCGCGGAGGACAGTGACCTCGACGAAATGGATGGTTTGTGGAACCAGGTCAAAGCCGAAGAAAAATCCCGCAACTGACCGCTCCGCCCACTGACTGCCCCGCCCGCAGGATGCAAGCGATAGCTGCCCCTAAATCAATCAGGCTGACGGAGTACCCCGCCCTTTTGGGCAGCGCCGCTCTGGACAAGCCATCGCAGGCTTGACACTGTCCCCCCTCAGCCAACGGAGACCACAATGAGAGCGCGTAAAATCATCATCGATACCGACCCCGGACAGGACGACGCGGTCGCCATTCTGCTGGCTTTGGGGTCGCCGCAGGACATCGATCTCTTGGGGATTACCACCGTGGCCGGGAATGTGCCGCTGGCGCTGACGCAAAAGAACGCGCGGATCGTTTGCGAGGTCGCAGAGCGCCGGGATGTGAAGGTCCATGCGGGCTGTGCGGCCCCGCTTGAGCGGGCCTTGGTGACGGCCGAACATGTCCACGGCAGAACCGGGCTGGACGGGCCGGAGCTGTTTGAACCGACCATGGCTCTGGCGGAGCAGAACGGTGTCGATTTCATCATCGAGAGCCTGCGACAGGAGGCCCCCGGGACGGTGACGCTCTGCCCGCTCGGCCCTCTCACCAATATCGCCGCCGCCTTTCGCAAGGCGCCGGACATCATCGGACGGGTGCAGGAAATCGTGCTGATGGGCGGGGCCTATTTCGAGGTCGGCAACATCACCCCCGCAGCCGAATTCAACATATATGTCGACCCCGAAGCCGCCCGCGAGGTTCTGGGCTGCGGTGTTGCCGTCACCATGATGCCGCTGGATGTGACCCACAAGGCGCTGGCCACCCCGGCCCGGGTGGCCGCCTTTCGCGATCTCGGCACCCGTGTGGGCAGCTTCACCGCCGATATGCTTGAGTTCTTTGAACGCTTCGATGTGGAAAAATACGGGTCCGAAGGCGGCCCCTTGCATGACCCATGTGTCATTGCCTACCTGATCAGGCCCGAGCTTTTCTCGGGGCGGCATGTGAATGTCGAGGTGGAGACCGCCTCCGAGCTGACCCTGGGCATGACCGTCGCCGACTGGTGGGGGGTCACGGATCGCAGCCCGAATGCGATGTTCATCGGCGATGTGGAAGCGGATGGCTTCTTTGCCCTGCTGACCGAACGTCTGGGTCGGCTATGAGCGCCTCGCTGCATCTTGCGGGCCCGGATGATCTGGAAAAGCTGCTGACTCTGGTGGCCAGTTTTCACGCCGAATGCGGCATCGACAGCACCGAGGAGCAACGCCGTGGCGCGCTGCTGCCACTGCTCGAAGGGATCCCCTATGGCGCGATCTATCTGATAGGCCCGGCCCGCGCGCCCATCGGCTATCTCGTCATGACCTTCAGCTGGTCGGTGGAATTCGGCGGGCTGGACGGGATGATAGACGAGCTGTTCATCCGGCCCGCAGTGCGGGGGCGCGGCATCGCAACCGAGGTTCTGCACGCCCTGCCCCGAACCCTCGGCGAAGCAGGCGTTGGTGCGATACATCTCGAAGTGGACCGCACCAACGAGGCCGCAATGAAGCTGTATCGGCGCGCCCGTTTCGAGCCGCGCGCGCAATATATGCTGATGAGCCGCAGGCTGTAGCCCGGGCTCAATTTTCAGCGTTCTCCTCAGTTTCCAGCGATCCGCTCAGTCTTGGGCGATCATCCCTGTGCCACTGGCGGCGGCGATTTGCTCGTCGCCAAGGGCGAACAGAATGGCGCAGGCCCCGTCACAGGCATGGCCCGCCGCCATCACCGTGGCGAGACGCACACCATGCTCCTGCGCCACGGCCAGAAGCCCCGCAATCCGCCGGGCCGCCGCCTCATCTCCGCCTGTGCCCGCCAGCCAGAGGGCGATGGGCGCATATCGCGGCTCTTCGAGCATGGCAGTTTCAAAGAGATGCAGGAAGGCGCCATAGTCGATCGCCTTCACTTCGCCATCAAGACGCAGACCACCCGGAACCCTGCTCCAACCGGCCTGCGCCTCCTGTCCTGACAGGGCGGTTCCAGACAGCGCAGTGCCAGACAGGGCGGTGCCAGACAGGGCGGCGCCAGACAGCGCGGTCCCGCAGATAAAACTCGCCATAAGAACCGCTATCAGTCGCGTTCCACGATACATGACATACCTCCAAATGCTTTCGAGGCGCCGCATTTGCAGGATGCGACAGGCTCAGCATGTCATGAAATCGTTACAAATGTCACGGCAGTCTCTGTGGAAGGGCGCAGCCCGGCCCCGTCAGGGGTGTGAAGGCCCAAAGTTTCAGCCGAACCGCTGCGCCCCCGACCGATCCTTCAGGGACGCAGCAACGGCACATGTGCCGCGCGGTCGAGGCCGATCACCCCGCTAAGACGCGGGTCATCCACGATCTCGATTGCACGTCCGTAGGGCACAAAACCCGCGCGCCTGTAAAATCCCAATGCCTGCGCGCTGTCCAACGTACAGGTATGCACAAAAAACCGTTTGATCGGGCGCGAGAATGCCCGATCAAACGCATGTTCCATCAGCCAGCGGCCCACGCCCCCACCGATCAAAGCGGGGGCGAGACCGAAAAACGACAACTCGCAATCGCCGTTTGGCATCCATTCCAGCTCCAGAAGGCCCAGATCCTCACCTGCTTTGTGAACCGACCACACTTCGACCGCCTCAGATGCCAGATGGGCCTTCAGCACATCCTCCGCCATCAGCAGGCGGGAAAACCACAGGTAGTCCTCGCCCACCCGGCGATAGAGCTTTCGGTACCATTCCAGATCGGGCGCATCATGCCGCAGGAGGGTCAGCTCCGCCGGCTTCTCCACCGCCCGCGCAACTGGGCGCGCTGTCATCTCGAGATAGGTCACAACCGCCGCGATCTTTCCGGGCGCTAGATCTGTGATGCCATCAGGCAGGGTCATGGGCCACTCCGCAGGCTGGGAAACAGGTTCCGCCTAGGTCTAGGGGCAGCGCCCCGTCATCGCAAGCGCTTGTGAAATATCGAAAGCTCTGGGTTTGATACGAAAAACGCCCCGGTGCAATGCCCGGGGCGCTCTCAGGATCATATGGCCGCGCGGCTCATCCCTTGAGGATGGACCGACCGGCATATTCCGCCACTTCACCAAGCGTTTCCTCGATGCGGATCAGCTGGTTGTACTTCGCGAGCCTGTCGGAACGCGCCAGCGAACCGGTCTTGATCTGGCCGCAGTTGGTGGCGACGGCGAGGTCGGCAATGGTTGCATCTTCGGTCTCGCCGGAGCGGTGGGACATCACGTTGGTATAGCCGGCCCGATGCGCCATCTCGACGGCCTCCAATGTCTCTGTCAGGGTGCCGATCTGGTTCACCTTCACCAGCATGGAATTGGCGCAGCCCTTCTCGATGCCCATCGCCAGACGCTCCGGGTTGGTCACGAAGAGATCATCGCCAACCAGCTGCACCTTGCCGCCCAGCGTATCGGTCAGCGCCTTCCAGCCCTCCCAGTCATCTTCGGACATGCCGTCTTCGATCGAGATGATCGGGTAGTCATTGACCAGCGCCGCAAGATAGGCTGCGTTTTCCTGCGATGTCAGGGTCTTGCCTTCTCCCGCCAGAACGTATTTGCCGTCCTTGTAATATTCCGTCGCCGCGCAATCGAGCGCCAGATAGATCTCCTCGCCCGGCTTGTAGCCTGCTTTTTCGATAGACTTCAGAATGAAATCAAGCGCCTCGCGTGAGGACGCGATGTTGGGTGCAAAACCACCTTCGTCGCCGATCCCGGTCGAAAGCCCGGCTGCGGACAGCTCTTTCTTCAGGGTGTGAAAGACCTCGGACCCCATACGCACGGCGTCGCGGATATTTTCCGCCGCAACCGGCATGATCATGAATTCCTGGATGTCGATCGGGTTGTCCGCGTGCTCTCCGCCGTTGATGATATTCATCATCGGCACCGGCAGGATGCGCGCCGCCGCACCGCCGACATAGCGATAGAGCGGTTGCGTGGTGAAATCTGCGGCCGCCTTTGCCACCGCCAGCGATACACCAAGGATGGCATTGGCGCCCAAACGCCCCTTGTTATCGGTGCCGTCCAATTCGATCATGGCCCGGTCGATCGAGACCTGCTCTGTCGCGTCGAACCCGACCAGCTCGTCGGCGATTTCACCATTGACGGCCGCCACGGCCTCCAGAACGCCCTTGCCCAGATAGCGGGCCTTGTCGCCGTCGCGCTTTTCCACCGCCTCATAGGCGCCGGTGGAGGCCCCGGAGGGCACCGCCGCGCGGCCCATGGTGCCGTCTTCGAGAACGATATCCACTTCGACGGTCGGGTTGCCCCGGCTGTCGAGGATTTCGCGGGCGTGAATGTCGATAATGGTGCTCATCGCAAATGGTCCCTCACTGTGACACGATTTGCCCTTGGTCATAACAAGCCCGTGTAAAAAGTAAACCGGATGCGTTATCGCTAACGGAGGCATTTCATGCGGTTTACCCCTCACAGGAGATATTTTTTACATCTTTGCGCGGCTTTCGGCCGGCCACCGCCCAGTTCAGCCCCCAGGCCACTGTCCCGTTCACCCTCAGTTCACCCCCAGCCCACCCTCCTGTCGCGGCAAAAATGACGCGTCCCGGGCCGCAATTTCGGACCAGATATCGCAGTCTCTTGTACAGATTCATTAACACAGCAAGCATACAGCCATGAACAACACTCCGGGTTTCCGTAGATTTCTGATCACCAATGCCCCGTATCTGTCGGCGGGCGCGATGCTGACATTCCTGTCCAGCTTTGGTCAGACCTTCTTTATCTCGGTCTTTGCCGGCCAGATCCGCGAGGAGTTCGGCCTCAGCCATGCCGGATGGGGTGGGCTGTATATGATCGGCACCACCGCCTCGGCACTGGTGATGATCTGGGCCGGTGGCTTGTCGGACATCCTGCGGGTCCGCCATCTCGGTCCGCTGGTTCTTTGCGGATTGGCGCTGGCCTGCCTCACTATGGCGTTCAATCACAGCCTCTGGCTGCTGCCGGTCGCGATCTTTGCGCTGCGGTTCTTCGGCCAGGGCATGAGCAGCCATCTGGCGGTGGTGGCAATGGCGCGCTGGTTCGTGGCGGCGCGCGGGCGGGCCTTGTCGCTGGCCGCCCTTGGGTTTTCCCTGGGCGAAGCTCTGCTGCCCCTGAGCTTCGTCGCCCTGATGACCGTGCTGGACTGGCGGGTGCTCTGGGTCATCAGCGCCGGTATCTGCCTCCTTGGCGCGCCGCTGCTGGCGCGGCTTCTGGCGCAGGAACGCACGCCGCAGTCCTCTGCCGGGGATGAAAGCGCGGCCGGCATGGACAACCGGCACTGGACCCGCTGGGACGCATTCCGCTCGCCGCTGTTCTGGTTCATGGTGCCTGCGGTTCTGGGGCCACCCGCCTTCAATACCGCGTTCTTTTTCCACCAGCTGCATTTTGCCACCACCAAGGGCTGGACGCATCTGGAACTGGTCGCCTTCTTCCCACTCTATACCGCGCTTTCCGTGGTCGCCATGATGGTCTCCGGCTGGGCGCTGGATCGCTGGGGCGCGGCGCGGCTGACACCGTTTTATCAGCTGCCCATGGTGGCCGCCTTCGTGATCTTTGCCACCGCCACCAGCGGCCCGGGCATCGGGGCCGCCTTCTTCTGTCTGGCCCTGACCACCGGCGCTCAGGCCACGTTGCCGAACTCCTTCTGGGCCGAACTCTTCGGGACCCGCAACATCGGAGCGATCAAGGCGCTGGCCACGGCCGTCATGGTCTTTGGCTCTGCCATTGGTCCGGGGCTGACCGGCCTTCTGATTGATCTGGGCTTCAGCTTTGATAGGCAAGCCTATGGGATTGCGATCTATTTCACAATCACGACCCTATTGATGATGGTGGGCGTCGGGCAGGCCCGCAAGCGCTTGCCGCCTCCTGCCGGAGGGGCCACCTAGGTCACGATGTCGCCCAACTGCCGGGCCGCCTGCCGGGCCACCTGCGCCAGCCGCCGTTCGCGCACAAACGTATAGAGGCCGGTCGCAATGATCAGCGCCGAGCCCGCCAGCGTCATCTGATCGGGGCGTTCTGCGAACACGATGGCGCCGCCGACCATCGCAAACACCAGGCGCGCGTAGCGAAATGGCGTGATCGCCGCCGCATCCGCCACCCGCGTCGCCGTGACGATACCGTAGTAGGCGATCACGCCAAAGACAGCGCCGCAGGCCAGCATCGCCCATTCAAACCCGGTCGGCGCAACCACACCCGTCGGTGAAATCACCAACAGGACGCCGCCCGCAACGACGACCGCCCAATAGGCCTGAACACTGACGAGCGACGACGGAATGGAAGCGTTCATGCGGCGGGTGATCAGGTCTCGGACCGCGACACACAGGACTGATATCAGAACCAGCAGCGCGTTGGGCTCAAACCCCGACAGTCCCGGCCTGATGATCATCAGCACCCCGACAAAGCCGACGAAAATGGCGGTCCACCGGCGCCAGCCGACCTGCTCGCCCAGGAACAGCGCCGCCCCCATGGTGATCGCCAGAGGGGTTGCCTGAAACACCGCCGCGACCACCGAAATATCGACCAGGGCCAGCGCCGTGGCAAAGCTCATCGCGGCGCCGCCCTCGGCCAGCGCCCGCAGCACCGGCAATGGCCGCCAGGCCGCAGGCACGAAAACGGAATGCCCCTGCAGCCACAACACCGCGAGAAACACGAAGCCTGCGCCAAAGCCGATCAGGATCAGGATCTGCCCCACCGGAATGGTGCCCGAGAGCTGCTTGATGAACAGGTCTTCGATGGTAAAACCCACCATTGCAAGAAGCAGCAGCACTATACCTTTGACGTTGTCCATGGTGTCGCCCTTCGGGTTGAGATCCGTCCTGTGTCAGACCTCCGCCTTCGCGCAGGGCACGCCCGGGGCGCAAGCGCAAATGCGACCAGCCAACAGCATAAGTTGTGAACCGCCGCATTCAAAACCGTGATGGCCCATTTGGCAGGCCCTCCGAAAGGCGCTCTCGAATGTCCTCTCGGGCCCGCCGCGCGCGATCAGCGCGCCTCAGCGTCCCTTGCGGATCGGCACACCGTAGAGCTCCAGCTTGTGCCCCTTCAGCCTGTAGCCGAGCTTCTGCGCGATTTTTTCCTGCAGCGCCTCAATGTCGGGGTCGCAGAATTCGATCACCTCACCGGTGTTGAGGTCAATCAGATGGTCATGGTGATCGCGGTCGGCATCCTCATAGCGGGCCCGGCCATCGCCAAATTCCAGCCGGTCCAGAATGCCCGATTCCTCGAACAATTTGACCGTGCGATAGACGGTCGCCAGCGAAATCCGGGAATCGAGCGCATTGGCGCGGGCATGCAGCTCCTCCACATCCGGATGATCGTCGCTGTCCTGCAGGATCCCCGCAATCGTGCGCCGGGGACCGGTCATACGCAATCCATGCGCTTCACATCGCGAGATGATGGTATCCGTCGTCATGCCTGTCCCTTCCCTTTGCCCGATCAGGGGTTCCTTGCTTGGCGCTTCTTTTTAGCGAATACAACCCCTGTCGAAAACAGCGTTCTGCGCGGATGCACCATTGACAAATGCCGCCCCGCAGGTCATGTGCCCCCACAGGCACACCCTCTGCCGCGTGAGCAGAGAGCCGAAGCGCCCCGGAATTCTTATGGATCCCGGCATGATATGTCCCCTGACCTCAGGCGGGCCTTTGCGTTTCAGACCGGCTCTTGTCGGGGTTGCCATGGTTCCAAGATCACGCGTGGGGCTACGTGCGAGAGATCGACCCGTCGGCATGAGGCCAGACGGAGTCGGAGATTTCCGCCCCACTCGAACGGGTGTCGCAGGCCAGAAAGCCGCGGCCCCGGCGGTATGCGTCGTTCTCTGACACGCCTGCCGAAGAAAGGCTATTTGTGACCGAATTTTCTACAATGGATCTGCCCGCGCAGCTTCTGACCCGTGTGACTGAAATGGGGTTCAAGGACCCGACACCAATCCAGGCACATGCAATCCCCCACGCCCTGCAGGGCAAGGATGTTCTGGGGCTGGCGCAGACCGGCACCGGCAAGACAGCCGCCTTCGGCATCCCGCTCGTGGCGCAGATGCTGGAATACGGCCAGAAGCCCGCGGCCAAGACCGTGCGCGGCTTGATCCTGGCCCCGACCCGCGAGCTTGCCAATCAGATTGCAGAAACGCTCAAGGGGCTGACGGACGGCACGCCGTTGAAAACCGGCCTTGTGGTCGGTGGCGTCTCCATCAATCCGCAGATTGCGCGCATCGCCCGGGGGACCGACATCCTGGTTGCCACCCCCGGTCGCCTTCTGGACATCCTCGACCGCCGCGCGCTCGACCTTGGGTCCTGCGATTTTCTGGTGCTGGACGAGGCCGACCAGATGCTCGACCTCGGGTTCATTCATGCCTTGCGCAAGATCGCCGCACTGCTCCCCGAAGAGCGTCAGACCATGCTGTTCTCGGCCACCATGCCGAAACAGATGAATGAAATCGCCAATGCCTACCTCAAAAGCCCCGTGCGCGTGGAGGTGACCCCTCCGGGCAAGCCTGCCGCCAAGGTGACCCAGTCGGTGCATTTCATCGCCAAAGCCGAAAAGCTGAAGTTGCTGAAAGAGCAGCTGGCCACCCATGAGGGTGAGCGGACGCTGGTCTTCGGGCGTACCAAGCACGGTATGGAAAAGCTGATGAAAGTGCTGGAGAAATCCGGTTTCAAAGCGGCCGCCATTCACGGCAACAAGAGCCAGGGACAGCGTGAGCGGGCCCTGCGCGCGTTCAAATCCGGCGAGATCACGGTTTTGGTTGCCACCGATGTGGCCGCCCGGGGGCTCGACATTCCGGATGTGAAATACGTCTACAACTATGAACTGCCCAACGTTCCGGACGCCTATGTGCACCGGATCGGACGCACCGCGCGGGCGGGCAAGGACGGCCAGGCCGTGGCCTTCTGCGCCCCGGATGAAATCGGCGATCTGAAGGCGATCCAGAAGACTATGGGGATCACCATTCCCGTTGCCTCCGGTCGCGCCTGGGAAGAGCTGCCCGATCCGGCCTCCAAACCGGCACGCGGCGGTGGCCGTGGTCGCCCCGGCGGCAGTGGCGGCGGACGCGGCAAATCCGCAGGCAAACCCGGCGGTGGACGTCGCCGCTTTGGCGGTGGTGGCAAATCTGAAGCACAGGGCGGCGGCGAAGCCCGCTCCGCAGGCGGCGGAGCATCCCGCCAGCGCCGGAAATCCTGACCCGGATCAGACCACCAGGTCAGCAGTCATGACCACAGGGGCGGGAGATCTCCCGCCCCTTTTGATCTGTGCCACAGGCACCGACAAAAGCGTTGGGCCGCGCAGGCCGCGCCGGAGGCGCGGCCTGCGCCCCCGCGCGACGCGAACCGCGGCGCAAAACCTCCTCTTTCCAGACAGCTGCCCAGAGACCTGTACAGATAAACGGCCAGATAGATCTCCAGACACCCGCCCGCCACCGCGCAGCGGGCAAGGTGCCGTCTTCAGTCAGTCAGGTCCCACAAAACGTGGCCTGCACCACCTCCCCCTCAGAGGGCGGGCGCCGCAGATCCTCAAACCCGGGCAGCGGTTCATAGGGGCGTGCAAGCGCCGTCATCAGCCGCTCAAACGGCGCAAGGTCACCGGCGACCGCAGCGGCTATCATCTGTTCAACCCGATGATTGCGCGGGATGAGAACCGGGTTGGCCCGGGCCATGACCGCCTCCGGGTCGCGCTCGCCTTCAAGCCGCCGCAACCAGCGGTCCTTCCACTTGTCAAAACCAGAGGGGTCCAGAAACTGATCCCGCGCCTCGGCGTCCATCAGGGCCCGGAATGTATTGGTAAAATCGGCCTGCCCTTCCGTCATCAGCTGCAACAGGTCGGTAATCAGCTCCGGATCATCGGCGTCTTCGGTCAGAAGTCCCAGTTTGGCCCGTAACCGCCTCAGCCGAGCCGCTTCGATCAGGCCCGGCATGGCATGGACGATCTCTGTTGCCTCTTCGACCGCGTCGCTGGGGTCCTCGTATTGCTGGATCAGCGCTGTCGCCAGTTGCGCCAAGTTCCAGACCGCGATCTCCGGCTGGTTGGAAAACGCATATCGCCCGGCACGATCGATGGAGGAAAACACCCGGTTCGGATGAAACACATCCATGAAGGCACAGGGGCCGTAGTCAATGGTCTCACCGGAAATGGAGCTGTTGTCCGTATTCATCACGCCATGGATGAACCCAACGCTCATCCAGGCCGCAATCAGCTCCACCTGCGCATCGCGCACGCTCCGCAACAGCCCCATCGGACCTCGGGCGTCCGGGGCGTGGCGCGCAATGGCATAGTCGGTCAGGGTTTTGAGAGCCGCCGTTTCTCCACGCGCGGCAAAGACCTGAAATGTCCCGACCCGCAGATGGCTGCGGGCCACCCGCGTCAGGACCGCACCGGGCAGCGCCCCTTCGCGCCAGATCGTCTCTCCCGTGGCGACGGCGGCAAGCGCCCGCGTGGTCGGGATCCCCAGAGCATGCATCGCCTCCGAGACCACATATTCCCGCAGCACCGGCCCCAGCCATGCCCGCCCGTCCCCGTTTCGGGAATAGGGGGTCGGGCCTGACCCTTTGAGCTGGATGTCGTGGCGGATGCCATCGGTGCCGACCACCTCGCCCAGCAACAGGGCGCGGCCGTCTCCGAGTTGCGGGTTGAAATTGCCGAACTGATGGCCCGCATAGAGCTGCGCCAGGGGTTCGGCCCCCTCCGGGATCTGATTGCCGCCAAAGACTGCGGCCAGTTCGGCCTCCTCGCTGGGCGCGATGCCCAATGTGTCGGCCAGTCCCGAATTGAAGGCCAGAAGACGGGGCGCCGCCACCGCCGTGGGCGCCTGTCGCGTATAGAACTGCGGCGGCAGTTGCGCATAGGTATTGTCGAATGGGATGTTGAGTGTCATGGGCGAAACATATGGCGTCGCGGCGCAATTACCACCCGGAAACGCCCCGCCCGAGCGGCGCCACGCAAATAAGGACCACCCCATGATGCACAACATGCGCGCAGAAGAGATCATTGAGACCCTGAGACTGGAGCGGCACCCCGAAGGCGGCTGGTATCGTCAGACCTGGATTGAAGAAACCGGCGCGCGTGATGCGCCAGAGGACGACGCCCCGCGCCCCAGTGGCACCTGCATCTATTTCCTGTTGCGCCGGGGCGAGGCCAGCCACTGGCACCGCGTGGACGCTACCGAGATCTGGCTGTACCACGCCGGGGCACCGCTGATTCTGTCGATGTCAGCGACGGACAGCGGCCCGGCCATCGACCATTTGTTGTCTCCTGACCTGAGACACGGACGGCCGCAGTTGATTGTCCCCAAGGACCATTGGCAGGCGGCCCGCAGCACCGGGGACTGGACGCTGGTGAGCTGCACGGTATCGCCCGGTTTCGATTTTTCGGGCTTTGAGCTGGCGCCTGAAACCTTTGATATTCCGCGTCAATCGCAGGCAAAATAGCGCTCTCATATCGGATCTTTCCGGGTCGTACCGGGGAGCAGGTATCAAAGGCCCGCATCAGGAGATGCGGGCAATCAAGAGCGCCGCCACAGAGCCCCACAGAGCACCACAGAGCGCCAGAAGGAGCGCTACCAGGAGCGCCACTGGTCGAGGGATGTCGCGAGGGATTTCGCGGCGGGCCTTGCCCGACGCGACCGGCCGCGCGCGCCCGTTCCGGGCGCGCGCGGCCCCGCCAAACCAGAGCAAAGCGCCCCGAGGCAGACGCTACCTCATCAGGCATCGACTGCAGGCAACCACCCCGCGGGGACCGTCACCACGCCTCCGCCCACGCAGGCCCGCACCCCCGTGGTCCGCGGGGCCGAAGTGGCCATGCCACGGGCAACACGCACGGCCAGATAGGCAAACGCCTGTGCCTCCAGCATGTCACCGTCGAGACCCACCGTCTCGACCGGTTCGACCGGGCAATCCAGCGACACCCGCAGCATTTCCATCAGCACCGGATTGTGCCGCCCCCCACCCGTGACCAGCACCCGCTCCGGAGGCTCGGGGCAATGCTGCATGCCCTGCGCCACGGCGGCGGCGCACATGGCCGTCAGCGTGGCGGCGGCATCGGCATCGCTCAGCTCTGTCACCAGACCGACCATTTCTGAGAAATCGTTCCGGTCCAGAGACTTCGGCGGCATTCTTGAAAAATACGGCTCGGCGAGAAACAGCTCCAGCGCACCGGTTTCGACGGATCCGTCGCTGGCAATCCGCCCGTCCTTGTCCATCTCCAGCCCCAGCCGGGCCTGAAGGAAATCATTCAGCGGCGCATTGGCGGGGCCGGTGTCAAAGGCCAGCAAGGCACCATCCTCCTCGGGGCGCGAATAGCGGGGATCCACATAGGTCAGGTTGCCGACGCCCCCCAAATTCAGAAAACACAACGGCTCGGCCGCGCCGATATAGTGCGCGCAGGCGTGATGGAAAAACGGCGCCAGCGGCGCGCCCTCCCCCCCAAGGGAGACATCATCCGAGCGAAAGTCCCAGACCACCGGCAGGCCGAGCGCCTGTGCCAGCACCGCCCCGTCGCCAACCTGCAGCGTCCCCTGCAGGCGCGGCGCGTGGGCAACGGTCTGGCCGTGGAACCCGATCACCTCGACATCAGTATGGGCGCTCAGCAGGTCGATATGCGCCTGCTCCACCACCCGGGCCGCCGCCACCACCTGAGGTCCGCTCCACTGTCCCAGGGCCGCCCGCAGGGTCTCGCGCTCCGCTGCCGAATAGGGCCGGAACCCGGCGCCGCCAAAGGCGAAAATCTCCCGGCCGTCCGTCTCCAGAACCGCAGCGTCAACCCCGTCCAGCGATGTGCCGCTCATGGCGCCCAGGGCGCGGACCGGCCCGGATTTGGAAATGGCTTTGCCCATCTCTGCCCTCTTTCATGCAAAACCGGGCCGTTTCGCCCGTTGCCCAGCAGTCTACACTGCGCATTTTGTCGCGAAAACAGGTTCCAACCCCGGCGGATGCGATTTATACCCGCGCTTGCAAATTCAAAAGCCGGGGCGTGCTATGACCTATCATCCAAAATCGGATTTCATCGCCATCATGATGGAGCGCGGGTTCCTCGCGGACTGCACCGATTATCAGGGCCTCGACGATGCTCTGGTGAACGGGACCCAGACGGCATATATCGGCTATGACGCCACCGCTCAGTCGCTGCACGTGGGGCATCTGCTCAACATCATGATGCTGCGCTGGCTGCAAAAGACGGGCCACCGGCCGATCACGTTGATGGGCGGTGGCACCACAAAGGTCGGTGACCCCTCTTTTCGCTCGGACGAACGGCCCCTGCTTGGCCCCGAACAGATCGACGCGAATATTGCGGGCATGCAGAAGGTGTTTGCCAAATATCTCAGCTATGGTGACGGCGCCTCAGATGCGCTGATGCTCAACAATGCGGAATGGCTGGATGAGCTGAACTACCTCGATTTCCTGCGCGATATCGGGCGCCATTTCTCGGTCAACCGGATGCTCAGCTTCGAGAGCGTGAAGTCACGCCTCGACCGCGAACAGTCGCTGTCGTTTCTCGAATTCAACTATATGATTCTCCAAGCCTATGACTTCCTCGAGCTGAACCGCCGCTACGGCTGCACCCTGCAGATGGGCGGGTCAGACCAATGGGGCAATATCGTCAACGGGATCGACCTGACACGGCGGGTTCTGGACAATGAAATCTACGGCCTCACCTCGCCGCTGCTGACCACCTCAGACGGTCGCAAAATGGGCAAATCCCAGGGCGGTGCCATCTGGCTCAATGACGAGATGCTCAGCTCATATGAGTTCTGGCAGTTCTGGCGCAATACGACCGATGCCGATGTGGGGCGCTTCCTCAAGCTCTATACCGAGATCCCTGTGGACGAATGTGACCGCCTCGGGGCTCTGCAGGGCTCCGAGATCAACGAGGGCAAGGTGATCCTCGCCAATGCGGTCACCAGCCTGCTGCACGGGCCGGAGGCCGCCCAGGCCGCAGAAGCCACCGCGCGCGAAGTGTTCGAGAAGGGCGGCATCGGCGATGATCTGCCCACCCTGACGCTCTCCTCCGCAGAGCTGGGCGACGGCATGTCCATCGTGCAGATGATCGTCAAGTCAGGCCTCGCCAAGACCGGCAAGGAAGCAAAACGGCTGATCGCGGAAAACGGCGCGAAAATCGACGACCAGCCCCTGACCGACGCGGGTCTGATGATCGACGCGAAAGCGCTGTCGGCTCCGATCAAACTGTCCGCAGGCAAGAAACGCCACGCTCTGGTTCAGCTGCAGGGCTGAGCTGCCACACCGCTCAACAGGCGCGGGCAAGAAGGGCTGTGTCTCTCTTGCCCGCGCCTGTTCCCCGACTTCGGATCATCCCGAGGCGCTCCTATTGCACCCTGTTGCACCGGACGCATGCGGGCATTCGCGCCGTCCGCACATCGGACCGGCGCCCCTCGCCCACAGTTTGCGCCCAAGCTGTGCGCCCAAAGTGTGCGCCCTGACGGCGAAGCCTCACAGAACCAGCAGATCAAGCACCGTCAGCACGACGAAAGTCGGAACCGACAGTAAACTGGCCAGAAGAACCGCAGCCGATTTTGTCATCCGCGCGCCAGGAGCTTCCTTTCCGTACACTTTAATCGCTTTTTTCATGGTTCCATTAACCCTCGCTTAGGTTTCAATCCGGTTAATGGCGCCATGTTTGATCTCGCCGCCTCAGATGCCATGCCCCGTACCACCCACCGCTCATCCCTCATTCCTGCGCTGGCGCAATCGCCGCACTTCGTGGCAGCCCTGCGCCATGCCGGACAGGCTCCGCTGCTGCTGGATCGACTGCAGGATATGGTCGTGCTGCGCCGCACCATCTGCGGCCTGCCCTGTGCCATGGTCAACCGCGCCGACCTGGTGAAACCCGCACGCCTGCTGGAGATCCTGCAGGAAGAGGGGTTGCGCCGCACTCCCGTCATCCTGTCGCCCGAACGACCGGTGCCGGAACTGGCCCGTCTCGGCGCCCTGCCCCTGATGACGCCCGCCAGTGTGGGGACCTTGGCAATCCATCAAAATCGTGAGGACCGGCGCGCGGGTCTGGAGCAGAAATGGCGCAACCGCCTGTCTCATGCCGAGTCGCAAGCGCTGCGGATCACGCGCCGGAATATGCCTCTCTCCCCCGACCATTGGTTGCTCCGGGCCGATGCGGCGCAACAACGCCGCCGTCGCTACCGCAGTTGGCCCGTGGCCCTGACCCTGGCCTATGCCGAGGCCAACCCCGGCTGTGCCAAACTGTTTGAGGCCTTCGATGATCACGAGCGGGTGGCCGGAATTCTGGTGCTCACCCATGGGGAGGGTGCGACCTATCACATCGCCCACAGCACGGAGCGCGGCAAAGACCTGTCGGCGCATAATCTGCTGATGTGGACGGCCATGGACTGGCTGGCCTCCAAAGGCATCCGGCAACTGGATCTTGGCGTGATCAACACAGAGGACGCGGCCGGGCTCGCGCGGTTCAAACTGGGCACCGGCGCCACCGTCGAGACGCTCGGTGGCACATGGCTCTTCTGGCCGCCACTCGGCCGGTGCCTGGCCCCTCTGGCCTCGATCGATCTCAACCTCATGGGGGCCTGAGCGCCCCGCGGCCCTCCCACGCGCCACCCGGCCCCGCTCCGGTCCCATTGCGGTCCCGTTTCGCTCCCCGCCCGCACATGACTGGACAGGGCTGCGCCACCGTGATTATCTGAACGCACGTTCATTTCAGGGGAGGAGCGCGGGATATGAAACTCGCAACAACACGCGCCGTCATCACCGGCGGCGCCTCAGGCCTGGGCGAGGCTACCGCCCGCCATTTCCGCACTGCGGGCGCAGAGGTCACAATATTCGATCGGGATGCGGATCGGGGGCAGCGGATCGCCGACAGTATCGGAGCCCATTTTGCGCAGACCGATGTGACCAGCGAAGCCTCCGTCCAGGCCGCCATTTCTCTGGCCTCAGAGCGCATGGGCGGGATCTCGGCCTGCGTCAACTGTGCAGGGATCGCCCATGCCATCAAGACGGTCGGGCGGGACGGACCGCACCCGCTTGCCGCCTTTCAGTCCACCATCGACATCAATCTCGTCGGCAGTTTCAACGTCTCCCGCCTGGCCGCTGCGGAGATCGCAAAGACGGAACCGGCGCCCGATGGGGCACGCGGCGTTATCATCAACACGGCCTCCATCGCGGCCTTTGACGGGCAAAAGGGGCAGGCCGCCTATGCTGCGTCAAAAGGCGGCATCGTTGGCATGACCCTGCCCATGGCCCGCGATCTGGCCTCTCTCGGCATTCGGGTGATGGCCATTGCTCCGGGGATCTTCATGACGCCGATGCTGGCCGGGCTGCCGGAGGAGGCGCAGGCGCAGCTGGCCGCCGATGTGCCGAATCCGGCGCGGCTTGGCCAGCCCGAGGAATACGCAAGGCTGGCCGGCTTCATCGTAGAGTTGGGCTATCTGAACGGAGAGGTCATTCGCCTCGACGGGGCCTTGCGGATGCGGTGATCTTTCTGGCGACACGCGCCTCCCTCCCGTCCCGGCTGCCCTGCCTTCTGCCAAGGGGGCACTCCGTTTGGGGGGGGGAGCGGCGCCGCGCGCGCCCGGCACGGGCGCGCGCGGCGCCGGTCGCTTTGGGCCGAAGGCCCAAAGCGAAACACCTCATCAGCCGTCGGCTTTCTCTTCCAGCGTCAGCCACTCTTCTTCTGCCAGAGCGAGCTTTTGCTGACGCTCGACCAGAGCCTCGGTCGCTTTTTTGAATTTCACCGGCTCGCGGCTGAACAACTCCGGGTCGGCCATCAACCCTTCCAGCTTTGCGATTTCCGCCTCCAACCGGGAGATTTCATCCGGCAGCACCTCAAGGCGATGCCTTTCCTTGAAGCTCAGAACCTCCCGGGGCGGCGCCGCTGCGGCCTTGGGTTTGACCTTTGACACCTTTTGCTTGTCCGCCTTGCCCGCGCCGTCCAAAGGGCCGCGCTGTGACAGATAATCACTCCAGCCCCCCGCATAGACCGTGGCCTTGCCCGCGCCCTCCATTGCAACCGTGGCCGTTGCCACCCGGTCGAGAAAATCCCGGTCGTGGCTGACCAGCAGGACGGTGCCATCGTAGCTGTCCAGCAGCTCTTGCAGAAGATCCAGCGTTTCCACATCCAGGTCGTTCGTCGGTTCGTCAAGCACCAGCATGTTGGAGGCGCGCGCCATCAGGCGGGCCAGCAGCAACCGGGCCTTCTCACCGCCGGACAGCGACCGTACCGGCGCCCGCACCTGGCGTTCGTCAAACAGGAATTCCTTCAGATATCCGACCACATGTTTGGGCTGGCCCCGCACCATCACCTGATCCGCCTTGCCGGAAATGCCCATCAAGGGATCGGCCGTCAGATTTTCCCAAAGGCTCGCATTGCCATCGAGCTGATCCCGCGTCTGGTCAAAGACGGCGATATCGAGGTTGGTGCCCAGTTTGATCTGCCCCGCGTCCGGCTGCTCCTGGCCCAGCAGTATCTTCAGCAAGGTCGTCTTGCCGATGCCATTGGGGCCAACAAAGGCAATCCGGTCGCCGCGCTGGACGGTGACCGAAAACCCCTCGATGATCTGCTTGTCGCCGAACCGCTTGCTCAGCCCCTCGGCCTCGATCACTTTACGTCCTGATTTCGGACCACTTTCCAGGTCCATCGCAGCGGTGCCCTGACGGGAAATCTGCGACGCACGATCCGCTTTCAGGTCCTGCAGGGCGCGCACCCGGCCCATATTGCGTTTGCGCCGGGCAGAGATCCCTTCCACCGCCCAGCGGCTCTCGGATTTGATCAGCCGATTGAGCTTGTGACGGGCCATGTCCTCCTCCTCCCAGACCTTGTCCCGCCAGGCTTCGAAATCCTCGAACCCCTTGTCCTGACGACGCACCTGGCCGCGGTCCACCCAGAGCGTCGCCCGCGTCAGGGCGCGCAGAAAGGCGCGGTCGTGGGAGATCAGCACAAAGGCCGCACGGGTGGCCGCCAGCTCGCTTTCGAGCCAGGAAATCGCCTCGATGTCGAGATGGTTTGTCGGCTCGTCCAGCAGCATCAGTTCGGGCGCCTCTGCCATCAGCTTTGCCAGCGCCGCCCGGCGCCGCTCGCCGCCGGATGCGGTATTGACCGGGCGGTCGGGGTCAAATTTCAGCCCTTCGCCCGCGCGCTCCACCTTGTAGAGTTCGCCCGGATCCAGCTCGGAGGCGGCAAAATCCCCGAGGGTTGCGAAGCCTTCCATCTTCGGGTCCTGCTCCATGTAGCCCACGGAATTTCCCGGCGGGATCACGACGGAGCCTGCATCGGCCTCCACCAGCCCAGCCATGACTTTCATCAGGGTCGACTTGCCAGAGCCATTGCGCCCGACCAGCGCCACCCGGTCGCCCGGTTGGACCACAAGATCAAGGTCGGAAAAGATCGGATCGCCGCCGAAGGTCAGCGAAATACCGTTCATCTGAAGGAGAGGAATACGTGCCATGACAGCGGAGCTAAACCGGGGCCGGTGGCGCGTCAACGTCAGAAGCGTCAGAACCGGGCAGCACCGGTGGATTTGCGAGGCTCTGCCTCGCGCTCCGAGGTATTTTTGAAAAGATGAAAAGCCACGGACCGGACGACCGCGGCAGCGCTCAGCCCATGACGGCGCGCAGGAGCCGCTTTCGGGCGGGCGGAATTGCGCCGATTTCCAGGCCGGTAAACACGTGAAGCGTGTTCATATGGGTGTCGACCACCGCATGATCGCTGACCCAGCCCCCCATCATCAGATAGGTCCGCAACAAGGGCGGCATCCGCAGCATTGCCTTTTTGGCATCGGGTTTGCGGCGCAGGCGGGCCGCGAAGCGAAACACATTCGGAGCTTTGACCTGCGGCAGCCAGCGTTTGGGGGCCAGATGGCGGTGTTTGAGCATGGCGAATGCATCGAGGTAATCCGTGGTCTCGGTGCCTGCGAAGGAGGAACATCCAAACAGCATCTGGACGTCCTGCCTGTCGACGAAAGTGGTCATTGCGCCCCAGGCCACCCGCAGAATGTCAGGGTCCTTCCAGGCCTGATGGATACAGAAGCGGCCCATCTCGACCATGCGTCCCTCGAAGTTCAAGAGCCCCGAGAGGTCGTAGTATTGCGCCGAGTAGCTGCGCTCCACATCTGTGCCGGCCTCCAGAACCAGCATCCGAAAGCAACAGACCAGGGTGTCTGTGCGGTTGTCTTCGACCAGGATGTGGGCGCAGGTCGCGTCGAAGTCATCCTGATCGATGGCCTCGGTCCGAAAGCACAGGGTCCGCAGCGCCCGGGCTGCCGCGATATCAGCCGGGCCCTGGGCCAGCCGGGCGCGATAGCGCCCTTTGCTCAGCAGGATACCAGAGCGGGCCTCCGGGGGGGCTGGTGACTGCGATGAGTGGGGGCGGAAACTGGCTGCCATGGGGTCGGGGTGCTCACGTTTGAGAATCGCCATCTGCGGATCGCCCGCGCCCGGGTCCGGGCACAGATCACAGTGACATCCGGCTAGCACATAACATGTGAAGCCCGGGTGACAGTTTCATCCCCCACACCACCCCCGCCTCACGCCCAGGGGTGAACTGCGATCCGGTCGACCGCAGCCGCCACCGGGTTACTGCTGCAGGAAGCTGCCCGGGTTGAAGTTGCCGAGGTTGCCGAGCAGCTGGCGCAGGAAGGTTTTGTCATCAAGGCTCGAGTCGGTCACCCGGCGCTCCAGCGGAATGGCCCGACCGTCCGCCAATGTGTAGCGTTGCACGCTGTCGACCACCCCGGCCTGATCGAAGGTGATCGCCACCAGATCGCGGGCGACAACCTTGGGCGCGCGGGCTCCGTAGAACTTCATGCGCGAGGTCACGTAATAATAGCCGCTGTCGTCCACGAAGGAGTCGATGGTGGGGGCGCCGACCGTTTCCGCCACCGAGTCGCGGGTATCAACGCCGACCACAACCTCGTTCAAGAGCTCCGGTCCGGGGATCCAGCCATGCTTGCGATACGTGGCCGTACAGGCCACAACGGTGGCCAGAACCCCGACAAGCAGCGCGGCTCGCAGCGCGGTTTTTACGGTCTTTGGTGTTGCAAACATGCGCTTCCCCTGCCCTTCGGCTTGATTAAGACTGAAGTCCCGATTACCTAAACCGGGCCTCTGGTTCAAGAAATGAAAGTGTTCACGTGAGTTCAGCCCCCTCTTCGCCAACCGCCCTCCGGGTGGCCGACCTGCCCCAGAACCGCCCCACGCGCTTTGCGCTGGTGCCGGAGTCCTCTGAATTGACGGAGATCGCGCGCGAGTTGGGTGTCGAAACCCTGCGCAAACTGCGCTTTGAGGGTGAGATTTCCGCACGCGGCAAACGCGACTGGGCGCTGAAGGGCAAGCTGGGCTTTACCGTGGTGCAGCCCTGTGTCGTGACACTGGAGCCGGTGACGACCCGCATCGACACGCCTGTGGAGCGGTTGTTCCTCGCCCGGATCGACACGCCTGAGGAAGAAGAGGTCGAAATGTCCGAAGACGATCACATCGATCCGTTGGGCGAAGAGATCGATCCCTATCTGGTCATGGTGGAATCTGTGGCCCTGCATCTGCCGCAGTATCCGCGCAAGGATGGTGCCGAACTGGGCCAGCACGTACACGCCGAGCCCGGCACCGCGCCGATGACCGACGAAGACACCCGCCCCTTTGCGGGGCTTGCGGACCTGATCAAACCCGCGGGCGCCGCCAGTGCGGAGAGCTCTGATGCAGCATCGGGAGAGGCACAGGGCGAGACACGGGGCGAGACACGGGGCAAGAAACCCAAACAGTGATCGCAGCTCATTCGGCGGTGGCTGCGGGCTTTGGCATCGCCGGGCGAGATCAAAAACAGGGCACTTTGGGAATTCGGGCTGGCGCTCGACACCGGGGTTCCCTAAAAAACCGCTTGCGCCGTCGAGGATTCGCAGTATTTTCGCGCGCTCATCGGAATTTTTGGTTGGACATCGGACAGGCAGCGGCCTACACGCACGTCACACCGCCCGTCAGACCGATTGACACGGAAATATGAAACGCGCCGAAAGGATCTGTCCTGACGGCCCCAGTTAGACAAAGGTTGAGACATGGCTGTCCAACAGAACAAAGTATCCAAATCGCGCCGCAACAACCGCCGCGCGCACGATGCACTGGTTGCTGCAAACCCGAACGAATGCTCGAACTGCGGTGAACTGCGTCGTCCCCACCATGTATGCCCGTCCTGCGGCCATTATGATGACAAGGAAATCGTTGCACAGGCCGATGAAATCGACCTCGACGAAGACGCGGCCTGAGCAATAACGGAATCACGGATGCCAGGCAGGCACGCAGTCGCATGACGGGTAACACCGCTCCATCGCAGGCAAATGCCCGCCGCACCGTGATTTCGGTGGATGCCATGGGTGGCGATGCCGGCCCTGCCGTCGTGGTTGCAGGCATCGCCAAATCCGCAAAGAAGAACCCGAATATCCGGTTTCTTCTGCATGGCCCCGTCGAACAGCTTGAACCTCTCGTGGCCCGCAGGAAAAACCTGAAGGACCGGGTTGAGATCCGTGACGCACGAGATGTCGTCACGATGGAGGACAAGCCCAGTCAGGTCATGCGCAATGGCAAGGGCACTTCCATGTGGTCTGCCCTTGAATCCGTGCGCAATGGCGATGCGGCGGGCGTCGTGTCCTGTGGCAACACCGGCGCGCTGATGGCGCTGTCGATGCTGCGCCTGCGCAAACTGCCCGGTGTCAACCGCCCGGCCATTGCGATTCTCTGGCCCTCCCGAAACCCGCAGGGGTTCAACGTGATGCTGGACGTCGGCGCGGATGTGCGGGCCGATGCCGAGGATCTGCTGCAATACGCGCTGATGGGCACCTCCTATACGCGCAACTCCATGGATCTGCCCTGTCCCCGTGTCGGCCTGCTGAATGTCGGCACCGAAGAACACAAGGGGCGCGCCGAGCTGAAAGAGGCCTACAGCCTGATTTCACGCAACGCTGAAAAAGCGAACTACGAATTTGTCGGCTTCGTGGAAGGCAGTGATATTCCCGGCGATATTGCCGATGTGATCGTGACCGATGGCTTTACCGGCAATGTCGCAATCAAGACGGGCGAAGGCACGGCGAGCCTGTTGCGCTCCGCCATGCGCGAAGCCTTTGAATATTCCGTGCTGTCCCGGCTGGCTGCCCTTCTCGCCTACACATCGCTGGCCCGCCTGTCCAAGCGGATCGACCCGCGGCGCGTCAACGGCGGAATTTTCCTCGGCCTCAACGGCACCGTTGTCAAATCCCATGGCGGCGCCGATGCGACCGGTGTATCCGCCGCTGTGAAGCTGGCATTTCTTCTTGCAGAACAAGGATTTGCGGAAAAGCTTGCAGCCCGGGTTGCATCCGCCGTAGAGCTTGCCCAAGATGACGCAACCTCCGCCGATGCGGAGCGCCCCGGCGACTCGACCTCCGGGATCAAGGAATAGAAAGCAGGCACTGGAATGACGCGACGCGCAGTGGTGATTGGCGCAGGGCACTACCTCCCCGAACGCATTGTTGAAAACGCGGAATTCGAGGCCACGCTGGATACCTCCGACGAATGGATTCGCTCCCGCTCCGGCATTGAACGGCGCCACTTTGCCGCCGAAGGCGAGACCACGTCCCAGATGGCCACCCGCGCGGCCCAGGCTGCGCTGAAATCCGCCGGCCGAACTGCCGACGACGTGGACGCCATTGTGCTCGCCACCTCGACCGCCGATCTGACCTTTCCCTCCGCAGCCACCATGGTGCAGTCACAGCTTGGCATGACCTCGGGCTTTGCCTTCGACGTTCAGGCTGTCTGTGCGGGCTTTGTCTATGCGCTGGCCAATGCCAATGCGCTGATTGCCTCCGGTCAGGCCGACCGGGTTCTGGTGATCGGCGCCGAGACCTTCTCGCGCATCATGGACTGGACCGACCGCTCGACCTGCGTTTTGTTCGGCGACGGGGCCGGAGCGGTACTGCTGGAAGCACAAGACGGCACGGGCAGCAGCGATGACCGCGGCATTCTTGCCACGGATCTGAACTCCGACGGGCGCTACAGGGACCTTCTGTATGTCGATGGCGGCGTTGCCACACAAAATACAGGCCATCTGCGCATGCAGGGCAATCAGGTCTTTCGCCACGCCGTGGAAAAGCTCGCGGCGACGGCGCATACCGCGCTCGACCGGGCGGGCGTTGCTGCGGATGACGTTGACTGGATCGTGCCGCACCAGGCCAATATCCGCATCATTCAGGGCACCGCAAAGAAAATGGGCTTGCCCATGGACAAGGTGGTCGTGACCGTTCAGGATCACGGAAACACCTCTGCAGCCTCAATCCCGCTGGCGCTCTCTGTCGGTGTCGAGCGGGGTCAGATCAAACCCGGCGATCTTCTGGTGACCGAAGCGATCGGCGGCGGGCTCGCTTGGGGTGCCGTGGTTTTGCGGTGGTAATGAGGCGGAAACAGCAGCTTCCAATTCATTGATATTGACAGGGAAATTCCTGACCCCCTATTGTTTCACAAAACAGCGGGGACTGGCGATGACCGAAAAAACGATTACACGAATGGATTTGAGCGAAGCCGTGTTTCGTGAGGTGGGCCTGTCCCGCAACGAAAGCGCACAACTCGTAGAGAGCATGCTGCAGCATATGTCCGATGCTCTGGTCCGGGGCGAGCAGGTCAAGATTTCGTCTTTTGGCACGTTCAGCGTGCGGGAAAAATCCGCCCGGGTTGGCCGCAACCCCAAGACAGGCGAGGAAGTTCCCATTCAACCACGCCGTGTTCTCACCTTCCGCCCGTCTCACCTGATGAAGGATCGCGTTGCCGACGGCAACCGCAGCTAAACCTTTTTCCGGTAGTTGAGTGCTGAACCAAACCAGCCCGCGGTCTGCGGGGCAACTGGCCGTAGTGTAGTTTCAGAAGGGTCGCCCTATGTCCAAGTCTCCTGACGCCTTTCGCACCATCAGCGAAGTCGCAGATTGGCTTGAAATCCAGGCGCATGTGCTGCGGTTCTGGGAAAGCAAGTTCACCCAGGTCAAACCGGTCAAACGGGCGGGGGGGCGTCGGTACTACCGCCCCAACGATATGCTCCTGCTCGGCGGGATTCAGCATCTCCTCCATGAAGAGGGCCTGTCGATCAAAGACACTCAGGCGCTGATCCGCGACAAGGGCGTGCAACACGTCCAATCGCTCTCCAAGCCGCTCGAAGCGGACGAAGCGGAGGACCTCGACGGCCCGCCCGCGCCGGTCAGCAAATGGGCAGATCAGCCAGACGGCGCCGAGCCCGCGCCCAAAGTCCAGCGCCGGTCACCCGCAGACCGGGATCCGCCGGAGGAACGCGCCAGCGCCTCGCGGCGACTGCCACCTCTGGCCCCGCCGCTCTCAGCCGCGCAACAGCAGATCCCACCGTCATTATCGGACTTTTCGGAGGTTCCCAAGGACAACGCCGCCCCTGCGAAGACGGCCGTCGACGATGCGGACCATGCGGCATCCGACGCGGCACCATTCCCGCTCGCGGGGGAGATCGAACAGGAACAGCCCGCCACGCCCGACTCCGCCTCGCTTGGCATGGAGCCCCCCGCAGAGGACGGTACCACGACGCCCCCCGTTCCTACAGAGCCAGCTTCTGCGGAGCCTGCGGCTGATGCCGACAGCGACCTCGCCCCACCCGCCCCCGGATCAGAGCAAATGGCGATGCCGATGGATCTGCCCGACGCCGCTGCCCCTGACCGCGAGATGCGACAGCCCTCGGCGCTGCAACCCGCAGGTGGCGGCATTGCCCCCGATGCCGCCGGTACTGCGGAGGCACAGCAGGATTTCTTTGCCGCCCCCTCCGTCGATGACATGCCCGCTGATGCCGATGACATGCCGCTCGCTCCCCTGTCGGACGACATCACAGGCCCCGCGCCGCAGGACGCCGTGGCCTCGATGGATCCGGACGCCGAAGCCACCGACGTGATCGCCGATCAGACATCCCACTTTCCCGATGAAACGCCGACCGCAGAGGCACCGGACCAGATCGCCCAGGATGACGCCGCCTTCGGTGGGGATGCCGCGGACCCGTCCGACGAGCCGGCCGCAGACTCGCCTGACGCATCGCCAGATGAGACCCCCACCCCATATCCGGCCACCGGGGACATGCCGGAAACGGCCCCAGGGCCCGAATCGGAGCAGGCCCCCGACGCAGGCAGCAACGACGGCGGGCAGGAGGAGCCGGAGGATGCCACCTTCGGGCACACCGCGCCGACTGACGATACCGAAGCCCCCGCTCTGCCCGAGGCCGAAGCCGAAGCCGAAGCCGCGCCGATGGTGGCTGCAGATGCCGCCGAACCGGCAATGAACCTTGCCGCCCCCGATTTCCCAGAAGAGCCATTGGCCGGATCGGACGCCGATGGTGCGCAGGAAGCCCCAGCGCCGGAGGGTCCTGCTATGTCTGCGGATGCCGCGCCCCTCACCGATCCGACGGAGCATGAAGCCGACGCTTTCGAAGAGGCCGCGCCTGCCGATGCAGAGCAGAGCGCCTCTGCGCAGACAGAAGATCCACGGCTCGGCACCCCAGAGGAGCAAGAGCCTCTGGCGGACGCCCCGGCAGCGGAAGACGCGGCAGCCGACGCTCCGATAGCTGAGCCCCCGATAGCCGACGAGCCAGTCGCAGAAGCCTTTGTCGCCGAAGACCATGGTGTCGAGGCTCCGTCGACCGCAGAATCTGATGCCGGGACCACACCCCAGGCCGGGCCGCTGCCTGACGCGACAGATGCGGAGCCAGTGTCCTCCGACCCCGCCCTCGCCGCGGCGCAAGAGGGACCTGCCCCCCGTGCCCGGGTGATCGAGATCGCCGATGAAGTCACGGTCGAGAGCGTGCCGGGGCTGTTGCGCCGCCTCTCTGCCCTTCCGGCCCTGTCCCCCGATATGCGCAGCCAGTTGAGCGAGATTGCAGAGGACTTGCGCAACACCCTGTCACGGGGCTGATCCTCTGCCACCACAGACCCTGTCGCTGCCACATTGAAAAAGCACCGGAAAAGCGAAATCGCCCCTTGCCCCCGCTGCAAAAAGAGGTAGAAAGCACCCTCAACGGGCTATGGCGCAGCCTGGTAGCGCGTCCGTCTGGGGGACGGAAGGTCGCAGGTTCGAGTCCTGCTAGCCCGACCAAAACAAAACGCCCGAGCGTTCGTCGCTCGGGCGTTTGTGTATCCGCTGCCTGCTTTGTCTTTGGTTTTCCATGGTATTTTTGCACAAGCGGCTCTGTGTGGGTGACAAGGCGATTGTGGCCTGTGGGAAATTGCGCCAGCATTCCCGGAACGCGATGAACGAGGGAAACCGCAGATGACCGGTGTTTTACCCAGCCAGACGATCCAGACAATGGTCGACCGTGGTGAGATTGCTCTGGCCGAACCGCTTCTGGAGGGACAGATCCAGCCCGCCAGTCTGGATTTGCGGTTGGGCACCATTGCCTACCGCGTACGGGCGTCGTTTCTTGCCGGACAGGGCCGCAGCGTGGCGGACCGGCTGCAGGAATTTGAGATGCACCGTATTGATCTGCGCGATGGTGCGGTGCTGGAAAAGGGCTGTGTCTATGTGGTCCCGCTGATGGAATCACTGGCGCTGCCCGCCAATGTGACCGCCGTCGCCAATGCCAAAAGCTCCACCGGACGGCTGGACCTGCTGACCCGGACCATCACTGACGGGGGCGAGGAATTCGACCGCATCCGCGCCGGCTATCACGGCCCCCTCTATGCCGAGATCTGTCCGCGCTCCTTCTCGGTTCTGGCGCGACCGGGCATGCGTCTGAACCAGATCCGCTTTCGCGACGGCCAATCCGTGTTGAGCGACCGCGAACTGGCCGCCCTTCACGCCGAAATGCCGCTTGTGGATGGCGAGGCGGTGATCGAAGACGGGCTCGGCTTTTCCGTTGACCTGCGCCTGCCGGATACGGACCTCGTGGGCTACCGGGCCAAACCGCATACGGGCGTGATTGATCTTGACCGTATCGGCGCCTATGAGGCCCGCGACTATTGGGAGGAAGTGCGCAGCGATCAGGGCCGTATCATCCTCGACCCCGGCGCCTTCTATATTCTCGTGAGCCGGGAGGCGGTGCATATCCCCCCCGAATACGCCGCTGAAATGGCGCCCTATCTGGCCATGGTGGGCGAGTTCCGGGTGCATTACGCGGGCTTTTTCGATCCCGGATTTGGTCATGTGGCGGCCGGTGGTGCAGGCTCTCGCGGGGTGCTCGAAGTGCGCTGTCACGAGGCCCCCTTCGTGCTGGAACACGGTCAGGTGGTCGGCCGTCTGGTCTATGAGCGCATGGCCGCGCTTCCGGATCAGCTCTATGGCGCGGGCATTGCCTCCAACTATCAGGGTCAGGGCCTGAAATTATCCAAACATTTCAAGACGCCGAAGTAGTCCCGGACGCGCGCACGTGCGCGCTGCGACCCTGCCCGTCACGCCTTCCCCCGTCACGCCATGGCAGTCAGCCTTCGCGCTCCTTCTCCCGCTCTGCCCGGCGTTCCCGGCGCGCCTGCCGCAGCGCCCTCACCCGCAGTCGCTCTTTTTCCTCGGCGGCAGTGCGACCGGCCACAGGCGCGCCGCTCCCAGCAGCAGAGCCCTTGCCCCGCCCCGACATCGCATTGATGCCCGCATTGATGCCGATATTCATCACCCGCCCGATCAGGCGGCGCAGCAGCATATTGGCAATTCGGTCAAATCCCATGGGCACCCTCGTTTCCGCTCAGATCAGTGGTTCACGTCGCCTACCTCCCTATATAGGGGCAAACGACCGGAAAATCCCGCATTTCGACGGTCGGCGGCCTAGTCCTCAAACAGTTCCGGCTGTTCGACGTCGTCGCGATGGTCCTCGCTGTCGCCCTGACCGATCGGAAAGGCACCGGGGGGCGGACGGTTTTCCAACAGCCCCGCCGCGCGCAGCTCTTTCAGGCCGGGCAGGTCGCGCGCACTTTCCAGACCGAATTGATCAAGGAAGGTCGGCGTGACCACAAATGTCACCGGCCGCCCCGGAGTCATCTTGCGCCGCCCCAGCCGGATCCACTCCATCTCCAGGAGCTGATCAATGGTCCCCCGCGACACGGAAACACCACGGATTTCTTCGATTTCCGCCCGCGTCACCGGCTGATGATAGGCAATGATCGCCAGTGTCTCGATGGCAGCGCGGGACAGTTTGCGGGTCTCTACCGTTTCCTTTTGCAACAGAAACCCGAGATCCGGCGCCGTCCGCATCGCCCAGGCATCGCCCACCCGAACCACTCGCACACCGCGCCCCTCATAGCGTTTGCGCAGATATTCCAACGCCTCGCCGGCGGAGCAGCCATGGGGCATGCGCGCTTCCAGATCCCGCACCGTCACCGGTTCGCTGCTGGCAAACAGGACCGCCTCGACCATACGCTCCTGCTCTGCCATCGGGGGGGCATCGAACAGGCTCTCATTGTGGGCATCCGGGCGCGGCGCGTCCGGCATATGGCTTGGGTGGTCTTCCATTACGTGTCCTCAGGCCGGTTGCGCAGCTGTATCGGGGCAAAGCTCTCGCTCTGGCGGATTTCCATCCTACCCTCTTTTACCAGCTGCAGCGAGGCCGCGAATGTGGCCGCCGTGGCAGAGCGCCGCCGCACCGGATCGCTGTGCCAGCCATCGGGCAGGTAGCTCAGCATATCGGTCCAGCTGCCGGTAAATCCCAAAAGCCCCCGCATGCGTTCGAGTGCTTCTTCCATGGTGTAGACGCTGTCGCGATCCATCACAAAGGGGCGGAATTCATCCTTGGTCCGAATGCGCGCATAGCCCTGCATCAGATCCAGAAGGTTGGCGGTATAGGTCACCGTCTTGATGCGCTGCACGTCCTCGGATTGGCCGCGAGCAAAGAAATCCCGCCCCAGCCGGTCCCGCCCCATCAGCCGCGCCGCCGCGTCGCGCATCGCCTGAAGACGCTCCAGCTGGAACGCCAGATGCGCCGCCAGCTCCGCGCCCGAGGGGCCGTCTTCGGTGGGGTCCGGCGGCAGCAGCAAGCGGGATTTCAGAAAGGCCAGCCAGGCCGCCATCACCAGATAATCCGCCGCCAGTTCGATCCGCAGCTCCTTGGCCTTCTCCACAAAGGTCAGATATTGCCGGGCGAGCTCGTAGACCGAGATCTGGCGCAGGTCCACCTTTTGCGTGCGTGACAGGGTCAGCAACAGGTCAAGCGGGCCCTCAAACCCATGCACGTCAACGATCAGCGCCTCCGCCTCGAGGCGCTCCTCGACCGAAAGCCGCGCATCTTCTGAAAATAGCGTCTCTTCGTCAGCCATATACCTGTCCGCCCATCAGGGCAGATAGTTCCGCTTCAGCCGCCTCTGTGTCAAGCGCCGTCGGTGTCCTGCGGCAGGCCAGGGCCGCCTCGGCGCGCCTTTGGGCGGTTGCGTTCATCGCGCCTGCGGCCTCGGCAACCGCCGCACGCTCCGCCAGCGGCGCATTGCAGAACAGCGCCACGTCGCAGCCCGCGTCCAGCGCCGCGCGCGCCAGGGTCTGCGGCGCCCCCTGCAGGGCCTTCATCGAGATGTCATCCGTCATCACCAAGCCGTCATAGCCGATGTCCTGACGGATCACCTCCATCATCACCGGCGACAGGGTCGCGGGGCGCGCGTCAAAGGCGTCGTAGACCAGATGCGCCGTCATCGCCATCGGCAGATCGCGCAGCGCCGTGAAGGCTGCAAAATCCTCCCGACGCAGCAGCTCTGCCGGCGCCGTCACATGGGGCAGATCATGATGGCTGTCCATGCTCGACCGCCCATGTCCGGGGATATGTTTCATCACCGGCACGACGCCGCCGTCCAGAAGGCCCTGCGCACAGGCGCGCGCACGATCAACAACGGACTGCAACTCGCTGCCATAACAGCGGTTTTTCAAAAATGGATGGGTCTCTGTCCCGGCAATATCGGCCAGCGGGGCGCAGTTGCTGTCGATCCCCAGCGCATGAAGCTCGGCCGCAATCAGACGCGCCCGCAGATACATCGCCCGCAGCGGGTCAGACGCCGCCTCCGCATGCTCCAGCGCCGGTCTCCAGTCTCGGGCCAAAGGCGCCCGCAGCCGCTGGACCCGCCCGCCTTCCTGATCGATGGTGATCAGACAGTCGTGACCCGCCGCCTCGCGCAGCTCGTCGCAGAGGGCGCGTAGCTGATCCGCACTGTCAACGTTGCGGGCAAACAGGATAAAGCCAAAAGGCGCTGCCTCGCGAAACAGCGCCTTTTCATCGGCCGTCAGACGCAGACCTTCGGCGTCGAGGATCGTGGCTCCGTACCGCATCCGCTCAGCGCATGGTGACCGGGATGCAATCGGCATTGCCCGCGACCAGAGCAGAACAGAACCGGCGCGCGTCCGAGAGATCCTCAAACCCATGGGCCCGCAGCCGATAGAAAATGCGCCCGCCGCTCTCTGCGCGCTGCACCACACGGGCCTTGTCGTCGAAATAATCGCCGAACTTCGCGCTGATCCGGGCCCACTCGCTGCGGGCGACCTCGGCGCTTTCATAGGCCCCGAGCTGGGCAAGACGGGTGCCGACGGCCAGGCTGTCTGCCGCCACATCAACGGCCACGCGGCGTTCTGTTTCAGGGGTTTCGGACGCCGCCGGAGCCGGGGCAAACCGGGCCGGGCGCACCTGAGGCCGCGGGGTGACCCGCACGCCGGGCGCATTGCGGATCGCCGCCGGGACTCGCACCGACGCAACTGACGCCAGCCCCCCTGCTCCGGCAACCGGATCAGGCTGCACGATGGCCGCCGAGGTCTCGCGCAGATCCTGCAACGGCACGGCGCCCTCCGTCAGCGAGGCGACCAATGCGTTGATGTCGTCACTGCGCCGCTCGATGGGCGACAGGGTCGCAGCCGCCATATCAACGGTCTGTTCCATGGCCTCATCCGTGGCAAGATCCAGCGCCGCCAGTCGGTTCTCGGCCTCGGCTTCAAGCGCGGCGGCAAATTCCTGATCCAGCGCGGCTTCGGCCTCTGCCGCTTCGGTCAGGGCCGGGATCGGCTGATCATCCTCGGTGAGCGCAATCGCCTGTGGTGCCAGTCGCAGGGTATCGGCCGGATCCTCGGCGATGCCATTGGCCGCAACCGCATTCACCGCCAGGCCCTGATGGTCCGCCGTTTCGCCGCCGGGATCTTCGGGCGCGATGCGCATGGGACCGGAGACCGCGCTCACCACCGGAACGCCGCTGACGTCCCGCATGATCAGCTTGTAGCCCCAGACGGAGATCGCCACCACAAGCGCCAGCGAAGCCGCCGCGCCCAGAACACCCGCCATCCGGCCCAGCTCTCCGCGCGGTGCTGAGGGTGGCGCAAACAATGCATCCTCATCCCCCGAGTAGCCGTCTCCGTAGTCATCGACATAATCATATCCGGCCTCGGGATAGGCCCCAGGCCCTGACCCGGCGACTGACCCGGCCGCAAACCCGGCCACTGACCCAGACGGGGCAGCCGCAGTCAGAGGCGTCCGCGTCACCGCCGCCGATGCGCTATATCCAAAACTCGGGAACCCCGCATCCGGCGCGTTTGGCGCCACGTGTGCCCCTGCATGCGATACGGGCGCTGCGGAATGGGCCTGCTCCTGCGCCGGCGCCCGGGAATATTGATGCGAGGAAAAAGGGTCAAACGCAGAGCCACCAGAGTCGCCATCACCCGTGGAAGAGCTGGCGCCCGCGCCAACCTGTGCAAAATATGCCATATCCGCCTCACTGCCCGTCACCGCCGGACTCCCACCGTTTTCACAGCGGGACAGCAGGCGTGTCGGGTCTCTTGATCTGCCTCAGACCGGCGGTTCGGGTGACTTTGGTGTCACATCTCCTGCGCCGGAGTTACGCCAAGAATACCAAGCCCGGCAGAAATGACAATGGAAACAGCCCGCGCCAGCGCCAAATTAGCATGTGTTGCCAATTGGCTGCTCTCATTAACAAATCGTAAACTATGATCAGATTTGCCGAGATGGTAGAGCGCGTGCAGATCGGATGCCAGATCGAACAGGTAAAAGGCGATGCGGTGCGGTTCGTTGCTGCGCGCCGCAATATCGACCTGCCGTGGCCATTCGGCAAGCTTGCGCGTCACCGTGAGCTGCGCCGGGTGGCTCAGCAGCGCAAGATCCGCCCCCTCCAGGGTGGCGTCATCCGTGGCCACGCCGGCCTCGACCGCCTTGCGCAGGGTCGAGTTGATCCGCGCATTGGCGTATTGCACATAAAACACCGGGTTGTCCTTGGACTGCTCCAGCGCCTTGTCGAGATCAAAGTCAAATCCCTGATCGTTCTTGCGTGTCAGCAGCATGAACCGGGTCACATCCGGCCCGACGGCCTCGACCACATCGCGCAGGGTGACAAAGGTCCCTGCCCGCTTGGACATCTTGAATTCCTGACCGTCCTTGAACAGCTTCACCAACTGGCAGAGCTTCACATCCAGCGGCACCTTGCCATCGGACAAAGCCGACACCGCCGCCTTCATCCGCTTGACATAGCCGCCGTGGTCGGCCCCGAAGATGTCGATCAGCATGTCGTAGCCACGGCTGACCTTGTCATAGTGATAGGCGATATCCGGGGCGAAATAGGTCCAGGCGCCATCGGATTTCTTGACCGGGCGGTCCACATCGTCGCCGTGATCCGTCGAGCGGAACAGGGTCTGTTCGCGCGGCTCCCAATCCTCGGGCTTCTTGCCCTTTGGCGGCTCCAGCACGCCTTCGTAGATCAACCCCTTGCTCTCGAGATTTGCCAGCGCCGCCTCGATCTTGCCGGTGCCGTAGAGCGATTTTTCCGAGTAGAAGACGTCCATCTTGACGCCCAGCATGGCCAGATCCTCGCGGATCAGATCCATCATCATGCCGGTGGAAAAATCACGCACCTGCTCCAGCCAGACCGCTTCCGGCTGGCCTACAAAGGCCGCGCCGAATTCCGCCTTCAGTGCGGCCCCCACGTCCCGGAGGTATTCCCCCGGATAGGTGCCGTCCGGGAATTCCACCGTCTGGCCATGGGCCTCAAGATAGCGCAGATAGGCCGACCGCGCGAGCACATCAACCTGCGCGCCGCCGTCATTGATGTAGTATTCCCGCGTGACCTCATAGCCCGCGAAATCCAGCAGGCTCGCCAGCGCGTCGCCAAAGACCGCCCCCCGCGTATGCCCCACATGCAGCGGCCCGGTCGGGTTGGCGGACACATATTCCACATTGACCTTTTTGCCCTGCCCCATGTCAGAGCGCCCATAGGCGAGCCCGTCGCCCAGTACCCGGCCCGGCACGCTCTGCCAGACCGACACATCCAGCCGCAGGTTCAAAAATCCGGGCCCGGCCACCTCGGCCGAGGTCACCCGCGCGTCCTGCGCCAGCTTTGCCGCCAGCGCCTCAGCGATATCGCGGGGCTTCATCGCCGCAGGTTTGGCCAGCACCATGGCCGCATTGGTTGCCATATCGCCATGCGCCGCATCGCGCGGCGGCTCGACCGCCACATTGGCGAAATCAAGCCCCTCGGGCAGGATCCTTTCGGCCGTCATGGCCGCGAGGCTGTCAATCACAAGCGTACGGATATCGGTAAAGAGGTTCATGTCTGGCATCCCATTGCGTCAGGTCAGCGGATACCGAGGGGCGCGCTCTGGGTCAACCGGAGAAGCGCCCGCGCCACCGCCGCCCCACTCCCCATCCGGCCTAGCCCGCCAGCCCCAGCTCCTCATGGAGATGCAGCGCAAACCGGTCCGTCATGCCCGCGATGTAATCCGACACGATCCGCGCCCGGTCCGTCTCCGTCCGGGCCGCGCGGATCTCATCGTGCCAACGCTCGGGCATGTCCATCGTATGGGCGAGGTAATAGGCAAACAGCGCCTGCACCACCCGGGACACCCGCTCCCGCACCACCATCACCGATGGTGCACGATACATCCGGGTGAAGAGAAACGCCCGGATCTCCTTCAGCTGGGACCAGATCTCCGGCGAGAACGTCACCACCGCGTAGCCCAGCGCCCGGATCTCCTCGACGGAGGCCGCACCGGAGCATGCGATCCTCGCCCGGGAAGTGTCGATCACATCGCCCACCATGACCCCGAAGACCCGCCGCAGCGCCTCATGCCGTCGTCGGCTCTGGTCGAGCCCCGGATAGGCCGCATCCACCTCGGCATAGGCCGGGCCGATGATCGGAAGCGCGCAGATGTCGTCGTCCGTGAACAGCCCCGCGCGCAGCCCATCGTGCAGATCGTGATTGTTGTAGGCCACGTCATCCGCCAGCGCCGCCACCTGCGCCTCGGCGCTGGCATGGGTGGAGAGTTCCAGATCGACCGTGGCATTACAGGAGGCCAGCGCCCAGGGCAGCTCCCCCACCACCGGGCCATTATGCTTTGCAATCGCCTCCAGCGTTTCCCAGGTCAGGTTCAGCCCGTCAAACTCCGCATAGTGGCGCTCCAGCACGGTGACGATCCGGATCGCCTGCGCGTTGTGATCAAAGCCGCCATAGGGGGCCATCATCTCGTGCAGCGCATCCTCGCCGGTGTGGCCAAAGGGCGTGTGGCCCAGATCATGCGCCAACGCGACCGCCTCGGTCAGCTCCTGATTGAGCCCGAGCGCCCCCGCAATGGTGCGCGCCACCTGCGCCACTTCGATGGTATGGGTCAGCCGGGTACGATAATTGTCGCCCTCATGTTCGACAAAGACCTGCGTTTTGTGTTTTAATCTGCGAAAGGCGCTGGCATGGATGATCCTGTCCCGGTCCCGCTGGAAGGGCGACCGGAAACTGCTCTCTTCTTCGCGGACACGGCGACCGCGCGACCGGTCGGGCATCGTGGCATAGGGCGCGTACATATGTTCTTTCCTCGGGAATTCTGATCGGAAATCTTGTCGCAACGCCCGCACCTTTCTATATTCCTGTAGACGCTGCAACACGCCATCGGAGAAAACCAGAATGCAACTGCCCCCAAAAGTGACGGATCGTGCCTTTGATCAGCTGGCCGTGATCGGGGCTGCCGATCAGGGTCAGGCCCTGCGCATCGCCGTCGAAGGCGGCGGCTGTTCCGGATTTCAGTACGAAATCGCGCTCGACACCCAAAAACCCGATGATCTCGTGCTGGAAGGCAAGGGTCAAAAAGTCGTGGTGGATGAGGTTTCGCTGCCGTTCCTCGAAAACGCCGTCATCGACTTCACCGAAGAGCTGATCGGGGCACGTTTCACAATCGAGAATCCCAATGCGACCTCAAGCTGTGGCTGCGGCACCTCGTTCTCCATGTAGGTGAGCTCTGTGGAGGCGGCTCTGTCGGTTGAGCGACCGCCAAGCACGGATCATAAAGTCGCACAGGCAACTGAAAACACGACGTTTACCGGCCCGCTCTCCAGGCGCCGCGCCGCGTTTGCATCTCATCCGAAGGCGTCCCGCCCCGCATGCGTGACCGCCCGCGTCGGCTGACCGGCGCAGGCGACAGAACCTGTGGTGCCGCGCTCTCCTCCCGTGAAGAAGCCGAGCGCCCCGCGCCCGCAGATTGCATCTGATCCCACACCAAAAAGACCCCGGAGGCGGCCACGACCGCCATCCCCAAAAAGGTCGAGACCAGTGGAATTTCACCAAAGGCGACAAGGCCGATCAGGGTCATCCAGACGAACTGCAGATTCAAAAGAGGCGCCACCGTATAGGCGGGCAGATGCCGCAGCGCCAGCACCAGCAACCAGCGGGCGCCGAACAACAGGACCGCATAGGCCACAACCCAGCCGCAATCCAACAGCGTCATCGGCCGCCACACGAAGGGCAACAGGCACAGCATAACCAGACCCAGGGTGAGATTCGGATAGAACACCTGCGCGAGCACATTGCTGTCGTAGCGACTGACGTAGCGCGCCATGACGATCGACAGCGTGCCGAAACTCATGCCCCCCATCGCCAGGACGGAGCCACGCACCCCGCCCACATGCACCCCCGGCTGCATCACCAACAGCCCGACCACGCCGACACAGAGCGCAAGCCAGACCGCAGGGCGAATACGTTCCTTGAGGATCAGCCCCGACAACAGCGCCGCCATCAACGGCATCAGGGCGACAAAGACAAACACCTCTGCCAGCGCCAGATAGCGAAACGCATAGTAAAAACACGTACAGGCCAGCACCGTCGCCCCTGCCCGCACCGCCATGCCCCCCGGGCAGCGCGTGCGCAATCGATCAGGGTGCCCCTGCACCCGGCTGGCCGCGAAACAGAACCCGGCCACCAACAGCCCCGACACCGCGAACAACTGCGCCGGGGCAAATCCGGCGGCCATGAATTTGGTGATACCGTCTGCTGCCGCAATCAGCCCGGTATAGGCGAACACCGCCAATATACCATGGGCCAACAGCCTCATGCAGAGCCAACCTGGCCGAAACGGGCGAAGGTCTCGAAGAATGGTTCGAACAGAGGCGTGCTGTGTTCGGCCCGGTGCACCACGTTGCGATCCTCGACGCTCAGCGTCTCCAGCAGCGGATCGCGGACCCGCAGCCACCCCCCCGGAGCCTCATCAAGCAGAGTATAGAGGGCCATGGACATTCCCCTTAACGCACCGGAGCCACGCGGCCCCTCGATCATTACCGACCCTGTGCAGTCTGCCTGAGAAAAAGCCTCGCGTCCAACCAGACGTTGAAACCAATTGCACATAAGGTAGGGATGGTAGTCGTCCTGCCCCACCCGGCCCTGCGCCGGGCGCAGCGTGAAACGCGCCGTTCTTTGCCCGAGCCAGTCCTGCCAGTCCTGCGGCGGGGTCTCGTTGCAGAAGACCAGCGCGATACAGATTTCCGCCAGCAGATCCGCATCCTGATCCAGATAGGCCACCAATCCCGCAAACAGCAGGCTTTGATGTTCCTCCCGGTCCAGCGCCAGCGGCGCCCGGCCGTATTCCGTCAGGTAGAACACAATATGGGTCAATTCATAGGCCGCCTTGCGATTGGGCACCGCAAAGCTGCGGCTCTGCCGCATGAAGGCGCGCAAACGGTCGTCCAGCCCATCGACACCGGTCAGCTCGACTCCGCGCCGCGCCAGCAGGCGCCGCGCCTCCGCCCGCTGCAGATCCGATAACTCGCCTGCTGCGATATCCTGTCGCGCGATCCAATCGGCCATCACCTCCGCCCGCGCCCCCGGCAGCCCCAGATCCTCAAGGTCGAGACAGATCGACAGGATGAACCGGTAGTATTGGCGAAAGAAATTCAGATGTCGCAAACTGCCTTCGTAAAATGGCAAAAGCGGCTCCAGCGCCAGCATGGGCGTTTTACAACCTGACGTTTCTAAAACGTTCAGCAGCTCCGCATTCTCCTTCAGCCAGAGCACATCCAGCCGATCCTTTCGAAACGAGGCGAAACTATCGATCAATTGCGGAACAAGCGCCTGAGAAGACCGCGCCCGCGCTGCGGAAAAGGAAACAACCTGACCCATTCGATCCTCAATTCGTCAATTTCTGAAATCATAGACGAGTGACCCGAAAATATTTCGGATCACTCCTGCCACAGCAATGCGCTGCTCAGTATTCCGCTCTCTGGCTTACTTTGCGGTCTCAAGGCAGGTGGACGACACCATCTGCGTTGCGTCGCCGGAGTGCATGTCGCTCTGCGATTCTGAAATACACGTGGAACTATATAGGGATACCTGTGACCCGGCATGCTCCCCCCCGAGGCAGGTCGAGCTGAACAAGCCGACATTCTCACCTGCGAAAGCACCTGTTTCGGCAGGAACCGCGACATATGTTTTTTTCAAAGCAACCATTGTTTTCTCTCCGTCAAAAAGTTCGATGATTCAAAAACTGCCAGCCATGTGAAATAATTCAAGAAAATAATCAGTCGAAAAATACATAAAAAAACTCTGCCACATTAATAGTGGTGATCAATAAATTGATTTCCGTCACCAATTCGACTTGCCCACAATAAATCCACAGAAAAATTCACAAGCCCATTTTTGCAAAGCGTTTTTAATTCCTCAGGGTTGATACCGGTAAAGTTGCGGAGCCTGACAACCAGAGCCCAAACGCGCGGCAAAACTGCCTGATTCTGCAGCAGAAAATACATGAGCGCCCCGGCCCAGAGAGCACCGGGCCAGGGCCTGCATTGCTTGCGAGACGGCGGGATTTCAGCGATAGAACTCCCGGGACAGCGCAGAACGGAGACCGACATGAAGATCGCCAGTTTCAACATCAACGGCATCAAGGCCCGCCTCAATGCGCTCGGGGACTGGCTGGACGAAGCCCAGCCCGACGTCGCCGTGCTGCAGGAGATCAAATCCGTCGATGAGGCCTTCCCGCGCGAGATGATCGAGGACCGCGGCTACAATCTGGAAACCCACGGTCAAAAAGGGTTCAACGGGGTGGCGATTCTGTCAAAGCTGCCGCTTGAGGATGTGCAACGCGGTCTGCCCGGCGACGACAGCGACACCCAGGCCCGATGGATCGAGGCGACGGTCGTGGGCAAGCAGGCGATCCGAATCTGCGGCCTCTATCTGCCCAACGGCAACCCGGTCGAGCTGAACGCGGATGGCAGCCCGGTTGCGGGCGGGAAATACGCCTATAAACTTGCCTGGATGGAGCGCCTCAGGGCCCGTGCAGAGGCGCTTTTGGCGGAGGAGATGCCCGCCTTGATGGCCGGGGACTACAATATCATCCCCCAGGCCGAAGATGCCAGCCGTCCCGAAGTCTGGCGCGACGACGCGCTGTTTCGGCCCGAAAGCCGCGATGCATTCCGCAGAATCGTCAACCTCGGCTTCACCGAAGCCTTTCGCAGCCGCACCCATGGCCCGGGCCACTACACGTTCTGGGACTATCAGGCAGGCGCGTGGAACCGCAACGACGGCATCCGCATCGACCACTTTCTGCTGAGCCCGCAGGCGGCGGATCTGTTGCTGGACTGCCAGATCGACAAGGACATCCGCGCCCGCGAGAAACCCTCCGACCATGTGCCGATCTGGGTCGAACTGGACCTCTGAAGACCCGGGTATCTGTGGGCCAGAGCTCTGTGCCCCGCTTGCGCCCTGATCCGGAAAACGTTCCGTGTGGCGACCGGGCAGCGGCGCGGGGTCGCGACGGGGGGGCCATCCGGGGACCGGCCCGGCCGCTGCCGCTACAGGCGGGGCGCCGTCCGGTCCTGCCGGGTCTCATCGTGGCGGTAGATCCAGTCGAACTGACTGACCATGCGCTGCGGCGCCAGCGCGCCTGCCAGACGTAAAATCCCATGCGCAGGCCAGCTCAGCGGCGCCCGCAGGTGGTATTTCCAGGCATTGCCACTGGCGGCCTCCACCACTTTAGCCGCCCTTGCCCGCCGCCGGAGCTGATAGGCCGACAAGGCGGCCGCGATATCGGGAGCCGCCGCCAGGCAATCCACCAGCGCATAGGCATCCTCCAGCGCCATATTCGCGCCCTGCGCCATGAAGGGGAGCGTCGGATGCGCCGCATCCCCCAGCAACGCAATGCCGTCCTGCCCCCAGTTCTGTGCGACCGGATGACGAAACAGGCCCCACAGCTTGACCTCGTCCACAGTGTCCAGCAGCTCCCGCGCGATGCCGCCAAACCCGGCGAAGGCCTGTCGGAGATTGTCGGGATTGTCGCCGTGGCTCCAGCTTTCCTCGGCCCAATTCCGTCGCGCCTGCGCAGCCACCAGATTGACCATTGACCCATCCCTGATCGGATAGGTCACCAGATGCCGCCCAGGCCCCATGAACACCTGCGCCTCGGGTGGCAGGCCCAGCCGATTGGGCACCGTCGCGCGCCAGGCCACCTGGCCGCTGAACCGGGGGGCGCGCACTGCATTCAGGGCCGGTCTCACCCGCGAATGGATGCCGTCAGCGCCGATGACCAGGTCCGCGTGGCACTTCGCCCCATTGGCCAGATGCACCGCCGGACGCGGGCCGGGCACCACTGTGCTGACCTTCTGCAACAGGCGCACCTGAACGCCCGAGCGGCGCACTGCATCGGCCAGCAGGTGGATCAGATCGGCCCGATGCACGAAATAATACCGCAGGTCCGGCGCATATTGGTCCAGATCAAGCCGCAGCACCTCGCGGCCATGGGCGTGATGGCGCAGGACCACGGCGCGGGCCCGTTGCGCACACCAGGCCAGATCATCCGCCAGCCCCATCGCCCGCAGCACTGCGACGCCGTTCGGGGTGACCTGCAGACCGGCACCGACCTCGGAGATCTCCTCGGCCTGTTCCAGCACCGTGACCTGCGCCCCCTTTTGACGCAGCAGATAGGCCACCGCGAGACCACCGATCCCCGCCCCGACCACCGATATTCTGACGTCCTTGAAGTTCATTCGCCCCTGACCTGCATTCCCCGTGCCATCGCTCATAACAAAAAAGCGCCGGATCAAAAGACCCGGCGCTTCATAAACTTGTGGATGTAGGACTTTTTTGGTGGTCCTAATCGTCGCGATGGACCTTCTCTCGACGTTCGTGCCGCTCCTGAGCCTCAAGGCTCATGGTTGCAATCGGACGCGCGTCCAGCCGTTTCAATGAAATTGGTTCCCCGGTGACTTCGCAGTAGCCATACTCGCCCTCGTCGATACGACGGATCGCAGAGTCGATCTTGGCCACAAGTTTGCGTTGACGATCCCGGGTGCGCAGCTCAAGCGCGCGGTCGGTCTCTTCGCTGGCACGATCAGCCACGTCGGGAATATTACGGGTGTTTTCCTGCAGGCCTTCAATGGTGTCACGGCTTTCATCCAAAAGCTCGGCTTTCCAGTTGTACAGCTTGCGGCGGAAATATTCCATCTGCCGTTCGTTCATGAACGGCTCGTCTTCAGCCGGGCGATAGTCCTCCGGCAGAAACGTTTCCTGCTTCATTTCGGCTCCTTCGGTCTGGCCCATCACCTTGGTCTCTGCAAATTTTCCAAGCATCAAAGCTCCCCCATGCCGCTGCGTTTATCGCCATGTGCGCCGAATGTCACTACACAATAATTCCACGCTGTGATTAAACCTGCACCTAGCATGTCAATTCGGCAATATTAGGGCGCAGCCTAAAGGAGACTCCATGCAATTTCAGGGCACTAAGGACTATGTCGCCACCGATGACCTGAAGATCGCGGTCAATGCAGCGGTCACATTGGAGCGCCCTTTGCTGGTCAAGGGAGAACCCGGAACCGGCAAGACGGAGCTGGCAAAACAGGTCTCCGATGCCCTCGGTTTGCGCATGATCGAATGGAACGTCAAATCCACCACCCGCGCCCAGCAGGGGCTATATGAGTATGACGCGGTGTCCCGTCTGCGCGACAGCCAGCTGGGCGACGAACGGGTGCATGATGTACGCAATTATATCCGCAAGGGCAAGCTCTGGGAGGCCTTCGAGGCGGATGAAAAGGTCGTCCTGCTGATCGACGAAATCGACAAGGCCGACATCGAATTCCCCAACGATCTGCTGCAGGAACTCGACAAGATGGAGTTCCACGTCTACGAGACCGGCGAAACTGTTCGTGCCCGCCATCGCCCGATCATGATCATCACCTCCAACAACGAAAAGGAACTGCCGGACGCCTTTCTGCGCCGCTGTTTCTTTCACTACATCCGCTTCCCGGATGCGGAGACGATGAAGAAGATCGTCGAGGTGCACCACCCTGAGATCAAATCCGACCTGCTCACCGCCGCGCTGACCCAGTTCTACGAGATCCGCGAGACCCAGGGGCTGAAGAAAAAACCCTCCACCTCCGAGGTGATCGACTGGCTGAAGCTGCTGCTGGCCGAGGATCTGACCCCCGCCGATCTGGCCCGCGACGGTGTCAATGCCCTGCCCAAGCTGCATGGCGCTCTGCTCAAGAATGAACAGGACGTGCATCTGTTCGAACGGCTGGCCTTCATGGCCAGACGCGGCCGCTAGGCGCCGCCACAGCCCCGTCCCCGTCGCAGGGGTCGCAACCCCAAAAGCACAGCTCGCGGCCCTGTCATTGCCCCGACTTCAAAATCTTGCCGCATTTCTGCGCCATTGCAGTAGGCTCGACCGGACGGCGTGCGCGGCAAGAGCGCGCGCGGAAAGGTCGGCGTGGAAGGTCGGCGTGGAAGACAGGTCGACGAAGACGGCTATGGAGACGAGGCGAGTATTACGAGTGACCTTGATACAGTTTTTTCCGGACGCCCTGTTGCCCGCCTTGCGGGCGACGTTGCGCAGCCCGCGGACAACGTTGCTCAGCCTGCGGATGAGGATCCGTCCCGCCCTGCTGGCGGCTCTCGGGCTGGCGCTTCTGGCCGGCGCCTGCAGCGATGGTGGCCCGCCCCCCACCCGCGCCGCTGCGGGGAATGCGCTCTCCCTGCCTCCGATCCGCACCTTTGCCACCACCGCCGCTCTGGCCCCGCAACGGTCCAACTCCGATATGGCCCGCGATTTTCTGGACCTGCATTTCCGTCTTGAGGGCGGCAGCACATTGCCGGTGCTGACACGGTTCGAGATGCCCATCGGCGTCGCCGTCACCGGCAGCCCGACCGCGACGCTGCGCCCGGATCTGGAGGCGCTGCTGCGCCGCCTGCGCCGCGAAGCCGGGATCGATATCCGCCTCACCCCGCCCGCCGAGGCCCGCATCACGATCGAGGCCGTGAGCCGCGACCGCATCCAGCGGGTCCTGCCTCAGGCGGCCTGTTTCGTGGTTCCCAATGTCAGCTCGCTTGACGAATACCGCCGCAATCGCCGCGCGCTGCAGACCGATTGGAAAAGCCTCCGCCGCCGCGACCGGCTCGCGATCTTCGTCCCCAACGACGTCAGCCCGCAAGAGCTGCGGGACTGTCTGCACGAAGAGCTGGCTCAGGCGCTGGGGCCCCTCAATGACCTCTACCGATTGCCCGATTCCGTCTTCAATGACGACAACATCCACGCCATTCTGACCGGCTTTGACATGCTGATGCTGCGCGCCACCTATGACCCTGCGCTGACGACCGGCATGACCCGCCCAGAGGTCGCCGCCCGCATTCCGGCCATTCTCGCCCGGCTCAATCCCGCAGGCGAGACGCGCCGCTCCGCCCCGCTCCCCGAAACCCCGAGAGCCTGGATCACAGCGGTGGAAACCGCCCTTGGCGCCTATGGCTCCGACGCGACCCGCAGCCGCGCCGCCCATGAGGCCGCCCGGATAGCCCGCGATCTCGGCTGGCATGATCATCGCCGCGCCTTTGGCCACTTTCTGCTGGGCCGCACCGAACAGAGCCGCGACACCGGGCTCGCAGAGGCGCATTTCCGCACCGCGCTCACCTTTTTCGGTCAGGGGCCCGACACCGCCAATCACCGGGCGCTGATCCAGTCCCGTCTGGCCGCCTTTGCGCTTCAGGCCGCAGAGTATGACAGCGCCGCGCGGCTGCTCGATCAGGCGATGCCTGCGGCAAAAGCCGGACAAAACGCCGCACTCCTGTCGACCCTCCTGATGATGAAGGCCCGCCTCGCCGACGCCCGGGGCCATCGCCGCGAGGCTGCGGCATTGCGCTCTGACAGCATTGGCTGGGCGCTCTACGGGCTGGGCACCGAGGCGACGATAGACCATCAACTGCGCCACCGGACGGCCGCCACCACTGCCGCCGCCACCCTGCGCTGATCCGACCAAACCGGCCCCAGGCGGGTATGGATGTGGGGCCTGAGAGGGCTGTTCGCCCCCCGTGCCTGCCCCCGTACTCGCCCCCGTGCTTGCCCCCGCCCTTGCATCCATCGTTGCACGGGTCTTTGCACTGGCGGCACGGCCGCGCTATACGCGGCAGAACCATTTGTCACAGATCCTTCGGCCGCTACCGGAAAAGCCCGCCGCCGCAGGACGCAAGCACCGGGAAGACCCACATGATCGTGATCCTCGCACTCCTCTCTGGCGCGGCCCTCGGCGCCTTCAAGGCCCGCAAACGTGGCGGCAACCTTGCCGATATGCTGCAATACGGGGCTGTCTACGCCATGATCTTTGGTATTCTCGGCCTGCTCGCCACCATCATTGCCCACCGTATGATCGTCAGCCCCTGACCCCCCGCGCCTCACCGGGCCTCATACCACCCCGCACGACGCCTCGCGCCGCGGATCGGAGAACGCCATGTTCCAGCCCTTTTTCGAGAACCTGCGCGCGGCTGCCGTGCCCGTCTCCCTGCGGGAATACCTCGCCTTTCTCGAAGGGCTGAAGGCCGGGCTGGCCACCTATGACATCGAGGCGTTTTACTTCCTCGCGCGCACGGTGATGGTCAAGGATGAACGCAACCTCGACAAATTCGACCGCGCCTTTGCACAGACGTTCAAAGGGCTGGAGGCAATCCCCGCCGAGGCCGTGATCGATGCGGTTGATCTCCCCGAGGACTGGCTGCGCAAAATGGCGGAGAAACACCTCAGCCCCGAGGAACGGCAGGAAATCGAGGCCCTCGGCGGCTTTGACAAGCTGATGGAAACGCTCAAGGAGCGGCTCAAGGAGCAGAAGGGGCGTCATCAGGGCGGCAACAAATGGATCGGAACGGCCGGCACCTCGCCCTTTGGGGCCTATGGCTACAATCCCGAGGGGGTGCGCATCGGCCAGAAGGAAAGCCGCCACCAGCGCGCCGTCAAGGTCTGGGACAAACGCGATTTCCGCAACCTTGACGGTGATGTGGAACTGGGCACCCGCAACATCAAGGTCGCCCTGAAACGCCTGCGCCGCTGGGTGCGGGAGGGGGCCCGGGATGAGCTGGACCTCGACGGCACCATCCGCTCCACTGCCGAACACGGCTATCTGGATGTGAAGACACGGCCCGAGCGGCACAATGCGGTCAAGGTCCTGTTGTTTCTCGATGTGGGGGGCTCCATGGACCCGCATATCAAAGTGGTGGAGGAGTTGTTTTCCGCCGCGCGGTCGGAATTCAAGCATCTGGAGTATTTCTACTTCCACAATTGCATCTACGAAGGGGTCTGGCGCGACAATCGCCGCCGCTGGGAGGCGCAGACCCCCACCCATGAGGTGCTCCGGACGTATGGGCCGGACTACAAATGTATCTTTGTGGGCGATGCCTCGATGTCCCCCTACGAGATCGCCTATCCCGGCGGCGCCAACGAGCATTGGAACCAGGAGGCCGGTCAGGTCTGGCTCGAACGGGCCCGGGCACAATGGGGGGCGCATCTGTGGATCAATCCCGTGCCCGAGGCGCAATGGGACTACACCCATTCGATCAGCATGATCCGCGAAATCTTCGAAGGCCGCATGGTGCCGATGACCCTCGCCGGACTGGATCGCGGCATGAAAGAGCTGATCCGCTGACCCCTGGCCGTCGGCGGCGACCCTGCGCCCTCTGCGCCTTGTCTTTTGCGCCTTGCGATTTCGCCTTCCCTTGCGTCTTGCGCCTTGCGCCTTGCGATGTCGCAAATACGGCGTCCTCTGACTGGGCAACCTCCATCTGGGTGGGCTGCGCCGGTCAGGGACCACAAAAAGTATCAGCCCTTCTGACGTTGTGTTTCGCGTGCGAAACAACAGGTCAGGAAGGCTGACATTTTCCCACAGCCACCCTATGACGGACCCGCGTCGCGTTTCACAGCACGGGGGGCGCTCCCGCCCCTTTGTCATGAGGCATAGCCTCCCTCCAAAGCGTTGGGCCGGGCGGGGGCCGCGCCGAAGGCGCGGCCCCCGCCCCCTCGCGATGCGCGGAGCGCAGCGCAAAACCTCAGCCGACCGCCAAACCGGGCGCATCCATCACCGCCAGAAGGCTCCTGCGCCCCGCCCCATCATGTTGCTGCCGCAACGACAGAGCACCTCGCGACAGGAATAGTCAGCAAACACCTTGTCCGCCCCGCGAAACCCGCCCATATCTGGACCATGCTCAGATTGACGCCCATCCTTCTCGCCGTGATCTACGGGTTGGTCATGTACCGGCTTTCGGTCTGGCGCACCCACCGTGAACTGGACGCCCGCTCCACCGAGCTGGCAGATCCCCGGCTGAAGCAGATGACCGACCGGCTTGCCGCCGCACTGGAACTGCCGCGCATCCCGGTCTACATCTATGAAATCGACCCGGTGAACGGGCTGGCGGCGCCCGACGGGCGGATCTTCATCACCCGGGGATTTTACCGCAAGTTCCGCAACGGCGAGGTCACGGACGCGGAACTGACCTCGGTGATCGCGCATGAGCTCGGCCACGTGGCGCTCGGCCACGCCCGCAAGCGGATGATTGACTTCTCGGGACAGAATGCGCTGCGTACGGTTCTGATGATGGTGCTCGGCCGCTATGTGCCCATCGTCGGCCCCTGGATCGCGGGAATGCTCGCCAACCTGCTGGCGGCGCGCCTGTCCCGCGGCGATGAATATGAGGCCGATGAATATGCCGCCGCGCTGCTCACCAAAGCAGGCATCGGCGTCGCGCCCCAGAAAAGCCTCTTCCGCAAGCTCGAAGCGCTGACCAATGCGCGCTCCGGCATGGCGCCCGCCTGGTTGATGAGCCACCCGAAGACCGACGAGCGGATCGCCGCGCTGGAGCGGCTGGAGGCGAAATGGGGCACGCCCTGAACGCGCAGGAGCCGCAACCTATCGGCTCAAAACGAACCGGCCCAAAACGCGCTGGTTGAAACGCACTGGCTGAAATGCTCAGGTCGAAACACGCTGACCGAAACGCACCAGCCAAACCTCGGACAAACCCCGGTCAAGCTGCCGCAACGGCAACCGCCCTGACACCGCCTCCGCCCCCTTGCAAGCTCCACCGCGCGCCCCCACCTTGGGCCTTCCAGCAAGGAGAAGGTTCATGCGCTATTCCGTCCTCGATCTCGCCCCCGTCCCGGAGGGAACCACCACGGCGCAGGCGCTGAAGAACAGCGCGGACCTGGCGCGCCACGCCGAAAGCTGGGGCTACCACCGGTTCTGGCTGGCGGAACATCACAACATGCCCGGCATCGCCAGCGCCGCGACGGCGGTGATGATCGGCCATATCGCCCAGGCCACCGCGACAATGCGGGTCGGAGCCGGTGGCATCATGCTGCCCAACCACGCGCCTTATATGGTGGCAGAAGCCTTTGGCACGCTGGCGGAACTCCACGGCCCCCGGATCGATCTCGGGCTCGGACGCGCGCCGGGCACGGATATGGCGGCGATGCGCGCCATGCGGCGCGGGCTGTCCACCGAAGCCGGGGACCGGTTCCCGCAGGATGTGCAGGAATTGATTGCCTTTCTCGGGCCACGGACTGAGGGGGCGCAGCTGCGCGCGATCCCCGGCGAAGGCACCAACGTGCCGGTCTGGATGCTCGGATCCAGCCTCTATGGGGCGCAGTTGGCGGCCATGTTGGGGCTGCCCTATGCCTTTGCCAGTCACTTTGCGCCTGCAGCGCTCGAACAGGCGCTGGAGGTCTACCGTCGGCAATTTCGCCCCTCCGCCACGCTGGACCAGCCCACCGCAATGATGGCGATCAATGTCTTTGCGGCCGGGACGGATGCCGAAGGGGAACGGCTGCGCACCACCATGCAGCAGGCCTTTGCCCGGTTGCGATTGGGCACGCCGGGCAAATTGCCCGCCCCCGTCGACGACATCTCTCACCACCTCAGCCCGGAGGTCCTGCTTGGCGTGAATGAGGCCCTGTCGATCTCGGCCACCGGCAGCATGGACACTGTCCGCGCCGAGCTGTCGCAGCTGATCGAGAGGTTCCGACCGGATGAGGTGATCCTGACCGGCCAGATCCACGACCACAGCGCGCGCCTCAGATCATTTGAAATCGCGGCAGAGATCCTTGCCGACGTCTAGCCTGTCGGCGGCGCGCGTCTGACAGGAACGGACTTGTTCGGGAAAGTCGGACCGGACGCGGGTCAGAGCGGACGCGGGACTGGACGCCAGCCAAGTTCACCAGTCCAGTTCGCCAGTGAGCTCGGGCAGTGTAGGCGGCCGCGCGCAGGCCGGAGTATGGGGCCCGAGTATGGGAGCGGCGCGGCCAGATGCCATTCCTGCCACGGCCCTGCCTCGGTGCTGTATCCTGTGCCCCCGGTTCTAGCCGAGGGCCTTTTTCTAGCCGAGGGCCTTTGCGATCCGCGGCAGACGTGCCTTTTTCAACAGCGGCCGCATCTCCCAGATCTGCTCAGACGGGATTTTTCCAGTCTGGGTCTTTCTGGACCGGGCGTTTCCGGCGAGGCGGTTGGCTTCGGCCAGAACACGCTGACCGACCGCCTCTATGCCCGCGCGATCCTGCAACCACAGCCCATAGAGCACCTCATCCGGACCCTGCCGACCCAGCCCTTCCTCCGCCAGAAGATGACGCGGGAAGTCTTTGATATTCATGGTAACAATCGCATCCGCATGACCTGATACCGCCGCCGCGAGGACGTGAATGTCATTCTCGTCCGGCAACCAGAGCCGCGCCGCGACGCCGGGCTTCACGGCCACGTCGGACTTGGGCCAGGCGGCCCGCAAAAGCGCGATCTCCGCCTGAGCCTGCGCCGGACCCTCCGGCCCGATCTTGACCGCAGCCCGCGCCCATTCACCCAGAATACGCTCTGACCAGAGCGGCGTGAAATGGCCAAGCTGCGCCGCCCCCAGGAGCATTTCCCGCATGACGGTCGGGTAGAGCACGCATGTATCCAGCAGCAGTTTCATTCCCCGCGCCCCTTCAGTTCCCCGTCACTTCCCAGTCACTTCCTGGTCAATCGAGACGGAAGAATACGGATTTCAGATAGCCACTTTCGGCCAGCTGCGGCATCTGCGGGTGATCTGCCCCGGCAGAGCCCGTATGCAGCAGTTGCGCCCGGCGCCCTCCCTTGCCGATCCCGCGCGCCGATGCATTGCGGAACCGGGTCAGATCGGCGGCATGCGAACAGGAACACAGCCCCAGGTAGCCGCCCGGCGCGACCAGCGGTGCCGCCAGCTTGGCGATCCGCTCATAGGCGCGCAGCCCTGCTTCAAGCGCTTGTTTTGAGGGCGCAAATGCCGGCGGGTCGCAGATCACAACATCAAACTGTGCGCCTTCCTCACCGAGGGCGGTCAACACCTCGAAGGCGTCTCCCTGCCGGGCGGTGAAACGGTCGCCAAAACCAGAGGCCTCGGCCCCCGCCTGCGCCAGTTCCAGCGCCGCTGCAGAGCCGTCAACGCAGGTGGCATGCCCTGCCCCGGCTGCCAGCATCGCCAGGCCAAAGCCCCCCACATGGGAAAACACATCCAGCACCCGGGCGCCCGGCGCCACCAGCCGCGCCGCAAAGGCCTGATTGTCACGCTGGTCGTAAAACAGGCCGGTCTTCTGCCCGCCGGTCAGATCGGCCATATAGGTGGCCCCGTTCATGATCACCGGCACCGGCGCATCGGGGGCGGTGCCTGTCAGAACCGCGCTCACATCGTCGAGCCCGTCCAGCGCCCTTGTCCGCCCCGAGGCATTCTTCAGAATGACCGTGCAGCCGGTGACCTCTGCCAGCGCCTCGGTCAGCGCCTGCAGATGAACCTCGGCCCAGGCCGCATTGGGCTGTACCACGCAGGTGTCGCCGAACCGGTCGATCACCACACCGGGCAGGCCGTCCGCCTCGGCATGCACCAGCCGATAGGCGGGCGCGTCATATAGCTGCGCCCGCAGCGCCTGTGCCCGGCTCAGCCGGTCGGCAAACCACGCAACATCGATCTGCGCCGCCGGGTCGCGGTCCAGCATTCGGGCGATGATCTTGCTGTCGGGATTCATCGCCACGAGGCCCAGCGTGCGGCCGGCCTCGTCCTCGAGCACCGCGAGACTACCGGGGGCCAGCTTTCGCGTGCGGCGGTCGGTCACCAATTCATTGGCATAGACCCAGGGAAAACCGTGGCGAAGCGCGCGCGCATTCGATTTGGGTTTCATCTTGACGCGCGGGCGCGGCAGGGGGGCGGGCATCGGAGCGGGGGCGTGATCATCGTCTGTCATGCAGTGCACATAGCCTGATGCGCGCCCTTGCCCAAGACGGAAAAGAGGCCTCTGGCGGGGGCCTCGTTCTTTTTGTCGCTTTTGCGCTTGGTCCCTGCCGCCTGTCTGCAACCTGCCTGCAACCTGTCTGCCGCCTGCCTGCTCCCAGCCTGCACCCGCCAGCACTCCACAGGCCAGCACTCACAGGCCAGACCACAACGATCCAGTCGGTTCGGGGGATTGAGCTGGCTCAGGGGTAGTGGACGGTCAGCCCGGAGACGGCCGTCTCATGCGGCGCCCGGAGCGTGCCGATCTCGGGGTGCGCCATAGCGCCCTGCTCCAACGCGAATTCGGGTAGCATCGCAATGGCCGGAACAATATCGGTCAGCGGCTCCAGCGTTGCATTGCGCGACGGCAGATCGACCGACCCGCATGCGGCCAGCGCCAGACCCAATCCTGATAGTGCGATTAGTCGTGTAAGTATCATGACGAAACCCTCCCAAGCCCGTCGGGCCTTCCGTTTAAACTCGTCCAAAGACTTTGCCCCTGAAACACGGCAGGAATCCGACGATATCGGAACATTTTAAGGAGTTGTTAACCATAACTGTGGCGCTTCTGTGCCCCATGCCGGTCGCAGATGTACCAGCCGACCGCCCCTTGCCGCCTTGAGCGGCGTCAGTCCCTTGGGCGGCTGCGCCAGCCACCACGGCGCCTTGGCCGGTGGTTAGGGTGGTCAGGGTGGTCGGCCGACGCGGCGCCGGAGGTCCCATCGGAGGGGTCACCGGGCCGCCCGGCGGTGAGACCTTCGCGCAGGACCGCCGTCATCGGGTGGTCGGCCTGCGCGGCACCGTAGTGGTCAAGCAGGGCCTTCAGCGCCGCCCTGGTATCCTGATCCAATGGTGCCGACAGCGCCCAATCGAGAAAGATGCTGCGGCATTGACCCGCGTCGATCCCCTCGATCCGGTAGGATTCCCGGATCAGCCCCTTGGGGTCCAGTTGCCGGGCGGTGAATTCGGTCTGTGACGTGCCAGAGGGCGTCATCTCAGGTGGGGTCATATCAGGTGGTGAGGTGGTCATTGCGGCTCTCCCTTGGTCCCGCGGCCGGCCCCGAGACAGGCATCAAGGCAGGCATCGAGGCAGGCGTCAATACGGCGGGCGCTGGCGTCATAGGCCCCTTCCAGCGCCTGTTGCAACTCCGCGATCCGGTCAAATCCTGCGCTGCGCAACACGAAGGCCGCGCCGCCTTCGCCGCGCACCGCAGCCCCCGCGCCCTTGCCGGAGATCAGCCGAACCGCGCTTTGTACCGACCAATATAGATCATAGGCCCGGGACAGGGCCTGTTCGTCCGCGGCATCGAGCCATCCGGTCGCGACAGCCGCCTGCAGCCCGCGAGAAACGCCGCTGCCCGCGGGGCTGCCGATGCTTCCGGTGGGGTCCGCCTCTCCCTTGAGTGTTTCCGGGGCGGTTTCGATCTCTGGGGTGCGGCTCTCTGGGGGGCGGCTCTCTGGGGTGCGCGCCAGAAGCGTGCCCGCCTGCGCCAGCAGTTCAATATCCAGCATCCGGCCGGGGCCGGTCTTTGCGTCCCAGGGGCCGTCCGGCGTCTTGGCGGCCGCCAGTCGCGCGCGCATCTCCGCCACCTCGCGCAGAACATCCGCAGGGTCGCGCGGCCGCGCCAGCAACTGGCCGCGAAACCCGGAAACATCCGCGCCCAGATCCGGATCGCCGGTGATCACCCGGGCCCGGGTCAGCGCCAGATGCTCCCAGACCCAGGCGTCATTTTCCTGATACTGGGTGAAGCTGGGCCAGCTCGTGGCCACCGGCCCCTGATTGCCGGAGGGGCGCAGCCGCATGTCGACCTCATAGAGGCGCCCCTGCGACATCGGCGCGGTGAGCGCGGTCACCAATGCCTGTGTGAGGCGCGCATAATAGGGGCGCACAGCCAGCGGGCGCTTGCCCTCCGACATCTCCGCCTCCTGCGGGTCATAGATAACGATCAGATCCAGGTCCGAGGTCGCCGTCAGCTGTCCGGCGCCCAGAGAACCCATGCCCAGGATGACACAGCCCCGCCCCGGCATCGGCCCATGTTTGGCGGCGAACTGAGCCGTCACCTGTGGCCAGAGCGCGGTGATCACCGCATCCGCCAGATCGGCGTAGTGGCGGCCCGCCTCGGCCGCAGTGATCAGCCCGCGCAGATGGTGCACCCCGGTGCGAAAGTGCCACTCGCGATGCCAGCGCCGGGTGAGGTCAAGCTGGCGTTCATAATCAGACTCGGCGGCCAGCGCCGACTGCAGACCGGCCACCAATGCCGCCCGTCCCGGCCAGGGCGCGAAAAACCCGCCGTCAAGCACCGCATCAAACACCGAGGAATTGCGCGACAGATATTCCGCCAACGCCGCAGAGGTGCCGACAATATCCACCAATAGGTCAATGAGTTGCGGGTTCGCCTCAAACAGGGAGAACAGCTGCACGCCGGCAGGCATCCCGGCCAGAAACCCATCCAGCGCCAGCAGCGCCTCGCCCGGATGTGCCGCGCGGGAAAGCCGGCCCAGCAGCTCCGGCTTCAGCCGTTCAAAGATCCGCGCCCCCCGGTCAGAGCGCAGCGCCGGATAGGTCCGCCAGCGGGCGATGACGCTCTGGTCGAGCGTCTCCGGCACGGGCGCCGCCACCGTCGCCGGGGGGGCGCAGGAGGGGGCAAAAAAGTCCTCGGTCAGCGCGTGGACCTCCTGCAGCCGGTCGCGCAGCTCCGCGATCAGCGCGGGCGGATCTGTGTCCATCAGACAGGCGATGCGCTGCAGCCCCTCATCCGCCGAAGGCATCCGGTGGGTCTGGGCATCATGCACCATCTGTATCCGGTGCTCCACCTCGCGATGCGCCCGGTAATGGCAGGCGAGCGTGTCGGTGACATCCGCCGAAATCCAGCCCGCCCGGGTCAGCGCTTCCAGCCCCTCGACCGTGCCCCGAACCCGCAGCGAGGGGTCGCGCCCGCCAGCAATCAACTGTCGCGTCTGGGTGAAGAACTCGATCTCGCGGATACCGCCCCGTCCGAGCTTCATGTCATGGCCCGGCACGGTGATCGGCCCGCCGGTGCCCTTGTTCTCGCGGATGCGCAGCCGCATGTTGTGGGCGTCCTCGATGGCGGCGAAGTCCAGATGCCGCCGCCACACGAAGGGGGTCAGGGTGCGCAGGAACCGCTCCCCCGCCGCGATGTCACCGGCACAGGCGCGGGCCTTGATATAGGCGGCGCGTTCCCAGGTCCGGCCGAGGCTCTCGTAGTAGCGCTCCGCCGCCACCATCGCCAGCGCCACAGGCGTCACCGACGGATCCGGGCGCAGACGCAGATCGGTGCGAAAGACATAGCCCTCCGCGGTGCGGTCGTTCAGGGTTGCGCTCATGTTGCGGGTTGCGCGCACGAGGGCCTGGCGGGCCTCCAGATAGTCGGACTCGGCGTAGCGGGTTTCGTCGAACAGGCAGATCAGATCGATGTCGGAGCTGTAGTTCAGCTCGTAGGCGCCCATCTTGCCCATCGCAAACACACACATGCCGCCGGCGGTTTCGATGTCGTCCTCGCTGAGCCCCGGCAGTTTCCTGCGCCGCATCAGCAGGGCGATTTCCGCTTTCAACGCCAGATCCACCGCCAGCTCGCCGAATCGCGTCAGCGTGGTGGTGACCTCCATCAGGGGCCAGTGCCCGGCGAGATCGCACAGCGCACACAAGAGCGCCACCCGCCGTTTGGCCGCCCGCAAGACCGACTTCAACCGGTCGGGCGGACAGTCCCGACAGGCCTGAAACAGGTGATCGCGCGCCTCGAAAGGGGCGTTGAGCGCGGTTTCGATCCAGTCCCGCTCCGACAGGATGAGCGCATTGAGATAGGGGCTGCTGCCGGCCGCACCGACCAGAAGCGCGCGCCAATCGGCAGGTAGATGGCCAAGCTGCGCCACCGCCTCGGCACCGATGGCGGGATCATAGGGGCGTGGACAGCGGGTCAGCAGAAGCGAATTTGTCATGCGAGGAGAGTGAGATGCGGCACCGGGGGCGTCAATCCCAAACCACGCGGCGGCGGCGGCTCCGGCGAATTTACCGGTCGCGGGCCAATTTAAAATTGGTAAAATGAGCCATTGAAATTCAAAAATCCTGTGCTAGGGTAATGCCTGATATGATCCATGTCGCGCCGGATACTGCGCAGCCCTGCCATTTCGAAAATGATGCAGGGACAGGAAAATTTCCCCCTCCTGCCTACTTTCACAGATCTAAAAGTTGATATACTTGCGGGCTGTGGTCACGCTCCTGTTTCGGGGACCGAGTGAAATAATTAACAAGTACCCTGTCCGGGCTGTTGCCTGTGTGGACGAGTAAACATTGACACGTGGTTTTGGGGCGTGATCACACCCCCCCCATAGTCCACCATTATCTGGCCCACCTCTCTCTGGCCCACTAGTATCTGGCCCATTAATATCAGGCACTGGCCAGCAGAGCATGCAGGCCGTCCACCCGTCACATTCCCGCCTGCCGAGATCTCCTCACGCATATCGCCGTCTTGCGCAGAGTCGTGGCGGATCCCGTTGTTGGCGATATGTTCGCTGGCGGCGAGCCGACTCTCGCGCCTGCCACGCCGGAGATTTGGTCAAACGCCCGCACAGCGAGTTCACCGCGAGTTAATGTGAAAAACATTTACATCCCTCTTGAAGAGAGGTCGGGTCCACCACATATGGGTGATGTAAATGATGTTTACATGCGGCTGCAAAGCCACCCAAAAGCAGTGGAGACACCTGATGACCAGTTACACAACCAACCTTCCGCCGACGCAGCACCAGGGCTGGCTGGCAAAAAGCGAAGCCTGGCTGGATGCCAGAGGCAAAGGCGCCTGGATCGCGACCATGGTGCTGGGATTCGTCTTTTTCTGGCCTGTCGGGCTGGCCATTCTTGCCTATATGATATGGAGTAAACGTATGTTCAAATCTGGCTGTCGCAACCGATCCACCCATATGCATCGCGGCTTTCACGCGATGAAATCGAGCGGCAACGGCGCGTTTGATGCCTATAAGGCCGATACGCTGGCGCGTCTGGAGCAGGAGCAGACCGATTTTGAATCCTTCCTGGCCCGGCTGCGCGCCGCCAAGGACAAGGCCGAGTTCGACGAATTCATGGAGGAGCGCTCCCGCAAGGTCAGCCCTGAAGAAGGTGACGAAGACGAGCGTGCAGCGGGTCAGGCCTGACTCTCAGCCCGGACGCCCTGACCTGGCGCTCTGACCAGCCTCTCTGGGTCCATGAGCAGACTGATACCACCGATGCCTCCGCCTTTGGGCGGAGGAGCCATCCCATCCGCAGGAGCCCCTGATGACCGCCCTCCCCGACCCGGACGTACAGGCCGAATTTTATGACGGCGTCACCGCCAAGCGTCTGTTTTCCTTTCTGATCGACAGCGTGCTGATCTTCATCCTCGCAGCCCTCGTAGTGCCGTTCACCGCATTTCTCGGCCTGTTGATGTGGCCTGCGCTCTATTTTGTTGTCGGCTTCATCTACCGGGTCGCCACGCTGAGCAACGGATCCGCGACCCTTGGCATGCGGTTCTGCGGGATCGAGCTGCGGGAATATTCCGGTAGCCGCCTCGATGGGGGAACGGCGTTTCTGCATACGGTGGGCTACACGGTGTCGATGGCGGTGGTTGTGCTGCAGGTGGTCTCGATCCTGCTGATGCTGACGAGCGCACGGGGCCAGGGGCTGACTGACCATATCCTCGGCACGGTGATGCTGAAACGGCGCGCCTGACGCGGTGGGTCCTGACGCGGTGGGTGCAGGGGGCGCTTTCCGTCCGCCAGGCGGCGGGCGCGAATAAACCCTTTTGCACAACACCACTTGTTACTTGCCGGGCGGTTGCTATCATCATGGCAATCCAGACAACAATAGTCAGAAAGCCGTTGTTCCCCGTATGCGCCATACGCTTCCGATTGCCCCACAGTTTTACGTGACCGCCCCGCAGCCCTGTCCCTATCTGGATGGCAGGATGGAGCGAAAGCTCTTTACCGCGTTGCAGGGGGACGGGGTCGATCAGCTGAACAGCTCGCTCAGCCAGCAGGGGTTTCGCCGCTCGCAGAATGTGCTCTATCGGCCGTCCTGTTCTGACTGCTCGGCCTGCATGTCGGCGCGGATCAATGTCTCGGCCTTTTCCGCGACGCGCAGCCAGCGCAAGACGCTGAACCGCAACCGGCATCTGGAGCGCCGGGCCACCTCGCCCTGGGCCACCGAGGATCAATACGCGTTGTTTCGCCGCTATCTGGACGAACGTCACGCCGATGGCGGCATGGCGGATATGGATGTGTTCGAATACGCCGCCATGGTCGAAGAGACCCCGATCCGGACCCGTGTGGTGGAATATCTCAACCCGGAGAACAATGCGCTCACGGCGGTTTCGCTCACTGATGTGCTCGATGATGGTCTGAGCATGGTCTATTCCTACTATGCGCCGGATTTGCCGCAGCAGTCGCTCGGGACATTCATGGTGCTGGATCATATCGAGATCGCACGCGAAGCGGGGCTGCCCTATGTCTATCTCGGCTATTGGGTGCCCGGCAGCCAGAAGATGGGCTACAAGGCCAAGTTCGCCGGGCTTGAGGTGTATTTCGGCGGCGGCTGGATTCCGGTCAAGGATCCGGCAGCCTTTGAGGCGGACCAGCATCCCCTCAGCAATGCTCCGATCGCAGAGCAGGTCGCCAATATCCAACTGCCGCAAGGGCAGCCGCGCAGAAGGTAGTCTCCAGAATGCAATCACTGCACGCGGTGTCGCTGATCATTCCCGACTATGACGCTGCCATTTCGTTTTACTGCGGCACGCTGGGCTGGACCCTGGCGGAGGATGTGGATCAGGGGCGCAAACGCTGGGTCCGCATTCTGCCCCCCGGCGCCATGCAGGGCAGCCTGATTCTGGCCCGGGCGGATACGCCGGCGCAGGAGAAGGTGATCGGGGATCAGTTCGCAGGCCGTGTGGGTCTGTTTCTCGCAACCGATGACTTCGCCCGCGACCATGGCGCGATGCAGGCGGCCGGGGTGATCTTTGAAGAACAGCCCCGCCACGAACCCTATGGCACAGTCGCGGTATGGCGCGACCCCTTCGGCAACCGCTGGGATCTGATCCAGTTCGCCTGATCCAGTTCGACCTGATCCGGTTCGGCGCCGTCAATGGCGGGGGACACTGCAGAACGGCAAAAGGCCCCACCTCTGGCGGGGCCCTTTTTGTTGGAACACTCTGCTTTCCTGCTACCGGCCGATAGGGGCCGACTGAGGCCGACTGGGGCCGATAATAGCGAGCCGGTAGCGGGCTGACACCACGGCGGTGTCAGTTCGGGATCAGCGCCGGGACAATGGTCACAATCGCCGGGAAGAACCACAGGATCGCGAGACCGGCCACCTGGATCAGCACGAAGGGCAGCACCCCACGATAGATATGGCCCGTCGTCACCTCTCGTGGTGCCACGCCGCGCAGGTAGAACAGCGCAAAGCCGAACGGCGGTGTCAGGAAGGAGGTCTGCAGGTTCACCGCCACCATGATGGTCACCCATTTCGGATCAAACGACCCGCCATAGATCACCGGCCCGACGATCGGGATCACGATGTAGATGATCTCGAGGAAGTCCAGAACGAAGCCCAGTATGAAGAGCACGATCATCACGATCAAAAAGACCGTCATCTCGTTGTCAAAGCTCCTCAGGAACTGCTGGATATAGTGTTCGCCCCCGAAGGAAATCACCACCAGATTGAGCAGCTGCGAGCCGATCAGGATGGTGAAGACCATGGAGGTCACCTTGGCGGTCTCTCGCACGATGGGGCTCAGGACGCCGCCCCGGAACAGCACCCAGCAGCCGTACAGCAGACCGAAGAGCGCGAACAGATAGCAGCTGTAGGCAAAGAAGAACGCGAAATAGCTCTCTGCCGGGACCACGTCCTGATTGATCCGCAGGTCAAAGTTCACCCCGGTCAGGATCGCAAGCGCCACCGCGAAGGTCGCCCAGATGATGATATTGCCGGACTGGCCCTCATCCTTGAGGCGACGATAGGCCGCCAGCATGATCGCGCCCCCTGCCCCCAGCGCCGCAGCCGGCGTCGGGTTGGTGATGCCACCGAGGATCGACCCCAGCACGGCCACGATCAGCACCAGCGGCGGGAAGACCACCCGGATCAGGTCGTTGCGGGCACAGCGCGCCGCCGCTTCCTTGCAGCCATAGAGCGCAAGCAGGCTCGGCAGCAGCATCCAGATCACCGTGCCCGTGGCCGATGTAGTGGGCGAAATCGCCACCACATCCACCAGCGCCAGGGCCAGCAGGCCAATGGCCCCGGCGATCAGCGGTGTGGCATCGCGCGATGGCGCAACGCCCCGGCCAATGGCCAGGACCAGGCCCAGCAGCACGATCATCGTCGCGATCCCGGAGCCGATGGGCGCCGCATTGGCGATCTTGGCCTCCAGCGCCTGGGACAGTTCCTCCTCCGAGAGTTTGGTGGCTTCGGCCACGCCGCCTGCGTCGTCGATTGCGGTCTGTTCGGCCACGGCCGCATCCCAGGCCGCCTGACCGTGAAGGTCGATCATTGCCGCCTGACATTGCGCGCTCACATTGGTGCGCAAGGAGGCCGTCTGACCCGCGTCGGAGAAGCTCGACACGACAATGTTCTGACTGCCGACCAGACCGAGGCTGCCGAGCAGGACGGTGCCCGCAACCAATGCGACCGGAACGCCCAAGAACCATGTCAGGCCCTCGCCGCGGGTGATCGGCTCTTCACTGGCGGTGCCCATGGAGACGGCCGGCGCCTTGTGCGGGTTCAGCAATGCATAGCCAAAGGCATAGAGCGCATAGAGCAGCGCCAGCAGGATGCCCGGCAGCAACGCCGCCTGAAACAGCGTGCCCACAGAGACGACCGCCGGTTCCCCGAGATAGGTCAGCGCATCCGAGCAGCCGACTTCCTGGGCGCGGGCCTCCTGTGCAGTGGAGTAGAGATCCCCCGCCAGCGTGCCGAGCAGAACGATCACGATCGAGGGCGGAATGATCTGCCCCAGCGTGCCCGACGCCGCGATGACACCGGTCGCAAGCTCCGGCGAGTAGTTGTTGCGCAGCATGGTCGGCAGGGCCAGCAGGCCCATGGTCACCACGGTGGCGCCGACGATCCCGGTGGAGGCCGCAAGGAACGCCCCCACCACGACGATCGACACCGCCAGACCCCCCGGCAGCGGTCCGAAGACCCGCGCCATGGTGGTCAGAAGGTCATTGGCGATCTTGGAGCGTTCCAGCGTGATGCCCATCAGCACGAACATCAAAACCGCCAGCAGGGTCTCGATCGAGGCGCCCGCCAGAACCCGCTCGTTGATCCGGTTGACGATGAACGACAGATTGCGGTCCATCGCCGTTTCCCAGCCCTGCGCGAAGACAGGCTCTGCCAGACGCGGCAGATCCGGGTATCGGAACACCGATATCACATCGGACTGCACGCCCGAGTCGATGATATCCCTGTAGGCCTGGCTCGACGTGTCGATGGCCTGGTGGATCAGCAGACCGGCGCTGTCGAGGGCTGCGATGATCCCGAAGGAGATGATCCCCGCACCGCCGATGGCAAAGGCCACCGGAAAGCCGGAGAGGATGCCTCCGAAGAGGCAGAGAAAGACGATGATCAGGCCGATTTCGACGCCATCAAGTCCGAATAGCATGTGAGCTGTCCCTTAGTTAATGAGCGCCTTCATAGGCTTCTTCACCGGCGCCAAGGGTATCCTTGTCGAGGTATTTTCCGTCCGCTTCCTCGCCTTCGACGAATTCAAGGAACGAGCGGTAGAAGAAGGCCACAGCATGCAGGAACACCAGTCCCGCAAAGGTCACCAGAAGGATCTTGAACAGGAAGTACCCGTTGAAGCCGTTGGGCGAAAAGCCGATGGTTTCGACGTTCCAACGCATCGCGCGGGCCTTCATGACGAGGCGGTCGAGTTGGTCAGAGGCCGAAGGTTTCGGCACGATCAGGTGGCGCCACAGGAAGAACCAGCCATACATCCACGTCAGCACCGCGACCGGCATCATGAACAGGAGCGAACCGACCATGTCGACGACCCGTTTGGCCCGGTGCGAGATCCCTGCATAGATCAGGTCGACGCGCACATGGCCGCCCTGCACAAAGGTGTAGGTGACGCAGAAACAGACCACGAGCGCATTATAGAGCTTCAGCTCCTCGGCGAACCAGGAGATGTCTTTCTCCAGCCCGATACCGAGCCCGAAACTCATGTCGGGGCGGGCAAAGACGCGCTGCATGAACACGATGATGATCTGCTGGATCACCATCAGCAGCCCCGCCCAGGCAAAGAAGCGGCCGCAGGCATTGGCAAAGCCTTCAAGCGCGCGCACGATGCCCCACATGAAGCCGCGGAAATACATTCCGAACGCCGTCACCACCAGAAACAGGGTGAAGACCACAAAGAAGAATTCGGTCGATCCCCCGTAGTAGACAAAGCGCATCACGGCTTCTTTGTCCTCGGTGGTGTTGGCCCAGGTCAGCCAGCCGAGCCACAACTCGGGGTGGGTGATGGCGTAGCCAAGATTGTAGAAAGCGCCCAATACACTTTGGATCAGCCACCACAGGAAGCTGCCAATTGCGCCAATAAAGGAAATACTCATGTCGTCCTGCATGGCTCCCCCGGAAGTTCAGCAGTCGGTCCGTCAGCTCTGACAACGGCAAGGCCGGAGACGCAGACGGGACCGCAAGTGCAAAAGAGATCCCCCGCTGTCACTGCGGGGGATCCGTGTCAGATCCACAAGGGACCGTTAGCCCAGAACGCGGTCGCGCTGCGCGGTGTAGGTGCCCGAGGACTGGTGGATCCAGGAAGACGAGGCCTTCATCGACGCCATGGCGCTGTCGTAGATCTTCTTGTACAGCTCATCGCCCATGTTTTCCTGATGCACTTCCATCGACGCCTTGCCGAAGGCATCCCAGACGCTGTCTGGGAAGGACATGACCTTGACGCCACCGGCCTGCAGACGCTGCAGTGCTGCGCCATTGTTGGCGAGGAACTGGCTGAGGTTCCACTGGTGGGCCTCTGCGGATGCGATCTCGATGACTTTCTGGTGTGCAGGCGACAGGCCTTCGAAGACCTCGCGGTTGGTGGCCACCGACAGACCCGCGCCCGGCTCGTGGAAGCCCGCAGCGTAGTAGGTCTTGGTGATTTCCTGGAAACCCGCCTTTTCGTCTGCCCAGGGACCGATCCACTCGGTGCCGTCAATGGCGCCGGAAGACAGGGCCTGGTACACTTCGGAGCCGGGGATGTTCTGAACGGAGGCGCCCAGTTTACCCAGCGCCTTGCCACCGAGACCGGGCATGCGGAATTTCAGACCGTTGAAGTCGTCAGGAGAGTTGATTTCTTTTTTGAACCAGCCGCCGGCCTGCGCGCCGGTGTTGCCGCCGAGGAAGGATTTCAGACCGAAGATCTGACCCAGCTCGTCATGCAGCTCCATGCCGCCGTCCTGATAGTACCAGTTTGCCAGTTCCTGCGCGGTCATGCCGAAGGGCACAGCCGTGAAGAAGGCATAGGCCGGGTGCTGACCGACGAAGTAGTAATCTGCACCGTGGTACATATCGGCCTGGCCGGCGGTCACGGCGTCGAATACTTCGAACGCACCGACCAGCTCGCCTGCGGCCTTGAGGTCAACGGTCAGGTCACCGTCGGTCATTGCGGTGATGCTGTCGGCGACGCGCTGCGCGGAATCATGAACCCCTGCAAGGCCACGGCCCCAGGTGGTGACCATGGTCAGCGTGCGTTTGCCCTGCGCATAGGCCGGAGCGGCCAGAGCAGCGGATGCAACAGCGGCGGAACCGCCCATTGCGGATGTCTTCAGAAAGGATCGGCGATCCATGTGGTATTCCTCCCAAATCGTAATGGCCGCCCCCGGTGCCTTGAACAAGCACCCTTCCTCGCGCGGCCCTCTTGAAGTGGCACAACCCTACTGCGCCCGTGAAACATGTGAATACCAATTACTGCGTAGAGACCCCGCTTTTTTGCCTCCCCCTTGGGCATTCTTTGCCTCTCCACTAGGCATTCCACGAACGATTCTGTCGCCGGTGCCCCCATCGGTGCGGCTACATTGCCCCTTTCCCGCGGTTCTGGGGTTTGATTCTTCGCCTGCTTGCCGTAACGATTCGACCCTCACATCCCCGCCCTGTCGCCAAAGGCCAAACCGGGAGCCTCCTGATGATCCGGTTTCTGTTTCGACCGAATTACGCACAGAAACTTTCGCTGCTGGCGACGCTGCCGCTGATTGTTGCCTGCCTTGCCATTGCGGCGCTGGTGGCGTCGCAGTCGCGGTCCATGGCGGAGCGCGAAATCCAGGTTCTTGAACGCCAGCTGCTCGAGGCAAAGAAAGCCGAGCTGCGCAACTACGTCACCCAGGCCCGCAACGGGTTCATGCATATCTACGGCCCCGCCGCCCCCGACGACCCGGAGGCCAAGGAGCGGGTGACCCAGATCCTGAGTGCGATGATCTATGGCAAGGACGGGTTTTTCTTTGTCTACGACTACGATGGCACCAATCTGGTCAGCCCGCGCCAGACCGATTTCATCAACCGCAACTGGGCCGGTCTGCGTGACAAGCGCGGGGTGCCGGTTGTCGACCGGTTCATCGACATCGCCCGCCAGGGCGCCGGGTGGCACAGTTTCATGTGGCAGAAGCCCTCGACCGGCGAAGAGGCGCAGATGATCGCCTATGTCGTCGGCCTGCAGGACTGGCAGTGGGCGGTGGGCACCGGGGTTTTCATCGATGACGTGCTGGCCTCTGTTGCCAGTTCGCGCGCCGAGCTGGAAACCAGGGTGCGGCGGACGTTTCTCTATATTGGCGCCATCACTCTGGTGGCGCTGATCCTCGTCTTTGCCTCCGGCATGCTGCTGAACATCCGCGAGCGGCGCCTGGCGGATGCCAAGCTGAAAGAGCTGACCCAGAGGGTGTTTGACGCCCAGGAAGAAGAGCGCGGACGGGTGGCGCGGGAATTGCATGACTCCATCAGCCAGCTTCTGGTCGGGGTGCGCTACGCGCTGGAAACGGTCAAACGCCGCCTTGGCGAGGATGCGCCAGTGACGGCACGGGAACCGTTGGACAAAGGCGTCAACGGGCTGGCCACCGCCATTGCCGAAGTGCGCCGGATCAGTCGCGACCTGCGGCCCGGGGTGCTGGATGATCTGGGGCTTGGGCCGGCGCTGAAGGCGCTGACCGATGACTTTGCGCAGCGGACCGGCATCGAGACCGAATTCTCCACCGTTGTGTTCCGCAACCGGCTGGATCAGGAGGCGAAGATCGCCCTCTACCGGGTTGCGCAGGAGGCTCTGACCAATATCGAACGCCACTCCGGGGCCACGAGGGTGACGGTGGATCTGCGCGGTCATGCCAAAGGGGCCACCCTGCGGATCAGCGACAACGGATCCGGCCTGCCGCCCCGGCAAACGCCCGGCGGGCCCGGTATCGGGCTGCGCAACATGCAGGAACGGATGGAACAGCTTGACGGCACCCTGCGCATTCTGTCATCTCGCGGCGCTGCATCCGGGCTTGGCGGTATCAAGGGCAGCGGCGGCGGCACGGTCATCGAGGCCAGCCTGCCGCTCAGCCATCTTTTGCCGCCGGGCGACGACGTGGTCGCGCATCGCGCGCCCTGAGGGGAGACCACCGGATGACCATTGTGCAGAACGGGCGAACACGCCGAAAGGGACCAGACATGCAAGAGGCCATTACCCGCGTGATGATCGTGGACGATCACCCGATGGTGGCCGAGGGCATTCAGTCGATCCTCGAGAGCTATGACGACATTGCGGTCGTGGGCGCGGTCTCTGGCGGGCGGGACGCGATCGCCCAGGCAGAAGCCCTGGCGCCCGATGTGATCCTGATGGATCTGAACATGCCGGATGTGGGCGGGCTGAGCGCGACGGAGATCATCCTTGAACGCCGCCCCGAGACCCGGGTTCTGATCCTGTCGATGCATGACAGTCCGGAGTATATTTCGACCGCGCTGAGCCATGGCGCCATGGGCTATGTGTTGAAAGACGTCCAGCCCGAGGAAATCAAGACCGCCATCGATGCGGTGATGCAGGGGCAGCAATATCTCTGCACCGGGGCGGCGGGATCGCTGTCTCCACGCGGCGACGGGGCCGGACGCGAGGCGCTGACCGGGCGCGAACAGACCATCCTGCTGGAACTGGCACAGGGCAAATCCAACAAGGAAGTGGCCGGAGCACTCGATATTTCCGTGCGCACGGTGGAGACCCACCGCAAGAACATCAAGCGCAAGCTGGGCATTTCCTCGACTGCGGGCCTGACCCGCTATGCGCTGGAACATGGCGTCCTGCAGGGCACCGGACGCGGCATCTGACGCGGCCGCCACTCCGCCCCGCCGCTCCGCCCCCGCCCGCTCTGGTCCGGCTCACTCCGGCCGTGCCTGCGCTGCCCGCCCGCCAGACCACAGCCATCTGCCAGCATTCACCTGCCCCCCCCCAAAAAAAGAGCTGTGCGGCGCGGTTCATGATTTCAAAACAGATCCCACCCAGCCAAAATTGTGCCGAAAATGTCGCGCGGGGACGCCAGCGGGTAATAAAATGTCCAAATCATCGCCCAAAATGAGCCTTTTCCCTGTTGACCCTCCCTGCTGCGGACCATAATGTCCGTGAAAACGCATGATGGAGACCTTTGAGCGATGCCAAGGCTAGTCGTAAATGTAGGACACACGCGCATGGGCCGGTGACGGTAGACCATACTCAATCCCATGCGCCTCCGATCCTCAAAATCGGGGGCTTTTTCATGCATACCGGACCAAGTCTGAAACCGGCGAGATGCTGAAACTGAAGATGCAGAAACTGACGCGAAGAAAGACGATGTCGTGAACTGGAGCAAAGCAGATGACACGTGAGATGACCGGCGCAAAGATGATTGTTCAGGCCCTGAAGGATCAGGGTGTGGACACCGTATTCGGATACCCCGGTGGCGCCGTCCTGCCGATCTACGATGAGATCTTCCTGCAAAATGACATTCGCCACATTCTGGTGCGTCACGAACAGGGCGCGGTGCATGCGGCCGAAGGCTATGCCCGGTCCACCGGCAAACCCGGCGTGGTTCTCGTCACCTCCGGGCCCGGCGCGACCAATGCGGTCACCGGGCTGACAGATGCGCTCTTGGACTCGATCCCGCTGGTGGTTCTGACCGGTCAGGTGCCGACGTTCATGATCGGCTCCGATGCCTTTCAGGAGGCCGACACGGTCGGGATCACCCGCCCCTGCACGAAACACAACTGGCTGGTCAAAGACACCGACCGTCTGGCGCCGACCATTCACGAGGCCTTTCACGTGGCGACATCGGGACGGCCCGGGCCGGTGCTGGTCGACGTGCCGAAGGACGTGCAGTTCGCCACCGGCACCTATCAGCCGCCAAAGCCCACGGCCTCGCACTACCAGCCTGCCGTCAAGGGCGACATGGAAGAGATTGTCGAGCTGGTTGCCGCCATCGAGACCGCGAAACGGCCCGTATTTTATACCGGCGGCGGTGTCATCAACTCCGGCCCTGCCGCAAGCCAGCTGTTGCGCGAACTGGTCGAGGCCACCGGCTTTCCGATCACCTCGACGCTGATGGGGCTCGGTGCCTATCCGGCCTCCGGTCCGCAGTGGCTGGGGATGCTTGGCATGCATGGGCTCTATGAGGCCAATATGGCGATGCACGGCTGTGATCTGATGATCAACATCGGTGCGCGCTTTGACGACCGGATCACCGGGCGCATCGATGCCTTCAGCCCGAAGTCCATCAAGGCGCATATCGATATCGACCCCTCCTCGATCAACAAGGTGATCAAGGCGGACATCCCGATCGTGGGCGATGTGGCCCATGTGCTGGAAGATATCCTGAAGGTCTGGAAATCCCGCGGCCGCAAGGTGAACCGGGAGGGGCTGGCGAAATGGCAGGGGCAGATCGACGACTGGCGCAGCATCAAATGCCTGAGCTACGCACCCTCGGAAACCACCATCAAGCCGCAATATGCGCTGGAGCGGCTCGAAGCGCTGACAAAGGGGCGCGACCGCTACATCACCACCGAGGTGGGCCAGCACCAGATGTGGGCCGCGCAATACCTGGGCTTTGAGGATCCGAACCGCTGGATGACCTCGGGCGGGCTGGGCACCATGGGCTATGGCACCCCGGCCTCGATCGGGGTCCAGGTGGCGCATCCGGACGCGCTGGTGATCAACGTTGCGGGCGAGGCGTCGTGGCTGATGAACATGCAGGAAATGGGCACCGCGACCCAATACCGCCTGCCGGTCAAGCAGTTCATCCTGAACAACGAACGCCTCGGCATGGTGCGCCAGTGGCAGGAGCTGTTGCATGGCGAGCGCTATTCGCACAGCTGGTCCGAGGCGCTGCCCGATTTCGTGAAGCTCGCCGAGGCCTTTGGCGCCAAGGGGATCCTGTGCAAGGATCCGAAGGATCTGGACGATGCGATCATGGAGATGCTCGACTATGACGGGCCGGTGATCTTTGACTGCCTGGTGGAAAAGCACGAGAACTGTTTCCCGATGATCCCTTCCGGCAAGGCGCATAACGAGATGTTGCTGGGCGATGCGGAGACGCAGGGCGTCATTCAGTCCGGCGGCGCTGTTCTGGTCTGATCAACATGAGTTGTTGCGGGGCGCGATCCTGATCGCCCCTGCCCCGAAATGCGAGGAAAGGGACTGACATGTCTGCCCTACACATCAAAAAAGGCGCCAGCAAACACTCCGCCTACAACCTGCGCCCGAATTTCTCCGATACGCAGGAACGCCACACGATCACCGTGCTGGTGGAAAACGAACCCGGCGTTCTGGCCCGCGTCATCGGTCTGTTCGCAGGCCGGGGCTACAATATTGACAGCCTGACCGTCGCCGAAGTGGACCACACCGGACATCTGAGCCGGATCACGGTGGTGACCACCGGCACGCCCCAGGTGATCGAGCAGATCAAGGCGCAGCTCGGCCGGATCGTACCTGTGCACGAGGTCACCGATCTGACGGTCGCCGGTCCCTTCGTGGAGCGCGAGCTGGCGATTGTCAAAGTCGTCGGAGAGGGCGAAAAGCGGGTCGAGGCGCTGCGGTTGGCGGATATTTTCCGCGCCAAGGTGGTGGACAGCACGCTCAGCAGCTTCATCTTCGAGCTGACCGGCGCGCCCGACAAGATCGACGCCTTTGCCGATCTGATGCGGCCGCTGGGCCTGACCAAGATCGCCCGCACCGGCGTCGCGGCCCTGTTGCGCGGCGAATGATCAAAGGCACCGGAGGGCCGAGACCCGCCCTGCCCGAACAATTCGGCCCCGTACAATCCGGCCCCGAACAATCCGGCAGGGGCTGGACGCTTTGGTGTCGGCCGACTGAGAGCTGGCTGGGTTGAAATGAGAAAACGCACCCCAAGGGGTGCGTTTTATGCAGTCGGGGACCAGACTTTCGGGGACCGGACGGGGACGGCGGGGACCGGGGCACACAGAACCGGGGGGGGGGCTCACGCCCGCAACAGCTCCGGAAACGGGAGGATTTTGGCGCTGGTTCTTTCCACAGATGGCGCTCCGTTTCGTTCCTGTGCGGTGCCTGTGCCTGCACCTGCCGCCGAGCGGTCATGCAATGGCCGGTCGGGGATCGACAGGGTGGTTATCTGCGCGCCCTGAAAACTGTTCTCGCGAGAACTGTTGTCATACCTGCGGGCATCCTTCGCCTGCTCGGTCGCCTCACCGCAATCTGTGCCAGTATGTGACCCACTATTTGAGAGGGGTTTTGGTGCCCGCAGTCGCCCGAGATTTGGCTCGCGCAATGCCATGTCGCGCCCGGGCGCATCCCGGCCGGCCCGAGTATCGCGGCGTGCAGATTCACCGCTGCCGCGCAATGCATCTGCCAGACCGCTGCGGCGGCTGTTCTCCACCACGCGCACATTCTCTGCGATCCGCAGCGCGCCCTCGTAGCGGGTTTCGAACTCAACAAGATCGCCCTTGCTCATCAAGAGCTGGCCGACAGCCCCCTCGGGCAGTAGACTATATGCTAGGTCTCTTTGATCCTCACACCAGATAACCGCCTTTTTCCGGGCAGCATCTGACCAGACGACAACTCCGATCATTGCGCGCACTCCGCGTTTGCCTGTCTCTATTGTGCGTCAAATCTGCGCCGTCAAACATCCCCAATCTCAAGAATTGGGAATTGCAATTTGTGTCGGCCTTGATACGGTACAGCGTCAGCCAAACCACTTTTGCCGCTATTTCGCGTCGGGTCCTGACGCCATCCAGGAGCACACCAACCGGAGTTGCGGAACTAACATGTTGAAAGCCAACCGATCTCCCGCTGAATTGAGAACCGTATTTGGCGAGAACCTGCGCCGCCTGTCGCGTGATTATCCCTCCATTTCGGAACTGTCCCGCCGCCTGGGGATCAACCGCACCCAGTTCAACCGCTATATTTCGGGAGAGAGTTTTCCCCGACCGGATGTGCTCGACCGGATTTGCAGCTTTTTCGGTGTTGACGCCCGTATCCTGCTGGAACCGGTGCAATTGATGGACCCGGTCAAGGAACACGTGGTCCACAGTGCCTATCTGAAGGAATTCTTCGACACCGGCATCACCCGGGTGACCGAAGAGGTGTTTCCATCCGGCTTTTACCGCTTTACCCGGCGCAGCTTTATCAGCGAGGACAGTTTTGTCGTGGGCATCGTCCATGTCCACCGGATCGATGGCGTCACCTATATCAAAGGCTACGAACCCCGGGCCGGCATGCAGTTTCAGGGGTTGTCGACCTCCGGCAGGACGCGTGAGTACCGCGGCTACATGACCTGCCACGAGGACGGCGTCGCCTTTGTCCTGAGCCGCCGGAACTCCTTGACCCATTCCTTCAACTACCTGGCCCGGGTGTCCGCAGCGGAAAACAGCCTCTGGACCGGCTATGTGGCGCGCTCCATCCGCGAAAGCGAAAGCGGCGAACGGGTGATCCGGATGATCTACGAATACCTCGGCCCGCAGGTAAAGGACGCCATCGCGGCGGCCCGCGGCGCAGGCTTTACCGATGCGCCGGACATTATCCCCTTTCACAAGCGGATGCTGCAGCTGGGCACGCCGTTCAAATAAAGGGGTGCGCCTCGGGCGTCCGGACCAGCCGGTACAGATGCCAGCTCGAATGGCCGAGCCAGGGCAGGACCACCATCAGCCCGAGAAACCCCGGCAGCAATGCGAGAAAGGTCAGGGCGGCAATCCAGAGGGCCCAGACGAACATCTGCAGCGGATGCGCCTGCACATAGGTGAAACTGGTGATCATCGCGGTGACGAAATCGATCTCGCGGTCCAGCAGCAGCGGCAGCCCCAGCACCGTGATCATGTAGATCAAGAGCGCAAATACGGCCCCGACGCCGCTTCCGACCGCCAGCATCAAAAGCCCCTGCCCGGTCAGGAAGACCTCGGTCGAGGTGGAGACATTGACCATCGGCATGTGGCCCAGGAACAGGGCAAAGATCATATGGCCGAGAAAAAACCAGAATAAAAACATCACAATGATGGTGGCGCACAGGGAGGGCAATTGCCGTGCGCCCTGCGCCACGATCACGCCGAAGATCCGCTTGCCCGTCAGGGGGTGCCCCATATCGATACGATGCGATACCTCATAGAGGCCGACGGCGGCAAAGGGGCCGATCAGCGGAAATCCGATGGCCGCAAGAACCAGCCAATAGCTGGTCCCGGTCTGCACTGTGATCCAGAGCATGGCCCAGCCAGCCAGCACATAGACCCCGGAAAAGAGCAGCCCATAGAACGGATGCGCGCGAAAGTCCCGCCAGCCGCACTTCAGCGCGGCACTCAGAAGCGGTGTGGTGACCGGCCTCAGGTCCGGCACGCCGAGGGGGCGTTCTGTCGTCGGATGAGCTGCGCTCTGCGTCATGATCCTGCCTCCCTTTTTGCCGTCTCTGTCGGCTGCGCTACCCGCTGTTGGCGGCCCTGACTCCTGTTGCTCGCGCTGGCTTCTGTGGGCTGTCCTGTCCTCTGATTGCCACCCCAGCCGGAGCCCCTCCCGTTCGGCCTGCCGCTGATCAGCCCTGCGTTGCGCCGCAGTGATACCCCTGCCCCAGCCCGAGAACAGTGGCGTCGCTGCCGTGCGGACCGATGATCTGCAGCCCTATCGGCAGCCCCTGCGCCCCGCGGCCGGAGGGCACCGCCAGCGCCGGAAGCCCCAGCAGGCTCGCAGGCACAACCACCTCCATCCAGCGATGATAGCTGTCCATTGCCGTGCCCGCAATCTCGGTGGGATATTGCCATTCGACTGGAAACGGCCAGCATTGCGCCGTCGGCAGCAGCAGCGCGTCATAGGTCTCAAACAAATGCGCAGCCGCCCGCATCCAATCGGAGCGGAGATCAGACGCCTCCTGAACCTGCGCCCCGGAGAGCGCCAGCCCCCGGTCGAATTCCCAGATCGCGGTCTCTTTCAGCTGCGCGCGCTGCCCCGCCAAGGGCCGCAACCGGGCCGCCACCGCATAGGACCGCAAGGTGATCCAAGATTGCCAGATCTGTGCCGCCGGAAAGGGGGCGTCCAGGCGGTCGATCCGGTGACCCAGGGCAGACAATCGGGCCAGTCCGGTTTCGCAGGTCTCCAGCACCCCCGGCTCCATCGGATAGGCGCCGCCCCAATCCCCGAGCCAGCCGAGCCGCAGCGGACCCGGAGACGACAGCGGCTGTACCGGATGCGCGCCGCGCGCCATTGGCACACGCGGATCGCCCCCCGCCATCACGTCCAGAAGCAGGGCGAGGTCTTCGGGGCTGCGCGCCATCGGGCCATTGCACGACAGCGGGTGCAGGAACAGATCGCCCTGCGGCTCCGATGGCACCCAGCCCCAGGTGGGGCGGAAGCCGTAGACCTCGTTCCAGCCCGCCGGGTTTCGCAGCGACCCCATCATGTCCGACCCATCCGCGAGCGGCACCATTCCGGTCGCCAGCGCGACAGCCGCCCCGCCCGAAGAGCCGCCGGCAGAGCGGCTCGGATCCACCGCGTTGCGCGTCGCGCCATAGACCGGGTTGAATGTGTGCGAGCCAAGGCCGAACTCCGGCGTGTTGGTCTTTCCGATGAAGATCGCACCGGCCGCGCGCAGATGCGCCACAAAGAGGTCGTCCGCTGTCGCCTCCTGGCCGGCAAAGATAGGCGACCCCAGCGCGCTGACGAGCCCCCTCGCATTGGCCAGATCCTTGATCGCCATCGGCAGACCGTGCAACGGCCCCCGATCCTCGGGCGGGACGGCATCCGCCGCACGCGCCTCGGCGCGCAGCTCCTCGGCGTCGCGCAGGGCGACGATTGCGTTCAATTCGGGATTGCGCTCGGATATCCGGGCCAGGCTGGCCTCCATCAGCGCCTCTGCGCTCAGTGACCCTGCCCGTATTTCGCGCGCCAGCTCCACGGCTGATCTCTCACACAGCGACATTTCATACCCCGTTCGATCCCATTCCCAAGGAGCCTAGGGCGCTGACAATGATCTGAAAAGTCCGAAAACCACGAAAAAACAAAACGGTCGCGTCCTGCCCGCAGGCCCCCGTCAGGGGGACTGCCACGCCCAACGCCGATCGGGCCGCGCAGCGGTCCGCAGCGGGGGCGGGAGAGCCACCGGCGACGGTTGGATTATGCGTCGCCCTGGGCGTCAGCGCGGCTCTTGCCGGACACTTTCATCGCCAGTGTTGCCGCCATGAACCCGTCCAGCGCACCATCCAGCACCCCTTTGGTATCCGAGGTCTCATGGCCGGTCCGCAGGTCCTTGACCATCTGGTAGGGCTGCAGCACGTAGGAACGGATCTGGTTGCCCCAGCCGGCATCGCCCTTGGCCTCATGAGCGGCGTTGATGTCGGCGTTGCGACGGTCCAGCTCCTGTTGATAGAGCCGCGACTTCAGCGCTTTCATGGCGATGTCGCGGTTCTGGTGCTGGGATTTCTCTGACGAGGTCACCACGATTCCGGTCGGAATATGGGTAATCCGGACGGCGGAGTCAGTTGTATTGACGTGCTGACCGCCAGCCCCTGACGACCGGTAAGTGTCGATCCGGATATCCGAGGGGTTCACCTCGATCTCGATATTGTCGTCGACCACCGGATAGACCCAGACCGAGCTGAAGGAGGTGTGCCGTTTCGCCGCCGAGTCAAAGGGAGAGATCCGCACCAGGCGGTGGACGCCCGACTCGGACTTCAGCCAGCCATAGGCGTTGTGGCCGGAAATCTTGTAGGCGGCGGATTTGATCCCCGCCTCTTCGCCTGCGCTCTCGGACTGCAGTTCGACCTTGTAGCCCTTTTTCTCGGCCCAGCGGACATACATCCGCGCCAGCATCGACGCCCAGTCACAGCTCTCGGTGCCGCCGGCGCCGGAGTTGATCTCGAGGAAGGTGTCATTGCCATCCGCCTCGCCGTCCAGCAGCGCCTCCAGTTCTTTCTCGGCGGCCTTCTCCTTCAGCGCTTTCAGCGCCTCTTCGGCATCGGAGACGACTTCCGCGTCCTCTTCCATCTCGCCCAATTCGATCAGTTCGATATTGTCAGCCAGATCCTGCTTGATGGACCCGTAGATATCGATGGCATCGACCAGCATCTGCCGGTCGCGCATCAGTTTCTGCGCCGCATCGGGATCGTCCCAGAGGTTGGGATCCTCGACCCGCGCATTGAATTCTTCCAGCCGGAATTGCGCGGTTTCCCAATCCATCCGCTGGGCAAGAAGGTCGAGCGATTTTTCGATATCAGCCACGATGTTCTGGATCTCGGCGCGCATGAGCTTTCCTTGAAGTCTGGTTTGAGTGTGGGTGATACCGCACGACCGGGACCACTACAAGAGCACGGACAAGCGGGACCGCCGCCCGCCTGCCCGTGCTCTGTGAGCCGGTCTGTGTCAGTAAAGTCCGCCGGAGCTGACATCCCCGAACGTCGCCTTGGGCCCCAGCACGGCCGTGCCGCCGCTGGAGGTGGTCACCTGACGTCCGGATTCGGTGACTTCTTCGATCAGCGGCAGGTTCGAGCCCATGCCAAAGCCACCGTCGAAGGTCATGCCAAAGATCGGCTCTTCGCCATCGCGGAAATACTCCGCCACCACATAGGCGCCGCTGGCCTCATTGGGCAGGCGCCCGCCGGTATAGCGGTCGATCTTGATGAAATGACCACCGGGCGGCACATCGAAGGGGCCGCCGCCGAATTTCTCCGTGGCCTTAGTCATGAACTGCTGAAACACCGGCCCGCAGAGGGTGCCGCCATAGGCGCCCCGCCCCATCGGACGCGGCTGGTCATAGCCGATATAGCAGCCCGCCACGATGTTCGAGGTGAAGCCCACGAACCAGGCATCGCGGCTGTCGTTGGTGGTCCCGGTCTTGCCCGCGGTCGGCACCGGCAGGTCAATGACGCTCGACGCGGTGCCGCGATCCACGACCCCCTTCATCATCGACGTCAGCTGGTAGGCGGTGATCGGATCCATCACCTGTTCGCGGTTGGTCACGATCCGGGGCGCCCGTCCGGGGTCCAGATCGGACCAGGAACAATCGACGCAATCGCGGTCGTCATGGCGATAGATCGTCTTGCCAAAGCGGTCCTGAATACGGTCCACCAGCGTCGGCTCCACCCGCTCGCCGCCATTGGCAAACATCGCATAGGCCGCCACCATCTTGTAGAGCGTGGTTTCCTCCGACCCCAGCGAGTTGGCAAGGAACGTCCCCATATTGTCATACACGCCGAACCGTTCGGCATATCCGGCAATCACCGGCATCCCGACTTCCTGCGCCAGACGGATCGTCATCAGGTTCCGGCTCATCTCGATCCCGGTCCGAAGCGGGGTGGGGCCGTAGAATTTGTTCGAGGAGTTCTTCGGCCGCCACAGGCCTTGCGGGGTGTCGATCTCGATCGGAGCGTCAATCACGATCGTCGCAGGGCTATAGCCGCTGTCGAGCGCCGCCGCATAGACAAAGGGTTTGAAGCTGGAGCCCGGCTGGCGTTGCGCCTGCGTGGCCCGGTTGAACACGGAATGCTGGTAGGAAAACCCGCCCTGCATCGCCAGAACCCGGCCCGAATTCACGTCCATCGCGACAAAGCCGCCCTGCACTTCGGGGACCTGGCGCACGGACCAGTTCTGCAGGGTCTCGCCCTCGCGGATCGCCAGCGCGTGGATCACATCGCCGGTCGCGAAATTGTCCTGAAAGTCGCCCTTCATCCACTTGATGTCAGAGCGCGGTACGGTGCCGGTGCCGCTGACGCTTTCGATCCCGAGGGTGAGCGCGTTCTCCTCGACCCGGAGTACCACCGCAGGCAGCCAGGCGCCGTCCATCGTGATGATGTCACGGGCCACATCGGCCTCTGCCAGCGCCGCGCGCCAGCTGTCCTCATCGCCAAGCGCCTCGGCAGGCAGGGTCAGTCCGGTGCCGCGCCAGACTTGGCGGGCGCGGTCGAATTTCTCCAGCCCCTTGCGCATGGCAAGGGCAGCCTCGGCCTGCATTTCCTCGTCAATGGTGGCGCGGATGGTGAAGCCGCCGGTAAAGAACTCGCCCTCGCCGAAGTCGACCGACAGCTGGCGACGCACCTCATCGGTGAAATAATCCCGCGGCGGCAGGGCGGTGCGGAAGGCGTCGAAATCGCCGTTCTGAACCGAGCGCAGCGGCTGTTCCACCTCGACCTGGTAGACCGCATCCGAGATGTAGCCGTTTTCCTGCATCTCGCGCAGCACATAGTTGCGGCGTTGCAGCAGGCGCTCGCGCTCGCGCACCGGGTGGTAATCCGAGGGCGCTTTGGGCATGGATGCCAATGTCGCGGCCTCATGGGGGGCCAGTTCGCCCAATGTCTTGTTGAAATAGGTCTGCGCCGCCGCCGTCACCCCATAGGAGTTCTGGCCGAGGAAGATCTCGTTCAGATAGAGTTCGAGGATCTTGCCCTTGCTGAGGGTTTCCTCAAGCCGGGTGGCGAGGATGATCTCCTTGATCTTGCGCTCGGCCTGACGGTCGCCGGACAGAAGAAAGTTCTTCATCACCTGTTGGGTGATGGTGGAGGCGCCGCGCACATTGCGGCCCCGCGACTGCACCGCCTCGACGGCCGCTGCGAGAATACCGCGCGCGTCGTAGCCTGCGTGGCTGTAGAAATTCTTGTCCTCGGCCGAAATGAAAGCCTGTTTCACCAGATCGGGGATTTCGTCCGACGGGGTGAACAACCGGCGTTCCTTGGCGAACTCGTCAATCATCTGCCCCTCGCCGGAATAGATCCGGCTGATGGTGGGCGGCTGGTATTGCGCCAGTGATTCATGGCTGGGCAGATCGCGCCCATAGACCCAGAAGATCGCGCCAACAGACAGTGCCAGCACCCCGATTCCTAAGGTTATGGTACTGAAAACAGCTCCGAAGATGGATAAAACAAACCTAAGCACAGTATGGGCCTCTCTCGCACGGTGCCGCTTATATAGGGCGCATCGTGACAAGCGTCAAAACGAGATGCTGTGACGCGCAGGACATCACCAGCCGGGAGTGGAAGTGATCATAGCAGATGTGCGGCGGGCTGTATCGTCACATTCCGACCCGGGTCCGTCGGCGGCAGAAATCGGCACATGTTGGCAGGGCCTCGCCCCCTCGGGGGGGGGCTACTGGCGTACCAGCGCCCGACGGGCCGTGTCCTCCTCGCGCCAGTCCAGAAGACCCTGCAGAATGGCCTGCGCGGCCTTGTTCCGCCAGGCGGGGTTGGTCAGATTCTCAAGATCCCGCGGGCTCGACATGAACCCCAGTTCGATCAGGATCGAGGGAATATCGGCGGATTTCAGCACCGAAAAACCGGCAGAGCGCAGGGGGCGGCGGTTCACCGGGCCGCCCTGCTCCATCAGCGCCTCGATTACCGACTGGGCCAGCGCCGTGCTGCGCGGATGGGTTTCCTGCCGTGCCAGATCCAGCAGGACGTCCGTCACCTCATCATCGACATTGCTGAGATCGCTGCCCGAGAGCAGATCGGCGCGGTCATGCCGTTCCGCCAGTTTGACCGAGGCCACGTCGGAGGCCTCTTTCGACAGGGTATAGACAACGGTCCCATGCGCCATGCCCTCGGAAACGGAATCCGCATGCAGCGACAGGAACAGATCCGCCCCTTGCTGATGCGCCATCGCGATACGCCGTTCGAGCGAGACGAAATAATCCCCCTCCCGGGTCAGCAGCACCTCAAAGGCGCCGGAGCGCACCAGTCGCTCGCCGAGGTCATAGGCGAAATCGAGCATCAGTTCCTTTTCCATCACGCCGCCGTCGGTCTCGGCGCCGGGGTCAAGCCCGCCGTGGCCGGGATCAAGCATCACCACCAGCGGAGCCTCCGGGTCGCGGGGGGGGCGGTCCTGCAGGACGGTGGGCGGCGGCAGATCGAGACGCGCGTCGCGGGGGGCGCCAGCCGCTGTGGCAAAAGCCTCGGCATCCGTGGGCACCAGCTGCACCGTCAGCGCGGCCGCCGCCGAGACCGTATCAATGGTCATCGAGGCGGCCGCGACCTCCATCGGCTCTGCCAGTTCCAGCACCATCCGCGACCAGCCCGGCACATAGCCGCCGAAGCGGATATTGCGTACCCGGCTGGTGGCGAGAAAATCCTGTGCGCTGAGGCCGGTCCAGTCGACCTCCTGAAAATCGAGCACCAGCCGGCGCGGCGCATCCAGGGTGAAGATGCGATAGGGCACCCCCTGGCTGAGGCGCAGATCCAGTTGCACCCCGCCCCGTCCGTCTACGGTCAGACGGCTGTCCTGCGGCATCACGCGGGCCAGCGCGGTGAACCCCTGCGCCACGGCGGGCACCGGCAGAACCATCAACCACAGGGCGGCAAGCATCACCGGCAGGGCGAGAAAAAGACGCCTCATCCGCGCGCCTCCATGAAGCTTTGCAACCGGGCCAGACCCTCTTCGATATCTGCCGTCGAGCGGGCATAGGAAAACCGCAGCGTGGTGGCGCCCCGCACCGGATCGAAGTCCAGCCCCGGGGTGACGGCCACCCCTGCCCGATCGAGGATTTCAGCCGCAAAGGCGCGACTGTCCGAGGTCAGATCCGCCACATCCGCATAGACATAGAAGGCGCCGTCCGGGGGCGCGATATTTGCAAACCCCGCCCTGGGCAGACCCTCCAGCATCAGCCGACGATTGCGGGTATAGACCGCAAGGTTGGCCTGCAGCTCCGGCTCGGATTCCATCGCGGCAAGGGCTGCGACCTGACTGGCGTGCGGGGCGCAGATGAACATGTTCTGGGCAAGGCGTTCCACGGTGCGGATGTGATCCTCGGGCACGACCATCCAGCCGACACGCCAGCCGGTCATGGAGAAATACTTGGAGAAGGAGTTGATCACATAGGCCTCGTCCGAGATCTCAAGCGCGGTCACGGCCTTCGCCTCATATTCCAGCCCGTGGTAGATCTCGTCCGAGATGAAACTCGCGCCCTCGGCCTGCGCGGCCTCCATCAGAGCGGCAAGGGCGGGTTTGTCGAGCATGGTTCCGGTGGGATTGGCGGGCGAGGCCACCATCAGCCCGGCCAGATCCTGCCCCCGGATATCAGCCGCGACCGGCTGCAGGCGGTTTTCGGGCGCAGTTTCGATGTCCACCGGCTGCAGTCCGAGCGCCCGCAAGATCTGGCGATAGGACGGATATCCGGGCGCCCCGATACCAACCCGGTCGCCGCTGTCAAAAAGCGCCGTGAAGGCGAGGATGAACGCCCCCGAAGAGCCCGGCGTGATCACCACCCGATCCGGGTTCAGATCCACATCATACCAATCGCCATAGAGACGAGCGATCCGGCGACGCAACGCGGGCAGCCCCAAGGCCACGGTATAGCCCATGGTCTCCGCATCCAGCGCCCCGGCCAGCGCGCGCCGCGCCTGTTCCGGCGCACCGGTCGAGGGCTGCCCCACCTCCATGTGAATAATGTGGCGGCCCTGTTCCTCGGCCTGACGGGCGGCCTCCATCACATCCATCACAATGAAGGGATCGACTTTGGAGCGGCTTGAGTTTCGCATGCTGATCTCCCATGGTGCGGCCATGAGTTTTGACCGCGTATTCCCCCCGGCGTCAATCCCGGGCAGGCTCCTGCATTGGCTTCTTTGCAGTCTGGTTTGCAGACTGGGTTGCAATCTGGCGGCAAAGAGGCGGCCGCCTGCCCGCCTGTCGCGCGCGCTTTCGATCTGCCTGCTGAGCCTTCTGCCGCTGGTGGCCGAGGCGCAATCGATCCGGCTGTTGCGGGATGCGGACATTGAACATGGGCTGGCGGAATTGGCGCAACCGGTGCTGCAGGCGGCCGGGCTCAATCCCCGGCGGGTGCGGATTCTGGTCGTCGACGACAGCGGCTTCAACGCCTTTGTCATCGATCAACGCGCCATTTTCGTCAATTACGGCCTGATCCTGAAGGCCGAAACCCCCGAGATGCTGCAGGCAGTTCTGGCCCATGAAGCGGCCCATATCACCAATGGCCATATTGGACGACGGGGCCAGAATGCCCGGTCGGCCAGCACTGCGGCGGGGTTCGGGACGGCGCTGGCCCTGCTGGCGGCGGCGGCGGGCGGCGGCGAGGCGGCGTTCGGGATTGCAGTCGGCACGCAATCCTCGGCGCTGCGCAGTTTCCTGTCCCACACCCGCGCCGAAGAGGCCTCGGCGGACCGCTCGGCGCTGGCGTTTCTGACCCGCGCCGGGATCAACCCCGAGGGCATGGTCGCATTGCACCGGATCTTTGCCGGTCAGGAGGTCCTGGGCTCTGCCCATCAGGATCCCTACATGCGCTCGCACCCGCTGACCCGGGACCGGATCCGCGCGGCAGAGGCCTATGTGGCAAGCCTCGGCCCGGGTGCCAGACCAGGTTCCGAACCAGGCGCAGTCAACAGCCCCGATGCGGCCTATTGGCTGGCCCGCGTCAAGGGCAAGCTGTCCGCCTTCACCCGCGCGCCGAGCTGGTCAAAGCGGCGGCTTCAGTCCGAAGGCTATGCCGATGTCAAACGCATGCGGGCCGCCATTGTGCACCATCGCCAGAACGATCTGGCGGGCGCCCGTCGCGAAATGCAGGCCTTGCTGGGCGCGCGGCCGCAGGATGCGTTTTATCACGAACTCTGGGGTCAGATCCTCTATGAGAACCGGCGCTGGTCAGAGGCGGAGGCGGCCTTTGGCCGGGCCGCGGCCCTTGCCCCGAATGAGCCGCTGATCCTGTCGGGCCTCGGGCGGGCACAATTGTCGTCCGGGCGGCCGGGCGCGGCTCTGGTCACGATGGAAAAGGCCCGGGATCTGGACTTTCGCAATGCGACATTGTTGCGCGACATGTCTCTTGCCTATGCGCAGACAAAACAATCCGGTATGGCAGCTCTGGTCACGGCAGAGCGCTATGCGCTACAGGGTCGACTGAAGGACGCAGGCCCCCATGCGCAGCGCGCGACGGGCCTGCTGCCGAATGGCTCGCCGGCCTGGCGGCGTGCACAGGACGTGCTGATCGCTTTTGAACAAGATGAGAAAAGGAAAAAGAAATGATTGCCCTGACCCGCATGGCCGCCATTGCGGCCTGCGCTCTCTCGCTCTCGGCCCCTGCGGTGCAGGCGTTTGATCTGAACACTATGTCCGCCGCCGACCGCGAGGCCTTTGGTGCCGCAGTGCGCAGCTACCTTCTTGAGAACCCGGAGGTCATCCTTGAGGCCGTGGATGTGCTGGAACAACAGCAGGTGAACGCCGAAGCCGCGCGCGACGCGGCGCTGGTGGCCGCGAGCCTGCCGGAGTTGCAGAACGACGGGTATTCATGGGTCGGCGGCAACCCCGACGGGGATATCACGCTGGTTGAGTTCATGGATTATCGCTGTGGCTATTGCCGCCGGGCGGCGCCGGAAATCGAAGCGCTGATGGCCAGCGACAGCAACCTCCGGCTGGTGGTGAAGGAATTCCCGATCCTGGGCGAGGCCTCTGTACTGTCGTCACGCTTTGCCATTGCCACCCGGCTGGAAGCGGGGGACGCGGCCTACAAGCAGATCCACGACACGCTGATCGCCTATACCGCCGAACCCAATGAGGTGGCCTTGCGCCGAATGGCCGAAGGGCTGTCGCTTGATGCGGAGGCGATTCTGGCGCGGATGGATGATCCCGAAGTGACGGATCAGCTGCAGCGGACGCGGGCGCTGGCGCAGCAATTGTCCATTTCGGGCACGCCGACCTTTGTGCTGGAGGAAGAAATGCTGCGTGGTTATCTGCCTGCCGATCAGATGCAGATCATGATCGAAGAGATCCGTGCGGCGCGGAGCTGATTGATCCAGACCCTGCCTGTGGGGGCTGCTGCCCCCACACCCCCGAGGTATTTGGGAAAAGATGAAAGAGCGGAGGTTACTCCGCCGCTGCGATATCCTGAGCGGCCTGTTCTTCTTGCTCTGTCTGATCATCCTGGGCTGCCTGTTCATCAAGCGCGGCGGCCTTTTTTTCGACTTCGCCAACGATGTGCTCGATCATCTGGTCATTGGACATCTTGTGGCTGGCCTTGCCTGCCAGATACACCATGCCTGCGCCTGCCCCGCCGCCGGTGAAACCGACATCCGTCATCAGAGCCTCGCCGGGGCCGTTCACCACACAGCCGATGATCGACAGGCTCATGGGGGTTTTTATGTGTTCGAGCCGTTGCTCCAGCGCTTCGACGGTTTTGATCACGTCAAAGCCCTGACGGGCGCAGGACGGGCAGGAAATGATGTTGACGCCGCGATGGCGCAGCCCGAGAGATTTCAAAATCTCAAATCCGACCTTGACCTCTTCGACCGGGTCGGCGGACAGGCTGACGCGCAGGGTGTCGCCGATCCCCATCCAGAGCAGCTGTCCGAGGCCGATCGCGGATTTGATAGTGCCCGACGTCAGGCCGCCGGCCTCGGTGATGCCGAGGTGAATCGGCGCGTCGGTGGCCTCGGCCAGCATCTGGTAGGCGGCCGCCGACATGAAGACATCAGAGGCCTTGACCGAGATTTTGAATTCGTGAAAGTCGTGATCCTGCAGAATTCGGATGTGGTCCATGCCGGACTCCACCATCGCATCGGGACAGGGCTCGCCATAGTTGTCCAGAAGATGCTTTTCCAGGCTGCCGGCATTGACGCCGATGCGGATGGAGCAATTGTGATCGCGCGCGGCACGGATGACTTCGGCGACCCGCTTTTTGTCGCCAATGTTGCCGGGGTTGATGCGCAGACAGGCGGCGCCCGCCTCGGCGGCTTCGATGCCGCGTTTGTAGTGGAAATGGATGTCAGCCACGATCGGAACCGGGCTTTCGCGCACGATTTCCTTGAGCGCCCGGGCGGAGGCCTCGTCCGGGACAGAGACCCGCACGATATCGGCACCGGCCTCGGCGGCGGACTGGATCTGCGCAACGGTCGCCTTGACGTCAGTCGTCAGCGTGTTTGTCATGGTCTGCACCGAGATCGGTGCATCGCCCCCCACCGGGACATTCCCGACAAAGATCTGACGGCTTTTGCGGCGTTCGATTGTCCGCCATGGACGGATTTGATTCAGGGACATAGTTGCCTCGTCCTGCCTGTGTCGCTTGGGCCATAGATAGGCCGACGCCCCGGAGCCTGCAATGGCTGTCGGGGGGGATCGGAAAATAGAGGTGGAAAAACCGGGCTTTTTCGCGCCGTCGGGCCCCTGTCAGCCCCCCGTCAGAGACAGATCAGTCGGTCGGCGGGGTGGTTTCGACCGCGCGCAGCTGCGCGACCATGGTTGCGAGCTCCTCATTCTGTTCCGCGTCGAGATCGGCAACCTGGAACCGCGTGCTGAGGGCGTCAGGCGAAAGTTCGATATTCTTGGTGACCTGACCGCGGGCCCCGACGGGACCATAATGCTGGCCGTTCACGGCGAAATAGATGGCGCTGCTTTCGCCGGTGCGCAGGCGGGGTGCATCCTCGGTCAGCGGGACCTCGAAGGTCTGGCCCGGCTCCATGATGGTTTCGAAGATAACGGAGCCATCCGCCGCCTTGACCTGCACCCAGGAGGGGCGCACGGCCAGCATTTCGACCATTGGGTTCACCGGTTCCAGAACCTGTGGCACCTGCAGATCAGGGGTTTCCTGTGCCGGAAGGGTCGCATCGGCGAGCAGGACCCCGGGTTGCTCCAGAGCCGCGAAATTCCCATGCGCGCGCGGGTCAAGCGTAGAGATCGGCGCATCCCGGGCCACCAGCACCGGCACCTCCAGCGCCTGAGGGCGGTAGAGACGGTCCAGCGCTTCGACGGCGGGATCCTCGGCAGGGCTGCCGGAGGCCAGCGGCGCAGTGGCGAGAGACGCGGAGGTCAGGGGATCCAGCTCTGCCAGCACCTCCGGGGTTTGCTCGACCGGGGCAAAGGTCACTTGCTGAATTTCGCGCAGAACCATCCAGCCGCCATATCCCAGACCACCGATCACGGCACAGAGGACCAGCAGCGAGCCGATTGCGCGCGGTTCAATCTGTGTCCAGAACCCATCGGAGACAGGCACGAAGGGCGTGGCCGAATTCATGAAGGCATCGCTGCCCAGCCCCTTGCCGGTTGCGGCACGCAGATCCCGGGGTTTCCTGACAGAGGCTTCGGACGACATGCCATGGGCCACGGAAAAACCGCTCTCGGCGCAGAATGCGTCGAAAGCAGTTTCAGAATCCATGTTCAGATAGCGCGCATAGGACCGCACATAACCGGCGATGAAGCCGGGCGTATCAAAGACACTCGGATCGCAGTTTTCGATGGCCGCGATGTAGGATGCCTTGATGCGCAACTCGCGTTGGACATCAAGAAGCGATTTTCCCATGGTGGCGCGTTCACCGCGCATCTGGTCCCCAAGACGCAGCTCGAAATCGTCAAAACTACGCGGTTTCGACGTCTCTTCACGAGTCTTCAGTGTGCGCTGAGTAAGGCGCCCGATCATGCCTGCTGTCCCATCAGTACCTGCCGTTTTGCGACATTAACCACATCGCGACCTGATTCTCGATTCGTCACGGCGGTTTAGTTGATGAAACGATAACACAATTACGTTTACTGAACAGTTACCAGTGGCTCAGCCGGCCAATTCGGCGCGATTTAGCGCACAATGCGACCACAGATTATCCATTGCCCGTACAAGTTGATCCATCTCAACCGGACCGTGCACCGGGGACGGTGTGAACCGCAGCCGCTCCGTTCCCCGGGGGACGGTCGGAAAATTGATGGGCTGGACATAGATCCCATGCTCCGACAGCAGCATGTCAGACAGCTTTTTCGTGTGAACCGGATTGCCGACAATCACCGGAACAATATGGCTGCCATGATCGATGATCGGCAGGCCCAGCATCTTCAGCCGCATCTTCAGCAGACGCGCCTGCTCCATATGCGTGTCCCGCAGTTCCGGCGCGGTTTTCAGATAGCGCACGGATGCGGCCGCTCCGGCGGCGACTGCGGGCGCAAGCGATGTGGTGAAGATGAACCCCGGCGCATAGGACCGGATAGCATCGCACATTTTTTCCGAGGCCGCGATATAGCCGCCCATGACGCCATAGGCCTTGGCCAGAGTGCCGTTGATAATGTCGATCCGGTGGGCGAGGTCATCGCGTTCGGTAACGCCGCCGCCGCGGGGACCATACATGCCGACCGCGTGCACCTCGTCGATATAGGTCAGCGCATTGAATTCATCCGCCAGATCGCAGATCTCTTTGATGGGGCCGAAATCACCGTCCATCGAATAGACACTCTCAAAGGCGATCAGCTTGGGCGCCTCCGGATCGTCCGCTTCGAGCAGTTCGCGCAGATGCGCCATGTCATTGTGGCGAAAGATCCGCTTGGCCCCGCCATTGCGACGCACACCTTCGATCATGGAGGCATGGTTCAGCGCATCGGAATAGATGATCAGCCCCGGCAGCAGTTTGGGCAGGGTCGACAGGGTGGCATCATTGGCAATGTAGGCGGAGGTGAACAGCAGCGCCGCGTCCTTGCCATGAAGGTCGGCAAGCTCGGCCTCCAGTTCCTTGTGGTAAACTGTCGTGCCGGAAATATTGCGGGTCCCGCCGGAGCCCGCGCCGGTGGCGTCGATCGCCTCGCGCATGGCCTTCAGCACCGCAGGGTTCTGCCCCATCCCGAGGTAGTCGTTGCCGCACCAGACGGTAATGTCCTGTTCGCTGCCATCCGGACGGGTCCAGACCGCATGGGGAAACTGTCCGCGCTTGCGTTCGATATCGATAAACGTCCGATAGCGGCCCTCGTCATGAAGGCGTTCAATCGCTGCGTCGAGTTGTGCGGTATAATCCACCGTCATCTCCATGGCTGTCATTGCGCGCCCCCGAAAGACCACACGTTTCGTCATCGTCATCGCGCGCCCGCGCCTGTCTGCACCGTGCTGCAGAAGCCCTGCCCCTCTGACACAGCCGCTGGAACCGGCAAGCGACCCGGGCCTGCACATCTGACCCTGTACATGGGACATAGAGCGCCGCCGCCCCATCCTCCTTGATACAGGTCAAATATATCTTTCCAAACGTTTTAGAACCATTCTTATTCTCAGGCAAGCACACGATCCCGCCATCCCGCCGCTTGTGCCTGTACAAAACGTCGCATCACCGCCGCAGGCGCACCCCAGCAGAAGCGCGTGAACCAGAAGAGACCGTCAGCCTCGGCCACTGTCCGCCGGTCTCTGCATGACAACTGTTTTGGTACAATCAGATATCTGGCCCTTCCGGAAGGGCGCTGCTAGGTTTCGCCGTGAGACCCGTTTGTGCGTTTTCAGCGGAGCAGATTTCCCGGGAACGACGCGACGGACTGCCCTTCAGGAGATCCAGATGTCCCTCACTACCGTCCTTGATAAAATTGACTCAGACCTGCCTGCCGCCACCGATCGGCTGCTGGAGCTGCTGCGCATCCCGTCAATCTCCACCGATCCCGCGTTCAAGGCTGATTGCGATGCCGCCGCCGACTGGCTGGTCAAGGACCTGAACGCCATCGGCATCAAGGCCGAAAAACGCATCACCCCCGGGCATCCGATGGTCGTGGGCCATGTCGGCGAGGAAAACACGGATGCGCCGCATCTGTTGTTCTACGGCCATTACGACGTGCAGCCTGTCGACCCGCTCGACCTCTGGAACACGCCGCCGTTTGAACCCCGGCTGGAAGAGACAGCGAATGGCACCGTGATCCGGGGGCGCGGCGCCTCTGATGACAAGGGCCAACTGATGACCTTTGTCGAGGCCTGCCGGGCCTGGAAGGCCGTGCACGGCACCCTGCCCTGCCGCATCACCTTTTTCTTCGAGGGCGAAGAAGAGAGCGGCTCGCCCTCGCTGATCCCCTTCCTCGAAGCCGCCAAAGAGGAGCTCTCGGCCGATATCGCGCTGATCTGCGATACCTCGATGGTGGCACCCGGCGTCCCTTCTGTGGCCTCGCAGCTGCGCGGCATGATGAAGGATGAGTTCACTCTGGTCGGCCCCAAGATCGATCTGCACTCCGGGCACTACGGCGGCCCGGGCCTCAACCCGCTGCGTGAAATCGCCAAGATCATCGCCTCGTTCCATGACCCGGACACCGGCGCGGTTGCCGTTGAGGGATTTTATGAGGGGGTGCACGAGGTTCCGGCCGACATCCTGCGCCAATGGAAAGACTGCGGTTTTGACGAAGCCGACTACCTGTCCAACGCAGGCTACACGGTTGCACACGGCGAGAAGGCCTATTCGGTTCTGGAGCAGCAATGGGCGCGTCCGACATTGGAAGTGAACGGGCTCTGGGGCGGCTATCAGGGCGCGGGCACCAAAACGGTGATCCCGTCAGAGGCACATTGCAAAATCACCTGCCGCCTGGTTGGCGACATGGATCCTGACGCGCTGCGCGAAAAGCTCCGACGCCACGTCGAAGCCCGGCTGCCGCAGGACTGCACCGTGAAATGGGATCTCGATCTCGAAGGCTCTCCGGCCTATGTCATCGACACCACCCGGCCCGAGTTCGAAGCCGCCCGGGGCGCGCTATCGCAGGAATGGGGGCGCGAGGCGGTGTTTTCGGGCATGGGCGGATCGATCCCGGTGGCCGGGTATTTCAAGTCGATCCTCGGCATGGATGCGATGCTGATCGGCTTTGCCAACGATGATGATGCAATCCACTCGCCAAACGAGAAATACGACCTGAGCAGCTTTCACCGCGGGATCCGGTCCTGGGCGCGGGTGCTGGACGCCCTGTCCCGGTCGTAGGACAGGCAGGTTTCAGGCTACCGGGGGCAGGTTTAGGGGGCGGAAAACCTGTGCCCCCGCCACCCCGCCCCTCTCTGTCCCCGCCCCTCTGGCCACACCGCTCTGGCGCTACTCAGGCCGACACAGGTCGGCGCGCACCAATTCAGGCCTGACGCTGATCTCACCTGCATCAGGCCAATGGCGTGGTACAGGGAGTTGGACGCGGACGGGGTTGAAAGCACACAGCCTAGAACGGGTGCAGTCTTGAACGGCTACGATAGCGAAGCTGTATGATGCCGAAAGCGGGCGCTGTTCAAAGTGTATTCAAAGTCGATCGGGGGAAAGTGGCGCGGTTGACGGGGCTCGAACCCGCGACCCCCGGCGTGACAGGCCGGTACTCTAACCAGCTGAGCTACAACCGCGCGCTTTTCACTGCTGCCACTGAACCGAAATCCGTGCCAGCTTCCCCATCCGGGGTGGTCCCTTTTCCCTTGTCTGGGCCTTCGGGCAAGGCTGAAAGTGGCGCGGTTGACGGGGCTCGAACCCGCGACCCCCGGCGTGACAGGCCGGTACTCTAACCAGCTGAGCTACAACCGCGCGCTTTTCAATGCTGTCATCGGACCGAAACCCGTGCCAGCTCCCCCATCCGGGGCGGTCCCTGTTCCCCTGTCGGGGCCTCCAGAGCGAGGCAGCAGTGGCGCGGTTGACGGGGCTCGAACCCGCGACCCCCGGCGTGACAGGCCGGTACTCTAACCAGCTGAGCTACAACCGCGCGCTTTTCAATGCTGTCATCGGACCGAAACCCGTGCCAGCTCCCCCATCCGGGGCGGTCCCTGTTCCCCTGTCGGGGCCTCCAGAGCGAGGCAGCAGTGGCGCGGTTGACGGGGCTCGAACCCGCGACCCCCGGCGTGACAGGCCGGTACTCTAACCAGCTGAGCTACAACCGCGTGATTTTCAATGCTGTCATCGGACCGAAACCCGTGCCAGCTCCCCCATCCGGGGCGGTCCCTGTTCCCCTGTCGGGGCCTCCAGAGCGAGGCAGCAGTGGCGCGGTTGACGGGGCTCGAACCCGCGACCCCCGGCGTGACAGGCCGGTACTCTAACCAGCTGAGCTACAACCGCGCGATGCTGCGTCCAGCACCGTGGCTGAACGTTGGGGTGTAATATTCGCAGGTCGCAGGGGGCGTCAAGCGCAGAAACGTCATTTTACGGGCTTTCTGACGAAAAAAAACGCACATAGGTACAAACCCCTGAAGTTCCACCCTTTTCCAAATCAAAGCCCCCTCGGCGCCGCAGCCGACCAGTGCCGGGCCCCCGCGCCGGAGCCGGTCAGGAGAACCTCCGGACGAGCCGAAGCGGGGCGCGCAGATCAAGGACGGCGAACAGGCAGGACAATTGCGTCATTGTGGGCCGGACGGGCTCATGCGCCCCGGTCAGGTTTGCGCGCGCTGATGGCATAGCGGTGTTCCGTGCGTCGCAGCAAAGATTTACGCCAGCCCAGCTGGGGCATCTGCGCCCGATGAATCGCCCCGAGCCGCCTGTCGATCCGAAGATCGACAAAGCCCGCCTGCCGCAACATCCCGGCCACCGCCTCGGCCCGCGCCCCCTGTGCAAAATGGACCTGCGACAGGATTTTCCGGTGGCGGGACATATCCCGAACCGATGAGCCACCCCGCAGACAGGAGACCATGCGCGCCAGCCAGCCGCCGGAGACGAAATCGCCATCCACCAGCAGGATCTGCCCGCCGGGGACAAGCACGCGGTGCCATTCAGCAAAAGCGGCCGCCGGATCGACCAAGGTCCAGACGAGATGCCGGGTGACGATCACGTCCATACTGGCATCCCTCAACATCGTGCATTCGGCATCCGCCTGCAGAAACGTGACCCCCGGAAGCTTTGCCCGCGCGCGCGCCAGCATCGGCTCTGACCAATCCAGCCCCGTCACGGCATATCCCAGCCCCTGGCACAGGCGGGCGATCTCTCCGGTGCCGGAGGCCAGATCCAGCAACCGACGTCCCTCGCCCGCACCAAGATGACGGCAGAACAGCGCGCGCCACGCCTCCGTCTCCGGCCCCTCCGCGATGCGGTGACCGGGGTCCTGATCAAATGTTGCAGCGCGATCCGACCAATACTCACGGATCTCATCGCGCAGAGTGTGATTGCCAGAAACCAGAGCGTCCCTGCTGTTTTTGCCGTCTATGCCGTCCATCCGAACCTCCGGGAGAGAGGTCCCTCTCTGCAGTTCCTGACTGTTCCTGTCAATATTGCGGATTGACGAAACTGGCTGAACTTACTAGGCGTGCCGAAACCATTCATCAGAGGATCGTAGAATGTCCCTTCGCTTCCGTCTTGGCGCCACCGCGCTGAGCCTTTTCGCAGCCAGCCTCGTGCACGCCGATCCCATCACCCTGACCGACATCGCCGGTCGCGAGGTCACCGTTGACGCGCCAGTTGAGCGCGTCATTCTGGGCGAAGGTCGGCAGATTTTCTTTGCCGCCGTTCTGGACGGTGAGAACCCATTTGAGCGGATCGTCGGATGGCGCGATGATTTTCGCCAGGCCTCTCCCGAGAGCTACGATATCTATGCGGAAAAATTCCCTGACCTGAAGGACATTCCCACCTTTGGCGGCTTCAAGGATGGCACCTTTGACATTGAACAGGCGGTATCTCTGGATCCCGGCGTCCTGATCATGAACCTCGAGGCCAAAGCCGCCACCGACGAAGCGGGCTATGAAGAAAAGCTGGCGAAAGTCGGAATTCCCATCGTCTACGTGGATTTCCGCGAAAAACCCTTTGAGAATACCGCCAAATCGATGCAGATCATCGGCCAGCTCTTTGGCGAGGACGAACGCGCGGCAGAGTTCAACGCCTTCTACGAGGAGCAGATGGCGCGGGTCACCGACGTGATCGAGGCGCAAACTGATCTGGACCGCCCGCTGGTCTTCGTTGAGCGCGCCGGCGGCTATTCCGATGATTGCTGCATGTCCTTTGGCAACGGCAACTTTGGCCGTTTTGTGGAGATCGCAGGCGGCACGAACATGGCCAGCGCGTTCATTCCCGGCACCTTCGGCACCGTGAACGGCGAACAGGTCATCGCCTCCAACCCGGATCAGATCGTGGTGACCGGCGGCAATTGGGATGCCTATGTGCCCGGCGGAAACTGGATCGGCGTCGGCCCCGGGTCGGACATGGCCGTGGCCACCAGCAAGCTGGAGGCGCTGATGAAACGGCCAGCCTTTACCGGCGTCAAGGCTGTCGAAGACAATGAGGTCCACGCCATCTGGCACCAGTTCTACAACAGCCCCTACAGCTTTGTTGCGGTGCAGCGGCTCGCGACCTGGATGCATCCGGAGCTGTTCCCCGAGCTCGACCCCGAAGCCACCCTGCAGGAAATGCACGCGCGGTTCCTGCCGGTGGACTACCGCCCCGGCTACTGGGTCTCATTGGACTGACTTCACCACTAAACTTGAGCGGGGCGGCCTTCGGGCCGCCTTTTGCCCGGAGACGACATGACCCCGATCACAACCGACGCCCCCCCTGCCACCGCTCTGGCCTATCGCAGCCTCGCCGCACGGCGCATCGCCATTCTGGTCCTGCTGGCGGCGCTGCTGGTTCTGTCGGTCGCGGTGGATGTCTCGCTGGGGCCTGCGCGCTATTCGGTCCCGGATGTGCTGCGGACGCTGTTCATGCCCGGATCGGCAGAGCTGCAGATGCGGGTGGTGGTCTGGGATATCCGGATGCCCATGGCCATTCTGGCGGTGACGGTCGGCGCCAGCCTGTCGCTGGCCGGGGCGCAGATGCAGACGATCCTCGCCAACCCGCTCGCCAGCCCGTTCACGCTGGGCCTGTCGGCGGCCGCCAGTTTCGGCGCAGCCCTCGCGATGGTTCTCGGCGTGGCCCTGTTCCCTGGGGCGATATCATTGATGGTTCCGATCAATGCCTTCGCCATGGCCATGGCGGCGTCCTTGCTGATCTTTGGCCTGTCGACCCTGCGCGGCGTGACGGTGGAAACCATCGTCCTGCTGGGGATCGCGCTGGTCTTCAGCTTCAATGCGGCGCTGGCTCTGCTGCAGTATTTCGCATCCGAGCAGGCCCTGTCGGCCGTGGTCTTCTGGACGATGGGCAGCCTGACCAAGGCCACATGGGGCAAGGTGGCCGTGACGGCCGTCATCCTTGCGGTCTGCACGCCTCTGTTCACCCGCCGCGCCTGGGCGCTGACAGCAATCCGGATGGGCGAAACCCGCGCGGCGGCCATGGGCGTGCCTGTGAAACGCCTGCGGCTCGAAGCGCTGTTCCTCGTCTCCCTGCTGGCGGCGGTGCCGGTGTCCTTTGTCGGCACGATCGGTTTTATCGGGATCGTGGGCCCGCATGTGGCCCGGCTGCTTTTGGGTGAAGACCAGCGGTTCTTTCTTCCTGGCGCGATGCTGTCCGGTGCGGTGATCCTTTCGGCCACATCGGTGTTGTCAAAGGCGATCCTGCCCGGCGCGGTCCTGCCCATCGGCATCATCACCGCGCTGGTGGGCGTTCCCTTTTTCGCCGCACTGATCCTGACGAAAGGGCGCAAATCATGGTGAGCTTGGCGCTGGACGGGATCACGGCCCGCTATGGACGACGCGAGATCCTCACCGAGGCCACGACGCCGCCGATTGCGGGCGGGGCGCTGACTGCGCTGGTAGGGGCGAATGCGGCGGGAAAATCCACGCTGTTTCGCCGTATCGCGGGCCAGATGCGCGGGCACGGCAGCGTCCGTTTCACCGGGGCCACACAAGACGACCTGCGCTACATGCCCCAGGACACGGCCATGAGCGCCGCACTGACGGTCTATGAAACGGTGATCCTCGCCCTCAAGCAAGGAACGGGCGGCTGGCGGCTGAGCGCGCAGGAACTCGCGGCGGTGGATGACGTGCTGAGCCGCTTTGGCATCGCGCATCTGGCAGAGCAGCAATTGCCGGAGCTCTCGGGGGGGCAGCGTCAGGCGGTCTCTATTGCGCAGACGCTCGTCGCCCGTCCCAAGGTGATCCTGATGGACGAGCCGACCTCCGCGCTCGATCTCTATCGCCAGTACGAAGTTCTCGAATCCCTGAACGCCTATGCCCGGGAAACCGGTGCCGTGATCGTGCTTGCGCTGCATGACCTCAACCAGGTGATGCGCAACTGTGCCACCACCATTGCGCTCGGCGAAGGCCGCATTCTCGCCTGCGGGCCAACCCCAGAGGCGCTGACACCGGACCTCATCCGCCGCCTCTATGGCATCGAGAGCCGCGTCGAACAGTGCTCGAAGGGGCGCCCCATGATGATCGTCGACGGCCCCTCCCCCCGGGCCGTCTGATCCGTCGCCTGCAGCGACACCGCCCTGTGGTCATCGTGCTCTATCCCGTCCGCTACGGGTGCGGGGATAGTCCGGGATACTCGGGGACCGTTGATCGGCATGGCTTTGTCTGGTGACCCGCGCCTCCCCGTGATAGCAGAAGAAAACCAATTCCATCACGCCGGACAAAGTATTCACGATGAGAGATTTCCCAAAGATCTGGTTCCTGCGCCACGGCGAAACCGCATGGAATGCCGAGGGGCGCGTTCAGGGGCAGCTTGAATCGGACCTCACGGAACGCGGCGTTGCCCATGCCCATCGCCAAGCGGAGCTGCTGAGCCCGATTCTCGCCGACCAGGCGCCCCCTTGCCTGGTCTCGCCCCTGCGCCGCGCGCAGCACACAGCACGCATCGCCCTCGGAGATCGCGCATTTGTCACCGAGCCGCGGCTTGCCGAAGTTCAGGCGGGCCGCTTTCAGGGCCTGACCCGGAGCGATATCGCCGCCGCATACCCCGACATTCATGCCACTGCAGAAACCAACCTCGACCTGTTCTGTTCCGCTCCGGAGGGGGAGGGATTTGCCAATTTCCAGGGTCGTGTTCTCAATCTGCTGCGGTCGCTTGAAACCCCGACAGTGCTGGTTGCGCATGGATTATGGGGGCAAGTGCTGCGCGGCCTGATCTGCGGTCTGGAGTTTGCAGAGATGGCAGCGCTTCCAAACGAACAGGGCTGCGTCTACGTGCTGGAAAACGGCTGCGAAACCGTGCTTCAGTAGGGGCGTCCGACCCCGTCTGGATTTTTTTCCAAAAACTGAGCAAATCCCCTTGCACTCCGTCGGCGCATTCTCTAAATCCGCCTTCACCGGGTGATTAGCTCAGTTGGTAGAGCGCTTCGTTTACACCGAAGATGTCGGGAGTTCGAGCCTCTCATCACCCACCACCTCCCTCCCTTAAAACGTTGGGATTTCCTGCCCAGTTTACCCGCTTTTGCGAAGTGCGCTGTGGTTCAGTGAACTTAAGAGCCTGCTTTAGCATTCAAAAAATCTAGGACATTGACCGCGTCGCTCATGTGTTCGGGCAGATAGCGGCCATATGTTGAGAACGTAATTGATGTGTTGCTATGCCCAAGCACTTGGCTCACTTTTTCAAGCGGGACCCCGCTGGCCAGCATTGTAACCGCTGCTGTGTGCCGAAGATCGTGGATCCGAACATGCCCGATCTTGGACCTAGTCACGGCCCCCTGGAAACCTTTCCGGATAGATTTGATCTGACCTCCAGCATATTCGATCACATGCTCTGACAGCGCGGCTTGGTGCGCAGCACTCAAAGCGACACGGGTGCTGGGGTTCATCGGGACCACGGCGCGTCCTTTTCTCGTCTGCGAGTCCTCGATGCGCAAATTGATAGTTCCGCGATCGAAATCCACCCGGTCCCATGTAAGGTCCAGAAGAGCTCCAACCCGTCCCGCTGTACCCAGGAGCAGGATCAAAGCGAGGCGGATGTGG
>NZ_VCNK01000015.1 GCF_006265095.1 Phaeobacter sp. B1627
ACCCAGGAGCAGGATCAAAGCGAGGCGGATGTGGGGTTCGAATGCGCCGTCGATTAACGCGCGGGCTTCACGCATGGACAGAATTCGTTTGTCTTTCACCGGCTTTACTGGGCGCCAAATCTTTGGCGCGCTTTCGATCATCCTAGTGTCGCAGGCAAACCTGAGCGCGGAGCGTAGGTGCCCTAGCTCTGTATGGATGGTGCCTTGTGACCTACCAGCTGCCAGTCGTGCTGCCTCATAGTCCAAACAGGTCTTTTTGATTACATCCTGCGGACGCAAGTGCCCAAAGTGAGCTAGGATAGCTTTACCGGTCCACTTCATTGTCTCGGCGGTGGGCTTCCCTTCCAAGTCTCCCCGATAGGCCTCCCAAATCTGCTGGATGGTAGGATCTTTGGGACGGTCGGCGAAGGTTGCCGCCCGAAATATGTCTAAGGCTTCCGCTTCCGCCGCCTTTCGGGTACTTGCCGCAAGCTTACGGCGTACGCGCTTTCCATCTGGCCCAGTCCAGTAGACGCATAGGCCGCCGCGCAATCTTCCGATACTGATGTCTGACATTCGAATTCCTCTACTGCTGTTTGTGGGATGCGGATCATGCGGCCAACACGAAAACCGCGTAGTTCGCCGCGCTTGACCATCTGGCGGACAGTTTCGGATGAACAATTCCAACGTTTCGCCAATTGATCTGCTGTATATGGTTTGACGTGTTCCATCTAAGTCGCTTCCGCATGCCTTTCTGGGGCTCGTGCCATGGGCCGAGGTCTCCTGTCTTCTGCCTGGCGTTGAACGCCGGTTGGTAGATGAGAACAGGATACTCGGCGGAGAGGTGGCAACTCTACGGGATGATATGCCTCGACGGCGTCGTGAGGTCGCATTTATGTGGAAAACCTCCCTCTGGCGGGTCGTCTTGGGCTCACAAGGGGCGGCAAATCCGTCAGATCTTTAACGCTCTGATCGGACATAGTTTTTCCAACGAAGAGTTCTCCGTATGTCAAAAGTTCAATGGATTGAGCGGTTGGTGGGTTTTGCCAAAAACAATTGTGCAAACCGCTGCCAATCGCACCGCAATTGATGCGGGTTTGCCAAACTTAAAATGGCAAACCCGCGCTTTCTTAGGCTCAGGACCCATTGA
>NZ_VCNK01000016.1 GCF_006265095.1 Phaeobacter sp. B1627
CCGAAAAGCTGGGACCACTTCACTGAGCGATGACGAAATTCGCACGATATGGCAGCACAGCGATGCCGAGGACTATCCTTTTGGTCCCTTCCTCAAGCTGTTGACGATGACGGGGCAGCGACGGGCAGAAGTGTCTGACATGCGCTGGTCTGAACTCAATCTTGATGAAGGTATTTGGGAACTTCCGGCGAGCCGTGTGAAAAACGCTCGCTTGCACATCGTGCCTTTGCCCCCGCAGGCCGTGGACATACTGCGATCCCTGCCAAGGATGCCGAGTTCCTGGACAGCCGCAAGCTCTCCAATATGGACGTGGCCCGCACCTTCAGCGTGCCGCCGACTGTCGTCGGCATCACCGACAACGCCACCTATTCGAACGTGGATGGCGAAAGCCGTGCACTTGTGGTGCGCTGTCTTGCGCCCATGGCCCGCAGGGTTGAGCAAGCCATGAACGTGGCTCTCCTGACCGCCGAGGGGCGCAAACGCTACTTTGTGGAGCATGATCTGGCGGGGCTTATGCGCGGCGACATGAAGGCCCGATATGAGGCGTATCGTATCGGCCGCGAATGGGGCTGGCTCAGCCCGAACGACATTCGTGCATGGGAAAACCTCAAGGGCATCGAGGGCGGCGAGGAATACTTGTCACCGCTCAATATGGAAGAGCGCCAGATTGCCGACCTGTTGGGCCAGAAAACCCCGTCCATGGCGCGCCATTACTCGCGATCCGCCAACCTCGCAGATCGCAACCGGATCACCATGGAAACATTGGAGCTAGAGAACGAACGCCGATCGCAAGTTGTCAAACCCATCAGCAAAATCGTCAAACCGGGAGAGGCTTGAAGATGAAAGATCAGCAATATCAAGAGCTTAAATGGTGCCCGGGGGCGGAATCGAACCAAACTTAAAATTCCTTATTTATATGACGTAATTCTCTCGAATTGGACTGGACCTGTAGCAAAAAGTGTAGCAAATAGTGTTGCGCTTCAAGTCTGATCACTTCCTCCAATGCGGTGCGTGTGTATCCCCTAAAGCGCCCACAAAGAGAAGGGAGCTGACGATGGATGGACTGTTCCAAAGAGGCAAAAAAGGAAAGTACACCGCTCGCCTTCAGGTGCCGGTCCAGTTCCAGAAAACGGTCGGCAAAAAGGAGGTATGGCAGGCCACGGGCACGTCGAACTACGACGATGCAATAGAGTTTCGTGTCACGTGGAAGCGCGAGATGCATGCCCAGTGGAACGCTTTGCTGGCAGGTAAGCAGAATGTAAGTGCCAAGTCGCGGTATCAACTTTCCGCTGAATTGGCCGCATCGCGCGGAGAAATCTACCGCACTGCCGAAGAGATCGCCGACATGGGTGTCGAGGAGATTCTCGGCCGAATCGAGCGGTTGCAGGCCAATGCTGATCAGCCTGGAAGTGCCGCAGCACAAGCGATCTTGGGGGGCGTTGAACTACCTAAAATGACGCTCATGGAAGTTGCCGAGAGCATGCCGGAGCGGTATCCTGAGGACTGGAAGGACAAAACCGCTAAAGGAAGAAGAGTTTGGGAAAGTCGCTGGCTACGACCGGCAGATAAATTCATCAAACTCATCGGCCGAGATCCTGAATTTTCAAGCATTGATAGAAGGTCCGCCGTAGCGTTCCGCGATGCGCTGAAAGATCGCGTCATGGAGGAAGATTATAGAGCTGAGTCCGCCAAAAAAGAGCTTGAAAACCTGAACGGGCTTTGGAAGCGACATCATGAAGCCTTGGGCGTCGACCCGGAAGAAATCCCCCCGTCGCCCTGGAGGAATCTGTTCTCACCGCTTTCAAAGCTCGCTCAAGGAGATGGGCAGAAACTTGAAATTCCCTTGGAGAACCTTCAGCGCATAATCGCCCCACGTGCCCTTTCTCGGATGAACCAAGAAGCACGCGACATCTCCTATGTCCTAATTGAAACTGGGGCTCGTCAATCTGAAATCACCGATTTGCCACCGAATTCCATCCATCTGGACGCGGAGATACCGCATGTTGAGATCAAAAAGGAAAGCGGAAAATTTGCCCGCAACATCAAAAACAAGGCCGCGAAGCGCAAAATCCCTCTTGTAGGTATGGCATTGGAGGCGATGCGCAGACATCCCAATGGCTTTCCACGTTACAGAGGAAAAGGCACTTTTTCTGCGGCCGCTAACGCATTTTTACACGAGAACGGTCTTCTGCCCGAAGTGGTCACCATGGGTGGTAGCCGCCATTCTTTCGAGAAACGAATGCAAAATGCGGGCTTTAACAACGAGCAGCGCGGGGCGATGATGGGGCACTCGATTAAACGTATCCGCGGACGGGAGGTTTACGGCAACCCGCTATCCCTTGAGGAAAAACTGGCAATCGCGGATGCAATCAAGCTCACGCCAGTTTAGCTGAATTAGTCTCGATGTGATCGGACACCGCCCCCCATTATTCAAATTGGAATGGGGGCGGCGGTTCCTTTGAAGGGAGATGGTTGTCCGTTTTGATGGTGGTGACAATCAAACCATCCAAACGAGGAAGCCATAATGTGGAATTCTACCGACAAGATCATCAAACACAAATCCGACCTGCTGAACATAGCAGTAAAATTGGATTGATGATGCGCCCAGGAAGGCTGTGATCAAATCCACCACCGATTTCCCGGCCTATGGCCAGGCCAGCACCTCGAACAAGTTGCGCAAACAAGGTGTCTTTGTTTCGCTCTCCGGTGTCCACTCGATCTGGCCGTGGCACGATCTGGCCCACGTCAAAGCCCGGCTGAAGGCCTTAGAAGTTAGGGGCGGCAAGGCGGCTGCCATCCTAACCGAAGCGCAGGTGCAGGCATTGGAAAAGAAAATACTCGACTGAACGACTACCGGCTGGCGCCGGTAGGATCGGCGCTGTGATTTTCGAGGTACTGAAGTACGATGTCTTCGGTGATGGCACCGTTGGTGGTTGAGAAGTAGCCCCCGCCCCAGAACCTGCAGCCCCAGTAGCGCTTTCGGATGACCGGAAACTCCTGTTGCACCTTGTGAGACGAACGGCCCTTCATCTTGCGCACCAGGTCCGAGATGGCAATCTTCGGTGGCACCGATACGAACATGTGGACATGGTCACACGACAGCACCCCGCGCAAGATGTCGACCTCGTTCTCGCGGCAGTCCTGGCGGCAGATGTCGCGCACCCGCAGGCGGAGTGCTCCGGTCAGCACCTTGTAGCGGTACTTCGTCGACCAGACGATGTGATAGCGGTGATAAAACACGCAGTGTTGCCAGTGTCATATCGCATGATCTTACCCTCCCGAAAATGAGCCTCCGACCCGGCTGCGGCTCATTTTCGGGAGGGTAAGATCATAACACGATTCTTCGCGCTGAAGCGGGTCCGACTGGAAGACGGAGGGTTTGAACCAATGAGTGGATACTAAAAAGCCTGACGCAAAGTGCAAATAGCCAGACCTGACCCGGCGTTGCGGGATCACGTGATCTCGTATTACCCTGAGCGCTGTATACCGCCGGTCAGTTGATGTCGTCAGTCCTTTCCCAACGGGTCCTTTAAGGAGCAGGTCACGCTGCACGCGCTTCCTGTGCTATCCGGCGAGCCCGCTCAATTGTCGTCTCCCGTTCAGAAAGGGAATTGAGCGCACATTCCAGCTTTTCAAACAGGGGTAGATATACGTCACCGTTCTCGAAAACGATCATCTCTGCAATGTAGAGCAAAGCATTCTCCAAGCTTGCTCTTTCACTTTTTGGCGCAATGCTCGCAACCTTGTAGCCCATCGAATTCGCTTGACCTCTTGTTCATTGAGGTCAGGACATGGTTTCGAATAATTTAGACCGAAAAAGCCTGTGTTTAAGGTTCGATATCTATCAGATTCAGCATTGAAACCTCTGATGGGTGTTCAGTTACCAAAATGGGCTTGGGGCAACACTCTCACCAGTATCACTAAGGTTTCTGCCGAAATGGGCTCGGATAGATGCAGCATCACATCCGCCAGAAAACGCCCGATGTTCGAATTCGTGTCTATGAATCACAATGCCCGGGGTTCGAAGCAGTCCAAAGGGACATGGACCGGCTTCACTATCGTCCCAAACCGTACTCGAAGTAATCACGGGATAGCGGCAAACCGCGTTGTTCCGGAATGCGGACCTTACTTCCGGTCGCCGCAGGTGATCCCAATCGCCAAAGATGCAATCAGTTTCGATGATACCCGGGACGGGCACCCGAAGGGAGGGGCGCTAACAGGAATCCAAGTTCACTATGGTGCCGAGGTTGACACCCTCGGGACATATGGAGAACAAAATACATCTGGTAGTATTGAGCCGAATCAGTAGCGGCCATATATTGTGGTTGTTCGCGCGTATGATTGAAGGGAGGCAATCGAACGGGCACCACTTTGGAGGAGGCCTTACCGATGCCGCTTGATGACACCGCACCGCAACTCGACGCCCTCATGCTGGGGACAGTCCTCGAAATGGAACTGAGCGACCGAGACAACCAGGTCGCCTCCAAACGGTACAACCTGATCCCAGAGCATCTCCAACGGCCGAATAGTCCGATCCGCCGATATATGGAGACGGCGCTCGTCTATCCTCAGGGCTCCCGCTCCATTGGTGCCACCATCGTTCATGGTGCGGACGACGACAGGTTCGACCTGGACGCCATCCTCGAATTCCGCACCCCGGTCGGATGGACGCCGAGACAAGTGCTCAACGAGCTTCACACCGCCTTCGAGGGCTTTCCCGACGTGAAGAAAATCGAGCGCTGCACACGCTGCATCCAGCTACAGTTCGCCTTCATGCACTTGGACGTCACCCCGATGGACCCGGACCGAGTTCCTCGGCGCGAACGTGTCGGTGAGATCTATCACAGCCCCGACGAAGGACGTGATGAACGGTTCCGCGTGAATCCCTACGGCTTTGCGGAAGATTTCAGGGCACGCATCACGATGCCGAGCCAGAGCTTCCAGGATCATGTGCGCGATGTGCGATCGAATCTGCAGATGAATGATCGCTTGGTGGCCGGCACAACCATGGCCGATGCAGACATAGACGCGCTTCCCGAGCCCATTGATCCGGTTCGGGATGCACCGCAGGTCATCGCCCTCAAGCTCATGAAGCGATACCTCAACCTGCGCTATGCCAACCGGGACGAGAAGCGTCCGGTGTCAGTCTATCTGTCGAAGATCGCCGCCGAGGTCCCCCTATCCCCCTTCGGGATTTGCGCGCAGCTTGAGAGCTATGCCGCACAACTCGACAGGCGCATGGCAGTCGCGCTGGAAAGCGGTCGTCGTCCGGAAGAACGCAATCCCGCGCTCTGGGAAGAGAATTTCAATGACCGGTGGCCGAAACATACCCGTGAAATGAAGCTCTTCCGGATGGATCTGCGCCATCTTGTAGAGGAACTGGCTCGTGCCCGGTCTTCCAGTCTGTCAGATACGCGCAAGATCTTCGACAACCTGTTTGGCGAAAAGGTCAGCGAGAAGGCGGTTCGAGCCTATATTGATGGTCTTTCCTCGACGGCTGGCGTTGCTCATTACGAGCACAACAAGGGGTTCGTGGCCAATCCCGCCCTCATCGCGGCCGCTCCGAAAAAGGCAGCGCAGGTCTCGAAGGCCCCGGCCCACCACTTCCATCCCGGCTTCCGCGGTAAATGAAGACCAAGCCCCGGAAGCCGCGTTCTGCTCAGGTGCAGATCAACCGCATGGAGCACCGCTGGCCTGACCTTCAACCGCGTATAGTGAGCGAAGGTCGGTTTATCGCGTGGATCGGGCCTCTCAGGGGTTTCCAGATGAAATACAAGGTTGCAATCCTCTGGGCATGGCAGAATCCGAAAGCCGTACCCCTGGTCCATGTTCTGGACCCGCAGATAGAGCCCCGGCCGGGGACCGACTTCATCGATCTTCCGCACCTGAACTACGATCATCAAACTCCGGCAGACTCGGCGCTTTGCCTGTTTGACCCTGATGCTGGAGAATGGGACAGCACCATGCTCATCGCCGACCGGATTGTCCCATGGGCATCCGAGTGGCTTCATTTCTATGAAATCTGGCATCTCGACGGCGTCTGGCGCGGCTCGAACGCGCCGGGTCCGATCTCCGTGGGCGAGATCCTCAGGCAGAAACAGGAGGCTCCGGATGGCACGAGGGCGTAGTCCATCGCAAAAGACAAGAATTCTCGTCTGGGGCCGTGCTGCCGGGCGATGCCAGTATCACGGCTGTGGTAAGCGCCTCGACGGCGACCTTGTGACGGGTGACCTGGCGAAGAACCATGCCTACTTGGCTCATATCATAGCCTCTGACCCGGGCTTCGTACGTGGCCACCCGGTCCTTTCGCACCAGCTCGCGGACGATCCCGAGAACCTGATGCTGATGTGCGATCCGCATCACCGCGAGATCGACGATCCCGCCAAGATCGACCGCTACACCGTAGAGGTCTTGCGCGAGATGAAGCGTGCCAACGAGGAACGGATCGAGCGGCTGCTCGAAAACCCGAATGCAACGCCCGCCCATATCCTTCGGATTGCTGCTGCGATCGGCGACAACGAGACAGCCGTTCCGCTCTGCGACTGCATCGAGGCCCTGAGGCCAGGGTTTACCCCAGCAGATCGGCGTCCCATCGACATCAAAATCCGAGACATTGCGCAAAAGGATAGCGATCCAGACTACTACCCCGTCGTCATCGATGCACTTCGCAAAAAGATCCAGCGGGAGATCGACGGACGTTTCGCAGACGATGATCTGGAACATCTCGCGGTCTTCGGTTTTGCACCGATGCCCGTCCTCATAGAGCTCGGCCGACTGCTTTCGGACCTGTCAGCCGTATCGGTCTACGGGCGACACCGGGAACCGACGCCGGGCTGGGTCTGGCCGAACGATCGTGACCCTCTCGAATTCACCTGTATCCCTGGGACAACTGGCACCAAGAAAGTGGCGCTGAAAATTTCTGTAACCGCGGGCATAACAGACGACCGTGTCACCCAGGCGCTGCCTGATGATCGGGTTTCAATCTGGGAGATCCGGAGCAGTAGGCTGGGGGCTTCTGAGCTTCGCAACAAGGATGATCTCTCTCGCTTTCGGGAACTCGTCGGTAAGACATTCGACGCCATCAAAGATCAACACGGGATGGACGTAAGACTATCAGTGTTTCCGGCAGCCCCAGCTGCGTGTGCTGTCGAGTTCGGCCGGGCTTGGCAACACAAAGTCCATCCGCCTTTCTTGATTTACGACCAAGTTCCTGATCAGGGGTTCGTGGTCCGACACAAGATCCGAGCTTCGACGCAGGCTGTCGAATAGAAATTCTGCCTGTGTCATGCACCAAACGCATCAAAGAGATCATCGATTTCCTTGCTTGCCGCAGCAAGCGCTGCCTGCTTGGCGCGGTCCCCGGTGTATTTTTTGCGTGCTTGTTGCGATGTGTGATCATTCATTAGCATCCCAGCCAGCGTCGCGTCCTCACTGATGGCAAAAACCACGTCATACACGATGGATCGGCAGATATGGGCGCCGGTTTGGAACTCCGAGGACCAGACCTGCGACACGTAGTTTTCGGCAACGAGTGCACCGTCAGGATGGACGAATAGAGGCCATTCCTGCTCTTCGGCCTTCTCGCGCAGGACGTCGAGGTACTTCGCATCATCATCTTGGAGCAATCGCGCATCGACGAAATGCTGCACGCTCGGGTGAACGGAGCCAGGATATTCCTCGCGACCGATGAGATGCCGGGTTTTCCGCAGCTTGTAGTCACGGAGGCGATAGCGACCCTCGCTCCAGACAAGGTCGCGGCCGAACCGTAGATCATGCCACTCGCGGCGGAGAGGCGTGAGGGGAGGCACCGCGATCGCCAAGGCACGGTTGCGCTTGATGACCCGATTGGCAGGATTGGTTTGCTTCGCCACTTCTGCGAGGATGGCCTCCGCGCGGGGATGGATCGTTGTAATGTCAATCGCGGCGAGGGCTTCAAACTTCTGCGCTGTCTCAACGTCGGCACGATCCCGCAGTTTCTTGAGAAGCTTGTCGAGTTCCTTGATCAGGCGCTTCGGATAGACCTTGGAGAACCGCAGGAAATCCCTGAGGTCCCCAAATGTCGCAATGATTGTCGAGGTTCTCAGAGACGCACCCCGGTTAGATATCCGTGTTGTTTCAAAGGCGTAGAACGCCCTGAGCGAGGGTATATCAAAGGACAGCGGCATGTCGTTTTCCCGGAGATACCACCCGTACTGACAGAGCTTGCGCGTCATGCGGTCGTAGAGATCAGGTGCCAGTTTGATATCACTATCGTCCCTCCTGTCACGGATGTCTGCGAGGTGATTTTGCCAGCCCAATGGAAGGTCGTCGGGATAGAGTGAGATCTTGCGTTCGTAATCACGCCGTGGCTCGCGCGAGATACCGGCAAAGCGCGCACAGGCCGTCAGATTCTGTGCCGCCGCCCGAAGGGATGCAAGAGGCGGAGCCTCGGGGCCATCGGTCTTGATCATGGCCGCGATGACATGCTCGATCACAACTGCATCCTCATTGAGGCGCGCCCAGACATGGCAGTCGGATGGCGAAAGGTCTGTGCAGCCGTGTTCGGACATGAACTCGACGAGGCTGTCGAGGGACTGCAATTCGGCAAGAGGCATGCTGAGCAGGATGGGTGACGCCGCGTTGGGCTGCCAGTGCGGCTTTGCGAGAATCTGGTGACGGGTCATTTTCCGGCCAAAGCCTCCGCCAAAAGATCCTGCACCTCTTCGAGCTTTTGTTGCTTGTCGATCCATCCGTAATAGGTATCCAACACCCCGACCGAGCATCCGAGATATGCGGCGGCGCGCCCACGGTTACTCCAGGATCGCGCAAGCAACAGGGTGGCGAAACCGTGCCGGAAATTGTGCGGGTACATCGGCAGGCCTATTTCAGCACTGCTGCGAATCAACCAATTGTAAAGCATGCCCCCGGACAAAGGTCGGGCCGATTGCTCCGAAACAAACAGGTGCGTGGACTGAGCGCACTCCTTCTGTTTGCAGAATTCCGGATTGGCGAAATCGAAAAGTGGTCGTGCAGTCGATATGTACCAGTCGAGCACCTCGTAGCCGCAATATTTGTCATCCCGGACATGAATAGGTGGCATCTCAATATAACCGCCTTTCATGTCTTTCTGCGGGATCCTCAACTCAAAGATCTTCTTCTCCCCAGTTGTCTTCCGGAAGAGGTTCTGCCCAACGCCATCGCATTCGGCAGTCAAGGCACTGCCCTTGCGCAGGCCAGCACCGCGTATTTCCAGCGCCGAGAATGCCGCGCAAGTGGCATACCGCCGCACAATGCGCAGCTGCTCCTGGGTGAGAGGCTTGTCCGTCGCAAGGATGTCCTTTGCCCGATCTTGATAAAGCACGTGCTGCCTCAGGAAGGTCCGGACATCGGCGGGATTGTGAATGAGGGTCTCGCAGAAACTCCGGTTTTTTGGGGACATCTTCTCGCCTGCCGCGTGACCCTCCTGGAGGTGCTGATTCTTCTTCAGGTTCTTAAGCCATTTCTTTGTTTTAAGGCCATTGGCCTTGCCAATCTGCGCGACGATGCGGACGTAATCTGCCGCGGTTCTCAGGCCGAACCTTGCATCCGTTTCCGACAGGTCGATCCAGTGGCGGACGGTAGCGATGCGAACCCGGGTCTCGAACAGGGAGTCGAGACAATTCAGCGATCCCAGATCCACCACGCCGGTGTCCTGCGCAGCCCGGGCAAGTGCTACTAACGCAGCACAGTAGGTTCCTGCGGTCTTCTCATTGAAATTCTCAGCGCAACTCTCCGAAACATCGTCGTATGTGCTGTGGTCGTAGCGTGCCGTCTTGACCATCTCCGCGATCATCTCTCGGATAGACTCGGGAACGACGGTGCGGGCTGTAGGAATAAGAAAATCAGTGTCAAAGTCTTCCGGCAGAAATTCTGCAATCTGTGGGAAAATGCGGTGGCGCCCAAGCGCCCTGAGAGCTCTCGTGGATGCCTTGTTTTCGTGGACCGGCATTCCATCCAGGAACGCTGGCACGATGTCAGGCGTCAGATCCATCGGGTCGATGCCCGCCGCTCGTGCGCGATCAGAGAATGTTTGAACCGAGCCGACCGTCGCGGGGTGCACCGGACCGTGATCCTTTGAGAGCTCCTCCAGGAGCGCAAGGAATGGAGTCCAGCCGTCGATGCGCTCCCGCAGTGTTTTCTTCGCAGCGATCATGCCAAGGGTGGTCTTGATCCTGCGGCGGACGACTTCGCGCCATTTGGTGTAACTGCTTGTTGATTTCCAGAATTGGCGATCAGAGCCGGGCAACGGTCCCGCACCGATTTGTTTGAGGGGCTGGAAATGGTTGTCGAACCACATCAGCAGATCACCCCCATCGCCATCAAGGGTTGAAAGGGGCTTGGCGAAGAATTCGCCGACCCGGGCGATGCGATTGCGTTCAGTTGCGTCGTCAGCCTCATCGAACACCGTCTGCATGGTTTTTGGAGCTGGCACTGCGACAGCCGTAGCTGCCTGAGAGGCACTTGAGAACAAACCCATTCTGCTTTCCTTCTTGAGTTGATTGGACACGGCCGCCTTTTTGGTCGGCTGCGTGATTTCTGGGGTTAGTCGGACTTAGGAACGGAAGCGGCCTTGCGGAAAACTTGCACTGCGCGCCACTGCGGCTCACTGAAGAGATTGGCCGCTTAGAGTGCAGACGAAGCGAAAATGTGCAGTCGAGTCGAATTATCCGGGAACTAAGCGACTCCTTATGTTTCCGTCAGTTTCGCCTCGGGCGGCACCCCGTGCGGGCCATCGCCTCGGTGTGCATAAATGCCGGATCAAGTGCAGGTCCGCGGAGGTTGAGCCTCGCCAGTTGCACGTGCCGCGGTATCCGCAAACAGGCCACGATGCGCCCCGCTGGTAGAGGGCCGTACAACCTCAGTGGCAGCGCGACTTCCTTTGTCGTCGGCCGGGCTGTCAGCGGCGGTGCTGCCTTCATCCAAATGAGAGGTTTCCAGCTTGTGTGCGACGTCCGAGACGATGAATCGGACGTGCCCACGGCTGATAATGCGGGCCGGAAGATTGGCTTTTTCTATCAGGATTGCGTCGATTTTGGCTTGCGGCACCTTAAGATGCCGCGCCAAGCGCGATGCTGGCAGTGCATGTTCCGGGCGCAGGGGAAGGTCATAGAATTCATTTCTGGGGCTCGCCAACAACTGCTCGACCTGAGCCGCCAGAAAGAAATGCCTATTCGGGCCGAGCGCATAGAGGGGCGGGTATTTGTTGTTTTTTGAACGCAAAGCGTGCAACAAAACATCACTTGAAACGCCGAACCTCTCCGCGGCTTTCGCGACGCGAAGAAGACCAGTTCCAAGCATGTCAGCTTCAGCAGGATTTGATGCCGACAGGCCGAGCAGGTGCTCGTAAACTCTGAGCATTGGATATTTGCGACCGAGCGGCTGAATCCCAAATCGAGCCAAGACGGGGCCAACTTCGTTTCGCGACATCGTCGACCATTTATTCAAATCAAGAAGCGTCGCGGCGTGGAATTTTTCAAAGGGCAGCATAGAAATCTCCTGTTTCGCAGGAGATGGTTCCGGTTTTAACCGTACGGAAATGATTTATACCCTGGCCCCCAAGCGGCCCAATTATCGCCGAAAAGGAAGGCGCTCGGGTTCAGTTCGGTGCACCGCTTTCTTCTCCAGAAATACGTTTTTTCCAACAGGATGGGCGGATTCCAGCCTTTCGCTGCAAGTGCGTGGTGGGAGTGCGTCAACAGCGAGAGCTGACATTCACATTACCGAGGAACTCAGTTTCTTTCTGCACCTCCGCAAGGCGGCTTGGAGCCCAAACTACCCGTGACCATGCCGAAGCTTCGCTGCGGCTGCATTCGTCCGCTCAGCGTCACTACTTGCCCGCGCCGCTTGGCACGAAACGCCGACACTAAGGTGGGACTGCGGTTATCGGCTGCGTAACCATTGATACTGGGAGCGCGGGAAGTGGAGCGATTTTGGGATTGACCAAGCCGTCGTCAGAACCCATCCTTTGCGCTGCAATCGAGGGTCTTTATGCGCCTAATCGCCGTCATCTTCCTGACCAGCCTCATTTTGTTGGCTGCCCTGCCGCAAATGTCTGCGGCAGGGCCCGCGATGCATGACTGTGCGGCCTGTCCGGAAACGATGATCTCTGCTGATCAGCAGGCCCCGGCGAACCACCACCAAGCTGACGCGCCTTGCGCAGACATGGCGACTTGCGCATCCTATGCCCTTCTTGATACCAGTCAGCCGCTTCGGGACGATGATCTGCCACGCGTCCGTCATGCGTGGCCGGAGCCTCGAAATGGCATGACGATAAGTCTGTCTTTGGACCTCCCTCCTCCTCGCGCCTGAGCCAGCTCCGGTTGAATCTGGGTCGATTTTGGTCGACCCGTCATCAGAGCGCACGGCTGCCAAAGCCGTGCAGGACAGGATACTCCCATGAACAAATTCACCCTCGCCGGGGCCGCGGTTCTTGCCGTGGCGCTTGGTGCCTATGGTTTCACCCGCTTTACCCCTCAAACTGCCTCTGTAGAGGAAATCCCATCACCTGTGGAAGGCGCGCCCATGGTGTCCGTCATGCTGCCAAATACACTGTCGCCCGAGGCGACCATGGGCAAGCGGGCCTTCGATGTCGTCTGCGCCGATTGCCACGGCGAGAATGCCGCCGGGATAATGGGGTTTGCTCCGCCGCTGATCCACAAGATCTACGAGCCATCCCACCATGGCGACATGGCCCTCCAGATGGCGGTTGCGAATGGCGTGCGCGCGCATCATTGGAAATTCGGAGACATGCCGCCGCAGCCCGAGGTGACGCGTGCGGACGTGAGTTCGATCATCGCCTATATCCGCGAAGTACAGCGCGCCAATGGGATCAACTGACATGAAGATGACTCGACGGCTATTCTGCGCAGGTCTTGCTTCTGCTCCATTCGCACGACCTGCCTTCGCTCAGGACATGCCCCTCCTGACAGCCATGGACGCCACGGTCCAGCTTGCCCCTGTCAGCTATCCGGCCACGCCGGTCTGGAGCTATGATGGCACAATCCCCGGCCCCGTGATCCGCGCCGCGCAAGGCAGCCGGTTGGAACGGCGGCTGTTGAATGCGCTAAAGGTTCCGACCTCGGTCCATTGGCATGGCATCCGCATCGACAACGCCATGGATGGTGTCGCGGGGCTGACCCAGGATGCGGTGCCGCCCGGCAAGAGCTTCGATTATGCTCTCGATCTGCCCGATGCCGGAACCTATTGGTATCACGCGCACACCAATTCGATGGAACAGGTTGCGCGGGGGCTTTCCGGTGCCCTGATCATCGAAGAGGCGACACCGCCGGATGTGGATCGGGACGAGGTACTGATGATCGACGACTGGTTGCTGGACCCCGATACGGGCCTGTTCGTCGATGATTTCGCAGCGCCGATGACGCGCAGCCACGGCGGACAGATCGGCAACCTCGTGGGCGTGAACGGGCGCTACGACTACAGGCTGCCCGCCCGGCAGAACGAGCGGCTGCGGTTGCGGCTGATCAACTCGGCCAATGCCCAGATCTTCGGCCTGAAATTGGAGGGGCTTACCGGCTGGACCGTGGCTCTTGACGGAATGCCGCTTGCGGCACCAGAGCCGGTGACGGACACGCTTGTGCTCGCCCCTGCACAGCGCATGGATCTGATCGTCGATGTCACCGCCGAGGAAGGGGAAACCGCAGGGCTTCTCTTTGCCGCGGCAGATGATACCTGGCGCGTACTGGCTGAAGTCTCTGTCGAAGGACGTGCCGCGTCAGTGCCGCGCGGTGCGCCCCAGCCCCTGCCGCGCAATCCGCGGATGGAGGTTGTGGGCGTCGACGCCGCGCCTGTCCTCGACATGCCGTTGCAAGGCGGTGCGATGCGCGGCATGGAGGGTGCGACCTTCGACGGACAAAAGATGGGCTGGCAGGAGCTGGTCCAGAATGGCCAGTTCTGGGCCTTGGCCGGACAGGTCGGGATGGGAAAGACGCCCTTTGCCACCCTGTCGCGTGGGGAGACAGCCCGCATCCGCATGACCAATGACACGATCTTCCCGCACGCGATGCACCTTCACGGTATGCATTTCAGGGCGCGCAAGGAAGACGGAGCGCTTGGTCCGATGCGGGACACGGTGCTGGTAATGCCGAACGAGACGACGGAAATCGCCTTCGTCGCGGATAATCCAGGAAAGTGGCTGCTGCATTGTCACATGTTGGGTCACGCCGCTTCCGGCATGACGAACTGGATCATGGTCACATGAAGGACCTGATCGCACTTGCAGCAACTCTTGCAAGCTGCGCGCAGGCCATCGCAGCAGAGGAAGCCATGGATGGCGCAGCTCTGTATCAGCAGAACTGCGCATCCTGCCACGGGACGGAGCTTCAGGGGCAACCGAACTGGCGTAGCCCCGGTCCCGACGGCCGCCTGCCTGCGCCACCCCATGATGCAACGGGCCACACCTGGCATCATGGCGACGACATCCTGTTCCGCAACACGCGGGACGGAACTGCCGCCGTGGTCGGCGGGGGCTATGAAAGTAACATGCCCGGCTTTGGCGACAGCCTGAGGGATGCGGAAATTCGAGCGATCCTCGATTACATCAAATCCACCTGGCCCGAGCGCGAACGCGCCTATCAACGTGAAAGAACCCGGCAGGAATAGGCTGAAAAAAATCAACTGTTAGGGAACATCCACCCACTGGAAGGTTGTTATTCCCTTAAACGCACTCGGAGGTGACGATGGCCTATTCCCGCTTTTTCCTGATGATTGCCGTATCTACGATCCTGATGTTCGGGTTGATGTACCTGAACACGTATCTGGTCAGCCATATCTTCTGGTCGGAAACACGCGCCTATATGGCAATCGTCATGGGGGCGGTCATGGCCTTCGTCATGCTGGCCTTCATGCTTGGCATGTACAAGAACCGCACGCTCAACATCGCGATCTTTGTGGGCTCCATCATCGTTTTCGCAGGGGCGCTCTGGTTGGTGCGCAGTCAGGTGACGGTGCAGGACCGCGCCTACATGCGGGCGATGATCCCGCACCATTCAATCGCCATCATGACGTCGTCCCGTGCGGAAATCACCGATCCCAGGGTGCGCACCCTGGCGGATGACATCATCTACGCCCAAGACAAGGAAATCGCGGAGATGCGCTATCTGATCGCGGACATATCGGCGAATGGAGAAGCGACCCCCGCCGGGGATGAACAAGCAGCCGAGCTGAAATCTGCACAGGACGCCCTGATCAGCGAGGTCGTCTCCAAGGTCGACCCAGAGTTCCTGACACAGGCAGATATCGCCCAGGTCTTCCCGGACGGAGCCGCGTGCAGCTTCACCTATACTGAGGCAAGCCCGCCCGTGTTCGTGTCCGGCAACGACACTGCTCTGGTCAAGATCAGCGGTGATCTGGTCCGCCTCGACGCCGAGGGAGAAAGCTTCGCTGCTGATCCTATCACGGTCCAGGTGCGCGAAACGGAAGATGACAGCCTTCAGGATTTCGTTATCAGCGCGGGCCCTGACTACGAGGCCGGTTTCCGCGGCCAGCATAACTGCACGAATTGAGAGAGCCCGTCATGGCAAAGGATACCACGAAAACCGCCGTCCTCTATCGCATGGTCATGCCCGAGCATACCTGCCCCTTTGGTCTGAAGTCCAAAAATCTGCTGGAGCGCAACGGCTACGTCGTCGAAGACCATCACCTGAAGACCAAAGACGAGACCGAAGCGTTCAAGCGCGGGTGCCCGGACATAGGCCCTGAGGGCCTCGTGTCGCGAATGTCCACCATCACAACAAGTGCAAGAGATCAGGGCATCCCCAAGGTCCAGGAGCTGATATCCGAGCGCAAGGAACGCCTCCTTTGCCGCAGCGGCCAAGTGATCAAAGTGATGCTGCCATTGCATGACCGAAATACATGCGATTTCCCTACCTTGCTGATACGGGTGTCGGTCCACCCAGAGATGGACAAACGGCACCCGAAATTTCTGTAGAAGCCACATTGAGATGTCGCAGATATCTTGTTGGAGAGAGTCGCCCTCGTCGGGGTCGGGACCCCGACGACGAGCGTGTTGCAACTGACAGCCCGAGACGGTGTCAGTCGGCATTGCAGAACCGCGCATGTAGTTCACTGATCCGGGCACCATGCCAGCGCAGGGCACCAGACGCGTCAAAACCACGATCCCGCGCGGCAGCATCTGCAGCTTGCGATGTCTGCTTCGCCAGAAATGTTTCGATCTCCTGAAGAGCTGTCCTAATCATCTTGGCATCCGGGTGCTGGTTCCCGAAGATGCCATGAAGATCGCAAAGCGCATCAAAGCCCGAAGGCGCGTCGAAAGCGTCGAACAGATTGCACAGGGCAGCGCCATGACGGCGCAGATGCTGCTCCGTATCTGCGATCCGGTCATATGCGGCCTGTGCGATGTTTTCATTAGTGGTGTCCATGTGGGACCTCCTGTTCATGTGGTTGGATTGTTTTGGGTGGGTGCCATTCTGCGGCGTCACGAAATCCGGCATGAGAGGAGGTGGTTGGTTTGCCGATGTGCTCCTTGTGTTTGGATCGGAAGGGGGCTTTTGCTGGTACCAATGACATTGGTCGTTTTGCGAATCCACGAAGAAGAAAAATGCGCGTGCTCAAACCTTTCTTGCGAGACCCCCACGCCGTCGCCAAGGTGACGAGGCGCGGGGAGATACATCACGCTGCTTGACCGGGATCGGATTTGAACACCCCTGCATCCTGGAGGGCCTGTTCCAAGCCATCCGCGAGGAGGCAGATTTCCGGAACAATCGGATCGTCGGGTTCGAGCAGTGCAAAACCCGAGTCATCGCCCCAATCGTCATTGTAAGCGTATTCGAGGAACAGAAGGTTCCGCAGCTCAAGCAATTGACGGCGCAGACGACGGGTAAATGGCCTGTGGTGGCTCAGCGCCTCGCGAACCGCATTGATGAGCCGCGCGCCGCGCCGCCCACCGAGCAGCACAGCGGCGTGGCCGAGGGCTTCATCGTTGTCTTGGAAATACGCCCGAAACGCGTGTTCGCTTCCTTGGCATTTGGTGAGCTTTGGGTCGGGGATGATCTTGTTGTAGTACATGGTGCCTCCTGTTGAAAAAAGTTGCCAGGTTTCGTCCCGGCGGTCAGGATGTTTTGGAGGTTCATGTGATCGTCATCTGCTGAGTTGCGCGCCTCACTCTGAGGGCGCGAAAATCAGTCGATGGCGGTGTCTGTCAATTTTCTCTTCATTGCGTATCGTCCTTCTTGATGGCTTCTGGATAAGAGATTGGCCAAAATTCCCATGACGAAGAAGTTTTTGAAAAAAATTGGAAACTCACTTTCCCTGAGACGATTCTACTGCCGTCTAAGACCATCAGGATGCAGTGTGCCGACCAATACGATCCGCACGGTTCACTTGTGCACCTTTAGGAGAATTGTCGTTCGGGGGGCACTTGGAGGGTCTGCCTTTTACAAGGGACGGCGTGTTCGGAGGGCATAGCGCGTTTCGGTCTAAAAAATGTTTCCGTATCGGACCAAACGTATTCATCTACTCTTCAAGATCGATGTGAAGCATTTCGCAGCGGTCTCGGGAAAATCTCTTGCATGCAGAAAGGAGGCGTTAGGTTTGATGGCCGGCACCGGCCAAGCAAAAGCAAGATTCTCAAAGATCATCGCTAAAAGCAGCGCGCTGCGGGATTTGATCAGTCCCACACGCGATGATCGACAGGCGCAAATCGCCTGATCTTGAACCCCGAGACTCTATGTGCCCGCGCACGTCTTTCCCAGAAAGCTGACCATGGCAGCTTTCGATACCCAAATCATCTCAAAGGAGAAGGGCCTAAAGTTCAAATTATCCTGTTTGTCTGACGTCAGCGCTTATGGGTCCAAATAGGGCGGTTTGCTAAGAGAGGGTTTGTTGCTCATCGTAGCCACTAAGGAGTGGGCGATGAGAAAGACAACGAAGACACCCGGCGAGAAGATCGTCAAAGACATCAAGCGCGCCACGCGCAAGCATTATTCCTCTGAAGAGAAGATCAGGATCGTGTTGGATGGCCTGCGCGGCGAGGATAGCATTGCTGAGCTTTGCCGTCGCGAAGGCATATCGCAGGGCATTTACTACAAATGGTCGAAGGACTTCATGGAAGCTGGGAAGCGCCGACTGGCTGGCGATACGGCCCGTGCTGCCACGACTGACGAAGTCAAAGACCTGCGCAAAGAGGCCCGTGACCTGAAGGAGGTTGTGGCGGAGCAAACGCTCGAACTGCGGCTTCTCAAAAAAAGCATGTTCGACGGTGGGGGCGACCCCGAATGAGATACCCTGCGTCAGAGAAGTTAGAGATCATCCGCCTGGTCGAAGAAAGCCACCTGTCAGCGCGTCTGACGCTGGCCAAACTGGGCAAGGCCGCTAACGAATTCAAAGATAAAACCACAGCGATCAATCAGCTCTGGTAGACCGACTTTACCTACATCAAGGTTCTGGGATGGGGCTGGTTCTACCTCAGCACCGTACTCGACGATTACAGCCGCTATATTGTCTCCTGGAAACTCTGCACCAACATGCGGGCTGAAGACGTGACGGATACCCTGGACCTCGCTCTTCGGACGTCTGGCTGTGACCAAGTTCACGTCGTTCACAAGCCACGTCTGCTCAGTGACAACGGATCCAGTTACGTCTCGGGCGATCTGGCAGAATGGCTGCAAGACAAAGGCATGAAGCACTCGCGTGGCGCGCCATATCATCCCCAAACACAGGGAAAGATCGAACGCTGGCACCAGACCTTAAAGAACCGCATCCTGCTGGAAAACTACTTCCTGCCGGGTGATCTCGAACGCCAAATCGAAGCCTTCGTCGATCACTACAATCACCAGCGCTACCACGAGAGCATCAGAAACGTCACGCCCGCTGACGTCTACTTCGGGCGTGACAAAGCCATTCTAAAACAACGCGAAAGGATCAAACGAAAGACGCTCGAAACGCGACGCTTGCATCACAGACAACGCGCCGCATAATCAAACAAACCAGATGAGCCAAACTCTCTCTTAGATTAGGCCGCCATTGGTTCCAAAAACTCTGACGACGGACAGTTCCCTTAGAAGTGACTACATGAGTCTTGCGAGTTCCGTATTTCTCTCGATACCTGTCGGCATCGAGTAGTAGGCACTCATCAAGCAAATCATCAGAGACCGCCTCACTGCCCAAGCGTCGACGCAGGCGGCCCGCCACGGTGGTCTCGTTTGAGTGCGATCTCCTCGCAACCGCAAGCCAAAGCATCTTGAAGCTATCATATGTCTTACCGCGATAAACCATGGGGAAGGGCAGAGTGGCGTTGTGGGCAGGCAGAGTCATCTAATACCCTTCTCTGGAACATATCTTCCCACTACTTTTGTCCAGACGGGTCTCGACTGCACTTGAAAGAAGAGTTCACAATTCAAGCCGGTCTTTCTTGGTAACCTCTTGTAGATCGGCTGTTTCCGTGTCTTCAACTGTACGAATTATTTGCTCGCATCCATACGAAATCCGACTTTAGTGAGCAGACATTCGAAACCCTAAAATCAGCATACGAGCCCAAATCTGGTATCTGATATCACCGCATCGAATGCCCGCTCCTCTCTCGACTGTCAAAGTGAACCTACCGCAGTATCAGCCTGTTCGAGCCTTTAACGTCAGCTACGTAGTCGGCGAGAAGATGGAAACGCCTTCGCGACAATTTCAGTCTGTTCTTCGTCAAGCATGCTTAATACCTCATCATTGCGCTCAAGCGTGCTTTCGCCACCTAAACCGTGAATTATTTGTGCAACCGAGTGCAGTTCTTCTCCGGACAGGTAGGGGAGAGACATAATCATGTGTTCTGCCAGCTTACTCTTCGCGCTCATCGAGGTGCAAGCTGGCGCAACCTGAGCCAATCTTCCAACTATTGTTCTTCTTGTAATGGGGTATTTGGCGTCCCTGAGCAGGGCCTCAACAGAAGCCGGAGAGCTTGCAAGTGTTGCATCTTCGGACTTTACAAGAACACGGCTTCGTTGCTCGTCGTTCAGGCCGTCGTCCGCAAGAAGCTTGATCGAAAGCTTTGGTTTGTTCTCACCAGCGGCCGAAATCCAGAAATCATATGCTCCGTCAGGTCTGCCGAATATTGGTACTGGTGGCGTGGTAAGGACAATCTTGGCCGCTTCGAGCTGTTGAGCCTCGTCAAACGCCTCTGATATTGCCGTCACGATTGAGGACAAATCACTCTGATCCAGATCCGGTTCTTGGGTCTCTGTCAAGATTTTTGCTATGCCCGCAGGCGCCAAGATCGACGCCACGAAACCGGAAAGAGCGGACACAGCGTTTGGTGCAACACTCCATACAATTGGGGTGACCTCCGCTATCTCTTGATTGCTTTCAGCGCCTGATAGAACCTGTCGTGCTATGCTGCATATTGATGCATATACTTCACCGATACCCTTATTGCCGGGCTGTTCACGAATAAACTGACATGCCCTGGTCACGATTTCGTTCGGTTGGTAGTTGCCGATTTGATCATTCAGGGCAGGCCATACTCCGACCATGCATTCATGGACCGCAACATATGCTTTGGGAGTGCCTGCTGCATTTGCAAGTAGTTGCTTTAGTATCTGGCCCACCTTTCCATCCGGAGAAAATTTGAACAATGGCACAGATATTGGCAAGAACCGGCGCAAGTAGGCTGGAGTGTTATGCATTGCGTTGACCCGATCCAACAACCGCACAAGGTGTCCAAGAAGAGGCTCTACAGACCATTCATCGTCCGGCATACTCTTCACGAGAGCACCATAGGCCTCAATAGCTCCTTCATCTGGTGCATTGTCTTCTATTACTTCATTCAGACGGACAACGATTTGGTTCTTTATGGCTTTGCCTGCTAATTCAAAATTGCGCCCCAGATAACAAGAAATACCCATTGGATGTTTGGGAAGTCCTTTTTCACTGAGTTTGGAAAGTACTCGCTCCCAAGAAGGCGTTGCCTGACCTCTCATCAAGTCAAGCATGCGCATCGCAAATTCTTCCGACGAGTCGTCCTCAGCCCATTGCAGAACGATCTTCTCCAGCTCTTCTGCTGTAGCTGGGTCGATGTCCTTACACCACTCTGCAGTCAGGTCGTTGAGCTTATTTGCGCCCTCATCGACATTAAGCGGCCACGTTTCTTTATCTTCCATTGCTTTGTATAGACGATCGGCAAACGCGAGAAGAAACGTCCGTCTTTCATCAGGTGCAGCCAAATTGCTGTAGCGCGCCGCTTCAGCCCATGCGGCAGTTGCCGCCGATTGCGGTTGGACGGCGACTAACCGCGTGAGTTGGGTCCATAACACCTCACGTTCTTGCTGACCGAGCTCAGCGATACCTTCGTGTATCGACGAAATTTTCGGAAGGACTGCGTCTACAAACTCAGAAGTAACCTCTGGCCTTTCAAATTCACCAATGGCTTGATCTGAATAGTCAGCCCCGAGATACTTTAAGAGAGGCTCACCATATCGGTCTACCCATGGTTCAATTTCCATGAAGGGCAATGTGTGCGACTCGGCTCCGAGGCGGATCTCACGTTTCAGTAGCCAATCTCGGAGTAGGGTATCCACTTCTGCTGAAAGACCGTTCGATCCCCTTACTTCCAGAGCTAAATCGGCGGCATCCCTGACAGCGACGGTAACTTCATCAAGGCTGGGCTCACCGCCTGTTGCAAGGCGCCACTCCAGCGGCTCCGAAATCAAGAGATCGTTGATAAACTTTTCGGAAACATCACGCCGATCCTCGGCATTTGCCCCTTCTATGATCTGTAGGGCACGCTTTGGCTGGATGTTCATGCGAACAGCTTTAAGTGTCGCCATTTGTCTAATGAGTGGCGACAGAATTCTGCGTCGTCGGTCCTTGGGGATCCGATCTACCAAGGCGGCCAGAACACGCGCGGCGTTGGTTCGGCGTGTCTCGTTTTCCTGCGGCAGGGCCTCCCCGAATCCCTCCAACAGCAGAACATCTTCGTTCGACAGAGGCTTGTGGTCCAAATGCCGTCCAAATGCTTCAAGTACGCCCGAAACGTCGCCGGAAACAAGACTATCAAAAACAATCGCAGCTCTGTCACCAAACTTCCGTGTTATTGGGTCTTCAGCGAGCCGCAGAAGCGGCTGCAGCACGACGGGCCATCTAAGATCTGCCAAGCTGGAGAGATAGCGTCTGAGTTTCCGGTGATCAGCCCGCACGTTGGCGGTCAGACTGCCATCCTTGCCAACAACGAGAAAGTCTTTAAGCAGCTCTTGTGCTTGTGGGGCTAATTCCAACGGTGACTTGCCGCCAAATACCACACTGCGGAATTCCTGTATGATATCGGGCCGATTTTGCACTGCGTCGTAGAAGTCGGGAAAATCAACCCGAAACACGCATAGTGCCGCTAATGACAGCGGATGATCAGAAACAGCACCTTTGTGCAGACCGCCCCTTGCGTCGGATCCAATCCCGTTTCGTTCGCGTAGACTACCGAGCCACCAAGACTGTATGAAGGCATTCAAAAGCTGAATTGCGTTTCGTGGACTCTGGACATCCACATGGATCAATCGATCGATAACATCCTCCAGGGAATAGTTTCTCTTCTCAAAATCGACCGACACACTTTGTATACTCTCTAATTTTTTTAGAGCGAAATCTCTCATATCCAGCTTCGGGAACTGTGGAATCTCTAAGCGAAACTGAAAAAGTCGATCAAGATAACGGCGCGCATCACCACGCGAAAACACGGCGCCAGGTAAGTCGGGACTCCCAAGCCCGCTCCGCCGCTTGATGGCTTCCGAAACTTTGTCTTCGTCGCATGAAATCACAAAAACAACGCCAAATCCGTTTTCCGAAGTATTAAATGGCAGCTCAAGAAATGTGCGTATGGCATCGAGACCGGCCACCATCTCTGGCGCGGACAGACGATCTAAGTCGTCGACAAATACAACTAACCGTTCACATCTTCGGCCATCACCCTTCCTGAATTTATTGATCTGCTCCGTCAGCAACCTCTCGTATTCTTCTGCCGATGTCGTAGGAAACGAGACTGACGTTTGCGGTATAAAACGCGCGGGAGAGCGAATACGAAGGTCGACGATGTTTCTCGCGAACCAACCTGTCAGTCCTATTGCTGCCACGGCAACCCACACTGCCGATTGTTGCCCCTCAAGCCCCGTCGTCCTTACAAGAATTACCGTGATCAACACGGCGGCGAGAAAGAGTAGCGATAGTAAGACGGCACTACCAACAATCTGGCCGAACGACTCACCAAACCAGTCTCGGAATAACCGGCGCTCATGTGTAACGCTGTTGACCTGCTCAAACAGATGCTGCCGAAGAGCGCTTTCGTCGCCACCAAGTTGCTTAAACGCTTCCCGCAACAATGCGCGCTTTAGGTCCTGCTCACCGCCAAACCGCCAGGCATTGAACGAAATTACGTGAATAAGGTCGGCTCGACGGTTGCCAACTGCACCGGTCTTGTCATCTTCTAAGTCGCGTCTGTAGAGAGCCTTAATTGAGCTCTTCCCAGTTCCCCACGGACCAAGTAACCCAATGCTGAACGGAGGCTTATTCGTGGGGGCCTCAATTAAATCTCTTAACGCTTCCGCGAAATCTTGATGCCCGAATGCGTCCGCATCGCGATCCTCTAACTCCCTGTCCAGAATGCTGGGCATTGTTTTTGGGGGCGGCGAATTTTCATGGGAGGAATTCTTCATTTTTTCACTTCTTCTCAATGACATCGGCTGGCAATATGAAGTTATAGTATTGCGCCAATACCTGATCTGAACAACAGGATTGTGCGATTAGCCATTCGCATCGCCCAATACCCAATGATACTGTTGTTGCAACACGGACCATCATATCCAACAATGATAGCGCCTTACCCAGAGTGAGTAAATTTGCGAGAACACGCCAATTGGACTGTTAGTATTCACGCTTGGCTACGTTAGATGGAATATTCTTAAGCTCCAAGGACATAATGGAACTCCCCCGGAGCTCCGGTGGCATCGCCTTCTTTGAAAGTAGCGAGCTTGACGTCCGCGATGTTTAATTCCTCTATCAGCTTGGCCATGACATCGACCGAGTCTCCCCAGCTTTCTGGTATCACCAGCACGGTCTTACAATACTCTCGGGCGGCCAGCGTCGCCATGCCAAGCGTTTCAAGCAAGTATCGCTGATGCCTCTTCTGACGATGTGACTTCACCTCGATGGCGGCAATCGACTTACCGTTCCGTACGGCTCTGTTGCACAAATCCGATGAGGGATTCATCTCGTGAATCCAGCGTGGTAGCTGGAGGGTATGAGCAAACCCACTCCCCCCGCCTACAAGACCAGGAACTGGCCGACCTATAACGAAGCGCTCAAGCGCCGCGGCTCGCTGATGATCTGGTTTGATCCCGCCATGACCTGGGAGGCTGCGCCGACCGGCAAGCGCGGCCGACAGCCTGACTATAGCGATGCCGCGATCCAGACCTGCCTGACCATGAAGGTGCTGTTTGGCATGGCGCTTAGACAGACGACGGGCTTCGTCGAGAGCCTGCTGCGGTTGATCGGTTTGGACTGGGCTGTGCCCAACTTCAGCACGCTGAGCCGTCGCCAGAAGACGCTGAAGGTCAATATCCCTTATCGTGATTCGCAAGGGCAGCTGCACCTGCTGATCGACAGCACCGGCATCAAGGTCGAGGGCGAAGGGGAGTGGAACGCGCGCAAGCACGGCGGCACGAAGCGTCGTGTCTGGCGCAAGATCCACATCGGAATCGACGAGCAAACGCTGGAAATCCGGGCCGCCGAGTTCACCACCAGCGATGTTGGCGACGCGCCTATGCTGCCGGAACTTCTCAACCAGATCCCGCCGGACCAAGAGATCGCAAGCGTCACCGCCGATGGCGCCTTCGACACCCGCAAGTGCCACGATACCATCGCCGCCCGAGGTGCAGCCGCGATAATTCCGCCCCGCAAGAACGCACGGCCCTGGAAGCCTGACAGTTCCGGTGCCGTCGCGCGCAACGAGGCCCTGCGCGCATCGAAACGCTTCGGTCGGACCATCTGGCGACGATGGAGCGGTTGCCACCGCCGGAGCCGCGTCGAAACGAAGATGCATTGCGTAAAACTGCTGGGCCAACGCCTGTCCGCGAGGGACTTCGACCGTCAGGTCGCTGAGTTTCAAGTCCGCGTGGCCGTCCTGACCGGCTTCACCGCGCTCGGCATACCCGTCAAAGAAGCCGTGGGATGAGTCTGTCCGGGGAAAGGGGAAGTCCGCCTGTCACCAGATTTGTGCAACAGAGCCAGTGCACGGCTCGATATTCAAATCGAAGACCGTTTTGGCCGCCCTGTCGTGCCACGAGAGTGGTTTCTGGTGCCACTCTTCGCGATCGACGATGCCGTTCAGAAGATCAAGGACGGTACGATCACTCAGTTTGTGTATGACCCGCAGCAAGCAAAGCTTGTACCACGACCCGCATATGCTAATCGCGCGGGATAGCAGCGAGGATGACTTGGTAGCTTTGGGCCGACGACCAAAGTTACAGACAAAAATTCAGATTTGTCTGTAACTGAGTAGAAAGTCACCTAAGTCTGCTGGTGGCAGTCTAACGTCCGATCTATTTCAGCGTCTTTGTTGTTGTATGCTCCTGACCTTCAAGGAAATCAGTCATGGTGAAACAGCCTTGTGAATTTATAGGTGTGGCAGGGGAAACCTGCATTCAGTGCGCACCCTGAACGCTTGTTTCCCCAAAGCCTCCGGCCGGTTCGACTTCGCCACGTTTTGGGACTCAAGGCCCCAAGTTTGCTTCGCCCCGGAAGGGAAAAAGCACTCGCATGGTCGCAAAAGCGACGTTTGTGTTTTCAAGCAAGATCCCGAGTTGTCACACTGATGCGCGCCGCAATGCTTTAACCCAGAGCCCCGCCTGGCGGATGCATCTGCTGAACACAAAAAGTATATGAAGTTCTTTTCCGAAAAGCCAAAATGGCCAGCGCAATTTTTATTCTGCCGTCTCTTTACAATTGATTCATGATTCTTCTTGATTCGGGGGCTGAATAGGTATTTGAGATCAAAGCCTTACAGGGGGCGCGACGCAGAAATTCCCTCTTGCGACGCAAAAACTCCCCACAGCGACGCAAAAACTCCCCGGTGCGACGCAAAAATTCCCCGTAGAGACGCAAAAACTCCCCGCCGATTATCCGGTTGAATCCATCGCGAGAGTGAAGACGGATTTGATACGACGCAAAGGGCATTCTTCAGGATTTAGAGGAGGAAGATCAATTCTGTCGGATTGCAAGGATAGCCAATAAGATTTGCGGACCTAATCCAGAATTTTTTGACTTATATGCTTTTTAGCAAGACTCTTTTTAACTCAAGCATTTCGGCGCGCTGTATTTCGAACCTACCTACTTTGTAAGGTAGCGGGCAGAGCCAATTACCTCATCCAGAAAAATTGGTGAGACGAAAATGACAAATCGAGAAAAATCAAAAGAAATCGCGGACTTGCCGATATCGGAGCAAGTGACCTTATTGCGCATGACCACCGGCTCCGGGCCTCACCATTGCGTCGTGAGTGTTGTGCCCTGAAGCCGTTCTGCAGCGGTCGGGACGCACCGACTTCAAATCCGTCTGTGAAGCGGCAACTGATATCATTGCCCACAATATACCCGTGAAGAACGCGGTTGCGCTTCAAGCCGTTCACCAAAGGTCTGTGCGTAGGGCGGAGCGGTATGATCCCGATCAGGACAATAGTTTTGTCGTGATCACGTGCGTTCTGATGCCTGGCGGGCGCGGCCGATCAGATCCTCCCACGCGGCGGGGAAGTGGATGGGCTTTTGCATAGAGCCTTGCGTGCTCAAGACGGGTGCGCGTCAGGCTGGGGAATTGCTCAAGGATATACTCGTCAGGTTCACCTTTCGAGAGGTCGGCTATTTCATAAACCCCAATTCTGGTTCCCCGTATCACTGGTAAGCCGCCACGAATTCCTGGATCAGAGATCACCTCAGCCTCAGCGGCGGCCAGGGCGGCCATCCTGGATACGGCTTGTGAGATCGACAACGGAAGGTCAATGCGCAACGCTTCGATCTCGAAGATCTCGTTAGGCGCTCTCCCTTGCAAAATCCTGCCGATTTGTTGGATCATCCGACGCCGCATCTGGCTGCTCAGAAGCGGACCGGTGGTCACGTCGAAATACGCCATTGGACATGCTGCAGGCTTCATCATGGGCCACGCATCTGGTGTTGAGGTGCTCCGGGACCGGTGAAACGGCGACTTTGGCAGGGTGCCATTTTTGACCAGCCGGATCATGGTTCTGCGTGATACCCCGATGATTGCCGCGAACTCATCGACCCCAAGCGGGCGGAGGATAGATTTGGGCAGGTCAGAGAAAGTTAGATAATCCGACGACATGATGTAGCCTTCCGAGCCGGTGCAATAAATGTACATTTCAAGTGGTTGGTCAGCAATTGGGATGCACCGGGTTGAGGGTGACCAAGGGGCGTGAGAGAGCTAAGGAACCGCTACAAAGCCGTAAGTAAATATGTTTGCCCCCGGGGTGGCAATGAATGGCGCAAACCTTTGCAAGCCCCGTTGGGAATTGTCGATGCTGACGTCTCGACGGTGGCATGTATGCTTTTGTCAGAGATTATCGGTGATTGCTTTCTTCATGCATTTCGCTGCAGCCACCCCGACAAGCTTGTGGAACCCTATATGGTCACAACGCGGCTTTCACGCCAATCGCGTATACGGGCGACGTGTGCTTGGGCCGACTGAGCCAACATGAATGTTTGCTGCTGCATAGTCCGCTCAAGGGTTTCTTCGGCCACCAGCATCGCGATCAGGGGATCGTCACCGCGAGCATAATCCCCGAATGCCCTCAGGCAGCGCCACAGGAAATGCGCGGATTCCAAAACCTGCTTGTTCTCCCCTTCAAGGGCACTCTCGAAACTGCGTGGCAGGGGAAAGTGCGCATTCTTCAGACGCGTTCCAACCCGGGGCATTGGGCCGAGAGGCAGAGCTGGCAGGAGCCCGGCTTCCTCTATTTCAGGGAGGGCGCGCAGGGCATCGAAATTTGCGACGGCACGGGTCCATTTTCGGCGTAGATCCGGACGCAACGACCGCTCATGAACCCAGGCCCATTCACGATCAAGTTGCCATGGTTGCAGATCGTTTGTCATCGCGACCTCCATCAGGACATCAACCGGGTTATCGGCCCTCGGAATTCCGGCTTTGACAATCTTCGACTGAAGGGTCTTCCAGCCGAGCGGCCACGGTTTTCCGATCTGGTCGGCCAAGCGCAGCAGTTCAGGCTGGTAGACCGCCATTTCTTTCGGATGGACGGCAAGCGTGCTTTCGACAAGCTCTTGCCAGCGGATACTTTCAATGTCCCCCGTGAATAGGGACTTGTCAGGGGCAAGACGATATAGGGCACGTACTGCGACAATCCTCGTCCTGACACCGTGCGCGCTGTATCCTGTTGCTTTTGCGTGGGCCGTCAAATTCGACACAATGCAATCAGGTAGTTCGCCCTCCGTCCTCACAATGTCGGTTACCGCATCGGGGAGAAGGCCTGGTATGGTGTCCCGCAATCCGTCCAGCGAACGCAGTCCCGCGATAGTTTTCGTGGCCGTACCATCCTGTCTGGCTTGCAATACCAAGCGTCGTGCAGCTTTGACGTCGATGTCTTCAGGTTGGATGACGGGTTCGGCTCTCTCCGCCAGCTTCGCCAGACAGGACAAGTCTTTCATGTTCTCACCCCGTATACCCATATCCTTGGCTCTCGAAAGAAGCATGTCCCATGGCGGCAACCGGTCGGTGTGACGCAGGAAACACCTCAAAACTGACCCGTAGTTTCCCAAAGTGCTGTCGAGGATATGTGGGCACTGCTTGCGGACTATGCTCATCGCATCATCGAGTGCGATCCGGTTGTTCAAGGCAATGCCGCCTTTGATCAGGTGGCGTAGCACTCGCCGGACGTTTTCAATTTGCTTACGATCTTTGGAGCGTTCTATGGCATAGGTGAGAACTTCGTTCTCCAGTTGATCTGGCAGAGGGTCCGGCTGTTTGTCTGTCTTTCTTGTCTTAGGGGCGGCGGGTGTTTCGTAGCGCTTGGGGCGTCTTATCCGGTCAGCGGTGACGTCATCGGGAACAAACGCGGGGTCCGCATGGCGCAAAAGAGAAAGCAGAGATCGCAGATATAAATCCGCAGTGGATGCAGAGGCATGTTCGCCTGCCGTTACATGATATTGCGTTGCGTCCATGATGGTCACCGACCAACCGGGGCAAGGACCTTCTTCGCTAAACAATCCGAAATCCACGGCAAGTTCAAAGGCGCGCCGGGCGTGTCGGGCATGACCTACGGGAAGCCGCCCGAGTACTTCTGCAAAACATGCGGGCAATTCCACCCGCAGCTTGTCACCGTCACGATAGGCAGGCATCGGGCCAATTTTTTCCTGACTAAGAAACGCCGCCGACACAATGCGCGGGTCATCCCGGAGCCCATCCATCGTCGCGAGGGAATTACGGAAGGCGCTCCTCTTTGTCCCGCGGAGATCGCGATCAGCCTCCAATGCCATCTCCCGCGTCAAGTCGCGTAGCGCCACGCCTGGCAAAACCTCTTGGAGCAACGTCCTGTTTATTTTTGGCAGCTTACGGTCCCGGGAAAGTTGGTTCAGCAGGGGGTAAGGATCATCGGGCCAAGCTCCTGCAAGCAGTGTGTGCCTCCGAATGCTATTGCGACAGCGTCCGTAGATGGCAGGATCGCCAAATGCCGTTGCGAGAGCTTCCTCGGGTTCGAAGGGAAACGCGACCGAGAACGTTTGCTCGGACTCAAGAACACTCGGGTCGTGGAAAGTCTCGGTCCCCAAGGCTGCGTGGGACAGGTCGAGAAAGGCAAGTATCGAGGAGCTGCGGGGCGAAGGCACGCTGCCTGTTTTTATCCGGAGCTGCAGATCAGCAAGGCTCATAGAAGTAACTGTATGTGTCATGCGAGGGAAATGTGATCGTTTACGAAAGCACAAAAACCATATTCGCCTGCAGCTTGACGCGAAGCGGCATCGCAGTTCGGGGGAGCTGCCGTCAAATCTATGGGGTGTATTTTGTTACCTAAATTCGGGTTGCTTGGGAGCACGGCGGTGAACTGACTTCTGCGATACATGATGTTTGCCTTTCTGATTTGACGGTCGCGGCAGGACTGGTTCAAGAGCCCGTACCAGCGACGCCGCATAGACGCTTGAACCCTCGATGCCGCGAATGTTGGCCATTGATCGCGGTGGCGAAGAACTTTCCTCGAAAATTGCTGTCGAACAACAGACTGTCGCCTACGCTACGACGTGGATCAGGAACAACAGGAACGGCATGAGACAAGATTGATCTTCCCTTCCTGCGCTTCGCCGCGGTCAGATCGTCAAGCGGGCTTACCACCGCCGAGATCATGCCTGTGGCGACGCTGGCATGCCGCGCCGTCGTGGTCAGTTTGGTATGCCCGAGCAGCGCCTGTATGACCCGGATGTCCACGCCACGTTCCAGAAGATGCGTCGCAAACGAATGGCGCAACGTGTGCAGCGTGACCGGCTTGATGATGCCTGCCGCCCGCGCCGCCTGCTTGAACAGCCGCGAGATCTGACGGGGAGACAGGTGCCTGCCGCAATAGCCGGGGAAAATGACCCGCTCAGGCCCCGCCACGCCTGCATCCTGACTAACAGGACGTTCTTTCCACCACTCCCGCAACAGTCCCAGAATATTGGTGGGCAGCATCACATTGCGATCCTTGCGACCCTTCGCCTGCACGATGCGGATGATGTTTTGTTCCCCGTCGATGTCGCCGACCTTCAGCCGGACGACCTCACTGGCACGCATGCCGCACCCTTAGGCGAGCGACAGCATCACGCGCGCCTTCAGGCTCGGCGCCATGAGCAGGAGGCGCTTTGCCTCGTCGCGGCTCAGAACCAGCGGCACCTTGACGGGCTCCTTGAGGCTGAAAACCTCCGCCACAAGATCATGCCGCCGGAGCGTCACGCGGAGCAGAAACTTCACCCCGGTCATCGTCTGGTTGCGCGTGCAGATACTCGTCCCACTCTCGATCGTTCAGCCTGAACAACTCCCAAGCGTCTGAATTTGCGGCCTGATCGCGCCGAAACAGTAGCGGGAAATTGCAGGATTTCGTATACCGGGTCCTGAAACCTTGCAAATTCCGGAGCTGTGATGAAGCCTCATCCCCGCGCTGAAGAGCAGGATGATCTCCTGCGTCCCCGCCTGACCGACATGATTGATCTACGCCACGAATTGGCGAAGCTGGAAAAGCTAATCGACTGGGAGTTCTTCGAGACGGAATGGGCCGGTTTCTTTCCTTCCACGACAGGGCGGCCAGCCACATCGCCGCGCCTCGTCGCGGGGCTGCTGTATCTCCAGCACGCTTGCCGGCTGTCCGACGAGGCTGTGGTCGCCCGTTGGGTTGAGAATCCGTACTACCAGCATTTCACAGGTGAGGTGTTCTTTCAGCACCGCCCGCCGATCGATCCCTCCTCGCTGACCCGCTGGCGCAAGCGGATCGGAGAGGAAGGGGCCGAGTGGCTGCTCACCAAGACTATCGAGGCTGGGCGCACCTCCGGTGCCATTGATGACGGCAGCCTGTCGCGCGTCGCGGTGGACACGACGGTGATGGAGAAGAACATCGCCCACCCGACCGACGCGCGCCTGTACGAGAAGGCCCGTCGTCAGCTTGTCGCCCTCGCGATTGAGGCTGGGATCACGCTGCGCCAGAACTACAACCGTCTGGCACCGCGCCTGGCGCTACAGGCCGGTCGCTAAATTCACGCCAGACAATTCAAGCGCATGCGCAAGGCATTGAAAAAACTGAAGGGCTATACCGGCCGCGTCCTGCGCGACATCCGCCGTCACCTGGATGAGATCCCCGACGGTTCTTTCCGCGAGCGCGCGCTGGACCGGCTCGTGCTGGTCGGGCGCATGCTGCATCAGGCCCCGAAGAGCAGCGGCAAGATCTACGCTTTGCATGAACCCGAGGTCGACTGCATCTCCAAGGGCAAGGCCCGCAAGCGCTACGAGTTCGGCACCAAGGTCAGCCTCGCTACAACCATCGACGAAGGCTTCGTTGTCGGCATGCGGGCTCTGCCGGGCAACCCTTACGACGGCCATACCTTGGCCGAGGCGCTGGAACAGGTGGAAATCCTCACCGGCCAAATGCCCGCGCTAACGAGCGGCTGGATATCGTGCCTGCGCAGTTGCGGGTGATGGTGACAGTGCGACCCAAATACGCCTGCCGCACATGCACCGACGGGGTCACGCAAGCCCCGACGCCGCCCTGGCTGATCGAGGGCGGGTTGCCGACCGAAGGGGCCATCGCCCATGTGCCCCCTCTCGGCGATGCAAAGCATCGCCTGCCGGTCAACGGGTCAGCAAGTATGCGGACCATCTTCCGTTATACCGGCAGTCGCAAATCCTGGCCCGGTCCGGCCTCGACATCCACCGGTCAACGCTGGCGGATTGGACGGGTGTGGCAAGCTTCCATCTTGGGCCTGTCGTGGACAGACTGGCTGAGCACCTGAGATCGTCCACGAAGCTCTTCATGGATGACCGGTGCTGGACCCGGGCCAGGGACGCACAAAAACCGGCTATCTCTGGGCCTTGGCGCGCGACGACAGGAGTTGGGGCGGCGATGACCCGCCCGGCGTGGTCTATTTCTATGCGCCGGGGCGACATGGCGCACATGCCGAAACGTTTCTGACCGGTTTCAACGGGACGCTGCAGATCGACGGCTACACCGGTTATAACCGGCTGACAAAACCATCCCGCAAGGGAGGTGCCCCCATCACCGTAGCGTATTGCTGGGCCCACGCCCGCCGCAAACTGAAGGAAGTCTTTGATCGCGACGGGTCCGAGATCGCTGCCGAGGGCCTGCGCCGGATCGCCGGAATCTACGCCATCGAGAAAGAGATCCGCGGCACATCCCCCGGCCAACGCCTGCCAGCCCGCCAAGCCCGATCCGCTCCTCTGGTCGCCGCCTTCGGTGATTGGCTTCAGGCGCAATGCCTGCGCATCTCAGCCAAGTCACGCCTCGGTGAGAAACTGGCCTACATCCACCGCCACTGGGACGGCCTGCAAACCTTCCTGACCGACGGACGCGTCGAGATCGACTCAAACAGCGTCGAGAACCTCGTGCGCCCGATTGCCCTTAATCGCAAAAACGCATTGTTCGCCGGTCATGACGAAGGTGGTGGCGCGTGGGGCCGCATCGCCTCGCTGATCGAGACATGCAAGATCAACGGCGTGGAGCCCTTTGCCTACCTGAAATCTACACTCGAAGCGATAGCGGCAGGTCATCCAACCAACCGCATCGACGACCTGCTCCCCTGGAACTTCAAGCCGTCAAGCTGAAAGCCACGCGCTGCCCAGACAGCGCTTACGGACGACATGGGTGTCCTATGGTTATTGCGAGCCACGGAGTTGGATCCATGGCCCTTCCCAGATGAATAAAACATCCAAGAGAAATGTTACCTTTATTCCGCAGGCTACACTGAAAGGTTCAAAGCTGCAGAACTCATTCACTGTAGCAATTTCCGTAGCAAATGCTGTAGCAATTCTGAGCCCACCCACACCGAAAACCCTTCTATACTCATGTTTTTAAGGGAAATTGAGTATATCCGCTTCGGATAAATGGTGCCCGGGGGCGGAATCGAACCACCGACACGAGGATTTTCAATCCACTGCTCTACCCCTGAGCTACCCGGGCACCGGAAGGCTTATCGCCTTGGGTGGAGGCCTTCTAGGCGCTGTGCGAAGCAGTGTCCAGAGGCTTTTTGCAAGAAATGCGTCAATGTTCTGTGGGTTTGCGTTTTTCGGCGTCTTCTAAAGCGATTTCAAGGTCTTCCTGATCTTCGCTCGGCAGGGCATAGCCGCCGCTCAACCATTGGGACAGATCAAGATCAGCGCAGCGCTTGGAGCAAAACGGCCGAAAGGCGTGCAAAGTCTCTTCTCCGCAGATGGGGCAGGTCATGTGAGTATCTCCGCCAATGGAAGTCGGCTGCGTTTGCGCTGTAATTCGAAATGGCCCAACGTCGTCCAGCCGACGAGAATAGTCTCTTCCGGATCGGACTTGAATGCGGCCCGGAGCGCGCTCTCAAAGGGGCGGCGATCTTTCTTGGGCATCGGGGCTGCGTCGATGACGATCTGCCCTCCGAGACCCAGGCAGCGCAGGGCGCGGGGGAGGGCGCGCGCGCAGGCCATATTGGCCTTCACACCTGCCGCCAGAGACGTGTCGCTGCCCGTGTTCACGTCGACAGCGATCAGAGCGCGGGTCGGCTCTATATAGAGATAGGAGCCGGCGCCCAGCGCCACCCGCCCGTTGCGAATGCTATCCAACGCTTCGAGGACGCCGCCGCGCTCAAAACTGCCAGCGGTCTGGTCGATCTGGGCCGGGTCGGCCCATTCCCGCCATGCCAAAAGATGCGGAGCCTCGCCTTCGTGCAGGGTTTCAACCTCAGTGCCGATGTCGTCCAGAACCTGCCGCGCGGCCGTGACCATGGCGGTAATATCGTCGGCAATCGCCTCCGGATCCGCCCCGGCGCAAGCAGAGCGCAGGATAAGGCCATAGCTCGCATCGCCCATCTCTTCGTGGGCGATCTCCATCAGGCGATCCCGTTCATCTTCGTCCCGAATGGAGCGGGAAATATTGAGCCCGGGGGCGTCGGGGGTCACGATGGCGTAGCGGCTCTTGAACAACAGCTTCTGCGTCACGGGCACCGCTTTGCCCGGCTCGGCGTAGCCGGTCACCTGAACCAGCATCAATTGCCCCGGAGCCAATCCCTTGACCTGTCGCAGGAAGGCCGGGCCATCCGGCGTCGTGAGGAACATTCCCCCTTGCCCCTTGATCGCGCGGTCCGCGCGGGCCCGGTAGATGGTTCCCGGTGTTGGCGCGTCGCCCGCAACGAGAATATCCTCAAGCAGGCCGTCAACCATGAGCGCAGCAGCCTCGCGTCCGTCGATATGATCCAGCAGGATCTGTGTGCCTTTCATTGGGCCATATCCTTGTAAAGAGGGTATCCTGCGGCCTGCAGCAGGGATGCAGTTTCCGCCAGTGGCAAGCCGACGATGCCAGTAAAGGAGCCGCTGATCCAGGGTATGAGGGCCCCGGCGGGCCCTTGGATCGCGTAGCCACCTGCCTTGCCAATCCAGTCGTCGGTCGCGAGGTAGTGGTTCAGCTCCTGATCCGACAGACGTTTCATCTTGACCATGCTGACAACATCCCGCTCCCAGAGCTGATCACCCCGGCGGAGCGCGACTGCCGTAATGACGCGATGGCGTCGCCCCGACAGGGCAAGCAGAAACTCTGCGGCTTCGCCAGCGTCACGGGGTTTGCCCATGATGCGACGCCCCAGGGCAACCGTCGTATCAGCACAGAGCACAAGATCCTGCGGATCGGCCGCGACAGCCATGACTTTGCCACGGGTGACCCGCGTGCAATAGGGACGCGGTAGTTCGCCTTTTTCGGGGCTCTCATCAATATCCGGGGGGCGGATTTCATCCGGCACGATCCCCAATTGAGCCAACAGCTCCAGACGCCTGGGGCTACCCGAGCCGAGAATGAAGGCCATGCCTTAACTCCTGTTGTTTGATTGCTTCGTCATAGCCCTGTCGAGATCGGCAGAAAAGCCCAGAGCCAGGAACGGCGAAGCCCGATAGCAAAAGCCCGGCTCAATTGGGCCGGGCTCTTTACCGTCTTGAGGGGTGCTTACTTGAAGCGGTAGTTGATCCGACCCTTGGTAAGGTCATAAGGGGTCATTTCTACCTGAACCCGGTCGCCTGCCAGAACACGGATGCGATTCTTTCGCATCTTGCCTGCCGTATGCGCGATGATTTCATGGCCGTTTTCCAGCTCGACCCGAAACGTCGCGTTTGGCAGGAGTTCCTTCACGACACCGGGAAATTCGAGCGTATCTTCCTTGGCCATGTTGTCTCCATATCTGTGTTGCCCGGATAAACCGGGATGTGCGCTTAAATGAGCGCATTTGCCCTGATTTTCAAGGGCGCTTTTATACCAACTCTTGGTTAACGACAGGTTCTATGCGCGATTCCTGATCTTTCCAGTGGGTTCTGTTGCGCACAACCCCCTCTTTACGGACTTTCGCGATCATCTCACGGTCAACTTCCGCATAGGTCCAACCGGGCTGATTCAGGCTCCCTTCGGCAAAAACACCCGTCGCCGGAAAGCCCGTGTCGGGGGGGCCGAAAATCCCGCCCATCCCAACGTTTTCCTCCACCGCCTCAGACCAACGGGCGGCCCCGACGGTTGAGGACATGGCGGTCACGCATTGCTGCTCCAACGCGCGCGCCATGGAGCCGATGCGCACCCGCCAATATCCGGCCAGCGCCTCAGTACAGGAGGGGACAAGAATAAAGTCCGCCTCCGACACCGCACGCGCCAGCAAGGGATATTCGCTGTCGTAGCAGATCAAAACCGCGATCTTTCCGATGGCAGTTTCAAAGACCTTCAGCGGCCCGCCCGTCACCACGTCCCAAGGGTCCCGTTCGAACATGGTCATGATTTGCTTGTCCTGATGGCCGCGCGCCCCGGTTGGTGTGTAGAGTTCCGCGCGGTTCACCGGCCGTGAAAAACCGGCGTGGACCGGAGCGGAGGCGCCAAGGATATGCAGCTTGTACTCGGCCGCGAGCTTCAGGTGCAATTCGGCGACGGCTTCCATCTTTTCGGAGACCGACTGAATGGATGCTTCGAGGTTCCCGGCGATCGCCGCTCCGTCCAGCGTCGAGAGCTCCATGGCGCCGTACTCGGGAAAAACCAACAGGTCTGCCTTGTTCCGCGCTGCTGTCGACACCCAGTCCGAGAGTTTGTCTTCGTATTGCGACCAGCTGTCGAGCCAGTCGAGCGGGTAGGCGGCGGTTGCGATCTTCATGTCATACTTCTCCGGTGCGCGATGGCCGTAGGAAGGTTGGCGCATCTATTTTGCAGAATAACGTTATTTTCGAGGCCCCAGAGGTGGGGGCAGGTATTCTTTGGATCGTCAGAGGTCCCTTATCCAGAACTGAAGGGATTTTCGCGATTGTTGGTCTTGATCGATATCTTTCCACGAAAACTCTGCCTCAACATTGATCAATGGGGCGTAGCCACGTTTGCGCCAAAAGGGATCAAGCGGAGAATAATCGGCTGGCTTGAGAGGATGATCGTCCGGACGGGTCACACTGCAAAACGCCGCTTTGTCATATCCGGACCGCCGGGCATGCGCTTCGCGCACATCAAAGAACGCGTGCCCGGCTCCTTGGCCGCGATACTCGGGCAGCAATACCGACTCGGCGCAGTAAAAGATTCTGCTGAGATCCAGTCCGCTCCCGTCAAATGCCTGCGCGAAATCATCGGCGTGATCGGCCAGAGGCGTTCCCGTTGCCGCGCCCACCAGCTGTTCCCCATCGAATGCACCGACCACAATCGCCTCTTTGCTGGTGCGATAGCTTTGCAGGTAGTGTCGTTCGTAGGCGAGATCGCCATCGTAGAGATAGGGCCAGAACCGGAAGACCTCAATGCGCAGGCGCGCGACCTCATCCAACGAGGCTTCCAGCGCGGCACCTGTCAGGGCATGGATGCGCAACGACATCAGGCAGAGACCTGTTTGATCCAATCCGCAAGGTTGTAATAGGTGGTGACCCGGGTGATGAGCCCGTCCCGCAGATCGAAAAATGAACCCGCCGGCAACTTGTACGTCTGACCGCTTGCGTCCGGCAGGCCCGCGTCGGTCTCAAGGTAGGTGCCATTTACCGTGTATTCCGCTGCGGCGCGATCAGCGGTTTCATTGGTCAGGATGACCAAATCCGTCAGCTCTTCCTTGTAGCATCGGCTCATATGGGTGCAAAATTCCGCGAATTTCGCTTTGCCAACGCGGATTTCGCCCTCATTCACATGGTGCGCCACGTCATCGGCGAGGCACTCTATCATGCCGTCGGTGTCATCGGCGTTGAAGGCGGCGAAATAGCGGGCGATCGTATCGTTCATTCAAATCTCCATCGGGGTGCCCCAGCGCGCCGTCAGCCGCTCCAGGATCTGGTCTCTGGTCTGTCTGTAGCTTTCTAGCTTCGCCTCACGTGTCTCGCCCAGCCCGGTAGGGTCCATAATCGGCCAATAATCGACATCGAGGTGAAAAAGCCGCGTGAGTTCCAGCGCGCGGCGCTGACTGGCGGGAGAGAGCGCAATCACGAGGTCATAGGCGGAGATGTCATCGCCCCATTCCTCCATCTCGTCGAAGGACCGCGAGCGGTGACGTGACAGCTCCACCCCGATTTCCTGACAGACCGTGATGCAGAAACCATCGATTTCCATATCGTTCTTGACACCGGCCGACTGCACATAGGTGCCGGTGCCATAGAGTTTTTTCATGATCCCTTCGGCCATCGGAGATCGGACCGCGTTATGGTCACAGCAGAACAGAACGGACTGCGGAAGAGCCTCCACCCATCAGCCTCCGAAGTGCAAAACGCAAATCAGCGTGAAAAGCCTGCGGGCGGTGTCGGTGTCCAGCTCCGCCTTGCCGTCGAGACGTTCCTGCAGCACGCGGCTGCCTTCGTTGTGGATGCCGCGCCGCGCCATATCGATGGTTTCGATCTGACTGGGGGGCAGGGTCTTGACCGCGTTGAAGTAGCTTTCGCAGATTTGATAATAGTCTTTCACCACCTGCCGGAACGGCATCAATGACAGGTGAAATTCCGCAGCTTTTTCGCCCTCTTCGGTCTGGATATCAAAGACCAGCCGTTTATCGCGAATGGAGAGAGAGACGTGGTAGGGGCCGTCCGGTGCCGCGAGGCCATCTTTCGGCGGCAGAATAAAGCTGTTTTCCTCAAGCAGGTCAAAGATGGCAACCTTGCGTTCCTGCTCGATCTCCGGTGTCGGAGCGGGCAGGTTGCTGTCATCAAGTTCAAAGTGGCTGATCCGGCTCATATCTCTGGTCCCAAATCCATCTCATCTATTGACCTAGCGGATCATTGCCGTTCGCACAATCGATCCGGATCCTGACGCAACGCAATCACTGCGCAACTTTTGCGTCAGCGCGCCATCAAATCCGAAGGGACGTCTGGAAAGCCGCCGCTGCGCGCCCTGGCGTCAAGGATTTGTTAACCACGGGCATGCGCTGATCAAGATATGCCGGATAGAGACACGGTCCGGCCTGCAAGAGGCTCAGCATTGCGGAGGGCAGCCCGCAAAGCTGAGCCTTGATATTTTTTGCATTGCTTCCTCAAGTGGCTTCACGCCTGCGTGTGAGGGTCAACGGTTCAGCGCGTCCAGCCGCGCGCGGATTGACAGGCCATGGGCCTCCAGACTTTCACTCGACGCAAGCGTCGCCGCCGCAGGCCCCACCGCCCGCAGCGCCTCGGGGGTCATATGGCTAAGGGTCGTGCGCTTGAGGAAGTCCATCACCGAAAGGCCGGAGGAGAACCGGGCGGAGCGTGCCGTGGGGAGCACATGGTTCGGCCCGCCAATATAGTCGCCGATGGCCTCGGGCGTATACTGTCCCAGAAAAATGGCGCCCGCATGAATGGTCTGTTTGCTCAGGGCCTCCGGATCAGCCACGCAAAGCTCCAGATGCTCCGGCGCAATCCTGTCGGAGAGGGTCGCGGCTTCCTCCATGTCCCGAACCACGATGACGGCGCCAAAATCGCGCCAGCTCGCCCCGGCAATGGGGCTGCGCTCCAGCGTTTCCAGACGGGCCTCGACAGCCGCGACGACAGCCCGGCCGAAGGCTGCACTGTCTGTGATCAGAAGGGATTGCGCGCTTTCGTCGTGTTCGGCCTGGCTCAGCAGGTCCAATGCGATCCAATCCGGGTTGTTGTCCTCGTCGGCGATGACGAGGATCTCGGAAGGGCCCGCGATCATATCGATGCCCACCTTGCCAAAGACCCGGCGTTTGGCAGCCGCGACAAATGCGTTTCCGGGGCCTGTGATCTTATCCACCGGAGCAATGGTATTGGTTCCATATGCCAGTGCCGCAATCGCCTGCGCCCCTCCGACCCGGTAGATTTCATCCACGCCAGACAGCCTCGCGGCCAGCAGTACCAGCGGGTTGATCTGCCCGTCCGGGGTCGGGACCGTCACCGCAAGGCGCGCGACACCGGCCACCTTTGCGGGCACAGCGTTCATGAGAACAGAGGAGGGATAGCTGGCCAGCCCGCCCGGCACGTACAAGCCCGCAGCCGAAACCGCCGACCAGCGCCAGCCAAGCGTTGCCCCTGCATCATCCGTCCAGGAGCGATCTTCGGGCATCTGCTGTGCGTGATACGCCCGGATGCGGGCGGCAGCCATCTCCAGCGCCGCGTGTTCCGCCTTGGGAACATTGGCAATAGCGGCGTCGATCTCGGCAGAGGAAATACGCAATTGCGATGCATCGTCCAGCGCCAGGCGATCGAATTTTGCCGTCAGCTCCAGCAAGGCCTGATCCCCACGGGAGCGCACGTCGGCGATGATCCCCGCCACTGTCGCGTCCACATCCGGGCTGTCTTCGCGCTTGGCGTTCAGAAGCGTGACAAAGGACTGTTCAAACGTACTGTCCGTCGTGTCGAGGAAAACGGGCATTGCGGCCTCCTTCAGAATTTGACCCTGCTTAAACCGCTGTCCCGCTGGTCTCAAGGCGTGGGATCACTCGCCGTGCCGTGGCATATGCCCAGAAGGCGCCACATAGGGCCTGGTCACATCCTTGAGCGTCACATCGATAGCCTCCACCGAGAGGCGTATGGCGCCATCACCCGCCAGCGTCAGAAGGAGATGGCCCGCCCCATCCTCGCCCGGTTCGAAGGTGAGGGACAGCAGCGACAGAACGAGATCCGTGTCGCGACGGTCCACCCCCTGGGACGCAACACCCAGGACGTTTTCTGCAACCAACAATGACTGCACCCGCTCAAATGCGCGCCCGCGCCGCTCTGCTGCGGCCCGGTCTTCCCAGCGGAACCGGTTCACCAAAAGCGCGAAGCGACGTGCGGATGGTTGCCAGGTCATCTCTGTCACGGGAAAAACCGCATCCTGAACCAGAGAGGAAATGACGTCCAGATCCACCAGATCGCAGGCGCCCAGATTGAGCGGGCGTTCGCGGCCATCTTCAAAGGTTGCGTCTGACATCAGCTTTCCTTGATGCGTTCGATTTTTGCACCCACCGCCGACAGCTTGCGCACCACATGTTCGTAGCCACGATCAAGGTGATAGACACGGCTGACCTTTGTCTCGCCCGCCGCAGCAAGCCCCGCAAGGATCAGTGACACCGAGGCCCGCAGATCGGTGGCCATCACCGGCGCTCCTTTCAGACGATCAACACCGGTCACCTTGGCGGTGCCGCCGTGGACGTCGATCTGCGCGCCCATGCGGATCAGTTCCGGCGCGTGCATGAAACGGTTCTCGAAGATCCGCTCTTCCAGGGTTGCAACGCCGTCTGCCGTGCACATCAACGCCATGAACTGCGCCTGCAGGTCGGTTGGAAAGCCCGGAAAGGGTTCTGTGACCACATCAACCGCGCGAACCCGGTCCACCACGCGGCGCACCCGCAGACCGCTGTCGGTTTCGCTGATCTCCACCCCGGTGGCTTCCAGCTTGGCGCAGAACGCTTCCAACAGATTGCGGCGCCCGCCAAGCAGCTCGACTTCGCCGCCACATATTGCCGGGGCCAGCATATAGGTCCCAAGCTCGATCCGGTCGGTCACCACCGGGTGCGTCGCCCCATTCAGCCGGTCCACCCCCTGAATGGTGATCGTTTCGGTACCTTCGCCTTCGATCTGCGCGCCCATTTTGCGCAGACACTCGGCCAGATCGATAATCTCGGGCTCTCTGGCGGCGTTTTTCAGAACCGTCGTGCCTTTGGCCAGGGTCGCTGCCAACAGCGCGTTTTCCGTTGCTCCGACCGACACAAAGGGGAACTCGACCACGCCGCCCTGCAACCGCCCGCCAGGTGCTTTGGCGTGGACGTATCCGTCGCGAAGATCCAGCTCCGCGCCCATGGCCTCCAGCGCCTTGAGGTGAAGATCAACCGGACGCGCGCCAATCGCACAGCCACCGGGCAAGGACACGACCGCCTGTCCGTCACGTGCCAACATGGGCCCGAGAACCAGAATGGACGCCCGCATCTTGCGCACGATATCATAATGCGCCGTATGATTGTCGAGCGCGTGGCTCGACATGGCCAGCACTTTGCCATCCTGCAGGGCCGACACTTCCGCCCCAAGCGATTGCAGCAAGGAGGTCATCGTGCGGATGTCACTTAACCGGGGCGCATTGGTCAGGGTCAGCGGCTCTTCGCTCAGAAGCGTCGCGGGCATCAGCGTCAGGCAGGCGTTTTTGGCCCCTGCGATGGGAATCGCACCGTTTAGCGGGCCATTTCCGGTTACCAAAATCGAATCCATCTGCTCTATCCTTTAGCGTCGCCCGAGGCGTCGTCTTTTTGTTCGGACCGTGCCTTGGCTTGTGCCTTGCGCCGGGCCATGTTCGCCTTCAGGGCCGCTTTCAGGCGATCCTCACGGGCGGCCCCGGGTCGGTTACCGGTAGGTTTCTTTTTCTCTGCCATACACCGTGTCTAACTTAGTCGAAAAAAAGCGTCCAGATCCTCTTGCATCCCCTACCGAATATGCATAGAAGCCCGCTCACAGAGACGCCGCAATTCAAAGGTGAACTGCTCTCTTCGGGGAGTGCTTTGAAAGACTGACGGCTTCGAAGTGACATAGTGCTGCTGTGGCTCAGTGGTAGAGCACCCCCTTGGTAAGGGGGAGGTCGTGAGTTCGATCCTCACCAGCAGCACCATTTCATACTTTCTTCTGGAAAAATCTCCGAACGCCCTTGTGAATCTCCTAATACACAGCAGAGCAAGGTGTTTATTGGTGTTCCATATGTTTTTCAAACCTCACCGCATACGGGAGAGGGTCTTGGTCTGAACCATGCGGTTGACGAGTCCCAAGGGTCTCTCATCAGCAACTTTCACTTGGCGCGTTCATCCGGAGGCTCAACGGATCGCTGTGGCCGACCTCTCTCGAAGTGCCAGAGCCTTTGACGGAGGGCAGCCCTTCTCATCAGAGCCTTCCCACCCGGGGACCGCCGGGGCAGGATCGCAGCTGTCAAAATGGGGCAACCAGTTTCCGCATCATTGAGTCAGTGAACGGTTTAGGCAGTTTCGCCGGCCGGGCCGATTTTTCAAGTCCCCGTGGCGTTCGATTAATGTCCCGGGTCGACATAACGGCCAGTCGGCACTTTGGAAACAGCCGGTGCCCGAGGTGCAGAATTTCCCATCCGGACGCGCCCTTGTCCAGATTCAGGTCGCTGAGCACCAGATCCAGCCCGGGCTGCCGGTGCAGTTGGCTCTTGCCTTCGCTGAAACTTCCGGCGCGGATCACGACATAGCCCAAACGTTCCAAGGTCTCTGCTGCAGATGCCAGATAGGCGGGATCGTCATCAACCACCAATGCGGTTCCCGGCTTGAACATCTCACCGGGCTGGCCGCTGTCCTCTGCCAGTGCGGGAAACCAGAGGGTCACAGTCGTGCCCCGATGCGGCCCCTCCGTGCGAGAGGCGAGGGTCATGTGGCCACCGGATTGGTGGACAAAACCGTCGACCATGGACAGCCCCAATCCCGTGCCACTGCCGTCCGCGCGGTTGGAATAGAAGGGCTCTGTGGCGTGGCGCAGTACCTCCGGCGTCATGCCGGAGCCGGTGTCCTGGATAGAGAGCTGCGCCCCGTCTTCGTCGCTGACGCGCACGTGAATGTGGCCGGTTTCGCCGATCGCCTGGCCCGCATTGACGCAAAGGTTCAAAATCGCGCTTTCCAATTGCCCCGGATCTACTTTCGCGAAAACTGGCCGTGGCGGACTCTCAACCTCCATCTTGACCGTGCTCGGCACCGCAATTTCCAACAGATCTGCCATGCCCTCGACCAGCAATCCGATGTCCGTCACCTGCGGTTCCAGATGTTGCTTCCGGGCAAAAGCCAGCAGTCGCTCTGTGAGCGAGACACCCAGATCCAGGGCAGATCTCAGACGGGTATGAAGGTGGCGGCTTTCTTCCGGAACAGCGGCCTCCAGCAGGTGCAGATTGCCGGAAATGCTTGACAGGATATTGCCAAAATCATGGGCGACCTCGCCAGACACTTTTCCCAGCGCCTCGACCCGGCGAATTTCCTCCAGCCGTTGCTCAACCCGTTTTCGTTCGGTGGTTTCCGACAAAAGCCAGACCTCTTCGCCGCTGGGCAGAGGCGAGCGGCGCAACTCCAGGACGTTGCCGGCGGGATCGGCATATTCCTCAAAACCGCCATGTTCGCTCGCGGAGGTGCGCCGCGAAAAACGGGAGTCTGCGATCAATTCAGAAACCTGTGCGCGGGTGGCGTGCTCCGCCGCTGGCAACCGCAGGAGCTGCCGCAGTTTGTCGTTCTCGGCCTCGATCCAGCCCTCGGCGGAGGCAATCGCCACGCCGTCTTTGATGTTGCGAAACACCCGCGAAAACAGCGCGTTCTGGTGGCCAATCTGCCGGGTCCGGCGCTCCAGCTTGCGGGCGCTTTCGCGAAAGACGTGAAAGGCCGCATAGAGCTGGCCAATCTCATCCTCGGACTTCGGACCCTGAGGCAGCACGGTGCGGTGGTTCCCGGAGGCAAGCCGGCGCATGGCCTCGGAAATGAGTTGCAGGTTGCGCGCCACGTAGCGCGACACATAAAGCGAGGATGTGATTGCCACCAGCAAGCTCGCAACCGTCAACGCCAGAAATGCGTTTTTGGCAAATTCCAGGTTGTTGGAGGTCTCGGCGCGGGCCTGTGACAGGCGTTCTTCTGCGAGAGCAACCTTGATCTCGGCAAACGTGCTGACGCGGCGGGCCTCCTGCCGGATGCGAAACAGCGCGTTTTCGGCATCCAGCCGCGCCGCCAGATCGCGGTGTTTCAGCACGAACAGGGTCTCTCCGCGCAGGGCGGTCTGTTCGATCTCGGCCAATGTCGCCTGATGAACCGGCAAAAGCTGCGGCACCACTGCATCCCGTCGCCTTGTAAAGTGACGGCTGAACTCTCCGAGTTCAATGAGCGCATTGGCCCGGACCGCACCAATTGCGCTCGCTGTGAGCTGTTGCAGAGCGGACCAGCCCTCCCGCTCTGCCAGCGGCAGAGCCGCGTCGCTGGTCAAGCGCCGCACCCGTTGATCGAGCCGCACCATATCGCTGGCGATCGCCTCCAATGCCGCCTGCCGCGCCGTCTGCGGTGCCAGTGCGGATGTCAGATCATCGATGGCCGAGCGCAGACGCGCCACAGGCAGTTGCAGTTCCGGGTCACCCGCCGAGAGAGCTTCGATCCGATCCAGGTTTGCCCGGACCCTCGCCGCTTCCTGTTCCAACTGAAACGGCGGAAAAAGCGCATGCAAGAAGGGGGCAGAGGTCGCCAGATCGGCAGATTCGCGTGACAGATCCAAAGCTTCGGAGACTTCCGCCAGCGTGTCTTTGTGCAGAACATTCATCCAAAGCTCGGTGCGGTTCAGCACCAGCAATCCAATAGTGCAGACCAGCAGGATCAGGCCAAACAGAACAGCGATCGCCGCGGAAAGGCGGAAGCGGACACTCAAATCGGAAATTGAGGGCATTACGTGCCTTCTGGCGACAGGTGGAAAACATAGCCTTGGGCGCGGCGGGTCTGCAGATGCACAGGTTTGGACGCAACAGGCTCGATCTTGCGGCGCAGTCGTAAAATCAGCACGTCGATGGTCCGGTCTACATATCGCTGCATATCGGATCCCAATTCTTCCAGCAGTTCGGGCCGTGGGATGACCCTGTTGGGATTGCGCGCAAAATACTCCAACAGGCGGTATTCGGCGTTGGTCAGCGGGATTTCTTCACCGTCTGCATCCAGCACGCGACGGGTCAGCACATCGATCCGCTTGGAGCCAAAAACAATGCCTTTGCCGGAGCTCGCACCAGGCTTCGACGCCCCATGGCCATAGCGTCTGAGGACCGCTCGGATTCGCGCGACCAGTTCGCGGGGATTGAACGGTTTGATCAGATAGTCGTCCGCCCCGGTTTCCAGCCCGATGATTTTGTCGATCTCGTCGCCGACGCCGGTCAACATCACGATTGGAATTTCGTAGCGTTCGCGAATGTGGATCGCCAGGGTCAATCCAGACTCTCCACGCAAGCGCAGATCTATCAGGGCCAGATCCACCGGCGGCGGGTCGCCCAGCGCCATGAACGACGGGATGTCAGGACAGCACACCGCATCAAACCCACTTTCGCGCATCAAGGCAGACAGGGTAACGCGCACGCTCTCGTCATCGTCCACAATGGCAATGAGAGGTCCGGAGAGTGGTTCGGTTTTGCCCATCTGTATGCAACTTCTTCCTGTAACGTCGCGCCGCATCAGAATTCCGCCAAGTCCGGAATCTCCGCGATTCAGTGACGCAGATCATGTCAGGTTTTAAGGCGGTAGGGGCGGGTTTGTAATATTGTTAACATTAAACAGGCGTTCCGTCTGTTCCATTAACAGAGGCGGTCTCGCCTCGGCGCGCCGCCCGCTCCTATCCTCGGCGGGTCAGCGCATTGCCTTTGGCCGGACGGCGAGAGGCATGCGTGAAAAGGGAGGAAACCATGACACCATTTATTACCCGAGCTGCAACCGCACTGGGCATCCTGTCCGCGAGCGCCTTTGCGGCAGCTGCCGCAGACTGTGCCGACCGTGGCGCACTTGACGAACTCTATTGTGACGCCAATGGCGACCTGGTCGCAGATACCCCGACCGATCCTGCGGAGCTTCAAAATCCGGATACTCTGGTCTTTGCCTATACCCCGGTCGAGGATCCGGCAGTGTATGCAGACATCTGGGCCCCCTTCATCGCGCATATGGAGGAGGTCACGGGCAAGAATGTGCAATTCTTTGCCGTGCAGTCCAACTCCGCCGAGGTCGAAGCCATGCGGTCCGGCCGCTTGCATGTGGCGGGGTTTTCAACCGGTCCGACCCCCTTCGCCGTGAACCTCGCAGGGGCCGTGCCCTTTGCCATCATGGGCGCGGAGGACGGCCAGTTCGGCTATAAGCTGCAGGTGTTCACTCAGGCAGACAGCGACATCAAAGAGGTCAAAGATCTGGCGGGCCGCCGCGTTGCTCATACCTCGCCGACCTCCAATTCCGGGAACCAGGCGCCGCGCGCATTGTTTCCGGCGCTCGGTATCGAACCTGACAAAGACTACGAAGTGACCTACTCCGGCTCTCATGACCAATCCATGTTGGGCGTTGTGGCCGGCGACTACGACGCGGCCCCGGTGGCCTCCGAAGTGGTCGAGCGGATGGCTGAGCGTGGCCTTTATGATGAGGCGGACGTGCGTATGATCTGGGAAAGCGATCCGTTCCCGACGACCTCCTTCAATCTGGCGCATAACCTGGATCCCGCGCTGGCCGAGAAGATCAAAGAGGCCTTCTTCACCTTCGAATTTGCCGGCACCAAGCTGGGTGACGAATTCTCAGGCGTCAGCAAGTTCATTCCGATCACCTACCAGGATCAATGGGCGGTCATTCGTCAGATCCAGAAATCCAACGGTGTGGAATATACCCCTCAGGGGCTGGCCGGGAACTAACCTGCCCCCCTGCGAATGCCCGGAGAGCGCAGTCTGCTGTCCGGGCAGTTTTTCCAGCCTTGCGACCCCCTTGTGGGGCGCACGTCATAGGCAGAGCTGCGCTATGCCGGAGGAAACCCAATGCTAAAAATCTCCAAACTGACCAAACGATACGGGGCCGGCGATCCGGTGCTCAAGGAGCTGGATCTGACTGTCGAAGGTGATCAGTTGACCTCTGTGATCGGCTCGTCGGGGGCCGGCAAAAGCACGCTGCTGCGGTGTATCAACCGGCTGGTTGAACCCACGTCCGGCTCCGTCGATCTGAACGGCACAGAGTTCACCACCCTCAACCGCCGTGAACTGCGCATTGCGCGCCGCCGCATTGGCATGGTCTTTCAAAGTTTCAATCTGATCGACCGCCTGACTGTGATGGAAAATGTGCAATCGGGTCGGTTGGGCTACATTTCCACCTGGGCCGCGCTGAGCCGCCGCTACCCGCGGGAGGACATCCGCCACGCCTATGAGCTGATGGAGCGGGTTGGCATTGCCCACTACGCAGACCGCCGCGCCGATGAACTCTCGGGCGGTGAGCGCCAACGGGTCGGAGTCGTCCGGGCATTGATGCAGCGCCCCGAGATCCTGCTGGCGGACGAGCCCACGGCTTCGCTCGATCCCAAGACCTCCGAGCAGATCATGTCGCTGCTGCGCGATCTGGCCTCCGAGTTGAAATTGCCTGTCATTATCAACATCCACAATGTGACCGAAGCAAAGGAATACAGCGACCGGATCGTCGGCATGCGCTACGGGCGCATCATATTTGACGATTTGCCTGGCAAACTGGACAAGGCGGAGATGGATGAAATCTATGCCGGCGTTCCCGCCATGGACCGTGCCGAAGTCGGGGCCGTCGCATGACCCCGGACAAAGCCATCTGGCGCAAGCCCCCCTTTATCCGCAACCCGGTGCTCAGATACGGGCTATATGCAGTCCTCACCATATATATTGTTGCGACTCTGGCCACATTGCCCATTGACTGGGATCGTGTTTCCGACGGGATGCGCCGGGCACAGCGGATTTTCAGCGGCGCCTTTCCGCCAAATTTCGACCGGTCCGGACTTTTGATCGACGGGTTTCTGGAGAGCCTGAAGATCGCCATCCTGGCAACCGTCGGCGGCATTCTCCTGTCTGTGCCTCTCGCCTTCATGGCGGCGCGCAACATCGCAATCAAACCGGTCTATTTCCTCGGCCGGGGGATCATTATCGTGGCCCGCAGCTTTCACCCGGTCATTGTCGCCATCATCTTTGTGAAGGCGGTCGGGTTTGGCCCCTTTGCCGGGGCTCTGACATTGGTGGTTTATTCCGTCGGTTTCGTGGCAAAGCTGCTGGCAGAACGGATCGAGGAGATCGATTTCGGCCAGGTGGAGGCCATGCGGTCCGTTGGTGCGGGCTTCCTCGCCACGTTGGCCTATGCGGTCGTGCCGCAGATCATGCCACGGCTTGTCGGGCTGGGGATCTATCAGCTGGACAGCAACCTGCGGGCCTCCGCCGTGGTCGGCATCGTTGGCGCAGGTGGCATCGGCGCCACGTTGGCCAATGCCTTTGGCCGCTACGACTATGACTTCGCCCTTGCCATCACAATGGTCATCGTCGGCGTCATTCTCCTGTCTGAGGCGGTGAGCGGATTTATCAGAAAGCGGATCGCATGATGGGCACTCAACCTCTGCAGCAAACACTCGATCACTGGTCCCGCTTCACCCTACGCCAGCGCCTGATGCGTTATGGTGGCCTGCTGTTTACCGTGCTCGTCGTGGCCTGGGCCCTCAGCAGCATCGACGTGATCTGGGAATGGGTGTGGGACGCCCCGACGCAGATGGGCGATCTGTTCGCCCGTATGATGCCGCCGGATCCCAGCAATCTGCCCTCGATACTTGAGGCCATCTGGCAGACGGTGAACATCGCGACACTGGCCACCATGATTGCTGTCGTCGTCTCCCTGCCTGTCGCCTATATCTCGGCGCAGAACACGACGCCAAACCGGGTGACCCTGTGGATTGGCCGCTTTATCCTGGTCTCTTCGAGGTCCGTAAATACGATCATCTGGGCGCTTCTTTTCGTCGCGATCTTTGGCCCCGGAATTGTCGCCGGTATCGTGGCTATCATGTTTCGTTCCATTGGTTTTTTGGGCAAACTTCTGGGCGAAGCCATCGAGGAGATTGACCAGAAGCCGGTCGAAGCGCTGGAGGCCTGCGGGGCATCACGCTTCAAGATCGTGCTCTACGCCATCGTGCCGCAGGTGATGCCCGCCTTCTTTGCGGTTGCGATCCTGCGCTGGGATATCAATCTGCGTGAATCCACCGTGCTGGGGCTGGTGGGCGCTGGTGGCATCGGGATGATCCTGCAAGGCGCGATCGATACGTTCAACTGGCCCGAGGTCTCCATGGTGCTGCTCACCATTCTCGCGCTGGTCGTGTTCGGAGAGGTTGTCTCGTCCTATATGCGCAAGAAAATCCTGTAGTCCATCTGGCGGCCAGTCAGGCTGGCCGCCAGATACGCGTGTCGTTCAAACCTATCGCCGGGATCAGAGAATTGTCCTGAGATAGGCCAGGGAGGCCTCAAAATCCCCTTCGATATGCGGGATACGAGCCGCCTCCAGAGCCAGAGTGCCCGTGTAGCCGATGGATTTCAGGGCATCGATCTGGCCTTTAAGGTTGGTCTGACCCGTCCCGTAGTGTTTCCAGGTCATTTTCCCGTCGATGAACTCACCGTCTTTCAGGTGCACGTTGCAGATATACGGTTTCAGCCTTTCGAATCCCTCTTCGAACGTCGTTTTTTCCGCCTCATAGAGATTTCCGGTGTCCCAGACATAGCCGAATGTGGGACGGTCGACGGCTTGCATCAGGGCAAGGCAGCTCTGCGATGTATCGGCCCAGGTGCCCGGCAGGTTCTCCAGTTGGACGTTGATGCCGCGTGCCGCCGCGCGGTCGACCATATCGCCCAGCAGGGTCACCACCTGCTCAAAGGTGGCGGCATCATCGCTGGCGCTGCGCTGCGGAGCGAATGTGATCAAAGCGGGCGCTGAGATGACTTCGGCCATATCCATGCTCATCGACCAAAGCTGGTCTTTGTGGAGGCTGACAAGATCGCTACCCATCGGAATGCCGATCAGATTTCCAGCTGAGGCGGCGGAATATTCGATGCCATATTCGGTCCGTGCGCCTTTCAGAACGCGCCATGCGTCGCCGGTCAGAAGCGGGAACCGCTTGCCTTCGACGGTACGCGCCTCGAATGTGGTGATGCCATGTTCCACGGCGGTTTTGAGAATAGTATCAAGGGTGTTTGGCGACGTGAGCGGGGCAACCTCATTGGTTACGGCGGCGAGTTTCATTGGCTGAGAGACCTTTCGTTTGAATGTCGGTTGCATGTCGTTTGCAGGGTGCGCGACCGGATGCAGGGTGCAGAGCCGCGGGCCCACGCACTGCTCGAACATGCGCCCATCGGACTGACCTCTGCGTCAATTCGCACGTCGAGGCGAACCGTGGGGGACATTGCGGGAATAGGGAAATACAATCCCTGACTGGCGTCATATGCGAGCACGATGCCCCTGTGGCGCATCGGCCGCCGGCTGTGCTGCCAAAGGTGAGGTCCCTCGGGGTCGCGTGCCAGGGACGACGACGGGCGACAACGGGCGACGACGGGTCACCACGGGCTGCTGCGGGGCTGATAACATGCGGTCTGATGCAGCATTTCGGCGCGGCATCGCGAGGCAGTATGCCGTCAGAGCTGATCGATATTATACAACTTGGACACCTCCACTGAAACTCAGAGCACAAAAAACGCGGCACGGACATCCCGGAGACCGCAACATTTCAACGCTCTTAACAGGGAGACTTTCCAATGGGACCCAAGGTTTCAAAACTCAAATTCCGTCTATCAAGCACGCTGACAAGCGCGCTTCTGGCCGGCAGCATTCTGAGTGGCGCCACGGTTGGCGCGGCTGCTGCTCAGGACAAAGTGGTTGTGGCTGTGAGCCCGCTCGGCGCGGATTCCAATCTGTACTGGACCACGACCGGTGCCTTCATCATGCCGTCGTTTCAGACGCTGGTCGGGCAGGATCCTGTGTCCGGCAAATATGACAATAGCCAACTGGCCGAAAGCTGGGAGCACAACGAAGACTTCACCTCCTGGACTTTCCACCTTCACCCGGACGCGGCATTCAACGACGACTGGGGCCCTGTGACGTCGGAAGATGTCATTCACAGCTTCGGCCTGCATGTGGGCGATGATGCGAAACTCAGCGGCATCAGCCTTTTCCGCGAGATCGAAATCACTGCGGTTGACGAGCATACCGTGCGCTTCGACCTGCCGTCGCCTGAACCGAATTTCCTGTTCTCCCACGCGGGCCGCGGCTCGCTCGTGATCTATAGCAAGGCCCAGTACGACGCCGAGGGGCTGGACGGCTATGAAAGCGCCCCGGCCGGTTCGGGCCCGTTCAAATACGAGGGCCGCGAAGTCGGTCAATCCATCCTGTTCAGCACGGTCGAGGACCATTGGACCGGAACAACCCCCGAATATGACGAGATAGAATTCCGGTGGGTGAGCGAGCCCTCGACTCGTCTGGCAATGCTGTCCGCAGGCGAAGCCCATGTGGTCACACTTCCCCGCGATCTGCAGGACGATGCCGTCGAGGCAGGTGAAAAGGTGATCGTGTCCAGTGCCGGCGCCATGCAGACGACCATGCTGTTCACGGGGCAGTTCATGAACCCCGAGGCCGAAGAAAATCGGGATGCGCGTAGCTATGCCTGGGCGGATGTCCGGGTGCGGGAGGCGATGAACCGCGCGCTGGACCGGGACGCCATTCTCGAAGCGCTTTATGGCGAAGGGGTCGGCGCCTTGTCTGTCTACACGATGGATCCGCGCTTTCCTGGCTATTCCGAGGCGCTCGCGGAGCGTTTCGATGCGGACTACGGATATGACCCCGAGCGGGCGATGGAATTGCTGGCCGAGGCGGGATATCCGGACAGCTTTGAAAATCCAAAGATCCCGCTGGTGGTGACGAGCCTCGCAGGCAACCCCGAGTTCGCGCAGATGGCCGAGCTGGTACAGGCCTATTTCGATCTCGTCGGCCTCCAGACAGAGATGCGGGAACAGGACTGGGCCACAGGAAACACCGCCATCCGGGGCTTCAACGCTGATTTCGTGACCCCGATGCGCAATGCGCCTGTGCGCCCGAGCGCGCTGGGCTCGCAGATCTTCTTCACCACCCATGCAAGCCCGCATCTCGATGTCGGTGACCCGGAGTTGAATGACCTCGGCGCGGCTCTCATCCAGGAGACCGATCCTGCCAAGCGGGACGGGACGCTGCAGGCGATGTACACACGTATATTCGATACCTACGCGCATCTTCCGATGGCAACGGTGCCCGCATCCGTTGTGGTGAACAGCGCGTTGGTCGAGGGCTGGAGCTTCCCCGGATCAACCTCCTCCGGTCTGAGCCATTTCGAGCTGCTCGATCTCAAGTAAGGCCCGCGCCTTTTGCAGGATGAAGCGTTTCGGCTGCTTCATCCTGCAGTTTCACTACAAGGAAATAGTTCATGTTGCGCCACCTCCTGCTCAGGTCGGGGTCGAGCCTTTTTGCGCTCCTGATCATCTCAATGATCGTTTTTTCGCTGTCCCAGCTGTCGGGCAATCCGGTTGACGCCTTGTTGCCGGATGATGCGACACAGGAACAGATCGATACCTTCATCCGGGACTGGGGTCTCGATCAACCGCTCTGGAAACAATATATGACGTTCCTCGGGAACGCGATGCTCGGAGATTTCGGCACCTCGCTCAAGTGGCCGGGGGAAAGCGCTATGGGCTTTGTCCTGGACCGGATGCCCGCCACGTTGAAACTGGGCGGTCTTGCCATTCTCATCAGCGTGGTAATCGCGCTGCCGCTCGGGATTGCCGCCGCCTACACCAAAGGGTCCATCACCGATAACGCAGCGCAACTCTTCGCACTTCTCGGGCAGTCGATGCCGAATTTCTGGCTCGGTATCGTTCTGATCTGGGTGTTTTCGGTCTGGCTCGGGTGGCTGCCAACCTCCGGAACGGGAAGTTTCGCGCATCTGATCCTGCCGGCCATCGCCATCGCCTGGTTTCAGATCTCGGCGCTGACCCGACTGACGCGGTCGGCGATGCTCGAAGTTCTGGATGCGGAATATGTCAAACTGGCGCGCGTCAAAGGCGTCCCGGAATGGCTGGTCATCTGCAAACATGCCTTTCGCAATGCCGCGGTCGTCCCCCTCACATATTTCGGAATTCTGGCGGCCTCGATCCTGACCGGCTCGGTGGTCATCGAATCCGTCTATTCCTATCCGGGCATGGGATGGGTCGCGATCGAAGCCATTCGGGGCCGTGATTTTCCCGTCATCCAGGCCGTGATCCTGGCCTACGCCGTCATCTACATGCTCTCCAATCTGCTCGTCGACCTGCTCTATGTCGTCGTCAACCCCAGGATGCATCATGGCTGAACTCTCAACGCCTTCCCGCTTTTCACTGCGCCGATTGCGAAATCTGCCGCTCGTCCCGATCATCATCTTGTTGGTTGTGTTCATTATTCCGGCGTTCTTTGCCCAGTGGATCGCGCCGCATGACCCATATGTGCCGAACCTGAGAGCACGCCTGCAACCGCCCGTCTTCTTCGGCGGGACCTGGGAGTATCCGCTGGGTACAGATCGCCTCGGGCGGGACATCCTGAGCCGCATTCTCCACGGAGCCTGGTACGTCATGGCGGTGTCGATGATCGGCATTTTCGTGGGGGTGGTCGTCGGCACCACACTCGGGCTGATCGCAGGATATGTGCGCGGCCGTTTCGACAGTCTCGTGATGCGCCTGGTCGATATTTCGCTGGCACTGCCTGCGATGTTGCTGGCGCTTGCCCTTGCGGCGGCACTCGGCGCCAGCTTCCTGTCGGTTGTCATCGTCGTCGGCTTTGCGCTCTGGGCCTATTTCGCGCGTCAGGTCCGCGCCGAGGTCCTCTTGCTCCGCGACAGCGATTTCGTCGCCAGATCGCTGGTCGCCGGTTCGTCCCATGCGCGCATTCTCTTCCGGCATATCCTGCCGAATGTGGTGAACACCATCGTCGTGCTTGCGACCCTGCAGGTGGGCATTGCCATCATGCTCGATGCGTCCCTGAGCTTTCTCGGCATCGGTATTCCACGTCCGACCCCGGCATGGGGGCTGCTTGTGTCCGATGGTCGCGACTTTATCGCCACAGATTGGTGGATCGCATTTTTCCCAGGGCTCGCGATTATGCTCACCGTTTTGTCAGTCAACATGATCGGCGACTGGCTTCGTGACGCGCTCGACCCCAGATTGAAGCAGTTTTGACATGAATAGCCAAACGAAAAAGCCATTGCTCGAAGTCCAGGATCTCAAGGTGGAGATCAAAACCAAGGTGGGAAGCTTCGTCCCCGTGAACGGGCATAGTTTCTCCGTTCACGAAGGCGAAACGATCGGGATCGTCGGGGAGTCCGGATCGGGCAAATCGATGACCGCGTCGGCGCTGATGCGGCTCCTGCCCAAACATGTTGCCAAGATCACCGAGGGAAGCGTCCGGCTGGACGGCAAGGAACTCCTCACCCTCAGTGAAAAGCAGATGCGGAAAGTGCGGGGCGCGGAGATCTCGATGATCCTTCAGGACCCGCAGACATCGCTGAACCCGGCCTTCACGGTCGGATCCCAGATCAAGGAAGCCCTGAGGCTCCATGCGCCCGGCCCCCGGCGCAGTCTGCGCAGCCGTGCGATTGATGCGCTCAAGGCGGTGAAGGTTGCCGCCCCCGAACAGCGGATCGATGCCTATCCGGGCGAGCTCAGCGGCGGGATGCGGCAACGTGTGGTCGGCGCCATCGCCATCTCCTGCCGGCCCAAGGTCATCATTGCGGATGAGCCGACCACATCCCTCGACGTGACGGTTCAGGCGCAATACCTCCGCCTTCTTCGGGAGCTTCAGGAAGAAACCGGGATGGCGATCCTGTTCATCACCCATGATTTCGGCATCGTCGCCAGCCTGTGCCATCGGGTTCTGGTGATGTATGCGGGACGTATTGTGGAATCCGGTCCCGTGGGCAAGATCTTTGCCAATCCCGCGCACCCCTATACCGAAGCCCTGATTGCAACCGTTCCCAGCCTGTCAGGCAATCAGGGCCGGTTGCGCACAATTCCGGGCCAGCCCCCATCGCCCGCCGAAAAGATTGTTGGCTGCCCTTTTGCACCACGCTGTGACTATGCCGACGCGCGGTGTCGCAGCGAAGCACCGCCGACGGTGTTGGCGAACGGTGACAGTGAGCACACAACAAGCTGTTGGAGAGCAGTCAACCAATGAAAAACCCAACGATTTTAGAAGCCCGCGGACTCAGCAAGCACTTTGAGGTCAAGGATGGGTTTTTCAGCCGCGAGACCAAAACGGTGCGGGCTGTCAACGACCTGAATTTCGAGATCTCAAAAGGCGAGACGCTGGCGCTCGTCGGGGAGTCGGGATGCGGAAAGACAACGACGACGCGGCTTTTGCTGCGCCTGCAGAACCCGACGCAGGGGGTCATCAATTTCGAAGGCAAGGATGTGCATTCCCTGACCGGCGCCGACCTCAAACGGTTTCGGTCACGGGTTCAGGCGGTGTTTCAGGACCCCTGGTCGTCGATCAATCCGCGCGTGCGGATCCGGGATTTCGTGGCCGAGCCGCTGATCGTGAATGAAACCCTGACCAGCGGAGAGGTCGACAGGCGCGTGCATGAGGCCCTGGACGCGGTCGGGCTGGGGCCTGCACATGCACGCAAATATCCTCATGAGTTCTCCGGCGGGCAGCGGCAGCGGATCGCGATTGCCAGTGCGATTGTGACGCGCCCCGATCTGGTGATCCTGGATGAGCCGGTGTCCGGTCTCGATGTCTCGATCCGGTCCCAGATCATCAACCTGCTCAAGGACATGCAGCAGGAATACGGCATCAGCTACATTCTGGTTGCGCATGACCTCGCGACCACCCGCTATCTCGCGGATAAAGTGGCGGTGATGTATCTCGGGAGCATCATCGAGACGGGCGACACCGATCAGATCTTTGATCATCCGCGCCATCCCTACACAGAGGCGTTGCTTTCGGCGGCGCTGCCCAGTTCGCCGACCGAGAAAAACCGCGAGATTGTCCTGAAAGGCGAGATCCCCTCGCCTTTGTCTCCGCCGGACGGGTGCCCCTTTCACCCGAGATGTCCGAAGGTGGTCGGCAATATCTGTTCGACGGCATTTCCCCAGCTGGCAGCGGAGACGCCGCAGGTTCAGGTCGGTTGCCATATTTACAAATAGGGACGCGGGTCCTTGCGGCCCGGCACGCGCAAAAGGCCCCGAAGCACGGCTTCGGGGCCTTTCTCAATCCGGGGAACATCAACCAATCCGGGGAACATAACCCGAGCCGCGCCCGCCCGCCGTTTCACGGCCGGGGCGGGGCCTAGCTGCTCAGTGCAGTTTCGCGACGGCTTCTGCGATCTTCGCGCAGGCCTGTTCGATCTCCTCCATGGAGGTGGCGGTGGAGATACGGAAATAGGGCTCAAGCCCATAGGCCCCGCCATGGACCGACGCGACGCCTGCCTCTTCGAGCAGGTAGAGACCGAAGTCCAGGTCGCTCTCGATGATCTTGCCGTCCGGCGCCGTTTTGCCGATCACACCGGCACAGCTCGGGAAGAGGTAGAACGCGCCATCCGGCAAGCTGCAGCTGAGGCCCGGTATGGCGTTGATCAGCTCATGCGCCCGGTCGCGACGTTGGCGGTAGACCGCGACGGCGTCTTCGACCCCTTCTTGCGGGCCGAGCAAAGCCGCAGCGGCGGCGGCCTGGCTGATCGAGGAGGGGCAGGAGGACATCTGGGACTGCAGCTTGTTGATCGCGTCGATCAGGAACCTCGGCCCGACGGCATAGCCGATCCGCCAGCCGGTCATCGCGTAGGATTTCGACACCCCGTTGACGACCAGCGCCTGGTCGCGCAGTTCCGGCATGACGCCCAGAATGCTCTGGACCTTGAAATCGGCGTACCAGATCCGGTCATAGATTTCGTCGCACATCACCAATACCTGAGGGTGACGTTTGATGACCTCGCCCAAGGCGCGTAGCTCGTCTGCGGTGTAGGCAGCGCCCGTCGGGTTGGACGGGGAGTTGAGGATGACCCAGCGGGTTTTGGGCGTGATCGCAGCCTCGAGCGCCGCGGGCGTCAGTTTGAAGCCCACCGTCTCGTCACAGGGGACGATCACCGGCGTGCCTCCGTTGGCGATCACCATGTCGGGGTAGGACACCCAGTAGGGCGCCGGCACGATCACTTCGGTTCCTTCTTCGACCGTCGCCATCATGGCCACGAAAAGGATCTGTTTGGCGCCACCACCGACACAGATGTCATCCAGGCCGCAGTCAATGCCGAGGCGGGTTTTGAAATCGTGCTGGATGCCCTTGCGGAGGCCGACAGTGCCGTTGACGGAGGTATATTTGGTATCGCCTTCCGTGATCGCCTTGATCCCCGCCTCTTTGATGCTGTCGGGGGTATCAAAATCGGGCTCGCCAACCGTCAGGTTGAGAATTTCGCGCCCCTCTGCCTTGAGATCGCGCACCTTTTGCGCGGCGGCGGTACTGGGGGAGACACGAATGGACGTCACGCGTGACGCAAGTTTATCTGCAGACATATGCTGCTCCTGAAATCCTGTGCATTGAGATCACATCCCAACCGGACCGGTCCCCCGGATGGGTTGTCCGGCCCGGATGCGGTGCGCGGGTTACTTGTTGCCGGTGAGGATCACTTCGTCGCCGACGCGTTTGGCGGTCCGCAGGCCGCCCGGAACCTGCAGGGTCGGCAACAGCTCGATGAGGCCGATGTTCACATATTGCGGGGTGCCGATCGCATAGTCGACGGCATCGGCAATATCGGAGACCTGCGGCATTTCGAACCCTTCGAAATATTTCTTCTTGGCTTCTTCGGGGCTGATTTTCTCGACATTGGCAAAGATATCGGTCTCGACGCGGCCGGGGCTCAATTCGGTCACGCGGACACGGCGGCCAAAGGCATCGACACGCAGTTGGCGGGACACGGTGTGCATCGCCGCTTTGGTCGCGTGATAGGCGATATGTCCGCCGAATTCATAGTGACCCGCCATCGAGGAGATATTGACGATATGGCCGCTGTCGCGCTCCATCATCCCGGGAAGCAACAGGCGGGCGAGATGCAGGCAGGCACGCAGGTTCACGTCGATCTGTTCGTCAATGTCAAACGCATCCGATTGCAGAATGCTGCCGGGCCGGGAAACGCCGGCACAGTTGACCAGAACGTCGATCTCCAGGCCTTCGAGCTCCGCGGTGACCGCCTTGGTGTCTGAGATGTCGACCGCATGCGGGACAATGTTCTCGCAGCTGCTTGCAAGCTCTTCCAGCTTGTCCTTGCTGCGGGCAAAGGCGTGGACGGTCAGCCCCTTCTGGCTCAGGCGTTCGGCAATCGCGCGGCCCATACCGCCGGAGGCGCCGGTGACAAGAGCGGTTTTATAGTCGGAGAATGGCATGTGTCTTCCTTTTGTTTTCTGTCGGCAGTGATTTTGCAGGTCAGGCCCGGTGGGTCGAAATGGGCGCGATTTCCCCGCCCGATGCTTGGATTTCCGACCGCAACCGCGTCGCCATGGCGACTGCACCGGGAGTGTCTGAGTGGATGAGGACCGATTGGACCGGCATGTCGATTTCCGCGCCCGACACGCAGGTCAGCTTCTGGTGATTGAGAACCTTGAGAACCCGCGCGATGACCTCGTCCAGATCCTTGACGACGGCACCCGGCTGATTGCGGGGGGCAAGCTGGCCGTTCGGCAAGTAGCCCCGGTCGGCGAGAAACAGACGCACGACACGTCCGCCCCGCTCCTGTGCGGCGGTTTCCAGGGCACTGCCCGGCAGCACAAGAAAGGCGATTTCGGGATCGAACGCCATCGTGGCCTCGGCAACGGCTGCGGCGATTTTGGGATCGGAGCTTGCGAGGTTGCCGAGCGCCCCATGCGGGTTCATATGTGTGATCCGATGGTCGGCACGGCGGGCAAAGGCATCCAGCGCCCCCAGTTGATACAGGATGTGGGCCTGCAGCTCATCGGTGTCCATGTCCAGTTTGCGCCGCCCAAACCCCATACGGTCGGGAAAGCTGACATGTGCGCCGAGATCAACACCATTGGCTTTGGCCAGACGCACGGTCCTGTCCATGATGACAGGGTCGCCTGCGTGGTAACCACAGGCAACATTGGCGGAGCTGACCTGCGTCATCAGGGTGTCGTCGTCCGCGATGGTATAGGGACCAAACCCCTCGCCCATATCGGAATTGATATCGATTTTCATGACGTCTTCCCGATTTCAAAAAGAATATCGCCGTATCCCACCAGGGCAGAGCGGTCCCGCAGCGCACGGGCCAGAACGCCCGCGCAGGGGGCATGAACCGGCAGGCGGACGGTGCCATCGGCCACATAGCCGAGGATCTGGTTTTCGCGGATTGGTTCACCGACAGATACCGCATCCAGCCCGTCGTTCTCGCCGACCGGAGCGAACCGGCCCAAGCCGGGGCTTTTGACCACATCCGTGACCGGTTCAGAAATTGGCCCGGAAACAGGCCCGGACATTGCGGCGTCCCGCGCGGGTCGGGAGGCGGGCAGGGGAGCGGGCACCGGCAGCGCCAACCGGACCGAGCGCTCTGCGGTTTCAACCGACAGCTCTGTTACGCCCGTGCGGCGCATGGCGGTGATCAGATGTTCGAGTTCGCTTTCGGCAAACATGTCAGCTCCACCCTTTCTGTAGCTCGCGGGCCTTTTGCAAACCGGTGCGGATCCGGTCCAGCTCGGCCTGGGTGTTTCGTTCAATCTCGCGGGCCTGCGACAGATCGATGGCGGTGAACCGGAAACGATCCCCCGGACGGGCCTGACCGATACGCCAGAGGTCGTCTTCGATCACACAGGCGATCTTGGGATAGCCGCCCATGGTCGCAGCATCCGCCAGTTGGATGATCGGCTGACCGCCACCCGGAACCTGAATGATGCCCGGCGCGATCCCGTGCGAGCGCAACTCGCCCTCGGTCTCGCGCTGCAGCGCAGGCCCGTCCAGCCGACAGCCCTGACGGTTGCTTTGCGGTGTGACGCTGTAGGGTTGCGACCAAAACGCGTCGAGCGATGCCGCGCTGAATTGATCCGTTTCGGCAGAAGGGATCACACGCAGGGTGATCGCATCCGCGTCCGACCCGCGCAGCGCAGGCATGGCGCAGCTCAATGGTTTGGCGGATGTCGTTTGCCCGTCACAGGCACGCAACTGGTCGCCGGGGCGGAGCACGCGACCGTCAAAGCCACCAAAGGCCTCGCGGGACTGCGTGCTGCGGGAGCCGAGCATTTCGGGCACGTCGATACCGCCGGCCAGCGCCAGGTAGACGCGGGCACCCTCGGTCATCGGCCCCAGCGCAAGCACTTGCCCCTCTTTGGCCGCTCCCGCCCAGTTGCGCGCGAGTGGCACGCCGTCCAGCGTCGCGCCGCATGCGGCACCCGCGATAGCAAAGACAGTATCCTCGGCAAAGCTAAACCGCGCGGGCGTCAGCGGAATTTCCAGTGTCGCCGCCGTCTCGTGATTGCCGAGAAGCCAGTTGGCAATCCGGTGGGCCAGGGGATCCATCGCCCCGGCGCGCCCAAGCCCCTGTGCCCAGTGGCCCGGACGGCCAAGATCCTGCACGGTTGCCAGCGGCGGGAGGGAGAGCACCTCGATCATGCGATCACCTCGGCTGGGTTGAACTGGATTTGATCGCCCGGCACCAACAGCGCCGCAGGGTCACGCATCACATCGAAAAACTGCACTTCGGCAGATCCGATGGTGTTCCAGCCACTCGGCCCGGCAGAGGCGGACACGCCGGTCTGCAGGCCGGCCACCGACAGCGACCCGCCCGGCAGGCTTTGCAGCGGTATCTTGCGGCGCGGGGTTTCAAGCATCGGGTCGAGCCCGCCGAGGTAGCAGTATCCGGCGTGGCTGCCGACGGCAAAAACCGTATAGGCCGGGGCCGCGTGGCGCTTGATGACATCGTCGATGGTCAGGCCCGTCAGTTCGGCAACCTCACCGAGGTGCGGCCCACCGGCACCGCCATAGACGATGTCAATCTCCAGAACCTTGCCGGTGAGATCCTTTTGACGGCCACTGTCCCAAAGCGCACAAAGCCGCGCGTCGAGATCGTCCAGATCCGCCGGAACCTGCGCGAACCGCAGCGTCAGATTGGTCATCCCGGGCACGGCCTCACAGACGCCGTCCCATTGCGAGACCTCCTCTGCCATCGCCCAGAAGCGGCGCTGGTGGTCAAGGTCGAACGGGCAGTCCACCTGATAGGTCAGGGCGCGGCTGCCGATCGGGAATAGTCCGGTGTCAGGCATTTTCCTGCCCCTCCCGCGTCTTGAGCCAATGTTCGAGGTGATGAATGGACACGCCACCTGCGGCAAACCCGTCCTCGGCCAAAAGTTCGCGATGCAGCGGGATGTTGGTCTTCACACCCTCGATACGCATTTCCTCAAGCGCGGCCCGGGCGCGGGCAAGCGCCTCGGACCGGTCGGCGCCATAGGCGATGACCTTGGCGATCATCGAGTCATAGCTCGCCGGGACCTCCGCCCCCGCTTCCATATGTGTGTCCACGCGGATGCCCGGACCCCCGGCAAGATGCAGCGCGTTCACACGTCCCGGACTGGGCGCAAAGCTTTCGGGGTCTTCGGCGTTGATGCGGCATTCGACGGCATGGCCTTCGGTGCGCAGATCGTCCTGAGAGAGGGTCAGTTTCTCCCCCCGCGCCACATCGATCTGCAGCGCAACAATGTCGAGCCCGGTCACCATCTCCGTGACAGGGTGTTCCACCTGAATACGGGTGTTCATCTCGATGAAATAGAATTGCCCATCCTCGTAGAGGAACTCGAAGGTGCCCGCACCGACATAACCGATGTCCACGCAGGACCGGGCACAGCGGGCCCCGATTTCGGCGATCAGCGCGCGATCGATGCCGGGGGCGGGGGCCTCTTCGATCAGTTTCTGATGGCGTCGCTGCATCGAACAGTCCCGGTCCCCGAGCCAGAGTGCCTGACCATGGGAATCCGCAATGATCTGGATTTCTACGTGGCGCGGCCGCCCGAGGAATTTCTCCATGTATACGTCCGGATTTCCAAAGAACCGCTGCGCCTCCTGACGGGTCAGCATAGAGGCGTCGGCGAGTTCGCACTCCTCGTGAACGATGCGCATCCCGCGCCCGCCGCCGCCACCTGCGGCCTTGAGGATGACCGGATATCCGATGTCTTCGGCAATGCGGGCGATGTCTTCCGGGTCATGCGGCAATACCCGGTCAGGACCGGGCACACAGGGCACACCTGCGGCGATCATCGCGGCCTTTGCCTCCACCTTGTCGCCCATGCGGCGCATGACCTCGGCCTTGGGGCCGATGAGGGTCATGCCGGCGGCCTGCACCGCTTCGGCAAACGCGGCGTTCTCGGACAGGAAACCATAGCCCGGATGGATCAAATCCGCGTCGAGCAGACGGGCCGCCTGAATGACGGCGGCGATATTGAGGTAGCTCTTGTTCGCCGCTGCCGGACCGAGGCAGATGCTGTCGTCGGCAAGCGCCAGATAGGGCGCGCCACGATCCGCTTCGGAATAGCCGCAGACGACACGCAGGCCCAGACGGCGGCAAGCGCGGATGATCCGCAGGGCAATTTCGCCCCGGTTGGCGACAAAGACGGTTTGGCGGGATGTGGCCTTCATGTCCGCACCTTCATCAAAAGCGTTCCGGCCTCGACGGTATCCCCGTCCGCAACGCGAATGTCCTCGATGATGCCGTCCCGGTCCGCCGTGACCGATGTCATGACTTTCATGGCCTCGATCAGGCATATGGTCTGGCCGGGTTTCACCCTGTCGCCAATCCCGACAAAGGCCGGAGCGTCCGGCTGCGGCGAGAGATAACAAAGGCCGGAGAGCGGCGCCTCGATACCGGCCTCAACCTGCGGCGCGCTCAGTGGCAACATATCGGAAGTTGCGTCCAGCATTACGGATTCAGGGTCGGGCGATGCGGTGTCGGGGGCCGTCCCCGTTGCGGCGGTGGCGGTCTCTCTCCGGAGTGCGACATGCGTTCCGTTCTCTGACAACTGAAATTCGGTCAGGCCGCATCGTGCCGCCCACTCCATCCGTTCGATCAGGGCCTCAATGGTGATCGACATGGTGATGTCGGCTCCTTGGCTTGGTTTTCTTGCGTTCGAAATTTCGAAAAACCTAGCACTGCAAACGACGAATGATGTCAGAGCGGTTTGGAATGACTTGCCGGGCAAGCATAGGGATTGTCGATCACGTCAGATGCGCATGGTCTTATGCCTGCACGCGTTTGGCGCCTATGCTCGCCCTCGATCCGAGCGAATACCGCTCACAGGACATTACAGGGAAGTTTTCATGCCCAACATCATCACCAAGATCGAACGCGCAGCCGCCGAAGACGTGGCCGCATTGGCCAAATTCGGCACCGCCACCATTCACGAAGCACAGGGACGCCTTGGCGCTCTGAACTCCTCGATCAAGCCCATTGACCGCAACATGCGCCTGTGCGGTCCTGCCTTCACCGTGGAAAGCGCGCCGCGTGACAACCTCATGCTGCAACTGGCGATCCACTACGCGCAGAAAGGCGACGTGATCGTGGTCTCTGCCGGCGAATACGAAGAGGCGGGCAGCTTCGGGGACGTATTGGGCAACGCCTGTGTGGCCAAGGGAATCGCAGGGGTCGTCACGGACACCGGCGTGCGCGACACGCTGGCCTTGATCGAACTGGGATTGCCGGTCTTCTCGCTGAGCGTCTGTATCAAAGGCACGGTCAAAGAGACGCTCTGTCAGATCAATGGCGACATCGTCGTCGGTGGTCAGATGATCCGTCCGGGCGATGTCATCAGCGGTGACGCAGATGGTCTGGTGATGGTGCGCAAGGAAGACGCGGCCGAGGTCGCCGTGAAATCCCAGACCCGCGATGACGTCGAAGCAGACCTTATCGAAGCCTATAAGGCCGGCGGAACAGTGATTGATCTGTGCAATCTGGCACCGGTGCTTGCGGCCAAGGGCCTGACGACCGACCTCTAAGCGCAAAGTGGGGGCAGTCGGGAAAACCGTCTGTCCTTTCCTCAACCGCCGGTCACGGCCTTGATCTCACTGATTTCACAGGTTTTACTGCGTTGACCCGCGCAAGATCAGGTCGGGCCGGATGACGACGCGCATCCGGTCCGAATTTTCCGTATTGCCCGCCAGCAGGTCGATTGCCAATTCGGCCGCTCGCTGGCCGATAAGGTCCGCCTTGACGTCCACCGTGGTCAGAGGTGGTTCGCAAATGCGCCCGATTTCGTAGTTCCCGAAGCCCGCAATCGCGATATCGTCGGGCACTGTGATCCCGCGGCGCGCGCATTGCGCAAGGGCGCCAAAGGCCACGGGATCCGACACACACATGATCGCATCGGCCTCCGGGAAACGTTCACACAGAAGATCCAGCCCCGTCGCACCTTCGGACATGCTGACGGGGGAATTGCCGAGCGGGATCAGCCGGTGGGCCGCAAGGCCCTGCGCCTCCATCGCCGCGACAAACCCCGCGCGGCGCTGTACGCCACGGGGGTCCGCTTGGGTTTCGCCCCCGAGAAAGGCAATGTTGCGCCGTCCCGATTTTACCAGATGATCGACCAGACCCTTCACCGACTCGCGGTTTGAAAACCCGACCACATGGCCGATCGGGTCGTCCGGCAGGTCCCAGATCTCGATAATGGGTATGGCCGCCTTGCGCAGCAGGTTTTCGGTGCCTTTGCTATGCTGCGCCCCGGTGAGGATCATGGCCTCCGGATTGCGCCGGAGCACCTGATTGATCAGCCGTTCTTCTTCGTCGGGGTCATATTCGGTGTTTGCCAGAAGGATCTGGATGTTCTTTCTGGCGAGCACCTGAGATATCGCGCGAACGGTCGTGGAAAAATTCGCGTTCTCGACGGATGGTACGGTGACCGCAACGAAACCCGTGCGGTTCTGGCGCAGATTTGCCGCTGTAGCGTCAAAGACATAGCCGAGTTCATCCGCCTTCTTCAGGATCGCGGCACGGGTCGCGGCCTTGACGCCCTGATCCCCCTTGAACGCGCGCGAGACCGTCATTGCGGAGACACCGACCGCTTTGGCGATATCGGCCATTTTGATTTTGGAGCGATGTGGGGTGGACTTCATGATCGGCCTTGTCTTTCGGCGGACGATACGTTCACTTGCCTTGCCGGGCAATAGACTCCGCCCGCCAGCCGAGCCCATTGAAAATCAGCTCTGCGATGCGGTCCGCGGGTTGATCGATATCGACCGTGATGGCCCCCTCCGGGCCGGTCGGCGGTTCGAGTGTCGCGAGCTGACTGTCGAGAAGCGACGTGGGCATATAGTGCCCCTCGCGCTGCCCCATACGCGCGCTCAGGACCTCGCGGCTGCCGTGCAGGTAGACAAACACCGGTTTCGCCGGAAAGGCCGTGCGCCGGATGATCTCGCGGTAGCTCAATTTCAATGCGGAACACCCCAGGATCAGCCCCGTGTGCGCCCGCCCGAGTGCCGCGCCGCAATCCTCCAGCCAAGGCTGTCGGTCGGCGTCGGTCAGGGGGATCCCCGCCCGCATTTTGTCGACATTTGCGACCGGGTGCAGATCGTCCCCATCGACATATTCCAGCCGCGAAAGGGCCGCCAGAGCCGCGCCGACTGTGGACTTGCCACAGCCGGAGACACCCATGATCACCACGTGACTTTGCTCAAAGCGAGACACTGATCGCTCCATCGACATAGAGCACGTGCCCGTTGACAAAGCTTGAGGCATCGGATGACAGGAATATGCAGGCGCCCACGAGTTCCTCGACCTTTCCCCAGCGGCCGGCGGGGGTCCGCTTTTCCAGCCATGCGGTAAATTCAGGATCAGCGACAAGGGCTGCGTTCAGCGGGGTGTCAAAATATCCCGGCGCGATTGCATTGCATTGCAGCCCGTGCCCGGCCCAATCCGTCGCCATCCCTTTGGTGAGGTTCCCGACCGCGCCTTTGGTTGCAGTATAGGGGGCAATGCCCGGGCGGGCCAGTGCGGTCTGGACGGAGCAGATGTTGACGATCTTGCCCTTGCCCCGGCCGATCATGTGGCGGGCGACAGCCTGACCGACGTGGAAAACCGAGGCGATATTGGTCTGCAGCAGGGCTTCGAACCGGTCTGCGGGAAACTCCTCAAGAGGGCTGCGGTGCTGCATGCCGGCATTGTTCACCAGAATGTCGATCGCGCCGTGGTCTTTTTCAAACGCATCGATGGCCGTGCGGACCTCGCCGTGGCGGGTCACATCGAACCCCAGGGTCGCAATCTCCGCATCCGGGCACATTTCCCGCAGCGCTTCCGCAGCGCCCTCAAGCTTGGCGCCGTCCCGCCCGTTCAGAACCACGGCGGCGCCCGCTTTTGCCAGACCTGCCGCGAGGGCGAAGCCGATCCCCTGCGAGGATCCTGTCACAAGGGCCCGGCGACCACTCAGCCCGAAGCTGCGTTCGAGGTAGGACGTTTCGATACTCATTCCACTTTCCTTTTCATGTCGACAATCGCGTTCGGCGCCATTATGTTATCGATAACTATTTGAGGTCAAGCAAAGAGACTCATGCCTGTGACGCCTGAGCCAAGGAGGATCCTGATGTCGAACCCCGTTATCCTGCAAATCGGCGCCTATCCCACGTGGGATGAAGAGCCGCTCAACCGCGACTACGAAGTGCGCCGGTATTTTGAGGCCGAAGACAAGGCGGCGTTTCTGGCGCAACACGGCCCGGATGTCCGCGCGATTGCGACGCGGGGGGAACTTGGTGCCGATCGCGCGATGATCGAAGCCTGCCCCCGTCTTGAGCTGGTATCTGTCTATGGTGTCGGCTTCGATGCTGTCGATCTGGAGGCATGTCGCGAAAACAACGTGCGCGTCACCAATACACCGGATGTTCTGTCCGGAGATGTAGCCGATTTCGCGGTCACGATGATGCTCGCCCAGACGCGCGGAATCGTCGCCGGAGACGCCTGGGTGCGCGATGGCAGTTGGGCGACCGAGGGCGGCTTGCCCCTTCAGCGCCGCGCATGGGGGCGTCGCGCAGGCGTACTCGGCCTTGGGCGTATCGGCTTTGAGATCGCGAAGCGCCTCTCTGGTTTCGGGATGGACATCGCCTATAGCGATGTCGCGCCGAAAGACTACGCGGAAGACTGGACCTTCGCGGCGACCCCTGTCGAGTTGGCAAAACAGTGCGACTTCCTCTTTGTTGCGGCGGCGGCCTCTGCGGAGACCCGCCATATCATCAACCGAGACGTGCTCCACGCTCTTGGCGCAGATGGCATGTTAATCAATGTATCCCGCGCGTCCAACGTTGATGAAGAGGCGCTGATCGACGCGCTGTCTTCGGGCGCGCTGGGCGCGGCGGCCCTCGACGTTTTTGAGGGGGAGCCCGCGCTTGATCCGCGTTTTATGGATTTGCCCAATATCCTCCTGCAACCGCATCAGGCCTCCGGCACGGTCGAAACGCGCAAGGCCATGGGGGCCCTCCTGCGGGAAAACCTGACGGCCCATTTCGCAGGTAAACCCCTCGTAAGCCCCGTTCTCTGACGTCGTAGGATACTGATATGAAAGCAGTTGTTATTCACGCGGCCAAAGATCTCCGCGTCGAGGACTTCACCGAGCAGCGGGCCGACCATGTAGGAAAAGCCGAAGTGCGCGTCCGCATGAAGGCTGGCGGCGTCTGCGGGTCCGACCTGCATTATTACAATCATGGCGGCTTTGGCACTGTGCGTCTGCGCGAGCCGATGGTCCTTGGTCACGAGGTGTCCGGCGAAGTCACCGAAATCGGTGCCGAGGTTGAGGGCGTGGCGGTTGGCGATCTTGTTGCGATCTCGCCGTCGCGCCCCTGCAGCGGCTGCGAAACCTGCAACAGGGGCCTTCCGAACCACTGCGAAAACATGCGGTTTTACGGCTCGGCCATGCCATTCCCGCATATCCAGGGCGCATTCAGACAGGAGATGATCGTCAATGCGTCGCAATGCGCGGTCGCCAACGGGCTCACCCCCGGCGAAGCGGCCATGGCGGAGCCGCTCGCGGTCACATTGCATGGCGTGCGGCGGGCGGGCGAATTGCTTGGCAAACGCGTGCTGGTGACCGGATGCGGCCCGATCGGCCTCCTTTCGATCCTGTCAGCGCGGCTGGCCGGAGCTGAGGAGATCGTAGCCACCGACCTGTCGGACTTCACCCTCGACATGGCGCGCAGGATCGGGGCGGACCGCACAATCAACACCGGCACGCAGCCCGACGGGCTTTCTGAGTTTGCACATGGCAAGGGCACCTTTGATGCGATGTTTGAATGCACCGGTGTTGCGGCGGCCCTCAACCCGGCGCTGGACGCCATGCGCCCCCGAGGTGTCGTGGTTCAGCTCGGTCTGGGTGGGGAAATGCCTCTCAATATGATGAAGGTGACAGCAAAAGAGCTCAACCTGCGCGGTTCATTCCGCTTTCATGAAGAGTTCGCAACGGGTATTGAAGCGATGCGAAAGAAACGGATCGATCTTTCGCCGTTGATCACGCACAGGGTCGGGCTGGAGGAGGCAGAACGCGCCTTTCAAATCGCCTCTGACCGTTCAAGCGCGATCAAGGCACTGATCGAATTCGACTAGAAGAGCAATGTTATCGATATCAAAATTTGCAGAAAGAGGTGTGTAACATGACGGCAAATTCGACTGTCGGCCTGATCGGGCTCGGCACAATGGGAGCGGCGCTTGCCCTCAATATCGCTGAGAACGGCTTCCGGATTTCCGTGTTCAACCGCACCACGTCCGTGGTCGACGAATTTGTGTCAACCGCAGGCGAGCTTGCGGAGCAGATCGTTCCCACACGGAGCCTCACCGAGTTTGTCGCCAGCCTTCAACGGCCGCGCACGATCATCCTGATGGTGCCCGCGGGTCCGGTCGTCGATGCCCAGATCGAAGCGCTGCGGGGGTATCTCGACGCCGGCGATCTTGTGATCGATGCCGGGAATGCGAATTATCACGACACCAACAGGCGCATGGAAGAGGCGGCGCAGGCCCCCTATTCGTTCCTCGGTGTGGGCGTGTCGGGCGGCGAAGACGGCGCGCGTCACGGACCTTCGATCATGGTTGGCGGGCAACAGGATGACTGGCTCCGTGTCGCACCGATGCTGAAGTCGATTTCTGCCAAATACGAGGACGAGAGCTGCGCCGACTATATGGGAGCCGGAGGGGCCGGCCATTTCGTCAAGATGGTGCACAACGGCATTGAATATGCCGATATGCAGATGATCGCGGAAGGCTACAGCCTGATGTCCCATGGGATGTCGCTCCCGCTTGAACAGATCGCGGCGGCCTTCGACGAATGGAACAAGGGGCCACTGTCTTCCTATCTGATCGAGATTTCCGGACAGATTGCGCACAGCCGCGATCGCCACACCGGGGCGCCTATCCTCGATGTGATCCTTGACCGGGCCGGACAAAAGGGAACCGGGCGCTGGACAGCCATCGAAGCACAGCATCTCGGTGTCGCGGTGCCCGTGATCGAGGCCGCCGTTTGTGCGCGAAACCTGTCTGCGGGGATCGACAACAGAGCCGCCGGTGCCGCGGCCTTTGGCGAGCTTCCAGATGCGGGCGGCGCGTCCACGGACCTGACGCTTGCGGAACTGGAGCAGGCCCTGATTGCGGGAAAGATCCTTTGCTATGCGCAGGGTTTTGACATGCTTGCAGCGGCCTCCAGCCAGTTCGACTGGGACCTGCCGATGGACAGGATCGCCAAAGTCTGGCGCAACGGCTGTATCATCCGGTCCGATATGCTGAATGAGATGGCGCAGGCTCTGGCGGACAAGAATGCGCCGCTGCTGATTTTCTCCGAGCCGTTTACGGAGATGCTGCGCAAGGCCGAACCGGCGCTGCGCAAGACAGTACAATGCGCCATTGCGGCGGGGATCGCGGTCCCGGCTCTGTCTGCCGGGTTGAGCTGGTTCGACACAATCCGCACAAGACGGTCCTCGGCGAATGTCATTCAGGCGCAGCGGGACTTTTTCGGGGCGCATGGGTTCGAACGCACAGACGCCATCGACGACCCGCACGGGCCTTGGTCTTCGAACAGCTGACAGTGCAAAGGCATGCTCGTCCGAGCGTGCCTTTGTTTTCCCTCGCAAACCTTTGTCATCACGGTCCGATGCCCATAGCTGTTGACGTGCTTTTGTGCGTCAGCAGACACGGTGGCAGGGCGCCTTTCGGCCGTGGGGCTGCCCGCGATATGCGTGGTGGTGGGCTGCTATTTCACCATCTCGCGAGCCATGCGGACGAGTTCCTCCCGGACCACATTCGTGGCTTCGGACAAGGCCAGCTGAGCGGACCAGCAGACAGACATATTGGTTTTCATATTGGGCTTTTTGATGCCACAAATTCGGGTTTCCGGCACCCGTCGTTTCACCGCTTTGGCTGCTGAACGCGGCAGAATAGCATCCCCGAGCCCCTCTCCGAGCGCATTTGACAGCACCGACATCGATTCCGTTTCGCATACCACGCGCGCCGTGAGCCCGACGCGCCCAAGTGTGGTGTCGATCACCTGACGAAGGGTGTGGATCTTGCTCGGCAGGATCATCCGGCGGGCGATGGCATCTTCGAAATCGACTTCTGTTCCGGCCTCGAAATCCTCGGAAATGGTAACGAACTGAAGATCCTCGGTCGCAATTCGTTCAAATGCCAGGCTCGGGATTGCTCCGGGGTCGAAGATCAGCGCGACATCCATTTTCCCCATCATGATCTGTTCGCTCATGGCGCCGCCACCAACATTCTCGTTGATGTAGAGAACGATCCCCGGATGGCTTTCGCGGATCCCCTTGATGAGCTGTGCCGCCAGAAGGGCGCCGAGCCCCATCGGAGCCAGACCCACGCGGACCACGCCGGTAATTTCTTCGGATGCACTGGCGATATCCAGTTCGGCCTCATCCATCTGGCGCAGAATCAGCTGGGAATGCCGGTAGAGCACCTTGCCCGCTTCGGTCGGCGTCACCCCCCGCTTTGACCGAATAAGCAGCGGCTTTCCATAGTGGGCTTCGAGCGCCGCGATCTGTTGGCTGAGCGCAGGCTGCGCGATATGCAGGATTGCCGATGCGCGCGTGATGCTCCCGATGTCGATGATTTTCACAAAAGATTTCAGTTTCCTGACATCCATATACCGTCTCCCCAGTTTGGGATGCTATCCACGCCGACAGCTATCGTTCATTTTCATCATGAAGGCATCAGGCCGCATGCATATGCATTCGCGATCACATCAGAGCGAACCGTTGTTTTGCGGCACCCACTCTGATCACTACTGTGCATCACTGTTAACATGCAACAAGAACGAGCTGAAGACCACGGCGCTCCGGGCGCTGGTGTTTCGGCTCAACACAGCCAGGGAGAACACAAGTCAGATGTTCAAAAAAATCGCCTTGGGCTCAGCCGCCCTTATTGCCTCCACCTGCATGGCCTTTGCCGAGACCAATCTGCGCCTGTCCGACGTTCTGCCCGAAGGCAACTTCATGGTGGAAAATGCCAAAACCTTTGCTGCCGCTGTTGAAGAGGCAACCGACGGCGATGTGAAGATCTCTGTAAGCGCGGCCGGCTCGCTCGGGTTCAAGGGACCTGACCAACTGAATGCAGTTCGCGACGGGCTTGTGGATATGGCGGATATCAACATCAGCCAGCAGGTCGGCAGCAACGCCCTGTTCGGCGCCGAAGGTGTTCCGTTCCTCGTGAGCTCCATGGAGGAGCTGAAGGACTATCACGCCTATCTGCGTCCCGAATTCGAAGCGCTCTTTGAGAAGTACAACCAGAAACTCCTCTATATGGTGCCGTCGCCCGCGCAATACGTCTATCTCAAGACCAAAGTCGAGACCATCGAAGGGTTTGAGGGCATCGCGGTTCGCGGCGCTGACAAGAACACCGTCGACATCATCACCGCCATCGGCATGGATGGCATTGTCATGCCCTGGGGCGAGTTGCTGCCGGCGCTGGCCTCCGGCCGCGTAGAAGGGGTCGCGACTTCTGCGACCTCGGGTGTGGATGGCCGGTTCTGGGAATTCCTGGACTACATCTACCCGACCAACCACACGTGGGGATCCAACGCCGTGACGGTCAACCTCGACACATGGAACGCAATTCCCGCAGAAGATCGCGCAGCCATTGAAAAGGTCGCCGCTGATCTCGAGCCCGGCTTCTGGCAGGTGTCCCGCGACAGCGATCTGGCCAGCATTGCCACCATGAAAGAAAACCAGATGACCCTTGTGCCGATCTCTGACGCGCTGAAGGCGGAAATCATTGCGCAGGCTCAGGATGTTCAGGCCAAGTATTTTGCCCGTGTTCCAGCGGCCAAGCCGATTGCCGAGGCCTATCTCGCATCCAAGGGTTCCAACTGAGATGAACGAAACGTCCAACGAAAATTCGGTCACCCCCCCGGAGCTTCATGGACCTGCGGCGGCCCTTCAGAGGGCCGCCGATGCGGTTTCATTGTTCGGAGCAGGGATCGCGGGTCTTTGCGTCGTCAGCCTGACGATGTTGGTCCTGATCGACATATTCCTGGCCTTTTTCAGCGGGTTCCTTTCCTTTGTGCCCTCCGGAACCGGCATTGGCTGGGAATACAGCGCCTACCTGATGGGGGCAGCCTTCCTTCTCGGCTCCGGCATGACCCTGCGCGCAGGCTTGCAGCTCCGGGTGGAGTTGGTCGTTTCGTCCGGCAAGGAAAAGCTTGTGCGCTTTCTCGAAATTGTCTCGGCCGCATTGGGAACTGCCGTCACCGTCAGTCTCACGCTCTGGCTGTTTCAGTTCACATTGCGCAATTTTCAATACGGCGACGTGTCCCAGGAAAGTTTCACGCCGCTGTGGATCCCACAATCCGTCTTGACGTTCGGCGCAGCTGTTCTCGCGTTTCAGATGATTGCCCGCCTTGTGACCGCCCTGAGTGGCAATCCCGTGAACAGCTCCAAACTCGGCGCCGCCAGCGCAATCGAGTGAGCATTCACTTCTAACGCGAGCCTCAGATAAAAAAGGAAAAGACATGGGCGCGATTCTATCCGGCCTCTTCGGTTTGCTGTTCGGAACTCTTGCCGCCGGTGCATGGATCGGGATTGCACTCCTGTCCACTGCGATCGGGCTGACGGTAATGTTCACCAACCTTCCGATTGACCGCCTGTTTCCACAGTATGTTTTCAATATTCTCACCACGCCCGACCTTGTGGCTTTGCCGCTTTTCATCCTGATGGGCGAATTTCTGTTCCGCACCAAGCTCTCCGAGGCGCTTTTTTCGGGCCTTGCGCCCTGGGCCGGTCTGCTGCCGGGGCGCCTGTTGCATGTCAATATCGTCGGGTGTTCGATTTTCGCGGCGATCTCCGGCTCCTCCGCCGCGACGACACAGGTTGTGGGGCGGATGACCCTCAAGGAGCTTCTGAGCCGCGGCTATTCACCGGAGCTTGCCATCGGCGGGCTTGCCGGGGCGGGAACGCTGGGCTTTTTGATCCCGCCATCCACCGTGATGATCATGTACGGCGTGCTGGCCAATGAATCGGTTCTGCGCCTGTTCACGGCCGGTTTTGTGCCGGGGCTCTTGCTGGCCACGAGTTTTGCGGCCTACATCATGATCCGCAGCACGATCAAAAAGGATCTCATTCCCGAAAGCGAGCGCCAGCTGCGCCACATGCCGTTGCGCCAGAGGATTGCCGCCCTGCGCGATCTTGCCCCGGCCATGTTTCTCATCATCTGCGTTCTGGGCTCCATGTACGGCGGCCTCGCGACGCCGTCCGAAGCGGCGGCACTGGGTGTTGTCGGTGCGTTCCTCGTCGCCCTTTCTCAGCGCGCCCTGACGCTGAAAATTCTGTGCGACATCATTCTGGGCGCGGTGCAGACCTGTTCTGTCATGGGGATCATCATTCTGGGGGCCTCGGTTCTCGGCAATGTTACCGCGACACTTGGCATTCCCGCAGCTGTCGCCGATTTTGTGACCGCTCTGGATCTGTCTCCAATCCTGCTGATCATGGCGCTGATCCTGCTCTACCTGATCCTCGGCACCGCGCTGGAAGGGTTCTCCATGATCGCGACAACTCTGCCGGTGGTTCTGCCGCTTGTGGAAGCGGCGGGTTTCGACAAGGTCTGGTTCGGCATCTTCATGGTGCTGGTGGTCGAAATGGCCCAGATCACCCCGCCGGTAGCGTTCAACTTTGCCGTCATCCAGAACATCACGGGACGCAGTACCGGCTATATCGCGCGGGTCACGCTGCCGTTCCTGTTGATCATGATCCTGTTTGTGATCCTGCTCGCAGTCTTCCCGCAGATCGTCACCTTCATGCCGGATCTGATCCTCGGCTAGACGAACCCTCGGCCTGTCAGGGCCGCTTCGCCACGGTCAAACCAACCCCAGTCCCTCGCCAGATCCTCCCAAAGGGTCCGGCGGGGGACAAATTGTTTCGGGCGCGGTGAGGCGGCTTTGACCACCTTTGCGGCACCATAGTCGGGCGCGACGAACACAGGCACAGCAGATCCCTATGGCGGTTGCATCCCGCATCCGCTAAACCTGACCGGATGCGTTCGCATTTCGATGTGCTATTTCAATACCCTGCAAGAGGTTGCATAGGCATCGCGGGCGCGCGATACACGCGAGGGCAAGCCCACACGCCACCGGTTCCGGCAGGGGCCGAATTCCATGGCAGGCCAATGTCCAGGACGGTCCAGACACAGCAGACCGAAGTGGCCTTGCGACATGGTCCAAGCACAACCAACACGGAGGATTCTATGATCACATCACTCAAGGCGGCTGCGGTTAGCGCGGTTTTGGCTCTTGGTGCGGCCGGTACGGCCGTGGCCCAGGAGCTTACGTTCTTCACCATCGGCACGGGCGGCACCGCCTACACATATTACCCGATCGGCGGCGTCATCGCCAATGCGATTTCCAAACCACCCGGATCGCGCGAATGTGGCGACGGCGGCTCCTGTGGCGTCGAGGGGCTGATTGCATCTGCCGTTTCCTCGCGCGGGTCGGTCGATAACGTGAATGCCATCATCTCCGGCCTGCGCAATTCAGGCTTTGCCCAGTCGGACGTGGCCTATTGGGCCTATACCGGAACGGGCACCATGGAGGGCAGCGAGCCCGCCACCGACCTGCGCACCATCGCCGCCCTGTTCGAAGAGCATATCCACCTTGTGGCCATGGCCGACAGCGGCATCAACTCGGTCGCCGATCTGGCGGGCAAGCGCGTGTCCCTCGATGAGCCGGGCTCCGGCACATATGTGGACGCGCTGCTGATCATGGAAGCCAATGGGCTTTCGGTCGATGATCTGACACCGGAGGCGCTCAAGGGCGGAGCAGCATCCGAAGCGCTGCGGAACGGCAAGATCGACGCGTTCTTCGTGGTCACCGGCTACCCCACCGGTTCGCTGGTGGAACTGGCGTCAGCGGCAGACATCAAGCTGGTGCCGATCGATGGTGCCGGTGCTGAGGCCCTGACCGAAAAATACGGGTTCTTCTCTGCATCCGACATTCCCGAGGGCACATACGAGGGCGTCCCGGGCGTGAGCACGGTTGCCGTCGGAGCCCAATGGTTCACCTCGGCAACAGCGGACGAAGAGCTGATTTACAACATCACCAAGGCGCTGTGGAACGACGAATCCCGCAAGTTGCTTGATGTGGGTCATGCCAAGGGTCAGGCCATCACCCGCGAGACCGCGCTCGCAGGGGTGGGCGTTCCCCTTCATCCCGGAGCAGAACGTTTCTACCGCGAAACCGGTCTGCTGAAGTAAAAGACGCAGCCTGTGTTGCCGGCCCCGGGCGACCGTTTGCCCGGGGCCTTTTCTGTGATCAATTCTTGGGGACAGGGCCATGACCGCTGATACCATTCCAGAACTCACCCCCGAACAGCTTGCCGAAATCGAGCGCAGGTTCGACCCTGAAACAGCGTTCAGACCCACCGGAAAGACGCTCGGGTTCATTGTCGCTTCGGTTCTGGTTGCGATGTCTGTCTACCATTTTTACGCTTCCGGTTTCGGCCTCGTGCGGGAACTCCTGCATCGTGGTATCCACCTGTCCTTTGTGCTTGGTCTGGTCTTCATTCTCTTTGGCGTTCGCAAGGCCGACCCTGCCATGCCGCCACGCGCATGGTATCGTTTCGACGGCGTGCCGGTGATTGATATCGCTCTGGCCTTGCTGGCCGTCGGGGCCGCCCTGTATCTGCCGCTCCTGCCGCCTGCCGCTCTTGCGCAGCGGGTTGGCAACCCGTCCCCGTCGGACATTTTCATGGGCTCGGCCCTGCTGATCCTGACGCTGGAAGCCACACGCCGCAGCGTCGGCCCAACGCTGCCGATCATCGGGCTCTTGTTCATCGCGTTTGCCTATTTCGGTCCCTGGATGCCGGGTGCGCTCAAACACGGTGGCTCGTCCTGGCTGGGCATCATCAACCATCTGTATATGACCAATCAGGGCATCTACGGCATCGCCATCGGCGTTATGGCACAATATGTTTTTCTCTTCATTCTCTTCGGCGTGCTGGCGACGCGCATCGGTCTGGGTCAGCTGTTCATCGACCTGGCGATGGTGATTGCCGGCCGCTATTCGGGCGGGCCGGCCAAAGTCGCGATCTTTTCCTCGGCCTTCATGGGCACCATATCGGGGTCTTCCATCGCCAACACCGTCACCACGGGCGCGCTGACCATTCCGGCGATGAAGCGGGTGGGCTATCCGGCGCATTTCTCCGGCGCTGTCGAGGCCACTGCCTCCACCGGCGGGCAGATCACGCCGCCCATCCTTGGCGCTGCGGCCTTCATCATGGTGGAATATCTCGAAATCCCGCTCCGGGATGTTCTCGCTGCGGCTCTGTTCCCGGCGCTTCTGCATTATTTCGGCATCTTCATCATGGTGCATCTGGAGGCCAAGAAGCTTGGCCTGCGCGGATTGCGCGCCGAGGAACTGCCCAAGATGGGGGTTGTGCTCAAGGATCACTGGCTGAGCCTGATCCCGCTGATCATTCTTGTCTATCTCATCCTGTCCGGCAAAACCCCTGACTTCGCAGCGGTCTACGGCATCATTGCCTGCGTCGTGGTCGGGTTTCTCAACCCCACACATCGCCTGAGCTTCCGGGATCTGTGGGAGGGGCTGGCGTCGGGTGCCAGGAACACGCTGGCGGTGGGCGCGGCGGCGGCGACCGTTGGTGTGGTTGTCGGCGTGGTCACACTGACCGGTGTGGGCTTCCGCCTTGGCTACGTGGTGGTGCAGACGGCCACTGACATCGGCACGATGCTCAGCTCGCTGCCGGTCCTTGGATACTTCACGGTGACGCAATGGGCCTTGTTCACATCGCTCATTCTGATCGCGATCGCCTGTATCATCATGGGGGCCGGTATCCCGACGACAGCGACCTATATCATCCTTGTCGCCGTCGCAGCTCCGGCACTCGCGCAGCTTCAGGTCGAGCCGCTGGTCGCGCATTTCTTTGTGTTCTACTACGGGGTCCTCGCCGATATCACGCCGCCGGTCGCCCTTGCGGCCTATGCGGCTGCCGGGATCGCCGGGTCAAACCCGTTCAAGACTGGAAACACCGCCTTTCGCCTCGGGATCGCAAAGGCGCTGGTGCCCTTCGTCTTCGTCTATTCACCGGCGCTGCTGTTGGTTGCCGACGGGTTCACCTGGTGGGCCTTCACGGTGACCCTGGTCGGCGCCATGCTGGGCATCGCGTCGCTGGGCGTGGCATTTTCGGGCTATCTCTTCGCAAGCCTCAAAACCTGGGAGCGCTGGTGGGTTGCGCTCGTCTCGTTCCTTTTCATCGCACCGGGCCTGATCACCATGGGCGTAGGCGTCGCCCTGATGGCTCCGATCCTGTTGCTTCAGGTGAAAAGGCGGAACAGCTCACCGCAAAAGGCATAGCGCCGGGAGAGGTGCAGCGCGTGCAAATCCAGACCGCGTTGGCGCTCCGGTCAACTTCGCGCTGCCCTTCCGCCACGGCCGTCGCCCGCTGCACCTGAAGCGCAACCCTTGCGGGAATTCGGTGCCGAAGGAGGGAGTTGTCGCAGGCGCATATTTTCCGATAGGCTAACGCTGCAACAGAGAGGTGCCAAATATGGAATTCATCGCCAAAGCAACGGCCTTGGTCGGCGGAACCGTCGCATTTGTGCGGCGTCTGGGGGCGCCGTCAAAGCAGGCGTTCGGTGCCGCCCCCGAGATCCCCGAAGCGCGCAAACAGGGGATCATGACCCTGAAGATGCCCGCCGCCGAGGGCTGGCAGAACGGTCGCTTGCCGATCTGCGCGCCGGGGTTGGCGGTGAACGCCTTTGCCGCGGGCCTCGATCATCCCCGCTGGGTCGAGGTTCTGCCCAATGGCGACGTGCTGGTGGCCGAAGCACAGGCTCAGCCCGGGCCGCCGAGATCATTGATGGACCATGCCGCGCAGGCGACGATGCGGCGGGTGAAGGCAATCGGAGACAGCGCGAACCGGGTTACCCTGTGGCGCGACGCGGACGGCGACGGCACCGCAGAGATCCGCGAGGTTTTCGTGGAAGAGCAGAACCAGCCCTTCGGCATGGCGCTGGTTGGAAACCGGTTCTATCTTGGCAATACCGATGGTGTAAAAGTCTTTGACTACACGCCGGGCGACACCGCGCTGTCCGGCAGTGGCGAAACGCTGGTGGAGTTCAAACCGCATGGCCACTGGACGCGGAGCCTGCTTGCCTCTCCCGATGGTACGAAAATCTACGCGGGTGTCGGGTCGCTCTCCAATATTGGCGATGAGGGCATGGAGGCCGAGGAGGGCCGCGCGGCGATCTGGGAATTGGATGTGGCCTCCGGGCAGGCGCGGATCTTCGCGTCCGGCCTGCGCAATGCGGTCGGAATGGCCTGGGAGCCGGTGACGGGCAAACTCTGGACTGTTGTCAACGAACGGGACGGGCTGGGGGACGAAACGCCGCCCGACTATCTGACATCCGTCGAGGATGGCGGTTTCTATGGTTGGCCTTATTGCTACTGGGGCCAAACAGTGGACGACCGCGTCCCGCAGGACCCGGCCATGGTCGCCAAAGCGCGCACACCGGACTATGCGCTGGGCGGTCATACGGCATCGTTGGGTCTCTGCTGGATGCCCGAAGGCACGCTGCCGGGTTTCGGCGCCGGCATGGTCATCGGTCAGCATGGCTCGTGGAACCGCTCGAAGCTGAGCGGCTACAAGCTGATCTTTGTGCCCTTTCAGGATGGCGTGCCCAGCGGTCCGTCGCGCGATATCCTCTCTGGCTTCCTGTCCGAAGATGAGAAGCTGGCCTATGGACGCCCGGTTGGCGTGACCTTGGGACCGGACCGGAAATCGCTCCTGATGGCGGATGATGTCGGTGACATCATTTGGCGGGTCGCGGCGGCGAGCTAGGCGCGTTCGCCCGCCAGGGCAGAGGCGTATACAAGCTGCGGGGGGAAACTCCCGCTTCACCCCTGTCGATTTTTCCTGGGCGGTTGGTTTCGATCAATCGCCCGTTTTGGCGTGGGCGATGAAAGGCCTGCAGCACGCTCCCCAGAGGCCTCGCGCGGGTGACCTGATCGGGCGCCTCGCCCGTCCGCGTGCGATGAGAGTGCTTGGATGGTTGGCACATGCGGCCGTCAGGGGGCGTCTGTTGCTGCTGGATATCAACCCGAGTAAAATACTCATGAAATAACTGGACGATCCATTCCCGTTAATGTAGCCATATCTCGATTTGAGCTGAACGGGGAAATATAATGTTCAGAAACGTGAGCGTGCTGACGGCATCCGCACTGGTGGCGATGACGCAGACGGCGGGCCAGGCGGCCGCGCAGGAGACCATCTATCTGGAGCCGATTATCGTCGAGGGGGACGTGGCGGATACCTCCAGCTCCCTCATCCTGCCAGAGATGCGATCGGCAGCAAAAACCGACACGCCAGTGGTGGAAACACCACAAGCTCTCACCGTACTGACCCGCAAGCAGTTCGATGACCAGAACACTCAGACCGTCGGACAGGCGCTGCGCTATACCGCCGGCGTCTTGTCCGAGGTGGATGCCTCGACCCGCTATGACAGCGTGTTCCTGCGCGGCTTTGGCGGCTTTGGTACCGCGTCTTCTTTTGTCTCTTTCTTTGATGGGCTGCGGCAGCCACGCGGGCAGGCCTTTGCACAACCGGCGATCGATCCCTTTCTGCTGGACCGGGTGGATGTTCTGAAGGGGCCGTCGGCGCTGGTCTATGGGCAAACCAGCCCGGGGGGGCTGGTGAATATGGTCAGCCGGGCACCCGACGGCAGCAGCGGCGGCGAGGCGCGGCTGGAACTCGGCAGCCACAACCGGGTGCAACTCGGGGCCGAACAGCACGGGGTTCTGAACGCGGCAGGGACCCTGCAATACAGTATATCTGGGATGCTCCGCGAGGCGGGATCGCGCTACGATGGCGTGGACGAGGCACGCTATTCCTTTGCGCCGAAACTGGTCTGGACCCCGACCGAGCGCACCCGTGTGACGATCGGTGCCCATTATCAGGCAGACCCCGAGGGCGGATATTTCAACTCGGTCTACCCGGCCAGTCTGGCGCCGGCTCTTGCGCCCTATCTCAGCTCCGAGCTGAACATCGGCGACCCTACATTTGAAACCTTTGACCGCAAGCAATGGGGGATCTTTGCCGGAATTGAGCACGGGTTTTCCAGCAGCCTGACATTGCGGTCCAAACTGCGATACAGCAGCGTCGATGTGGATCTGCAGGCGGTTCAGATGATGGGGCCGGTTTCTGCGGCCGGGGTGGTGCCGCGGGTGGCCCTGCAGTCCTTTGAGGACTTGAGCGGTTTTGCCTGGGACACAAATCTGGAATATGAAACCCAGACCGGCGCCGTGTCGCACCGTATTCTGGTGGGGGCGGATCTGTCCCGCAATGACACCGATTGGCAATACTCCTTTGCCGGTGCGCCGTCGCTGGACGTCACCAATCCCACCTACGGCGGCATCACAGGTCCCTTCTTCCCGGCGATCGACAACCGTCAGATCACCCGTCAAAAAGGGCTCTACCTGAGCGACCAGATCTCTGTTGGCAACTTCCGGGCGGTGCTGGGGGCGCGCCGGGACTGGATCGAGACCGAGAATATCAACCGGCTGGCGGCAACCAGCACGGTGCAGGACAGCAACAACACCTCCTACCGCGCGGCAGTCCTGTACGGGTTTGACAATGGCGTCGCCCCCTATGCGAGCTACGCGACCTCGTTCCAGCCTGAAATCGGCGTCGATGAGAATGGCAATTCCTTTGTCCCCACCGTGTCGAAGCAATATGAAATCGGGGTGAAATACCAACCGTCACATCTGAACACGCTGTTCACACTGGCGGCCTTTGACCTCACTCAGGAGAATGTCAAAACGCCGGGTGCGACCGCGAACACCTTCATCCAGACCGGCGAGATCAGATCGCGCGGGCTGGAATTCGAAGCCCGCGGCCAGTTGACATCACAGCTCGAACTGATCGCCGCGATGACGCTGCTGGATACCGAGGTGAGCAGCTCGACCACGAGCAGTATCATCGGCAACCGACCGCAGGCGGTGCCGGAGCATTTCGGATCAATCTGGGCAAATTATACCTTTGATGGCGCTCTGAGCGGCTTGACACTGGGCGGCGGGCTGCGCGTGGTCGGCTCCAGCTACGGTGACGATGCCAACACCCTGAAGGCTTCGGGCTATACGCTGGTGGATCTGGCGCTCAGCTATGATTTTGGCCATCGTGGCGATCTGCTCTCGGGCGTCAAGGCGCGGTTGAATGTCAGGAACCTCTTTGACGAGACCTACTATTCCAGCTGTAGCTACGACTACTTCTGCCAATATGGTGAAGGCCGCGTGATCACGGCCGGGCTGCAAAAGACGTGGTAAGCCGGCGGCGCTTTCTCGCCCATGGCGCGGCCCTTCTCTGTGCGCCTTCGCTGGCGCGCGCCGGTGGACGCGAGGTGGTGGATGTGCTCGGAAATGTGGTGCGGCTCAAGGCTGCACCACAACGCATCCTGCTGCTCGATGCGAGTGACTACTATATGATGGCCGCCCTGCTGCCGGATCCGGGGGGGCGGATTGTTGGCTGGGCCAGCGCGGCGCGGCTCGATCTTGGGGCGCAGGCAGAGCGTCTGGGGGCCGTGTTTCCCGAAGTCGGCGGTATTTCCCCAGATACGGTTTCCGTCGAGGCCATCCTTGGGCTGGAGCCGGATCTTGTGGTCACCAGCGCCTATATGTCGCCGCAAACTGCCACCTTGGCACAGCATCTGGAAAATGCGGGCATCCCCGTTGCCTGGAGCGGCGATTATGGCCAGTCGATGGGACCCCAGGAAAAGCTGCAGCGATCCCTGGGATTCTGGGGAGAGCTACTCGACCAACAGGCGCGGGCGGGCGAACTGAGAGACCAGAGCATGGCGCGGTTCGATGCGTTGACAGCCGCGCCCGCACCCGGGCCTCTGCCGCGCGTCTATATGGAAATCATGACCACCTATGACAGTTGCTGCTGGGCGGCGGGCCGGGCGTTTTGGGGGGATCTGTTCCAACTCGCAGGGGGGGATCTGCTTGCAGGTTCCGACGGCTGGGGGGCCCAACTGTCGCCGGAGGGGCTGCTGGGGCTGAACCCCGAAGTCTATATCGCCACAGGCGGCAATTTCGCACCGGGTTTGCAGCCTGCCATCGGGCCCGGTCTGGATCCGGAACAGGGGCGCTCCGGGTTGCGCAAAGCCGCCGACCGTCAGGGATTGCGGAACTCAGACGCGGTCGTGCAGGGCCGGATACACGGTATCTGGTCGGGATTGATTTCTTCGCCTCTCTTCGGGCCGCTGCTGGCAGAATGTCTGGCCAAATGGCTGCATCCGGAGCATTTCCGGGAGCTTGACCCTGTCATGACCCTTGCTGCTCTCAACCGCTACTTTCCCGCCCCTCTGCCGGGGCCTCTCTGGGCGTCGCTGGGAGAGGCCTGATGTTCGAAGCGCGCAGTACGATCAAGTTCCCGGACATCGGCCGATATTTTCCGATCTTTCTTGAGGCGATCGAGGCGCATGGATTGCCGGTGCGGCAGCAGGGCGTCTCTGCGGCGCAGGCCGGAGCCGAGCGCGAGGTGAGTTTGACCTGCACCGGGACAAGCCTTTCGGTGGTCATCCGCTGTGACGATCAGGCAAAGCTGAATGCCCTGCGGTACACGATCACCAGCCTGATTGATTTCAACGCCCGTGAGGTCTCGCCTTTGATCAACTGGCAAGGCGATGAGGTGGGCGAAACGCTGCCGCCGGACTTGCGGGTGCTCATCGTTGCCGGGACCGAGGAGATCACACCGCGCATGCGTCGGATCTGGTTTGACGGCGATGTGGAGCGCTATGACACGCTGGACCACCTGCATAGCCGCCTGCTGTTCAAGCGCGGCCGTGGAATCCCGGAGGTCTGGCCGCAGATGACCGATGCGGGCCGCATCCGCTGGCCGCAGGGAGAGGCAGAGCTGGACACGCGGATCTATACCGTTCGGAAGGTCGATCAGGCCAATGGCCGTCTGGCGGTGGATTTCTTCCTCGGGGATCACGCCGGACCTGCGACGGATTGGGCCCGGTCCGCGGAACCCGGAGACGGGGTGGGCTTTGTCGGTCCGGCGGCGCATGGGCTGGTTGCGGCAGAGTTCAATGTCTTTGCCGCCGATGAAACGGGCCTGCCGGGCGTGCTGCGGTGTCTCGAGGCCTTGGATCCCGCAGCGCGCGGTGTTGCGCTTCTGGAGGTGGACGGCCCGCAAGAGGAGCAAGCGGTGGCGGCGCCCCCGGGTGTTGCTCTGCGCTGGCTCCATCGCAATGGCGCCGCGCCGGGAACGCAGGACCTTCTGGCAAGCGCCTTTGCGGAGATCGACTGGCCGAAAGACCCATGTCGCGCCAGTTTTTGGTGCGGGGCAGAACGGAGCGCCTTTCTGACCATGTGGCGCGAGGTGCGCGCGCGTGGGCTGCCGCGCAAGCAGATCGTTGCCTTTGCCCATTGGCGCCGTGGCATGAGCGAGCCGGAAATTGCCGCAACTGGCAGCGCGTCCATCCGGGAGTGACAGCCGTATCACGGTCTCACGCCAAAGGCCGTAGGGTCGGACGGGCAGACGATGGCGCCCAGTTGGGATACGGTCCCGGAGTTTCGGATTTCAGGGACATGATGTCGAAAACCCGACGTGTGACGCGCATGTCCCAGGGTAATCATGACGCGCCAGTATGGTTCTGAGTTGCCTCCTTCCAGCTTTGCGACCACAATAGGGGCCGAACCCAACCGGAGGTAGAGATGGCGCAGCTCAAGTCACGCAACGCATCACCCGAAACCACAGCCCAGCCCAAGTCCCAGCCTCTCAAAACACCTGCCGACACCGCGCAGGCGGTGACGCCCAAACCGCGCGGCGGCCGCCCGACCAAAGAGGCGGTTCTGGCTCTGGAGCGGCGCATTCTGGATGTCGCGGCCCGGCTGTTCGGGGCTCAGGGGTTTGCCGCGACGACGATGGAGCAGGTTGCCAGCGACTGCCAGGCGGGCAAGGATACATTGTATCGTCGCTACCCCTCGAAAACGGCTTTGTTCGAGGCATTGATCTCCCGGGCGCGACGCGAAGTCCTGCCGGAGCTGGAGCGCATTGCCGCTGCGCCGGGGACTCCGCTGCAGGTGTTGCGAGGCTACGCGCGCGCGCTTCTTGCGGTGAATATGCGCCCTGAACTGGCCGCTTTGAACCGTGTGGCGCTGAGCGAAGCGGTGCCAATGGGAGGGGTCCGTGAAACCCCGGCCGCCGAGGACCAGATCATGGTGATGTTTGCCGCCTTGGTGGCCGCCGCTCAGGACGACGGCGCGCTGTCTGCGGGGGATCCGTTGGAAATCGCAGAACAGTTGCTTTATGCCACGTCGATCAAGCCGCTGTTAAGCGTCATGATGGGCCAGCAGACATTCCTCGATTCTGCCGCGCAGGATGCCTATTTTGAGATGGCCTGGACCCTGGCCTTGCGCGGAGCGGCGGCGGCTTGATCCGGGGCGCGGATAGGGCGAAACGCGGGGCCGCTTGCGATGAAGACGGCATCGTCCCCGGCCAATCCTATCTGGATCAGCGCGGCACCACGGATAGTCAGGCCGGGGGCTGAACTCCCGGTCGATTGCCCGGTCGGGATTCACCCAGTCCGGTGTTCCCAGCCCAGTTTTCCGGTCAATTCGCCCAGTCAGCATGCGGCGGCTTGGCTGGCCGAGACATAGCTGCTGCGCAATGCGCTGGCGATTTGGCCGGGTTGCCCGTCTCCGATGTCAGCGCCGTCCACGGTGACCACCGGATTTACGAAGCCGGAGGCGGAGGTCGAAAATGCCTCTTTTGCGTCCTTCAGCTCATCCACGGAAAAGGCCCGCTCGATCACCTTCAATTGGTGCAGCTCTGCGATTTTGAGAACGGCAGCGCGGGTGATCCCATGCAGGATGTCCGTTGAAAGCGCGCGGGTGATGATTTCATTGTGGCGGGTGACGATATAGGCATTGTTTGATGATCCTTCCGTGATCTTGCCATCGCGACACAGCCATACATCATCGGCGCCCTGTCGTTTTGCGCGCGTCTTCATCAGGGATGCATAGAGCAGCTGAACCGTCTTGATATCTGATCGCCCCCACCGGAGGTCATCGGCCAGAACAATCTTTTGTCCCCGGGCGGCCAGCGGGTTGACCTCCAAGGACTTGGCCTGGGTGAACAGCACCAGACCCGGTGCGACATCGAGGTCTGAAAAGTCAAAATCCCGATCCGCAGCGCCCCGTGTCAGTTGTAGATAGACCAGTCCTTCTTGCAGGTTGTTTCTCTTAATCAGATTCTTGTGGATCGTCAGGAGGGCGCTGCGCTCGTATCCTCTGACCATATCCAATTCCGCCATGGAGCGGGCCAGACGGTCCATATGCGCGTCAAAATCGACCAGCTTTCCGTTCATGACAGCGGTCACTTCATAGACCGCATCCCCAAACAGGAAGCCCCGGTCGAATATGGAAATCTGCGCCTGATCTTCGGGCAGGTAGACGCCATTCACAAAGACTGTGCGCATGGGGAACTCCTTGGTTGAGCTAGAGGATCTGACCCAGAAACTTCTTGGTCCGCGGATCGGATGCGTTGTCAAAAAACGTGTCCGGTGCGCCGTGTTCGACGATGACGCCCTTGTCGGTAAAGTAGATGTGGTCCGCAACTTCGCGGGCAAAACCCATCTCATGGGTGACAAGAATGCAGGTCATGCCGTCGGTCGCGAGCTCCTTGATGGTCAGCAGGACCTCTTTGACGGTTTCAGGGTCGAGGGCGGCGGTCACTTCGTCAAACAGCATCACATTGGGGTTCATCGCCAACGAACGGGCAATGGCCACCCGCTGCTGCTGCCCCCCGGATAGCTCACCCGGGTAGGCGTTTTCCTTGCCTTCAAGGCGCACTTTCTTGATCAGGGCGCGGGCCCGGACTTCGACCTCTGCCTTGGGCTCCTTCAGCACTTTGAGCGGGGCCATCATCACGTTTTCAAGCGCGGTCTTATGTGGGAAAAGGTTGTACTGCTGAAATACCATTCCGACTTTTCTGCGCAGCTCCAGCTTGTCCAGTTTGGGGTCGTGCACATCGTAGCCTTCGAGCGTGATGGTGCCCTGCTGCACATCGTTCAATGCGTTGATGCAGCGGATCAGGGTCGATTTCCCCGATCCTGAAGGGCCGATGATGCAAATCACCTCGCCCTTCATGATATCCATTGAAACGCCCTTCAGAACTTCGAGTGACCCAAAGGATTTATGAACGTCCTTGATTGATACGATAGGCTGTTGGTCGGTCCATCTTTGGTCAGACACGCGCGTTACCCCTTTACAGCGAATTTCTTTTCCAACCGCATGGTGAGACGGGCGATCGGGTAGCAGTATGCGAAGAAGATGATCAGTGCGAAGCCGTAGAACGGCACCAGCAGCGATGGGTTGTTGCCCTCGGCCTCCATCGCCTGGCGCGACAATGTCACCAATTCCGTGACGCCCAGCAGGGACACAAGGGGCGTTGCCATCGTCATGATCGCGTACCAGTTCATCCATGGCGGGATCATGCGCTTGAAGCATTGCGGCAAGATAATCTGCCACAGGATCTGACGCCGGGTGAATGCGAGGCTTTCGGCGGCTTCCCACTGAGCTGAGGGCACCGACTGGATTGCTCCCCGGACGATTTCGGCAATATTGGCCATGATCGGCAGGCTGAGGCCAAAGACGGCCTTCATCCAGTCGGGCACCGAAAAATAGGTGCCTGCGACCCGGATCTCGAACGGCAATGTCAGCATCACGATGAACAGCAGGACCAGCCACGGAGAGTTGCGAAACAACTGCACGACAAGCCAGGAGAAACCACGGATATATCGGTTGTCCGACACGCGCCCCACCCCCAGCAGCAGGCCGGCAATCGTGCCCAGAAGCATGGTGAAAAAGCTGATGACGACATTCATCGAAAAGCCCTTGGTGATCAGCAGGGGCAGCCATTTGGCCATGATCCCCATGATCTTTTCGGTGGAGTAGACGGTCTGCGCATGAACGAGCGTGGGCCATATCAGAACCAGACCGGCCATCACCGGCAAGGCCCAGACCGGCATCGCCGCCAGCCAGCGACAATAGCCAAGCGCATCAGGGCCCCGGTACGTGGCGGGCAACATGACAGGAAGGTCGGTGGGTGCAGTGGAGGAATGGGTCATCAGCTCGTCTTTCCGAAGCCCGGCACATGCAGCCTGGCCTCCCAGCGGTTCATGCCAAAGGCAAGGATGCCGACCAGTGCGATATATGTGAAAAACAGCACGGTCATTGCCGCGTTTTGTGCCGAGGCGTAGTCATTCCAGATCGACACCATCTCATAGAGCAGCTCTGGCACCGCAATCGCGATGGCCTGCGTTGTTGTCTTGACCAGATTGATCAGGTTGTTGTTGAGCGCAGGCAGGCTGACGCGCAACGCCAGGGGAAAAGTCACATTGGTATAGGTCTGGGCGCGCGTGAACCCCAGCGCCTCGGCGGCCTCAAGCGTCGCGTTCGGAACGGCTTCGAGACCCGAGCGGAAAATCTCCACGTTGAACGCCCCGGCGAAGAAGGACAATGAGATGATCGCCCAGCCTACATTCGAAATGATCGGCTGCTCCGTCCAGCCATCCGGCCCGGTGACCGTCGGCGTGAACTGCCCGAGGGCGAAGTAGAAGAACAATAGCTGGATCAGAGGAGGGGTGTTGCGAAAGAACTGAATATAGCCCTGCACCACCCAGCGGATGATCCGTGAGGGCGACCCCTGTGCCCAGGCCCCAATGATCCCGATGACCACGCTCAGGATCACACAGACGACCGAAAGCTGAACCGTCACGTAAAACCCGCTGATCACGCGCTCCCATTGGGAGGGGTCGTGGAAAAAGATGAAATTCCACTTCGGATAGGTGTCAGCGACAGAGCGGAAGAAGTCTTGAAACGTCTCGATCATGGCAAACCTCTGCGGGCGGAAGGAAGAGAGCGCCGCCCGAAAGCCGCGCCCTCAATGGCGGCTGTGGTTACTCAGCCAGCCAATCCTTGAACCGGTCCTGCTGTGCCTCAAGGAAGGCACTTTTCTGGATGCCCCATTTCGCTTCCAGTTCGAGCAGGTCGCCCGACTGCAGCCAGTTGTACTGCATGCCTGACATAAAGCGGCCAAAGACGCAGTTTTCTTCGCCCAAGGGCACCGCCAGCCCCCATGGGTTGTCATCCTCTGTTTTCAAAGGCATTTCGTAGTCGCCATATTCGCCGGACGCCAGATCAGCCGCGATCGAGCTGTCGTCATAGACCCAGGCGACACATTTCTTGTCGCGCAGCGCCTGTTTGGCTTCGGCGTTGCCGGTAAAGGCAATCACGCTGGCCCCGTGACGCTCTTCGACGATCTTGTTGTAGAACGCGCCCTGTTTGCCGCAGACCGGCTTGCCCGCGAGATCGGACCAGTCGGTGATCCCCAAAGCCTTCGGCGCCATGATGTTGGTGCCGGAGGTGTAGTAGTTCGGCTGCACGACGCCGACAAGCGCACGACGGTCCGCACGGTCGGACATGGTGGCGATCATCAAATCGATTTTGCCCTGTTCCAGAAACTGCATACGGTTGGAAGACTGCACGCCCACCAGCTCCAGCTCCACGCCCAGTGTCGCCGCAACGTCAGCCGCCATGTCAGCTTCCATGCCAACGAGGGCCCCGCTGCTGTCCAGAAACCCCCAGGGCTTTGTGTCGGCCTTCACGCCAACAACAATTTTGCCGCGTTCGTTGATCTTGTTCCAGGTGTCGTTCGTGCAGTCCGCAAACGCACTGCTGGTAGAAGAGGCGACGACGGCAACGGTTGTCAGAAATGTTGTAACTTTTTTCATTGGGATCTCCTGTTGGGCAGCTTTTTCTCATCTTATGCAGAAAGGCTGGCAGGAATCCGGAATGTGATCTAATGCTGATTATTGATGGGTTATGCAAAAAAGGCATGAGACATGGAGATTACATGGCTTGAAGACCTGATAGAGCTTGATGCGACGCGAAATTTCTCCGTGGCTGCGGCGGCCCGCCATATTACCCAACCCGCCTTCAGTCGCCGCATAAAAGCCTTGGAAAACTGGATTGGAACGCAACTTATTGATCGCAGCACCTATCCGGTGAAGCTCACGCCAGCGGGTGAAATCGTGTTGGAAAACGCCCGCAGCTTGTCTCAGGACATGTACCGCCTCCGCGATGAATGTCGTGATCTTTTCAGCCCCGGTGCCGATACATTGAGCATCAGCGCGCTGCATTCCATAGCACTCAGCATATATCCGTCATACGCCCGCAAACTGGCAGACGCGGTCGGCCCGTTCACGACCCGAATGAATGCGACGGACTACTATGATTGTATTGAAAGCCTCTCGCTGGGCCGGAGCGAGCTTGCGATTTGCTATTCTCACATCCTCGGACCGCAATATCTGAACTCGGGACAGTTCGAGACGCTGACGCTCATGCAGGATCCGCTGGTCCTGGTTGCCAGCCCGCAGATCGCGGATCGTATGGGGCACGCATTGGGCACCCTGACCGAGGGCGAGACGCTGCCGCTCGTCTCCTATTCTCCGGGCTGCTTTCTGGGCAAGATGCAGGAGATATTGACGACGCATTACCACACAAAACGCATTGGGTTTCATACGGTTTTCGAAAACTCGATGTCAGAGGCCGTCAAGAAGATGATCCTGGTCGGGCAGGGTATCGGCTGGCTGCCCAACAGCGTGATCCGGGATGAGCTGCGGCAGGAGTCATTGGTCGTCCTGACCGAAAGCACCGCCGTGCTGGAGCTTGATGTCGTGTTGGTCCGCAAGTCCGTCTCCGGATCGTCGCTCATGCAAAAAATCTGGGATGCTGCGGAAGCAGGTACTCTCTGACGCGCCGGTCGCTCACTCAGACCGACATTCTGCGGGAACGCTGTGTGATGCTGTGACGCAGAGCCCTGTGTCGGCGGTATATGATGCTTTGAACGGCCAGTCAGGTTGAACGGCCAGTCAGGTTGAGTAGCTGGTCAGGCGGCGCAGACAGCCCGTCAGGTCCGGCGAGGAAATCCAAAAAGCTACGGACCTTTGCAGGCAGGTAGCTCCGGTCCGCATAGATGGCCTGGATCGGCAGTTTTGGCCACGTGACCCCGGCCAGCACAGGTTCCAGTCGCCCTTGGGCCAAATCGTCCTGTGTGACCCAATTGGGCAATATCGCGAACCCCATTCCGGCGACCGCCGCGAGATGCAGAAGACTCTCATTCCCGCTGACAATCACCGGCCGCATCCTGACGTCCAGGCCCGAAGGCCCGCCAAACTTGACGCGCCCCTCCGAGGAGACTTGCGAATAGGCCAGAAACGGGGCCTGATCCAGATCGTCCGGCGTTTGTGGCCGTCCAAAGCGATCGAGAAAGGCCGGTGCGGCGACCATCCGGAACGTTGCCTCTGCCACTTTGCGTGCAATCAGCCCGGGGTCGAGTTCGGTGGCAACGCGCAGCGCCAGATCGACGCCCTCTTCCACCATGTTGATCTTGCGGCCGCTCACATCAAAATCAAATGTCACTAGCGGGTTTTGCTGGTGATAGGCTGAAAGGATCTTCGCAAAGGCGGGATTGGACATCCAAACCGGCATTGAAATCTTCAACCTGCCTTTGACGGTGGCTGTATCGCTCGCCAGTTGGGCTTCGGCTTCATCCAGCCCGTCCAGCAGAGGTTTTACAGATGAAAGATACTGCGCGCCCGCTTCGGTCAGGCTGACATTGCGGCTGTTGCGGTTCAACAGACGCGCCCCGACACGCGCCTCTATGTGTTGGACATGTTTGCTGGTCATGGCCGCAGACAGCCCCATGCGCCCCGCAACGGCGGAAAAGCTCTTGTGCTCGGCGACTGCGGCAAACACCCGCAGGCTCAATAATGTGTCCATGATCATCAACTCAGGGTGAATGTTGGATCAATAATTATCGTAATGATCCCCTGAGTGGAAATATTTATATTGCCGTGATGATCAATTCTCCGCCGCGCCGGGCGGCTTCAGGAAAGCGAAAACCATGACAACGATTGACACGAATACGACAAAGACGGGCAAGGGCTGGACGATTGGCCTTTGGATTGCGCAGGCGGCCCTGGCTGCGATGTTCTTGATGGCAGGCTTCATGAAGCTCACCTCCGCCCCCGCAGAAATGGTGGCTATGGGATTGGCCTGGGTTGAAAACGCGCCGGTGATCCTGATCCGCTTTATCGGACTGGCCGAAGTTGCAGGCGCGGTTGGTCTCATCCTGCCGGCAGCCACCCGGATCATGCCGGAGCTGACGAAACTGGCGGCCGCCGGGCTGGCTGTGATTATGGTGCTGGCCGCCGCTTTTCACATCTATCGTGGTGAGCTGGAAGTGGTGCCGATGAACGCCGTGCTGTTCGCGCTGGCCGCCTTTGTGATCTGGGGCCGCACCAAAAAGGCGCCTATCGCGCCGCGCAGCTAAACGCCCTTCTTTCGCGCCCCGCTTGTATCGCTTGTATATGCGGGGCGTTTGCTCCTTCCGTCCTTTCACCCGATACAGGCCCAGATGACCGATATATCCATTGCCCGCACCGCCAAAACTGACCCACAGGCCGATCGCTTGTCTTGGGGGCTTGTTGAGCTGCAGGTCACCGATCTTGCACGCTCCGTGGCGTTCTGGACATCCGCGCTCGGGTTGGTCGAACGGGACCATGGCGCATCCGGTGTTGCCTTGGGAACGAGGGAAACCACGTTGGTCATGTTGCACCCCGGTGCGTCAAAACCGGTCGCGGCGGCCTATACCGGCATGTACCACGTGGCCCTCGGAGTGCGCAGTCAGGCGGAGTTTTCGCGCATCCTCGCCCGCCTGTTGCACCTGCGGGTGCAGGTCAGCCCAACGGATCACCTGATGGCGAAATCCCTGTACCTGCACGACCCCGACGGGCTGGAGATTGAAATCACCCTGGAGACGCCAGAGCGGTTCGGACGGTATGGCGATATGTCCCGAGGGCTGATCCTCTATGATGCCGATGGTAATCAGCACAGTGGGCGGGCCCCTTTGGATGTGGCGGCAGAGCTTGCGGCCGCTCAGGGCGCAGATTTTATGGCGCCTTTGGCCGATGACACCTATCTGGCGCATCTGCACTTCAAGGTGGCGGAGATTGAGGCCGCTCTGGAGTGGTTTGAAGCACTCGGATTTGCGCGCCATCTGACGCTGCACACCTGGGGGTTTGCCGATATGTCCGCAGGCATCCCCGGAACCCACCGCTTGGCGATGAATGTCTGGGCGGGGCAAAACCGACCGCCAGCGCCCGATGATATGGCCCGTTTGATCGGCTATGAGATCTGCGCCCATGACCCCAGCGCTCTGGAACATGCGCCATTGACGCGCGATCAGGACCGGTGGCACGGGCGTGATCCGGCGGGCGCCGAGGTGACTGTGCGCTCCGCCTGACAGGGCTCAGCCGCCCCGGGCCTCAGGGCTGAGAGGCCGACGCATAGGCGCCCGCGGAATAGGTCAACTCATAGCTGTGGCTGTAGAGTTCGAAGATATTGCCAAATGGGTCTTCGACATAGACCATGCGGTAGGGTTTTTCATCGGGGAAATACGCCCGCACGGGCATCCGCTGCTTGCCGCCGGCGGCGACAATTTTCTCAAGCAGCCCTTCGATGTCCGGGTCCTGGATCGCGAAGTGGAACGTCCCGTGACGGCGAAAGGCGAAATTGTCGTCCGGGGCATGATGGCCTGCGAATTCAAACAGCTCGATGCCGATGCCATCTGCTGTGGACAGATGCGCGATCCGCAGGTGCTGCCAGCCGGGGCCGAAGACATCCGTACACATAACACCGATTGCGCTGTCGTCCTCGGTGATCTCGCTCGGTTGCATGAGCACATAAAATCCCATGACCTCCGAGTAGAATTTGACGGCTGCATCGACGTCCGGCACGGATAGTCCAATATGTGAGAAGCTGCGGGGCGTGGGGGTCATGTCGGTCTCCTGTCCATTGTGCATATGGCAGATCTAGACAGGTGATTGCCGCATGTGAAATAATCATAATGTATCGGAATGGAAACATGGTGTTATGATGTGATGCTCAATGCCACTTGGATCGAGACTTTCACCGTCCTCGCCGAAGAGCGACACTTCACCCGCGCTGCAGAGCGGCTGAACATGACCCAGCCCGGCGTGTCACAGCACTTGCGCAAGCTCGAAGACCAGCTCGGGCAGAAGCTGATCTCGAAGGAGGGAAAGCGATTCACCCTGACCTCTGCGGGGGAGGCGGTCCGTGATCTTGGCTTGATGCGCCGGGCCGAGGAAAAGGCGCTTCGTGCTGCAATCGCGAGGGATGACCCGGACGCCGGAGAGTTGCGCGTCGCCTGTTCAGGCAGTTTCGCGATGCTGTTCTACCCGCGCGCCATTGCACTGATGCGGGACGCCCCCGGCCTCGCGATCCATGTGGAAGCGGCGCCGCAGGCGCGCATTCTTGCGGGCGTTCTGGAAGGTCGCTTCGACCTTGGTGTCCTTGGCGAGGATCCCCGTCACCCCAGGATAGAAGCGCAGCATATCGGGCAGGAGGAGATCTGCCTGGTGCTGCCCGCAGGCCGCGACGTGCCGCTGCAGTTTGACGCGCTGGAGGCGCTGGGCCTTGTCGCGCATCCGGATGTGTTCAGCTATGCAAACGACGTGTTCGCGCTGAATTTCCCCGAAACCTTCTCCGGTGCCGACAGGCTGACTATCCGCACATATGTGAATCAGATCGGCCAGATTCCGTCTCCTGTGGCCGCAGGCGTTGGCTACACGCTGTTGCCGCGCAGCGGCCTGGCCGCATTTCCTCAGGCGGACCAAGTCCATATCGCCAGCTTGCCGCAGCCCCGCTACCACGACCTTTGGGCCGTCTCCCGCCGGGGGCAGCCACCAAGCGCCCGGCTGACGCGGATCATGGCCGTCGTCAGGGACCTCGCGGTTGCCCTTGGTTGAGGGGGCATTCTGGCGCGGCGTGGCGCTGTGCTACAGTGGGACGCTGGAGTGATTTGGCGGACGTGATTTGCTCATTTCCAGCAGCTTGGCGGTCTCGGCCGCGTAGTCGTTGATGGCTTTCTGGAAAAACTGCAATTGGATTCGCTGAATATCGGCGATCCCTTTTGCACTCAGAAGTTCGTGTTGAGTTTCCAGATCCTGCTTTATCCGCTCGGCGGTGAAGTTCAGCATTTCGCTCCCGATTTCTGCCATGGCCTCGAACCAGTCCGTGCCGAAACTGGCGATCGACTCGATTCCGGCCTCCTCGGCGGTCTCCTTGGTCTTGGGCATGACGGTTTCCTTTCGGGATTGAATGAATGGCCTCACTCTAGCACAGGGTCGGGCGAAATTCATTGACCTGTGTCAATCTGCGCCGTGTTTTCATACTGTTCCTGCGGCCGCTGAGCGCGCCCGTCCGGCAGCAAGGCGTGACAGGCCCGCGCAACGATGACCTCTTCGTTGGTGGGGAGCACGAGAACCGGGACCTTTGACTGTGTGGAACCGATGGCCGTCGCGTTGCGGTCGTTCGCGTCATCGTTCAATGAGATGCCGAGCCAGGACAGATGACCGCAGATCAGGCGACGGACCAGGGCCGAGTTCTCGCCGATGCCGGCCGTGAACACGATCCCGTCCAGCCCGCCAATAGACGGCAGCAGCCCGGCCAGACCGCAGGCCGCCCGATAGCAGTAGAGGTCAATGGCCTCTTTGGCATGAGGGCTGTCGCTGTCCTGCAGGACGTGCATATCGTTGCTGATGCCAGACACGCCCAAAAGGCCCGATTGCGTATAGAGCAGCGCTTCGATGACGGGGGCGGTCATGCCCTTGGCCTGCATCAGATAGAGGATGACGCCGGGATCGAGCGTCCCGCAACGGCACCCCATCATCAGACCATCGAGCGCGGTAAACCCCATGCTGGTCGCAGCGCTCTTGCGGTCTTTCAATGCGCAGATGCTCGATCCGTTTCCCAGATGCGCCACAATCATCCGTCCGGAGGCACGCTCGCCCAGGTGGTCCGGCAGAATGCTGGCGATGTACTCATAGGACAGACCATGGAACCCATAGCGCACCACGCCCGCATTGGTCAGATCGCGGGGCAGGGCGAAGAGTTCGGCCAGTCGGTTCTGGCTCCGGTGGAAACTGGTATCGAAGCAGGCGATCTGCGGGATCGCGGGCTGCCACTTCGCGACCGCGCGGATCGCGGCAAGGTTGTGCGGCTGATGCAGCGGCGCCAAGGGCACGAATGTATCAAGCTGACGCAGGACCTCCGGGGAAATCAGCACCGGTGCGTCAAAGTGCTGGCCGCCGTGCACAACCCTGTGCCCCACCGCCACCAGCGGCTGACCCCGTATCCTGGAGGCCAGCCAGGGCAGCAGATCTGCAATCAACGTTTCGTGATTCGAGTCCGGTTCCAGCGCGGCCAGGGCGCCTGGGTCGATGTCGGCGCCGCTGTTGTCCTGCGCCGAAAAGACCGGGGTTGTGCCAAGGCCTGAAATCTTGCCGCGCAGCAAAGGCGGCGTTACGGGGGACCCCGCCTCATGGACCGCGAACTTCAGGCTGGACGAGCCTGCATTCAGTATCAGAAACACGCCCTTCATGACGGGCTACGGGTGGTGTTGTGATGGACGAAAATCTGCGCCATGGCGGCAGAGGCCAGACGGGACAAAACACCATCTGCACGACTGGTCAGGATGATTGGCACACGCGCCCCCAGCACCAGGCCTGCAGCGTCGGCTCCTGCGAGATAGATCAGTTGCTTGGCAAGCATGTTGCCCGCCTCAAGGTCCGGCACAATGAGGATGTCTGCCTGCCCTGCGACCGGAGAGAGAATGCCCTTGGCGTCGGCCGCGGATCTGGAGACGGCATTGTCAAAGGCCAAAGGCCCGTCGAGCAGACCGCCGGTGATCTGGCCCCGCTCGGCCATCTTGCAAAGCCCTGCCGCATCGAGCGTCGACGGGATGCTTGGCGTCACGGTTTCGACCGCCGACAGCAGCGCGACTTTGGGCAGTTCGATCCCAAGGGCGAGCGCCAGATCGATCGCGTTCTGGACGATGTCACGTTTGGTCTGCAGATCCGGAAAAATGTTGATCGCGGCATCGCTGATCAGCAGCGGCTTGGGATAGTTCGGAACGTCGAGCGCAAAGACATGACTCATCCGGCGTTCCGTCCGCAGGCCCCTGTCCTTTTTGACGACGGGTTCCAGCAATTCATCGGTGTGGATCTTCCCCTTCATCAGCATGTCGACCTTGCCGCTGCGGGCCAATGCGACGGACTGTTCCGCGGCGGCGTGACTATGGGGCACGTCAATGATCTCCACACCGGCCAGTTCGCCTCCGAATTCCTCTGCTGCCGCCTCGATCTTGGCGCGCGGCCCGATCAGGATCGGGACAATCATCCCCTTCGCGCCGGCCTCCAGCGCGCCTTCCAGCGACAGGGCATCACAGGGGTGAACCACCGCAGTCCGCACGGGATCGAGGTGGGACGTCGCCCGCAGCAGGTCGTTGAACCGCGCCCCTCGCTCGTGCAGATGCACCTCCGGCAGGGAGACACGCGGCCGGCGCACCTTTTCGGTTGGCGCCACGACCAGCGCCTGCCCCTCGATCACGGTGTCACCACTTTGATTGAGGCACAGACAGTTCAATGTGACATGGTGGTGTTTTGCGCTCTTGTCGGCGACGGTCACGCGGATGGTCACAGTGTCCCCGAGGCCGACGGCGCGCCGGAAGTCGAGGCTCTGATGCAGGTAGATTGTCCCGGGTCCCGGCAGTTCGGTTCCGAGCACAGCCGAGATCAACGCGCCGCCCCACATGCCATGAGCGATCACCTTGTGAAACATGTCCGAGCTGGCATAATCCGCATCGACATGGGCCGGGTTCACGTCGCCGGACATCACAGCAAATAGCTCAATGTCCTCCGCCCGTAGCGTCCGGGTGAGCTCGGCTGTTTCGCCAATCTCGATTTCGTCAAATGTTCTGTTTTCAATGAACTGCATGGATGAAGGACCTGAATTGTGGGGAGGGGGGACTTTGCGACGGGGGCGGCGGGGACACCGGCGCATCCGCCTGCGACATCGCAGTGACAGCAGCTTTCGGCCTTGACGCGCCGCAAACACGGATGTCCAGCCGCACTGGTGTTCTGCAGGTCAGCTCGGTCTCGCAACCGCGCATTCCGGCGCCAGAACCACGTGCAATCGCGGTTTGTTCGGCCCAGGGCTGGTCGTCGTGGAGTGAGCGAACATGGACCATTGCCGGACCCTTTGCTGTTTTCAGGAAACGCTGTTCTCTGGACATTCCAGGCAGGCATATTCGCAGATCGGGCCCCACCCATTGACCTGCGTCAATTGTCCCGCCGTTTCGCCGGGTTTCCGGCTCTGAGTTTTGGTCCGGTTGCGGACGCGCGATTGACCTTTGTCAATTCGGGTCGCCAGGAGTTTCGTATGCAGGGAGGGCCTCAGCGGGCCGGACGAAAAGAGACAGCGCAATCCCATGACCACCGAAACCTCTTCAACAGCGGCGGAGCCCCCGAAGGGCCGTATTGCGGCCATTCACGGTGGGGTCGTCGATGTCGCATTCGAGGGGAAAGTTCCGCGTATTCACGATCTTCTTTACGCAGGGGAGATCGCGATGGAGGTCTCGGGCCTGATCGGGCGCGGCGTGGTGCGGGCGATGGCGCTGGCCCCAGTGCGCGGCCTTGGCCTTGGCATGCCGGTCACGGCCACGGGCGGGCCAATCGAGGTGCCGGTGGGCGATGCTGTTCTGGGGCGGATGCTCGATGTGTTTGGCGCCCCGATTGATGGACGCCCGGCACCGGTCGCGACGGATCGCCGCTCTATTCACCGCGCTCCTCCCAAGCTGAGCGACCGTGTCCTGCACTCGCGGATCCTGGAAACCGGGATCAAGGCGATCGATCTGCTGTCTCCCATCGAGCGGGGCGGCAAGACCGGTCTGTTTGGCGGTGCCGGTGTCGGCAAGACGGTGCTGATCACCGAGCTGATCAACAACACAGTCCAGCACCACAAGGGCGTGAGCCTGTTCTGCGGCATCGGGGAACGATCGCGCGAGGCAGAAGAGCTGTACCGCGAAATGGGGGAGGCCGGCGTGCGCGACAAGACCGTGATGCTGTTTGGCCAGATGAACGAGCCCCCCGGTGTCCGGTTTCTGGTCGGCAACACCGCCCTGACCATGGCCGAGTATTTTCGCGACGACAAAGGCCAGGACGTTCTGCTCCTGATCGACAATATCTTTCGCTTCGTTCAGGCCGGGTCCGAGGTCTCGGGGTTGATGGGGCGGATGCCGTCCCGTGTCGGTTATCAACCCACGCTGGCCACGGAACTCGCCAGTCTGGAAGAGCGTATCACCTCAACCCGCCGCGGCGCGATCACCTCAATTCAGGCGGTCTACGTCCCGGCCGATGATTTCACCGACCCGGCCGCCGCGCATATTTTTTCGCATTTGTCGGCCTCGGTGGTGCTGTCACGAAAGCGGGCAAGCGAGGGGCTGTACCCGGCGGTCGATCCGCTGGCCTCGGCCTCTGTCATGCTGACGCCTGCGGTCGTTGGGCAGCGCCACTATGACATTGCCCGTGCTGTGCGCCGGACCCTGGCCGAATATGAAGACCTGCGCGACATCATCGCAATGCTCGGGCTGGAGGAACTCTCCGCGGCTGATCGCGCAACCGTCGCTCGCGCCCGGCGGCTGGAACGGTTCCTGACCCAACCCTTTTCCACCACGGGATCCTTCAGCGGCATGGCGGGCAAGCTGGTGCCAATCGAAGAGACGCTGCGCGGCTGCGAGACCATTCTCGGCCAAACAGAATTCGATCTGCCGGAAAGCGCCTATTACATGATCGGCGGGTTGGATGATCTGGAGGGCGCGCGATGAGCCTGGCCCCGGATATGACCGTCAGCCTGCGCCTGCCCACACAGAGCCTGTATGAGGCGCAGGCCACGGCCCTGACGGCGGTCGCATCGGATGGGGCCTTCGGCATCTTGCCGAACCATATTGATTTCGTCACCGCCATCGTGCCGTCGGTGCTGACCCTGTGCCTCACCGACGGAACCGAGGAGATTTTCGGCGTGGATGAGGGGCTGCTTGTCAAAAAGGGGCATCTGGTTTCCGTCTCGGTGCGGCGCGGTGTGCATGGCGACAATCTGGCCAGCCTGCAGGATCTGGTCGAGGCGCGTTTTGTGCAGATGGATGAAGAGGAACGACAGGCGCGCTCGGCCCTGTCCCGGCTGGAGGCCGACCTGGTGCGTCGGTTTGCGGAACTGAAAAGGCCACAGCCATGACGCGCAAACCGGACAAACCCATCGATGACATCGCCCGTCAGGCCCGGCGCATGAAATCAACGCGCGACAATCCCGGAGCAAGCCCGCTGCGGGGGCTCGGGACATTCGGAATGATCGGTTGGTCAATCGCAGTGCCGACCGTGGGGGGGGCAGCCCTCGGGCTCTGGCTGGACCGCGTGGTGCCGCAGGGGTTTTCCTGGACCATTGCGCTGATCCTGGGGGGCGTGGTTCTGGGGGGCTTCATCGCCGCATCGTGGATGAACAAGGAAGGGGGCGACAAATGATACCCGTTGATTGGACCGCAGCAATGACCGGAGGGGCAATCGGCATCGTCATGGGCGCCCTGTTCTTTGCAGGACTGGCGCTGGGGATGCGGCGGGCCTTGCGCAGCGCTTCGGCGATCCGCCTGCTGACGATCAGTTCTGTGGTCCGGATGACGGCCCTGCTCGGTGTCGGATGGGTGGTCCTCGACCTCCTCGGGGTCTGGGCGGGGCTCGGATATGCCGCTGCATTTTTCGTGACGCGCGTCATTGCGACCACGCTGGCCCGCCCGGCGACATCGGCAGGAGGTGGCGCATGACCCTCACGCCGGATCAGATCATCATGTTCGAGCTGTGGGGCATGCCCCTCAACGCGACCATCTTCTACACCTGGATCGTGATGGCCTTGCTGACCATTGCCTCCCTGCTGATCACACGAAAACTGCGGCCCGATGTCCCGCCAAACCGTTGGCGGACGACGCTTGAGGTGATCGTTCAGGGCATCCAGAGCCAGATCGAGGAGATCTCCCGCCGCCCCTCGCGCCGCCTGTTGTACTTTGTGGGAACGCTTTTCCTGTTTGTCGCCATGTCCAATCTGCTGCTGGTGGTGCCGGGGTTCGAGCCGCCGACCTCGTCCCTGTCCACCACAACCGCGCTGGCCATCTCGGTGCTGATTGCGGTGCCGATGTTCGGGGTGAACAGCCGTGGGCTCGGGGGCTACCTGAAGACCTATCTGGAGCCCTCGGTCATCATGCTCCCGTTCAATATCATCTCGGAATTCTCCCGCGGGATTTCGCTGGCCATACGGCTCTACGGCAACATCATGAGCGGCGCGGTCATTGCGGTGATCCTGCTCGGTGTCGCGCCATTCTTCTTTCCGGTGGTGCTGGATGTTCTCGGGCTCCTGACCGGGATGATCCAGGCCTATATCTTTGCGATCCTGGCGACCGTCTACATCTCCACCGCGACCACACCGTCGCCCTCCACTCAGACACAAAAGGACAGTTGATGACAGACCTTGGTATCATCGCAGCCGTTTCCATCTTTACTGCGGGGCTCACCGTGTCGTTCGGCGCGATCGGCCCTGCATTGGGTGAGGGGCGGGCCGCCTCAACCGCACTCAGTGCAATTGCGCAGCAGCCGGATGCCGGATCGACCATATCGCGGACCCTGTTCGTGAGCCTCGCAATGATCGAATCCACGGCAATCTATTGTTTCGTCGTTGCAATGATCCTGATCTTTGCGAACCCGTTCTGGATCGCCGCGACAGAAGCCGCTCAGGCAGTAGGTGGCTGACGGATGTCCATCGACTGGATCACTGTTGCGGCCCAGATCGCCAATTTTCTGGTGCTCGTCTGGCTGTTGAAGCGGTTTCTCTATCGCCCGATCCTCGACGGCATCGACGCCCGCGAGACGGAGATTGCAAACCGCATGCAAGACGCCGTGCTGGCGCAGGAAAAGGCCGCGCAGGCCGAAGCGGACTACCGCGACCAGCTCAGCCGCCAGCAGTCAAAGGAAGCCGATTTATCCGAGGCCGTCCGCAAGGCTGCCGAAGACGAGCGGGACGCCATACTCGCCGAAGCCCGCGCGCAACTGGAGCGCGAACGCGCGCTTTGGCTGACACAGCTCAGCGACGAAGCCAGAGAATATACCCGCAAACTGCATCGTGTCGGGGCGGATGCGCTTCTGTCGCTGACGCGCAAGGCCCTCGGCGACCTCGCGGATGACACGCTCGAAGCGCGGATGGCGGCGCAGCTCATCCAGAAAATCGACCCCATGGCGGCGGAGCTCAAAAATGCCGCCGCCGCGGCATCCAGCGCGGTGATCTACAGTCAGGCCCCCCTGCCGCCGGGGGTGAAGGGCAGCCTGACTTCCGGGCTGGACGCGGTGTTTCCCGGCATTGCTCCGGATTTCAAAACCGATCCTGAACAGGCGCCGGGTCTTGTACTGCGCATCGGTGGCGCGCAGCTGGCCTGGACGCTGGACAGCTATATTGATGGCCTGGAGGCGCTTGTTGCCGACAAGCTCGGCGCCGGTGCCGTTCCGGGAGACCCAGACCATGCGCAGTGACAGCAGCGGGCCGACCGCAGATCCGGCAGGGGTCGTGGAGATGCTCCTGAAGAGCCCCGCGCCCCTGCCGCATCTCAGCGAGATCGGACAGGTGGCCGAGGTGGCTGACGGCATCGCCGTGGTCACCGGACTGGACCGGGCACTGTCGGACGAGCTGCTGACCTTCGACAGCGGTGTCCGCGGCATTGTGCTCGACCTCGAACCCGGTCGGCTCGGGGTGGTGCTTCTGGGGCCATCAGAACAGGTGACCGTCGGTGAAAGCGTGATGCGGACGCGCACGGTTGTCGGCACCAAAGTCGGAGAAGCGCTGCTGGGCCGCGTCGTGGATGCCCTTGGCGAACCGCAGGACGGGCAGGGCGCGATAAAGGCGGCGGCGATCCGCCCGGTCGAGGCCGAGGCGCGCAGGATCCTCGATCGGCAGGGGATTACGCGGCCGCTGGCAACGGGCATCAAGGCCGTGGACGCCGCTGTTCCGATCGGGCTGGGGCAACGGCAACTGGTGATCGGCGACCGGCAGACCGGCAAGACCTCGCTGGCGGTAGATGCGATCCTCAACCAGAAAAACACCGAGGTGGTCTGCATCTACTGCGCGATCGGACAACGCGGCGACGCGGTGGCCAAGGTGATCGGCGCCATTCGCGAGGGTGGCATGATGGAGCGGACCACGATCCTCGCCGCCGGCGACGATGAGGCGGCAGGCCTTGCCTATATTGCGCCCTACGCGGCCCTGACCATGGCTGAGTATTTCTCCGGGCGCGGGCGGGACGTTCTGGTCGTTCTGGACGATCTGACCCATCATGCGCGCTCCTATCGGGAATTGTCGTTGCTGCTGCGCCGCCCGCCGGGACGCGAGGCCTTTCCCGGGGACATTTTCTACATCCATGCCCGCCTGCTGGAGCGGGCCGGGCAATTCACCGAAGCGGCGGGGGGCGGATCCATTACCGTCCTGCCCGTTGTCGAAACCCAGGCAGAGAACCTGTCGGCCTATATTCCGACAAACCTGATCTCGATCACGGACGGGCAGATCTACCTGTCGCCGCGTCTGGTGCGGAAAAATCAGTTCCCGGCAATCGACCTGGGGGTGTCCGTCAGCCGCGTCGGCGGCAAGGCGCAGAGCAAGGCGTTCCGCTCCGTTGCCGGGAACCTGCGCGTGACCCTGTCGCAATTCGAGGAACTGGAAGACTTTGCGCGCTTCGGCACCCGGCTTGACGAGGCCACCCGCGCGCGGCTCAGTCGGGGGGCCGCCGTGCGCGCCTCGCTGCGACAGGCAGAACGCGACCCCATTCCCGCAATTGAGCAACTGGCGGTGATGGTGGCGGCCATGGATGGCCAGCTCGACGGGTTGAGCGAGGCGGAGACCGCCACCGTCATGGGCGCGATCCGAACAGCGGCGGCCCGCGATCTCGGCGATGTCGCAACGCAGATCGCACAGGACGCCCCGTTTGACGACGCCGCTCGCGCCCGGCTGTCGGCGCTGGGCAAGACAGTCCGGGGCGCGGTGGAGGATCGGCATGGCCCAGACGCTTGAAACGCTGACCCGGCGCACCACCAGCATGCAGGGCATCCGCAGTGTGGTGCATACGATGAAGACGCTTTCGGTGATCAATTCCACCCCCTACGAGCACGCCGCCCGCGCCATCGAGGCCTACCATGATACGGTTCTCCTCGGCTTGCAGGCCTTTCTGTCTCAGACGGGTCCGATACGCATGGGGGCTGCCGAGGGCGCAGTTCGGGTCATGGTCGTTTTCGGCTCTGACCACGGGTTATGCGGGAACTACAATGATGCACTTGCCGCCTATGTGCGGCAGCAGATTGAGGACGACAGCGCCGAGCGGACCACCTCTGTCATGTGTATCGGGGCACAACAGGCGGATGCGCTGACGGATCATGGCCTCAGGGTTGAGACGACGTTTTTTCCGCCGGCATCGGTGGATGGCATCGGGCGCCTTGCAAATCTTCTGACCCAAAAGCTGGAAGACATCCGGGCAAGAAGCAAACCGCGGGATGTGTCGATTTCGCTGGCCTATTTTGCCCGCAGTGAGGGCGCGGGACAAAGCCCCGTCATCGCGCCTCTGCTGCCGCTCGGGGCCGGGCTGCTGGCGGATCTTCAGGCCAGACCCTGGGCATCGCGGAGCCTGCCATATTTCTCGATGGCGCAAGGCGACCTGTTGAAGGCGCTGATCCGCGAGCATCTCTTTGCCAGCCTGTTCCGGGCAGCGGCAGAGGCGCTGGTGACCGAGAATGCCGCCAGGCTGGCGCTGATGCAACAGGCCGAGCAATCCGTGGACGACCGGCTGGATGCGCTCAGGTCGGACACACGTGCAATGCGGCAGACCGAAATCACCACAGAGCTTTTGGATGTGATCATCGGATTTGAGGCTCTGAACAGGAAGCGATCCAGGTGAAGGCCGCTGACTGAACCTGACAGAGCGGCGATCTTGCGGCCAGGGATCGCTGCGCGCAGATACTCCTCGGCCGGATGGCCTCCTGTGCAATCGCACCGGACAACGTCACTCACGCAGGGGGATGGTCGGGACCGTCGGCGCAGTATCTTGCGGTGCAATGCGCAGGGCCCGCAAGGCATTGAGGATGACGGCCACGTCAATGACCTCCTGCAGTATCGCGCCCTGCACCGGAGACAGGTAGCCGAAAGCCGCAGCGACCATGCCTGCCACCGACAGTCCTATCCCTGCCACGACGCTTTGAAGCGCGATCCGGTGTGACCCTTTGGCGATTTCGATCCCGGTCCCGAGCCGGTCAATCCGGTCCACGAGCAATACGACACCGGCCGCCTCGGAGGAGGCGGCGGCGCCCCGGGCGCCCATGGCGACCCCGACGTTTGCCGCAGCCAGCGCGGGCGCGTCGTTGACACCGTCGCCCACCATCATCACCGGGCTGTTCTGGCGCTCGGTGAGGACCAGCAGGACCTTTTGATCGGGCGTCAGATCGGCGTGTATGCCATCCAGGCGGAGCCCTTCTGTCACTTTGCTGGCAACATCGAACCGGTCGCCCGTTGCCAGCAGAATACGCGACAGGCCGTTCTGCCGCAGGCGATCCAGCAAGGCGTTCGTGCCCTGTCTCAGCGGATCTGCCATAACAAGATGGCCGGCCAGTTGGCGGTCAATGGAAACCGCCACCAGAACAGACCCTGCCATTTCATCACTGCTGGCTTCGGGGTGACGTCCGAGGTGCCGGGAAACGAATCCCTCGCCGCCAAGGGTGACGCTGCGGCCGTCGACCCGCCCGCGGACACCTTCACCGGGAATTTCAGACACTTCCGTGGGGACAAACAGGTCGAGGCCACGGGCTTTTGCGGCCAGAACAACAGCCTGCGCAACCGGGTGTTTGGAGGCCTGATCGAGGGAGGCCGCCAACCGCAGAACGTCGTTTTCACCAAATCCGTTGTGGCAGCGGATGGACACGATCCGCGGTCGGCCGTCGGTCAATGTTCCCGTCTTGTCGAGGATCAGCGTGTGCACGCGGGCCATGGCCTCCAGAGGTCTTGCGCCCTTTATCAAGATGCCAAAATGGGCGGCGCGCGACACTCCGGCGACCAGGGCCACCGGCACGGCGAGGATCAAGGGACAGGGCGTGGCAACAACCAGAACGGCGACCGCCCGGATCGGGTCCCCCGTTGCCCCCCACGCGGCACCGGCGATCAGCAGGGTGACGGCGAGAAACCCCAGCGACCAGCGATCCGCCATGCGCGCCATGGGCGCCTTGGAGCGCTGCGCAGCCTCCACCAGACGCACGATGCCTGCATAGGTGCTTTCCCGGGCGCGGTGGGTCGCAAGCAGGTCAAAGGGTTCACCTGCGTTCGTCGAACCGCTCATTGCGGATGCGCCGCGCGACAGCCTGACCGGCAGGGATTCACCGGTCAGGGCGGAGGCATCGACAAAGGCGGTCTCCGTCGCGATCTGGCCATCCACCGGCACCACATCGCCCTGACGGATCAGCAACAGATCGTCCGGTTTGATGTCCTCCAGCGGCACCTCCTCAAGCTCGCCATCCATGTACCGCATCGCCGTGCGCGGTACGCGGGACAACAGGTCGCGCATTTCGCGACGCGCCCGCCCCTCGGCAAAACTCTCCAGAAAGGTGCCGCCCGCATACATGACGGCAATGACCGCCGCCGCCAGTGTCTCTCCGAAAACAAGCGCAGCGGTCATCGACAGGGCTGCCACAATATCAAGCCCGACGTCCCCGCGCCTGAGGCTGCGCAGAATTTCCACCGCAAGCGAGACGAGAACGGGCACCACCCCCATCGTCCAGACCACGACGGCGGTCTGGTCCCTGCCCGAAAAACCAAACAGCAGCCCGCCAACAAGCCCCAAGACCGCGCCGAGCAACAGGACAGTTTTGAAATCACTCCTGAACATTCCACATCCCCTTCTGGCTGTCGCGCTGATGTCTTGTCGCGCTGGCATCATGCAGCGGACAAAGATATCCGCGCGATGCGACTTGCATACCCCGTGCTAGCATCATCGCGCATCATACGCAGCCTTTTGCGACGGGGACACGGCAGGCAGCAGGAAACCGTTGCCGGAGTTGCGACCGAGCGCGTCAGGGAAAACAGCTTGTCGGGCGTGTCGTCGGTTGCGCACAGGTCGCCCACAGGTCGCGGCTATGGGCGTGCCCTGCGGAGCGGGCGATCCAGCCCATGCTCTCACCGACTGTCGTGACGGCGGGGGCAGGCCTACATCTGCATTCTCTTTTGGATCATAGGACACATCGGTGTGATGGCTTGCAAAAACGCGCAGCCCCGCCGAAGCTGCGCGTTCCTTTTTTCCGGCCCCAGCAAAGGGACCGGTCCGGTGTTTGTGCAGCTGTCGCTATTGCACAGGATTGTCCAGAACAGCGCCATGAACGACCATGTTGTTCTTGTCCGCGGAGGGGTTCAGGTCGACTTCCATCGCGTAGTTCTTGTCCGAGGATCCGCTGGACGACTTCGTGTAGGAGGTGTTGACCGAGCCAAGCGGGATGAAGCCGAAGAGGCTGACTGACGCGTGGGACTGGGTGTGGAAGTATTTCTGGAACGAGCTGTAATCGTCCGACGAAAAGAACATCTTGCCTTTTGGCATCGTTGACACCAGCAGGCCGCGCAATGCCTGCAATCCGCCGCCCTGAAGCACCGCCTTGTGCTCTGCCTCATTGGAGACAAAGAACGGTCCGGTATCAGCAGAGGTATTGGCGGCTGCCTGCTTCAGGATCAGCGCCAGATACCAGCCAATGGTATTGTTTGCGGTCAGGTTCGACGGGGAAGCGGCCAGGTAGCTGACGTTGTCATACTCCAGCTCGATTTTGGCCTTCGACATCAGCCGGTGGAAATGGCTTTCTTTGTATTGCGCGCTGGACGCTCCGGCGACCGTCAGAAAGTCGATCGGGAACGAGCCGCCGACCTTGCCGTCGATCGTAAAGCTTGAGGACGACTGCCCCACATCGGTCAGCTCGATGGTGATCTTGACCGTCTGGCCGTTGTTGAATTTTGACGGGAAATTCGGATCGACGTTATAGCCGGCAAGCCAGACCTTGTTGTTGTTGCGATCATAGCACTGGATGCCGCCATTGGTCGACGAGGGAGATGCGATATTGGCCTTGATCGCAGTGATCTGGTTTGCGAAGTCCAACTTGGCAGAGTTGATATTCGACATGATTGTGATATCGGCCTCGGCGGAATTGTAGTCCGCGGCGAATTTGGGCCAGTTTAAGGATTTCTTGAATTTCGACGTGAAGTGCGACACGACATAGCCTACCTTGTCATTGGCAAAGCCGGCTGCTGTCATTTGCTCTGCGGTAATCGGCGCAAAGGTTTTCTCCCAGGTGCTGACCAGCCGGCCCAGAACATCGGCGTTCTTGGTTTCCAGGCTGGTGATTTTGTTCTGGTCAGCGACTGAGAGGCCATAGGCCATATCCTCCACCATCTGGCGGTAGGTGTTGACGAAGGTATCGGCTGTCGACCAGCTGTTGAGCTTGCCATTCGTGCCGGGCACAAATGTCCCTGCAATGATGTCATGGGCCCCGTGTTCGAGCACACCCACATTCAGTACCGGACGGGTGATCATCTCCGGGATGGTGAATTGTTCCGGCGTCGGCACGCCGGGGGGCAGGCTCGATTTGAATTGCTCGAGTACGGCTGCTTTTGCCTTGCTGAGATCGGTCATCGGTATTTCCTCCAGGTGGTTTATGGCCGTTTGGCCGCAGGGACCCTGTTGATCCTCTGCAGCATCAGTCTGACCCTCTGGGGGGCGTGAATCCTGATGTCTCGCCGAAAGCTGTCCGAAACCAGCCCGGCGGCCCGATTTTAGATTTCAGGTTAATTTCGTATTGTTTTCAGGCACGCCGCCGCCCGATCCCGCAATGCTGGGCGGGAGGCGACAATCGGGTTGCCGCTACAGATGAGATGACGAGGGAGCGCCGACGCGTGCAGACAGAAGTGACCAGACTGCGCGAGATCAGCATATTTCCCTTTTACAGCAATCTTCCCATCGAGGTGGCGCCTGTACTGACAGCCGCTTCGGGGCGCTACATCAACGGGCGTATCATGAACCATCAGTTTTGCGAGTTGATCCTTGATGCTGGCGTTTCCACTGACCGTCTGCGCGTTGGCGCTCCCTACTCCTGCTCGGGAGTGAACGCCGATGGGCAGACGGTGCAGACGCATTGGTTGTATTGCACATCAACCGGGCCGCGCTGTAGGTTTGGCATGGCACGGGACTGGTGCCGGGCGGCAGGTTTCGCACCGCTTCTGGCTGACGCGTCCGCGCCACTTGTCAAGCTGGAAGAGCTGACCGATCTTGTCACGGTGTTCCCGGCGCTTCCTCCGGCGGTCGGCCTGTCGCAGGCTCAGATCGGTCTACACGGCTGGCTTGTGATGACCTGTCTGACCGTGCCGCATATGATGGGAATTCAGATTGACGACCCGGCCCTTCCCCCGGCGCTCTCCGAAGGGGTGGAGAACATCACCATATCGGCCCGATGCTCTCGCACGATGCAATCCATCGGCGTTGACGGGCTGACCTGCGTTGCAGCGCAGGGGTCAGCTCTGTTCCTGCGGGAGCAAGGTTAATGCGCGGGCTGTATCTGCAGAGAAATGACTGCTACCGTCCTCCAGCCCCGGTTCCGGCACAATACCGACCGAAGGCAAGCGCGCCCAACCTGTGCCGGAGGGAGGGGCTTTCCTATGCCGTGTCCCGGGTGCGGGTGCGGGCAAAAAATGTTGCGGAGAAAGACTTTTTGTCGACTGGTCGGGAGCAATACAGCCCTGCATACGGGCAACAGATTGCAAAACCCATCCAATTGGGCGGCGCAACCTATTGTGGGGAGACGGACCGGCTCATTTCCGCCACCGGCGAAGAGGTGCTCTTGCGCTGGCAATCGGCGCAGGTCCTGCGCATTCTGGTTGGTCATCTGAACGCGGTGGTGTCCCGCGACGAGCTGATTTTGCAGGTCTGGGGAGGCATTTCGGTCACCGACGACAGCCTGACGCAGTGTATTGCCGATATCCGCAGGGCGCTTGGAGATCGGGATCATGCGCTGCTGAAGACCCTGCGCAAACGCGGCTACCTGCTGCAGGGTGAGGTGCTGCGCCCGCCGCCTGCGGTGGCGCGCGTTCCACATCCTGCACCGGCACAGGGCGGGCAGACCTTGCTGGCGGATCTCGATCCGCGTGACGTCCTGCCGACACTTGCCATTTTGCCACTGCGGAACCTGTCCGGCACCGGTCAGGATCCCTTGGGGGTGTTTGTCGCGGATGAGATTTCCGGCGCTTTGGGGCGGTCGCGGGACGTCAATATCATTTCGCGCCTTTCGACGGAGCAATTTCAGGATGTCCGGGGCTCATTTGCAAACCTGCGGCAGGTTCTCAACGCGGATTTCGTGATTTCCGGCGTCTTGCTGAGCGAAGCCGACACGGCCACGCTCTCTGTTGAATTTGCCGAAACCGAAAGCGGTTTTGTGCTCTGGTCCGACCGGATGCGCCTGCGTGTTCCCACGATCCTGACCGATACGGATTGGGTCGACCGCATCGTATCGCTCGTCCGCAATGCCATCATGGTCAACGAGGTGCGCCGGGTCAGGACCCGGGCGCTGCCTGATCTGAAGCTGTTCAGCCTGCTGCATGGCGCGGTTGGCCTGATGCACAGGCTGTCGCCGGCCGATTTCAACGAGGCGCGGGAGCATCTGGAATATGCGGCGCAGCGCGCGCCGCGCAATCCCGCCCCATTGGCGTGGTTGGCACGTTGGCATCTGTTGCGGACCGTGCAGGGATGGACAGATGACCCGAAGCGCGAGGCCGAGGTGGCGCTTGGGTTTACCGCCCGCGCGTTGGATATCGATCCCGGTCACACGCTGGCGCTTGTGTGCGAGGGGCAGGTTCTGACCCATATGTCCCATCAGCTCGATGCGGCGGCAGAGCGCTATGAGATGGCACTTTCCGGAAATCCCAATGACGCTCAGGGGCGTGCATTGCGGGGGATGCTGGAAACCTTTCGCGATAACGGGGCCCTGGGCAAGCGCGACACGGAACGGGCGCTGCATCTGACGCCGCTTGATCCGCATCGGTTTTTCTATCTCGTGTTTGCGGCGGCGGCCAATCTTGCGGTGGATGATTTTGCACGGGCCGAGACCCTGGCAAAGGAATCCCTGCGGCTGAACCGGACCCATGTCTCAACCCTGCGCACGCTGGCCGTGGCGCAGGTGGGTATGGGCAAGGGTGATACCGCCCGCGAGACGGCGGGAGCCCTGTTGAAGCTCCAGCCCGATCTCAGCGTCAGCGGCTGGCTGAAGGCGTCACCCAGTGCGCATTACCAAAACGGGCGACGTTTTGCCGACATGTTACGTGAGGCAGGGGTCCCTGACTGAATTCGATACAGCTTGAAACAAGGGATATTCAGCATGAGCATTTTTCCGGAGAACGCCTACAATGCGTATAACGCATATAACGCGTATAATGCCTACAACGCGTATAACGCCTACAATGCCTATAACGCCTACGGCGCCCCGAGCAACAACAACGGTCTCCTGTCCGGGGCCTTCCTGACCACACATGACGGGATCACCGGCGCGCAGCTGGATCCGGTCGGGCCTATTCGCCCGGGGGCCGCAAATGATGTGCGCAATCTGCCACGCCTTGCAGCCGGGGTGCGGGCGGCGATCTATCAGGCCGAACTTGGCCCCACCGTGGATGTGACCTTTGAAGCGGATGGTGACAAACCGCAGGCGGTGCTGTGGCGCCGTGCTGAGGAAAAGGGGCGCCGCCGCGCTTTTGTCTATGACCGGATGGTCGAAATGACCGCGCCAACCGTGGAGCAGTTCCAGACCCAGATGGCGCTGGTGTCCGGCTACGCGCAAATCCGCCCCGACCGCTCTGCCGAGATCATGACGCAGGTCTCTGCCCCTTTGCCGTTTTATACGACCATCGGTTTTATCGACCCGGCGCGCACCCCCTATACCATCGAGCTGCTTCATGCGGCGCTGGGCTTTGCGACGGCGGTGACACAACGGATGAAATACGCCCTTGCGGTCAAGCGGCCGGTGCTGTTCTCGCCGCAGATCCAGCCGATGATTGCCACCCCCACCCATGGCAGCCTGCCGAGCGGCCATGCGACCGAGGCCTTCCTGATGGCCCGGCTGATCTGGAAGCTGCTTGCTGGCAGCGGCCTGCCCCAATACACCGAAAATGAGTATTGGGGTGAGATGCTGATGCGACTTGCGGCCCGGATTGCAACCAACCGCACGGTTGCCGGCGTGCATTTCCCCGTAGACAGCGTGGCGGGGGCGATCCTCGGCTGCACTCTGGCGGACCATGTCTTCTCTCAATGCTGTGGCGGGGAGTGGTGCGCAGCCTCTTTCGAGGGGGCAAATTTTGACGCGCAGCACGATTTCGACTGGCACCAGATCTATAGCGTCAAAGGTGACCAGATGAAATCCTCAGCCCGGTCCGGGCTCGGAACCTGGATGCAGTCCCGCCCGCAGAAGGCCGACCCGGGTTTTGATGTGCCGCCGGTGCTGTCGTGGCTCTGGACCAAGGCGCAGGGCGAGTGGCGGGATATTTCCCTGGATGTCGAGTGAGGGGCAAAGCCATGAATAGGTGGACCCAAACTCCCGATGCAGAGGCCGAGGATATACTGGATCACGCAAGCGATTTCCGCTTGTTTCTGGCGGCGGCGCATCATCCGGAGGCACCCGATGAGACCTGGTGGTCGGTGCTGATAGAGCTTGCCGATGTCTCTATCGAAACCTTCGAAGCCGCGGTCGGCGCATTTTCCGCAGACCTGCTGATCCCTGTGGCATACGATCCAACGGACCGCGCCCGGGTTTTCGCGCGACAACCGGTGGCCATCTATGCCCGCCAGCCCCTGATCAAGGCGTTGAACAAGCGATCAAATCGCTTCCATGTCGTTGCGCTGCAGCTTGGTGCGATCACGGCTGAGAAATACCTCGATCCTGCGGCCCTTGCCACGGATCTGGAGGCGCTTTTTGTCCCGGAGGATACGGTGGTGATGGCCGTGGTCGACGATGGTATCGCGATTGCTCATGACCTGCTGCGCAAGGGCCCCGAGCAAAGCCGGGTCGAGCATGCCACTGTTTTTGAGGCACAGCCGGTTGCCGGGGGGCACTGTTCGGTCGGGCGCGCCTTCGGGCGGGCCGAGATTGACGAGGTGCTGGCCCGGTCCACCTTCAATGACGTGCTGGATGAGGATGTTTTTTATCAGCAAACGACGGTGGTGGACTGGGCCGCCCGAACGGTGTCGCCGGTTGCCCGCCAGGCCTCTCACGGGACTTTGGTTGCCGGGGTCGCCGCGGGACATCCCATGCGGGCGGGGTGTCGCAATCGTCCGGTGATCTGCGCGGCGCTGCCTGCGCGGTTGGTGGAGGACACCACGGGCGTCGACTCGCTGCCGACGCTCTACCTGGCCTTTCACATCCTGCTCAAGCAGGCGCGCCGTTTCCGGCTGCCAAACGGACAGTGCGCGCCGGTGATCTTCAATTTTTCCTTTGGGAATTCCGGCGGTCCCCATGACGGGACGGGACTGTTCTCTGCCTTGTTCGAACATTACTTCGGGCCAGAGGGGGCGCTGGCGCCGGATCAGCAGAAGGCCTGGCTGACGCTGCCGGCCGGCAATATAAACCTGGCCCGGCTGCATGCGGTCGCACGGGGCAGGCGGGCGACGACACTGTCCCTGTCGGTGCAACCCGACGACCGCACGCCATCCATGGTCCAGATGTGGATGCCCACCGATGATACCGAGAGCCGCCCGGGGTTGGTGGGAGTCCAAGTCACGGCGCCCACAGGTCAGAGCGGGGCAATCACGTCGAAACCGGGCCAGAGCATGTCTCTGGTGGATGATCAGGGGGCCGAGATCGCGCGTCTGGCCTGTCAGTACGAGGCAGGAGCGACGCAACGCGCGCTTGTGACGCTCTCGGTCAGCCCGACCGCCCATCTGGCGGGGCGCGCCCCATTGGCACCGGCCGGCAACTGGACAATCAAGATTTCTTCGTCGGATATGATCCCGGACGAAGAGGTGCATGTCTGGATCCGCAGAGATGAAACACTGCCGGGGACACGCTCCGGCGGGCGACAGGCCTGGTTCAGCAATTCCGATTATGAGCGCTTTGATCCCTTCGGCCGGCCGCTTGCTGTTGATCCACCAGGGACCGATTGCCCGATCCGGCGGTCGGGATCGTTGAGCGGTTTTGCATGTGGTGCCTCTCCACTGGTGGTCGCGGCGTTTTCCGAACGCGAAGCGCGCGTGTCCGGCTATTCAGCGGCCGGCCCGTTGACACCCCGGGTGCCGGGTTCCGCCCCGGCCCGCTCCGGCCCCGACCTCGCCGCATTGGGCGATGACAGCTACCTTATGCGCGGTGTCAGAGGGGCGGGATCGCGAAGCGGATCCTCCGCCCGCATGTCCGGCACCAGCGTTGCCGCCCCCCGGGTCGCGCGCTACGCAGCGGATATGATCGGTGAATGGGAGGCGGGGGCCGCAGATTGGAGCCGCTGGGCCGTCAAGCGGGCGCCGTTTTACCTGGAGGGGGGCGATGATCCGCCACGCTCCGGGGCGGGAGGGGTGCGGATCGACGTCTAGCGGGTCAGTCCGCGGCACCGCATGGCGTGAAGTTGGCGACGCCGTGCCCCGGTCTGCGACGCCCCGGCCTGCGACAGGCTTTTGTCCGGGCTCGTGCGCAGGTTTGTGTCCGTGTCCGTGCCCCTGTGCGAAACCTGCGCTAGGGTCCGGCACCGGCGGCCGGTATGCGCGGCGGGGCAGGGCCGGTCGTTTCCCCCAGACGCAGCTCCACCCGAGCCTCCGAGATGGTCACCGGTTTGTCCGGCGCCTCGATGCGATGCAGAAGCATCCGCGCCAGTTCCCGCCCGAGCATCTGTGGTTCGACCGCAAGGGTGGTCAAAGGCGGGGTCGCAACCGCTGCGTCCTGAATGCCGTCAAAGCCGATGACTGACACCTCGCGGCCCGGGGTGCGGCCAGAGCGGATCAGCGCCAGACAGGCGCCGAGCGCAACCATGTCACCATTGCACACAATGGCCGTCACATCGGGGTGCTGCGACAGCAGGTCCTGCATGGCCTCCAGACCTGCGACTTTTCCGTCACCGCAGGGCCAGATCAGCGGATCCTCCAAGCCACGCCGCAGCATGGCACGACTGTAGCCGGCGATGCGGTCCTGCCGGACGGTGGTGTTCATGGTGCCGCCGAAATAGGCGATGCGGTGATGCCCCAGATCCGCCAGATGATCCGTTGCCTGCTCTGTGGCCTGGGCGTTGCGGACCCCAAGGTGATCAAAATCGGCCCGCCCCTGGCGCAGGAAAGTGACGGTCGGGATGCTGCGGGAGGCCAGCAGGTCGTAGGTCTCATCCGGTGTGTCCACCGCCGGAACCCACAGCAACCCGCCGCGTCCATGGCTGATGAAGGCCTGTACGTGACGGCCTTGGCGGTCGGCATCGTCCCGCGCGTCGAGGATCGATACGAGATAGCCCTCGTCCTCCAGCAAATCGAGAGCACCACTGACGACCTCTGCGTTGAACGGGTTCGAGAGCTGGTTGATGATAAAGCCGATCTCCCGGTTTTCTCCGGACCGCATCGCAGCGGCCCGATAGTCGGGAACGTATTGGAGCCGGCGTGCGGTCTCCAATACCTTTTGCCGTGTCTTTTCCGAAATCCTGCCGGTCCCGCGCAGTACCTGACTGACGGTTGGAACGGAGACACCTGCCGCGCGGGCGACAGTGCTGAGTGTAGGTTTTTCTGACACGTTCGGATGCAATCGGCTGGTGGTTGAACTTGGACAGGGATGCGGGATGCCCCGCCGGTCTTCAAGGAAAAACGAACCGTCAGTCCTCGGAAAATATGGGCCGAGACAGCGAGTCGGATATTTTTCGTTGACCTTGGTATATCGTTATATCACAGTTGATGACATCGCGGCGAGTCGCAAGTTCCCAAGAGAGGGAGAGGCTGCGTCCGACTAGGGAGGAAGTTATGAAATCATTGAATGCACTGGCCAGTGCAGTGGCCGCTGCTGCCTTTGTGGCATCGACGGCACCGCTGAGCGCTGATGTTTTGTTCTGGTCCACGCAGGCTCGCCCCGTCGAGGAGGCGCAGGCCATGCGCGAGCAGGTTCTGTCCGGTTTCGAGGGGGGCGTGGACTACCAGCCCAACGAGGACGGACCATGGCTCACCCGGCTGAACGCCGAGCTGGAGGCCGGATCCGGTTCCATCGACGTTCTGGGCGCGCTGCACGGAAATTTCTCGGCGATGAACCCGGATGCGCTGACCGATCTCGGGGATCTGGGTGTCGCGTCCAGCAGCGAGACCTTCAACGGGCTGGCCAAGCTTGGCACGGAGACTCTGCAATATGTGCCCTGGATGCAGGCGAGCTATATCATGGCGGCCAGCAAGGAGGCGCTGGAATATCTGCCGGAGGGCGCTGATATCAACGCCCTGACCTATGATCAGCTGATCGCATGGGCAAAGAATGTTCATGATGAAACCGGAGATGCCAAATTCGGTTTTCCCGCCGGTCCCAAGGGGCTGAAGCACCGCTTTTTCCAGGGCTACCTCTATCCGTCCTATACCAACGGCGTGGTGCGCACCTTTGCCTCGGACGAGGCCGTGGTGGCCTGGGAAAAATTCCGCGAATTGTGGCAGCACACCAACCCGGCCTCGACCAATTTCTCCTTTATGCAGGAACAGTTGCTGAACGGAGATGCCTGGATTGTGTTTGACCACACCTCCCGTCTGGCGCAGGCGTTCAACGAGCGGCCCGATGACTTTGTCGCCTTTCCCGCGCCTGCAGGTCCGACCGGACGCGGCTTCATGCCGGTTCTGGCCGGGCTCGCCATTCCGTCCACCGCGCCGGATCCGGAAGCGGCCAAGGCATTGGTTGCCTATATGCTGAAACCGGAAACGCAGATCGCGACCCTGCGGGCGACGAATTTCTTCCCGGTGGTGAATGTGGATCTGCCGGATGACCTGCCCCCCTCGGTCAAGGCGTCGGGTGCGGCGGTTGCCAAAATGAGCGCATCGCCGGATGCCAACCCCGGGCTGTTGCCTGCCGGGCTGGGAGACAAGGGCGGAGATTTCAACCGGGTTTTCGTCGACAGCTTTGAGCGCATCATTCTGGGCGGGCAGGATATCCGCCGTGTGCTGGATGATCAAAAGGGCAGGCTGGCCGCCATCATGGAAGAAACCGGTGCGCCATGCTGGGCCCCCGATGCCCCATCCGACGGAGCATGCCCGGTCGAATAATCGCGCACCCCGGCAACATTCGCCAAAACACCCCAGGTCCGGGCGCCTCATAGCCCTGTCGCCCGGACCGTTTGCCCGAAACTCCTTCTCCCACTCTCCGGGGCTCTGTGCCCTCAGACAGGAGCGCGCTGATGAACGCCCGATTGCTCCCCTATGTGCTGATCCTGCCGGTCACACTCTTTCTGTGTCTGTTCTTCCTCTATCCGTTCGTGCTGGTTGCGGCGCAGGCGTTTGGCGGCGCTGACGGCCTGTCGCTGGATAATTTCCGCGACGTGGTCAGCTATTGGAAGTTCCCGATTTCATTGAAGAATACCATGCTCCTGGCGGCGCTTGTGGTGCCCGTTCAACTGGCGCTCGCGCTATTGATGGCGACGATGGTGAACCGCATGAAGAAGGGCCGCGATCTTGTCCTCTATATCTGGACAATCCCGCTGGGTATTTCCGATCTGGCGGCGGGGATCATCTGGCTCGCGATTTTTGAGCAATCCGGCTTTCTCAATTCGATGATGACGGGACTTGGACTGGCGGACGGGCCGGTAAATTTCCTGTCCTATCAGAACCCGGGCATGGTGTTCCTCGCCATTGCCCTGGCCGAGATCTGGCGCGCGACGGCGATCATGCTGGTGATCCTGGTCGCGGGCATCGGCCTGATCCCCAAAGAATACTATGAGGCGGCCGAGGTCTTTGGCGCCTCTCCCTGGCAGCGGTTCCTGCGGGTCACATTGCCGATGCTGCGTCCGTCGCTGCAGACCGCCTTGATCCTGCGGGTCGTGCTGGCCTTCGAAGTCTTTGCCGTCGTCGCAGCCCTCGGCGGGACCGTGATGCCGGTGTTGATGGGCGAGATCTATGCCTATCAGTTTGACCTGCAGAACGGCGGCGCCGCAGCGGCCATGGCGTTGATCGTACTGGGGATTTCCATCGTCTTCACGGTTATCATCCTGCGCGTTCTGCGCGTCCCGAAAGGAGCAACGATATGAGCGATACCGCCGTGCTTCTGCCCGATCAGGGCCAGACCCGCAAAACCGGTCGCTGGCTCTATGCGGCCTCGGTGACGCTCCTGTGTGCCTGGGTGATCGTGCCGCTCTACTTCCTGCTGATCAACACGCTGTCGGCGCCAGAGACGGTGAACAGCTTTCCGAAATCCTTCGTACCGGAATTCGACCTTGGCAGTCTGACCTTCTTTGCGGGGTTTCAGGGCATGCTGACGGCGCTGAAGAACTCCATCGTGGTGGCATTCCTGACAATGGTGATGTCGATCCTGATCGGGGCGCCCGCCGGATATGCGCTGTCGCGGTTCGAGTTCCGCGGAAAGGAGGCGTTCCGGCTGCTGATCCTGCTGACACGTGCGTTCCCGCTGCCGTTGCTGGCGCTGCCGCTGGCGGTCATGTTCATTCGCACCGGGTTGGATGACACGGCCTTCGGGCTGGCGCTGGTCCATACGACATTGGCCATTCCCTTTGCCGTCCTGATCACGTTCTCGCTGTTTTCCGGCATTCCGGTGGAATTGGAGGAGGCCGCATGGACGCTCGGCTGCACGCGGCTGACGGCATTCACCAAAGTGGTCCTGCCGCTGATCCTTCCGGGCATCACGGCAAGCGCAATCTTTGCCTTTGTGATCTCCTGGAACGAGGTCTTTGCCGCCGCCGTTCTGACCATCGAGAACCGGACCCTGACCGCGTTTTTGCTGCAGACTCTGGGCGAAGCGCCGCTGCATCTGAAATTTGCGGGCGGGTTTATCCTCGTGGTGCCGGCGCTGATCTTCATCTTTGCAGTACGCAAATACCTGTTTGCCATGTGGGGCATCGCGAACCGCTAGGGCACGCGACAGACGATAAGGACACTAAAATGGCTGAAATTCAGATCCGGAATGTCGCCAAATGCTTTGGCAGCTACCAGGCGCTCCATGACATCAACCTCACCATTGCCGACCAGGAATTCATGGTGCTGCTCGGGGCCTCGGGCTGCGGCAAATCCACCTTGTTGCGCATTATCGCAGGTCTTGAAACCCAGACCACCGGCGAGGTCTGGATCGGCGGGCGGCGCATCGATCATCTGCCGCCCAAGGATCGTGGCATCGCGATGGTGTTTCAGAACTACGCGGTCTTTCCGCATCTGACGGTGTTTGAAAACATCGGCTTTGGCTTGCGAATGCAGAAAATGCGCAATGACGAGGTGACACGACGGGTCACCCGCACGGCAGAGCTGATGCATATTGAACAGTTGCTGACGCGGTATTCCGGCGAATTGTCCGGAGGCCAGCGCCAGCGCGTCGCAGTGGCGCGCGCCCTCGCGATGGAGCCGGATGTGATCCTGATGGATGAGCCGCTGTCAAACCTCGACGCATTGCTGCGGCTGGAGATGCGGGCGGAGCTGAAAGGCGTTCTGGCCGAGAGCAATACCACCGCAATCTATGTCACCCATGATCAGGTCGAAGCGATGAGCCTCGCGGATCGGATTTCGGTCATGCATCAGGGCCGCATTGTTCAGGCGGCCTCACCGGTTGAGGTCTACCGCGATCCGGCGGAACGGTTCGTGGCGGGTTTCATCGGCAATCCGCCGATGAATTTCCTGCCTGCCCGCAACACCGGAGCGGGGCGCTGGGCAGTGGCAAATCAGGTCTTTGATGGCCCCGATGTCCCGGCCACAGCGTTGGAGTTTGCAATCCGCCCGGAGGATGTCCGCCCCGCGGATGAGGGGTTGGAGGCGCGGGTCCGCCTGGTGGAGCCGCTCGGGGCGCATTTGCTTTTGACCTGCGATGTGGGCGGCGCCATGTTCCGCGCCATTCTGGACAGCGATATGACCGTGCGCGCCGGAGATGAGCTGAAGCTGGCGGCAATGCCGGACCGCATCCGCTGGTTTGATCCTGACACGTCTCTTTCCATCGCCTGAAGTCTTCTGGAGAACACACGATGAGCCACCCGCTTTATGACGGGGCGGTCGAGATCCTTGCCCGCAATGATCTCGGTCACTACACGGTGCCTACCCACGGGCTCTACCCGTTTCAATGGAACTGGGACAGTGCCCTATCCGCGCTCGGGCAATCCTATGTGAATGAATCCCGGGCCTGGACCGAGATCGAAACCCTGTTCGATCACCAATGGCCGGACGGCATGGTGCCGCACATCATCTTTCACAAGGAAGACGAAGGCTATTTTCCCGGCCCCTCGGTCTGGGGCACAGAGCGGCCCGTGCCCACCTCCGGCATCAGTCAGCCGGCGGTGACCGGATTTGCCGTGCGCAAGCTGTTCGAGCGGGCAAAAGACCTGCCATCGGCACGCGCGCGGGCAAAGGCGTTGTTGCCAAAGATCCAGGCCTGGCACGATTGGTTCTTTGCGACCCGGGACCCCGAGGAAACGGGGTTGGTTGCGATCATTCATCCCTGGGAGTCGGGACGGGACAATTCAGCTGACTGGAACGCGGCGCTGTCGCGGGTGCCGACCGAGGGAGTGGGCGATTTCCAGCGTCGCGATATCCAGCACGCCGCCGCTGCGCATAGGCCCACAACAGAGCAGTACCAGCGCTACATCTGGCTGGTGAAACACTTCCGCGCGCAGGGGTGGGACACGGCGAAACTGCATGATGCCTCGCCGTTTCGGGTGGTGGACCCGGGCTTCAACGCCATTTTGCTGCGCTCCTGCGCCGATCTGGCCTGGCTGGCAGAGCAGCTGGACGAGCCTGCGATTGGGGCACGGGCCAAAACGCAGTCCGACAAGGGGCTGGCGGCGATGGAACATCTGTGGAGCGACAGGCATCAGCAATACCTCTGTTATGACCGCGCCATCGGCGCGCCGGTGGACTGCCTGACCGTGGGCGGCCTGCTGCCTGTGTTCACCGCCATCGCGCCGGACAGATCGGCACGGATTGCGGCCCGGCTGGAGGATCTGGCCCGGCGCACAACCTATATGATCCCGAGCCATGACCCTCATGCACCCGAATATGACGGCGAGAGATACTGGCTCGGCCCGGCCTGGCTGATCGTGAACTACATGATTGCGGACGGGCTGAACCGCGATGGTCACACAGAGATCGCGGCCCGCATCGTCGGCGACTCGATGAAGCTGATTGTCGAAAGCGGCTTCTCGGAATATTACGACCCCATGACCGGTGCCCCTTGCGGTGGTCCGCATTTTACCTGGACCGCGGCGATGGTGATCGAGTTTCTCAAGCAAACGGGAGGGGTGGAATGAAACGCTCGCGCATCAACGAGATCATGGCAAACGCGGATGAGATGATCAGGAGTTACGGCTTCGTCCTGCCACCCTTTGCCTCCTGGTCGCCAGAGACCTTCGTGGCCCGCAAAGACGCGGCGCGTCATTTGATCGACGCCCGCTGTGGCTGGGACATCACCGACTATGGCGCCGGAAAATTTGACGAGATGGGGCTGTTTCTCTTCACGCTGCGCAATGGCCGCCTGGCGGATCTGCAGAACGGCCGTGGCATGTGTTACGCGGAAAAGCTGCTGATTTCCCGGCAGGATCAGCTGAGCCCGATGCACACCCATGTGATCAAGGCCGAGGACATCATCAACCGCGGCGGCGCGACCCTTGTGATCGAGCTCTTCGGGTCCGACGATCAGGGCCGGTTCGCCGCCGATCGTGGTGGCTCGGTCTGGTGTGACGGCATCCGGCGCGACTATGCGCCCGGCGAAAAGCTGGCTCTGGCGCCCGGCGAAAGCGTGACCTTGATGCCTGGCGACTGGCATGCCTTCTGGGGCGAGGGCGGGGACGTCCTGATCGGCGAGGTCTCCACGGTCAATGACGACGAGACCGACAATCTGTTCCGCGAACCGATCGGTCGCTTTGCCGAGATCGAAGAAGACGTCGCCCCGACCCATCTTCTGGTGAGCGATTATGCCCGTTGGCTGGTTTGATCCCGGCAGGTAATCGCTGCGGGTCGCCGGTCTTTCTTTTTTCTGCCGGATGGCTTGCCAAAATCTCTGCGCCTGTCACAAGAAAGCCTGTGGTCGGATCCTTTGCGACCTGACGGAAAATGCGTGACAGAGGCGCCTGTCCGGCCGCGACCTGCGGGGCGGCGGTGGCTCTTGTCGACAGGAGAGGATGAATGATGAAACTGAGCGATTTCAAGGCGCTGACCTTCGACGTCTATGGTACGCTGATCGATTGGGAAAGTGGCATGATTGCCGGGCTGAAGCCGTTGACCGACAAGGTCAGCCGCAGTTTGACCCGCGACGACATCCTTGAGGCGCATGCATATTACGAGTCCACCACCCAGAAATGGACACCGGCCAAGAAGTACTATGAACTGTTGCCTGTCGTCTATCGCCGCATGGCCGAGGAATGGGGGGTCGAGGTCACCTGGGAGGACTGCGTGGCCTACGGTCTTTCGGTGCGCCAATGGCCCGCCTTTGACGACAGCCGCGAGGCCCTGGCCTATCTTCAGCAGCATTTCAAGCTGATCGTGCTGACAAACACCGACAACCTGTCGTTTTCCGGCTCCAATGCCCGGCTGGGCGTGACCTTTGACGGTGTCTATACGGCCGAGGATATCGGCAGCTATAAACCGGCGGATCGCAATTTTGACTATATGCTGGACACACTGGCCCGCCGCGGTATCGGGAAACAGGACATCCTGCACACGGCCGAGAGCATGTTTCACGATCACGCCCCGGCCAACAGGCATGGGCTTGCCAATTGCTGGATCTACCGGCGTCATGACAAGGACGGATTTGGCGCCACGATGAACCCGGGTGACCTGCCGACCTATGATTTCCGGTTCAATAGCATGATGGACATGGTCAGAGCTCATCAGGCCGAGTTGGCCGGGTAAACGGTCCAGTCAGACCAGTCAGCTCAGCCGGCTTGGTCAGACTGATCGGCCCAGCCGCCAAAGCGCTCTTTTGACCGCCTCCCACTTGACCGCCGCCCACTGGGGGGCGGTTTTTTCACAGGCCGGACGATACATGAATGCGGCTCGGAGGGCAGGTAGGGGGTTGCTCGAAACAAACAATTCCAATATTCGTGAAATATGGAAAACATACTCACAGATCGACTCGCCGTTCTCAGCCACCCGCAGCGCATTGCGGTGTTCCGGCTGCTCATGCGGCGCTGTCCGGATGAGCTGCCGGCGGGCGAAATCGCGGATGTTCTGGGCCTGAAGGCAAGCACCGCATCGGCCTATCTGGCCGCGCTGACGCGGGCGGATCTGATTGCCCAGCGGCGGGACGGCGCGCGGTTGCTCTATGCGATCAATCTGCAGGCGGCCCGCGACGTTGTGGCCGGTCTCTTTGTGGATTGTTGTCGTGGCCGACCGGATCTTTGTCCGCCACATTTTTCTGACCTCATCAGGAGCGTGTCCCCTATGCGCGATACCAAATTCAACGTTCTCTTTGTCTGTACCGGCAATTCGGCCCGTTCCATTTTTGCCGAGACCCTGTTGCGCGACCTCGGCGGGGATCGGTTCACGGCCTATTCGGCGGGCACCGCGCACCGGTCTGAACTGAACCCCTATGCGGTCGAGATGCTCAAGTCGAAGAAGCACGATGTTGCGCCGCTTAGGTCGAAAAACGTATCTGAATTTCAAGGCGTTGACGCGCCCCGGATGGATTTTGTCTTCACCGTCTGCGACCGCGCCGCAAATGAGGAATGTCCTGTGTGGCCGGGGCAGCCGATCTCCGGCCATTGGGGCATGCCGGACCCGGTCAAGGCAGAGGGCACGGAGGCGCAAAAGAGGCTGGCGTTCCAGCAGACATACGGCGCCTTGCGCAATCGGATCAGCGCCTTCACATCGCTGCCGTTTGAGACTCTGGACCGGGAGTCGTTGCAAAAACATGTGGATGAAATCGGCAGACGCGAACAGGAACAGGTATAACCGACCATGACAACCTATGCTCTCAACGGGCTTGGCCGCATGGGCAAACTCGCCCTGCGCCCCTTGATCGAACGTGGCGCAAAGATCGCTTTTGTGAACGATGCGACAGGCGATCCCGCGATGCACGCGCATCTGCTGGAATTTGATTCCGTCCACGGGCGCTGGCCTGCGGAATTTGCGTCGGACGACGAAGGGATTTCGATCGACGGCACCCGCATTCCCGTGACCTGCAGCCGCGATATCGGCGCGCTGCCTCTCGAAGGCGTTGATGTCGTTATCGATTGCACCGGAGCCTTCAAGACCGAAGCCAAGCTCGCCCCGTATTTCGAGGCGGGCGTGAAAAAGGTCGTCGTTTCGGCGCCGGTCAAGGACGGGCCGACTGCGAACATCGTCTACGGCATCAACAACGATGCCTACAACCCGGAGGCACATCGGATCATCACGGCCGCCAGCTGCACCACCAATTGTCTGGCGCCGGTGGTCAAGGTCCTGTTGGAGGGGATCGGCATCAAGCACGGCTCGATCACGACAATCCACGATGTCACCAACACCCAGACCATAGTGGACCGCCCGGCCAAGGACATGCGGCGCGCGCGATCCGCGCTGACCAACCTGATCCCGACCACGACCGGCTCTGCCACGGCGATCACGCTGATCTACCCCGAGCTGGCGGGCAAGCTGAATGGCCACGCGGTGCGGGTGCCTTTGCTGAACGCCTCGATCACCGATTGCGTGTTCGAAATGTCCCGTGAGACGACAGCTGACGAGGTCAATGCTTTGTTCAAAGCCGCAGCTGACGGCCCTTTGAGCGGGATCCTCGGGTATGAGACCCGGCCGCTGGTGTCGTCGGATTACACCAATGACCCGCGCAGCAGTATCATTGATGCGCCCTCGACGATGGTGGTGAACGGCACGCAGGTCAAAATTTATGCGTGGTATGACAATGAGTTCGGTTATGCGCATCGCCTTGTCGATGTGGCGCTGATGGTGGGTGGAACCCTGTGACACGTCCTGCTGGCTTTGCCGCCTATCTGACCGTGACGGCCGCATATTGGGCCTTCATGCTGACCGACGGGGCGCTCCGGATGCTGGTTCTGCTGCATTTCCACACGCTGGGCTTTTCGCCGGTGCAGCTGGCCTATCTGTTTGTGCTCTATGAAATCGCAGGCGTCGTCACCAACCTCTCTGCGGGGTGGATTGCGGCGCGCTTTGGTCTGACGGCCACGCTCTATGCCGGACTGTCGCTGCAGGTTGTGGCCCTGCTGGCTCTGGCCCGGCTCGATCCGGAATGGAGCATCGCGGCCTCTGTCACCTTTGTCATGCTGGTGCAGGGCCTGTCGGGCGTGGCCAAGGATCTGGCCAAGATGAGCTCCAAGAGCGCGGTCAAGATCCTTGCGCCTGACGATGGCGGGGGGTTGTTTCGCTGGGTCGCGGTGCTGACCGGTTCGAAGAATGCAGTCAAAGGCGCCGGGTTCCTGTTGGGCGCGGCGCTGCTGGCGGTGTGTGGATTTGTGCCGTCGGTCCTGGCGATGGCCGCGATCCTGTTCGTGATCCTCGCAGGCGTCGTGGTTGGCATGCCCTCGGGCCTGCCCATCGGTCGCAAAGATGCCAGGTTCTCCGAGGTCTTCTCCAAGAATCGCAATGTGAACTGGCTCAGCGGCGCCCGGTTGTTCCTGTTCGGAGCCCGCGACGTCTGGTTCGTGGTCGGCATTCCGATCTATTTCTACGCTGTGCTGTCGGACGGCAGCCACGAGGGAAATCGCGCAGCCTTTTTTGTGATCGGAACCTTCATGGCGGTCTGGACCATCCTGTATGGTGTGGTGCAGGGCAGCGCGCCGCGTATTCTGCGCGCGTCGATGCTGACAGATGCGGAGATCCTGACGCGCGCAAAGCGCTGGGCGGCGATGCTGGCCGTAGTGCCCGCAGCCTTGGCCAGCCTCGTGTGGTTGTCGCCAGAGCCGTCGCCGGTCTTGACGGTGACGATCATCGGCGGGCTGCTGGCGTTCGGCGGAATCTTTGCCGTCAATTCCTCCCTGCATTCCTTTCTGATCCTCAGCTTTACCGATGCCAGACGGGTCACGATGGATGTCGGGTTCTACTACATGTCCAACGCGGCCGGGCGGCTTTTGGGCACGGTCCTGTCAGGGCTCACCTATCAGCTTGGCGGGCTCGCGCTGTGTCTCGGTACTGCGGCTGTTATGATCGTGTTGAGTTCGGCCGCTACCACGCAGCTTCGAACATCTGAAAACCACGGAGTTCCCGCATGAGTATTTTCGAACGTTACCTCTCGATCTGGGTCGCATTGGCCATGGCGGGCGGCATCCTGCTGGGCAATATCGCGCCCGGATTGGTCAATGCGGTCGCCGCCGCAGAGGTGGCCAGTGTCAATCTGGTGGTCGCGGTGCTGATCTGGGCGATGGTCTATCCGATGATGGTGGGCGTCGATCCCCGCTCCCTGACCAAAGTCGCCAGACAGCCGCAGGGCCTGTTGATCACCCTGGTGGTGAACTGGCTCGTCAAACCCTTCACCATGGCGGCGCTGGCGGTCCTGTTCTTCCAATATGTCTTTGCCCCCTGGATCCCGGCCGAGGACGCGCTTCAGTATATCGCGGGCCTGATCCTGCTGGGGGCTGCGCCCTGCACCGCGATGGTTTTTGTCTGGTCGCAACTGACCCGCGGCGATGCGGCCTATACGCTATTGCAGGTCTCGGTGAACGATCTGATCATGGTTGTCGCCTTTGCGCCGATTGTGGCTCTGTTATTGGGGGTTACGGATATCACGGTGCCCTGGTCCACCCTGATCCTGTCGGTGCTTCTGTTCATCGCGCTGCCATTGGTGGCGGGGATGATCACCCGCAGTCGCCTCGGTGCGGAGGCGGCGATTGAGCGGTTTCAGGCCCGGGTCAAACCCTATTCCGTTGTCGGGCTGATCGTGACGGTGATGATCCTGTTCGGCCTGCAGGGGCAGGTCATCGTCTCGCGGCCGCTGATCATTCTGCTGATTGCGGTGCCGATCATCGTCCAAAGCTACAGTATTTTCGCAGTCGCCTATGCGGCGGCATTTGCATTGAAGGTGCCGCACCGCATCGCAGCGCCCTGCGCCCTGATCGGGACGTCGAATTTCTTTGAACTTGCCGTTGCGGTCGCCATCAGCCTGTTTGGCCTGAATTCCGGCGCGGCGCTGGCGACTGTGGTTGGCGTGCTGGTCGAGGTCCCGGTGATGCTGACGCTGGTGGCCTTTGCAAACCGGACCCGGGCCCGCTTTGCCGACTAGGCAGGGCGGGAGGTGGCCACGGCCGGCGCTCCTGCGGTTGGCGCGCGCAGGACCCCGTATTGCGCATAGCCGCGATAGAGCTGCCCATGCTGCGCCGTGCCGCCCACAGTGTCTGCCAGCCGTTCCAGCGCAGGGCCCAGGTCAAGGCGCGGTGAGACGTGGAATTTCTCCAGCCAGCGCCCAAGCGCCGAACCGAACCAATCAGGCCAGCCCGCCTGGTCTGAAAAATCCACGATATGCAACTCGCCCCCCGGCGCCAGATGCCCGCAGGCCACCTGCAGGGCGGTCTCCCAGTCCGGGATCATTGAAATCCCGTATGAAATAAAGATCCGGTCGAACTGCGCCCGCTGGAACAGCTGACGGGCGTCAAATCCGCAGGCATCGGCCTGCGCCAGCTGTGCCCGCCCTGCCAGTTTCGTGCGCGCTGAAATCAGCATCTCGGAGGAAATGTCGAGGCCGTAAAAGGCGGCCTGCGGGTATTTTTTGGCGGCGACCTGCAGGTTGCGCCCGGTGCCGCAGGCGATTTCGAGGATATGCGATCCCTGTTGCGGGTTCAGGTCCGCAATCAGGCGGTCCCGGCCGAACAGATAGTATTTGCGGGTCAGATCATAGAACAGGCGCTGGTGGCGGTAGGTCCGGTCCATCAGCTCGGCATGGGGAGGGGTGGCGGAATGTGGCATCGGTTCGGACCCTGCTTCTAACCCTGAAAACGATAAAGATGGAAAGCGCCGTAAATCGCCGAACGGTCCTGCGCCGTCCCCTCGGCCGAGGCGTCGCTGTCATAGCTCCAGCGGTCGAGGATCCGAGGCACCACCCGCCCCGGCAGAATGTCGTGGGTGCCGCCGGTGCGAAAGATGACTCGTGCCCCCGGCGCAGCTGTCCGTGTTATTTCGCGCCACAGCTCGTTCAGCTGCGTGTCGTTCATCCAGTCCTGCGCATCCAGCAGGACATACCCCTGTTTGCAGCCCTCGGGCTGGTCCGCAAGCAGCTCGGTCAGGGAGCGGTTCACGATGTGCCCTCTGGAGGCGTTTTCGCGCAAGGCCGCGTAGGCGTCCGGCTGCAGATAGGGGGGCAGAGATCCGTCGGGCGCAGGGTCATAGCCCCGGGCAAAGGCCTGCCAGGCGAAGTAGTTGTCGCGGATCGGAAAATCGCACATCAGCTTTCGAACACGCTCGCGCAGGACGGGCAGGACATCGCCATCCCCGTCGGCGGCCAGTTTGTCATATTGCGCGGGCGGGATACCAAGCCCGAACAATGCGGCGCGAAACCCTGCCAGCTTGCGCACCAGCCACATGTCAAACAACGGCGCAATCCGCGCGTTGAAAAACGCCGTTTGCTCGTCGATCGAGCGGGCGATCAGAAGGGGGGAAAAATCAACCCTGCCCAGACGCGCGATCAGATGAACAACGCCCAGAAAACGGCCCAGCAGCCCATGCCGGTAAAAGCCACGCCCAAATACTGAGATCCTGCGGCGGAAGGGCTGGCGTGCGTCCCAATAGGCACGGGTCGTGGCGTCGAGGTCCGGCCGCAGGTATCGCTCATAGAGCGCCACATTGCTGGCCATATCTGCCCGCGCAAAGAACTGGTAGAAGGCCACATAGTCTGGCAAGGCGCGGGCCGCAGTCAGTTTGAGCCGCCCCAGCGCCACATGGGCAGGCGACAGATCAACCGCCGTCACCGACGCGGGACCTGCCGTCAGATAGGACATCAGGTTGCAGCTGCCGGAGGCGATGCAGATCAGATTGTCCCCGGGCGCGATGTTCAGGGCTTTCATGTCCACCACCGGATCCTCCCAGATCTGCGGATAGACCAGCCCCATGAACAGCCGCGCAAACAGGCGCTCCAGTCGTCCGGTTGTGACATCGCCGTCCTGCAGAACAGCAGCATCCAGTTGGGCTTGGGTGGAAATGCTCATCGCGCTGGCTTCCTTCATACGTTTTCGCTGTGTTTGTCTTTGCGGCGTGCCAGTCGTTTGCGGCGTGCGTGGCGTCCGATGTGTCGGCTGTGTCCAGGGCGTGCGGTGCGACCCGTGCGACCGGAGCGACCGGGGCGTCGGGCAGAGCGTTCCCAGTCAATCAGGGCCAGACTGCCGTCCGCCAATTCGACGACCGCCGTGCAGCTTTCCACCCAGTCGCCTGTGTTGACGTAGGAAACGCCATCCAGATCCCGAATGGCCGCGCTGTGGATATGACCACAGATCACCCCGTCGTATCCGCCCCGCCGTGCCTCGGCGGTCAGGACGTTCTCATATTCGCTGATGAAGTTGACGGCTTGTTTGACCTGATGCTTGGCCCATTTCGACAGCGACCAATATTGCCCGCCCCAGAGGTGGCGCATCCGGTTGATGCGGGTGTTGAGCCACAGAATGAAGCTGTAGGCGCGGTCTCCGAGATGGGCGAGCCATTTGGCATGCACCACCACGGAATCGAACTGATCGCCATGGGTCACCAGATAGCGCTTGCCGTTCCGGAGCCGCCGCTCCAGGCGGTAGGGCGGGGTAGCCTCAAGCGCCACCTTCGCCTTAAACTCGGCGCAGTAGTTCTTTCGTTTGCCAGCCACGCTGTTCTTCCTCGTGATCGTTGGCGGCAAGCTTAGTAGGGTGTCCAGTTGTCGGGGACCATCTCAGAAATCGGATCAGTGAAGCGTCCCCGCCGCCTCCAACACCTGTCCCCTCTCCAGCATCCTGATCACGTGACGCAAGTTCAGCTGGTCGGTGCGGCTGGCGATTTCCAGAGCCTCGGCCAGGGCGTCAACAGAGGGCTGGCTTAGTCCGCGTTTGTGACCCTCACGACGGGCAAACTCGCTCAAGTGGGCAGATGAGACCTGCGAGAGGCGAAGAACCTCAAGGCGGCTGAGAAACGGCGCTGACAAAGTGGCCAGGGAGTTGGAGGTCAGGACCCAACTGATCCAGGACATGTCGAAGTTGATCTGAAAATATGGGCACTTCCAGGTGGCTGCCGAAGATCGCTCCAGAAGGGGGAGCAACCCTTCCTGCAATCCGTAGGTCTGTCCGGTCGTGGAAGTCGGTTTGCCCGCCTTCTCTATTTCGTCGATCACGATAATAGGGTTCGCGCAGAGGCTTTGGAGGATGGTTTGGATGGGACGCCCCGGGAAGGTGGTCCCCCAACCTTTTTGCGACCCATTGATCACGAAGGACGCCTGCTCCGCCGTTCTCTCGATCGCGCCACGCGGCACGCCCAGATGTCGACCAAGCTGGCGGGACCACATGCTCTTGCCGATCCCCGGAGGCCCGTCGAGGAGGACGGGTGGCAGGCGGAACCCGGGCTCGCCGACGTGAACGGAGCGACGCATCGCCTTCCAGAGGAAGTCGGTCGCGGGCGTCATCCAGGGCATATCCGCGTGTATCGCGGCGGCGATCTCGTCGGCGCGATGTTCGGTTTTGATCTCGACAAGATCCACCCCGTTCCGGAGCACCCCCAACTTGCGCTTGTCGTCACTGGAGAAATGGCTGGTCCCAGACAAAGCGGCTCGGCGCTGCACAAGGTACTGCGCCCTGCGAAGGATCTTGTTTCGGTCATTGCTGGAAATCCGCACCTCGCTCAAATCACCTTCCCAACGGAGGGCGTCCGCGAAGTCTCCCGGTGCCTGTGGCGTCACCCCGTCACGCAGGGCTCTGAGCTTTCGAAGGTGTCCCTCGAAGCGGCGCTTGATACCCATCTCGTCAAGGCCTCCGTCGGGAAAGCGGGCATCGATGAACTTGATCTTGGTCATTTTTGATTTTCCGAATGTAGTACGCGAAGTTCCGCGAAGACCGAACTCTCGCGCGTCTGGATCTCACGGAGCCGACGACTGGTCGCACTCCGGTCATCCCGTCGTTGGAATGTCTGTTGAACTACAGAAACACGGGTTTGCGGCTGGGTGAGGCCGCCACCTTGGTCCAATCAATGCCGTCGAAAAGCGCGTCGAACTGAACTTTGGTCAATGTAACGGGGCCGGTTTGGGGCTTTGGCCAGGTGAACCGCTTGCCCTGTAGCCGTTTCATGATCAGGACGAGACCGGAGCCATCCCAGACAAGGATCTTCAGACGATCAGCGCGCCGGGACCGAAACACGTAAATCGCGCCGGAATAGGGATCGAGCTGGAAACTGTTCGCGACACACGCGGCGAGCCCATCCAATCCTTTTCTGAAATCTACGGGCTGCGAAGCCAGATAAATTCTGAAATTGCTGGCTGGAGAAATCATTGCGCCGCCCTCACGGCCCGCAAAATCTCCACAAGATGAACGGCGGGATAGCCTTGGGGTATCTCGATCGTTGCAGAGCCGACGCTGATCTTGCAGGAGGCGTCATTCTCCCGCGAGGCAGCGACGGGCATCGATGGCTGGGGTGTCGGCAAGGTCCTAGGAGTGACGACTTCGACAAAAGCGGGCCCATCCGCTTGCGGCTCTGCCTTCTTGACCCAGAGCGCCACCAGAGATTTGTTGGCGCCGATCTCCTCGGCCGTCTCCCGGATACCGGCCCCCGCCAGGATTTTCTGCACGGCCATCGAGCGCAGTTCATCAGGCCATTTACGCCGCCCGGACGAGGACATGGGGAGCCTGATCCCCCAAACCTTCGCCTCTTCCGGAGCCATTCCATCCAGCATTGCCACCTCCTTGCATCAGGTGGCGTCAGTATCGCAAACCCCTTATTTTATCGAAACATGGGGTGTTTACACCGCTTACGAACTATTGGGTTGTTCTGGCGCGTGCAGTTCATGAAGTTAAAGAGAAACAGAGCGCTCTCAATGTTGATCACGACACCGCTGCGGCGCTTCTCATGCAAGAAGATTTGCTAGATCCTGAAGCAACAGCCGTGAGAGTGCGAGCCGACTTAGATCAGGACTTGAAAGACTCTCCCGAACTTGCGGGCTGGTCCTGAAATTAGCAAGTAGAGCACGTTTGATCGGGTGTGGGGTGTAGGCCAATTGGCCCACACCCAATAGACCTCTTCACTGAATTCATGAAGCATTTTTGGGGGCGCAAGGTGCCGACTTGGTGCAAAAGTTACGGCACCCCACTAATGGTATCAAACCAGCTGAAATTTTAACCCCATAACGCACTGAGATTATGTGACAAAAATCTCAACAGGTATCAAACTGAATGAAACCCGTCAGCCAGGGCGATGGCTACGGGACACATGGTCCCGCATCACCGCATCCCGGGGGCGCGACCTGCGGCGTTTCTAGTCCCGTGCGACCCAGGCGCCCGCGTTGCCGGAACTCTCCAAGCATGAGGTGATGAACCACATCCCGTCAAGGCCCGCTTCGATCCCCGGGAGCGGCGGCGTCGGGGATGTGCCCGAAATCAGGTCGGCGGCTTCGGAATAGAGCGTGGCAAAGCCTTCCAGATACCCCTCGGGGTGGCCCGCTGGAATGCGGGTGCCCTCGGTCGCTTCGCCCTGCCCGCGGGTCAACAGGCGCGGGGCCTCGCCAAACCGCGTGAACCACATCCGGTTCGGGTCTTCCTGCGACCACTCCAGACCGCCTTTGGCGCCGTAGATGCGCAGCCGCAGGCCGTTTTCATTGCCCACCGCGACCTGGCTGGCCCAGATCATGCCACGGGCCCCCTCTGACAGGCGCAACAGGATATGCGCATTGTCATCGACGCTGCGGCCCTCGACAAAACTGTGCAGCTCCGCCGATAGCGCCTCGGCCCGCAAGCCGCTGACAAAGGACAGGAGGTTGAACGCATGGGTGCCGATATCGCCGATTGCCCCGGCCCCGGCACGGGCTGGATCGGTGCGCCAATCCGCCTGTTTCGATTGCGTTTCTTCGGCCAGCCAGTCCTGGGCATATTCCGCCTGGATCACCCGCACCGCGCCGAGATCGCCACGAGCGACCATCTTTCGGGCGAGGCGGATCAGCGGGTAGCCGGTATAGTTGTGGGTCAGAATGAAATGCGCCGCCGACCGGTTGGCGGCCGCTGCCAACTCCTGCGCCTGCTCCTGTGTCGCCGCGAGGGGCTTGTCGCAGATCACGTGAATGCCCGCGTCGAGAAAGGCAATCGCGGGGGCGGCATGAAGGTGGTTTGGCGTCACAATGGCCACCGCGTCGACCCCGTCCGGCCGATCCGCCTCAGCCTGCGCCATATCCGCAAAGGAGGTATAGCTCCGGTCCGCCGCAATCCCGAGCTCCGCTGCCGATGCCATGGCCCGGTCGGGGTCGGAGGACAACGCCCCGGCCACCAGATCCCATTTCCCGTCCAGCCGGGCGGCGATCCGGTGGACGCCGCCGATAAACGCCCCCTGACCGCCGCCGACCATGCCAAGTTTCAGTCGTGTCATAGGCCCAGCATCCTCTTCAATGTTGTCTCATCGCGCGCGCCTCCGGCAAAATCGTCAAACGCCTTGCCGGTTACGTCGATCAGGTGCCCTGCGATGAAGGGCGCGCCTTCTGCTGCGCCCTGCTCGGGCGATTTGATGCAGCATTCCCACTCCAGCACCGCCCAGCTGTCATAGCCATATTGCGTGAGTTTCGAGAAGATTGCCCCGAAATCCACCTGTCCGTCCCCGAGCGAGCGAAACCGCCCGGCCCGGTTGGTCCAGCTTTGATAGCCGGAGTAAACGCCCTGCCGGCCATCCGGGTTGAACTCCGCATCCTTCACGTGAAAGGCGTTGATGCGGTCGTGATAGAGATCAATGAAGGCCAGGTAATCCATCTGCTGCAGCAGGAAATGGCTGGGATCGTAATTGATCATCGCGGCCTGATGCCCGTCCAGCGCCTCCAGGAACATCTCCCAGGTGGCGCCATCGAACACGTCCTCGCCCGGGTGAATTTCAAAACCGATATCCTGCCCGAGGTCCGCATAGTGATCGAGGATGGGTTTCCAGCGCCGGGCCAGCTCGGAAAAGGCTTCTTCGATCAGGCCGTCGGGCCGTTGTGGCCAGGGGTAGAGATAGGGAAAGGCGAGCGATCCGGTAAAGCTGACCGTATGCGACAGCCCCAGCCGCTGCGAGGCGGTTGCGGCCTTTTTGACCTGATCCACGGCCCAGGCCTGCCGGGCGGCGGGATTGCCACGCATCGCCTCTGGCGCAAAGGCGTCAAAGGCCAGATCGTAGGCGGGATTGACCGCCACCAATTGCCCTTGAAGATGGGTGGAAAGCTCGGTGATCTCGACACCGGCCTCGGTGCAGATCCCCTTGATCTCATCGCAATAGGTCTGGCTGTCGGCAGCTTTGTCCAGATCGAACAGGCGGCCGTCAAAGGTCGGGATCTGAACCCCCTTGTAGCCCAGGTTCGCCGCCCATTTGCAGATCCCCTCAAGCGAATTGAACGGCGCGCTGTCGCCCGCGAACTGGGCCAGGAACAAGGCGGGTCCTTTGATTGGTGCAGTCATCTTTGTTCTCCATATCCTGGGAGGCGCCCGGACAGGCGCGCCCTGCGTCAGGGTGCCGTTGCGGGCCTGTGTTCGTTGTGCAGATGGGGCACAGGCGGGTCGGTCAGGCGGGGTCAGTCTGGTGGGTCCGGTCAGGCCAGAAGCCGACGCGCGTCTTCTATCCCAAGCGCGGTCGGCCGCTCGCAGCTTGTTTCGATCTCCACAAACTGGCCGGTCTCGCCCGAGGCAAGGATCGAGGTCATCACGTCCACAACATGCAACGCGAACTCAAGCGCGCAGCGGTGCGGGCGGTCGTTGATGATCGACTGTGCCATATCGGCAAGGCCCGCTGCCCGGTAATTGGCCCGCCCGTCCTCGTTGGTGCGCCCGAACGGATGATCCCAGGCCGGGGTGCCGTTTGTGAAACTGCTCTTCTCCGTCATCCGCACCTCGCCGCCGAAAAAGTTCGGATCCGGCACATGCAACGTACCCGAGGTGCCGTAGAGCTCCATGTTGGAATGGCCGTGCTGCCAGACATCCCAACTGGCGCAATAGGTGATCTGGGCGCCCGAGTGGAATTGCATCACCGCGTGGATGGTGGTCGGTGTCTCGACTTTCAGCGTCTCGCCCGCGCGCGGCTCTGAGGTGATGGTGCGATACTCCCACGCAGAGGAGGACATGGCGCAGACGCGTTTGACAGGTCCCAGCAATTGCACGAGGTTGGACAGGTAATAGGGGCCGAGATCCAGGATCGGGCCGCCGCCGGGCTGAAAGAAGAAATCCGGGTTCGGATGCCACATTTCCATGCCGGGGCTTTGCACGAAACAAGTGCCGGAGGTGATCCGCCCCACGGCTTCGCTGTCGACGAGATGCCGTGCAAGCTGATGCGCTCCGCCCAGAAACGTATCCGGAGCAGAGCCGACGCGCAGCGATTTTTCGGCCGCGATACGGGCCAGTTCCGCCCCCTCTTCGCGGCTCAGTACAAATGGCTTTTCGGAGTAGACATGCTTGCCTGCCTCCAGAATTTGCCGCGAGACTTTGAAGTGCGCTGCCGGAATGGTCAGGTTGACGACAATATCGATGTCATCCGCAGCCAGCAGCCCGTCGATCGTGTCCGCCCGCAGGCCGAACTCCGTGGCGCGGGCATGGGCGGCTTCGGCTGCCAGATCCGCACAGGCGCGCATTTCAATGCCCGAAAACATCGGGGCAAGGCGCATGTAGGCGGCGGAAATATTGCCGCAGCCAATGACACCGATTCCGAGTGGTTTGCTCATGATAGGCCTCGTCAGAAGGAGTTGAAGGTTGCAATGGAGCGGCGCGCGAACCGGTCTGTGTCAGAGGGTTTGTCGTGCTCCATCACAAACAGGGACACCCCCGCATCGCGAAGGGCTGCGGTCAGCCCGGGCCAGTCCATGGTGCCGTGACCGACATCGGCCCAGCCATCCTCGTCGACGCAGTCGCCGTCGGGGGCGATGTCCTTGACATGGGCGGCGGTGATCCGGTCCTTGTAGCGGTCGATCCATTCCATCGGGTCGGCACCGCCGCGCAGGATCCAGGCCACATCCATTTCCCATTCGATTGAGGGGGCCGTGTCGAGGATCACCTGCATCGGAATCTCGCCGCCGGGCAGGGGGTTGAATTCCCAATGGTGGTTGTGCCAGCCAAACCGCAGGCCTGCGTCCTGAACCCGCTTTGCCGCAGCCTCCAGCCGGTGGGCGAGGTCCGACCAGGCGGCAAGGTCCGCCCCGTCACGCAGCGCATCCTCGGGGGCCGGGCAGAACAGCTGCTTGATGCCCAGCGTCTGTGCCATCGCGAGGGTATCGGCGAGATTGTCTTCGAACTGAGCGATGGGAAAGAAATGTCCCGACGGCATGCTCAGCCCGTTGTCGTCCATCAGGCGGCGGGTTTCGTCCGGGTCCTCATAGACCCCGGCGAAGCCTTCGACCTGCGTGTAGCCAAGCTTGCCCAAAAGTTCGAATGTATCGGCCCATGAACTGTGATTGCGGGCGGAATAGAGTTGAAATGAAACATCCATAATTCTGATCCTGTTGTTTGGGGTATGATCCCGTGGCCGGTCAGAGGCGGGCCTCGGTTGTTTTGTCGAAAACATTGCAGCGACCGGGGTTGAAGCCGATGGGCAGGGGGTCGCCCTCGCGCACCTCCGTGCGCCCGTCCATACGCACCCAAAAGCTCTGGTCTGCGACCATCACCCGCACCAGCGTGTCGGAGCCGAGGGGCTCCACCAGCCGCACGGTCGCGTCGAGCTGGATCGCCCGGCTGGCGGCCTCTGCGCCGGACGCAATATGTTCCGGGCGAATGCCGAGCCAACCCTCGCCGCCGCGAACCGGCGCGTCAAAGGCATAGCCATCCAGCGAAAACACGCCGCTGGGGCAGGTGAAGCGGACGGTTCCATCCGCCTCGGTCGAGAGCGCGCCGGCCAGGAAGTTCATCGATGGCGAGCCGATGAAATCCGCCACATATTTGCAGTTCGGGCGGTTGTAGATCTCCTTGGGGGAGGCCAGCTGCAGGATCTGCCCGCCCCGCATGATCGCGATCCGGTCCGCCAGCGTCATCGCTTCGATCTGATCGTGGGTGACATAGATCATCGTGTTGCGCAGGGTCTGGTGCAATTCCTTGATTTCGGCGCGCAGATCGGTGCGCAGCTTGGCATCCAGGTTCGACAGCGGCTCGTCAAAGAGAAACACATCGACGTCCCGCACCAGTGCCCGGCCGATGGCAACCCGCTGGCGCTGGCCCCCGGACAGGGCGGCGGGTTTGCGTTTCAACAGCGGCTCTATCTGCAGGATGCGCGCCGCCTTTGCCACGCGTTCGGCCACCTCCGTCTTTGAAAAGCCCGCGTTCTTCAGGCCGAAACTCAGGTTGCCTTCGACGGTCATCTGCGGATAGAGCGCATAGCTCTGGAACACCATGCCGATGCCGCGCCTGGAGGGCTCCTCCCAGGTGACATTGTTGCCCTGAATGAAGATCTGCCCGTCCGACACGTCCAGCAGCCCGGCGATACAGTTCAAAAGCGTCGACTTGCCACAGCCGGAGGAGCCGAGGAGGACGAGAAACTCTCCCTGTCCCACATCCAGATTGAGGGCGTTGATGACTTCCACGGCGCCAAAGCTCAGGTGGAGGTCCTTGATTGAAATACTCGGGTCCATATGCGTTGTCCTCAGCCTTTGACCGCGCCGGCGGCAATGCCCCGCACGAAGAGTTTTCCGGAGATGAAATAGATCGCCAGCGGCACCAGCCCGGTCAGCAGCGTCGCCGCCATGTTGACGTTGTATTCTTTGACGCCCTGCACCGAATTGACGATATTGTTCAGCTGCACCGTCATCGGATAGAGGTCGGGCTTTGTGTAGATCACGCCGAACAGGAAATCGTTCCAGATGCCGGTGACCTGCAGGATCATCGCCACCACAAAGATCGGCAAAGACATCGGCAGCATGATCTGGAAATAGATCCGCCAGAAGCCTGCGCCATCCACGCGCGCGGCCTTGAACAGCTCTTCCGGCAGCGAGGTGAAATAGTTCCGGAACAAGAGCGTCAGGATCGGCATGCCAAAGACGGAGTGCACGATCACCAACCCGGTCAGAGAGCCATAGAGCCCCATTTCCCGCAGCAGGATCACGATCGGGTAGAGCATCACCTGGTAGGGAATGAAGGCGCCGAAGATCAGGATGGTGAAGAACACATCCGCCCCCCGGAAGCGCCAGTTGGCCAGCGCATAGCCGTTGACGCTGGCAATCGCGATGGAGACCACCACCGAGGGCACGGTGATCCGGACCGAATTCCAGAACCCCCGCGAGAGGCCATCGCAGTTGAGGCCCGTGCAGGCCTCGGACCAGGCCTTCACCCAGGGCTCAAAGGTGATCTCCACCGGCGGGGCAAAAATGTTGCCCATGCGGATTTCCGGCATGCCCTTCAGCGATGTCATCACCATCACCCACAGCGGCAGCAGGTAGTAGAGGGAGACCACGATCAGGCTGCCGTAGATCATGATATTGTTGCGGCTCAGGACCTTGCGCGGTTTGGGGCCGCGCGGCCCGCTCAGGGTTGAGGTCATATCAGCCACGGTTCTTGCTCCCGAATTCCATATAGGCCCAGGGGATCACCACGATGATCACCGCCAGCAGCATCATCGTCGATGCGGCAAAGCCCTGACCGAGGTTCTGACCGCCAAACATATAGTCATAGACGTATTTCGCGGGCATTTCGGTTGCGATGCCGGGGCCGCCACCGGTCTGGGCCACAATCAGGTCGTAGACCTTGACGATGGCCGCCGCGACAAGGACCAGCGTGGTGATGAAAACGGGGCGCATCATCGGAATGACGATAAAAACATAGGTTTTCCACGCCGGGATGCCGTCGACCCGGCTGGCCTTCCAGATCTCCTGATCGATCCCGCGCAAACCAGCAAGCATCAGCACCATGATCAGCCCGGTGCCCTGCCACAGACCGGCGATCAGGACACCGTAAATTGCGATGTCGGCGTTGTAGAGCGGGTCAAAGGTGAAACTCTCCCAGCCGAGGCTGCGCAGGATGTGCTGAATGCCGAACTCAGGGTTCAGAACCCATTGCCAGACCAGCCCGGTGACGATGAAACTGAGGGCATATGGATAGAGGATGATGGTCCGGAACGTGCTCTCAAAGCGGATCTTCTGATCCATCAGGGCGGCGAGGATGAAGCCGATCACGAAGCTGAAGACCAGCATGCAGATACCGTAGATCAACAGGTTCTCGATCGACACCATCCAGCGGCGCGTGTCCCAGAGGCGTTCGTATTGGTCAAGGCCGACAAATTTCAGCTTCGGCAGCATTTTCGAGCCGGTGAAACTGTAGACGACCGTCCACAGGGTGCCGCCGACAAAAACGACAAGGGCCGTCAGAATCATCGGAATCGCCGCGATCTTGGCGGTGAGGTTGCGAAACAGGCGGTTGGGTCGTGAAGCAGCCATCAGGCGCCTCCCGTGCGTTGCATGCAGGATTTCTGGGTGGTCCCGACCCGCCCCGGAAGATCGTTCAATGGGGCAGGTCGGGCAGGGGGCTCAGAGGGCGCTCAGATCAATCCGCGTCGCCGATGATCTCGGCAAAGCGCTCTTGAGCGGCAGCGGCAGTCAGCGAGGTGTCGGCAAAGAACTCGACCATCAGATCTTCGATCTGCCGGGTGGTGTCCTGTGTGATCAACTGGTCGCCTCCGGGCAGCGGTTCTGCTGATTTCAGCACCGCGAGGCCTTTTTGCATGCAGTCATTGGCCGACGACAGATCCACATCGCCGCGCACCGGCAGCGACCCCTTCTTGAGGTTGAAGGCGACCTGCACTTCGGGCGAGAGCATCAATGCCGCCAGCTCCCCCTGCGCGGCGGTCTGGTCCGGATCATCGAGCACCGGGAAATAGAAGGCATCGCCTCCGGTGGTCAGCACGTTCTTCTCGCCAAGACCGGGCAGGCAATGGTAGTCGGTACCGGCGACCTTGCCCGCGACGGCAAACTCCCCCTGGGCCCAGTCGCCCATGATCTGGCCGCCGGCTTTGCCGGTGATCAGCATGTTGGTGGCCTGGTTCCAGTCCTGCACGTTGGAATTGGCCGCCATGCTGCGCGCCTGATCCACCGCCTCAAAGATCTTGGCAACATCCGGCCCTGCGGCGACCTCCGCATCCTTTTCGTCATAGACCTTCAGGTAGATGTCATTTGGCAAAAGCGCGATCATCAGAACGTCAAACGCCCCCTTTTGCTGCCAGCCCTGCTGACCCATTGCCATGGGAACGATGCCGGCCTCGGTGAGCGCAGGCGCGGCAGCGACAAATTCGCTCCAGTTGGTGGGCACAGGCACGCCCGCCGTCTTGTAGGCCGCGTCCGACAGCCATAGCCATTGCCAGGAATGGATGTTGATCGGGGCGCAGTAGATCTTGCCGTCGAGGGTGCAGGCATCAAGCAAGGATGGCGGGTTCACGATGTCCTTCCAGCCCTCGGCGGCGGCGATCTCGGTCAGGTCCCGCATCAGACCTGCCTCCACCAGCTCCTCCGCCTGACGCCCGTGGTTGAACTGGGTCGCGGCCATCGGGTCGCCGCCGGTAATCCGCGAGATCATCACTGGCCTGGCGGTATTTCCGCTGCCTGCAATGGCGCCGTCCTTCCAGCTGTGCTCGGTCTTGCTGTCAAAGGCCTTCGCCAGTTCAGCCACCGCAGCGGCCTCCCCCCCGGAGGTCCACCAATGGGTGACCTCCAGCTCTGTGGCATGGGCCGTACTCAGCCAGCACAGGGCGCTGGTTGCCGTCAGTAGTGTTCGAAGTGTGGTCATGTGTCTTCCTCCCTAACAGGCTCCTCCTACCGAGCCCCTCCTTCCGTCTGCGGCCTGTTTTCTGTGCACATGCCGCATCTGAAAACGTTTACATCGGCAGTTAAGCAAAGTTTTGCTTTCACGTAAACGATTACATGCTCTGGCGCAGAGAAACGGCTGACGCTGCGGTGCCGCCGATGTCCGCAGATCCCGCGATGAATGTTCATGTGTTTGAAATCACGTCCCAAATGGTCCTGAGACAGCCTCCGGTCCGGCGCGGAACAGGCGAGGGAGTCTTTGCCGTTGCCGCGCTGATTTCGCCGTTGGCGCCACCGACCCCGCTGTTGCCCGGCTGCGCGCTGTGTTGTCTTGCCCGAATCGACCGGCGTCGCTTTTGACGGCGTTGCCCCTGTCCCAAGCCGATGGTTTGCGGGCTGACATCGCGCCCCGCCGCCCCGGCGACGACATGTCGGGCCCGGCCGAGAGCTCGGTCACGAGTGTTGCAGTTGACGAATGTCTGGCGCAAAACTGTGCTGACGCTGGGAGGGGCCTGTTCAACGAACGTGCGCTCAGCAGGACATATGTAGGGCAGATGACTGATATGCACGACGGCAGCGAGCGGAGAGAAACCTACGATTTTGTCATTGTGGGGGGCGGCACGGCGGGCTGTGTGCTGGCCAACCGCCTGAGTGCGGACCCAAAGAACAAGGTTCTGCTGCTTGAGGCGGGCAAGAGCGATAATTACCACTGGGTGCATATCCCCGTGGGCTATCTCTATTGCATCGGCAATCCACGCACCGACTGGATGATGAAAACCGCGCCCGAAGCAGGCCTGAACGGGCGGGCGCTCAGCTATCCGCGCGGCAAGGTTCTGGGCGGCTGCACCTCGGTGAACGGCATGATCTACATGCGCGGGCAGGCGGCCGACTACGACATCTGGCGCCAGCTTGGCAATCCGGGCTGGGGCTGGGACGATGTGCTGCCCTATTTCCTGAAGTCCGAAGATCACCACGGTGGCGACAGCGAAATGCACCGGGGGGGCGGCGAATGGAAAGTGTCCGAGCAGCGCCTGAAATGGGACATTCTGACCGCGGTGCAGCAAGGCGCGGCGGAATTCGGCATCAAGCCGCGTGCCGATTTCAACGACGGCAACAACGAAGGGTCTGGCTTCTTCGAGGTCAACCAGAACAAGGGCGTGCGGTGGAACACGGCCAAAGCCTTCCTGCGCCCGGCGATGAAACGCAAAAACCTCCGGGTTCTGACCGAGGCGCATACCCACCGTCTGGTGCTGGAGGGCAAACGGGTTGTCGGCGTGGAATATCGTCGCGGTGGTGAGACATATACCGCCCTTGCCCGGCAGGAGGTTCTGCTGGCCGCCGGCGCCATCAACTCGCCCAAACTGCTGGAGCTGTCAGGCATCGGTCGTCCGGATGTTCTGGCGCGCCACGGCATCACCGTCCGGCACCCGTTGGCAGGCGTCGGAGAGAACCTGCAGGATCATCTGCAGATCCGCACCGTATTCAAGGTGCGGAACGCAAAGACACTGAACACCATGGCCAACAGTTGGTTTGGCAAAGCGAAAATCGCCCTGCAATACGGGCTCACCCAGAGCGGGCCGATGTCCATGGCGCCCAGTCAGTTCGGCATGTTCACCAAATCCCGCCCGGATCTGGAAACGCCGGATCTGGAATACCACGTGCAGCCCCTGTCGACAGACAAGCTGGGCGACCCGCTGCACCCGTTCCCGGCGATCACGGTTTCCGTTTGCAACCTACGCCCGGAAAGTGTCGGCTCCTGTCACCTGCAGAGCGCGGATTTGAACGATCAGCCGGACATTCGCCTGAATTACCTGTCCGCCGAGTCCGATAGGGCAGTGGCCTTGGCGTCGGTCAGGCAGGCCCGTCAGGTCATGACCGCGCGCGCATTGGCGCCATATGCGCCCGAAGAGATTCTTCCAGGGCCAGATTGCAACAGCGATGAGGACGTTCTCGGGGCGGTGGGCGACATCGCGACCACAATCTTTCATCCGGTCGGGACCTGCAGGATGGGGTCTGACGCTGCGGCGGTGGTGGATGCACGGCTGTTGGTGCACGGACTGTCGGGTTTGCGGATCGTCGATGCCTCGGTCATGCCCAAAATCGTCTCAGGCAACACGGCGTCACCGGTGGTGATGATCGCCGAGAAAGCCGCCGAAATGGTGCTCGCCGCCGCCCGCCCCTGATCCGTCCCGGGGGCTGGGGCCGACGCTCGCTTTGGGGGAGGAGGGTGGAGCGGGGCAGGGCCTTCGAGGGCGTGCTTTCTGAGGCCGGACTTTCAGAGACGGCGCTTTCAACGGCTGGCAGGCGCTGCGGGCCGGAAATGCGGGTTTGTGTTTGTGGTCTCTGCGGCGGCAAAACCAGCGCAGAAAGGCTGCGTCCTTTACACCATGTTAAGTGCGCTGTGCAATTTTTCCCCCAGTCTTTGGTACAAACCTGTCGTGGCGGCGTGGGTCGATAAAAGGGAAACGAGTTCATGGTTAAAAAGTTCGTTGAAATAGACCTCAAAGGCGCTGGCGAAGCTTTGATGAGCCATGCGGTCATTCTCAAATTGGAGCCGAAAAACCTGACTGTGGTGGCCGCCAGTGATCCGGCCCATGAGGCTTTTGCTCGGCTCAAAACCTCGGAAGACACGACGCTGACCGATCTGGTCGTCGACCAGGAGCACCTGCGTCGCGACGTTCAGGCCACCGCATCCGGAGATGGAAGCTTCTCCTTCCGGGTGAGGTTGAAGGACACTCCTGTGTCGCCCCAATTCCATGGTTTCATGCAGAAATCTCATGACGGCCACGTCTTTCTGACCGGAGGCATCGTCAAGCCGGACGAGGCCATTCTCGGCTACGTCGCGGCGATTGAACGCGCTCAGGCGATTGCGGAGTATGACACCGATGGCACGATTATGCAGGTGAATGACAACTTCTGCGGGCTTATGGGCTACAAGCGCGGTGATCTTATCGGCGCACACTATGGCCTGCTTTGGCCTGACCTGAAAGGCAAGCCGAAAGGGTTTTCCCGGATCTGGGATGATTTGCGGGGCGGCCAGGGCGTCGAGGGAGAGTACCAGCGGGTCGGGCGCAAGGGCGATCAAGTCTGGGTGCGCGCTGCCTTCAACCCGATCTTGGATCGCGACGGGCAGGTGGTCCGCATTGTTGAATATGCGATGGACGTCACTCAATCAAAACTGCAGTCTGCCGACAGCGCCAGCAAGATCGACGCCCTGAGTCGCAGCAGCGCGGTGATCGAATTTGACCTTGACGGTACTATTCTGGACGCCAATCCAAATTTCCTGGAACTGACGGGCTATACGCTCAAGGACATCGTCGGCCGCCACCACAGGATTTTCTGCGATGCGGACACGGCTAAAGGGGCGGGCTACGCGGCCTTTTGGCAAAAGCTATCGTCCGGAGAATATTCTCACGGCGAATTCCGGCGGCTGAAGAAGGACGGATCTCCGGTCTGGATTCAGGCCTCCTATAACCCGGTCTTCGGTCCGGACGGAAAATTGGTCAAAATTGTCAAATTCGCCTCTGATGTGAGCGAGGCACACCAAAAACGCGCCCAGATGGAGGCGCGTCTGGAGGCCGCGAACCGCAGTCAGGCGGTGATCGAGTTCGACCTCAACGGCCATGTTCTATGGGCCAACGATATTTTTCTCGATCTGGCGGGGTATACGCTGGATGAAATTGTTGGCCAGCACCACCGGATTTTCTGTACGAAGGACTACGCAGAAAGCCGGGCCTATGTGACGTTCTGGCGCAAATTGGCCAATGGCGAATACGACAGCGGCGTCTATCAGAGGCTCCGAAAAGACGGGTCCGATCTCTGGATCCAGGCGACCTACAACCCGGTCTTTGATCTCGACGGGAACCCGATCAAGATCGTGAAATTCGCCAATGACCTGACCGAATCAAAGGAAATTGCGGTCGAATTCGAGGCGAAATTGAATGCGGTCAGCCGTAGTCAGGCTGTGATTGAGTTCGATCTTGAAGGCACTATTCTCAGCGCCAATACAAATTTCCTCAATCTCATGGGCTATGATGCCGAGGAAGTTGTCGGCCAGAAACACAAGATGTTCTGCGAAGAAGAATATGCCGCGAGCGAGAGCTACCGCGAGTTTTGGAAGCAACTCGCGCGCGGAGAGTTCGCGGCGGGTGAATACAAACGGCTCGGCCGCGGCGGCAGGGAAGTCTGGATCCAGGCGACCTACAATCCGATCTTCGACCTGAAAGGCGCGCCGGTAAAGGTCGTGAAATACGCAAGCGACGTTACGGATGCCAAGAAGCAGTCGGTCGATGCCAACAACAAGATTGAGGCGATGAACCGCAGCCAGGCGGTCGTGCAATTCGATCTGGACGGAAATGTTGTGTCGGCCAACGAGAATTTTCTCAGCGTCATGGGGTATTCCGTGCGCGAAATCATTGGCCAGCATCACTCCATGTTTTGCGCGGCAGAGCACCTGAAATCACAGGAATACCGGGACTTCTGGCTCGCATTGAACCGGGGCGAATTTCAGTCAGGTCGGTTCCACCGGGTTGGAAAATTTGCCCGCGATGTGTACATTCAGGCCACCTATGCCCCCCTCATGGACCTGCATGGGGAACCCATGGGGGTGATCAAATACGCCGCCGATATCACCGAACAGGTCGCACGAGAGCTGACGATTCAACAGAATGCGGCAAAGATGATGTCCGCGGTCAATTCTCTGAGCGAGGCGATCTCTGATATCTCTTTTGCCACCAGCGAGGCCCGCAGCAAGGCGGCGGATACCGAACAGAACGCCACGCAGGGGTTTGAGGCGCTCAATCACACGATCGAAACGATCGAGTTGATGCAGCGCTCCTCTGGCGAAATTTCGGAAATTGTCAAAGTTATCGGTGAAATTGCCAATCAAACCAACCTTCTTGCCTTCAACGCGGCGATTGAGGCGGCGCGCGCGGGCGAACATGGTGTCGGCTTCTCGGTTGTCGCCGAAGAGGTCCGGAAACTGGCAGAACGAAGTTCTGAAGCGGCGCATAAGATTTCGCGACTGATTGCCGAATCCGAAGTCCGCGTTGATCAGGGAACAACACGGTCGGTCGCCGCACGGGATGCCTTCTCCCGTATCGTCGAAAGCGTCAATCTGACTGGGAAATCAGTGGACCAGATTTCAACAGCCGCCGACAATCAGCTCTCTGTTTCGAAACAGGTGGAGCAACTGATTGCCCAGTTGTCCGACGACCCCAAAGCGGCCTGATCCGGTGCGGGACGTCGTGGAAGGCACCGGGGGCGATGACATCCCGGAACCGGCGGATATGATGGTCGGTGTGGTGGAAATCGGTGGGATGTTGTTTGCCATCCCCATTGAGCATGTGCGGGAGGTCATCCCGGCTCCGATCCGGTTTCAGCGCCTGCCGACCCAGCATCCGGATCTGGTTGGGGGGGTGCTGCTGCGGGGCAAGGCAATTCCCGTTCAGGCCCTCCACCGTCGATTGGGGCTGGATGCGCCTGTGTTCAATACACAGGAATTGGATCTTTCTGATCCCGAGGTCGCGCCGGGCACCGGTGCCGCAAAGGGTGTGATTGTCGTTGTCCGCGCCAACGGTCGCGTTACCGGAGTCTTGGTCGACGTTGTGCGCTGTTTGTTGCAGCTGGGCGATACCTGGGCCCAAAACCTGCCTGAGGAGCCGGATGAACTCGTCTGCGGCGGCTATATCTGCGACAGGCACGGCCATTTTTCGTTGCTCTCCGTGCCGGAGCTTTTGTCGATCCCGCTGGCGCCATCCGATGAAATTTCGGCGACCACGCGTCGGCGATCCCGGGTGCGAAAGCTCGCTCACATCAAATTCCAGGTCGGAGAGCTGAACTTTCTGATTGCAATAAAGGATATCGCCTCGACCGTGCCGACCAGCGTGCTGGAACCCTGGCCGGTGAGCAGCGGCGGGTGTCTCGGTCTGATCAGTCGGCACGGAATGGAAATGCCGATGTTGGACACATTGGCCAATTTCGGCTTCCCCGGTTGTGGTGCGCGACCCACGGAAGCCTCTGGGATTGTTATTGAATACCCCGATGACCATGCGCTGTCATTCAATGTCGACCGCGTCGTGAGCGTCGTAAATATAGAAGAAGACGCCGTCTATAAATTTCCGCCAAGTGTCACCAGGCGGTGGAACCTCTTTGACGGCGTCCACATTGATGAGGGCGGCGATCAGTGTTTCGTTATCAATGTGGAGGCCTGCCGAAAGGATGCGGACCTTCTGAGGCTTGCGTCCACCTCGCACCGAAAAAAGCCGGAACCAAAGAAACGTATGGCCACGTCTTCCGGGCGCCAGGAGGCGGCTGCGAAAACATCGGACCATGGCAGCGGTGCGTCGGCGCTCGCGGGGATTCGCTCGCAGTCGAACCGCTATCTGACGGTCTGTGCGGCCGGTGATTTTGCCGTACCGATAGAGGCGGTGAGCGAAATCATGCGCGTGCCGGTGGCATTCGGGGCGGCTGATTTCGAGGGCCATCTGGTCAATTTGTCGTACCGCAATCGCCTGATGCCCGTTTACGATTGCGCACAGCGGCGCGGCAACGGGATGGGAAATTTCGGAACCGAAGCTGGCATTTTGATCCTGAAGAAGGACGGGCACCACTACGGTTTGGCGGTGGAGGCGATGAAATCAATTGATACGGGGCGTCTAAAAGGGTTCCGCAATTCCGATGGCTCCGCGAGCGAAGTGCCGTCTGAACAATTGGTCGAACTGGGCCTGGGCCCGAGCCGCCGTCTGGTCCCGGTCGAGGATCCGACATTACTGCTGCCCTAGGTGCAAGATCGCGGCAGCGTCCGAGCGAATTTTCAACTCCGGATGCGGCGCAGCATGGGTCAGACAGCGTTGGCCGGGACATCGGCATTTTCCGAGCATCGCCACGACGGGATGTTCCGATTTCCTATCCCAGCGGCAAGTGACGGCTGGGGAGCACACCCCCGCCAACAGACGCTCCGCGCCCGTTTGCAGCACCCGGCTTCAGCCCGGGCGGGCCACATCTGATCGAAGGGTGGACCGGCGGGGCATTTTTCGCTCTCCAAGCCGGATCCCACCGCCGGAAATGCCCGGAAGCGGGATCCACTTCGGGTGGCGGCCAAGCCGTTGGGCCGAAGCGAAGAAAGAACGCCGACGGTGGATCGAGAGAGGGAGGTTTGGCTCCGTTGTCCCCGATTCAGACGTGCCCGTTTCTACAGCGGCGCTGCGTGCCGACCGGGCCAGTTCGCTAGAGCGCAAATGCGAGTGTCACCATTGCCGAAAGGCGCAGTCTCTCTTCGGCGAGGAAACGCGGTCTTGGGCGGCGTAGCCTGCGTCATGCAGTTCGTTGAACGTCGCGACCGTCCGAACACCAGACATGGCAGGCAGGTCTGTGGCCGAACCCCAGCCCAGTTGACCGACCAGTTCGGCGTCGGGGGAAATCGTCGCGATGGCGACCACTGAGCAGCAACCATGACCTGGCAAGTCCATCGAGGTTCCCGCCGAGATGAAGGACCGGACAATGGCCGCAGTGTCGGAGGCGATGCGCCGCTCCGGCTTGACATGTATCGTGACCTGCAGAAAGAAGTGCAGGAGACCTCGCTCATCGTGATCATGTTCCAGGCGGCCTATCAGGTCGCTATGGATACCGTAGGGACCGGATATGTGACTGGCGCGACCGCCGATTTCGCCTATTCTCGCCTGGTCGAAAAAGACTGACACCCGCTTGCCGGACCGCCAACGCAGCGGTGGCCCGGATCCCATATCGCTTTCGCAGCCGGCCAGCTTGGCACCCCGCCAGTTTGGTCGCCGCCTGTCCCGGAGCCCCTCATGACCGCATTCCCCCGCAGCCAAGCCCGCCTCTCCGCCCTGCGCAGGCGTATGGCCGAGACCGGCACCGATCTTGTGGCCCTCGGCCCGTCCAGCCATATGGCCTGGCTGTCCGGGGTGCATCCGCACGGCGATGAACGCCCCGTCATGCTGCTGGTCAGTCAGGGCTATGCCGGGTTTCTGATGCCCGCCCTGAACGCGGCGGCGGCGCGGGCGGACACTGATCTGCCCTTTCACCCCTGGCGGGACGACGATGGCCCCGAAGCGGCGCTGGCCGCCCTCTTGCAGGCGAGCGATGCCACCGGGGCGGGGCTGTCGGTGGTGCTGGATGAAACCATGCGCACGGATTTCGCGCTGCGGCTTCTGGACGCGCTGGACGCGCCGCGTCGGCGCTTCACCGATGATACCGTGGGGCGGCTGCGTGCGGCCAAGGATGAGACGGAATTTCAGGCGATCAAGGCGGCGCATCTGATCAATGACCGCGCAGTCAGGTCGGCCTTTGCCGCGCTGAAGCCGGGCATGAGCGAACAGGACGTCGTCGAGGTGATCAAGGCCTCGTACAAAGAAGACGGCGCCGAGCTGGAGTTCTGTTCGATCTGTTTCGGCGCCTCTGCCGGTTTCCCCCATCACTATCCGGGCGCGACGCGGCTGGAAAACAACATGGCGGTTCTGATCGACACGGGCTGCCGACTGGATGGCTACCCGTCCGACATGACCCGCTGCGGGTATTTCGGCACGCCTGACGACCGCTATCGCGAGGTCTTTGGCATCGTTGAACAGGCGGTGCAGGCGGCCGTCGCGGCGGCCAAGCCCGGCGTGCGGGCCTCGGAGGTCGACAAGGCGGCGCGCGATGTGATCACGGCGGCCGGCTACGGTGGGCATTTCCTGCATCGCACCGGGCACGGGCTTGGTGTGGATATCCACGAACCCCCCTATATTTCCGCCAATTCCGACGTGGTTCTGGCCGAGGGCAATGTGTTCTCGATCGAGCCGGGCATCTATCTCGAGGGGCAGTTCGGCGTCCGCCTGGAGGAAATCGTGATCCTGCGCGCAGGCGGGGCAGAGATCTTCTCCGAGATGCCGCGCGACATGGTGGTTCTCGGCCAATAGGCGGGGGGCCACGGCACGGGGACACGGGCGCGCCGGGCTTCAGCGTCGCGCCGACGCGCCCTTTTGGTCGGGGGATCGGCGCAGCCCGTGGGTCAGATCAGCGCAGCCCGCGGCTGGCGATATCCTCTGCCAATGTCCCGAGCGCGGCAGAGCGCGCGGCGGCAATGGCCGGAATCCCCTGATCGGCAGCAAAGCTCTCGGTGATCTCGAAGCTGCGGGATCTGTCGGCGCGGTTCACGTCTTCGGGCGCAATGAAATACATCCCGCGCAGGGTGAATGTGCCGCTCTGGGCCGCCAGGAACTCTTCGAAGCGGACGTCGATCGTCACCTCGGGGCGGTTGAGAAACGGCCAGGGGTCCGAGGCGACCCGCGCCGATGTGACGGCGCTGAGCGCGCGCACCAGATGCAGGGTCACGGCCCGGTCTCCTTCATCCGCCCAGAGACTGTCGGCGCTGGTGGTCAGCTTGCCGAATTCATCCGCCAGCGTGATGTCCTGGGACGCGGCATAGGTCGGCAACGAGACCTCCCGCAGGGCGACAGAGCGGTAGGAGATCCGTACCGGCGCCGTGACGTCCGACTTCGGCACCACATAGAGGTCAGGATCGCCGCTGCAGCCGGCCAACAGGGCCGTGGTCAATGTCAGGGCAACGGCGGTCAGGGTCTGTCTCATGATCTATCGTCCCATTATAAGTGAGTTGGGTCGGCGTTCCAGCGCACGGGCCAGGCTTTCGACCGCCGTTGCGGCCCGCGCCAAGGCGGTCATCGCGGCCCGGGCGCTGCGGTTGATTTCCGATCCCTGATCATAGCCCGCCAGCGTGGCCGAGGCCTGCCGCAGCAGCGCTTCGATGCGGGCACTGATCTTGGGCAGGTCCACTGTTGCCTCCTCGACGGCGGCTGCGGCAGAGCGGGCCGAGGCCATGGTCTGGTTCAGGGCCGCGACGCTTCCCCCTTCGCGCAGCTCCGCCAGCGCCAGCCGCATTTCTTCGAGCGTCGCGTTCAGCGTCTGGGGAATGGCGCGGGTTCCGGGGTGTTCCAGCAGGGTTTCGACATCCGCGACCACATCCGTGACCCGCGTGACCAGCGCCTCCAGCGGCAAATCCCGTGCGGTGGCGGCTGTCTCGGTCAGGCTCTCGATCAGGCCCGGAACGCCGCTCAGGCTGGCCTCGGCCGAGGCGGCGACGGCGCCTGCAGCTTCGACGGTCTGCACCAGTTTCTCCACCGCGCGGGCCTCTTCGACCTGGGTGATCAACCCGCGCAGATCGGCAACGGTGGCATTCAGATCTGACAACAGTCGCGCGCCCTGGACCGGGAGGGCCTGGGTTTCGGCTGCGCTAACGACCCCGCGCACGTCGCCCAGCAGGGCCCGCACATCGCCGGGAATGGCGCGGACCGTGTCATCCTGCACCAGCACCGACGTATTGGCCGCCAGACCGGTGGCGGTATCGAGGAAGCGCACGGCCGATTGCATCAGCTCCTCGATCGGCAGATCCCCGAGCCGCGCCATCATGCCCTCGGCGCTGGCGGCGGCGTCGGAAATGTCACTCTCGGTGACGGGGATCAGCGGGTAGGGGGCATTGTCACGCCGCAATTCGGCGGCGGGGGCGTCGGGCACATCGACCAGCTCGACCTTCAGCCCGGTGGCAAACAGCCCGGTCGAGGCCAGCCGCGCCCGCAGCCCGCCCCGGACCCGTCGCGCGAGGAAATCTTCGACCGCCTCATCCACCGCCTCATCCGCGATCTCGACCCCGGCGTCGAGCGAGGCAAGCCGCAGCTCTCCGGGGTTCAGCTCGACGCTGATCTGCAGGCGGACCTTGCTGTCATTGTAGCGGGCTTCGTCCACGATTGCGGTGATGCCGGTCACATCGCCGATCTTCAGGCCGCGCACTTCGACCGGGGCACCGATCTCCAGCCCGCTGACGTTGTCCTCGAAAATGATGGTGAAGGGCACGCCGGTGCCGCGGCCCGCGTCAAAGACATTCTGGCGGGCGTCGCTCTGCGAGGCGAAGACCTGAAACGCGTCGTCCTGCGCCGCAGGAACGCCGCCGGAAATCACCGTGTCAAAGCTCACGCCGCCTGCAATGAGCGAGGACAGCGAGGAGAAATCCAGCTCCGCACCACTGGCCCCCAGCGAGAAGGAGAAACCGGAGGTGTCCCAGAATCGTGTGGTCGAACGCACAAGCTGATCATAGGGCGCAAAGATCACAGCAGGTGCCGTGGCGATCTGACGGTCCGCCGACAGCTCCGGCGTGCCGATCCGGCCAACCTCTAGCCCCTTGTAGGTGATCGGTGCATTCGCGGTCAGGGCGACGCCGGCGGCGGCCTCCAGCATCAGCAAAAGCCCCGCGTCGCCGGGCGCCAGAAGCGGGGCCTTGGACTGGCCTTCGTGGCGCAGCACCACGCCGCCCGGCTCCGCATCCCAGACACCGGCGATGAAGACACCGGACAGCACCGTATTCAGGCCACTGACGCCGGTTGTGGTGACCTCGGGTTTGACCACCCAAAAGGCCGCGTCCTGATCGACATAATCCGCGATGTCCTTGTTCAGCCGCACCTTGACGGAGACCTTGTCGAGGCCGGCTTCAAACTCCACCGTTTCCACATGGCCCACGATCACGTCCCGATAGCGCAGCTCGGTGCTGCCTGCGGCAATGCCGGAGGCCTCTTCAAAGGCGATATCGATCAAGGGCCCCCGCGCCGACCAGGTCTGCAGGGCGAGCGCCACGGCGATGATCACCGCCGTCAGCGGCACCAGCCAGACAAGGGAAATGCGCTGGTGCAGGGGGCGGCGGGCCGGGGTGGTTTTCAGCTCTGGCGGGTCAAGGGGCAAGGGTGTCGTCTTTCTCATCTTCAAGCTGATCCCAGATCAGCCGACTGTCAAAGCTCTGCGCGGAAATCATCGTGAATACAACCGTCAGCGCAAAGGTGAGGCTGGCGGGACCCGGTTCAACCGAGGCAATGCTGCCCAGATGGACCAGCGCCGACAGGATCGCCACCACAAACACATCGATCATCGACCACCGGCCAATATATTCCACCATTTCATAGAGCAGATGCTGTGTCCTCGGGCGGGTGGAGGCGGGGCGCGCGACGCTGATCGCAAGATAGGCGATGGCGAGGAATTTCAGCGTCGGAATCACCACGGAGGCCAGCAGAATGATCGCCGCCACACTGTAGGAGCCGTGCTCGGCCAGGGTGATGGCACCGCCGACAATCGTATCCTGCGAGACCGAGCCGAGCGTGCTGGTGCGCAGCATCGGGTAGATGTTGGCGGGCACGTAGCAGATCAGCGCCACCAGCCACCAGGCCCAGACCCGCTGCAGGGAGCCGCTGTCGCGCGATACCAGCGCACTGCCGCAACAGGGGCAGATCTCGGTTGTGACAGGCCAGGCGCGGGTGCAGTCGCGACAGCCCACAAGGCCCGCATCCCGTGCGGTCAGGACATCCGCCCGGTCGCTCATGTCCGATGTTCCCGCAACGGTGCAGGGATGTCGCGATCCGGGACCTGCTCCAGCGCATCCCAGACAGACCGGCTGCAGAGATTGCGCTGGACCTGCAGCACCAGAAACACCAGACCCGCAAACATCCAGAACGCAGGGCCGAATTCCACCTGGGCCAGATCCTTGACCTTGATCAGCGCCACGGCACAGCCAAGCGCAAAGATCTCGGCCATCGACCAGGGTTTCAGCCGCTCGGAGAGGCGAAACGCAGCGCGGGCGCCGGGGCGCGGCGGGTGGTCGAACACCAGCGGCACCAGCACATAGAGCAGCAACCCCATCCGCAGCGCCGGGATCGCCAGAATGCAGCCGGCGGTGAACAGCACCAGAAGCGCCAGCTCCCTGTTGGTGAAGGCCAGCACCACATCGAGCACCGAGGTGGCATTGTGCAGACCGGCGGCCGAGATCTTGAGGAACGGGAAGAACAGCGTCGCCACCAGGAACACGAGGCTTGCCGCCGCCAACGAGATGATCTGCATGCCGGCCCGCCGCCGAGGGGCCGCAAGGACCCGGTGGCACCGGTGACAGATCGCATCTTCGCCGGGCGCCACCTTTGGCATCCGGTACAGCGCGTCGCAGGACGGGCACACCACCAGCGCGCCAAGGTCGTCCGCCGCTGTGATCGAAACGTCGTTTTGACGCACCATGTCCTGTGTGATCCTGTCCGGAGTAGCTTTCTTCGATACAGTGACGGCGGGGCGGGGAATAGGCAAGGTGTCTCGCTCCGGCCGCCTGCTGTCGGTCACCACAACAGCCGCAGCCCGGCGCCGAGGAGCGAGGCTGTGACGAGAATGCGGAATATCCCCCAGCGCCCCCCAAAGGCCAGCACGCCGCACAGCAGAAACAGCGCCAGCGCCAGCCCGTCGACCGAGGCAGGCTCCGGGTGCCAAAGTGTCACCGGCCCCCATTGCCTGCGGGTCACGTCGGAAAACAGGACATGAAGCGCGAACCAGATCGACAGGTTGAGGATCACCCCGACAACCGCAGCGGTGATCGCGCTCAGGGCGGCTTTCAGGCGCGGCTGTCTGCCGATCCATTCGATGTAGGGCGCGCCGGCAAAGATCCACAGGAAACACGGCGCAAAGGTCACCCATAGCGTGACCAGGGCGGCTGCGAGACCCAGCACCGGCCCACCCTCGCGGGCGCCGGCCAGAAACCCCACGAACTGCGTCACAAGGATCAGCGGGCCCGGCGTGGTCTCGGCCAGACCGAGGGCATCGACCATTTCCACTGCGCTCAGCCAGCCGAACCGGACGACCACATCCTGCGCCATATAGGCCAGAACGGCGTAGGCACCGCCAAATGTCACAACCGCGAGGGTGGAGAAGAATTTGCCCAGCTCCAGCAGGATCTCGGGGACGGCCAGCCACCCCAGCGCCGCCAGCGGCAGCAGCCAGATCGCCAGCCAGATCGCGATGGTCGCCAGCGATCCGCGCAGGGAAATCGCGTCTGTATCCGCGTTCATATCCCCGTTTGCATCCATGCTGTCCTGCCCCGCTTGCCTGCTGGCCAGACGCCAGCCCAGAAGGGCTGCGATCAGGATGATCAGCGGGTAGGGCAGCGACAGAAAGAAAATACCGACAAAGGCGGCCCCGGCGATCGCCCAGTGCAGCCTGTGTGACAGGGCCTTTTTTGCAACGCGGACCAGCGCCTCGACAACGATCACCAGAACCGCCGCCTTGATCCCGAAAAACAACGCCTCGACCAAAGGCACATGGCCGAAACTGCTGTAGATCGCGGCGAGGGCCATGATCACCACCGCGCCCGGGATGACAAACAACAGCCCCGCCACCAGCCCGCCCAGGGTGCCATGCATCCGCCACCCGGCATATGTGGCCAGCTGCATGGCTTCGGGCCCCGGCAACAGCATGCAGAAACTCAACCCGTCCAGAAACTGCCGTTCGGACAGCCATTTCCGACCCTCGACAATTTCCCTGTGCATGAGCGCAATCTGCGCCGCAGGGCCGCCAAAGGACAGCAGGCCAATCCTTGCCCAGACCCGCGCAGCCTGCGCCAGTGTCGGCGCCGCATCCGCCGCGGTTTCGGTCGCATTTGCCATGATCATATCCCTGTCGGTGGTGCGGGCCGGTGGTGGTCTTTGAGTGCTATGGGGCGCGCCTGGCGAGCGCCGCTCTCGCGAGCGCATTCAGTTCCATCCCGATCTTCCGGACCATCGTGGCGAATGTGCATGTCTCGCCCCGGCGGGTCCAGACCACATTTGCGCGATCGAAGGCCTGCGTGCAAAACATCCCATCCCCGCCGACGCCAGGAGGGGCGGTCCAGGGGGGGGCCAGGGGGGGGCCAGGGGGGGGCCAGGGGGGGGCCAGGGGGGGGCATCCTTGCGCCATGGACGAGGCTGTCGGGATCTACCGACGGACAAACAGCACCCCTCTGCGCGGCAGAGGCAAAGCCGCTGCACCACGGGCCTATTCTGGCGGGTGCTCTTCAGTTCTGTATTTCATCGGTGGAATGGTGGAGCCTAGCGGGATCGAACCGCTGACCTCCTGCATGCCATGCAGGCGCTCTCCCAGCTGAGCTAAGGCCCCATTCTGCACTGTTCAGGCTGTGCGCCCGTTCGGTGTGAGAGGTCGTTTAAGGGAGGACCGTCTGTGCTGCAAGCGGAAAATGCAGCGACCCGGACAGTTTTTTCCACCCTCATGTGCGGCTCTGTATATGCGGCCCTGTGCAAGTCTCGCCGCAAAGGGAACTGCGGCCCCACGCCCCTGTCTCAAGGCACGTGGGGAAGCGGCAGATCTTCAGGTTTCCTCGTCATCCGAGGCAACATCCGCGATTTCGTCGAGCGAGACTTCGTCCTCGTCGTCATCATCTTCGAGGACGTCATCCCCAAGATCCAGATCAACGGTTTCCTCGTCATCCTCGAGCACGGCATCATCAGCGTCTTCGTTCTGCTTGGCCTTCAGGCTTGCAGCATCTTCGGCATCGGCTTCGATCATCCGGCTTTTGGATGTGTCGATCACCACGACGTCGCCTGTGTAGGGGCTGACGATCGGGTTCTTGTTCAGGTCGTAAAAGCGTTTGCCGGTGGTCGGGCAGACACGTTTCGTACCCCATTCTTCCTTGGGCATTGGGATCCCCTTGATAAAAGCGTGAGTCGTTCGACGATTCAGGTGCCTTGCCATATGCGGCGGAGCCTGTCAAAGCCTTTGCGTGCCTGCGTCCGGAGAGGGTAAACCATGTCAGAACTGCGCCTGCCCGGCGATCCAGAGGTGTGGGTGAAACTTCGCAGATCGGCCCGCGCGCGCCGTTTGTCCCTGCGCATCTCTGCGCTGGACGGCCGGGTGACGCTGACTTTGCCGCAGCGGGTGCCCGAACGCGAGGGCCGCGCCTTTCTGCTGGAAAAGGAAAACTGGATCCGCAGCCACCTTGCCCGCCAGCCCGATCACCTTCGGGTGGCGCATGGGGTGGTGCTGCCGCTGGATGGTGTGGCCACCGAGATGCGGCCGGGCACAGGGCGTCGGGTGATCTGGCGCGCCGGGGTGCTTGAGGTGCCCGGACCCGCGCCCGCCCGCCGACTGGAGCGGTTCCTGCGCGAGGTGGCACGCGACCGGCTGGCGGCCGCATCCGACCACTACGCGGAGAAACTCGGCCGCCGCTATCACAGCCTCACGCTGCGCGATACCCGGTCGCGCTGGGGCTCCTGCTCCTCTGCGGGCGGGTTGATGTATTCGTGGCGGCTGATCCTGGCCCCGCCCGAGGTCTTGCAATATGTCGCGGCGCATGAGGTCGCCCACCTGCAGGAGATGAACCATTCGCGCGCCTTCTGGGAGGTGGTGCAGGCGCTCTATGGTGACTATTCCGCCGCGCGGACATGGCTGCGCACCGAGGGCAACGCGCTGCACCGCTACCGGTTCCAAGATGCGCCGGAGGGCGAAGGGGATTGATCTCCGCCGCTTTTGTGATCACATGTGCAGATGGATAAAATTCTGACCGGGAACCGGCCGATTGCCGAAAACACAGGATCTGCGCATGACCGGGTGTACCGTGCCTTGCGCACGCGGATCATGCATGGGGCCATTTCGCCGGGCGAGGCGCTGACCCTGCGGGGAATCGGCAAGGACTATGGTGTCTCGATGACGCCTGCCCGGGAATCGGTGCGCAGGCTGGTGGCCGAGGGGGCGCTGTTTCTGTCCAGCTCCGGCCGTGTTTCAACCCCCGAACTCTCCAACGAGCGGATCGAGGAGCTGGCGGCGCTGCGGGCCTTGCTGGAGGTGGAGCTGGCCAGCCGCGCGCTGCCACGGGCGCATATGGCGCTGATCGACCGGCTGCAGGCGATCAATGGCACCGTCGCCGAGATGATCTCGAAGCGGGACGCCATCGGCTATATCCGGACCAATCTGGAATTTCACCGCACGCTCTACCTGCGGGCGCAGGCGCCGGCGATGCTGGCCATGGCCGAAACCGTCTGGTTGCAGCTCGGACCGACCATGCGTGCGCTCTATGGCCGTCTGGGGCGAACCGAGCCGCCCTATTATCACAAGCTCATCATTGCGGCGCTCAAGGCGGGTGATGAACCGGGGCTGCGGCTGGCCGTGCGCACTGATGTGACGCAGGGGCTGCGTTTGCTGGTGGGCTAGACGGGCTGGACTGGCCAGGTAGGCGGCGGACGAGACAGGTGGCGGGCATTGATCGGTCCTTGTCCGGCCAATGTCTCGCCACTCTGCGCCGCCACTCTACGCCGGGGGACTTATTGCTCCAGCGCGGTGATCATATCCACGCGGGTGCCATGGCGGCCGCCTTCGAACTCCGCCGAGAGGAAGGCATCGACGATATCGAGCGCCACCCCTTCGCCGACCACACGGGCGCCGATTGACAGCATGTTGGCGTCGTTGTGCTGGCGGATCATCCGGGCGGAGAATGTATCGGAACAGACGCCGCACCGGATCCCCTTGACCTTGTTCGCAGCCATCATGATGCCCTGGCCGGTCCCGCAGAGCACTATGCCCAGCCGACAATCGCCGGACACGATCCGCTGTGCCGCCGCTTCGCCGTGTTTGGGGTAGTGGGTGCTTTCCGGTGTGGTCGGGCCGATATCGACCACCTCCCATCCAAGTGTCGTGATATGGGCGGCGAGGGTCTGACGCAGGGCGATAGCGGCGTGGTCGCTGGAAAGAACGATGCGGTTGTTGGCAGTCATGTCAGGGGCGTCCCGTTTCAGAAGGCGAGTAAGGGGTGGCAGTGGTGGGGTCACCGGAGCGGAGCAGCTGTTGCGCGTGTGGGCGGTTCAGTCAGACCGGTCGGCTCAGTCAAATCGCGCGGCTCAGGCGGCCAGACCCTTTGATCCGATATCGAGGAATTTCTTCCGCCGGTCTGCGATCAGCTCGGCCGGCTTCATGTCGCCCAGCTCGGCCAGCATTTCGCGCAACGCCGCCTCGACCGCCCGAAAGCTGGCGTCGGGGTGGCGATGGGCACCGCCGAGAGGTTCCGGAATGATCCGGTCGGCGACATCCAGCGCCTTCAGGTCCTGTGCCGTCAGGCGCAGCGCTTCTGCGGCTTCCCGCATCTTTTCCGCGTCTTTCCACAGGATCGAGGCACAGCCCTCGGGGCTGATGACGGAATAGACCGCATGTTCCAGCATCGCGACCCGGTTGGCTGTGGCAAAGGCGACAGCGCCGCCAGAGCCGCCTTCGCCGATAATGACCGAGATCAGCGGCACACCGATTTTCAGGCACATCTCCGTTGACCGCGCGATGGCCTCTGACTGGCCACGCTCTTCGGCCCCTTTGCCGGGGTAGGCGCCCGTGGTGTCCACCAGCGTGATCACCGGCAGACCAAACCGGCCGGCCATTTCCATCAGGCGCACCGCCTTGCGATAGCCTTCGGGCCGCGCCATGCCAAAGTTGTGGGTGATGCGGGATTTGGTGTCAGAGCCCTTCTCATGGCCAATCACCATCACCGGCTGATCGTTGAACCGGGCCAGCCCGCCCATCACCGCCAGGTCATCGGCAAAGTTGCGATCCCCGGCCAGCGGCGTGTATTCGGTGAACAACTCGTTGATGTAATCGCGGCAATGCGGGCGCTCCGGATGCCGCGCCACCTGACATTTCCGCCAGGGCGTCAGGTCCTTGTAGAGGTCCTGCAGAAGCTGCGCGGCCTTTTTGTCGAGCGCTGCGGCCTCGTCGTCCACATCCATTTCTTCGTTGCTGCGTGCCATCGCGCGCAACTCTTCCGCCTTGCCTTCGATTTCGGCCAGCGGTTTTTCGAATTCAAGATACTGGGTCATGCTGTCTCTACTGTCACGGTTTGCCCGTTATATGGACTTACCCGGCCCCTGATGCAACTCTCCGTATTGGATCGGGATTGCCTCGGGGCGCTGCGACCGCGGTGAGCGCCGCCGGGACGGCAGGTGCAAGGGGGGCTGAGCGGCAGAGGTCAGCCGGTCCAGACCACCGGATAGAGCGAGGCGACCAGCAGCGCCGCCATGGTCCAGTTGAAGGCCACAAGCCGTTTCGGGCTGGTCAGAAACCGGGCCATCTGCTGCCCCAGCACGGTCCATGATCCGACAGAGGGCAGGTTGATCGCTCCGAAGATCAGGCCCACCAGCAAAATGGCCCAGAGCGTGCGCTCGGGGGTGTAGGCGCTGATGGCGGTCAGGGCCATGGCCCAGGCCTTGGGGTTGACCCATTGAAAGGCCGCAGCCTGCAGGAAGCTCATGGGGCGTCCGGTCCCGTCCCGGGTTTTCACCGGGGCCGCATGGGCGATTTTCCACGCAAGATAAAGCAGATACAGCACCGAGGCCACTTTCAGCAGCGTGTAGGTGACCGGCAGGAGATCAAAGATCTGCACCAGTCCGGCCCCCACCAACAGCAGCATGAACACAAAACCGAGCGCCACGCCGAGCATATGCGGAATCGTGCGCCGAAAGCCGAAATTCGCCCCGGAGGCCATCAGCATCAGGTTGTTGGGCCCCGGCGTGATCGAGGAGACAAAGGCAAAGAGCGCAAGCGCCGCGAGCAGGTCATGGGTCATCATGCACAATATCCTGCGCCAAAACCCGGGGTTTGAAATTGCGTTTCCGATGAGTTTCCAGATATGTTCGCAACAAATGGCGAAGAATGATAAAATCAACCAACATATATTGCGCGAGCTGACCCGTGATGGCCGGCTCTCCAATCTCGAACTGGCTGACCGTGTGGGCCTGTCTCCTTCGGCCTGCTTGCGCCGGGTGCAGGAGTTGGAGCGGGACGGCGTGATCACCGGCTATCGGGCGGTTCTGGACCGAAGCGCGATGGGGATCGGCTTTGTCACCTATATCGGGGTCAGTCTTGGGGAGCACACGAAGGACGCGCAGGCGGCGTTTGAACAGGCGATGTCTGCTGCGCCGGAGGTAGTGGAATGTCATAATATCACCGGGACCATCGAATATATCCTGCGCGTGGAATGTGCTGATCTGCCAAGCTACAAGCGGTTTCATACGGATATTCTCGGCACCTCTCCCTTCGTAACAGGGATCACGACCTATGTAGTGATGGGGTCGCCCAAGGATCTGCGGGCCTGAGGCGCGTGGTGTTGCACGCGGTGCGGACGCTCTGGTGTCGGGATCCTGACGAATGGAAACTAGCCTGTCGGGGATCGCGATCATATGCCGGGCAACCTGTTGTCCGGCCAGCCCATGGAGACGGCTTCCCCACGCGGGGAGCGTGCAGAGACAACGTTTAGCGCGCGGGCGGATACGCCCGTCTACATCCGATCTGGCGGCGCCGCCACCTTATCGTTCCCGCCTCGTTTCGAGCTTGATACAAAGGGGCCTTTTGGCAAACGGACGTTCCAAACGGGGAGCGGGCCGGGTTTGCCCGTGTCCCGGAGGGGTTGCGCTGCACGTTGTGCATCGCCGGGGGGCGGGGGCCGCGCCTTCGGCGCGGCCCCCGCCCGGCCCAACGCTTTTGGGGGAGGCTTTGCCTCATTCCGAAAAGGGGCGGGAGCCTCACCCCTTCTGGTGATCGCAGACGAAGGATCGCTCGGTAGAAGGTTCACTCGGACTGGCACCGCGCCTGTTTTCTCGGGCGCCGGTATCGGGCATCGGACGGAGGCGCCGACGATCGGTCCCCTGCGCTATCCGGCCTGCGCGATCAGCTCCGACTGGGCTACAATGACTTCGGCCTGTTTGATGGACGCGATATCGACCAGCCGACCTTTGTAGACTGTCGCGCCCTCGCCCTTGGATTTGGCGTCCTCCATGGCCGCAAGGATGTCGCGGGCCTCGGCGACGGCCTCCTCTGACGGGGTGAACACCTGATTGGCCAAAGCGATCTGTTTCGGATGGATCGCCCATTTTCCGACCATCCCCAAAGTCGCAGAGCGTTTGGCCTGCGCGATATAGCCCTCGTCGTCGGAGAAATCACCAAACGGCCCGTCCACAGGCAGCACCCCATGGGTGCGGCAGGCGGCGACGATCGCGGCCTGCGCCCAATGCCACGGGTCCGACCAGTGCTTTGCCCCGTCGCGCAGCATGTAGTAATCCTCCTGGGTGCCGCCGATGCCCGTCGTCTGCATGCCCATGGAGGCGGCAAAATCCGCAGCTCCGAGGCTCATCGCCTGCAGGCGCGGCGAGGCGGCTGCGATGGCTTCGACATGGGCGATCCCCGCGGCCGATTCGATGATAACTTCGAAAGAGACCGATCTGGCCCGCCCCTTGGCCCGTTCGACTGCGGTGACCAGCGCATCCACCGCATAGACATCCTCTGCGCAGCCCACTTTGGGAATCATGATCTGGTCCAGCCGGTCGCCGGCTTGTTCCAGCAGGTCCACCACATCGCGGTACCACCACGGAGTGTCGAGCCCGTTGATCCGGACCGACAGGGTCTTGCGGCCCCAATCGACGGTGTTGATTGCCTCGATGACATTGGCGCGGGCCTGGTCCTTGTCTGATGGCGCCACGGAATCTTCGAGATCGAGGTTGATGACATCGGCTGCCGAGGCCGCCATCTTGGCAAAGAGTTTGGTGTTTGAGCCGGGACCGAACAGTTGGCAGCGGTTGGGGCGGGCGGGCGCGGCGGGCTGGATCCGAAAGCTCATCAGGGTTCTCCGGGTTCGTAAATTTCAAAAATCATCCTAATTTGGTTATTTCGTTGCGTGGCGAAAGGCAAGCGGCTTTTGCTTCTGCAGCACGATTATGCCGCAGCGCAACGCGCCCCATCCAGCGGCGCGCTTGTTTCAGCGCAAGAGGCGCGCTCAGAGGGAGAATCTTCGGCAAATTGGCGAACGGACGGGCATTTCTTCGATGGGTCTGCGCTGCAGCGGCAAAAAAGAGAGGAACTTGCAGTCCCTTTGCCGCAAGTTAACGTGGATTGCGACACATCCATAAAAGGACGCCGGATATGATCGAGACCCCCTATTTGCTGTTTCTCGGCGATGCGCCCGACATGCTGGCTGCGAAAGTTGCCATTGGTATCCGCGACTGGCGCCCGGATCATGCGGTTGGCCAGATCAGCCTGCCCGGATGCGGTGCCGACCTCGGGCTGACCGAAATGACGCTGGAAGAGGCCCGTGCGGCCGGGGCAAAAACGCTGGTGATCGGCGTTGCCAACCGCGGAGGTCTCATCAGTCCGGAGTGGAAGAAGGTGCTGGTTCAGGCCTTGGAAGAGGGGTTCGACATCGCCTCTGGCCTGCACAACCTGCTGCGCGACGAGCCGGACCTGGCGGCGGTCGCCGAAGCGACCGGGCGCAAGCTGCATGACGTTCGGGTGCCCTCGGTCAAATACCCGATCGCCGATGGCAAGCACCGCAGCGGCAAGCGCTGTCTCGCTGTCGGCACCGACTGTTCCGTCGGCAAAATGTACACGGCGCTGGCCATGGATGCAGAGATGCAGGCGCGTGGCATGAAGTCCACCTTTCGCGCGACCGGCCAGACCGGGATCCTGATCACCGGCGACGGGGTGCCGCTCGATGCGGTGATTGCCGATTTCATGGCCGGTTCGATTGAATATCTGACCCCTGACAATGACCCGGATCACTGGGATCTGATCGAGGGGCAGGGGTCCTTGTTCCATATCTCCTATTCCGGTGTGACCATGGCGCTGGTGCACGGCGGGCAGCCGGATGCGCTGATCCTCTGTCATGAGCCGACCCGCAGCCACATGCGTGGTCTGCCCGACTATGATGTGCCGACGCTGGAAGAGCTGCGGGACGTGGCGCTGCCGCTGGCGCTGCGGTCCAACACGGCCTGTCAGATCGTCGGGATCTCGGTGAACACCCAGCATCTGAGCGAGGATGATGCCGTGGCCTATCTGAAAGAGGTCGAAGACCGGATGGGGCTGCCTGCGGTCGATCCCTATCGCCATGGTGCAGGGCGTCTGGTGGACGCGCTTGCCGCGATCTGATCTGTCCTGTGCGGCGGAGGCGTCTGGCGCGCTGTCGGATGCCTCCGGTGGAGGTATTTTGGAAAAGATGAAATCGGGGGCCGCAGCTTTGCGCAGCCGACCCGGGGATGACAGAGAGGGGATGGCATGCGGATCAGTGTAACATCAGATATTTTCAGGCTGGCTCAGGTGTTCACCATCTCTCGTGGGTCGCGGACCGAAGCCCATGTGCTGACGGTGCGGATCGAGGACGGGGGGCACACAGGCTGGGGCGAATGTGTGCCCTATGCGCGCTATGGCGAGACGCTGGCCTCTGTGACGGCCGAGATCGAGGGGCTGCCTGCGCATTTCACGCGCGACGAGCTGCAGCAGCTGCTGCCTGCGGGGGCGGCGCGCAACGCAGTGGATTGCGCGCTGTGGGACCTTGAGGCGAAACAGGCGGGAAAGCGGGTTTGGGAGCTGGCAGGTCTGGCGGCCCCGGGACCGGAGATCACCGCCTATACCCTGTCGCTGGCTGAACCGGAAGAGATGCGCGCGCAGGCGGCCCTGAATGCTCATCGTCCCCTGCTGAAAATCAAGCTGGGCACGCCCGAGGATATGCCGCGCCTTGAGGCCGTGCGGGCGGGGGCGCCTGAGGCGCGGATCATTATCGATGCCAACGAGGGCTGGTCGGCGGATGTCTATGCCGAGCTGGCGCCTCATCTGCTACGGTTGGGGGTGGAGCTGGTCGAACAGCCTTTGCCCGCCGGTGAGGATGAGGCTTTGATCGGCCTGGAGCGCCCGGTGCCGGTCTGCGCCGACGAGAGCTGCCATGATCGCGCCAGCCTGGCCGGGCTTCGTGGAAAATATGACGTCGTCAATATCAAGCTGGACAAGACCGGCGGGTTGACCGAGGCGTTGAAGCTGCGTGATGCGGCCCTGGCGGAGGGCTATCAGGTGATGGTTGGCTGCATGGTGGGCTCGTCGCTGGCGATGGCGCCCGCAACGCTGTTGGCGCAGGGGGCATTGGTGACGGATCTTGACGGGCCGCTGCTTCTGGCCGAAGACCGCCCGGATGCGCTGGTCTTTGATGCGGCGGGAGTGCACCCGCCAAAATCGGCGCTTTGGGGCTAAGGAGATGACAATGACCCGTACCGTATATGTGAATGGCGACTACCTGCCGGAAACCGAAGCCACGGTCTCGATCTTTGACCGTGGGTTTCTGATGGCGGACGGGGTCTATGAGGTGACCTCTGTTCTGGGGGGCAAGCTGATCGATTTCGAAGGCCACGTGGTGCGGCTGAAGCGGTCGCTGGATGCGCTGGACATGGCCGAGCCCTGCAGCCGTGACGACCTGTTGGAGATCCATCGCAAGCTGGTGGAGCTGAACGGGATCGACGAGGGTTTGGTCTATCTCCAGGTGACGCGCGGATCTGACGGCGACCGGGATTTCGCCTTTCCTGCTGCGGATACGCCGCCGACACTGGTGCTGTTCACCCAGAACAAACCCGGTCTTGCGGACAGTCCGGCGGCGAAAAAAGGCGCCAAGATCATATCGATCGAGGATATCCGCTGGGGGCGCCGTGACATCAAGACGGTGCAGCTTCTCTATCCGTCCATGGGCAAGATGATGGCAAAGAAAGCGGGCTGTGATGACGCCTGGATGGTTGAGGACGGCCATGTCACCGAGGGCACGTCGAACAATGCCTATTTCGTCAAGGATGGCGTCATCGTGACCCGCCCGCTGTCGACAGAGATCCTGCATGGGATCACCCGCAAGGCCGTGTTGCGGCTGGCCTCCGAGGCGCAGCTGAAGATTGACGAACGCCTGTTCACCATTGAAGAGGCCCAGGCCGCAGACGAGGCCTTTACCACCTCGGCGTCGGCCTTCGTGATGCCTGTTGTCGAGATCGACGGGGTCAGCCTGGGCGATGGAACGCCCGGCCCGATTGCCCGGCGTCTGCGCGAGATCTACCTGGAAGAAAGCGTCAGGACGGCGATCTGATCCAGACCGCGTCATACCTCGCGAAACTATGCCGCTCCGGAGATCCCCGGGGCGGTTTTCGTATGAAGGCAGGGTCGCTCGTGACAGTGGACCCGCGCGTTGCTGGTCTGCATGTGGCAGCATGGACCGGGCGGAGAAGATTTGCCACATCCGCCGCCGTGGTCGACACGTGATTGGGCTGCGGTCGGCGGGCTAGCCCGTCGTGTCGCTCCCTACGTTCTCGGCGAAGGCCTGTTTGAAGGCGCTCTGCTTGTCTGCGGTGGCCTCGGTCTGGTGGTTGGCTTTCCAGTCGCTCATGCTCATGCCGTAAAAGATCTCGCGCGCGGCCTCCTTGTCGAGGTCGATGCCGCGCGCATTGGCGGCTTCCTGATACCAGCGGCTGAGGCAATTGCGGCAAAACCCGGCGAGGTTCATCATGTCGATGTTCTGCACATCGGTGCGGTCCTGCATCAGGTGCTGGCGCAGACGACGAAAGGCCGCCGCCTCCAGTTCGATCTGGGTCTGGGCGTCGATATCCGGCTGAGTGCTCATGTCTGGCTCCTGTGTCCGCGTGCTGCAGGGGTCGTACCGACAGAGGTAGCAACGCCCGGTCAAGGGGGCAAGGGCGCAGGGGGGGGCAGGTCACGGCCACACGCGCCTTGCCTGCCATATCTGCCTCTGCCATATCCGCCTCTGGCAGGCCCGGATCTGCACCGAATCTGCACCGGAACCACGCGGGGCACCACCAGTTGTCTCTTATGGATGGCATGATCGTAGATGATCAGCCAGCGGCTGTTGCCGGGCGGGCCATGGGTGAAATAGGCTGACTATGTCATGGGCCCGTATTGGATCCGTCTTGGGCCTGTCATCATTTGATAGCGCAGCTTTAGAAGAGTTGCGGCATAATGTGAATTGAGCCATAAGACCGACAACGATGTTTGCGTTAACATGCATCGGGTGCTCCTGACCAGGACAGGGGTGCCGATGCGGGAACGCAGGTCTCAACAACGGCCCCTTGCCGTTCGCACCCGATAGCCGGAGGAAATAAAGAGCCCATGAAACGTACACGCAACGTCAAGATCGTGGCCACTCTCGGCCCGGCATCCGAAACCTACGAGACGATCCGCGCCCTGCATGAGGCCGGCGCCGATGTGTTTCGTCTGAACATGTCCCACGGCAGCCACGAGGAAATTGCGGCCAAGCACAAGATCATTCGTCAGATCGAATCCGACCTTGATTCGACCATCGCCATCCTTGCCGACCTGCAGGGGCCGAAGCTGCGGGTCGGCGTCTTTGCCAGCGGATCCGAGGAACTGGTCGAAGGCGCGAAGTTCCGGCTTGATCTGGACGCTGCCGAGGGCGACCTCAACCGGGTCTGCCTGCCCCATCCCGAGATCTTCCAGGCTCTGGAGCCGGGCGCGCATCTGCTGGTCAATGACGGCAAGATCCGGCTCAAGGTCGAGGACTGCGGCGATGACTTTGCCAATTGCGTGGTGATCACCGGCGGCACCATCTCCAACCGCAAGGGCGTCAACGTGCCGGACGTGATTCTGCCACTGGCGGCGCTGTCCGAAAAGGACCGCGCGGATCTGGAATTCGTCTGCAATCTGGGTGTCGACTGGCTGGCGCTGTCCTTTGTGCAGCGGGCCAAGGACGTGTTTGAAGCCCGGCAACTGGCCGATGGTCGTGCAGCGGTGCTGTCGAAAATCGAAAAACCCTCGGCCGTGGACAACTTTGCCGAAATCCTCGATGCCTCTGACGGGATCATGGTGGCGCGGGGCGATCTCGGTGTCGAGCTGCCGGTGGCCGCAGTGCCGCCGATCCAGAAGCGTCTCATCCGGAAATGTCGCGCAGCCGCCAAGCCGGTGATCGTGGCCACCCAGATGCTGGAGAGCATGATCGAGAGCCCGATGCCGACGCGGGCCGAAGTCTCTGACGTGGCGACGGCCATCTACGAGGGCACCGATGCGATCATGCTCAGCGCTGAATCCGCTGCGGGCCAATATCCGATCGAGGCGGTGCAGACCATGGACCGGGTCGCCACCGAGGTGGAACAGGACCCGACCTACCGCGAGATCATCTCCGCATCGCGCTCCTCAAAGGGGGACACCATCGCCGACGGTATCGTCGCCGCTGCCCGTGAAATCGCCGAGAAGACGGAGATAAAGGCGATCTGCTGTTTCACGCAATCGGGCACCACTGCGCTGCTTACGGCGCGGGAGCGGCCCAACGTGCCGATCATTGCCATGACGCATCTGCAGGGAACGGCCCGCCGTCTGGCGCTCAGCTGGGGCTGCAACTGTGTGGTCACGGCGCGGGTGGACCGGTTCAAAGGGGCGGTCGTCTCGGCCGCACGGGCGGCGCGCTCTGGCGGCTTTGCAACCGAAACCGATCAGGTGGTGGTGACCGCCGGTGTGCCGTTCAATGTGCCCGGCACCACCAATATCCTGCGTATCGCCCCCTGCGATGAGCGCATGATTTACAACACCGACCCGGAATAATAGGCTGCCCCCGACCGTATAACAGGGGGTCGCTCGCGATGGATACGGATGCGGTGTTGGTGATTGGGCTGGTCCTGATCTGGCTCGGAATCCCGTCGTTCTTTTCGGCCTATGCAAGTCGCCGCAGCCCCCTGGCTGCGGCGCTTATGTTTGCGCTGGGCGCAGGCTGTCTGGTCTGGGCGGTGATGGCCCATCCGGGGGGCTATGCTTTCTATGATGTGCCGGATGTGTTTTTCCGCGTCATTGCTCGTCTGCTCTAGGTAAAATGGGCTTGCTCTTGCGGCGGTGCTGCCGTAAAGGGCACGTCTGATCGCGGGACCGGCCAAAGTGGCATGCCGAGTCGCGTGTGTAGCGAACCTACGAAGAAGGAGACGGAAATGCCCAAGATGAAGACAAAATCGAGCGCCAAGAAGCGCTTCAAGGTGACGGCGACAGGCAAGGTCCTGGCAGGTCAGGCCGGCAAACGCCACGGCATGATCAAACGTCACAAGAAATTCATTCGTGATGCCCGTGGCAGCACAACCCTGTCCGCCCCCGACGCAAAGATCGTCAAGGGCTACATGCCCTACGACCGCTAAGAGGAGATAAGAGATATGTCCCGCGTTAAAGGTGGTACCACAACTCACGCCCGTCACAAGAAGGTCATCAAGGCCGCCAAAGGTTACTATGGCCGCCGCAAGAGCACCTTCAAAGTCGCCCGTCAGGCCGTCGACAAGGCAAACCAATATGCAACCCGTGACCGGAAGAACCGCAAGCGCAACTTCCGCGCTCTGTGGATCCAGCGTATCAACGCCGCGGTCCGTGGTCACGACGAAGCTCTGACATACTCCCGCTTCATCAACGGTCTGAACCTGGCCGGTATCGAAGTGGACCGGAAAGTTCTGGCGGATCTCGCCGTGCACGAACCCGAAGCATTCGGCGCCATCGTGCGTCAGGCTCAGGACGCGCTGGCCGCCTGAGGGCTGTCTGCCGGGTCTTGACCCGTTATTCGTCAGTTTGGTCAATCCGACCTGACCGAAACCCGCCGGTGCAGACCGGCGGGTTTTTTCGTGCGTATTTTTTCGGGCCGTCGTTCGTGCCGTCGTTCGGGCCGTGGTCATGCCCGTTGCAATAGGTGCCGCTCGCAATACGTGCAGGGTCACACCCAGCGTTGCGGTCGGGGCGAAAGCCGCCGCCCCCTGCGATGTGGCCTATTCCGGTTGCGATGAAATCCGCCGCGCCAGCGAGGCGATCACCAAGGCGCCGATCGGCCACATGGACCAGGCGTAGCCGCTCCAGCTGAACAGGTTGATGCACAGCAGGAAGGCGGCAATCACCCAGAGCTTGACCGGCAGCGACAGGATCTCGCTGCGGCCAAACAGGAGGTCGGCATTGCGCAATCCGTATTGGGCGGCGACCACCAGCAGTACCCAATGGGACCAGAAGCCGCGGCCGGTCGAGATGTCGACGATAAACAGGCCCGCCGCGATCAGCGCCAGAGTCGCGCCCGCACGGCCAAAGCTCAGCGGGCGCTGCCGGCCGTCACAATTGCGCGCGAACAGGGCGCGTGCGCGGCGGCCGCTGGAGGGCCCGGCCTGAGGCGGCGCGCCGTCGAACACCCGCGTCGGGGCGTCGGAAAACGGGTCGGGGTCCTGCCAGACCTGCGCGGTCTTGCTGCGCCGGGGGGCGCCGAGCGCGATCCGGTAAACGGGAATGTCCTCGGGCATATTGCGCGGCCGTCGGTCGCCGAGATATTCGAACCCGATGGTGAGCTTGTTTTTCACATGGTCGTAGACCTGCTGCGAGATCAACACCCCGCCAGGCTCTGCCATGGTCTGCAGCCGGGCGGCAAGATTGACGCCTTCGCCAATCAGATCCTCTCCGTCGCAGATCACATCGCCCAGATGCACGCCGATTCGGAAGGACAGGGCGGTATCCTTTGCGGCGAGTTCCTGCTGCACCTCGATTGCGCATTGCACGGCCTCCACCACCGAGGGGAAATCCGCGATCAGCCCGTCCCCTGCGGTATTGGCGACCCGGCCGCCGTGGCGGGAGATGAGCTTGAAGAACACATCCCGTGCGGCCTGAAGCTCGGTGAAGGTGCCGACTTCATCTGCGGTCATGGCGGTGCTGAACTGCTCTGCATCGGCAGCCAGGATGGTGGTCAGTTTCCGTGTAATCCGTTCGGTCATGAAATCCGGCTCCGTGCAAGCTCTGCCGCTAAGGTGGGCCTTTGGTACGCCGCATGCAAGAGCGGCGATTGTCACGGCCCCCGGCTGGCGTGCGCGATCGTGGGCTGACGGCGACACCCGGGGCGGGCCAGGGGACGCCGGCGCTTGCTTTCGACGCCTCGTGTGGTAGCAGGGCACAAAGCGAGACGTGAGGGGCCGTCATGGACGATCTTAAAGCAAAATACCTGGCGCAGATTGCCGAGGCGGGTGATGAGAACGCATTGGAGGCCGTGCGCCTCGCCGCTGTCGGCAAGAAGGGCGAAGTCGCCCTGAAGATGCGCGAGCTGGGCAAGATGAGCCCGGAAGAACGCCAGGTGGCAGGCCCGGCGCTGAACGCATTGAAGGATGAAATCAATTCCGCCCTCGCCGCCAAGAAGGCCGCATTGGGCGACGCGGCGCTGGACGAACGGCTGCGCTCGGAGTGGCTCGATGTGACGCTGCCGACCCGGCCGCGCCGTCAGGGCAGCCTGCACCCGATCAGCCAGGCCTCGGAAGAGCTGACCGCGATCTTCGCCGAGATGGGGTTTTCTGTGGCCGAAGGGCCGCGTGTGGATACCGACTGGTACAACTTTGACGCGCTGAACATCCCCGGCCACCACCCCGCGCGGGCCGAGATGGATACATTCTACATGCACCGCGCCGAGGGCGACAACCGCCCGCCGCATGTGCTGCGCACGCACACCAGCCCGGTGCAGATCCGCTCGATGGAGAAGATGGGCGCGCCGCTGCGCATCATCTGTCCGGGCGGCGTCTATCGCGCGGATTACGACCAGACCCACACGCCGATGTTCCACCAGGTCGAAGGCCTGGCGCTGGACACCGATATCTCGATGGCGAACCTGAAGTGGGTGCTGGAGGAATTCGTCAAATCCTTCTTCGAGGTGGACGATGTGGAGCTGCGCTTCCGGGCCTCGCATTTCCCCTTCACCGAACCCTCTGCCGAGGTCGACATCCGCTGCAGCTGGGAAGGCGGCACGCTGAAGATTGGCGAGGGCGACGACTGGCTCGAGATCCTCGGTTCCGGCATGGTACATCCGAAGGTGATCGCCGCCGGTGGCATCGACCCGGACACGTATCAGGGCTTTGCCTTCGGGATCGGGATCGACCGTCTGGCGATGCTGAAATACGGCATCCCCGATCTGCGCGCCTTCTTCGAGAGCGACCTGCGCTGGCTGCGTCACTACGGGTTCAGCTGCCTCGATGTCCCGACGCTGCATGGTGGCCTGAGCCGTTGACAAGCACGCGCCTCAACGTGGCTTTTCGCCGGTTAAGAGAGGAGCTTTCGGGCGACCGTTCTGGCGCAATCACGGTTACTGTGGTTACACACGCGACGGATGAAGAGATACAGAGAATTCAAGATTATGCGTTGCTGGCCGATGATGGATACGTTGTTCTCCATGACGAGCAAAACTATCTAGCAAGTGGCCTTGCCTCTACTGAATGGCCAAAGACTGAAAATGATGGGCGGCCTATCCAAAGAGAGATTATTTATCGAGTTACTTCCAAAGGTTTTGCAGTAGCAGAACCTAATTTGAAGCGATGGGGCCGAAATGTGCAGGTGAACATTCCTACTATTCTTGTTTCCGTTGTTGCCTCGTTGGTCGCAGGATGGCTGGCGAAATTAACTGGTCTCTAATTTGATTTCCAGCCGGGTCGCTTGCGGCTCGGCACGCGTCCGCCCGCCCCACGGCGGGCGCGTTGCGCCCACCCGGTCGGCCGCGCGCCTTGGGTTGCGATGTTCCCCACGTCGCTTTGCGCCTGTTTGGGCTCGGGTACGGCGGTTTTGAATGGCCTCATTACTTGCAACGGGCGGCAATCTTTGCCATTGCCTCTGCTAACCGCATTCACCTGCCAAAAGGGCGCTGAGACATGAAATTCACCCTCTCCTGGCTGAAAGACCACCTCGACACCGATGCCTCGGTCGAGGAGATCACCGAAACCCTGACCGACCTCGGGCTGGAGGTCGAGGAGGTCGTGAACCCCGCCGACAGCCTCGGGGCCTTCACCCTGGCCAAGGTGGTGGGCGCAGAGCAGCACCCCGACGCCGACCGTCTGCGGGTCTGTCGCGTGCTGACCGATGAGGGCGAGAAGCAGATCGTCTGCGGCGCTCCCAATGCGCGCGAGGGCATCACCGTGGTGCTGTGCAAACCGGGCGACTACGTGCCGGGGCTGGATTTTACCCTCTCCGTGGGCAAGATCCGGGGCGTCGAAAGCCATGGCATGATGGCGTCCTGGAAGGAATTGCAGCTGGGCGAGGATCACGATGGCATCGTGGAGCTGCCCTCCGGCGAGGTGGGCGACAGGCTGGTGGACTGGCTGGCGGCGAATGACCCGGCCAAAGTCGATCCGATGATCGACATCGCGATCACCCCGAACCGTCCCGATGCGCTTGGCGTCTATGGCATTGCCCGCGATCTGGCCGCGCGGGGGCTCGGGACGCTGAAGACCACCGACTACAGGCCCGTCGAGGGGCAATACGCAAGCCCGATCAAAGTGACCATCGATGACGACACGCAGGACGGCTGTCCGCTGTTCACCGGCCGTCTGATCCGGGGCGTCACCAATGGCCCCAGCCCGAAATGGCTGCAGGACCGGTTGGTTGCCATCGGCCTGCGGCCGATTTCGGCGCTGGTGGATATCACCAACTTCTTCACCTTCGATCAGAACCGACCCTTGCATGTCTTTGACGCGGCCAAGGTCGCAGGCAACCTGCGGGTGCATCGTGCGGCAGGCGGCGAAGAGATCGAGGCGCTCGACGAAAAAACATATGTGATGCAGAAGGGCCAGATGGTGATTTCTGATGATCGCGGCGTCGAGAGCATCGCGGGCATCATGGGCGGCGCCGAAACCGGCTGCACCGATGACACGGTGGATGTGTTCCTCGAGAGCGCCTTTTGGGACCATATCCAGATCGCCACAACCGGGCGTGCGCTGAAGATCAACTCCGATGCGCGATACCGGTTTGAGCGCGGCGTCGACCCGGAATTCACCTTTGAGGGTCTGGAGCGCGCGACGCAGATGATTCTGGATCTCTGTGGCGGAGAGCCCTCCGAGGTGGTCACCGCGGGCGATGTGCCCGATCACGCCCGGACCTACCGGCTGAACGCGGAACGGGTCCAGTCGCTGGTCGGCATGGACATTCCCGAAAGCGAGCAGCGCCAGACCCTCACCCGTCTGGGGTTCCGGCTGGAGGGCAACATGGCGCATGTGCCCAGCTGGCGCCCGGATGTGCAGGGCGAGGCCGATCTGGTCGAGGAAGTCGCGCGGATTGCCTCTCTGACCAAACTTGAGGGCAAGCCGCTGCCGCGTCTCACCTCGGGTATTCCGGCCCCGGTGATGACGGCGCAGCAGCGGCGGCTGCAGATGGCGCGGCGCACCTGTGCGGCGCTGGGCTACAACGAGGTGGTGAGCTACACGTTCATCGATCAACCCGTAGCCGGGCTCTTTGGTGGCGGCACCGATGCGACCATGCTGGCCAATCCGATTTCCTCGGAGATGTCGCATCTGCGCCCCGATCTGCTGCCGGGGCTGCTGCAGGCTGCTGCGCGCAACCAGGCGCGGGGCATTTCGGATGTGGCGCTGTTCGAGGTCGGCCCTGCCTTCACCGGTGGCGAGCCCGGTCAGGAGCGTATCCAGATCTCCGGGCTGATGGTGAACCGGGACGGGCCGAAGGATGTGCACGGGGCCTCGCGGGTGATGGATGCCTTCGACGCCAAGGCCGACGCCGAGGCGGTGCTGGCGGCCATCGGTGCCCCCGCCAAGGTGCAGATCCTGCGCGAGGGCGATGTCTGGTGGCATCCGGGACGCCACGGGCGGATCTGCTTGGGGCCGAAAAAGACCCTCGGCGTGTTCGGAGAGCTGCATCCCAAGGTGCTGAGCGCGCTCGGGATCAAGGGCACGGCGGTGGCCTTCACCCTCTACCCCGAGGAAATCCCGCTGCCCCGCAAGAGCGGTGCCACACGTGCGGCGCTGGAGATCAGCGATCTGCAATCGGTGGAGCGGGACTTTGCCTTCGTGGTCGATGCAGAGGTCGAGGCGCTGACGCTGGTCAATGCGGCGTCCGGCGCCGACAAGGCGTTGATCGAGGACGTGCGGGTCTTTGACGAATTCATCGGCGGGTCGCTGGGCGAAGGCAAGAAATCCCTCGCTCTCGCCGTGCGTCTGCAGCCCAAGGGGCAGACGCTGATCGAAAAGGACATCGAGGCGGTCAGCGAGAAAATCGTCGCCAAAGTGACCAAGGCGACCGGCGGCACGCTGCGCGGCTGACCCCGGTCACGACCACGACTGAACAGAAGGAACGCGCCTTGCGGTCAGGGCGCGTTTTTTTGTGGGCACCGCCCGGAGGTGGGATGGCGCGACGGCAGCCTCAGTAGGCCCCCGCCTGCACTGCGGCTTGGCCTGCGGGTCAGGGCCGGCTAGATCTGGTGCAATTGGGGTGACCTAAGTGACCGGGGGTGACCTCGGCGCCGTACTCACACCCGCAGAGGCAGGAGGTTTTTTGAATGACATTGGCCGTATATCTTTCCGGAGAAATCCACACCGACTGGCGCGATCAGATCATCGACGGGGCCAGCGGCCTTGATGTGCGCTTTTCCGGCCCTGTGACCGACCACGCTGCAAGCGATGATTGTGGCGTGGCGATTCTCGGTGCGGAGGACCGCAAGGTCTGGCATGATCACAAGGGCGCAAAAATGAACGCCATCCGCACCCGCAAGGGCCTCGAAGAGGCGGATGTGGTTGTGGTGCGCTTTGGCGAAAAATACAAACAGTGGAATGCCGCCTTTGATGCGGGATATGCAGCGGCGCTCGGGAAGTCGATCATCGTCCTGAGTGGCCCGGAGCACAGCCATGCGCTGAAAGAGGTCCATGCCGCCGCGCTTGCGGTTGCCGAGGAGCCACGGCAGGTGGTGGAGATCCTGACCTATGTGCTGACGGGACAGCTTCCGGGCTGAGCACGAGCCTCCAGAGAAATACCGGTCCAGAAGTTGCGGGCCTGAGATCTGCGGGCCTGAGATTTGCGGGTCTCAGGTTTTCTTGTCTTGTGCGGTGAGGGTGGCCCGTCCGGGGCCGGAGACACGCCACCGTTGGCAGGGAATAAGTAGTTTTTTAACGGTGTGCTTGCTATTGAAAAGGGTGATGCGCAAGAAGTGTCGTCCCTGTCAGCAAAAACACTTGTGGTTCCATGACCGATACTCCCAAACAAGATCGCAGGAGATCCCGTTTCCAGGTTACCCCCGAAAGTGAAGATCGGGGCCTGTTCAAGCGCGGCGTGACGCAAATCGCGGTGACGTTGGTTCCTGCCTTTTCCAAAACGCCCCGTGGCGATATCGCGGTGCGGGCCTTCGTCAGTGAAAACGAAGAAATCACCGTAATATTTGCCGGTCGGCGGATTCAGGAATTCGGCCCCCTGCACGATGAGCTGAGGCGGCTGCTCACCGAAGCAAATTACTCTGCGGCGCGGTTGCGCAAGGACCCTCCTGCCGTCAACAGCATCCAGCTCGGCGCCCAGATCGAAGGCGCATGGCGCGTCCGGTTTGAGCGCAGCAAGACCGGCGAAGACATGCGGGTCCTGCAGTTTCTTGCGGCGCGCTGGGGCTTTACCGACCGCAATGGCAAAACCATCACCAGCGGCAAACGCGCCTTGTCTTAGGCGCAGCGACGCGTCTGCCGGGCCTCGGCCTATCTCTGCCTTGCCCTTCCGTCTGACCAGATACAGGGCGGGCGCAGGGGGTGGTTTCAAGGGGCAGCGTGGCTGCTCGAATGCTGTCTATCGCTACCGTTTATTAAGATATCGTCCGGATAGTTGCAGGAGCGTTTTACGCTACTTTTCCTGTCCACGGTCCAAATTTTGATGTCATGCTTCCAAAGATCCCAAGAATAGAACGCCGCGCCCGCGGAAAAATCACCCCGGAATATGAAGACAGCGGTCTGTTCAAGGGGGGTATTGTCCAGGTGCAGCTGGCGTTGGTGCCTGTCTTCGGGGCCACGTCGCGGGGGGACTGTACCGCACGCGCGTTCAATGCCGAAGGGACGGATGTCACAGTGATTTTCGCCGGCAGGCGCAGGCCCCATTTTCAGCCGCTCTATAGCCAGCTGCGCTATATGTACGCCCAGGCGCAGCAGGCGGACGCGCTGCGGGGGGCCAAGATGCGGGACGTCAATTCAATTCAGTTGCCGGTGCAATGCGAAGGTGCCTGGCGGGCGCGGATCGAGCGCGATGAGCGGGGGCAGGAAACCCGCAGCATGCAGTTCATGGTGGCGCGTTGGGGGTTTCAGGGACATGACGGCAGGACGCTGAACTACGGGACTGCGGCCCGTCTGCCGAAAAGTAAGCGGTGCAAAGACCCCATGTTTCAATAAAATAAGGGGTTTGAGATACTGGCACCACCTTATGCGAGGAGATGGTGATGCTGGATGGAATGATGCCGGAGGAGGTGAAGGTTTGGGGGGGCACGGTCCCCGTCTCGCCCTCCGGGCGACGAATGTGGCCTGAGGCGCTCCGCGCCAAGGTAGTCAACAAAGTTCTTTCCGGTGCCAGAATCCGCGAGACGGCCGAGGCTATCGGAGCCGACAAGTCGCTCGTTGCTCTCTGGGTCCGTAAGGCCGAGGCTGACAACGCAAATCCAGCTTTTGTCGAGGTCACTGCTCCTTCGGTGCCGCCGCCTGCCGCAGCCCCACACGGAAACTCACCCTCGGTTAACAGCAGTGGTTTCTGCCGGATCAGCATCGGCGAGGCAGTCATAGAGATACCTCCCGGTTATCCTGTCGATCATTTGGCAGAGGTTTTCCGGGCAGTTGGGGCAGCCCAATGATTTCTCCTGCCAGCAACTTCCGGATTTACCTTGCCTCAGAACCGGTCGATTTCCGCAAGGGTATGGACGGGCTTGCCGCCTGTGTAGCCAACAATTTCGAGCTCGATCCCTATTCCGGGGCGATTTACGTTTTTCGTTCCCGGCGTGCCGACCGATTGAAGCTTCTGGTTGCCGAATTTACGAATGGAACCGTGCTATAAGCCAGCTTCTCGATGGTTGACATCGTAGCCGTATCGGTGAAGGTCTGACTGGTCTCCCAGACATCGTTGGTGTTCAGTTCGACTGAACACCAACGGCACTAAGTTGAAAACAGTGGACCCTCAAAAGTGTTGAAAAGATGGCAAATCTAAAGGAAGAGACGGCAAATCTCCTCAAGTCAAAATCAGGATCGCCATTCTTGTTTGTAGGGTCTGGATTTTCACGGCGATACATAGCGCTAGAGGACTGGCGAGGTCTCCTCTCACGATTCTGTGAGGACATAGGAGAGTTCAACTACTATTCGGCGACCGCAAACGGAAACCTCCCCAGGGCTGCGGGACTCATTGCAAAAGACTTCCATGAAATTTGGTGGAGGGACCCCAAATTTAGCGCCTCCAGGGAAAAATACCAAGGAAACACAAACCTAGTGTCTGATGCTCTCAAAAATGAGATTTGCGAGTATCTGTCTGAGGTGGATTTGTCTGGGGTCGGTGCAGAGGAAATTCAGAATGAACTATCCATTCTGAAGGACGCCAACGTCAATGGTATCATTACGACGAACTGGGACTTTCTGCTCGAAGAGATTTTTCCAGAGTACCGAGTGTTCATCGGCCAAGAGGAGCTGCTATTCTCCAACCCTCAAGCTATTGCGGAAATTTACAAAATTCATGGGTGCGCAAGCCGACCGAAAAGCTTAGTCCTGACAGAAGAAGATTATGTTGACTTCGAGGGCAAAAACCCCTACTTGGCGGCTAAACTAATAACTCTTTTCATTGAGCATCCAATTTTCTTTATCGGGTATTCCGTAACCGACCCTCACATCCAATCCATTTTTTTTTCCATTGCAGAGTGTCTGACACCCGACAAACTGGAGAAATTCAGCGAGAACTTGATTTTTGTGCGCCGGGCAGGAGGAAAAGAAGATTCCGTTCAGAAATTCACATTCAGCGAGGGCGGGAGAAATATCATCGCTACAGTTCTGGAGACGGATGACTTTTCCAGTATTTATACAGCAATCAATGAGAATAAGCGGAAAATACCGGCTCGCGTCCTTCGGTATTGCAAAGAGCCGATGTATGAACTGGTTAAATCCGAGAGTCCTGAGAAAAAGATATCTGTAATTGATATTGACGAGCTGGATAACAGCGACGAGGTGGAGTTCGTAGTCGGCGTTGGTGTCGCGCAAGCTCAATCTGAGAAGCAAGAAAAGCTTGTCGGGCAGAGGGAGAGAGCACTGGCGGAGAGTGGATATCAGGGTATCAATCTTTCTGACATATACACGGACTTCACCAAGGATAAATCGATTTTTGATCCGAAGAAATTGCTAAAACTTGCTTTTCCGATTTTTCGGAGGTCGAGCACTACCTTCATACCCGTTTTTAGATATCTTCGCGATGTGGGCATCAAAAATGCGGAAGAACTTAATGCATCACCCTACACGTCTGCACGGGCGGTATGCGAGAGGATCGCGAAAAAGAGTTATGCTTTGTCGTCCTACAAAAGCCAATATGACAAACATTGGGCGAGTAAGACCACTTCTGAAATCATAGCGGAGACTGCGCCCGAAAAGGTCGCGATATTCGTTCCGCATCAAGACCCAAAAGAAGTTGACCTAGAGGCCTTGAATAAATTCATCTCAGATCATAACCCAAGCGACTTCATTGACCCATACTCCTCTTTCTATCGAAAACTATGCTCATTTTATGATAAAATGGCCTATGGCTTCGATGTCTAAAGCCGGGCCAGACTGCAGCCTATCCATGGTTTGTTTCTTGGCAGCCTTGAAGTTGCTTTTGGATGGACCAGAAAAACTGAACCGCGATGTCTGCTGCAGTGCGAGCGTCTGGAACACTCCGCACGCACCCACTCTCGGCAATTTGTTTTTGTAATACTGACTTTGAAGGGGCGATCTAATGGATGTTTCTCATACGCGCGTGCAGCATCCGGTTGGGCAGGGCTTTTTCCATTCCGGTCACCTGAAAGATCGAATCGGTACGTGCAGGCTGAGGTACGTTATCGACTGCGGATCGAAGGCCAAGTACAAGGCGGCCCGAGAAAAGCAGATCGATGATTTTGTTAAATTGCCTGGATCGAATCGTCTTCTTAACCTTCTTATGGTTTCCCATATCCACGAGGATCATGTGAACGGAATCGAGCGCTTGCTCGACAAAAAATCTGGTTTGAAAGTTGATACGATCATGATGCCGCTCACGACGGTGCAAGAGCGTCTGATCGCTTTCGCTCGGAGCATAGCGGAAGACGCTTCCGCTGCAGGTAGTGAATTTTTTAGGCGTTTCGTCATTAGTCCCGAAGAAGCGCTCTCCGAATTCGGTCCGCGTCAGATTGTTCTAGTGCGGCCCGGGGCGCCGGACGACGGCGCGCCAGGCGGAACAAGCGAGCCGGATGCCCCTCTTCCAGAAAGCGAGGGCCAGTTCGATTCCGATGATGGGAAGCCCCTTCCCGAGTGGAGGTTTGTCGGGAAAGGGCGGATAGTACACAGAACTCATTCTTCAAGAAACGGATCAGCAAACTCTGTCCGGATCTCCACGCTACCGGATAGTGTGGGGATTGAACTTCCAGTCGGGCATGGCGATTGGAAATGGTTGATCCTCCCATATGTTGATCCGAAGGTCGAGGCCGGCATAGCGAAGTTTGAACGGATGCTCGCGAGGCGCCTAGGGTTCAAAGTCGCCGATGTCAGAAAGCAGATGGGCAATGCCGACTATGTGAAGGACTTAATTGTAAAACATGTTGAAGAGTTAAAAGCGGCGTATCTGAAGGTGGCTTCCGACCTAAACGTGACCTCCCTGTGCCTGTATTCAGGTCCGGCAGCTCCCGCTGACAAGAGCGAAGGTCGATGGTTTGCGGGTGATTGTGAAGTGCCTTGGCTGGGCTGTTTCCGCTTAAGCGAGGGTGGCGGCTGGCTCGGAACAGGAGATGCAGCTTTGAAAGAAAAAAAACGCCTCGACCTTTTCCTTGAACACTACCAGCATCTTCTCGATCAGGTTTCGACTTTGACCATGCCTCATCACGGGTCCGAAAGAAATTTCCACCCTGACTTGCTGGACAGTATCAGACCTTCCCGCTGCGTCGCTGCCGCGGATGATTTCAGCAACTGGCGCCATCCCGGAACGAGCGTTGTTCAATCGGTAGCCTCAAGAGGCATGCCCCTCTTTGTGGCGACCGCCGACGAAAGGTCCGAATTCTCAGAGCGACTCGATATCTATTTCAGTTAAGTGGGTTTCAAGGCGCACGCGCCCGTTAATAACACCGGGCTTCTGCGCTCGCGAACAAATGTTTTTCCGCGGAATCGGCTGGAAGCGAAACTTCTTCGCGAGCGAGAAATCTCCTTTAGAAATCTCGGGAAACAGTATTTCACAGCAGATTTGCTCCGCTCGATCAATTGATATGGGGATCGAGAACTTTCGCATTGACGCTTCAACTGTGCTCCGGCATCTTTTTTAAGATACAAATCAATGCATTTGGTCGCGCTCGGCCACATCTGCAAAATCTCACGTAGTTGCCAGCCACGCTCTCACTTTACTGACCGGTAACCCGTCGATCAGCGACCACTTGCGTGCTAGCGATCCTTGAAGCAGGATGCGGCGAATTCACCGACAGAGCCCTGAGCTGCCATTGCCCAGGGCGGTGCCCTTCGCTGCAGCAGTTCGTCGGTCACAGCCCGAAGCGGCCGTAGACAAGGGGGGCCGCGCCAAAGATGCTGCCGGTGCGAAAATCTATGGTCACCTGCCCGGAAGCGGACCCTCGGCAGGGCTAAGCTGCCTCATGTGATGCTGCGGGCTGCGGCGGCGTCAGCGGAGCGCAGGAAATCGCCTTTTGCAAAAAATCAGGCCGGCCTCCTGAAGGCCGTCGCTGAGGCCATGCGCGGCGACCTTTCCTTCGTTCCTGCCTGCACCCAATGCTGGCCCCGCCGCGAATTGCTACGAAAGCACACCTGCTCTGCTGCCCAACCTTGGACCGCCGGGAGCTGGATTTTTCCGGCTCTGTCACGATGACGGGCTGGTAACGCCATCGGGATAATGCATGGCAATCGGGACGGTGTATCCGATTGCGCTGTGAGGTCTGTCCTCGTTGTAGTGCCTACGCCAATCCTCCAGCTTTTCGCGGGCGTCCGCAAGGCTCATGAACCAATGGGCGTTCAGGCATTCCGCCCGGAGCTTGCTGTTAAATGCCTCAATGAAGCCATTGTCCGTTGGCTTTCCTGGCCGTGAGAAGTCGAGCGTGACGTTGTCCCCCTGTGTCAGGGAAGTTGTCCGGTGCTCTACTTTTCCTCTATTTTTCAGGTGGGCGGGATAGGACGATGACGTGGGATATTCACCGGAACGGAAAGCAGCCGTGCTGAAGCGGATGCTTCCGCCGAACAACATGGCCATTAGGGAGCTGTCGCGAGCAGAAGGCATCTCGGAGGCAACTCTTCACAAGTGGCGTGCCGTAGCGCGTGGCAAGGGGCAGCTTCTTCCGGATGCGGATGCTGGCCCCGAGGGTTGGTCTTCGCGGGACAAGTTTGCGGCTGTGCTGGAAACGGCTGCATTGAATGAGGTCGATCTGGCCGAGTACTGCCGCAGGCGCGGCCTCTATCCAGAGCAGGTCTTGGCTTGGCGCGGCGCTTGTGAGCAGGCGAATGATTGGGATCGCAGCAGTTCTGCCCGACTAAGTCAGGTGACGAAGGACGAGAAGAAACGGATCAAGGAACTGGAACGCGATCTCGCGCGCAAGGATCGCGCATTGGCCGAAACGGCAGCCCTTCTGGTTCTCAGAAAAAAGGCGTCGGCGATCTGGGGGGCGACGAGGACGCATGATCAGCACCCCACATCGCCAAACCGCCACGCAGCTGATCGAAGAGGCCGTCACCGCAGGCGCGCGACGCCCCAAGGCCTGTGCCGAGCTGGAGATCAGCGACCGCATCCTGCGGCGCTGGACAAACGGCGGCGAGGTTCAGCCCGATCGGCGGCCCCTCGCGTGGCGCCCGGAACCGGCCAACAAGCTGAGCGCGGATGAACGGGCCGCCGTGCTCGATGTCTGTAATTCAACGGAATTCGCCAGCCTTCCGCCCAGTCAGGTTGTGCCAAAACTGGCCGATCGGGGGCAGTATCTGGCCTCGGAATCCAGCTTTTACCGCATCCTGCGCGAGCGCGGGCAGCAGCATCACCGGGGCCGGGCAAGACCGCCCATCAGGCGCAAGCGGCCGACCAGTTATGAGGCCACGGCCCCCCGTGAGGTCTGGACCTGGGACATCACCTGGGTGCCGGGACCGGTGGCGGGCATGTTCTTCTACCTGTAC
>NZ_VCNK01000017.1 GCF_006265095.1 Phaeobacter sp. B1627
GTGCCGGGACCGGTGGCGGGCATGTTCTTCTACCTGTACCTCATCGTAGATATCTTTAGTCGGAAGATCGTCGGCTGGGAGGTTCATGACCGAGAAGCCTCAGACCCGGCCGCGACGCTGATCCGACAGGCGGTCCTGGCCGAGGGCTGCATCACCCGGCCGCTGGTCTTGCATGCGGACAACGGCAGCCCAATGAAGGGCGCCACGATGAAGGTGACAATGGAGAAGTTGGGCATCACGGTGTCCTACACCCAATAGGCACATTCCCGGGAGTGGAACGATGAGCGAACCGGCCCTGACCCTAAACGGCAGGGCGGGACGGACTGTCTTTGCCTGTCTTCATGGAATGGTGCCTCAGCCGGGCCAGCTTCTCGCAGCCCCTGTGTGCAACACCTTGCGTCCGGTTGGCGGGCGGAGGCCGATACCCCATGAGGAAAATTTGAAATGACCATCCAAGGGCCCGGCTGGCTGCCGGGCCAGCAGGAGACGGATGCCGGCGAGCTGAGCCCTATTGGCCTTCTTTGCGACGGCATTCTCAGCGCTGTTCGCCAGCTTCCCAGCAGCCCTGAGGAAGCCACGGTTGAGATCGGCACGCGGATCAGCAGCATTCTGTCGCTGTTCTCCGAGGCTGAAGGCGAAGTCCAGTCTGCCAAACGGCGTATCTCTGCGCTCAAGAGCGATCTGCGCCGGGTGACGGAGCAACTGGCGGTGTTGCGTCAGGAGCATTTCGGGCAGAGCTCGGAAAAAGACCTTCGCGATCCCGCGGAAGAGGACCTTTGCCTCGCGCTTGAGGATGACCTTGACGATGAACCGAAGGAAGAACCCAAGGGTAAGCGCCCACACAAAGTACCCGAGGACATCAAGGTCATCACAGTTGATCATTTCCCCGACGATATGAGTTGCGGCACATGCGGGCATGATCTCAAGACGATCAAGCGTGAGGTGCGTGCCGGGAGCCTCCGCATCGTGCCGGAGCATGTGGTTTTGGTGAAAAACGCATATCACACCTGCGCGTGCAACCGCGGGATCTGCAAGGAGAATAAACCGGTGGCCGCGAAATCAAAACACTACATCATGACGAGGCGCGGTCTGGAACCGGGATTTGCAGCCGAAGCTGCATGCCAGAAGTTCTTCGAGCATATCCCGCACTACCGGTTTGAGCGCCGGCTCAGAAACGCAAACTTCAATCTGGCCCGCCAAACGATCGACAAGGGTGTTGCCCGCTTGGCTAAACACCTGTTGCCGGTCCAGGACGAGCTTCATGCGTATGTGCTTGCTGGTCATACCGCACAAATGGATGAGACCCCGGTGAAGGTTCAGGCGCCTGGAAAGGGAAAGTGCGACACCGGGTATTTCTGGGTGATCAATCGCGATGAGCGCGATTGGAATTCCGAAGCCCGGCCGGCAGTGGTGTATCGCTATGCCCATTCCCGTGCCGGCGCAGTTGCAGAGGAATTGCTTTCTGGCGCGTCGCTCCGTTTCCTGCAGACTGACGGTTACTCGGGTTACAACTGTCTCTTTAAAGATAGCCGGGAGAATGACGGGCTGATGCCGGTGCGCTGCAATGCCCATGCGCGGCGCAAGTTTTTCGAGGCCCATCTGGCAACCAAGAGCAAGCTGGCAGCCAAGGTCGTGCAGATGTACCGCAAAATGTATGCCGTTGAAAAAGCGGCCAGAGGGCTGCCCCCGGAGGAGCGTAAACAGTTGCGCCTCGAGAAAACCCTGCCCATCCTGACCGAACTCAAAGCCATCCTGACGAAACATCAGAATGACGCCACCGGGAAACTGAAGACGGCCATCAATTACACGCTAAACGCCTTTGACGGGCTGCAGCAGTTCGTGTTCGATGGCCGGCTTGAGATCGATAACAACGCGGTCGAACGCTGCATCCGCGGTATTGCTCTGACGAAGAAAAACTCCCTCTTCGCTGGATCCCACAAGGCGGCTGAAGTCTGGGCAACCTACTATTCGCTCATCGAAAGCGCGCGCCTGAACAAGGTCAATCCCCGCAGCTACCTGAACTGGGTGGTGCAGGAAATCGAGCGCACCCGCGGCGAGGTCGACTACGGTCAGCTGATGCCCTGGCACTGCCCGGTCGGCCGGATCGACGACTGACAGGCTATCACCGCCCCGCAAACGGGGCGGTGACCATTTTTACACGGCCGGTACCTCATGTGAGGTTCCGGCCCAAAGCCGTGTCTGGACGGCTTCCCGGTGATACTTGCAAGTCTTCATAGCCCTAATCCGTTTAGCACTGCGCCCCCTTGTTCGGGCTCAGGCAGAAACTGGAACGAGTTCAGCGGCAAGCTCCAGTACAAGACCGCTCACCGCCTCCTAGGCTTGGTCCTGCGATGTCTTCCCGCGCAACTTGCGGGCCAGCGCGGACCCGCGGGCGGAGGCTTCCTGTGCCAGCAGCAGAAGGGCGATTTCCCGCATCTGATGCATGGCCAGATCGGCTTCGTCCTGCCCTAGCAGCATTGCAAGCTCAGCCGGTGCCGTGCAGTCGGCCAGTAGGCGCTTCAGCGCAGGTCCATTCTTTGATGCCTCGGCCCGGGCAATACAGATGTCGGTCATACCCGCCATCTCGGAGTGAAAAACCTCAACCGGCATGCTTGCTGTCTGCCTGGAATAACCGGCCTGCCGCTCGACATGGAGCTCCCGCTGCGCCGGGTCATAGGACATCATTAGCCCATCAAGCGACACGTCCGATGCAATGGGATTTCCGAAGCGCTTGCGCAGGCTGAGCGCTTCGGCAAAGAGCACCAGCTGCAAAAGGCCGGCCTGCGGCAGATCGCAGGAAATACGCTGGATGCCGCTGCGGCCGGCGTGCTTGTACTTGAGCGCGAGCCGGGCACCGCCGTCCTCCCGCGCCTCCTTCGAAAATATCTTTGCAGCCATGGCGCGGATTATATGGAAAGCTGCCGGACCTTCAAGCGGCGGCCGGAAGGTCCGGCGATGCTAGGCGGCCACGCGCCTAAGGTCAGGCAGCAGATGGAAGGCACGTGTTTGCATGGGAGCACCCTTGGCCATTCCGGATTTTCCAGGCCACGCGGAAATGCGGTGTTCAGTGAAGGGGAATCGCGTGGTCCGTCTTTGATTGGAGCGATGGTCTTGTGAATGCGTGCTTGCAAGAAAATCTGCGGACCAGTCAATTTCCGGGGCCGATACACCGCTTACGCCGAAAAAGACCGAAACGGTTCAGGCGGCGGCCCCGCAAAGCGGCGTTTATGCCAAGGCGGGGGCGTCCCCCGCCTTGCGGCAGGGAACGGCCTTCGGGGGCTGAGGCAGCGCCGCTCAGCCCTTTTTCTGGATTTCCACGCTATGGGGGTAGGGGATGGAAATACCCTCTGCATCAAAGGCTTCCTTGACGCCCTGGATCATCGCCCATTTCAGTTCCCAATAGTCGTCGGCGTTGCACCACAGGCGGGTGGAGATATCGACGGAACTGTCGCCGAGGTTGGTGACACGCACCCAGGGGTCCGGATTGGCGAGCACGCGGGCGTCGGCCTCCGCCAGCCGCAGGATGACGGCCTTGGCCTGTTCGATATTGTCGCCGTAGTCGATGCCAAAGGTGATATCCAGGCGGCGGGTGGCATGGGCCGAGAAGTTGGTGATGATCGCGCCCCAGGCCTCGCCATTGGGGACGATCAGCTGCACGTTGTCGGGGGTGACCAGCTCGGTGAAAAACAGGTTCAGATCCCTGACCGTGCCGGCCGTGCCGCCGATGTCGACGTATTGACCCAGCTTGTAGGGGCGGAACAGGATCAGCATGAAACCGGCCGCCAGATTGCTGAGCGTGCCCTGCAGCGCCAGGCCGATGGCGAGGGTGGCAGCGCCCAGCATGGCGACAAGGCTGGTCGCCTCGATGCCAAAGATGCCGAGCACCGCGACCAGCACGATCGCGAGCAGGACCCAGCGCACCACGCTGGCGGCAAAGCTGCCGAGGGTTTCGTCAATTTGCGGTGTCTTGTTGATCCGGGTGCGGACGGCGCTGGAAATCAGCCCGGCTGCCATCCACCCGAGGATCAACACCATCAATGCCTTGATACCATTCAGTACCAAGGGCCAGTATAAATAGGCCTGTTCAGTGAACTCTTCCATGGTCTTGTCCCTTGAAATGCGAAAACAGGAGCCCTCTGGCCCCTGTTCCTGTGTCAGTCTGTGGTGATTATTTCTTCAGCGCGTCGCGGATTTCCAACAGAACGTCAAGCTCGGTCGGTCCGGCCGGAGCGGCCTCCGCGACCACGTCTTCCTGGGTGTCCATGGAGGCTTTGACCTTGTTGACGTAGCGCACCAGCATGAACACGACAACGGCGATGATCAGGAAGTTGATCACGGCCATCAGGAAGGCCCCGTAGGCAAAGACGGCGGCCCCGGCTTCGCGGGCGGCTTCGAGCGAGGCATAGGGGCCGTCGCCGGCCAGCACGACGAAGTTGTTGGTAAAGTCGAGCCCGCCGGTGAAAAGACCGATGATCGGGTTGAGCAGATCGCCGACCATGGATTTCACGATTGCGGTGAATGCGGCGCCGATAATGATGCCGACCGCCATGTCCATGACATTGCCCTTGGCAATGAATGCCTTGAATTCGTTAAACATCGAAGTTTCCCTTCCTCTATCCCTGCCGCAGCCTATGTGCGGCAAAATGTCCTGTAAACGCTGATATTTGCGCCTTTCAGGAAACGGTAGGGGGAAAATCACCGGGCAAATGGCGTTTCCGCTAGGGAAGGGCGGCGGGCTCTGTGGTCCTGTGCAGCGGTGGAGAAGGATCGGAAAGCCCGCCAGTTTCGGTCGCTACGACAGCAGGCTGCGTGGCGCGGTGACGTCGATCCCGAGCGCGGCGCCGACGGCGGCATAGGTGAGTTTTCCCGCGTGGATGTTGAGACCGTTCAGCAGGTGCGCATCCTCCGCGCAGGCCTGTTTCCAGCCTTTGTCGGCCAGCGCGAGCATGAAGGGCAGGGTGGCGTTGCCGAGCGCCTGCGTCGAGGTGCGCGCAACCGCCCCCGGCATATTGGCGACACAGTAGTGCAGGATGCCGTCGACCTCGTAGATCGGATCCGCATGGGTCGTGGCGCGGGAGGTTTCAAAGCATCCGCCCTGATCGATCGCCACGTCCACCAGCGCCGCACCGGGCTTCATTTCCGCGAGATCGGCGCGCGAGACCAGTTTCGGAGCAGCGGCCCCGGGGATCAGAACCGCCCCAATCACCATGTCGGCCTGGCGGATCAGTTCGCTCGTGGCGCCGGCGGTGGAGTAGCGGTTCTTGAAGGTCTTGCCAAAAACATCGTCGAGATACCGCAGCCGGGGCAGCGAACGGTCCAGAACCGTGACATCCGCGCCCATGCCGGCGGCGATCCGTGCCGCATGGGTGCCGACGACGCCGCCGCCGAGGACGACAACCCGCGCGGGCGCCACCCCCGGTACTCCGCCCATCAGGACGCCCAGACCGCCGTTTGCTTTCTGCAAGGTCCACGCGCCCACCTGCGGCGCCAGCCGGCCTGCGACCTCTGACATCGGCGCCAGCAAGGGCAATCCGCCGCGATCGTCGGTCACCGTCTCATAGGCAATGCAGGTGGCGCCGGATGCCAGCAAATCCTGGGTCTGGCGCGGATCAGGCGCCAGATGCAGATAGGTGAACAGCAGCTGACCTTCGCGCAGCATCTCGCGTTCGACCGCCTGTGGCTCCTTGACCTTGACGATCATGTCGGCGCCGGCGAACACCTCTGCTGCGGTCTCATGCACCGCAGCCCCTGCGGCGATGTAGTCCTCATCTGTGAACCCCGCGCCGAGCCCCGCCCCGGATTGGATCATGACCTGATGGCCGTGGGCCACCGCCTCCCGCGCGGCATCAGGCGTCAGCCCGACCCGAAATTCCTGCGGTTTGATTTCTGTGGGGCAGCCGATTTTCATGGACCTGTCTCCTCGGGGTGACGTTCCGACAGAGTGTCGCAGATCCGGATTCAAATGTGCTGCTTCTTTGATCAAATGTGAGCGGTGACATCGGGAGAATCTTCGAATATAGATGCCACACACGCAACAAAGGTGTAGTGAATGGCGATGGATCAGTTGGATCGTCGAATCCTCGCGGTTTTGCAAAAGCAGGGCCGGATCTCGAATGCAGAGCTGAGCGAGGCGGTGAGCCTCTCGGCTTCGGCCTGTCACCGACGGGTGCAACGGTTGGAAAACGAGGGCTACATCCGCAAATACGTCGCGCTTCTGGATGCCCGCAAGCTGGGAGTGCCGACAACGGTTTTTGTGGAAATCACTCTGCAAACCCAGGCCGACGAAGTGCTGGACGCCTTCGAGAAGGCGGTGGCGCGGATACCGGATGTGCTGGAATGCCATCTGATGGCGGGCACGGCGGATTATATTCTCAAGGTGGTTGCCGAGAACACCGATGACTTTGCCCGCATCCACCGGCAGCATCTGACGCGGCTGCCGGGGGTGGCGCAAATGCAAAGCAGCTTTGCCCTGCGTACGGTTTTCAAGACCACGGCGCTGCCGATCAGCTGAGGACGCGCATCCGGTGGGCGGCTTCTGCACCGTGTGGGCGAGCGGACGAGATTTCAGTCGCCTGATGCTTGCTCGGGGCACCGATTGAGCGGCACAATGGGGCGGAACAGCACGGCAGGGTCGGCGGAGGCCACTCTTTTCGACCCAAGAGTCGACGCAAGTGGTGTGACCTGACACCAAAGAATTACATGTCACCGGTATGCGGTGATCAAAACCTGTTACAGTCAAAGGAGAAACAGTGTGAGCAGCGATCAGGAAAATACATCCTTCGAATGGCTGGAAGCCGAGCTGCAGGACACGCTGGACGAGGATTTCGAAATCGAATTCGCCGAGCCCATGCTGTCTATGGAGCTGCGCAAGATCTACCGGGCCCAGCACCCCGAGATGCTGGATCGCGAGGTTTATTTCCGCAACCTGCTGCGCCTGCAGGCCGAACTGATCAAGGTCCAGGATTGGGTCCAGCACACAGGGGCCAAAGTCTGCATCCTGTTCGAGGGCCGCGACAGTGCCGGCAAGGGGGGCGTCATCAAACGCATCACCCAGCGGCTCAATCCGCGGGTGGCCCGGGTGGTCGCCCTGCCGGCGCCCAGTCGCCGAGAGCAGAGCCAATGGTATTTCCAGCGCTACGTGCCACATCTGCCGGCCGCCGGAGAAATTGTCCTGTTCGACCGCTCCTGGTACAATCGCGCCGGTGTCGAACGTGTGATGGGCTTCGCCACGGATGATCAGGTCGAACAGTTCTTCCAGGACGTTCCCGAATTCGAACGCATGCTGGCGCGGTCCGGCATCATCTTGCTGAAATACTGGTTCTCGATCACCGACGAAGAACAGCAACTGCGCTTCCTGATGCGCATCCACGATCCGATGAAACAGTGGAAACTGTCGCCAATGGATCTGGAATCGCGCATCCGCTGGGAACAATATACCAAGGCCAAGGAGGATATGTTCTTCCGCACGAACATCCCTGAGGCGCCGTGGTATATCGTCGAAGGCAATGACAAGAAACGCGAACGTCTGAACTGCATCGAGCACCTGCTGACGCGCATTCCCTACCATGATGTGCCCAGCGAAAAAGTCGCGTTGCCGGACCGGGAATACAATCCCGATTATGAACGTCGGGTGCTGCCGGACGAGCTCTACGTGCCAAAGATCTACTGAGCGCCGGAAACTGATCCGACAGCAGCACAGAAGGACACATCCCCTTTCATCTTTTGAAAAATACCTCGGGGAGCGCGAGGGGCAGAGCCCCTCGCCATACAGCCTCGCCAGATCGCCGCAACCAGCGGGATCGCCGCCGCCAGTCTGGCCGACCCGGTCGGGTCCCGAGCGTGAAAGCCCCTGTGAACGAAGGACAAACGACGGACAAAACGACGGACAACCTGGGAACGGCGGACAAAATGAAACCCCCGTGGCAGGACCGCGGGGGTTTTATTCTTAAACAGTATCCAGAAGAGAACTGGAAACGGCGAGGGGGCTCAGAGGAGACCTTCGCGCTGTGCTTTCTTACGTGCCAGTTTACGGGCCCGACGGATTGCTTCAGCTTTCTCGCGCGCTTTTTTCTCGGACGGTTTCTCGAAATGTTGCTTGAGCTTCATTTCACGGAAAACGCCTTCGCGCTGCAGCTTCTTCTTCAGGGCACGAAGCGCCTGATCGACGTTATTGTCGCGAACACTAACCTGCATGTGGTTGTCACCACCTTTCTAGTTTCGAGTTGCAAGGAAATTGCAGGAAGTGGCCATATAGCAAGGCCGACCTAGATTGTCTAGTACTGGACTGAACCGAGCCAAAGGAGACGGCGCAAGATGACGCAGAGACAGGAAAACTCCGAACCTGAGGCAGGAGAACTGCAGGAAACCCTCCTGGATGCGGCGCTTTCACATGTGCCCTTCGACGGCTGGAGCGAGGCCACCTTCCAGGAGGCCCTGGCCGATTCGGGGCTGGACGCGGGGCTGGCCTCGGCGCTGTTTCCACGGCGCTCCCTTGATCTTGCGGTCGCCTACCACCGGCGCGGCGATGCGATGATGCTGCAAAAACTGGCAGAGGCCAACCTGGGCGAGATGCGGTTTCGCGACAAGATCGCCACGGCCGTGCGGTTCCGGCTGGAGGTCGTCTGCGACAAGGAAGCGGTACGTCGGGGCATGGCACTATTTGCGCTGCCACACCATGCGGCTGAAGGAACTCGTCTGATCTGGGGCACTGCTGACGCAATCTGGACGGCATTGGGCGATACCTCGCAAGACGTCAACTGGTACACGAAACGAGCGTCTCTGTCGGGCGTTTATTCCTCCACCGTTCTGTTCTGGCTGGGCGATGACAGTCCGGGCCACCAGGCGACCTGGGACTTTCTCGATCGCCGCATCGAGAATGTGATGCAGTTCGAAACGCTCAAGGCCAGCGTCAATCAGAACCCGCTGCTGAAACCGTTGCTTGCGGGGCCGAACTGGCTGCTGAACCAGATCCAGGCGCCAAAATCGCGTGACGATCTACCAGGGCGCTGGCGGCCCCGCGCCGACGGCTGAGCGCTCCGGTTTCTGTGCCGCCCGCGGGGCCGGGGCAAGGGGTGCATGGCTTGGCGGGGCGCGGTGGGGATGCTACCCCTTTCCTCAACAGCAGGAGAGAGCGTTCCCATGACCCAGCCCGCCACACCGTCCGAAACACAGTCACGGCCAGACACCATGCACGCCATCGAGATCTCGGAATTTGGCGCGCCAGACGTGCTGAGGCCGGTCGTGCGCCCGGTGCCTCAGGCCGGCCATGACCAGGTTGTGATCCGCGTGGCCTATGCGGGCGTCAATCGCCCTGACGCATTGCAGCGGGCGGGGGCCTATGCGCCGCCCAAAGGGGCCAGCGATCTGCCGGGCCTGGAGGCCTCCGGCGAAATCGTGGCGGTCGGTGCCGGGGTGACCGGATGGCGTCCGGGGGATCTGGTCTGCGCCCTCCTGCCGGGCGGGGGCTACGCGGAATATGTAGCGACCCCTGCCGCCCATTGCCTGCCGATCCCGAATGGCCTCGGCCTGAAAGAGGCCGCCTGCCTTCCTGAAACCTGCTTCACCGTGTGGTCCAATGTGGTGACACGCGGTGGACTGAAGGCCGGAGAACGCTTTCTGGTGCATGGCGGCTCATCCGGGATCGGGACCACGGCAATCCAGCTGGCCACGGCCTTGGGTGCGCGGGTCTATGCCACCGCCGGAACGGATGACAAATGCGCCGCCTGTGTCGGGCTTGGTGCAGATGTTGCGATCAACTACCGCGACGAGGATTTCGTCGAAATCCTGCAGGCGGACGGCGGCGCCGACCTGATCCTCGATATGGTAGGGGGCGATTATATTCCACGTAATATCAAGGCGCTGGCCGATGACGGACGGATGGTGCACATCGCGTTTCTGCAGGGGCCGAAAGCGGAGCTGAACTTTGCCCAGATCATGGCGCGGCGGCTGACGGTCACCGGCTCGACCCTGCGCCCCCAGAGCGACCTGGCCAAGGCCCGCATCGCCCGCGACCTGGCCGAGGCGGTCTGGCCCCTGATCGAGGCGGGCAAGCTGCGCCCCGTGATGGACAGCACCTTCCCGCTGGCCGAGGCTGCCGCAGCGCATGCCCGGATGGAGGGCTCAACTCACATCGGCAAGATCGTACTGGAGGTCGCAGGCGATGGGTGACGGCCCGCGTGGCTTCATCTTTTCAGAAATACCTCGGGGGTGAAGCCCGCCAGGGCTGAGGGGGCAGCGCCCCCTTTGCTCCCCTTCCCATCAACAGCGTTCCTCAGCGCAGAGGTTCAAACACTGCGTCTTTGAGCGTGCAGTCGCGGATCACATCCCGTCCGCAGGGAACCGGGGTCAGCGCGCGGGACAGGCAGATGCGGGCCTCCTGAATGAAACCATCGCGGCAGGTGATTGTCAGGCTGTCCTTGCTCAGCTGCGGATTGTCTTTCAGAAAGGCCTCCTCCACCACCGAAGCCGGAAGCCGGACCGGCTTGTCGAGACGGCGAAAGATCGCCGGCCGGGTCACTTGCTCATAGGCGGTGCGCGACAGGTCGAAATAGCCACGCGCGGACAGGCCCGAGCAGGTCCCGTGCTTCTTCCACTGATGCCACGCCAGGCCGGATGTCCCCATGATATCGGTCATTTCGCCGGTCTGCCTGCGGGTTGGTGCGGCCTCTGTTGTGCGGCAATAGCTGGGCCAACCGCGGTGAAATTGCGGCCAGAGCCCGTGCAGGGTCCAGCCGTGATCCTCTGCGCTGTCACATTGTGGCGATCCCTTGGCGTCGCCTTCGAGGGCGCACCAATTGGGCGACCAGCTGAGAGCCAGCACGTAGTAGTCAAATTGCCCGGCTCGCTCGCCTTCGGCTCGTGCCAGAGGGGGAAACAGCCCCAGAATCGCCAGTATTGTGAACAAAAGCCCGCGCATTCGCCTCTTTCCTTATGATTTCAAGGCGACTATATAGACCTGAAGTTCCCCGACAACGGAAACCCACCCCGAGACCCAAGGGGCCGCCGATTTCTGGCGATGGGAGAGATTTACCCGGCGGGCGTCCGGCAGGTCGGGGACGAAGGTGTTTAAAGGAGTAGAGCACATGGCAAAACCGTTGATGGCCAAGGCGACCGCCGTGTGGCTGGTGGACAATACCACAATCGGCTTCAAGCAGATCGCTGATTTCGTAGGCATGCACGAGTTGGAAATTCAGGGCATTGCCGACGGTGACGTCGCGGCCGGCGTCAAGGGCTTTGACCCGGTGTCCAACAACCAGCTGACCCAGGACGAGATCACCGCGGCGGAAAACAATCCGCTGCACAAGCTGAAGCTGAAGTTCAACGCCTCTGCCGCCGGTGAAGAAAAGCGCCGTGGCCCGCGCTATACGCCGCTGTCAAAGCGTCAGGACCGACCGAACTCGATTCTGTGGCTGGTGAAATTCCATCCCGAGCTGTCGGACGGCCAGATTGCCAAGCTGGTGGGCACGACCAAGCCCACGATCCAGTCGATCCGCGAGCGCACCCACTGGAACATCTCCAACATGGAGCCGATCGATCCGGTCGCGCTGGGGCTGTGCAAACAGTCCGAGCTGGACGCGGCCGTGCAGAAAGCGGCCCAGAAGCGGGCCGCCGAAGGGGGCGTCATGACCGATGATGAACGCCGCAAGCTGGTATCGACCGAGCAGTCGCTGGAGATGGACGCCGAACCCAAGATACCGACCGCCATCGAAGGACTGGAGACCTTCACGCTGGGCTCGCTCAGCAACAATGACAAGAAGGATGAGCCCATCGTCGATGCGGACAGCTTCTTCAATCTGCCCGCTGGCGACGATGAGGATGACGACGAGGACAACAGCGACGATCCTCGCTTCTGAGCGATCCCGCCTGATCCGGAAAACATGCCGTCGGCCCGCGAGGTCGGCGGTTTTTTTTGACCTCTTGCAATTCCTGATTAAATAAGTCAGATAAGCGATACCCAGCCTGCCGGGATACGCCCGGAGATGCCCGGTTCACTGTGAACAGGCCGTGCCCCGACCCTGTCGCGGGGCACCAGGGCCGACTAGGCAAAGGGCGATCCGCATGACTTTTCAGGTTCCAATCCCTCCGGCGTCGACTGCTGATCTGGGGCAAATGCCACTGGCGGCTTTTGAATTTGATGAGTTTGAAACCCGCCTGCTGGCCCCCATGCGGCATTTCCTGACGGCCTCGGCGGCGCCGGGATGTCAGGCCTGGCACCGCGCCTTTGTGATCGCTGCGGAGAACTGGGGCGAAACCCATGGGCTGGCCGTCGCCTACGCCCTGTGGCCGGTCCTGCGAGAGACCCATGCCTTGTTGGGCAGCGAACTGAGCTACAATGATCCGTTGGATATGGACATGCGGGGCCTGCTGACGCCGGATGAGGCGCGGCTTTTGTATATGCTGCACCACATGCGGCGCGATGAAACAGCGCAGGCCAGAGACGCGGTGGAGGCGCTGTCGCGCGGGCGGCTGGAGCCGGAGCTGATCCGGGCTGGTCTGTCCTTTGCGGACCGTTTCCCCTGTGGCGCGCGCCACCGCCTGCGGGGCACGCCGCTGCTCCGGCTGGTGGGCTGAGAATGGTGGCCTGAGGGTGGCCTGAGATCCTTCGCGTGCGAGCCGCGCGTTGCAAGTGGCGCCGCACGTCCTCATGATCAACCCGGCAGGGAGGCGCACCGGGACGCGCCGGGGCGTGAAAGCTTCGCAAGCAGCCTTGCGTGCAGAAGGCTTGGGTAGTAGGCCTTTTGCCAACGCAAATTCCGGGAGGCGTTGAGAATGGATGATCCAAAAACCCTGGTTTCCACCGATTGGTTGGCCGCGCATCTGAAGGATCCGGATCTGCGGATCCTCGATGCATCCTGGTACCTGCCGCAGATGGAACGTGATGCACGTGCCGAATACGAAGCCGGGCATATCCCCGGCGCGCGGTTTTTTGACATTGACGAGATTTCCGATCACCGCTCTGACCTGCCGCATATGGCGCCGCCGGTCGAGAAATTCATGTCGCGGCTGCGGGCGATGGGCGTGGGCGATGGCCACCAGGTTGTGGTCTACGACGGCGCGGGGCTGTTTTCCGCCGCCCGTGTGTGGTGGCTGTTCCGCCTGATGGGGCAGACAAATATCGCGGTGCTGGATGGCGGGCTGCCGAAATGGACGGCCGAAAACCGCCCGTTGGAGGATCTGCCGCCGGTGATCCGCGACCGCCACATGACGGTACGGGTGCAGAACCATCTGGTGCGCGACGTGACGCAGGTGTCCTCCGCTGCCAAGCTCGGCGATCATGAGATCATCGACGCCCGTGCCGCTGACCGCTTTCGCGGCACCGCGCCGGAGCCGCGTCCGGGCATGCGCGCAGGCCATATTCCGGGCTCCAAGAATGTGCCTTTTTCAACCTTGCTTGCCGACAACGGCACCATGAAGGACCCGGATGAGCTGCGCGCGGTGTTCGAGGCTGCGGGAGTAGATCTCGGCAAGCCCGCGATCACCTCTTGCGGATCGGGCGTGACCGCAGCGGTTCTGAGCCTCGCCATGGAACGAATGGGCAAGCATGACCACGCGTTATATGACGGGTCCTGGTCCGAATGGGGCGCCTTTCCGACCCTTCCCGTTGCAACCGGAGACGACTGATGTTCGAGAACCTCAAACCGCAGCCCGCCGACAAGATTCTGGCGTTGATGCAGATGTACCGCGACGATCCGCGACAGGATAAAGTCGACCTGGGCGTGGGTGTTTACAAGAATGCCGAGGGCGTGACGCCCGTGATGCGCGCGGTCAAGGCGGCCGAGCACCGGATCTGGGAGGCGCAGACCACCAAGGCCTATACCGGCCTGGCCGGAGACCCCGCCTATGCGGATGCAATGATCGATCTGATCCTCGGCTCCTCGGTGGAGCGCGACAAGATTGCCGCCGTTGCCACGCCGGGCGGGACCGGGGCGATCCGTCAGGGGTTCGAGCTGATCCGGATGGCAAGCCCAGAGGCGCGGGTCTTTGTCTCCGATCCGACATGGCCGAACCATGTGTCCATCCTGAAGTATCTCGGTATGGAGAGCGTCGCCTATCGCTATTTCGATCCAGAGACCCGGGCCGTGGATTTCGACGGGATGATGGCGGATCTGAAGGAGGCACGGCCGGGCGATGTGGTGCTGCTGCATGGCTGTTGTCATAATCCGACCGGTGCCAACCTGAACCTGTCGCAATGGCAGGCGGTTGCGGATCTGGTCAATGAGCGCGGCCTGATCCCGATGATCGACATCGCCTATCAGGGCTTTGGCGATGGTCTCGATGAGGATGCAGCGGGGGCGCGTCTGGTGGCCTCTTCGGTGCCGGAGTGTCTGATCGCGGCCAGCTGCTCCAAGAACTTCGGGATCTACCGGGAACGCACCGGGTTGTTGATGGCGCTAAGCCAGCAGCCGGATGCGCAGGCGCTGAACCAGAAGACATTGGCCTTTCTCAACCGCCAGAACTATTCCTTTCCGCCGGATCACGGGGCCCGTGTGGTGACCACGATCCTGACGGATGAAGCATTGCGCACCGATTGGGCGCGGGAGCTGGAGGACGTGCGTCTGGCGATGCTTGATCTGCGTCAGCAACTGGCGGGTGAGCTGCAGCGGCTGACCGGCTCCGATCGGTTCGGCTTCATCGCAGAGCATCGGGGCATGTTTTCGCTGCTTGGGACGACGCCTGAGCTGGTGGAACGGATGCGGGTCGAGCATGGGATCTATATGGTGGGAGACAGTCGGCTGAACATCGCGGGCCTGAATGCGCAGAGCGTTCCGATCCTGGCCAAGGCGATTGTCGACGCAGGCGTCTGAGCCGCAACCGGATTTCACTGACAGTGCGAGCGCGTCCCCAAGGGGGGCGCGTTTTTGTTTGCCCGGTGTTCTGTGAAGAGTGCGCTGTGAAACGGCGGGGCGGCGTTGTGGTGGTGTTCGGCGTGATGGTGCGGGATGTCGCCGGGGGGGGGCTCCCGCCCGTATCGCCTGCATTGAAAATGCAGGCTCTCCCGTTGGGCCGGGCGCCGCTGACGCGGCGCAGGCCGCCATAGGCAAAACGCGGCCCCCGGGGGAGCCGCGTTTCCTGCGTTTGTAGCGAGTGTGGAGCGGCGTTTAGCCTGCTTTGAACTCCGGATAGGCTTCCATGCCGAGTTCGGACATGTCGAGGCCGTTGACTTCGTCCTCTTCGCTGACGCGGATGCCCATGGTCGCCTTGAGGATGAACCAGACCACACCGGAGGCGATCACGGTGTAGAGACCGATGATGACGATGCCGTAAAGCTGAGCGCCGAGGGTCGCGTCGCCGTTGGAGAAGACGACAGCGATCGTGCCCCAGATGCCCGCTGCAAGGTGCACGGGAATTGCACCGACCACATCGTCGATTTTCAGCTTGTCCAGGAAGGGAACCGCGAAGACCACGATCACACCGCCGACGGCGCCGATCAGGGTTGCACCGCCCAGGGAGGGGGCGAGCGGCTCTGCGGTGATCGACACGAGGCCTGCCAGGGCGCCGTTCATGATCATGGTCAGGTCCGGCTTCTTGAACAGGAGCTGTGTCAGGATCAGAGCGGCGACAGCGCCACCTGCGGCTGCGGCATTGGTGTTGGAGAAGACGCGGGAGATATCCGCCACATCACCGACAGAGCCCATTGCCAGCTGAGAGCCGCCGTTGAAACCGAACCAGCCGAGCCAGAGGATGAACGTACCGAGGGTTGCGAGTGCCAGGTTGGAGCCGGGCATCGGGATGGTCTTGCCGTCCTTGTACTTGCCGATCCGGGGGCCGAGGATGATGGCACCGGTCAGAGCCGCCCAGCCACCTACGGAGTGCACGATGGTCGACCCCGCAAAGTCGGAGAAGCCCGCTTCGCCGATGAAGCCGCCGCCCCAGGTCCAGGAGGCCTGCAGCGGATAGATCACACCGGTCAGGATGATGGTGAAGATCAGGAAGGGCCACAGTTTGATGCGCTCAGCCAAAGTACCGGAGACGATGGAGGCCGTCGCGGCGCAGAACATCAGCTGGAAGATGAAATCCGAACCTGTCGACGCGTAGGAATAGTCATCAGCGGCATCGGCAGTGACGCCGACCGCTTCGAGAACGCCGGGGCCAAAGACACCGGACAGCACGCCTTCGATGGACCATGTGCCGAGCGGGTACATCAGGTTGTAGCCAATCAGCCAGTAGAAGATCGAGGCCAGCGAGAACAGGGCCAGGTTCTTGGTCAGCTGCATGGTCACGTTCTTGGAGCGGACGAGGCCCGCTTCGAGCATGGCGAAACCGGCCGCCATGAAAAACACGAGGAAGCCGCCGATGAGGAACAGCAGCGAGTTGAGAATAAAGACGGTGTCTGTGGAGGGGTTTACACCCGGCACCACATCCTGTGCCTGGGCAAGGCCCGGCAAAGCCGCCAGCGCCGTGGCGGCGAGGGTCAGTTTCAACTTGGTCATTCGTTTCACGTCCTTTGAAGGGAAATAGCGCCTTAGAGGGCGTCTTGATTGGTTTCGCCGGTGCGCACGCGCACGGCCTGGGCCACGTCGAGCACGAAGATCTTGCCATCACCGATCTTGCCGGTGCGGGCGGTTTTGGTGATGGTCTCGACAACCTGATCGGCCAGGTCGGAGGGCACCACGATCTCCAGTTTGACCTTCGGTACAAAGTTCACTTCGTATTCCGCACCGCGATAGATCTCGGTGTGGCCGGCCTGTGCGCCAAAGCCCTTGATTTCGGTTACCATCAAACCAGATACACCGAGTTCGGTCAGCGCTTCGCGGACCTCCTCCAGTTTGAAGGGTTTGATGGCTGCAATGATCAATTTCATCTCGACACCCTTTCCCGGGCTCCCCGCCCGCTGTTGCATGGGCAGAAGACCGTCCCTCCCGAGTCGTGGAAACGTTACTGAGGGGTAAAGACGCCTGCTTTCTGGGCGCTGGCCCAATAAATTCGCTCAAAAAAGGTGCTTCGCCTATAATTTGGGCGGTATTTGGATCGCGTTTGGCGGGAATCCGCCTCTCTACAAGCGGACACAGAGCCGCTATTCTGTGCAAAACGGGCCGGGCGTAAGCCCGCCATTGGCAGGCAAAACAGGATATCGAGCATGACGCAGGGGCGTAATTCCGGGCGTGGGGCACAGGGACGCGGGCGCGGGGCGCTGGTGGCGGAGAAACGCTATGCAGCCACCGGCGGCCGCCCTGCCGCCAAAAAACCGCGTCGAAAACAGCCCACGGCCCCCCGCAGGGGCTGGCGCCTGTTCGGGCGCCGCAAAGCCAGGCCCCCGCGCAGACCACGTGGCATTCTGGGCTGGATACTGCTGCCGTTTCGTGTGGTGGGGCGCATGATCTGGGCGCTGACCTGGCGCATGGGGGTATTGGCCGGGGTGTTTCTGGCCGGGGCGATCGCCTACCACTACAGCAAGCTGCCGGAGTATCAGGCGTTGCTCGACGGGCGCAATCAGGGCTCTGTCACGCTGCTGGATGACAGGGGCGAGGTCTTTGCCTGGCGCGGCGACCAGTTTGGCGGTGTGGTCACCACAGAGACCGTTTCTCCGCATCTGAAGAACGCCATCGTCGCCACCGAGGACAAGCGGTTCTATCGCCACTTTGGCGTCAGCCCGCGCGGGGTCGCCAGTGCGGTACGCATCAACCTGAGCGAGGGGCGCGGTCCATTGTCGGGGCATGGCGGATCAACGATCACCCAGCAGACGGCCAAGCTGATGTGTCTCGGCGTGAATTATGATCCCGCTGTCTGGTCCTCCGAAGCTGCCTACGAGTCCGATTGCCGCCAGTCCTCATTGTGGCGCAAGGCCAAGGAGGCGATTTTCTCCATGGCCATGGAGGTGAAATACACCAAGGATGAGATCCTCTCCATCTATATGAACCGGGCCTATATGGGTGGCGGGGCCTATGGGGCCGAGGCGGCGGCGCAGCGATTCTTTGGCAAATCGGCCAATGAGGTCGACCCGGCAGAAGCGGCGATGCTTGCGGGGCTTTTGACCGCGCCCTCGACACTGGCGCCGACCAGCGACATCGACCGGTCCCGCAACCGCGCTGCGACCGTGCTGCGGCTGATGGAGGAACAGGGCTACCTGAGCGATAGCGAGCGCCGGACCGCGATGGCCCACCCGGCCGAGCTGAGCGAAGCGGCGGCGGCCCGGGCGGGCGGCTATTTCGCGGATTGGATCATGGATACGGTGCCGGGGTTCCTGGGGGACCAGACCACCGAGGATGTGGTGATCCGCACCACGCTGGACCAGCGGTTGCAGCAGGCCGCCGAGGATGCCGTCAACTTTGTGTTTGAAAACAAGGTGCGGGAAGGCTCCAAGGCGCAGACGGCCGTCGTCGTGATGAGCGCCGACGGGGCCGTCCGGGCCATGGTGGGCGGTCGCAAGGTGCGGGCGTCCGGTGTGTTCAACCGGGCGACCCAGGCCAAGCGGCAGACCGGTTCGTCGTTCAAACCCTTTGTCTATGCGGCCGCGCTGGAGTTGGGATATTCGCCCTATGACCGCCTGCTGGACGCCGAATACTGTCTGGATATTCCGGGCTCCGGCCCGTGGTGTCCGAAGAACTACACCAACAAATACTATGGTGAGGTGACGCTGGCCGAGGCGCTGCGCGACTCGCTGAACATCCCGGCGGTCAAGATCTCCGAGGCGGTGGGCCGGGACAATGTGCGCCACGTGGCGGGCGAATTCGGGATCGAAAGCAATCTTGCGGATGGGCCGGCGCTGGCGTTGGGGGCATCGGAAAGCACCCTGATCGAGATGACAGGCGCCTATGCGGGGATCCTGAACGGCGGCTCTTCGGTGACGCCCTACGGGGTCGAGGCATTGACGCTGGTCGGGGACGCGGAGCCGTTGATGGGTGCCTCGGGCGGCATGGGAGAGCGGGTGATCCGCCCCGCCGCCGCAAAAGAGCTGATCTGGATGATGGAGAAGGTGATCGCGGGCGGCACTGGCCAGCGGGCGCAGATCCCGGGCTGGCAGGCTGCGGGCAAATCGGGCACGACCTCGGCGGCAAAGGACGCCTGGTTCATCGGATTCACCGCCGATTATGTGGCCGGCGTCTGGATGGGATATGACGACAACACGCCGCTGACCGGCGTCACCGGGGGCGGCCTGCCCGCAGAAATCTGGCGCGAGACCATGGTGCGGGTGCATGAGGGGCTGACACCTCAGCCGTTGCCGATGAGCGAACCGGCCCCGATTGCAGTGCCTGAGCCGGAGGAGCCGCAGCGGCGGCAGAGCTCCGGACAGGGCGGTGGCAGCGGGCTGGAGCGTACCCTGAACAAGGTTCTGCGCGATATCTTCGGGAATTGAGGCCCCGGCGGTGCCATCGGGCGCGGCGGACAATCTGGTGCAGGGCGGGTCCGGGCGTCAGTCCGGCTCTGACGGGGGCCAACAGGGGCGGTCAACAGGGGCGGCTTTGTCGGGTCAGGACGTTACGGAACGGAAATGAAGCGATGGGTTTTGCCGTCCAGCTGAACAGCGGTCAGCCGCCCTGTTGCATAGGCGCCGGTATCAATGGAAATTCGCCCGTTGTGCACCTTGGGGTCGCTGACAATCGTATGGCCGTGCACCACCCATTGGCCGTCCTTGCGGGCGGTTCTGAGAAAATCCGGATGTCCCCATTGCAACACGCTGTCGGTTTGTTCATCCACCGGTTTGCGCGGATCCGCGCCGGCGTGGGCCACCAGAACATTGCCGGAGCGAAAGCTGGTCGGGAGATAGGACAGCCAGTTGATCATCAGCTCGCCCATCCGGTCGCTCAGGAAATCGCAGGCATTCACAAGGTCGGGCGTCTTCATATAGGCTGCAAGCCGCGGAACGCCGAAGGATGCAAGGGTCTGCAATCCCCCATGGTCCAGCCAATGGCGGCCGTTCTGGGCGGGATTGCGCAGGAACCGGAGCAGCATCTTTTCGTGATTGCCCTGCAGGCATAAAATATCAGGGCGCTCAATCAAAAACCGAAGAACCCTGGCGCTGTCTTCGCCCCGGTCAACATAATCGCCGACGCAGATGATTTTATGATCCGCCGGAAGCCGATCCAGAATGCGGCGGAACAGATCATAGCGGCCATGGATATCGCCGATGACGCAAAGCGGTTCGTCTGGTGCGACCGGTGAAAATTTCTTTGTCAGGCCCAGTTTTTCTGTTGCCCAGGTAACTAGCATATAAAATTCGCCTTCTCGACATTATGGATGCGGCGACAGCAGTGTCTTCGCCCTGCATTCAAATTTACAGCCTTGTTTGCGATGCAACGAAATCTACTCAGTCACAGAAATTCAAAATCTGAAATGCTCTGAGAGCTGTCGTTGTCCAGTGCAGTCGAGACCCCTGCCGAATCCGCACAACGCCATGCAGTCTGGCAATTATTTCGCGATCCGGAAAGGTTTGTGAGACAACCTTGGGCATTGTTGCCCAGCAATTTTACAATTGACTAAAATTTGGCGTGGTTTTTTGCGAAAATAAGGCAACTGCGCGCAATCTGCCTTGCGATCATACCCTGCCATACCATCGGAGTACGCATTGCAGGGCATGATCTTAATGTGGTGGCCTTGCAAAATCAGCAGGCGGCGACGCCCATGCGAATAATCTCGCTGCCGCGTATCTTGTGAACGCCGGAGATCCGGTTGCGGCCCTTTTCCATGAACCATTTCTGCAGCGGCACCGGGTAATAATCTGCCATGACGCGGGAAAAATAGTCGAATTGCGATTGTTCCAGCCGACGGCCGGAGCGGGACGGGCCGTGAAAGCCGAACACGGTATTCGGATCAACGCAGGTGTGCGGCAGGCCCAGGTACATGGTGCAGGTCGAGTAGCAGACCTTGCCGCGGATTTCCACGCGTGTTCCCTGGGATCGCAGGTTGGTCAATTCCAGCAAACGGTCATGCAGATACCCGCCCCGGTCATTGCCTATGACATAGCTTGCGGGCCGGGCGCTGCTGCTGGCGGCCTCAGTGGCGGGCACGGTGGCGGCGACGGCAGCGACTGCGGTCAGGCCGGTGACCAGCCCGCGCAAGGCGGCCCCGAGGCGCGATTTGGTTTCGGTCATATTCGCGACGGTTGCGACGCGGGAGAGAGCTGCAGGAAGAGACATGTTCCGGTCCTCGCAAGTGGGTTTCAACTTGCGGACCGGGATAGGCAGCGGACGCGGACTGGCTGCGATCAGGCTGTGGCAGAAATGCGGAGCTTAACGTCACTTTAATGAGAATTTTTGGAAAAATACCAACAGTGACAACGATTTGAAGCGGTGCTCCGCAGGGAGAGCCCTGCAGCGCCATGCCCGTCAGAGGGGGCAGTGCGGCCGTTTAGCTGAGCGAAATCAGGAGCGAGCAGACCGCATTGGGATCGTAGTGCTCTGGCTGCCCGTCTTTGGCGAGCGGCAGCCTGTGGCAGGTCACCGGGTGATCACGGGCGGCGCGCTCCAACTCCTTTGCGGGCACTTGCATGTCGCAGATCACATGGGTCAGCAGATCCGTGGTCTCCCCGCAGGAGCCCAGATCCCGGCGCAGCGGTTCCAGCAGGGCGGCGATCTGGTCGGACAGCCGCATGCCGTGACATTCAGGGTCCGTGCCGAGGCTGGGGATATAGACCTTGGGCACCGGACGCGCGGCGATGGTGCGGCCGACCCCGGCGGGCAGAAGGTTGGAGATGACGCTGGAAAAGAGACTGCCGGGAGGATAGCAGATCAGGTCGCTGGCCTGTATCAGCTTCTGGTTCCGCTTCGGCAGACGCACCGCCTCGGCCGGGAGCTCCCGGGTGCCGTCCGACAGGAAGAGGCGCGTGATCCGGGTGCCGAGCGGCGCGCTCTCCTTCCCGGTCATCCCGCGCTGACCGATGACGCGCCGCCCGTCCTTCAGATCGGCCCCGATCTGGAGGTTCACATCTGCAATGGGGCGCACGGTGCCGCGCACATCGACCATCTTTGACATCAGGAAAAGGACAGGCTCCAGACCGCGATCATTGTCGAGATACCCTCCGGCGAGGATCAGATTGCCAATGCTGGCGTTGCGGTACTCGAGATCCGCAGGGGCGGCCGCCTGAAAGTGGCGCAGATAGCTGACAATCAACTGCCGCATCGGCTTTGACAGCGCCTTCAGCAAGGGGTGAGAGCCGTCAAACAGGCTCTGGACCTGCTGGCTGAGCTCCGTATCTGTCCCGGTCTTTGGCAAACGGTGGGAAAACAGCCGGTAGATGTCAGGCTGGCCCAGCTCGGTTTCATCCGCCAGGGCCATCAGCCGGGACCGCAGATCGCCCACCGCAGGCATGGCAAAGGCCTCCCGCAGGACCTGGCTGGAGCCGCCGCTGTCGAACGGGGTGATCAGGTGACAGGAATTGTGGGTATAGTGTTTCAGCCTGCGCGAAATCTCGTTCAGCGCGCTGCCGCCGGAAAAGAACAGCAACCGCGGCCCGAGGTTGGGGGCGGCGAGGGACCGGGCAAGGCGCAGGGTGTCGGGAACCGTGGCCTGGCGGTGGATCGCGATGTCGGACATGATCACCCATCTGTGCAATTCGTGCGGACCATGCCATTGACCGACTGGAAATGCCACCGGCTTGCCGCGATCTCCGTGTCATCCGAGGGTCCGGGGGTGACGCGCGGGAAGAGATCGGGCAAAGATCAGGCAGAGATCGGGCCGAGACCGAGCACTGAGGCCGCCCTCATGGGCAAGCCGCCACCAATCTGGCGTCAGCCACGCGGATCCTTCGGCGCGCTCTGCGGATCTGCGCCTTCTCGGGCATCATCTGCCCGGCTGTCATGGAGATGTCACATATGTAGCCCAGATGGGAAAACATCCGGATTCCAGACAGATCGGGCGCGGGTGGCCTGATAGCGGGGCGGGGGCTGCCCGATTTGACCCGCCCTGCGTCGCGCTGCTATCGGAGGGGACCGGCAGAAAGTACCAAGGGGTCGTGCAATATGAAACTGCCTGAAGCCGCGCAGGAAAACCTGGCGTTTCTGCTGGCAGAGCTGGACAGCCAGCTGGCCTCCATGCTGGCCTATTTCAAGGCGCCATCGACGGGGGCGGCGCAAAAGGTGATCCTGCGGGCTGGCTACGCCCATAACCTGTGGTCGCGGGTTCAGGCCTCCTGTCGGGCTGCGGGCGGGCGCGGAAAACCGTCGCAATCGCGGCGGCTGCAGTTGCAGAACGTGGACACGATTGCCCGCAACCTTGACCAGCTGTCGCGGCTGGCACGTCTGGCGCTGGTGCATGCGGAGGATGTGGAGCGGGTCAAACTGTTGCGCCCTGCCGCCTATGGAACGGTGCTGACACATGTGGCAACGGCGCTGCAGGAGGTGCTGCCGGCGCTGCATGCCTCCGACAGCAGGCGCGCGATCGAGATCGGCCAGACCAAGGCGGGCCTCGATGCGTTCTACGACCGCATGTTCCGCACCTATACCCGGGATATGCGCGACACCCGCTATACCGAGGATCTGGCCAATGCGCTGCTGGTTCTCAATGAGGTCCGGCGGATGGGAGAGAGCCTGCAGGGCATCAGCGAGGCGCTGTTGTCGATCAGCATCGGCCAGAATGTGCAGTTCGAGCGCTATTTCACCCTGCGCAGCGTGCTGTCCGCCGGCAAGGTGCCGGGCGACGATATTGCCTTGAAACCACTGGCCGAAACCCGCTCCGGCAGCGCCATTTCCTCGGTCACGGGCCGCGACAAGGACGGCGATCAGATCGATGCGGTGTTCAAGGACGGCGACAAACGCAAGGTCAAGGAAGAGCGCGCAGGGGTGAAGAGCTGGCATGCGATCTATCCGGGGCTGGCCCCGCGCATCCTGTCCTATGAAAAACGCGGCCAGTCGGCGGCGCTGCTGATCGAGCACCTGCAGGGATATACCTTTGAACAGGCGCTTCTGGGCGAGGCGGACGCGACATTCGCGGCGGCGCAGAAGACCCTGCACAAGACCCTGAGCGATATATGGACCCGGACCCGGATCGAGACCCCGGCCGAGATGGCGGCGATGCGCCAGCTGTCCCGGCGGATGGGGGACGTCTACCGGGTGCATCCGGGGTTCAAGACCGGCGCATTGTGGATTCAGGGCCTGAAACAGCCGGGCTTTGACGAGCTGTTGCAGGCCGCCGAGACCCGCGAGGCGGCAGCTCCGGCCCCGTTCTCTGTCTATATCCACGGGGATTTCAACCTGGACAACGTGATCTACGACCCGGGCGAAAACAAGATCCGGTTCATCGATCTGCACCGGTCGCGCTATATGGACTACGCGCAGGATGTCTCGGTGTTCATGGTGTCGAACTACCGGTTGCAGGTTCAGGACGGGCCGGTGCGGGCGCGGATTGCCGAGACGGCAGCCGGGCTGCACCGGATGGCCACCCGCTTTGCCCGGGCGCAGAAAGACGACACATTCGAATTCCGGCTGGCGCTTGGTCTTGCGCGCAGCTTTGCCTCCTCGACCCGATTTGTCTTCGACAAGGAGCATGCCCGGCGCATGATCCTCAGGTCGCGGTATCTGCTGGACAGGGTGCTGGCGGTGCCCGAGGGCCGGGAGGGACGATTGAAATTGCCGATCAAGGAGCTGTTTGGTGACTGAACTCAAAATCGGGGTGGTGGGCATTCCGGGCAAGTGGTCGACCGAGGCCATCGCCGACGCATTGGAGGCGCGCACGGGGTTTCGCCTTGTCATCGACATGGCGGAGGTCTCGCTCGATCTGGACAGCGGCGCATTGATGTTTCGCGGTCAGGATCTTTGCGGACTTGACGGGCTGGTGGTCAAGAAGATTTCCGAGATCTACAGCTATCATGCGCTGGACCGGCTGGAGATGCTGCGTGTGGCCGAGGCCCGCGGTGTCCGGATCTTCAGCAGGCCGGAGGCGATCCTGCGGCTGATGGACCGGCTTGCCTGCACGGTGACGCTGGCCAATGCGGGCATCCCGATGCCGCCGACCACCATCACCGAGAGCGAAGAGGCGGCGTTGGCTGCGGTCCGCAGCTACGGCAGCGCGGTGTTCAAACCGTTGTTTTCCACCAAGGCCCGCGGCATGTGCGTGATCTCCGCGACAGATGCGGATGCGCCTGCGCAGATCGCGGCCTTCAGGGCCGAAAACCCGGTGATGTATGTGCAGGCCCGGCGCGAATTGTCGGGACAGGATCTCGGAATGGTGTTTCTGGGAGGGCGATACCTATGTACCTATGCCCGGGTGAAACAGGACGGACGCAGCTGGAACACGACAATCCTGTCGGGGGGCAAATACGAGCCCTTCGACGCGGATGCGGATCTGATCGATCTGGGCCGGCGCGCGCAGGCCCCGTTTGGCTTGACCTTCACAACGGTGGATATCGCGCTGACGGACAGCGGCCCCATTGTCTTTGAGGTCTCTGCCTTCGGGGGGTATCGCGGAGTGAAGGAGGGCTGCGGGATGGATGCTGCCGGTCTGGTGGCGGAACACGTGATCGCAGGAATGGATGAATGACGCTATCTGATGTTGCGCAGGTCCGGGCGCTGCTGGATCTCAGCGCCGCCGAGGCGGCAGAGCCTCTGGACCTGAAAGTGGGCAGCGTGACGCTCCGCGTTCTGTGCGGGGCGCCTGCCCTGCGCGATGAGCTGGCAGAGTATTTCAAGGAAGCCCGCGCCACGGTTGCGAGGGCCGACATCACCGTGCATGTGACCGAGGGGCAGAGCATTGACCCTGCGCCGCTCTGGCGGCTTTGGGCGCGGGAGCCGGGCAAGCAGGGGCGCAAGGACGAGATCCATGACCTTGCGGACGGGCGGCTGATCCACAAGGCGCGCACCGGCGTCACCTTTCTGCAATCTCCGGCGCTGCTGGTGGCATTCGGGCCGGTCTCTGCGAATGCCAATCAGGTGGTGAATTTCATCAATACGCAGGTTCTGAACAGGGCACAGCGGGAGGGGTGGCAGATCTGCCATGCGGCGGCCGTGACCCGAGCCGGTCGGTCTCTCGCGATCGCGGGCTTGTCGGGCGGGGGCAAGTCGACCTCGGTCCTGCGGATGATGGACATTGCCGGGATGCAGTTCATGACCAACGACCGGCTGTTGTGTCAGGTCACGGCAACCGGCGCCGACGGGCTGGGCATTCCCAAACATCCGCGGATCAATCCGGGCACCATACTTGGAAATGACCGCCTGCAGGGGATGCTGAGCGAGGCGCGCAAGACCGAGTTGCGCAATATGGCCCCGGATGCGCTCTGGACGCTGGAAGAGAAACACGATCTGATCATTCCCGACATCTACGGGCCGGGCCGGATCACCTATGCGGCGCCTTTGACGGATTTCTGGGTGCTCAACTGGGAGCGCGACGTCGACAAGGTGACCATGATCGAGCAGGTCGATCTGGCAACGCGCCCCGACCTTTTGGGTGCGATCATGAAAAGTCCGGGACCTTTCTATCAGGCGGCGGACGGGGCGTTTCTGCGCGACAGTGCGGTGCCGGAGCCGGAGGGGTATCTGGCGGCGCTCGCCCATGTCCGGGTGCAGGAGGTGACGGGCCGCGTGGATTTCGACTCGATTGCCAATCTTGGCCGCGATCTGTTTGATGCCTGATCCTGATCCCGCGCCTGATCCCGCGCCGCGCTATGTCGCGCTGATCCGGCATGGCGCCTATCATCAGCGGGCGCAGACGCCATCGGCCCTGCAGCCCTTTCCCCTGACGCAGGAGGGGCAGGCGCAGGCGCAGGCATGCGGGGCGCAAGTGCATGCGATCCTTTCGCGGGAAAACTGGACCCTTGCGCCGGTGATCCACAGCTCGCACCAACTGCGCGCCTGGCAGACGGCGACAGCGGTCGCGGCGGTCCTGCGTGAGGCGGGCCACCGGGTCGCCCCCCTTGCCGAGACACCGGCGCTGGCAGAGCGCGCGGTGGGCGCGGTGGCCAATCTGACCACGACAGAGATCGAGGCGCTGCTTGATCTGGATCCGCGCTATGACCCAGCGCCGCCGGGGTGGAAATCCGACAGTCACTACCGGCTGCCCTTTCAGGGGGCGGAATCGCTGTTGCAGGCGGGGGCGCGGGTGGCGGATCATCTGACAAGGGTCGCAGAGGCGGCCCCCGCGCGGTCGCTGACGCTCTGCGTCGGGCATGGGGCCTCGTTTCGTCATGCGGCCTGTGATCTGGGGCTGCTGTCATTGGGCGATATCGCGCGTCTTTCCATGCATCATGCCACCCCGTTACTGCTCTGTTACATGGGGCGTGGTAGATGGGCGCACTGTGGCGGCGCCTGGAAACACCGGCGCAGCCAGGAGACCCACCTGGACTAGGAACAGATGCTTTGCAGACCTGCCGTACGGCCCGCTCGCCTCTTTTGCCGCCTGTGTATGACCCCTTCGGCGAGCTCCCTGATTTGCCGCATGAACTGGAGCGCTGGCCAGTGGCAAGCGCCCACTCCGGCAGCCCCGGCCCGGACGGCATCGATCAGCTCAAGGCCTGCCTGAGCCGCGCCGAGGCCCATGGAGGCTGGCGCTGGCCGACCCGGCCCGTTGTCTTCCTTTCCGACACCCATGCCGATGCCGAAGGATTTCTGCGGTCGCTGGTGGTGTCCGGTCTGATCCGGCGCGATCGCGCCGCGCCGGGGGGATTTGTCCTGACGGCATTCGGCCGCAGCGCAACGATCCTGATCGGGGGGGATTGCCTCGACAAGGGACCGAGCAACCTTGATATGCTGGATGCGCTGGGCGCGTTGATGGCGATGGGGCCGGACCTGCGCATTCTGGCGGGCAATCACGATCTGCGGCTGCGGCTGGCCATCGGCGCGCTGCAGGAGACGCCGACGGCGCTGAGCGAGCATCTGCTGGTGCGGATGGGCCGCAAGATCATCCCGTTGCTGCGGGAGGTTCACGACCGATACGTGAGCGCGGCCGACCTCGCGGCCCTGCCGTCCGAGGCCGAATGCCGGGCGCGTCTTCATCCGCGTGCAGGCTGGGCGGAGCGGTTCTCTGTCGCAGCGGTGCAGCATCTGAAGTCCGCCGCCGTGGCGCTCGAGATCGCCAAGCTGGAGCGGAAAGCCGCGCAGTTTGACGCGGAGGTTCTGCGGGCGGGGCTGAGTGCACGCGCGGTTCTGGCGGCGGCGCTGAAGTGCCGCGAGGTGTTCTTCATGCCCGGAGGCGACTATGCCTGGTTCTATGACGCGATGGACGTTGTCTGTCAGCTGGGCTCGCTGCTGTTCGTGCATGCCGGGGTGGATGACAGCATGTGTCGCCTGCTGGCGGAGGGGGGAGCCGCCACGGTGAACCGTCGCTACCGGTCCGGGCAGGGGCAGGATCCGTTCGCCTTCTACTTCGGCCCTCTGGCAAATCTGGTGCGCACGAAATACCGCACCTCGGACGCGCAGCTGACAAGGGCCGGCGTGGCGGATCTGCATTGTATGGGCGTCCATATGGTGGTGCAGGGACATGTGAACAATGCAAAGGGTCAGCGGCTGCTGGCCAAAAGGGGGCTGTTGCATCTGGAAGGTGACGTGACCCTGGACCGGAGCTCTCGTCAGGGGGAGGGGCTGTCAGGGATCGGTGCCGGGGCGACCTTGATCTTTCCCAGCGGGGATGTCATCGGATTGAGCAGGGACTATCCGCGGGCCAAGCATTTCGCGCCGGAGCGGCAATTCAGGATCAGTTGAGCCAGACGTTGAACATGAGGCGGGCGAAGATGGCAAAGGACGACAAGGCACGCGATGATGCGCGGTTTCGCCATGACTCGCTGCAGGACCGCAAGACGGTGAAGACGCTCATCGACGCGATTGGCAAGGGGCTGGCGAAGGGCGAACTGAGCCTGAGCGATGACGACAACGAAATCCTGTTGACCCCCGAAGGATTGCTGACCCTGCGCATTCGGGCCGAGCGCAATGATGGTCAGTGCAAGGTGGATTTTCGTGTCAGCTGGACCGAGCGGGACGACGACCTTCGGGAAAGAGCGGCCCCGAAAGTCAAACCCCGAAGCTGAGGACAAACCCCGGGGCGGGCTGCCACAGGCCAATGCGCTTGTTAGCAATCATTCAGCCTGATACCGCCGTTTCAGAAGGTTTGATACCGGAAGAGGCCGGTCTATCTCGGTCGTTCTCGGATGGGATTATCGGCGCGTATTGTGAAACCAGTCATGAATTGCGCTCTTTCCGACTTTTCGGCCTGGGGGAAACCCGTCGGCAATCGCTGCCGCCAGTTCCTCGAAGGTCATGACGTCGATCCGATTCAGGACAAAGGCTCTCAGTTCAGGGTCGGCGTCAATACGGCGCGGACGACCAGGGCGGTGAAGGCGGCGATGATACTCCGCCCTGAAGGGGCCTTTCGATGGGTCTTCAACATGAGCTTCAGGCGCCGCTTCAAGAGCGCAGGTGAGATGTGAGAGAGCGACATGTGCCATGGCTTCGATGGCCTTCACGCTATCGAGAGCTTGAGCCAATCTAAGCCGCTCTTCATCTTCCAGTGATGGGGCAGAAGGTTCAGAGGTTGAAGTGGCGGCGCACATTTCCATACTTACTCTCGCAGGCGTGACACGGTGATATTCTCGCGGCCGTAGCACGATCTCCGGATCGGAGCGCTATGTGGGGTTTCCGGCTCGACCGGACTGCGAGGCCCCACCGCCTGCGCCCTAGAACACCCTCAGGTATTTCATCACATGTTGTACTGATTGAGATACAGGCGGACTGTTCTGTCCGTCCGGCGGATCGTCCTGGCGATTTCATTGACGGGCATCCCCTGCCAGTGGAGAAAGGCGGATATCCAAGCGTTTGCCAATGGCACACGACGTTGCAACAGATGCGCTACATTTGCCAGTGCCCGCACGTTGTCCGCTCCAACCAGTTTCTCGACCCTCGGCCGCCTTTTTGGATTTTGCGGGATAAACAGTTCGGAGCCACCGAACTGAAGAAGAAATTGGACCGTCAGTTCTGGCCCCAATACATCAAGATAGGGCTGCACCTGTGCGGTAGGCTTTGGAAGTGGAAGTGTAGGCCTGCTGATCCTTAAAACGGTCTGTGGCAGCCCCCACTTGACGTCCGGCAAACTACGAAAAGGGGGCAGATCCACGCCAGACCACGAAGAGGTCAAGCGCATGCGCAGATTAGGGATGGGGGAGCCCGCGCACCTCAGTCACTGAGCGGGTCGGGTGACAATCCCGGTTGGGCGCAGATCGCAGCCGCTTCGTGTGAACTGGATGTGGATTGCCCAATGCCGTTGTCGGGATCGCTGGGCAACGACGTTGAGTTGATCAGATGGGCGTATGCTCCCGGTATCGAATTGGAAACGAAGGTATCAAATGCCGCCTCGTCTTTCTGGCAGAGTGCAGCGGCCCATTCTTTCATTCGGGGCAGGATGATGCCGTTCGCGACCGCGTCCGAGACCTTGCTTGCAATTCGGCTTTCCGCTTGGGTCGAAGGCTGTTGGTTTCGATCCTGCATCAATTCCTGAATGGCCTCGATGGGAACGAAGCGCGCGGGATCATGAGACTGGGCGGCAGTTTCTGCGCGGGCCTCCCCTTTGAGCGTCGCAATTGCCTCAAAACCCGCTTGGGGTTCAGCTTCGGCTGGCAGGTCCAGAGCTTGGGCCAGTTGCTGCATGAAATTTTGACTGTCGGGCATGGCGGTGTCCTGGCTTGCAAGGGCATGAAGTTGAAGTTTGGGATTGTGAACCAGCCCAGCACCTTTGAGCTTGGTGATGGCTTTGTTGCCCGGCCCGAAGAAGAAGGAGGGGCTGAGGTAGCGGTAAGCCTCGGTCGCAATCAGTTCGCGCGCCTGAGCGGTCCATTCCACGCGCACCCAGAGGCCTGCTGCGTCCGCTTTCAGTTCCTTGATCCAGAGGTGGCGGGAACCGGGCTGACATGCCCATCAGGCTTGCGGTCATTCTGGTGTTCGTAGTCAATCGGCAGATCGACGCCGGACTGATGGAATGCCAGTCTGACCGATTGCGGATCGGACAGGGCGAACCGTCGCCCATCCCAACCAGCCATGTGCCCAGGCGGAAACAAATGGACCCAATCCGGAGCCTTACAGGATAGCTCACATGTTGCGCTTGCTTCGTTCAGCATCAGTTCACTCGCCGATAAACGGCGAGACCATCAACTTCGCGGTGCCTTTCCACTGGTTGGTTTCACCACCTGAGCCAAGCTCCGAGTTCAGCAGCTTGAGAGCATCGCTCTCAAGAGAGGGCGGTACGACCAATGTGGTCGGCTGGATGCCCAATATCCGGCCACCATCCGCCCGGAAGTTCATCATCGCGGAACGCGCAGCGGCATAAATTTCCGAGGTCAGAGCGCCCTTGCTGCCATAGCCGAGTTGCCAAAGGCCAAAGCCCGCGTTGACCCGTGCCCGAACGCGGTAGATGTATTCGTCGTTCATGAACACATGGGGGGTTTGCCGGATCACTCATCGCAGTGAACTGGTAGTCCTCGCGCTCCTGCCAGATAGCGGTTTCACGGCGCGGGAAGTATCCAGCAGGAACCACGGGGTTTCTGCGCCGTCCTGCACGTTGCTGACGGTGACTTCCTTATGGCTCTCGCAAGATCACCGGTTTGCTGGTTCAGGCGGGGTGTCAGGCGGGGTGGTGCGTGAACCATAAGCGGGTCGAGCGGATTTGGCGACGCGAAGGGCTTAAAGTGCCGCAAAAGCAGAAGAAACGCGGGCGGCTTTGGCTGGCGGATGGCTCCTGCGTGCGGCTGCGGGCCGAACGGCCGAACCACGTCTGGTCCTATGATTTCGTGCAGGATCGGACCGCGGACGGGCGGGCCTACCGCATGCTCAATATCGTCGATGAGTTCACCCGGGAGGTGCTGGTGATACGTGTCAAACGCAAGCTCAATTCTGTCGAAGTGATCGACGCGCTGACAGACCTGTTCATCCTCCGCGGCCCACCTGAGTTCATAAGGTCCGACAACGGCCCTGAGTTCATCGCGACCAGGCTGCGAACTGGATCGAAGCGGTGGGCGCCACAACGGCCTATATTGAGCCGGGTTCGCCATGGGAGAACGGATATGTGGAAAGTTTCAACGCTAGGCTTCGCGACGAATTGCTTGATGGGGAGGTGTTCTATTCACTGAGAGAAGCCCAGATCCTGATCGAGCGCTGGCGCCAACATCATAACAGGGTGCGCCCGCACAGCTCTTTGGGCTACCGCCCACCAGCGCCGGAAAGCATCGTACCCATAGACCAGAGGCCCACGATGCACTAACTTTCAAACCGGACCACTCAAGTGGGGCAGATCACTCGGGTGGGGGTCGTTCCTTTCGCTATGAAACCAGCACGCACCAATTGATAGGAGACTTTTGCAGCATCTTCAGGTGTGTTATTTGGTGACATCAGTACTACCATAGCCTCGTGATTGCTTGCTATTGTAGATGGGGACCAACGCGGTCAGAGCTTCATGAGAGCCTTAGGCTCAGGACCCATTGATT